>NZ_WUEG01000001.1 GCF_010468565.1 Allomuricauda sp. TY007
CACAGAATAGATATAAAAGGAGAATCAATGAGAAGAAAATTGAAAAATAAAAACTAAGTTTAACCCAAG
This sequence comes from Allomuricauda sp. TY007, assembly GCF_010468565.1. GTDB lineage: Bacteria > Bacteroidota > Bacteroidia > Flavobacteriales > Flavobacteriaceae > Flagellimonas. The sequence goes on from NZ_WUEG01000001.1 coordinate 70, forward strand.
GATAGATCAAATCTGGGCAGTCCATTTGCCATGGTCAGTTTCATCCGGCGAAGGTGGGTCAGTTTACCCGGCTTATCCAATCCAAGTATTGGAACTGGTATTGAGCATCCTTCCGGATAGCCAATTGTACTTTATGGACAAATTGGACGAAAAGCTAACTAAACTTGAAAACAAAAAATGAATCCATGAACCCGAACGAAGAAAAACTAATAAAGGATTTGAGACTTCACTCAAATGACCATTCCCCTACCTTGATTCCCCATCCATGGTTCAAAGACAAGTTCCAACCCACATTCTTTTATCTTGATGGACATGCCGATCTGTTGTTGACCGTTCGTTCTTTGATATATCTTTCCATGAGGGCAATAAATCCCGATCTTGGTTCGGACGATGTAATGGAGAGGAACGAAGAGGAATTTATCCATCAGGCGATGACCATAGCCAACCGCTTGATGCCGGTCGGGGAAGAGGCATTGATGGACCATTTGAACCTATTTTTCAGGGAAGAAAAAAAGGCCAAAGAAAGGGGGTTGACACGATAATTACAAAAGCAATAATACCTCCAACTAAGCAACTCAATTTTGATTTTTCCGTGAAAAACTCTTTGACTTTACTGGGCTGAAAGCATTTTTACGTGAAAAATGGGAATACTCTAAAAGTTTATGCTGGGCTAAAAGTGGAATGAAATCTACATCTAAGGGTTACAATAAATTACCGTTTTTTAGTCAAAAACCCATTGATTTTACTGGGCTGAAGGCCTTTTTTAGTCAAAAATGATGTAAACATCAATAACCACTATTTTTAAAAAACATCCTAAAAATGGGCTTTTCCGAAGGAAAATAAATCAATAGCATCGTGCCTGCGTGCTATCCTCTTGCTTTACATTTTTCTTTTGCATTTACAAAACAAAAAAGAAAGCATTCCAACTCTGGAATATCTTACAAAAAATCCCTTTTTAGTCAAAATTGCCATAGATGCCATTAACCTGTAATATTGAATTAAGAATAATTGGTTTAACAACTTAATTGGGCAAAAAAATGCGGTCTTGCTCCGGATGATAAATCATTTGATTATACGAAGGCCTAACTATTTCGTCTAAGGAAGCTACAAATCCACGAGTTCTCATAGCCGCAAAAACCAATATTTCTGCGTTTGGATAGATTTCTTTTAATTTCCTAACGCAGGCACACGATGTTCTTCCCAAAGTAAAAACATCGTCAACAATAATTAACTTTTGAATAAACGCTTGTGGTGGCGTACACAATAAGCTGTTAAAATGGGTGTTGCAAGAGGGACGACTTTCAGCAGTATAATAATTACTTGATTTTGGGACAGGAGCTATTCTTGCAATTAAGTTTTGTACACTTCCACCAAAACCTGAGTTCACAAGGTGCTCTGATAAAATTCTTGTTGGCCAAAGTGCCCCCTCAACCATTGGTGTACTTCGAGGTGCTGGAACCAATACTGGATTATCCCTGAACATCTCTGAAATTGGGTGATTCAGGGGTAATTTAGACATATGGTAAATGAGTCTTTCAATAACTAGGGAATTTCCTGACTTAATATTACCGCATATTCGTTTTGAAAGCTGTGCTTTTTCATTGGTTCCCCTGCTAGCATATTCAAGCATTGTAGCGAATGGAATCTCAAAAGGCATCCTCAAACTTTGAGGTCAAATAAGGGATGTCAGTAAATATCTCATCAACATTATCCCTTGAAAGTACTTGGGCGCCGTAATCCAACATTTCTTTCGCCCAAGAGATTTCCTTTTCCTTAATAACATTTTCCAAAATATATACTTCCCGCCCTAAACGAAGGGCCTCCCAACCTTGATGACGAGTTCCACTTTTTTCGGATGCCTCTATTATAATTGTAGCGTCTGATATTAGGGCCATTGTTCTATTACGAATTGGAAAATTCTTTGGTTGAGTCGGATATCCTTCAGGAAATTGTGAAACGGCTAAATGTTCTTTTTTAATCATTTCCAAGAGATTGACATTCTCTTTTGGATATGAAACATTTAAAGGAGTTCCCAGAACCGCTATAGTTTGACCCCCAGAATTTATTGCAGTTTGGTGAGCAATAGTATCGATACCTTTTGCCAAACCACTAACGACGATGATGTCATGTTTTACTAAAGTCGATGAGATTATTCTAGCTCTTTGTAATCCTTCTTTGGTAGCGGCCCTAGAACCTACCACTGAAACCCTTCTCTTTTCATATAACAAATTTTCATTTCCACCAAAAAATAACTTTTCAGGTAAAAATTTCTTTTCGGCGTCAGTTAATAGTTGAAAATATGTTTCGATGCCCATGGGAAGAGTCTGTATTGGTACAACAATGTACAAAATTAAAGTAAAATATATTGCCTGAACCCTAGATCGCGTTAAATCAGATTTGCGTAAATAAGGTATAAAACCAAGTAAATAACCCGATCCTTATTCAGGCCTAATAAAAGAATAGCTGAAAAAATGGCTAAAACTATATATCCCATTCCTAGACTAGGATTAATTTATCAAAAGAAAAAAATTCTTTGTTTATTTATAGTTTGCCGCAAATCCATGCCTGTTTACGGGGGGTTCGGGGGCATTTGCCGCAAATTTGACTCCCTAAACGTACTTTTTTAAAAGTAATTTTAAGGTAAGGTACTGTTTTATAGTAGGTTACTTTAGTGTTTATCCATGCAACACCGGCCTGCCGTGTTGCCCTCTTGCTTTACATTTTTCTTTTGCGAAGCAAAACAAAAAAGAAAGCAATCAAGTTTAGAAACCAAATCATCCATTCGATAAAATTATTAAACCTTTTACGGAATTCCACATTTTCCAGTTTATTAAAAATTCTTACATTTAACACAATCCCCTCAAATTTACTGATAGCCTAGTAAAACTATGCTTTATTAAAACCTTAAGCATAGTCAATCAAATGGGTAATATATGCCGATAAAACCTCTTCATAAACAAGTTAGATTAAAAATTGAAAACCACAGTATAACCCTTTTGCTTTACCCCTTATCCATAGTAAATCTGAAAGCCTTCCAGAAACAAAGTAATTATATGCAGGAAAATATACTTAACTTGTGTACTATCCCCCTATCATGTAAGTTTTTCAACTTTAAAAAACAGTCAATTGTATTAGAATAAATTGGGCATGATGAAAAAGAACAAATACTTACAGATATTTAATTATCTAAAAGAGTTCTCGAAACTTAGAAGTAACCCTGTCCGCGACATTGAAGCTCAAGAAACACAATATCCTGAGAAATTTTGGCTGAACGACATTCCCGAAAATGAGCTTTTTGAAAATATTATCAGGCCTGACTTCAATGAAGACAACGACTATTGGTTGAAAGTAAGAAAGCCTAAAGTACCCGTGAAACCACAATTTGCCAAGCTTACAGAAAACTTGGAAAAATGGATTGATAAGCCAACATTATTAAATGAAGAAGATGAACCCAAGTTAAAGGAAGCACTTGAAATTAATGGAGAAACTCTTTCAATTGAAGATTTTCCAGAACTTGAAAAAGAATTACAGCAATACATTGACAAAAAATGGATTGATGACCTGATAGAATATAACGAGAAAATTGAAGTTTACAGAATTGAACACGAGAAGTATGAGAAACTAAATGCTGTTTACAAACAGCTTTTCCGAATATTCAACAAGACCCAGCAATTTGGAGAAGAGTACGAGTTAGTTGTTGGTGTTGGGCTATTGAACTTTAAAGAGAATGATGAACGTCCGAAGATTTTCAGACATATTTTAACCCAAAGAGTCGATATTAATTTCGAGTATTCTCAAAAAGACTCACAAATTTTCGTTTCGCCAAACTTAGAATCTGCACCCCAAATTGAAACTGATTCCATCCTTGATTTATTTGACCAGTTCGATTCGCAAAACATAATAGATGCTGAAAAGGCGGTAGAGAACTACATTAATGAAAAAAATATTGAAACAATTTTCAGCAATACAGAAGATGCCCTACAAATGTTTGCAGAAAGGGTTTCTCCTGATGGTAGCTATAACCATTTAATTGAAAAGCCAAATAGAACAGCTTCAAAACCAAATATCACTTTTTCCCCAGCTCTCTTACTTAGAAAAAGAAATACTCGAAGCTTTACCGCCCTATATGAGAAAATCTTAGAGAATATCGAAAATGGTAAAGATAGTCTTGAAATTCCGACAATTAATGACCTTATAGGAATCCATCCAAATATTGAAGATGATAATTCTCTCTCAGATAACTCATTTAATAGCTCACAGATTGAACCAATATTTTTTCCGAAGGAATACAATGACGAACAATTAGAGATAGTTGAAAAAGCCAAAAGAAATAATAAGGTTCTAGTTCAAGGCCCTCCAGGTACAGGAAAGTCCCACACTATTGCCAATTTAATTTGTCACTTGCTCGCAAACGGTAAAAAGGTATTAATTACCGCTTATACAAAGAGAGCATTGGAAGTTCTAAAAGATAAGCTTCCACCTGAATTTCAGGATTTGGCAGTAAACCTTTTGAGCGGGGATTCATCTTCCATCCAAGACTTACAATCAAGTGTCAATGCCATAAATGATGAATTATCAAGAGCCAATCTAACTCAATATCAATCACAAATTGATGGGTATGAAAATGAATTAAAGAAGACGAGAGAATCAATTGCTGAAACCTCAAACAGTCTTGTCAACATTAAGGAGAAAGCAACACGAAAACAGGAGATTAACGAAAAATACAAAGGAACTTTAACTGAAATTGCTGAGAATCTTGAAATAGATACACCATTATTCGAATGGTACGAAGACGATTTCAGTAATATCGAAAATAATGAGTTGCTTTCACGTCTAACCGAATTCATTCAACTGCATGGAAATTACAAGCAAATTGCGACAGATGAATTTGATTTTGAAATCCCTAATCCCAATGAATTACTTACTACTGACCAGTTAAAGGAATATTCAAGACTTATTGACAAGCTTGCCAAAGGCTCATTTCCAAAAGATGACAACCTGAAAATTTCATGTTCAGATTTTGAGCAACTTTTTCAACACCTACATAACCTTCAAAAATTTTACAACGAAGTAGATAAATTCCAGATTGACTTCACTTCTTCTGTTATAGAATCCTTCTTGAAAGGCAGAAATCAGGAATGGTTGCAAATATTGAACCAGTCAAAGTCGCTGCTCGAAAAGTTCGAAAAGCATGATTTACGGCAGGTTGATAAGGATATTGAAGTCTCTTATCCTCAGGACAAAAGTTTAAAGCAGCTTAAAAATGATGCTCAAGTACTTCTTGAATATTTAAATGAAGGTAATCCGTTAACAGGATTTACTTTTTCAATTAAAAAGCCCTTTCTACCAAGAGAAATAAAAGAACGACTATATTTTATTGAATCGGTTCGTGTCAATGGAAGTCCTTGCGATACTATTGAGGAATATGAAACTGTATTGAAGGATATTTCCTTTCAACAAGACTTCATAGAGCTTGCGGAAATTTGGAAAAAGGAAGTTCCAAAAGGGAACTTACTGTTCAATAAGTATTCCTTTTTTAAGCAAATCCAAGATGAGGTTTCACGCCTTACTAAGTTAATTGAGGAAGCAAAAGTATTGGAATCGGCTATTAAATCCAGTAGCAGTTTGCAGATAAAACTCTTTGATAAAGAAGACCTAAAGTTGTCTATTCTCAAAGCGGAGTATAGCAAATTAAAAGAGCGAATTTCGGAGATTGAAGAGCTAATTAATCAATCTACTGCATATCTGAATAAGTATGTTCCAAAAGGCTACCACCCAATTAAGGAAAATATAATTGAAGCATACAACAACCTTGACCTTCACGCATATGAAGAATTACTGAACAGAATTGAAAAGTTAGCCTATGGAAAAGAGAATTTCCTGAATTTCAAAAATTTACGTTCTGAGCTTTATTCTAAGATTCCATCCACAACACAATTGGTAGAAGACAATTCCTTTTCAGCTAAGGATGTAGAAAATTTAAAACAAGCAATCTTTTTCAGAAATGCGCAACATCAACTTGAAAAGCTGATGGATATTAATTATGAAAATCAACTTATTCAAAGCCTATCTGAATTAGAAAGGAAAGAAAGAAAACTAACTGCAAAGCTCGCTTCAAAAAAAGCATGGTATAAAGTTGTTGAAGGTCTGCAGCAAAACCGCTCTTTGAGACAGCATTTAGATGCTTGGGTAATGGCAGTAAAGAAGATTGGTAAGACGGGAAAAGGCAAAAGGGCAATGAAGTTTCGAAAGATTGCTCAACAAGAAATGGAACATTGCAAAGATTCTGTTCCATGTTGGATAATGCCGTTGTATAAGGTTGCTGAAACGATTCAGCCAGAACAAGAAATGTACGACTATGTAATTATTGATGAGGCCAGTCAACTTGGCCCTGATGCTATCTTCCTACTCTACATTACAAAGAATATTATCATCGTTGGAGATGACAAGCAGACTTCACCTGAATATGTTGGTGTTGACGCAAATACAATGACGCCTCACATTAAGCGTCACCTAAATGGAATCCCATTCTCAGATTATTACGGGACAGAGTTCAGCTTTTTCGACCATGCTAAATTTTTCTGTGATGGAGTTACCGTTCTTCGGGAACATTTCAGGTGTATGCCTGAAATCATTGAGTTCTCAAATCGTCATTTTTATGCTCCTGATGGAAAAGGACTTTACCCACTTAAGCAATACTCAGAAAATCGGCTTGAACCATTAACAACTGTGTTTTGCTCAAATGGATACACAGAAGGTAGAGGCGCAAGAATAATAAACGAGCCAGAGGCAAATCACATTGCTGAAACAGTCGGAAAGTTAGTCGAAGACGCTAACTACAATGGAAAGACAATTGGAGTTATTACTCTACAAGGAAATCAACAAGCAAGTTTGATTGAAAACCTCCTTCTGAAAAGAATTGGAGAAAAGGAATTTCACAAACGCAAGATTGTCTGTGGAAACTCATCCTCTTTCCAAGGTGATGAAAGAGATATTATCCTTTTGAGCCTAGTTACTGCTCACAATCACAACAGGTCGGCACTTGTGAAACCAGAAGACGAAAGACGGTTCAACGTTGCAGTAAGTCGTGCCAAAGAGCAGATTTATTTATTCCATTCTGTTCAGTTGGACGATTTGAGTAATACAAATGATTTACGTTACAAACTATTAGATCATTTCAAAAATTACAACACCTATCAACCAATTTTCAACACGCCAATAGAAAGGCAAATGGGAACACAACCTGAACCTTTCGACAGTTGGTTTGAAGTTGACGTTTACAATGATATTGTGAGAAAGCGACTTAGCATTATTCCTCAATACGAAGTGGCGAAAGGTCGATACAAGATTGATATGGTTGCTCTGCTACCTGATGGAACTAAAATAGCTATAGAATGTGATGGTGATAAATGGCATGGTCCCGAACAGCATCAAAATGACATAATGCGCCAAAAAGTACTTGAGAGATGCGGTTGGCAGTTCTTTAGAGTTCGTGGTTATGAGTATTACAGCAACAGAGAGAAAGCATTAGAACCACTTTGGAACATGATTCCTGTATTTGAAGAAAAAGAGATAGAATCCATATCAGATAATGGGTATCAGGAATCTAATACTCAACAGGAAAAAGAAGCAAGAACGGGTGATTCATTAGATGTGCAAAATTCAGATTTGGTCATTGATAAATATGATGAAGAAACTCCTGAAGAACAATTTGAGCAAGTTGATTCAAGACCAAGAACAGAACAAATACTTCGATACTTCAACCTATTTAAATCAGGGACATATATTCTGACAGATAAAGAGCCATTGGAAGCTGATTATGTAATTCCGATACAAGAAATTTACAAGACAGGTTTTCTTCTACAATGCTATAAATCAGGCCATGTCAATAAAGTCCATATTCCAATACTTCTTTCAAGGAGAATTGGGAAAGAATATATGAATGGATTGAATAAAGATGGGGAATTGGTGCATATCGAAGCTGTTGAAACTGAAAAAATCATTGGCATTTACTTCAATGAGAATGGCCGTAGAAAATTCAAAGCACATTTGACCGAAAATATTTCGACACGGGAGCAACTTCACTTGCAAGGCTACAAAGTCATTTACAATGATTTTGACCAAATAGAATATAATTTCTTTCCCCTTGATATCTATGATGACATCAGTCGATTAGTATTCCAAAGTTTTACCGCTAATGGAAAGCCAGTGGACAACAATTACTACGAATCTGAATGGTCAGTTATCAAAAGCCATTCTGAAATAGTCCTAGAAGTGGTAGAACAAAGAGTAGATTACATTCCAAACTCTCTATTTGAGAACAAGGTCGAACTAAATAGCACTGTAAAAATTAAATTCCTTAGTAATGAGAAGGAATTAAATGTGAAATTGGTAGACTATCAAACCAATGGTGCTGAAATCATTAATGGAGTGCAAATCGTAAATATTACGAAGCCGTTGGCTGTTTCAATAAAAGGTAGAAGAATTGGAGACAGGGTAACAATAGGCGACACAAAAAGTAAAGTTGAAATAATTGACATACTATAACTTATCGCTTATCTAGGATAAAAGTAATGCTGAATAGGGACAAATAAGTTCTCATTAGTTTAATTAGTAAGTTGCACCCTATTCCAATTTTATTCTACGCTTTTCTTTCCGAACACTACAAAATTGTAACAGGATTCAAGTGCAAAGGTTAGGGGGTAAGTATTGGGACAAATCTCAATTTAATCTGGAAAATTTTGGTTTTAAATGTTAAAATTTGACCCCAAACTTCATTTTTTTCAATCTGCGTGCAAATTGCGTGCAAATAAAAAAGGCCCCAGAGTGTGAATTTCTCTGAAGCCTTACTGTCTCTGCTCCCCCTCTTGGACTCGAACCAAGGACCCTCTGATTAACAGTCAGATGCTCTAACCAACTGAGCTAAGGAGGAATATTACGTTTAAGATAATCTTTGATTTATACTCTGTTTCTCTTTACACTGCTTGCCGGTCAAAAAAGTAGCTCAGTTCTGAGCCCTGCCTGCCGGCAGGCAGGTAAGGAGGAATATTTTACCTTAAGCGGGTGCAAATATAATAGAATCTTTTTTACACCACAAACAAAAAAACTTTAAAATATTTATGCCACTCGCAAATTTTGAGAGTGGGGGCGATTATGTTTGGTTAATTGTTTAATCTTAAAATTTAATCTTATGAAAAAACTAAGAGAGTTTAATGGAATGGAAATTGAAGAAACTAAAGAAATTAATGGCGGGTATTGGTGGCTCAGGTTTGGCCATCCTTTACTTGGTGAAATGTATTTGATGCAGTGGGAGAAACCACAATTAACAACAACCGCTTAAAAAAAGGAGCAGTTTTTAAAAACTGCTCCTTTTTAATATTATTTAAAAAGCCATTTATACAAATCGTTGCCATTGGCAAACAGCAACAAAGCAATCAAAATAAAGAACCCTATCATTTGTGCATACTCCAAAAATTTATCGCTTGGTTTACGTCCTGTAACCATCTCATAAAGCAGGAACATTACGTGCCCACCATCCAATGCGGGAATAGGCAAAATGTTCATAAAGGCCAAGATTATGGATATAAATGCCGTAGTGGCCCAAAATGCAGGCCAGTTCCATGTATCGGGGAACATGCCACCAATAGCGGCAAACCCTCCAACACCTTTATAAGCTCCGGTTTCAGGGTTAAAAATCTTCTTTAATTGCTTTACGTAACTGGATAGAGTGGAAACACCTTTGTCAATTCCTGCTGGAATGGCTTCCAAAAAGGTATATTTTTCAGTTTCTACCGCCAAATACCCTTCTTCTTGCAAATCATCCATCGTATATCCCCCAATCTCCAAACCTAACTTACCTTCCCCATTAACGTGGGCTACAATATTGGAGTGTGTTCCATCGGCACGTTCTACTTCAATGTTGATGTCCTTGTCCTTGTTCTTTTCCAGTATATCCATCACTTGATCTCTGTAAATAGCTTCGGAACCGTTAATGGTCAAGAATTTATCTTTGGATTGGAATCCCGCAGTTTTATTATGCGATGTTTTTGGAATCTTATTTACTTGGAACGGAACCCTAAAGCTTAGGAAACGAACCTTATCCTCGTCTTCAATCAAAGTAGAGATAAAATCAATGGGGATTTCTTTTTCTATACGCTGGCCATCCCTCTCTATAGTAATATTGTTTCCATTGATCAACTCAACAAATACACTATTAAAGGTTTTTAGCTCCTCGCCATCAACAGCAATAATCTTATCCCCGGTCTGTATACCTACTTCATCCCCAATTTCCTTTTCTATTACCCAAACCCCATCTTTTAAACTATCCATGGGTATATATTGGTCGCCATAAGAGTAGGCCATTCCAATATAAATTACAACAGCCAAAATAAAGTTCACCGTAACCCCGCCCAGCATTATGATCAAACGTTGCCAAGCTGGCTTGCTCCGGAATTCCCAAGGTTTTGGCTCCTGCTGCATCTGCTCTTTGTCCATGCTCTCATCAATCATTCCGGATATCTTTACATATCCGCCCAAGGGCAGCCAACCAATACCATAAACGGTTTCACCGATTTTCTTTTTGAAAAGGGAAAATTTAACATCAAAAAAAAGATAAAACTTCTCCACCCTGGTCTTAAAAAGCTTTGCCGGGATAAAGTGTCCCAGTTCGTGAAGCACGATCAGAAGCGATAAGCTCAGAAAGAATTGTATAGTTTTGATCAATATAGGGGTCATTCGTCGTCTTTTGTTAAAACGCACAAAAGTAACCTTTTAGGTATTGATAAAAAAACCTCAATTTTCATCCCCATACGATTTAAGAAAGATTTAGCAACAATTAGTGGCTTTATCCTTGAGGAATAGCCATTTGGACCGTAATTTTGTAACCATGGGATCATTTTTCGCAAAGTACAAGCTGTTTGGAATAGTAATGTTGTTGCTCTCGGCGGTTATCGTTTATCTGTTCTATAATGCGCTGCAACCTAAAAAAATGCTTCCTGTGTACCAACCTTCTATGGTCGACAAATCTTTGGTTGACAGCACCTTGCACTATACAAAAAAATACCACAAAGTGGCCGATTTTTCTTTGGTGAATCAAAACGGCGATACCATAACCCAAAAGAATTACAAGGACAAGATCTATGTGGCCGACTTCTTTTTTACCACATGCCTTACCATTTGCCCGATCATGACCAAAAACATGACCGAAATACAGGATGCAGTGATAGACAATCCCAACATAATGCTCCTCTCCCACTCCGTGACCCCAGAAATAGACACTGTTGCCCAATTAAAAAGATATGCCTTGGAAAAAGGTGTAGTAGATAGCAAATGGAACTTAGTGACAGGGGATAAAAAACAAATTTATGAGTTAGCACGGAAATCGTACCTAGCGGTTAAAAATGATGGTGATGGTGGGGCTTTTGACATGATCCATACCGAAAACTTTATTCTGGTGGACAAGGAAAAACGGATTCGTGGCTTTTATGATGGCACCGATCGTGAAGATATTGACAAGCTCCTTGAGGACATCAAAATACTCGAAGCCAGTTATAAAGAACAATAAGTTTTCCCTTTATTTATGATTACCTCCCCTAGTTTCCCTTTTTTACTTATTTTTGTCCTTAATTAAATTTATTCTAAATAAGAACAATTGGCGACCGTAGCAGATTTACGATATGGACAAAAGGGCATAATCAAGGATTTTACCGAACATATCCTCCCTATAAAACTAATGGAGTTGGGCTGTCTTCCCGGGAATAGTGTGGAGCTTTTGCAAATTGCCCCTTTGAACGACCCCATTTACATTAACCTCAGCGGAAGTCATTTGGCAATAAGAAGGTCTTTGGCAGCACTTATAGAGCTGGATATTATTGAAGAAACGCAGGCCAAATGAGTAAAAATATCAACGTAGCCCTTATCGGGAACCCAAATACGGGGAAAACCTCAGTTTTTAATCAACTTACAGGACTCAAGCAAAAAGTCGGGAACTACCCAGGCATCACCGTAGAGAAAAAAGAAGGTATCTGCAAGCTCCCAAGAGGAGTTAAGGCACATATCCTTGACCTTCCAGGAACCTATAGTTTAAATACCACTTCTTTGGATGAAAGTCTGGTCGTAGAACTTTTGCTCAACAAGAATGACAAGGACTATCCCGATGTGGCCGTTGTTATCAGCGACGTGGAAAACCTAAAAAGGAACCTACTCCTTTTTACCCAGATCAAAGATCTTAAGATTCCGACCATTTTGGTCATAAACATGGCAGATCGGATGTCCCGCAAGGGAATATCGCTGGATGTTGAGGCCATGGAAAAAAAGTTGGACACCAAAATTGCTTTGGTAAGTACGCGAAAAAATACGGGCATTGAAAGAGTCAAGGAACTCATTGCCGACTACAAGAGCATTTCTTCCAAACCGATTTTGGACCCGACCAGAATCTCCCCTGAATACTTTAACCGCCTTAAAGAGACCTTTCCTCAGGAAGACCTATACAAACTATGGCTGGTGATCACCCAGGACGTGAACTTTATGCCCATAGAGAAAAAGCGGATTCAGGATGCCACGGATTTCTCCACCAAATCCAAGGATGAACTCAAAAAACTACAGCACAAGGAAACCGTGCTCAGGTACCAGCTCATCAACAATATTTTAAAAGAGACCTATAAGGTCGATTTTATGGTAGCCAAGGGCTTACGCGCCGCTTTGGACAAAATTCTTACACACAAAGTCTTCGGTTACCTTATCTTCTTTGCCATTTTGTTGCTCATCTTCCAAGCTATTTTCGAATGGAGTTCCTACCCCATGGACTTTATTGACGAACAATTTGCAATGGCTGCAGAATGGATCAAAAACACATTGCCCCCCGGTGTTTTTACAGATTTGCTTGCCGAGGGTATTGTGGCCGGTATTGGCGGCATTGTCATTTTTATACCACAGATTGCCTTTTTGTTCCTCTTTATCTCCCTGCTGGAAGAATCGGGATATATGAGCCGCGTGGTATTTTTAATGGACCGGTTGATGCGTCCTTTTGGGTTGAGCGGAAAAAGTGTAGTGCCCTTAATTTCTGGAAACGCATGTGCCATTCCCGCCATTATGGCCACCCGAACCATAGAGAACTGGAAAGAACGGCTCATTACCATTTTAGTAACACCATTTACCACCTGCTCCGCCAGATTGCCCGTATATTTAATTTTAATCGCCCTGGTAATCCCCGAAGGCAGTATTCTGGGACTCAGTTATCAAGCTTTGACTTTAATGCTGCTCTATTTGATCGGATTTGGAACCGCCCTGTTATCCGCAATGGCCTTGAACAAGATCCTTAAAATAAAAAGCAGGTCTGTTTTTATGGTGGAGATGCCCACCTACCGTCTACCATTGCTTAAAAATGTGGTGTATACCGTAATTGAAAAGACCAAGAGTTTTGTACTGGGGGCAGGTAAAATTATTTTGGCCATCTCCATTGTATTATGGTTTTTGGGATCCAACGGTTATTCTGATGATTTTCAGGATGCCGACCGTATTGTTACGGAACGAATAAAAAACGAAGGGTTGAGCACCTACAGTAAAAACTATGTCCAGAACAATATAGAATCTTATCGGCAATCTGCCGAAGCAAAAGGATTGTCTCCCAATGCCCTGCAAGATTCCATTCAGGTGCTCGCCGCAGAGCTTTCCGAAAGGGCCATAGCCCAGGAAATAGCCAGTTATAAGTTGGAGCACTCCTATATTGGACAAGCAGGAAAGGCTTTTGAACCCCTGGTAAAACCCTTGGGTTACGACTGGAAGATTGGCATCGCAGTTTTGACCTCCTTTGCCGCTCGCGAAGTATTCGTGGGAACTTTGGCCACCATTTACAGTGTGGGCAGTGATGAAGAGGAAACCATTAAAAATCGAATGGCAGCAGAGCTGGACGAAGATGGCAAACCCTTGTTCAATTTGGCCTCGGGTATTTCTTTAATGCTGTTTTATGCATTCGCCATGCAATGTATGAGTACCCTCGCCATTGTAAAAAGAGAGACCAATTCTTGGAAATGGCCTATGATCCAATTGGGCTTTATGAGTGCTTTTGCTTATATTGTAGCATTGATAGCCTACCAAATCCTAATTTAAAACAAAGATGATTCAACAAATATTGGCATACGGAACTTTACTCATTGCAGTAGGCTATTTGGTTTGGAAATTCTTGCTTCCCAAATCAATCTTCAGTAAAGGAAACAACAATTCCAATTCCTGTGGCCAGGACAACTGTGGCTGTAGTTAACATCAAATTAAATTTGAAACAAAGGAATAAAGCAACAAGGCCCAACCCACAACCAAAAGTAGTCCTCCAAGTGGAGTAACAGGCCCCAAAAAACGAGGTTTATTCCCTTTTGCCGCACCCAAACAAAGTGCATAAATACTAAAAGAAAACAATAAGGTTCCAAAAATAAAGCAATTGACTATCCAAGAATCCAAGGGCTTGTCAAAACTGAGATTAAAACCCAAGACCAATAACACGATAGCGTGGTACATCTGATATTTGACCCCTGTCTCAAAACTTTGCAGCAGTTCGGGTGTCAATTTCTTTTTAAGGGCATGAGCACCAAATGCCCCAAATATCACAGCCAATAATCCATACAAGGCTCCCATGAGCTGGGCCATAAAAATTGTTCCCATTTTTAATTTTTAAAGTTTAACGTCGATTTCGTAATCCGAATGGATTTGGAATGCACATTCTTTATATTTTGGAGGTCCAAAGGTTTTCATCCTTCCTTTGGAAAAGGCCACTTTTTCTTTGGGTACGCCCAACCAATTCGTATCCAATTTACCATTTCCGTTCTCATCGTGGAAAACCGCCAATGCATATCTACCTGCAGGTAAATCTTCAATCATCAATTGTACAACCCCCTCGTGAGCAGCTTCCGTACCAGTTTTAAATACTCCATCAAAAGACAAAAAAGTAGCATCCGAATTGTAGACGGCCACATTTATATTCCCCTTGTTGGATGGTACATTGTGCACATGCACCGAAATATCATTCTGTGAAAATATGGCCCAAGGTGCTAGAAATAGACCAATAAAAAGTATTCTCATAGTAAATCAGGACTATTTAGGGAGTTATTTGGGCGGCTCAGTTTCACCCAGCAAATTACGCTGCAAAATAGCATATAATTTTTGGGTTTCCAGACTGTCCTTAAGATTCAGGTACAGTTTAAGGGAATCGTGGTGCACCACCTTTATCTTTTGTTGATATAGGTCATCCACAAAAACATAAACTTTGGTATTTGCGATCGAGTCCTTGAAAACTCCTTTTTCCCTTTCCATCCAGGAAAACCCGCTGGAGCGTTCCATTTCGGGCAACTTGTCCACCATCAATACACTGTCCAACTCGGACAAAGGTATTTTTTGATAATAGATACCAGAGAATATTTTCAGGTTGCCTTCTTCAATCTTGTGCCAGTTTTTATAGTGCTCCACAAAAGCAAGAACACAAAATATCACGGTTATAACAATCAAAACGTTCCACGACCAATGTCTTTTTCTTTTGCCCATCTGTCTTACAGTCAAATACTATTTGGTAAGATTTAAAGGTAGTTCAATTCTTTTTAAGGGTCAAGAAGCTACGATCCTAGTATATTTGAAGTATTAAGCACTGTTTATGGATTTTACAGGAAAAAACGTACTGATTACGGGAGCATCTCGGGGCATTGGAAAAGCAACTGCCATGGCATTTGCCAAAAAAGGCGCCAAAGTGGGCATCAACTACAGAAGCAATGATGAAATTGCCCAACAAACCTTGGCAGAATTGCCAGGGAACGGACACCATCTTTTTAAAAGGGACATTTCCCAAAAGGCAGAAACCGAAACTCTCATTGATGATTTTGTAAAAATATATGGTCATTTGGACGTTTTGGTGAACAATGCCGGCATTTCCATTTTTCACGAAATAGACAAGGTCGATTTTGACCACTGGACCCATGCTTGGGAAAAAACTTTTGAAACCAACCTTTTTGCTGTGGCCAATTTGTGTTATTGGAGTGCAAAAGCCATGATGAAAACCGGGGGCGGGCATATTGTATGCGTTTCCTCCCGTGGTGCTTTTCGCGGAGAACCCACAAAACCAGCCTACGGGGCCAGTAAAGCCGCGTTGAATTCCATGAGTCAATCCCTGGCCAAAAAACTGGCGCCGCACAACATTTATGTTGGAGTTGTTGCACCTGGGTTTACCGAAACCGAAATGGCCAAAGAAACACTTACCCCCGTCGAGCGCGAAAATCTGCTCCGTGAATCCCCGTTTAAACGAATGGCCCAACCCGAAGAAGTGGCCCATGCCATTTTATTTTTGGCATCACCTGGGGCAGCCTATTCTTCTGGGACCATAATTGATGTAAACGGGGCCTCTTATTTAAGATAATTAATTATGAAGGCTGCCACCGTTGCACAACTAAAAAAAGAACTGAAATTTAAATCGCAAGAAGAAACAATGCAACTTTGTTTGCGATTGGCCCGATTCAAAAAAGAAAACAAGGAACTCCTTACCTATTTGCTTTTTGAATCTGATAATGAGGAAGGATACATAGAAACCGTAAAAGAAGAGGTGGATGAAATGTTCTCCGAAATCAATGTGAACAGCTATTTCTACATTAAAAAAAGTGTTCGAAAAATACTTCGGACCATCAAAAAGTATATCCGCTATTCGGGAAATAAAGCCACTGAGGTGGAACTGTTGCTGTACTTCTGTGAGAAACTGAAATCTTTCCGGCCATCTATCAACAGGAACACAACCCTTAAAAACCTATATAATAGACAGTTGGAGTACATCAACAAAAAAATTCCGTTACTTCATGATGATTTGCAACACGATTACGGACTAATTTTACAACAGCTAAACCATTAAAAACCATGTTCGAAGACGACGATGAACCTGGCAAAAGCCGAGAAGAATTTGAAAAAATGCCCATTTACAAAAAAGGGTGGCTCATTTTTGACCTGGCAGATAAAATCGCTTCCTTGGTAAATGATGAAGAGGAGTATGCATCTCTCGAAGAAACAGAACTGGGCCTGTTGCGTCACCATGCCGAACAACTGCGTAACGATGCCATGCTTATATGTCCAAAAATAGCAGGTGCCGAAGGAGGCGACCTTTATGCAATCCGTATGGAAAACGCCACTATCATCAGAAAAGCAGCCCGCGAAGTCCAGACTGGTTGTTCAGGATTGGAAATGTGGGGTTTTAAACATACCGAGTATCTTGAATTGTTACGAAAAGAAATTGAGGAATTCAGGATCTTGTTTGCAGAATGGGTTCAAACTTTCGACCCTTGGAACTATTCACTGGATCGTTGGGGACTCTTTAATCCACCAGGGATTGATTATGACGATCCAGAACTATGATTGGAATACTTATCCAATTCAAAAAGTTTGAGTAAATTCAAGCTTTATTCTAACTACTCATAACCAACCTTGACTTCATGAGAATACCAACGACCTCATCAAAAATGTGGATGCTACTTTCCATGTTTCTTTCAACACTGTTTATTTACTCACAAAATGCATCCCCCATTACTGTTGACACCAGCTTTTACAGCGGTTTTACATGGAGGAATATTGGCCCGGACCGTGGTGGAAGAACCTTAGGGTGCGCCGGAAGTCCATCCAGACCCAACGAATATTATTTTGGAGCCACAGGAGGAGGCCTATGGAAAACAAAAGACGGTGGAAATACATGGAAATGTGTTACCGATGGACAAATAACAAGCTCTTCCGTGGGAGCTGTGGCCGTAGCCGAAACCAATCCGGATGTGGTTTACATCGGTATGGGAGAAACCCAGTTACGTGGTAGCATCACACAAGGTGATGGTGTTTACAAAACAACGGACGGCGGAGAAACTTGGACACACCTAGGGTTGGAAGAGACCCAAGCCATATCCAGAGTTCGAGTAGACCCGACCAATGAAGACATTGTCTACGTTGCCGCATTGGGTCACCCGTATGGCGAAAATGAAGAACGCGGTGTCTTTAAATCCGTTGATGGGGGCAAAACTTGGAAAAAAGTCCTTTACGTAAGCGACAAAGCAGGTGCTGCCGATTTGATCATAGACCGAAACAATCCCAATGTCCTTTATGCCAGCACATGGCAAGTGTACCGTAAAGCATGGAAAATGTGGGGCGGTGGTCCAGATAGTAAACTTTGGAAATCTACCGATGGTGGAGAAACTTGGACGGACCTTACCGAAAACCCGGGAATGCCCAAAGGACCCATTGGCAAAATTGGGGTAACCGTTTCCCCAGCAGATTCCAACCGTGTTTGGGCCATTGTAGAGGCCAACGAAGGGGGCGTTTTCCGTTCTGATGATGCCGGTAAAACTTGGGAACTCACCAACAACGAACGTAAACTGAGACAACGTGCTTTTTACTACTCCAGAATTTATGCCGATCCCAAGGACAAAGATGTGGTCTATGGGCTGAATGTAGGATTCTTTAAATCTACCGATGGAGGAAAAACATTTGATGAAAAAATAGAAACACCCCATAGCGACAACCACGACCTGTGGATAGATCCTAACAATCCGAACAGAATGATAAATTCGAATGACGGAGGTGGTGTAGTTAGTATTAATGGGGGTAAAACGTGGACCGAGCAAGATTATCCAACGTCACAGTTTTATCACGTGATGGCCACCAGTGATGTTCCTTATCACGTCGTGGGGGCTCAGCAGGACAATTCCACTTTGGCCATGCCCAGCGATGGGTGGGATTTTAAACAAGCTCGCGGACCCAATCATGGCTGGTATTATGCCGTAGGTGGTGGTGAAAGCGGTTGGATTACACAAAGCCCGACCAACCCCGATATTTTTTATGCAGGAAGCCAAGGAGCTCTTTTAACACGTTACGACCGCAGCAACGGTCAGGTCAGGGATATTCAAGTGTATCCACGTTTTTTCTCAGGCGAACCAGCAAGTGCACTACCAGAGCGTTGGCAATGGACCTTCCCCATCATGTTCGCACCAAAAGACCCGAATGTAATGTACACCTGTTCCCAACACGTTTGGAAAACAACAAACGACGGACAGACCTGGGAAAAAATAAGTCCAGACCTTACCTATGCCGACCCAGAAACTTTGGGCAAGACAGGGGGTGTGATCACCATGGACATGAACGGTCCAGAGATTTATGCAACTGTGTTTGCTTTGGCTCCTTCCAATCACGATATCAATACCATTTGGGCCGGTTCTGATGATGGAAAAATCCACATCACAAGAGATGGTGGTGAAAACTGGAAAGATATTACCCCCGAAGAGCTTCCTAAATATTCAAGGGTGAGCATTATTGAAGAATCTATCCACAATCCAGGCACCTTGTATGTGGCGGCCAACAGATACCAAGTAGATGACAGGGCACCCTATGTTTTTAAAACACACGATTATGGGAAAACCTGGACAAAAATCATTACAGGTATAGAGGATGGACACTTTGCCAGAGCTATCCGCGAAGACCACAAGAGAGAAGGCCTTTTATTCCTGGCTACAGAACACGGGGTTTATTTCTCCATAAATGATGGTAAGGAATGGCAATCGCTCCAATTGAACCTGCCCGATACCCCGATCAGGGATTTGGTGATCAAGGACAACGATGTGGTTTTGGGCTCTCACGGTAGAGGATTCTGGATTTTGGACGACATCCAACCCTTTAGGGAATATTCCGAAGACCTAAAAAGTGAAAAAAATGTGCTTTTTAAACCGACGGATGCGATTAGGGGCATTTACAACGCTAACTTCCAATACTATTTGGAAGAAGAGGTAGATACAGTCACTTTTTCAATTTTTGATGCAGACAATAAGCTTATCGAATCTTTTGGTGGCAACCAACCTAAATATGAAAAGGACGACAATGCATCTTGGTGGAGTCGAGGGAACAGTACCAAGCCCACTACGGCAAAAGGTATCAATACCTTTACTTGGAACCTAAGATATCCTGGGCCAACCACTTTTGATGGAATCATTATTTGGGGCGCCTCGGCCTCCACCGGTCCAAAAGCACCTCTTGGCTCCTATACTGTACAAATGAAAGTGGGCGACGAAGTCATTAAAAGCTATCCATTTAAAATTGAAATGGACCCGAACTTGAAAGGAATCACTGCGGAAGACCTTCAAAAACAGTTTGAATTGGCTTCCAAAATAACCGACAAAGCTACCATTGCCAACGAAGCTGTGATTCAAATCAGAAGCATCCACAAACAATTGGATAGTTTGGGCAAAGGCGTTTCCAGTAGAAAGTTTACGAAGCTTTCCAAAGATTTTATGGGAACCCTCACAGAGATTGAGGAAGACCTTTATCAAACCAAAAACCAATCGGGGCAAGATCCATTGAACTTTCCCATCAAATTGAACAACAGGTTCAATGCCCTGCAAAGAAGCATTGAAAACGGAGATGCCAGACCCACGGATGCCGCTTATGTGGTATTTGATGAGCTTACAGCAGAGTTGGACGGCCACATGGCCAAGCTGAACAACACATTGGACAAAGAGCTTCCAAAAATAAATGCTATTTTAAAAGACAACGGAATTTCAACCATCGAGGCCCAATAGGGCCTCATGGTTTTTTAAGAATCAGACTCATTCTAAATTAACAGTCAACCATTTACCCAATAACGTATTCTTCGTAATTTTACGTTGTTAGGATGAACAAAATTATCACCATAGGGATATCCTTGCTCATTCTGCTCCAGGGGGCCAACATCCATTTTAAGGATTTGGTGGAACTTGAGCAGCTTGTTGAGCACTACCAATTCCACAACGAGGAATATGGTGATGACTTTATGATTTTTGTTTCCAAGCACTACGGGGAACTCAAAGCCGACCACAGCGAAAAACACCAAGAGGAACAAAAGGAGCATGAAAAACTGCCCTTTCAGCACCAATCCCATTGTACACAGACACATGTTTTTGTTCATAGTACGGACAGTCTCATCGACTCCCGCTCCGAAATACCCTTAGCTACCAAAGGAAATTTCCACTACCAAATGTCTTACTCCCTTGTTTGGGGAGATGGCCCTTTCCAGCCGCCCAAACACGCATAATTCATAGTATTTCAGCTTTGCTGGACACTTTTCGCAAGCCTTATTCCACTTTAATAATGCTATTATTTCTATGAATCATGTTTTCAAAAATTATCAACTTTAGTATTAAGAACAAGTTTATTGTTCTTCTATTTACAGCAGCTATAGCCCTTGTGGGGTTATACTCCCTGTCACAAATACCCATCGGCGCCGTACCCGATATTACCAACAACCAGGTTCAGGTACTGACCACTTCCAATAGTCTCTCCACACAGGATATGGAGAAGTTTGTCACTTACCCCATAGAGTTGGAAATGGCAAACCTCCCCGGTGTTAAGGAAATCCGTTCGGTTTCCAAGTTTGGGTTGTCGGTTGTGACCATCGTATTCGAAGATGATATGGGCACCTATTTGCCCAGACAACTTATTGCTGAAAAAATCAAGTCTGCATCCAGCCGTATACCCGAAGGGTTTGGCTCCCCAGAAATGGGACCCATCACAACTGGCTTGGGCGAGATATATCAATATATTTTGGATGTGGAACCTGAGTACAAGGATCAGTACAATTCCACGGAGCTCAGGACCATTCAAGATTGGATCGTAAAACGTCAGCTTTCTGGAATCCCAGGTGTAGTGGAGGTCAATACCTGGGGAGGTCACCTAAAACAATATGAAGTGGCCATTCAAACCCAAAAATTGAACGCCTTCAACATTACCGCCAAAGAAGTGTTCACCGCTTTGGAAAAAAACAATAGCGTTACCGGTGGCGGCTATATTGAAAAAGTGAACCAAGCCTATTTTATTCGTGGTGAAGGGTTGGTAAGCAATCTCTCAGATATTGAAAATATAGTGGTAACGACCCGAAATAGCATCCCTATTTACATTAAGGACATAGCTAAAGTTGGTTTTGGCAGTGCACCACGCTTTGGTGCAATAACCGGCAACGGTGAGGGCGAGAAAGTCCTTGGGCAAATTATGATGCTGAAGGATGCAGATTCCAAACGGGTAATCGAAGCCGTTAAGGAACGAGTTGCTACCATTTCCAAATCCTTGCCCGAAGGCGTTTACATTAATCCGTTTTTGGACCGTAGTGAATTAATCGGGAGGACAACCTTCACGGTGACCGAAAACTTGGTCTTGGGTTGTTTGATTGTCATTTTTGTAGTGGTTTTGCTCTTGGGCAACTGGCGTTCGGGTCTTGTAGTGGCATCAGTTATTCCGCTATGTCTGCTGTTTGCACTCACCCTGATGAATATTTTTGGGGTGGATGCCAACTTGTTGAGCCTTGGCGCGATTGATTTTGGAATTATTATAGACGGAGCCGTGATCATTGTGGAATATATTGCTTTCCAAATCACCCAAAAGAAAGCAGAGATTGCCAATCTGGGCAAGAACGAAACACAATCCATCAAAGATGACATCACCCTAAAAGGTGCCGCAAAAATGATGAACTCCGCAGTTTTCGGGCAGCTTATCATCTTGATCGTGTTCATTCCTATTCTATCGTTAAGCGGTGTAGAAGGTAAAATGTTCAAGCCCATGGCTCTAACGTTTAGCTTTGCCTTATTGGGGGCAATCCTTTTGTGCTTTACTTATGTGCCCGTTGCATCGGCCATGTTCCTAAAACCATCCAAGGAATCAGCAAAAAGTATCTCCACACGTTTGGTCAACTGGATCAACAAACAATACGAACCAGTTATCGAATGGGCCCTGAAAAGTAAAAAACTCGTGCTTTCAGTAGCTGGCGCTCTATTAATAGGAGCCATTTTGTTGTTCTCCTCTATGGGAGGTGAATTTGTGCCCACCTTGGACGAAGGGGATTTTGTGATTCAACCTGTGCTAAAAACAGGTACCACTTTGACCAAAACCGTGGAAACCACGACCAAAATGGAACAAATCCTTTTAGATCGGTTCCCCGAGGTAAAACAAGTGGTAAGCCGCATAGGTGCCGCAGAGGTGCCCACCGACCCCATGTCCATGGAAGAAAGTGATGTGATAATTTCCCTTAAACCCAAAGATGAATGGGTATCCGCGGAAACCAAGGATGAGTTGGCAGATAAGTTTAAAGAAGCCCTTGCTGTAATTCCGGGCATGGAACTTGAGTTTACCCAGCCTATTGAAATGCGTTTCAATGAATTGATTACCGGGGTACGGGCGGACATCGCTATTAAGATTTTTGGTGAAAACTTGGAAACATTGAACAAAAAGGCCAATGAGATCAAAGATCTCATCCAAAATGTAGAGGGAGCATCCGATATTGTAGTGGAAAAAGTGGAAGGCTTGCCTCAAATGAACGTTTCTTTTGATCGTGCCAAAATTGCACGCCATGGACTTAATATTGCCGACCTCAACGAAATGATTTCCATGGGCTTTGCAGGCAAGGTCGTAGGTAGTGTATTCGAGGGCGAACGCCAATTTGATATGGCCGTTCGTTTGGATTCCGAAAACCGTAAAGATATTTCCAACCTGAAAAACCTGTATGTGGATATTCCCAATGGTGGAAAAATCCCGATGAGCGAACTGGCCGTGATTACCTATCAAAAAGGGGCAGCCAAAATATCCCGTGATGACACCCAAAGACGTATCGTTGTCGGTATCAACGTAAGGAACCGTGACCTTCAATCCGTTGTAGACGATGTGCAACTTTTAATCGATGATAACATCACTTTGCCGCCTGGGTACATCATCACCTACGGGGGGCAGTTTGAAAATCTTCAAAATGCAAAAGCCAGATTGATGATTGCCGTACCCATTGCACTGTTGCTCATCTTTATTATGCTCTATTTTGCTTTTGGCTCTGTTAAAGAAGCTTTGCTTATTTTTTCCGCCATTCCACTTTCAGCAGTGGGCGGCGTACTCTTGCTTTGGCTTCGGGACATGCCATTTAGTATCTCCGCTGGTGTTGGGTTTATCGCATTATTCGGTATTGCCGTGTTGAACGGAATTGTATTGATCGAGCACTTCAAAGAACTCAAAGGCAAGGACTTTGACTCCATGGAAGATCTCATCAAACAAGGAACAAAGGACAGGCTCCGTGCCGTTTTGTTGACCGCCTCGGCCGCAGCTTTAGGTTTCTTGCCCATGGCAGTTTCCACCAACGCCGGGGCCGAAGTACAGCGACCTTTGGCCACAGTGGTCATCGGTGGATTGGTAACGGCAACCCTACTCACCTTGGTGGTTTTGCCCGTTTTATATGCGTATTCACACAATATTAAGTTTCGTGGAATGAGAAAAAGAAGGAAAGAACGCAGAATAAGGAAGAACACCTTAACAATCCTGCTTTTGTTGATTTCAGTTTCAGGATTTTCCCAAACCAAATTGGATTTGGGAAATTTAATGGCGCTATCCCTTGAAAACAATAAGGGAATACAAGCCGAATCCTTACTGGTAGATCAGGCAAAAACTCTTAAAGGAACTGCTTTTGAGTTTGACAAAACCGATATTTACTACCAGTATGATGAGAACAACCTAGCCTTGAACGGGGAACCGTTAAAGGTTTTTGGGGCACAGCAGCAGTTTGAGTTTCCTACGGTGTATGGTGCCAAGAACAGGCTTCAAAAATCGAACTATGAGCTTCAAAAATCGTCGTTTGAAATAAAAAAGAAGCAACTGTACCAAAACCTGAGTATTGCATACTACCAATACCAGACCTTGAACCAAAAAGCAAAGCTTTACGCTTCGCTGGACAGTATTTACAGCAAATTTGCGCACGCAGCCAACCGACGTTTTGAACTCGGGGAGACCAATTATCTGGAAAAGGTAACAGCTACTGCCAAACAACGGCAAATTGCCAACACCTATTCCAAGATACAACAGCAACTACTCACCACTTATAATCAGATTGTAAGCTTGGTACAAAGTGGGGACACCTTGGAAATTGTGGATGAAGAACCACAAAAACTTAGTGTGTTGAATATGCAAGGAATGTTGGAAACGGAAACTTCTTTTTTGGACAAGCGCCAAGAACTGAGCAATGCCCAAAAAAGTCTGGAGGAAAACAGATTGCTGCCCGACCTGAACCTGGAATATTTTCAAGGAACCAACAAGGGCTTGGGAACATCCCTTTACGGTATTCAGCTGGGTGTTCGTATTCCGATTTTTTTCTTTGGACATAGCAGCAAGGTGAAATCATCCAAGATTCAGACCAAGATTACGGAGATGCAGAATACCGAAATCACTATTATGATGAACCAGCGTTACAAAACCTTGCGGGAGCAATTGGAACAACAGGCCAAAGAACTTTCTTATTACGAAGATGAAGGCGGTCTTCTTTCCGATCAAATTTTGAAAGCGGCCTCCGGAAACTTTCAAAATGGGGAAATCGACTTTTTCCAGTACATCCAAAGCTTGGAAAACGCCTACGACATCCAACTGAATTATTTAGATGTGCTCAACCAATACAATCAAACCGTAATCGCCATTAATTACTTGACAATAACATTATAACAATGAAAAATATAATTCAAATAGCCGCTGTTTTCCTTCTATTGATGGGCTGTGGCAATAAAAACAACAAAGAATCCGCTTCCGAAGGGCAAGGAGAAGAAACAGGAATCGTGGTCACACAAGATCAATTCGATACCAATGACCTCACTATTGGTCCAATGGAAAAAAGAACCTTCCCAAAAATGGTAGAGACTTCTGGGATGATAGATGTACCGCCCGAAAACCGAGCTAGTGTAACGGCCTTTATGGGGGGGTTCGTAAAAAAAACCGCATTACTGGTCGGTGACCAAGTAAAAAAGGGACAGCTTTTAGTAGTTCTGGAAAATCAGGAATTCCTGAAAATGCAACAGGAATATCTAGAGATTTTCACCCAATTGGATTTTTTAAAAGCCGAGTTTGAAAGAAACCAAACCCTTTTTGAAGAAAAAATCGCCTCGCAAAAGAACTTTCTTCAGGCCAAGAGTAATTATGAAACAGCCAAGGCCCGTTACCAAGGCTTGCGGGAGCAATTGCAAATGCTGAACATATCACCCAGTAATGTAGAGCAGGGCAACATTACATCACAAGCGGCCATTTATGCCCCTATCTCGGGAAGCATCACAAAAATGAACGTTGCCAAGGGAAGCTACGTCTCGCCAGCTACCGAAATTTTGGAAATCGTGGATAATAGTCACGTACACCTGGAGCTTACTGTTTTTGAAAAGGACATACTCAGGGTTAAAAAAGGGCAAAAAATCCAGTTCAGGATTCCAGAAGCTTCAGAAGATGCCTTTAATGCAGAAGTTTATTTGGTGGGCACCTCAATTGAAGATGCGAAAAGATCCATTAAGGTACACGGACATCTAGAGCACGAAGAAAAAGCAAACTTTCTACCAGGTATGTTCGTGGATGCCAAAATTATGACGGACACCATCAAAACCCTATCATTGCCCGAAGAAGCGGTAATTGAATCAGAGAGCACCTCCTACGTACTCAAATTGGTGAATAAAGAAGGGGGTGGATACACCTTTGAACGTGTTGCGGTAAAACAAGGCAACACCTATGATGGGTATACCGAAATCATCTCAACAGGACTAACCGAAACCGATCAGTTCTTGACCAAGGGTGTTTTTGATTTGATCGGGGGATAGCTTTTAACCCAGTCCTACATCCAAGGTCATCATAATTATAAATCCACCGATAAAACCCATTGTGGCGATATCGGTGTATTTGTCTTGTTGCGTTTCGGGGATTACCTCCTCCACCACCACAAAAATCATGGCACCCGCTGCAAACGAAAGTGCGTATGGAAGTATTGGCTCAAAAGTAAGAACGGCCCAAGCCCCCAAAACACCGGCAATAGGTTCTACCAAGGCCGAGGCCTGACCGTACATCCAACTTTTTCTTCGGCTGAGACCATGTCTACGTAGCGGCATGGCAACAGCAAATCCTTCTGGGAAATTCTGTAACCCAATACCAATGGCCAAAGCAACGGCCCCACCAATGGAGGCTCCTTCAAAACCGGCTGCAACACTACCGAAAAGCACCCCTACCGCCAATCCTTCGGGAATGTTGTGCAAGGTTATGGCCAAAGTGAGCAAAGTGGTCCTGTGCCAAGGTGTCTTTACCCCTTCGGCCTCGCTCATTTTAAAATTGATATGCAAGTGGGGCAAAATTTTATCCAAACCAAAAATAAAGCCCGCACCAAGCAAAAAGCCAACGGCTGCGGGAATAACTTTTACAAAGCCTTCCCCTTCACTCATCTCAATGCCTGGTGCCAACAAGCTCCAAAAACTTGCCGCGACCATTACGCCGCCTGTAAAACCCAACATACCATCCAATACTGCTCGGTTGGCATTTTTAAAAAAGAAAACCAACCCAGCACCAAGGGCAGTCAACCCCCATGTAAATAATGTGGCATAAAGGGCAGCCAAAACGGGGTCGATCTGTTCAAAATAGTGTATTACTTGTTCCATCAATCGTTCTTTTTTACATATAAATTAGATGCTATTTGATGTGATATGCGCATTTCCTTCCCCTCCATTCGGATGCGAAGGGAATGGTCAAAATCCTCCTTGTCCATTATTGTGATGGTGTTTCCCAAGGCTATTTTGTTCTTGTCCAAAAACTTAAGAAAGGGTACGGATGAATCCTTTACCCCCACACATATTCCTTTGGAATTGATGGGCATTTCGCTGAGCAATTTTTCATCACGTTCCTGAAACTTTCCATCCTTGGTGGGAATGGGATCGCCGTGAGGGTCATATTTAGGGAAATCCAGGAGTTCATCAATCTTATCGATCAGTTTTTCGCTTTTGATGTGTTCCAGTTGCTCGGCTACCTCGTGCACCTCATCCCAGGTAAAATCCAATTTCTCCACCAAAAAAACCTCCCATAATCGGTGCTTTCTAATGATGGACAAAGCTGTCTTTACCCCTGCATCGGTCAATGAAATGCCTTGGTACCGGACATAATCCACCAATCCTTTTTCCGATAATTTCTTGGCCATATCTGTTACGGACGATGGTTTTGTTTCCATCTGCTCCGCAATGGCATTGGTGGTTATGGACTTGGAATCGCCACCACCCAAATGAAAAATCGTCTTTAAATAATTCTCCTCTGATCGAGTCATCAAAAAATATTTTTCCAAAAATACATTTTTATTTAACAAAATCTATTTTTAGTTTTGTCTAAATTTAATTTTATATTCATTGAAAATAATTTGTAGACATATCGTCTTTTTGTTGCTTGGTTTTATAAGCATCTGTTCTTTTGGGCAAACAGCATCTTTAAATGGAAAGGTTACGGACAACGGAGAACCAATACCCTTGACAAATGTGGTGTTGAAAGGAACCAAAATAGGAGCTGCTACGGATATTGATGGTCTTTTTAAGTTGGCAAACGTTCAGCCAGGCGACTATGTATTGTTAGTAACCTCTTTGGGGTATCAATCGTATCAAACCAAAATCAGTTTAAGCAACAATGAATCCAAAACCATCAACATACAACTGGAACCCTCTGCACAAAGTTTGGATGAAACCGTGGTAACAGGGACCCTAAAGCCTGTAAGCCGTTTGGAAAGTCCTGTTCCAGTAGAGGTCTACTCCCCTACTTTTCTTAAAAAGAATCCTACTGCAAGTGTTTTTGATGCGCTCCAGAATGTGAACGGGGTGCGTCCGCAAATCAATTGCAATGTGTGCAACACGGGAGATATTCACATCAACGGATTAGAAGGGCCATATACCCTTGTCCTTATCGACGGGATGCCGATTGTTAGTGGTTTGGGAACGGTTTATGGCCTTACGGGGATTCCCAATTCCTTGATTGAGCAGATTGAAATCGTAAAAGGTCCAGCATCCTCACTTTATGGTAGTGAAGCGGTTGGTGGTTTGATCAACATCATCACCAAAAATGCATTGAGCGCTCCCGAATTTTTTGCCGATGGCTTTGCCACGGGTTGGGGCGAGTACAATTTGGATGTGGGCAGCAAAATCTCGGTTGGAGACAAAACAAACCTACTTTTGGGACTCAACTACTTTAATTATGACGTTCCCGTAGACAATAATGGCGACAATTTTACCGATTTGACGCTACAAGATCGTATATCTATTTTTCAAAAATGGGATTTTGAGCGAAACGACAACCGTTTGTTCTCTTTGGCGGGACGCTTTTTTTATGAGGACCGTTGGGGTGGCGAAATGCAATGGACGCCGGAGTTTCGTGGTGGCGATGAAATTTATGGCGAAAGCATCTACACCCGAAGATGGGAAGTATTAGGGAAATATCAGTTACCGCTTGAAGAAAAGTTCCTCTTGTCTTTTTCCTATAATGACCATAGCCAGAATTCGGTGTATGGTGATACGGAATACTTGGCAGACCAACGTATTGGTTTTGCACAGCTTACTTGGGACAAAACTGCGGGCAAACACGATTTGCTGTTTGGGAGCGCGGTTCGGCATAATTATTACGATGACAATACCCCTGCTACCACCGAAGCTGACAACATTTGGATTCCCAGTCTCTTTGCTCAAGACGAATATAGCTTTGCGCCGAAACATTCCTTTTTGGCAGGGCTAAGGTATGATTACGATCAACGGCACGGCAATATTTTAACTCCTCGAGCTGCTTACAAATGGAAAATTTCCGATAACGATATTTTTCGGGTAAATGCAGGAACCGGGTTTCGCGTAGTGAACTTGTTTACGGAAGACCACGCTGCACTTACAGGCTCCAGAGAAGTTATCATCGCGGAAGAATTGAAGCCAGAACGGTCAGTCAATGTCAATATCAACTATTTAAAGAAAATTTACAGTGACAATGGTACTTTTATTGGGCTGGATGCTTCGGCGTTCTATACCCGTTTTTCCAACGTTATTTTGCCGGATTACGAGACCAATCCCAATCAAATCATTTATGATAATCTGGATGGAAAATCGGTTTCCCAAGGGGTAAGCGCCAACTTGGATATTGTCTTCCCCAGTAGTCTAAAGATTATGGTGGGGGCCACTTGGCAAGATGTGAGCAGTACCGAAAATGGAGTGACCCAACAACAGATTTTGACCGAAAGTATTACCGCTACGTGGAATTTGTCGTACACCTTTCACTCGTTAAAATTGACTGCGGACTACACGGGAAATTTATACGGTCCGATGCGATTGCCGCTTTTGGGTGACCTGGACCCGAGACAGGAATATTCACCTACGTGGAGCATTCAGAATATCCAGTTTACCTACAAAGGGTTAAATAATTTTGAAGTGTACGGAGGTATCAAAAACCTGCTGGACTGGACTCCGAACCAGGGTAATCCCTTTATCATTGCCCGTGCGAACGACCCTTTTGACAAAGAAGTGACTTTTGACAGCAATGGCAATGCCGTCGCTACACCGAACAATCCCTACGCCCTTACCTTTGACCCCGCTTATGTGTACGGCCCCAACCAAGGCATTCGTGGGTTTTTTGGATTACGGTATACGGTTTTTTAATGCCAAAATAGTTTAATTCACTCCAAGAATATTCCAAAAAAGAATATTTTGAGTCGGAATTGTTAACTTTGAGTGTGGAAACAACCCAAAACATAACAAACAAGCTTTCAAAGCTTAAGGTACATTTAAAAGAGCGCTACCCAATAGCTTCTATGGCCTTGTTCGGTTCCTATGCCCGCAATGAGCAAACAGATACCAGCGATGTTGATATTATGGTAGAGTTTGATGGGAAAATAGGAATCAGATTTATCGATTTGGCTAACGAGATTGAAAAAGCTTTGGGTTTAAAAGTAGATTTGGTTTCCAAAAAGGGTATCAAAGAGCAATACCTGAACACTATCCTATCCGACTTGATCTATGTCTAAAAGAGATAATAACCTTTTGATTGGTGACATGATTGAGTCTGCACAAAAAATCGTGCTTTACACTAAAGACATGGGTTTTAATGATTTTGAAAATGATAGCATGACAGTTGATGCGGTTATCAGAAACTTTGAAATCATTGGTGAAGCAGCCAATCGATTGGATGAAGAGTACAAAACAAATAATCCAGATATTGAATGGGATCACTTGAGAGGATTTAGAAATCGTATTGTTCACGAATATTTTGGGATAGACTTGGAAATAGTATGGCAGATAATCGAGGATGATTTGCCCAATCTTTTGGATGCATTGAACAATAAGCTCTAATAAAAATCCACTTCCTCTCCCTATCTTTGACATCATGCCCAACTACGATTACATCATTATAGGAGCGGGAGCTGCTGGCCTTTTGTTGGCCGATGCCTTGGGCAAGGATGAATTCTTTGCCTCCAAATCCATTTTGGTACTGGACAAGGACAACAAAACCCAAAATGATCGTACCTGGTGCTTTTGGGAACAGGGCAAAGGGTCATTTGATGATTTGGTCCACAAAACTTGGGACAGTATTTATGTGGGCGGACAACAGCTTCAAAAATCCACTTCCATTGCGCCCTACACCTACAAAATGCTCCGCGGTATTGACTTTTACAATCACTTTTTACCAAAGGTAAAGACCTATCCGAACATTACTTGGATTCAGGAAGAAGTGACCGATATGCAAGAGAAAGAGAACGAGGTTTTGGTAACCACCCCATCACAGATTTATACGGGCAAAAAGGTGTTTACTAGCTTGTACGATGCATCAATCCCAGCAAAACAAAAGGAATTTCCCGTTTTGCAACAACATTTTTTTGGATGGCAATTAAAAACCGACCAGTCTGTTTTTAATCCGGGCGAAGCTACTTTTATGGACTTCTCCGTGCCCCAAAAAGGCAACACGCGCTTTATGTATGTGCTGCCGATTTCCGAAACCGAAGCCTTGGTGGAATACACTTTGTTTTCGGAACATCTGTTGGAGAAAACGGAATACGAAGAGTCCATCAAAATGTATATCGAGGAGAAGTACAACGATACCCAATACACCATTCAGGAAACCGAGTTTGGCAGCATTCCAATGACTTGTTATCCGTTTCATCAACACAATACCAACCGAGTTTTTCATATTGGGATCGCGGGAGGTTGGGCCAAACCTAGTACAGGTTATACTTTTTACAATACGAGTCAACAAGTGCCTAAGTTGGTAAGCCACCTAAAAGCGGGCAAACCTTTATCCGAGTTTCACCAAAGAAGCAGATTTATGTTCTACGACATGCTTTTGTTGGATATTCTGTACGAGAACAATCACTTGGGACATGAAATTTTCGAGTCCATGTTCAAAAGAAGGAAGGCTTCCCTGATTCTAAAATTCCTCGAAAACGAGACCAATTTATGGGAAGAGCTAAAAATTGTGACCGCTCCCAAACCGATGCCGTTTATCAGCGCATTGTTCAAACGGCTGTTTTAAACGGTTCGCTCCATCAAACTTTTACCAAACTGCTTTAGCAAGGCTTTGTTTTTATCGGGAAGATTTGTTTCAGCCAAAGCATCAAATGCTTTTTGGGTAAAATCTTGGATGGCTTTTTTGGTTTCCTCAACTGCCCCGCTTTCCTTAAAAATGGTTTTCACCGCCTCCACTTTGGCTGTGGAGTCTTCAGGTTTTATGGAATACAGGTGCAATAAGCCATCTTGATCATCTTTGGAGGCTTTTTCCAACGATTTTAGGAACAAATAGGTCTTTTTGTTCTCCATAATGTCTCCCCCCACCTGTTTGCCAAAGGTTTTGGGGTCGCCAAAGGCATCCAAATAATCATCTTGCAACTGAAAGGCAATGCCCAGATTGCGTCCAAACTCGTAAATGGCATCGGCATCTTTTTTTGGTGCATTGGCCACAATGGCTCCCATCTTCATTGCAGCGGCGACCAACACAGAAGTCTTGTACTCTATCATTTTAAGATATTCCGGAATGGTAACATCGTCCCGGGTCTCAAAATCCACATCGTATTGTTGGCCTTCGCATACTTCCAATGCGGTTTTACTGAACAACTTTGTGAGTTCTTTGTATGTTTCCGCTGGGTAGCTTTCAAAAAATTGATAGGACAGGATCAACATGGCGTCACCAGAAAGGATTCCTGTATTAACATCCCATCTTTCATGCACCGTTGTTTTTCCGCGTCGAAGCGGGGCATCATCCATAATATCATCGTGCACCAACGAAAAATTGTGGAACATTTCCACTGCCAATGCTGCATCCAAGGCATCCTCCGCTTTTACGCCAAAGGCCTCGGCCGTCATCAAAGTAAGTATGGGACGCATCCGTTTGCCTCCCAATCCTAAAATATAGTGAACGGGTTCGTACAAATTCTTGGGTTCCCCCAACTTAGTCCTTGTTTGTAAGTGCGTAACAAACTGCTCCCTATACTGACCAATGATATCGATATCTGACATGGAGTCAAAAATACGTGCAAATATTTAATTTAAGGTTGGCGTATTGTTTTAAAAGAGGATTACAAAGCATCCAAATCCACAAAAAAGCATCCTTTCAAAAAAAATTGTGGAGAAATTGCAATAGAAAATAATTTCTTCGTCTCTATAGATGAAAAGCAACCCGAACCATCTGAATGGCAGCCAAAACCGATAATCGAAATAACCTGACCGACTTCTTTAATGAGGAGTATGGCTCGTTGCGCTCTTATGTGCAGTCGAGGATTCAGGATACATCGGAACGGGATGCCGAGGATATTGTGCAGGATGTGGCCCTGCGAATGTTTTCCAGATCGGATGATGCCATGCCCATAACCAATGTTGGTGGATTTGTGTACAATGCCATTCGCAATAGGATCATTGATATTATGCGTGGCAAAAAGGAGAAAAAGTTGCCCAGCGAGGATATTGACCAACAATGGCGGGAGTTTGCGGATTTCTTTTATGGTGATGCGGATAACAGCTATTCACCAGAGATGGAACAAGCCCTAAAAAAAGCGGTCGAAGATTTGAAGCCCGCATATCGCGATATTGTAATCGCCATAGATTTTGAAGGATACAATTATAAACAAATAGCAGAAAGAACCGGAATACCGGCAGGTACGTTAATGTCGAGAAGGCATCGTGCCATGTCGGAACTATCAAAAAAGTTAGAGAATATTAAAGAACTGAGTTATGGAACATAAAAAAGAATTCGAGAAAGCCGTGGAAAAAAAGGTGAAAAGCACCGTAAAAAAAGTGGTTAAAATTGTTGCCATGGTCATTTTGGGAATCCTGATTTTCCTATTGGCCAATTATTTATTGATGCGCTTATGGAACTGGCTCATGCCCGAGCTTTTCGGCGTGGGTACGGTTACTTACTGGCAGGCATTGGGCATTTTTGTGTTGGCAAAGCTCCTATTTGGATTTGGTGGCGGCGGTGGAGGAAAAAGCAAGGGAAAATCGAGTCACAAAAAGAAGATTAAATCGTCCAACAAGTGTGGTTCTTGGAGAAGGGACTTTGACGAGTGGAAGCACTACGACCAATTTTGGAAAGAAGAAGGCGAAGAGGCATTTAAGGCCTATGTAGAAAAAATCAAAAACGAAAATCATGATACATCACAAGAAGAATTCTAAGAAAAGATATTTACTGCAGTTCAGTCCATTTTTCTGGCGGTTGGGAAACATTCGTACCGAACATGGCAACAACGACCACCAAATTTCCCCAGTGTTTAGCGATAGTACAGAGTCCAATTAAAAATAGACATTGAACCTTCGTTAAAAAATTGTAAAACCATGGAAACTTTTTTTGTTTTTAAAGTTTCCGTACCTACATTTGCCCCCTGATTATGAGGGAAAATATTATACAAAAGGCAACTGAAATGTTCTTAAACCTAGGATTTAAGAGCGTTACCATGGACGATTTGGCGCATGAGATGGGGATTTCCAAAAAAACAATCTACTCCCATTTTAAGAACAAAACGGAATTGGTAGAACAGACCGCAATAACGATGTCCGATATTATCACCTGTGGCATAGACGATATTGTTGCGTTCAAGAAAAACCCAATTGAAGAACTATACGAAATCAAAAAATTTATAATGGTACACTTAAAGGACGAAAAATCATCCCCATTGTACCAGCTGCAAAAGTATTATCCAAAAATCTATACCTCACTTAAAGAAATACAATTTGAATGCACCCACCGTTGTATTGCCGAAAACGTAAAAAGAGGCATGGAACTGGGCATATACAGAGACAACCTAAATGTTGAATTTGTATCCAGAATATACTTTACTGGTGTTACCAGCATCAAGGACAATAATTTGTTTCCCACAGAAATATTTAGCAAACCTGAATTATTGGACTATTATTTAGAATATCACCTTAGGGGCATTGTAACGCCCAAAGGAAGAAATGTACTCAACTCAATCATCAATTCAAATCAAGAATAAATGCGAAAAACACTAATCACCTTACTATTTATATTGCCCTGGTTGGCAACCGCCCAAGATACCATACCCAGCTTTAGCTTGGACCAGGCCATAATTTACGCCCTGGAACATAATTACAGTGCTCAAAATGCACAAAGGGACATTGTGGACGCCCAAAAACAAAAATGGGAGACCATTGCTTCGGGGCTTCCCCAGATCAATGGAGCAATCAGTTATCAAAACCAGTTGAAACAACCCGTTTCCCAAATACCGGCCGAATTTTTTGGTGGAGAACCCGGAACTTATCAAGAAGTGGTCTTTGGTCAAGCACAATCCATGTCGGCCACCGCCACCTTGACCCAGCAAATTTTTGACGGATCGTACATTGTAGGCGTACAGGCCACCAAAACCTTTTTGGACTATAGCCAGAACAATAAGGAAAAAACCGAATTGGATGTGCGAAAATCGGTTGTGGAAGCCTATGGCAATGTACTTTTGGCGCAAGAGAGCGTTCAAATTTCCGAAAAAAACAAGGCTACACTCGAAGAAAACCTTTATGAGACCAAGCGAATCTATGAAAACGGCCTTGGCGATGAGGAAAGTGTGGACCAGTTACAGATTACGCTCTCCACGGTGGACAACCAACTTAAAAATGCACGCCGCATGGAGAAGATAACCTTGCAAATGTTGAACTTGGTGCTGGGACTTCCCATTGAAACACCTACAGTTTTGACCGAGAATCTGGACGACCTAACCCAAAATCAGATTGATCTGGGACTGATTGATACACAATTCAATATAGAGAACAATGTAGATTATAAGTTGGCCGCCAACCTCAACGAGCAACGCTATTTTGAATTAAAATTGGCCAAAAGCCGCGCTTTGCCAACACTTAATGCCTTTATAAATTATGGAGGAAACTCCTTCAGTAACAATTTCAACTTTTTGGACAGTGGGCAACAATGGTTCGGTTCCTCCATTTTGGGGGTCGACCTCAACATTCCAATTTTCAGCTCACTGAAAAGAAGTGCCAGTACGCAACGTGCCAAGATTGCTTTGGAAAAGGCCAAGACTCAGTTTACCGAAGCACAGGCGCAGATCCGCCTTCAGTTGGAAAGCGCTAAAAGCGATTATATCCTTGCAATAGAACAATACGGCACGTCCAAGGACAATTTGGAACTGGCGGAACGCATCGAGAACAAAAATCAAATCAAATATTCAGAAGGTTTGGCGACCAGTTTTGAATTGAGACAGGCCCAGACCCAGTTATATACCAGTCAACAAGAATATTTACAATCCATGGTCGACGTGATCAACAAGAAAATAGCACTGGAAAACATTTTAAATCAATAATCTAAAGGAGAAAACCATTCCATCATGAAAAAAGCAATATATATATCACTAATAGCAGCAGTTCTTGCTTCATGCGGAGGCAGCGGCAGCAATTCTTTGGACGAAGTAATTGCCAGTAAAGATGTGGAAGCCATTCGAGCAAAACGCAATTCCGTTACCGAAGAACTTAAAACACTGGAGAATCAAGTTAAGAAGTTGGACGAAGCCATTGCAGAACTGGACGACAATTCAAAACTGCCATTGGTATCTACAATTACCGTAAATCCTGAAAAATTCCAGCACTTTTTAGAATTACAGGGCGATGTTAAAACAGACCAAAATGTACTGGTTTATCCAGAAATGGCGGGCACACTTTATCGTGTGTACGTTAAAGAGGGACAACGGGTGTCCAAAGGCCAGTTATTGGCTTCGATTGATGACGGCGGACTCTCAAGCCAGTTGGCTCAATTAAAAACCCAAGCGGAATTGAGCAAAACCACTTTTGAACGCCAAAAAAGGCTTTGGGAGCAAAATATCGGTTCCGAGATCCAATACCTACAGGCCAAAACCAATTACGAGGCCCAACAAAATGCGGTAAAACAATTGGAAAGCCAAGTTGAAAAATCTTCCATCCGGGCACCATTTTCGGGCATTGTGGACGATGTAATCAAAGATCAAGGAACGGTGGTAAGCCCAGGGCCAGGTTCCGAGGTTTTTAGAATAGTGAACCTGTCGGACATGTACATTGATGTGGAGGTGCCAGAAGCCCATTTGCCCAATGTAACCCCTGGTAAACTCGTAGACGCCTATTTCCCCGTTTTGGGAGAAACCATTACTACCAAAGTACGCCAAACTGGAAATTTCATCAATCCCAGCAACCGCTCCTTTATTGCAGAAATACCCGTACCCAACAAGAATGGCCATATAAAACCGAATCTAACGGCACAGGTAAGGATCAACGATTATACCAATGAAAATGCCATCCTTATACCACAAAGTATAGTTTCGGAAAATGCAGAGGGTGAACAATATGTATATGCTATCACCGAAGATAATGGTGAGTTTACTGCCAAAAAATTAATTATCAAACCAGGTAAAAAACAAGGCGATTATCTAGAAGTCCTTGAAGGTATTTCAGCTGGAAACCAAGTAATAGTTGAAGGCGCTCGCAGCATAAGGGATGGGCAAACTGTTAAAGTACTGGACACAACTACAACTGCAAAAAACTAATTCACCAAAATGGAAAAAGCTAAAAAGAACGCAAACAAGGAATTCCGCCTTTCATCGTGGGCCATAGACAATCCGTCTGTGATCTATGTAATGATCGGGTTGTTCTTTATCATAGGTTTGTCTTCCTATTTTGCCATGCCCAGGGAAGATTTCCCTGAAGTGGAAGAAACCAAAATATATGTAAGTACCGTGTATCCCGGCAATACGGCTGAGGATATGGAGCGTTTGATCACCGATCCTCTCGAGGATGTGCTCAAAAATGTGAGCAACGTGGTCGAAATCACATCAACCTCACAAGAAGATTACTCCATGATCATTGTTGAGTTTGATGAAGAAATTTCGGTTGAAAACGCAAAACAAGAAGTAAAAGACGAGGTTGATACCGAAAAAGCCGGTGAAGACTGGCCCATTTTCAACGGGGCCAAGGTAGAGCCCAATGTTTTTGACCTAAACTTAGCGGAATCCTTTCCGATAATGAATGTGAACCTCACGGGAGATTATCCGGTAGAAAAACTAAAGGAGTTTGCCGAATATTTGGAGGATGAAATTGAAGACCTCCCCCTAATAAAAGAGGTAGATATAAGAGGTGCGCAGGAAAAAGAGGTTGAAATAGCGGTAGATGTCTATAAAATGATGGCTTCCAGAGTTAGCTTTGATGATGTGATCCAGGCCATATCCAACGGAAACATGACCATGTCCGCCGGTAACTTGATCACCAGTGGTCAACGTAGGACCATACGCATTTTGGGCGAAGTCGAAAAACCTTCAGAACTGGAAAACTTTGTGGTCAAATCCGAAAACGGGGCCATTTATCTGCGTGATATTGCCACTGTATCGTTTACCGAGGAAGACAAGACCACTTACGCCAGGGAACATGGTAAGCCAGTGGTCATGTTGGACATTAAAAAAAGGTCCGGAAAAAATACTATTGAAGCATCTGAACTTATACGAGATTTGGTGGATGAGGCCAAGGAAAATTACTTTCCAAAAGACCTAACCGTTACCATTGCCAACGATTCCTCCAGCAGGACCCTGAACCAAGTGGATGATTTGGTAAACAACATCATATTCGGGATTATACTCGTTGTAACCGTATTGATGTTTTTCTTAGGCTTTAGAAACGCCCTTTTTGTTGGTTTTGCCATACCCATGTCCATGTTCATGTCTTTCATGATTCTTACGGCCTTGGGTTATACGCTGAATACCATGATCCTCTTTGGATTGATCATGGGACTTGGTATGTTGGTTGACAATGGGGTTGTTGTGGTCGAGAACGTATATCGACTCATGGAGCAAGAAGGCTTGTCCCGCAAAGAAGCTGCCAAAAAAGGTATTGGTGAAATTGCCATACCCATCATCATATCCACGGCAACCACGGTTGCTGCTTTTGTTCCCTTGGGAATGTGGCCGGGCATTATGGGCGAATTCATGATTTTCTTCCCCATTACATTGTCCGTAGTACTAGGCTCTTCATTGTTCGTGGCCATATTCATGAACTCTATGTTGGTCTCGCAGTTTATGCAGATTGGTGAAAAGGAACTCACCAAAAAACAATTGATCAGACTCAGCCTAATTTTAGGGATGTTCGGACTGTTCATATACGTTGTAGGAGGACCCGTTCGTGGCCTTGGCACATTAATGATAGTCGTCGGTATCATGTTCTGGATATACAAATATTTCTTGAAGCCATGGGCACGGGGATTTCAGACCAATAGCTTGGTAAAACTTGAAAACTTTTACGAACGTCAGTTAAAAAAAGCGCTCAAAGGCAGAAATGTGTATTGGTACTTTGGACTTACCTCCCTTCTCTTGATTTTATCATTTGTTTTCTTCGGGATGTCGTTGCAAACACAACGTACAAAAGTGGAGTTTTTTCCAGACAATACGCCCAACGAAATTTATGTGTACATCGAGTATCCACAGGGAACCGATATAGACAAGACCAATGCCATTACAAAGAGCATTGAGGAAAGGGTCTATGGTGTAACGGGTAGGAGCAAATACAACAAAGGGGACTTCAATTATCTGGTTCAATCCAGCGTATCCCAAGTAGGTAAGGGAGCCGAAAATCCATTTACCGAGGGAGGTTCTGCTGCAGAAATGCCACATCGCGGCAAAATTACGCTCTCCATGCGCGAGTTTAAATACAGGAATGGGCTGGATACCGAAGAGCTTCGCCAACAAATTCAAGATACGTTGTCCGGTGTGTACCCAGGTGTAACCATTTCCGTTGAAAAAGATGCTGTTGGCCCTCCTGCCGGCTATCCCATCAATATAGAGATAGAAGGCCAAAATTATGATACCTTGATAAACACCGCTGAACGCATGCGCAACTTTATCAACAGCAAGAACATTGCAGGTATCGAAGAGCTTAAAATAGATGTGAATAAAGGCAAGCCCGGCATACAGGTTACAGTGAACAGGGCCAAAGCAGGAGAGCTGGGTGTTTCCGTAGCTCAAGTTGGACAGCAATTACGTAGATCTATTTTTGGTGATAAAGCTGGGATTTACAAAAAGGACGGTGAAGACTACGATATCAATGTTCGTTTTAACCAAGATCTTCGTTACAATACCAGTGCCTTATTCGACCAAAAAATCATTTTTAGGGATCCCTCCAACGGTCAAATAAAGGAAATTCCCATTTCTGCCGTGGCAAACCAAGAAAACACCTCATCGTTCAGTGCCATTAAGCACGTCGATACCAAACGGGTGGTTACGGTATACTCCGCTTTAAAACCCGGATTTACGGATGCCGGTGCCATTGTTGCGGAGATCCAGGAAGAAATGCAGGAGTTCAAAGCACTCCCTGAGGGGGTTAAAATTGATTTTACCGGTCAAATTGAGGAACAAGAAAAGCAAATGTCCTTTTTGGTAAGCGCATTCTTTTTGGGATTGGGATTGATCATGCTTCTTTTAATTTTCCAATTTGGTGGCATCTCCAAGCCCGCTATAATCATGATGGCCATATTCCTAAGTTTTATAGGAGTGTTTGGAGGATTGATCATAACAGGGTGGCCATTTGTTATTATGATGACCATGATGGGAATTATTTCCTTGGCAGGGATTGTGGTAAATAATGGTGTGGTATTACTTGATTATACCCAAATCCTTATTGACCGTAAAAAAGTGGAACTAGGCATTTCCGATGATGAACTACTGAATCGAGAAGATGTTACGGATGCCATAATCAAAGGAGGTAAAGCTCGTTTACGTCCGGTTATACTAACGGCCATCACAACCGTTTTAGGATTGATTCCATTGGCCATAGGATTAAACATTAACTTTGTTAGCCTGTTCTCCGATTTTGATGCACAGGTTTACATGGGTGGTGATAATGTTATATTTTGGGGGCCGTTGGCCTGGACGGTTATTTTTGGTTTGATAGTCGCCACATTCTTAACATTGATTATTGTGCCGGTACTGTTCAATATCAGTTACAGGCTTAAAATATGGATTCAAACATTGAAGGCCAAAAAAGTGGAGCCAAAGGCGATAGAGGAATAAATGTTACTTCCCCAAAAATAGAAAAGCCCCGGCCAAATTGGCCGGGGCTTTTTCTTAAACACTGATTTATCTTATTGGTTTATCGTAACGGCATCGCCTTCGTTCCAATTTTTTACTTGCACTATGCGGTTGTCCGTAAAGTCCACTTCGCGTAATCCATCATTCTTCCAAAAAAACCATTTACCGGTTCTTTCTCCATTCTCGTATTGGCCAGTGGCAATTTTTTTACCTTCAACATCGAACATTACCCAATCACCATGTAATTTTCCGTTCAAAATATAACCGGTTTGGGCAATTTCGCCATTGTCATGAAAATAAGTGGCTTTCACCATTTTTCCCATTTTTTCAAAGGTCGGCTTTGCATCTTGAGCAGATATGCTAACCGCAAATATCACCGCCAAAAAAAATACTGCTTTTTTCATTCTTTATGGGATTTTAATATTGTTTATTCCTAATGATAACGTATCAAATTTACTTAAATTTTACGTTAATAACACGTTTACATAACTTTTAGTTTACATTAAATTAACTTTAAAATCTTAATTTGTTGTAATTTAGATAGTTAAATTTTATACAAACATTACCAACTTGTACTTTTAGCGAATATTTTTACTCATAATCGTTCAATACGGGTTGATAAATCACTTTCAATGTTAATTTAACGTTAATCGAGCCTAAAATACGTAGTCACTTTTCGCTTCAAAAAAGAACAACAAACAGAAAATGGGCATATCTCCTAAAAAATAGCCACATTCCTATTAAATTTGCGCTCTCATAACAAACATCATGTACAGAAGCAATACGTGTGGTGCATTAAGGGCATCGGATATAGGTTCGGAAGTTATTTTAAGTGGATGGGTGCACAAGATCCGTGACAAAGGTTTTGTGGCATGGGTGGACCTGCGCGACCGTTACGGAATCACCCAATTGGTCTTTGACCAAGAACGCACTTCCAAAGAATTGCTTGAACAGGCTAGGGAACTTGGTCGCGAAACCGTTATCCAAGCCAAGGGCCAAGTGATAGAGCGCGCTTCCAAAAACCCAAATATTCCCACTGGTGAGATCGAGGTATTGGTCAAAGAACTTACCCTCTTGAACAAATCCCTCCTGCCTCCCTTTACCATTGAAGATGAGACCGATGGCGGGGAAGACATCCGGATGAAGTATCGTTACTTGGACATCCGTAGAAATCCAGTAAAGAACAAGCTCATCTTTAGGCATAAAGTAACCATGGAGGTTAGGAAATATCTATCCGACCAAGGCTTTATCGATATTGAAACTCCATATTTGATAAAATCCACTCCCGAAGGAGCTAGGGACTTTTTGGTACCGAGCCGAATGAACGAAGGTCAGTTCTACGCCCTGCCCCAGTCCCCACAAACCTTTAAACAATTGTTGATGGTCGGAGGAATGGACAAATATTTTCAAATAGTGAAATGTTTTAGGGATGAAGACCTCCGTGCCGACCGCCAACCGGAGTTCACGCAAATAGACTGCGAAATGGCCTTTGTGGAACAAGAGGACATTTTGAACACTTTTGAAGGTTTGACCAAGCATCTTTTGAAAGAAATCAAAGGTGTGGAAATAGATGAGTTCCCGAGAATGACCTACGATGATGCCATGCGCCTGTACGGAAACGACAAACCCGACATTCGCTTTGGCATGCAGTTCGGAGAACTCAACCATGTGGCCCAGCACAAAGATTTTAATGTCTTCAACTCCGCGGAATTGGTGGTGGGAATTGCTGTTCCGGGAGCAGCTTCGTATACCAGAAAGGAAATAGACAAACTGGTAGACTGGGTAAAACGCCCACAAGTTGGCGCAAAAGGAATGGTCTATGTTAAGTGCAACGAAGATGGCTCCTATAAATCTTCCGTGGATAAATTCTACGACCAAGAAGACTTGGCCAAATGGGCCGAGGTAACCGGGGCCAAACCAGGCGACCTCATCTGTTTACTATCCGGAAACACCAACGAAACCCGTGCACAATTGAGCGCTTTACGAATGGAGCTGGCAACCCGTTTAGGTCTCAGAAAGCCCAATGAATTTGCTCCACTATGGGTCATAGACTTCCCACTGTTGGAATTGGATGAGGAAACGGGAAAATACCATGCGATGCATCACCCGTTCACTTCCCCAAAACCAGGTCAATTGGAACTATTGGACACTAAACCAGGTGAAGTAAAGGCCAACGCTTATGATTTGGTGTTGAACGGAAACGAAATTGGTGGGGGATCCATCAGGATTTATGATAAAGAAACCCAAGCAACCATGTTCAAGCATTTGGGCTTCACTCCCGAAGAAGCGAAGGCCCAGTTTGGCTTTTTAATGGATGCTTTCCAATACGGCGCACCACCTCATGGCGGTATCGCATTTGGACTGGACCGATTAGTGGCCATTTTGGGGGGTCAGGAAACCATTCGAGACTACATTGCTTTCCCCAAAAACAATAGCGGACGCGATGTTATGATAGATGCACCAGCAAACATTGACGAAGAACAGTTGAAAGAGCTCCATTTAAAATTGGACTTGTGATA
This sequence comes from Allomuricauda sp. TY007, assembly GCF_010468565.1. GTDB lineage: Bacteria > Bacteroidota > Bacteroidia > Flavobacteriales > Flavobacteriaceae > Flagellimonas. Next base: position 43,909 of record NZ_WUEG01000001.1, read on the forward strand.
TAAGTAAATCCCGCTAACAAAGCGGGATTTTTTAATACTTTTAATAGTATTATACACCTCGATGCCCTACAGCAACAAAAAATTGCTCACCCGATTTCTAAAATGGCGATATAGAAATATCTCCAACAGGACCTTTATTCAAATAATGAGCCTTATTGTGGGTTTTTTGGCCGGATTGGTTGCCGTTACCGTAAAAAACTCCACCTATTTTATCGAGTCACTTTTAAAAAGGGGCATTGTTTTTTCAGAGAATCAACTGTACTTTATACTCCCGACCATTGGGCTAACGTTGGTATATCTTTATGTAAAATTTGTGCATAAGGAACCTTTGCAGCATGCGGTTTCATCCATCATCTTCTCGCTTTCCAAAAAAAGAGGACTGCTCAAACTAAAGGATATTTACACCCCTTTGATCACCGCTCCGCTTACCGTAGGTTTTGGTGGTTCGGTAGGATTGTTGGGGCCAGCCGTAAAATCAGGGTCTGCAGTAAGTTCAAATTTAAGCCGATTATTCCATATAGACGCCAAGACCAGAACGCTTTTGGTGGCATGCGCATCGGCCGGGGCAATTGCCTCCATTTTTCAGTCCCCCATTGCGGCCATTATTTTTGCCGTTGAGATTTTTACCCTAGATCTGACCATGATGTCCATGCTGCCCCTGCTTTTAGCATCCATTTCCGGGGTGCTGACATCCTATTTCTTTTTGGGAAACGAAGTATTGTTCAGCTTTTCCCTATCCGAAGGATTTAAATTGGAGGACACCCCCTTTTACATTTTATTGGGTGTCGGTACAGGGTTTGCCTCCATCTATTTTACCAAAATGTATTTCGCCATATTGTCCCTTTTTAAAAAGCTTAAAAGTCCAAAGTATAAACTTTTGGTAGGCGGTATTGCCATTGGGGTAATGTTATATGCCATTCCACCTCTTTATGGTGAAGGTTTTGGATTCATAAACAATCTATTGGATGGTAATCATCTAAAAGCGCTCGGCACCACTCCTTTTGATGATTATACACATAATATTTGGGTAGTAATCGCCCTCTTGTTCGGAATCACCATTTTTAAAGCTATTGCCATGACGACCACCATCGGGGCCGGTGGTGCAGGTGGAGTGTTTATTCCCACCATGGTTATGGGAAGTGCGTTGGGCAATGTGGTGGCCAAGGTAATCAACAACCTAGGATTCGGGTTCTCTGTTTCCGAAAGTAATTTCACCTTGATCGGTATGTCGGGTTTGATTGCCGGGGTGATTCACGCACCTTTGACCGCCATATTCCTGATTGCAGAAATAACGGGAGGCTATCAACTCTTTGTACCTTTAATGATTACTGCCGCCATCTCCTACTTAATCACCAAAAATGCGCTCGATTACACCATTTATACCAAAGAGCTGGCCAAAATAGGGGCACTTTTGTCCCACAACAAGGACCAAATGGTACTTGGGCTTATGGAAATGGACGATGTTATTGAAAAGAATTTTCGGCCTGTACACCCCCAAATGTCCTTGGGTGAAATGCTGCACCAATCCGTTTCCAAATCCAAAAGAAACCTTTTTCCGGTTTTGGATGATGAAAAAAAACTGATTGGAATAATTGTTCTGGACGATATTAGACCCATGATGTTCGATACCGAAATGTACGACACCGTTTTTGTTAAAAATTTGATGCATGCCCCCCCAGAGGTTATCTTTTACGAGACGGACAATATGAAACAGGTGATGAAAAAATTTCAAGATAGCGGGGCTTGGAATTTGCCCGTTATCAAAAATGGCAAATACGAAGGCTTTATTTCTAAATCCAAAATGTTGACGGCCTATCGGAGAAAACTGATTAATTATTCCCAATGAAAATCAAACTAAAACATATCATTTTCCTTATCATGATAGCTTCTTTTGCTTCGATTTTCTATGGTCTTTCCCTGGATGAAGACCATCCAGAGGCCCAAAAATATATTGGAGGAGGTACCGTAGGCCTCTTTTTGGTGGCCATGCCTCTTTTTCTATGGAAAGAGAGCCAGGGCAAAAACATGAAAGATTATATGCTGACTAAGGAAAATATTAAGAAAATGCAAGAAAAAGAGCATAAAAAGTCAAAAAATCAATAATTTTCTTAAGATTTAAACTTCTTTTCATCCAATCAGCCACAAAAAAAGTTACATTCGTAATTTAACATTTATTTATTTTTTAATGACCGGTACAGTAAAATTTTTCAATGAATCCAAAGGTTATGGGTTTATTACAAACGACGACACAGGAAAAGACATTTTTGTTCATGTTACGGCATTGAACGGTGTGGAATTGAACGAAGGCGACAAAGTAGAATACATTGAAGAAGAAGGAAGAAAAGGAGTGGTTGCTGCACAAGTGCAAGTAATCGGATAACAATATTTTATTTTGATTTTGATTTAAAAACCCTGGCGATGCCGGGGTTTTTTGTTTAATTCAGGTTTCTTCTTTGAATGAAGAATCGCTTTAACAGCTCGGAAGCTTCCTTTTCCATTACCCCACCAACAACTTCTGTCTTCGGATGCAAATGCCCTCCCATAACGCTAAACCCGCGCTCTAGGTCCGAAGCTCCATAGACCACTCTCGAAATTTGGCTCCAATACAAGCCGCCCGCACACATTTGACAGGGTTCCAAAGTAACGTACAACGTACAGCCCTGAAGGTATTTTCCGCCCAAAAAATTGGAAGCAGCGGTAATCGCCTGCATCTCGGCATGGGCCGTAACATCCTTTAATCGTTCCGTAAGGTTATGGGCCCTCCCAATGATTCGATTGTTTGTTACGATAACCGCTCCAACGGGAACTTCGCCATTTTCAAAGGCAATTTCTGCCTCTTGCATGGCTTTCTTCATAAAATAGATGTCATCAAACGGGTTCTCCACGATTTTTATGTCATTTTTCAAGAGATTGCTAAGCTACACATAAAATAATCTTGGGGAGAATCAATACTTTTGTTTTTTATCCATTGAAAAGGCTGTTACCACATATCGAATCCCCCGAAGACCTCAAAAAAATACCTTTATATGAGCTGCCCAAACTCGCCCAAGAATTAAGGGAGTTTATTATTGATATTGTTTCCACCAAAGAAGGACATTTAGGCGCAAGTTTAGGGGCGGTGGAACTTACCATTGCCCTGCATTATGTGTTCAATACTCCCAACGACAAACTTATCTGGGATGTGGGCCACCAAGCCTACGGGCATAAAATTTTGACCGGACGAAAGGAAATCTTTGAAACCAATCGACAGTTGGGCGGAATTAGTGGTTTTCCAAAAAGAACCGAAAGCGAATACGACGATTTTGGAACGGGACATAGTTCCACCGCCATTTCGGCCATATTGGGAATGGCAATGGCATCCAAATTAAAAGGCGATTATACCAAACAGCACATTGCCGTGGTGGGCGACGCCTCCATTGCCAGCGGAATGGCCTTTGAAGGATTGAACCATCTCGGAGTGACCCATGTAAACGCATTAATCGTGCTCAATGACAATGCCATTGGAATCGATCCCAGCGTTGGGGCCCTAAAAAAATATCTCACCAATGTAAAGGCAGGTACCGCCAAGGACGAAAATATTTTTGAATGTCTTAACCTCAACTATTCGGGTCCTATTGATGGACATGATATAAAAGCCTTGGTCAAGGAACTGGAACGCCTAAAACATGTGGAGGGACCAAAGTTGCTTCATATCATCACTACAAAGGGGAAAGGGCTGAAACAGGCTGAGGAAGATCAAGTGGTGTACCATGCTCCTGGAAAGTTTGACAAGCTTACCGGGGAACGTCTGAAAAAATCTGGGCAGAATGAACCTCCAAAATATCAAGATGTTTTTGGACACAGCATAGTGGAATTGGCCAAAAAAAATAAAAATATTGTTGGAATCACCCCTGCCATGCCCAGTGGCAGCTCACTAAAATTTATGATGGACCAAATGCCCGACCGTGCCTTTGACGTAGGGATAGCCGAGCAACATGCCGTTACCTTGGCTGCAGGAATGGCCACACAAGGTTTAGTGCCTTTTTGTAATATTTATTCCACTTTTTTACAACGGGCCTATGACCAGGTGATACATGATGTGGCCCTACAAAAGCTTCCGGTTATTTTTTGTTTGGACCGTGCAGGACTGGTAGGACAGGACGGCCCGACCCATCACGGTGTTTTTGATATGGCCTATTTACGCTGCATTCCAAACTTCATCATTTTTGCTCCAATGAACGAAATGGAACTCCGAAACATCATGTACACCGCACAATTGGGGCTAAATAATCCCATTGCCATACGATACCCTAGAGGTCGGGGAGCGAACATTGATTGGAGGAATGATTTTGAGCGCATTGAAATTGGTAAATCCCGATGTTTGAAAGAAGGTTCTGAAATAGCGGTACTTACCATAGGTCACATAGGTAACACTATCGCCGACCTTATTAAAAATTTAGATGGTTCCGAAAAAGTTGGCCATTACGATATGCGTTTCGTAAAACCCTTGGACAAGAATGCACTACATACTATTTTTACCCAATATAAGTACATTATTACTGTAGAGGATGGTACCAAAACAGGAGGTTTTGGTTCTGCTGTTTTGGAATTCGCCAATAAGGAGGGATTGTCAAAACCTGTTAAAATATTTGGAGTTCCCGATCAATTTGTTGAGCATGGTACCATACCCGAGACCCATCAATTGGCTGGTATAGATTTTGATACAATACATTCATACATACAATCAACCTTAGACCAATGCGAATAAATTGTTTTTTGATTCTATTCCTTACTGTTTTCCTGTCTGCCAATGCACAGATAACCCGTTTAAAGGTTTTTGAACCCGACAGTACCGATGCCGGTTTTAAAATTGTTCGCATCAAAGATGTTAAACTAAAATATCTTACAAGAAGTGCCAAGCTCACCGACCCACGTACCGTTCTTAACCGTGTAAAACCTTTGAGTATTTGGTACAACCGTTTCAAGCCCACATCATTCTGGAAAAAAGTGAACAAATTTGGACTTAACATTAGCGAAGTAGCTTTTGTGAACTGGAATGCAGGGGGGGACAACTCTGTTTCGGCACTTGCAAGTGCAGATTTTGCCAGAAATTATAAGTTCCGATATTTAAACTGGAACAACGAGGTTCAACTTAGATACGGTCTCAATGCACAAGAAGGGAGGAAACTAAGAAAAACGGACGACCAGATTCGATTGTCCACCACCCTAAGTTTTAGAAAAGACACCATCACTAACTGGTATTATTCCGTTAAAGCAAATTTACGGACCCAGTTTTCCAATGGTTATAAATATCCCGATAGAGAAAACCCGATTTCCAGATTTATGGCCCCTGGATATCTGTTTGTCGGTGTTGGTACATCCTATATCCCGCCCAAGGACAACTTCAACCTCTATATTTCACCTGCTACCATGAAATCCACTTTTGTTCTGGACGAAGTGCTCTCCAATCAAGGTGCATTTGGTGTTGAAGAAGGTAAAAGTGTTTTTTTGGAACTTGGTTTTTTGATAACCAATTCGTGGGAAACCGAAATCGCAAGAAATGTTTTGATGAACCACCGAATCAATCTGTATACCGATTATATAAGCAGTTTTGGAAACATTGATGTTGACTGGGAATTGAACTTTAACCTTAAGGTGAACGAGTATCTCAATGCCAATATCGGCACCCACCTCATCTTTGATGATGATACAAAATTTGATGAGGAGATTGCAGAGGACGGCACAGTTATAAACCCTGGCATAGCCCGTATACAGTTTAAACAGTTACTGGGCGTGGGATTGCTCTATTCGTTTTAGAGCCTGTTTTAGATTTTTCGCCCCGTTAATTTATCATGAATGTGTACCGCTGCACTATCGGATAAGCTAGCCACAAAACAACTGGTATCCAACAATATTTTATACATCGAAGTATCTGTATTCTGATAGTTTTTGGGTAAACTTTTGATGAGCAATCGGTCATAATTGGTGTCCTCCCCTTTTTTTACATTGATCAAAGCCGTAGTGTACATGTCCAACAGGTCCGAAATTATACGGTAACCTGCCAGTTCTTTATCGACCACTTCGGTAGATTGATAGATTTTCTCCACGCTCAACTTAATGATGTCGGCTACCTGAGCCTTGTATTTTCCTTTGTCCAACAGAGAAACATCAAACGCTCCATCAAGGATTTTATCCTCGTTCTTCACAAAAACATCCACGGCGTCCCCGATTAAGGTGCTAATGGCAAGTGCCCTCAAATAACTCAAACGGTCGCTTGAGGTGGTCATGGCATTATACTTTTTGGTGTTGATGTTGTCCTTCACCAAGTTGATCAAATACTCCAACGCATATTCCTCCGGAATGAGCCCCAAGTTGATTCCATCTTCAAAATCGATGATAGTGTAACAGATATCGTCGGCAGCCTCGACCAAATAGGTAAGCGGATGTCTCAAAAATCCTGTTTCCGGATGATTCGGGTTGGGCAAAAGGCCAATTTCTTCCACTAGCTCATTAAAAAATGATTTCTCCGATTGAAAGAACCCGAACTTTTTATCCACGATGCTTTTGGATGGTTTTTTGGGCAAAGAGGCTTTTGGGTATTTTATAAATGCGCCCAAAGTGGCATAACTCAACCGGAGACCTCCAGGAACGCCTTCGCGAGATTCGGTCAAGAGTTTAAAACCATTGGCATTGCCTTCAAAGTCAATAAGGTCTTGGTATTCCGCTGCGGTCAGAATATCCTCGTACTGCTTTCCTTTGCCTTGTTTAAAATAATTGCCAATAGCCTTTTCCCCACTATGCCCAAATGGAGGGTTGCCAATATCGTGGGCAAGGGCCGCAGCGGCAACTATAGCTCCAAAATCATTAAAATGGTGGCCGTGCACTTCGGACAAAAACGGGTATTTGGTCAAAATTTGCTGTCCTGCAATACGTCCAAGGCTTCTTCCTACCACCGATACCTCCAAACTATGGGTAAGGCGAGTGTGTACAAAATCTTTTTGGGAGCCAACGGCTATGGGCATTGGAAACACTTGGGTCTTGTCCTGCAAGCTCCTAAAAGCGGACGAAAAAATAATCCGGTCGTAATCCACCTCAAAACCCAAACGGGTCTCGTTCTGTTCCTTGCGTAATCGTTTACCAGTGTCGCCCTGACGTTTTAAAGAAAGTAATTGTTCCCAGTTCATACTTAACTATAGGCGCAATATACATTTAACCTAGATTATACACCAAGAAAACTGGATATCACCTTAGTAAGCAATGCTTAATGATTACTTAAACTTAAAATTACAGTAAAGAAATTTGGATAACCCAATTTTGACAAGGATTTCTTTTACGGATATTAGTTTTTGTCGACTATTCTCAGAAATCTAATGGCTACCTTTTAAAAGGTAGCCATTTTATTAAAAATAACATCCTTAAAATAACATAGAGGAAATGTTAACTTAACATTGAGTACGGTTATTTGCAGCGACAAAAACTAGTACCGTTATGAATACCAAAAAGTTAGCCTTAATCGGCTTCTTCTTAATATTTACATACGCACAATTTTCTTATGCCCAAGAGATTTCCTCAACAAAGTTTGGCAAAGGCTTGCTTAACATAGTTGGTAAAGATAGTACTTGGTCCATGAAGGTGGGGACAAGAATGCAAATATTATCCAATTTTAGTTGGACAGACGATGGTGAAAACAAATTTGCCAGCCCAGAACAGAATTTTTTGGTGAGGCGAGCCCGGTTAAAATTTGATGGTTTTGCCTATTCCCCAAAACTCAAGTATAAAATAGAGCTTGGCCTTTCCAATAGGGATCTTTCTGGAGGCTCCGAATTTACAAGAAATACACCTCGATACATTTTAGATGCTGTTGTAATGTGGAATTTTTACCAAAACTTTGAGCTTTGGTTTGGACAAACAAAGTTGCCGGGCAATATTGAAAGGGTCATCTCATCGGGAAACCTTCAACAAGTAGATCGGTCCTTATTAAACAGCAGGTTTACTATTGACAGGGATATGGGCTTTCAGCTTAGACATCATTTTTATTTGGGCAACAAATTTTTGGTGCGCGAAAAATTCGCCTTATCCCAAGGCGATGGAAGAAATGTTACCGAAGGTAACCTAGGAGGGCATCAATACACCACAAGACTAGAGTTATTGCCCTTTGGAAAGTTCACAAACAAAGGGGATTATAAAGGAGCTGACCTAAGCCGAGAAGCTACCCCAAAATTAATGGTCGCAGCCACATACGATCTAAATAACAATGCCGTAAAAACCCGAAGCAACATGGGAAACTTTATGTTCAATGATACCGGGCTCTACCAAACCAATATCTCTACCTTATTTTTGGATTTTATGTTCAAGTACAATGGATTTTCCCTGATGGGCGAATATGCAAATCGTGATGCGGACAACCCAATAGCCATAAACTCGGACAACACCGAAACAGGGGATGTTGTGCAAGTGGGGAGAGGACTTAACCTTCAATCGGGTTACCTGTTTAACAACAATTGGGAAGTATCTGGCAGATACACCAACATTAAATTGGATTACGGCATAACCGGAAAAACACCTGAAACACAATACACTTTAGGTCTCTCAAAATATATTGTTGGCCATAAGTTAAAGGTGCAAAGCGATTTAAGCTATTTAAACATAGATGAAGGATTTGATACATTAATGTATCGTTTACAAGTTGAAGTACATTTCTAAAAAATAACCTTAACATAACTTAATAAAAGGTCATTTCTCTAGATATTTGAAAAATTTTTCTGAATTTTAATTATGGACAACATTTATTTTTTAATTCTGGTCGCTTTGGGCATCTTAGCCATAGCAGACCTTGTTGTTGGTGTAAGCAATGATGCAGTTAACTTTCTTAATTCTGCCATAGGCTCCAAGGCCATTTCATTTAAGACCATTATGATTGTTGCCAGCTTGGGAATTGCATGTGGTGCCATTTTCTCAAGCGGTCTTATGGAAGTTGCCAGAAAGGGTATATTTAACCCTGGCGAGTTTTACTTTGACGAAATCATGTTCATTTTTATGGCCGTGATGATAACGGACATTCTGTTGTTGGATTTCTTCAACACATTGGGAATGCCCACCTCCACCACAGTTTCCATAGTTTTCAACCTCTTGGGTGCGGCCGTGGCCATGGCCATATTAAAAATAGCGGATGTAAACGGTAGTTTCTCCGATGTTGTCAATTATATCAACACTGACAAGGCCATCGAGATAATCATTGGCATACTGTCCTCAGTGGTAATAGCCTTTACCATTGGTGCCTTTGTACAATGGGTATCAAGGGTGCTGTTATCCTATCAATTTCAGAAAAAAGCAAAGTGGGTCGGAGCTATTTTTGCCGGAATAGCACTATCGGCGATATCCTATTTTATATTATTGAAAGGTATAAAAGGAACTCCTTTTGCCGATCAAACCTATGGTTTTATTGGAGGTATTACAATTAAAGACTTTTTGGAGACCGAAATTTACAAGGTAGCATTGATCAACTTTGCCTTTTGGGCCCTCCTATCCTATTTACTTATCCAGTTTGCTAAAGTCAATATGTACAAAGTGATCATTGGAGTGGGAACTTTTGCCTTGGCCCTAGCTTTTGCCGGAAACGACCTTGTTAACTTTATCGGTGTACCCATCGCGGCATGGCAATCATACCAAGCATGGGTTGGTTCGGGAGTCGCGGCCTCTGAATTTAGTATGGGAATCTTGGCCACTAAAGTCGAAACCCCAACAATACTATTGTTCCTTTCCGGAATGATTATGGTGGTGACACTTTGGTTGTCCAAAAAAGCAAGATACGTGGCCGATACCGAGATAAACCTGTCCCGTGAGGGTGAGGCCAAAGAAAAGTTTCAGCCCAATTTTTTATCCAGGGGGTTGGTTAGGTTCTCCATAGGTTTATCCACTTGGGCATCCACAGCGGTACCAAAATCTATACAGAATAAAATTGATAAGCGTTTCGAAAAACCTACCGTAAACCTATCAAAGGACAAAATACTGCAACTACCTGCTTTTGATATGATCAGGGCATCCGTAAACTTGATGGTTGCCGGCATATTGATTTCAATTGCCACATCCTACAAATTGCCGCTATCCACCACTTATGTAACCTTTATGGTGGCCATGGGTACCTCGTTGGCCGATAGGGCATGGGGAGCAGAAAGTGCCGTATATCGTGTAGCCGGTGTACTCAACGTAATTGCTGGTTGGTTCAGTACCGCTATCATTGCTTTCTTGGCCTCTGGAGTAATTTTGGCACTCATAAGCTTTGGAAAAGGAGCAGCCATCTCCATACTATTGTTCGCCGCTATTCTCCTTTTGGTAAGAAACTATATTTCCTATAACAAAAAATCAAAGGAAATAAAGGTCGAAGATCGCTTAAGAAAAGCGGAGAGCAGCTCTATCCAAGGAGTTATAGAAGAAAGCGCCGCCAATATTGCCAATGTAATAAAACGGAGCAATAAAATCTATACCAACTCCATCAACGGGCTTGCCAAACAAGCACTGGACTCTTTAAAAAAGAACAAGAAACAAGGCAATAAACTTGCAATGGAAATAGAAGATTTAAGGGAACATACCTTCTATTTTATCAAAAACCTGGAGGAAGCCCATATAGGTGCCAGTAATTTTTACATCAATATTATGGGATACCTGACCGATATGTCACAATCCTTGGAATATATTGGGAAGGTTAGTTACAACCATGTCAATAACAATCACAAAAAATTAAAATATAACCAAATCAAGGAGCTAAAGGAGATCGACCATAAGTTGGAAGAAATTTTCAATAGTACCCAAAAAGCATTCGAAGAACGATCCTTTGAACAAATAGGTGTCATTTTGGACTCCAAACAAGAGCTGTATGATTTGGTTTCACAAAAAATTGACATCCAAGTATCCAGGACAAGAACCGAGGAATCGAGCCCAAAAAACACTACGCTATACTTCTCCATTTTACTCGAAACAAGGGATTTGATCACAGCCATGATGAATCTTTTGGAGCAGTATTACCGCGAACATGATAGTTCTGTTGAACCTGCCACAATAGAGATGAAATAAAATAGTACCTTTCTCATATCAACTATTAATTTTTTGGTATGAGAAGGTATTGCCTTGTTCTTTTATTGGTAAGTGTATTGTTCAGTGCGCCAAGTCATGCACAATCCCTTTCTGCAGATGAAGTTCTGGAAAAGGCCATTGCGTTCCACGACCCCAACGGCAATTGGGAAAATCTAAAGACCACTTTTAAAGTGGTGATGGAAACCCCAAGCCGTCCAAAACGCACAAGCATCATTGGAGTGGACTTTCCCAAACAAGAGTTTAGCTTGAACGTTGAGCAAAAAGGCAATTCCTATGCCTATGAATTTAACAGAGGTTCCTGCGAAATCACCTTGAACGGAAGCGAAGACTTTTCCGAAGAAGAGGCCGAAGAATTTCAACTGAATTGTGAACGTGGCAACTTTATGAAAGATTACTACACCTACCTCTACGGACTTCCCATGAAGTTGAATGACCCGGGAACACATTTAGATCCCAAAGTTTACAACAAGACTTTCAAGGGCAAAAAATATGTGGTTTTAAAAGTTACCTACGATGCTGAAGTAGGCACCGATACATGGTATTTTTATTTTGACCCAACAACCTACGCCATGGAAGTCTATCAATTTTTTCACGATGAAAGTAAAAATGATGGTGAATATATCCTTTTGACTGGATTAGAGGAAATCAACGGTATAAAAATGCCCAAAACAAGAGCATGGTACCTTAATAAGGGTGATAAGTATTTAGGCACTGATACCCTGGAAAAAATTTAATATTGATGAGAACAACGTATTTTCAATTGTGCATTCTTTTATTTACATGCACTGGCCTGTTTTCCCAAAACAAAGAAAAAGATTGGATGTTGGGGCCATTTGAACGCCCCAAAAATGCCCAGCCTATTTTACAGAAAGATAGTACATCTACCTTTAAAGACCCCATAACGCAAAAAATCGTCCATTGGGAATCCATGGCCACGTTTAACCCAGCAGCTATTGCCAAAAACGATTCCATTTATGTGCTATACCGGGCCGAAGAAAAATTGGGGGAGAAAGAAATCGGTGGGCACCGTTCCCGAATTGGAATGGCCACTTCGGCGGATGGTACTTTCTACAACAAATGGCCACAACCTGTATTTTACCCAAAAAACGACAATCAAAAAATTAATGAATGGCCAGGCGGTATTGAAGACCCACGCATAGTTGAGACAGAAGATGGATTGTATGTTCTTACCTATACACAATGGAACCGTAAAGTCCCCAAGCTTGCCGTTGCCACCTCAAAAGATTTAATACATTGGGAAAAGCATGGACCGGTATTCCAAAACTATAAAAATGGTGTTTATCACGAAAAAGAAACCAAATCGGGAGCCATTGTAACAGCACTTAAGGATGGTAAACTGGTTGCTGCAAAGATTGATGGTAAATATTGGATGTACTATGGTGTGCCCCATATTTGGCTGGCCACATCAACCAATATGATAGATTGGGAGCCCGTGGAAACCTACGAAGGCAAACTGGCGCCTGTTTTAAGCCCTAGGCCCGGTTATTTCGATTCTTGGCTAGTGGAAGCAGGTCCACCTCCACTACTAACAGATAATGGTATTGTGGTGCTCTACAACGCAGGGAATTCACAAAATATTGGAGTAAAGGAGCTTGGAAATCGAATCTATACAGGAGGGCAGGCCCTTTTTGATGCCCAAGAACCTTGGAAGCTATTGGACCGTACCGAGAAACCTTTTATAAAACCCGAATTGCCTTTTGAAAAATCAGGCCAATATAAAGATGGTACTACCTTTCTGGAGGGCTTGGTACTCTTCAAAAATGTTTGGTATCTGTATTACGGAACGGCAGATAGCATGGTAGGGGTGGTTACCGCAAGAAAATAGCGCTATCTGTAAAAATTCATTTCATCCATATATTTCCAAACGGAATGCGGGAGCATGGGACGAACATTTTTACCTGCTTTGTGTGCTTTGCGGATAAAAGTCGATGATATTTCCATGATGGGCGCATCCACCTTGGTAATTTTTGGGTGTCCCTTAAATTGATGCTCAATATTACCGTCCGAAACTCTAGGATACACATAAATGGAATAATGTTCCAAAATAGCCTCGTAGTTCTTCCATTTATGGAAGCTTTTTAGATTGTCTTCCCCCATAATCAGCGAAAATTGATGGTCTTTTCCGTATTTGTCATCCAAATGGGCCAGGGTATTGGTGGTATAATTGGGCTGGGGAAGATCAAACTCTATTTTACTGGGTTTTAACTTGGGGTAATCCTGAACCGCTTCGAACACCATTTGATAACGGTGGTTATTCTCCAAAAGGGATTGCTTCACCTTAAACGGGCTTTGTGGGGTAATTACGAACCAAACCTCATCCAGATCGGAAAACTCCACCAGATGGTTCGCCAAGACCAAATGGCCTATGTGTATAGGGTTAAAGGTCCCAAAAAAGAGCCCTACCTTTTTCATGTTCTAATCTTCTTTAGGGGGCATCTCGGCCCCAACAAATTCGGCGACCAATCTATGGGCCTCATTAAGAGCTACATCGAGGTCGTAGTTCTTGATGATTTTATCAAACTGAGGGGCTGTGGCCAGCTCCACGGATGCCTTGGCAATCCGCATATTGATTTTATCATCGCTTTCGGTACTTCTTTTTTTCAGTCTGATTTTAAGTTCATCAACACTGGGAGGTTTTACAAAAACGGCCAATGTTTTCTCCGGAAACTTCTTTTTAATTCTAAGTCCGCCAGAAACATCAATATCAAAAATCACGTTTTTCCCTTCGGCCCAAAGACGCTCTACTTCACTTTTAAGAGTACCATAAAAATTATCCCGGTACACTTCTTCCCATTCCAAAAAATCACCGTCTTTGATGTGCCTTTTAAATTGGGAAACCGACATAAAGTAATAATTAACCCCATTCTTTTCCTTTCCCCTTCGAGGGCGGGAAGTTGCTGATATGGAAAACGCCAAGTTCAGTTCTGGCTGATCCAGTAGATACTTCACAATCGTAGTTTTCCCACTACCTGAGGGTGCCGAGAAAATAATAAGTTTACCGCCTTCTGTCATAATACATTGAGCATTTGTTCCTTTATTTTTTCCAGTTCATCCTTCATCTGTACCACCAATTGTTGCATGGGTGCATAATTGGCCTTGGAACCAATGGTATTGATCTCTCTCCCTATTTCTTGGGAAATGAAACCTAATTTTTTGCCATTGGAGTCATCGGAATTTAAGGTGGTCTCAAAATATTTTAGGTGGTTCGCCAGGCGAACCTTTTCTTCTGTGATATCGTACTTTTCAAGATAATAGATCAGTTCCTGTTCAAATCTATTGGCATCCAATTCCACTTTAAGATCGGCCACCGCTTTGTCCAATCGCTCCCTTACCGTTCCCAAGCGCTCAGGGTCCATGGCTTTTACGGCTTCCAAAAGTTCGTTTAAATTCTTCAACCTGGCCACAAAATCGGCTTCCAGCACCTTTCCTTCTTCATTTCGGAACTCAACAATTTTGGAAAGGGCTTCGTCCATGGCTTCGATTATCGCCTTGTACTCCTCTTCGTCAATATCGTCCTTATCGGTTTTGAGGGTATCGGGCATGCGCAATGCCATTTCCATCAATTTTATATCGTCGCCCTTGACAATATCGGCCAATTGTTCCATATAATTCTTTACCACACCTTTGTTGACCTCTGCTGTAGTTTCCTCTCCCGTAATTTCAACATAAAGGTTAAAGTCTACCTTGCCCCTGTTCAAGGCACCAGCGATCATTTTGCGCAATTCCAGTTCCTTTTCCCTATAGAATTGGGGAAGTCTGGCATTGATATCCAAACTCTTGCTGTTGAGCGATTTGAGCTCAATGGTTATTTTTTTGGAAGGAAGCTGAACTACATGCTTCCCATAGCCTGTCATGGATTGAATCATATATAAATGATAAATTTTGCCAAAGGTAACCAAAATAGGTTTTGGCTCTTGGAGATTCTGTATCAGTAAAATAGTAATAAGGGAGCTAATCCAGCTCCCTCACCCAAATATTTCTATAACTGACCCTGCTGTTGTCGCCATGATCTTGAAGCCTAAGTGGCCCTTTGCCGTGTGGTGGGTTTTTGGGCCAACCAATGTAAGGGGTGGTTCCTTTTATCTCCACATGATCTTGAATCAACACACCATTGTGGATTACCGTTAAGGTTCCAGATTTCACTTTTTGCCCCTTCTCAAACTCGGGAGCATGGTAAATTATATCGTAGGTGTTCCATTCTCCTGTAGGTACAGATGCCATGGCCAAAGGCACATGTTGTTTGTAAATAGAACCTACTTGACCGTTAACGTAAGTGTCGTTATCGTTGTTGTCCAGTACTTGGACTTCATACAAACCATTTAAAAATACGCCACTATTACCTCTGTTTTGACCATCGCGTTGTACTTCTGCGGGTGATTTCCATTCGATATGAAGCTGGATACTTCCAAAGTTTTGCTTGGTCTGAATGTCTCCTGTCCTATCGTTCACCGTCATGCTACCATCCTTGTTCAATATCCATTTGGCGGCAGTGCTGTCCACAGAACTGATCCACTTGTCCAAGGAGGTGCCATCAAAAAGTACAATGGCATCGCTTGGTGGGGCTCCATCTTCGCCAGGGGTCACTTTTGGTGGTACGGGTTTATAAAATTCGGTTTCTTCTGGCGTAGTTGGTTCTACTTCTTGCCCAAATGTGAACAGCCCCATTGAAAATGTCATCAACGTAAGGGCAATCTTGATTCTATTCATTTTAAAGTTCTTTTATTTTGATATTTCTGTAGGCTACCACATCTCCATGGTCTTGTAATCCAATTTTGCCTGTTTTAAAGGCTGCAAAATCTTCCCAATCGGCAAATTTTGAATTGGCCACCAGCTTGTCCCATTCTGGGCCTTGCACTGGAAACTCAACTATCTTGGTCCCATTCAAAACTACATGGCCTTGGTTGGTTTTGTGATTGATCATCAATTCCACGGAATTCCATTCCCCTGCAGGCTTCACCACATTTTCCGATGGAGGGATTATATCGTACAAAGAACCTGCCAATCGGTCTTCCCCATTTTGTGCATCAGGATGTCTTTCATCGTCCAAAACCTGTATTTCTGGTCCGGTTAAGTAAGGTTGTCCGTATTTTTCATCTTCTTTCACTCCCCAAAAGAAACCGCTGTTTCCGCCTTCGGCAATTTTCCAATCCATGGTAAGCACAAAATCGGTAAACTCTTCATCCGTCACCAAGTTATAGTTGGCACCTTCGGGCCGCTCCTCTGGCGGATAAAAAACCATGGCGCCATCTTCGAGTTTCCAAGGTTCGGTAACTTCTCCTCCATTGTACATGTGCCAACCATCAAAACTGGTTCCATCGAACAAAGTAATCCACTCAGATTCCTCTTCTTCAACCATCTCGGTTACCTCTTCTACAGCTTCTTCCTTAGT
This sequence comes from Allomuricauda sp. TY007, assembly GCF_010468565.1. Lineage (GTDB taxonomy): Bacteria > Bacteroidota > Bacteroidia > Flavobacteriales > Flavobacteriaceae > Flagellimonas. The sequence continues at coordinate 60,389 of NZ_WUEG01000001.1, forward strand.
TTCTTTTGATTTGTCCTTACATGCAAAAGCAATGGCAAGGGCTACGAATAATATCGATTTTCTCATAATCCCAATATGTTTTTAAGTTTTTCTTTATCAGTTTCAGCACCTGCAAAATCGTCAAAAGTTTTTGTGGTGGCCTCTATAATGTGATCTTGTATAAATTTTGCTCCCTCACGAGCACCTTGTTCTGGACTTTTTATGCAGCATTCCCATTCCATTACGGCCCAAACATCGCAACCGTACTGGGTCAATTTGGAGAAAATGGTCTTAAAATCTATCTGACCATCGCCTAAGGAACGGTACCTCCCTGCTCTATCGCCCCAATCGTTGTACCCGCCAAAGGCTCCTTTTTTGCCCGTTGGGTTAAATTCTGAATCCTTTACGTGGAACGATTTGATAAACTCGTGGTAATGATCGATATAGGTAATGTAATCCAATTGCTGCAATACAAAATGGCTTGGATCGTACAGAATGTTCACTCTTTTGTGATTACCAGTTGCTTCCAAAAAGCGCTCGAAGGTATCCCCATCGTGGAGATCTTCGCCAGGGTGGATTTCGTAACATACATCTACACCTTCTTCATCAAAATGGTTTAGGATGGGCATCCAGCGGTTCGCCAACTCCTCAAAGCCCATCTCTACCAAGCCAGCTGGTCGTTGTGGCCATGGGTGGGCCGTGTGCCAAAGCAATGACCCAGAAAATGTGGCATGCGCGTTAAGTCCCAACCTTCGGCTTGCTGTCGCGGCCTTTTTTACGGTCTCAATGGCCCACTTGGTACGCTCCTTGGGTTTTCCGTGCAATGCTTCGGGCGCAAAGTTGTCGAACATAATATCGTAAGCGGGATGCACTGCTACCAATTGCCCTTGCAAGTGGGTGGATAGTTCTGTGATCTCCAATCCGTACGAATTGACCTTTCCTTTTAACTCGTCGCAATAATCTTGGCTTTCGGCCGCTTTGTCCAAGTCTATCAGGAAGGATTCCCAAGTTGGTATTTGAATTCCTTTGTACCCCAAATCCGAGGCCCATTTACACATACCGTCCAAGGTATTGAACGGAGCTTTACTGTCCACAAATTGCGCCAAGAACACGGCTGGTCCTTTAATTGTTTTCATTGAATTTAATTTTAAGAAATTTGGAAATCCCAATTTAATTGGGATTTATCCTCTATATTTAAGAAAAAAACTATGCTAATTTTATGTCTCATGTAGTAAGACATAAATATAGGGATTCATTAACAATTAAAACAGCTTAGAGTTTTTTTTTAAACACTACTTATGGAAAATGCTTCTGCCCGAAATCTGTGGGGCGACTTTTTGGATGCCCATTTGGAATTTGCTTCTGAAGATGCGCCCAAAGTGATTCATTTTTGTGATAATGAAAAAGATGCCGATCTGTGTGCCGATTTGGTTTGCAAAGAAATCAAAAGGGCCACTACCCATTCTTTAAAAGGGATTCAACTACGCAATGAAGCTTTGCCCAAAATCGGAGATTTTTACGTGGTTACCGATTGGGAGGGCAATGCCAAGTGCGTTATTCGTACCACTGCCGTTAAACTACTGCCCTTTTTTAGTATTCGGGAAGAGCATGCTCGCCTAGAGGGCGAGGGGGATAAAAGTTTGGAACACTGGAAAAAAACACATTGGGACCATTACACCCGTGAACTTTCTGAACTAGGCACAAAACCTACCGAGAGTATGATCGTGGTTTTTGAGGAATTTGAGATGCTTTATAAAAAATGATGGCCGCCCATAGGGCAGCCATCATGTCTAATTTTTAGGTCCATAGATCAATCCATGTCCACCCAAACATTTCCTTGTTTGTGTGAAGCTACGGTGTTCTCAATAAAATTAAGGCCTCTAACTCCATCCAACATGGTCGGGAACTCTCCGCTATTGTATTCTTCGCCGCGGATGGCCCTTGCCACGCCCAAATAAATATTGGCCATGGAATCAAAAATACCCTCGGGGTGTCCAGGAGGTAATTTGGTTCCATCCAAGGATAGGTCAGAATTGTATTCATGTCCCGGTTTGTACACCTGCAATGGTTCTGGGTCGTTCAATTTGTAGAGGTAATTGGGGTTTTCCTGTTCCCATTTCAAGCCTCCCTTTTGACCATAAATGGCAATGGTGAGGTTGTTTTCCTCTCCTGTGGCCACTTGGCTTGCCCTAATGACCCCTTTTACGTTTTTGTCCATACGGATAAGGGCCGTACCATCCATGTCCATCACATTGTCATCGTACATATAATTAAAATCGCACAGCAATGATTGTACCTGCAAGCCGGTCGTATACTCAATCATATTGAAAGCATGCACCCCTATATCTCCCATACAAGAACTGATTCCCGCTTTTTTCGGGTCGAGCCTCCATACTGTTCCGCGTTTTTCCTTGTCATGGATGATAGGGTTCATCCAACCTTGATAATATTGTGCATCAACTTTATGTACTTTTCCAATGACTCCTTCCTTGATCATCTCACGCATTTGACGCACCATCGGATACCCTGTATAGGTATGGGTAACGGCAAATACAGTTCCCGCCTTTTTTAGGGTTTCCTGAAGAATTTTGGCTTCTTCGTAGGTAGTGGTCATCGGTTTTTCACAGATAACGTGGAAACCATTGTCCAATAATTTTTTGGCCATTGGGTAATGTAGAAAGTTCGGCGTAAGAATGGAGCACACCTGAATTCTTTCGTCTTCGGGGAGCTTCATCTCTTCTTCAACAAGCGTATCAAAATCTTTGTAGACGCGATTGGTAGGAATGTCAATTTCCTTGGCAAACGCTATACTATCTTCCAAATCTGGGTTGAATACCGCCCCTACAATTTCATAATTGTCATTAATGAAAGAGGCTACTCTGTGTAAAACTCCGATAAGGGAATCCCCTCCTCCTCCAAGAATTCCAAGTCTAATCTTTTTAGGCATTTTCTGTTATTTTATTTTATAATTATACTACTTCTTCTGCGGTATGACCTTGTGGTACTCTTCGTTCTTCCAGTTTTTTTCTAAAAAGGAACAAAATGGAAAACAAAATCAATACTGCCAGCGGGAAAAACATCATTTTTCCCAAGGTTGCCTTTCCTGCGGCCAACTCTGCGACCTGGTCGGTCAACCCCGACGCTACGGCTGTTTCCTTTGCGCTGTCCAACCATCCGCCGATTACAGGCTGCCAAATGGCCGTGGAGAACATTCCTGCACCTCCGACCAAGGACATTCCCAATGCCCCTGTTTTTGGAAGGTATTCCGAGGTAAACCCGATCATGGTTGGCCAAAAATAACAAACTCCGAGGGCAAAAAGAATGGCAGCAAAATAAATCATCGACCCTTCGGCAACGCTCATGCTGTAAACCGCCGCGGTGGTGACCAGAGCGGACATCACCAGCACTCCTATGGGGTTAAGCCTATGTACAATGGGGCCTGCAAAGTACCGGCCTATGGCCATAATACCCGTTACCATGGCCAACACCAGCATTGGACTTGCTCCTGAATTGCCCAATATACGCTCCACCCATTGTTGTGGTCCAAATTCGGATATCGCGGTGAGCGTCATACAGATCATTATAAAGATGAACAATGGGTCTGCCAGCCCTTTGATATTTTTTGTGGTATCGGTTTCGATATGCTCGCTTTCCGGAAATTGTTGTTTAAAGAACATGTATCCGTAGATAAGTGTTGGTATCAGCATTACTGCTATCTGCAACTGCCATCCCATTCCAAAATCGGTCATGAACTTGGAGATAAGGGAGCCAATTACGATTCCTCCGGGGAACCATACGTGGAACCTGTTCAGCATAGCTGTACGGTTCTTGGTGAACATATCGGCGATCATAGGGTTACAGGCCGCTTCGACCGAACCATTGGCAAAACCAATAAAGAAGGTGGATATAATTAGCGTCCAGAAACCTCCTGCCATAATAGTGAGCACCAATCCAAGCATGTGGCAGACAAATGCCGTTACCATGAGTTTACGTGCCCCTATTTTATTGTAGAGCAATCCACCGAAGATCATTGCAATTGGGAATCCAAAAAAGCCCATACTGTTTATCCAACCCAATTGTTGATTGGAAAGCATAAACTCTTCCCCTAGTTGGGTCAAAATACCCGCCCTGATGGCAAAGGTCATGGATGTGACGACAAGCGATATACAGGCCGCTACAAATAGCTGATTTTTGTTTACATTTTTCATGTTTGTATTAGTTGATTTTTGGTTGTATCTAAGATTTATATTCTACTTTTTCGTTTTTAAATATTAGTGCAAACAATATAAATACCACTGCTGCGAACGCTGCCGGATAAATCCAAATAGTATCCCAAGCGTGAGTCCCATCTTCCAAAGTAAGTGAATCGGTTATTAACCCAGCGATCCAGAACCCTATTAACATCCCTACACCGTAGGTGGCCAATGTAATCAATCCTTGTGCGGCACTTTTGTATTTTTCCCCTGCTTTGGTATCGGTATAAATCTGTCCGGATACAAAGAAAAAGTCGTAACAAATACCATGTAATGCAATTCCGATGATAAGCATAAATGATAGTTCGTCTGCATTACCGTAAGCGAACAGCAAATAACGAACGGTCCAGGCCAACATGCCTATCAAAATCGTCTTTTTAAATCCAAACTTGGTAAAGAAAAAGGGCAGCGCAAGAATAAACAGTGCTTCCGATATTTGTCCGATGGCCATTTTCCCCGTTGGATTGGGCAACCCTATTTCTGCCAGAAAAGGGTTGGCGTTTTGATAATAAAAGGCCAATGGGATACAAATCAATACGGATGAGATAAAGAACACCAAAAAGTTTTTGTCCTTTAAAAGCTTTAACGCATCCAGTCCCAACATATCGGAAATGGTCACCTTTTCATTTTTGTCTACTGTTGGAGGAGTTTTGGGCAATGTAAAGCTGAAAAGCCCCAACACAGCAGAAGCGATGCCCGCCATTAAAAATGTGTTTTTGAGCATTCCCGCTTTCAACGCTTCTGGGGAATCCCAAACAAAAAGATAACTAATGACCAGACCGGCAATAATCCAACCGATGGTCCCGAACACGCGGATGTTCGAAAATTCTTTTGCAGGGTCTTTCATTTGGTTGAATGAAATTGAATTTACCAATGCCAATGTGGGCATGTACAAGATCATGTAACCCAGCACATAGGGGTAAAAGGCCGTAAAATCTGTTGACTGATACATTTGGTACATTAAAAATGCACCTATTAAGTGCAGTACCCCTAAAATTCGTTCGGCATTAAAGTATCTGTCGGCAATCAATCCGATAATGAACGGAGCAATGATAGCTCCCCATGACTGTGTGGAAAAGGCCATTGACGATTGTCCTGCTGTGGCCTCCAAATTGTTGCCCAAAAAAGTACCCAAAGTAACAAACCAACCACCCCAGATAAAAAACTCGAGGAACATCATAAAGGACAGTTGGAGTTTGGTTTTAATATTCATGTAAAGTGTTAGTTAGTTGCTTGTTATCGTTTGTAATGTACGTAATCCAAAGGTTCTGGCGCTATTCCAGAATTTCTCAACTCCATCATAATTTGCCCACGATGGTGCGTGGAATGGTTAATAATATGAAAAAGAATATCCTTTATGTCATTGGAAAAACTTCTTCCTTGACTGTTCTCGTACTCCACCCGTTTTTCAAAAGTATCCGTATTGGAAACAATTTCAAAAGAGGTGCGCTGGTTTTCGTAATGGATATCTTCCCACTTGCTCAATTCGTGCTCGTCCCAAACACCGAATTCGGTTGGGATTCCCAACATGCGATGGTTCCAGATATGGTGTGCATTGAGTATATGGCTAAAAAGTCTAATGCAGTTGTCCGGAACATGGTCCAGACCACTGCATTGTTCAATTATTTTTTTGTTACAATAAAAATTGTAATCGAAGAGTTGTTGCAAAAATCCCTTCATCTACCCATTCATATTAATTTGGACTACTCCAATACTTTTTCCAAAAGTGCCTTGGTTGCCAAAATTCCTTCTTCTTCACTAAGTTCGGAGCCTTCATATTCTACCCCCACAAAACCCTCGTATCCAGAATCTAGAACAATGTCCATAATTCTTGGATAATCCACTCGAGTTTCATTGCCTTCTTCATCAAAGCTATAAGATTTGGCACTTACGCCTTTGGCGTAGGGCATTAACTCCTTTGTTCCTTTATAGCGATCATATTCTTCCAAACATTTGGACGAATAGTAGTCGCCAGCTTCTCTTTTGATACAGAAATTGCCAAAATCGGGCAATGTCCCACAATTGTCCATGCCCACTTTTTCCATAACCTCTGCCAATAGTTGTGCATTGGAAGATGGTCCTCCGTGGTTTTCAACAATAATATTGATGTTTTTGTCCTTGGCATAAGTGGCCAGTTGCGTAAGCCCTGCAACAGAGGCCGGCATCCAAACTTCCGGGTCCATGCTCCCGTTCAGGTTTACACGGATGGAACTGCAGCCCAAAGCTGAGGCGGCATCTACCCACTTGTAATGGTTTTCAACGGCTTTTGTTCTTTCGGCCTCATCAGGAACGGCTATATCTCCTTGACCATCTACCATGATCAAAACATTGGTCAAACCATATTTTTCACTTTCGGCCTTACTTTTTTCCACCCAGTTGTTCATGGCCTCTTCCGAGAAATTAGCGGCCTGTAACTCCTTATAATAAAGGGCACTTACATATTCGAGACCTTCAAAGCCCCATTCACTTGCCTTTTCTGCAAAAGTGTAAGGGTCTACACCTTCTTCAAGAATCATTTTATGGATGGACCATTGTGCCAAAGAAAGTTTTAAATCCGGTTTGGATTCTTCAGCGGCTACCGCTTCTGTTGCAGTTTCTTCGGCCGATTCCTTTTTTGGATTCTGTTTACAGGAATAAAATCCTAAAAATGCCACCATAATCAAGGTAACAATACTTTTCTGTGCTAAATTACTTCTGTTCATATTTTTACGTTAGTTAATTTCGTTCGGAATCCAAAAACTACAACGTTATAGTGCTGAATTCTCAATAAACATAGGGATTAAATGTAGAAAATTAATTTAATAATTAATACATTTAGCAAATAAACAATCCGAATAAATGAGTAAATTTTATTACAATCAGGAGCAGGAATCCTATGATGCCATCGTGGTAGGTACGGGTATCAGCGGTGGTTGGGCTGCCAAAGAATTGTGCGAAAACGGCCTAAAAACTTTGGTATTGGAACGTGGGCCCATGGTAAAGCACCGTGAAGATTACCCAACAGCCGATAAGGATCCTTGGGATTTCCCCCATGCGGGAACAGCAACCCGAGAAGACATTAAAAAGCAGGAGAAACAATCCAGAACAGGGTACACAACTGGAGCAGCATCCAAACATTGGTTTGTAAATGATTTGGACCACCCATACAACGAGACCAAGCGGTTCGATTGGATGCGTGGATACCATGTTGGTGGACGTTCCATTATGTGGGGACGGCACAGTTACCGTTGGAGCGACATCGACTTTACCGCAAACAAAAATGAAGGTATTGCGGTTGATTGGCCCGTACGTTACAAAGACATAGCTCCTTGGTACGATAAAGTGGAAAGCTACATTGGTGTGTCCGGTGAAAATTTAGGTTTGCCGCAGCTACCAGATGGAAAGTTCGAACCCATGATGGAGCTTAACTGTGTGGAAGACCATGTTAGGGGAAAAGTTGCAGAACATTTTAATGGCCGTGTAATTACGGCAGGCAGGGTGGCACACATTAATAGCGACAAGCAATTTGAAGGCGATGGCCGTGTTCGTTGCCAATTTAGAAACCGTTGTATTAGAGGATGTCCTTTCGGAGCATACTTTAGTAGTGTTTCTTCCACATTGCCCGCTGCCGAAGCAACAGGAAACATGACGCTAAGACCGGATTCCATTGTTCACGAAGTAATTTATGATCCTAACACCAAAAAGGCTACAGGTGTCAAGGTAATTGATAGGGAAACCAAAGAGGAATTCGAGTTCAAGGCCAAAGTGATTTTCCTTTGTGCTTCTGCCGTAGCATCAACCTCTATTTTAATGCAGTCCAAATCCGATAGGTTCCCCAATGGTTTGGGCAACGATTCAGGAGAATTGGGCCACAACATTATGGACCACCATTTCTTGGTCGGCGCATCGGGTAAATTTGAAGGATACGAAGACAAGTATTATAAAGGAAGAAAACCCAATGGTACGTATATTCCAAGGTTTAGGAACCTCGGCGGGGATTCCAACATGAAGGATTTTGTTAGGGGCTATGGCTACCAAGGAGGTGCCAGTAGGGGCAATTATGAAGAAATGATCGCCGAGGCCTCTTTTGGTAAAGACTATAAGGATGCCGTACTTACACCTGGAGGTTGGACCATGAACATGCTTGCCTTTGGAGAAATTCTTCCATACCACGACAATAAGATGACCTTGGATTACGACAAAAAAGATAAGTGGGGCCTACCTACCGTTACTTTTGATGCGGAAATCAGACAAAACGAACTGAACATGCGTAAAGATATGCAGGATCAGGCCGTTCAAATGTTGGAAAAGTCAGGAGCCAAGGACATTACTCCTTACGATAGACCTTACGCCCTAGGACTTGGCATACACGAAATGGGAACAGCACGTATGGGCCGTGACCCAAAAACATCCGTGGTAAACGGGCACAACCAAGTGCATGGATGTAAGAACGTATATGTAACCGATGGTGCCTTTATGACCTCTGCAAGCTGCGTTAACCCATCGTTGACCTATATGGCATTTACTGCAAGGGCAGCAAACCACGCCGCCCAAGAACTTAAAAAAGGAAATATATAATGGAAAGAAGATCAGCACTTAAAAATATGGGGATGGCCTTCGGTTATGCTGTGGCCACACCTACGTTATTGTCTTTACTGCAAAGCTGTAAGGATAAACCAGCTTATGCCGAGTGGATTCCAAACTTTCTAAGTAAAGAACAGGGATATGCCATGGCGCAGACCTTGGACGTAATCCTTCCAAAAACGGACACTCCGTCAGCAACCGAGATGAATGTGCACGTTTTTATAGATGCATACCTAGATGAAGTGATGCCTTTGGACCAAAGAGACTTTGTAGTCATGAAAATGAACAAATTCTATGATAAGGTCCTTGCAGACTCTGGTAAGGAAACCCTAATAGACATTGGGCCTGCTGATATTGAACCAGCATTGCAAACATATCTTAAAAAACGTACCGACGAAGAAGAAGAGGCACATTCCGAAGCCATTATGAACTACATGGAGGCCATTTTGCAAGGAGGCGAGGCCAGCTTGGATGATGATATTGCCCGCTTCTCCTTTGCCAACGATTTAAGGGATTTGGGTACTTGGGCCTATAAATCATCAGAATATATTGGTGAAGAAGTATTGGCCTATTTGCCAATTCCAGGTGAATATATCCCTTGTGGAGACCTAAACACCCTGACCAGCGGCAAAGCATGGTCACTCTAAGCTTTACCGAGCTATAAAATCAAAAGCCTCCAAATTGGAGGCTTTTTTTATACTTTCTTTAAAAAAATACCTCGGAACGTTCTAATGTGGGGTGAACTTGTCCGAGGTATTAAATCAATAAACACTATCACACGTACTGTTTTTCAGTACAAATTAATGTACACCAAGGAGCATAAAATTTGGAATGCTATAATGTACAGTAAGTTTTTTGCATCATTCAAAATCAGCTTAAATGTTATCGCAACCGATACCACATAAAAAGTTGAAACTTGAAGTTTGCGTTGGCAAAGATTTAAAAACACAATGAATTTTTAAAGGTCTCCTTAGCAAAACAGGCATAAAGTTTTTAACATAAAATGTTGAAAATCTTGGTTTGAGAGTCGAAATTCTCGGAAAGATGGGAATAAACTTACGCCAAATAAAAAAAGACCAAGAAGCAATACTGTTTACTTACTTGGTCTCTCTTTTATGATGAACCGGCCAATGGCCAAATATTACCAAAGAGTACGGCCTCTTCAATCATGGTCTTCACAAACCTTTATTCGTCCTAGGTAGTTCCCCCGAAACCTAAAATCAAATTTAGATTTTGACCTAATCGAAGATTAATTGTGCAAGCGGTTTATACAATCAAGAGATTGGTTGCTGTGGCCGTACAATTATTTGGTAATACAAAATTTTTAAGAGCAACTGTTGGTTACAAGCTTATTTCTTTACAACTACCTTGTTCCAACTAGAATTCAATACGGTATCATTCTTATCTAACACCGCCGCAAAAATCAGAACCATTATTAAAATCAGAAACAATACTGCACATTTTCTCATTTCCAAAACTTTATAAACTGTCTTTCAATTTTTGACAAGCCGAATATAAATAACAATACCCCATAAGTATAGGGTCTATGTATAAACTGTTCCTTTTTATGTATAATTGGTTTGCACGGTTTTCTGATTGTGTTTGTTTTCCTCTTGCAGTTCTTTTGCGGTGTACCAAAAAAGACAGTTTTTCCCTTGATTTATCTTTTTATACCAGTTATACGTGCTAAATATCCATTAACACATAATTTTATTACTATGTAAAGAATAATTCTAAATTTGATATAACCTATTCTGTATTATGCTAGAAGCTGTAATAGTTGATGACGAAATAAAAGCCCTTCAAAGCTTAAGTTGGGAACTGACCAACTTGAGCGATGAGGTGGATATTATTGCATCTTTCACCGATGCACGCGAGGCCTTGGATTATTTGGAACAAAACACTCCCGATTGCCTGTTCTTGGACATAGAGATGCCCGCCATGGACGGGTTTCAGTTTATTAAAAACCTAAAGAACAAGAATTTCCCGGTCGTTATCACTACAGCCTACAACCAATATGCGCTGCAAGCCCTAAAGAATGAGGCCATCGACTATCTTTTAAAACCCATTGATTCCGATGATCTTGAAGAAACCATTGCCAAGATAAAAAAGTTCAACTCCAAGAATTTGAATATTGATCGGTTGGAGAAAATTTTGCTCAATTTCAATGCGGAATCACAGAACAAAAAAATAACCATTAACACCGACGGCAAACTGGTTTTTTTAAACAGTGACGACATTTTGTACGCTGAATCGGATGGCAACTACAGTACCATTTTCTTGACGGATGGTCAAAAAATACTACTTACCAAAAAACTAAAAGAAGTAAACACACTTTTACCTCAGAACAGCTTCTATAGAATACACAATTCGTACATTATCAATCTCAATAAAATAAAAGAGTTCCTCAAAACCGATGGTTATGTGGTTTTGGAGTCCAATCATAAAATTCCTGTTTCCCGGCAAAAAAAATCCGACTTTTTGGATATGCTTTAATCCCACAATGTTCCCGTGCCTATCGTAAAGCTCCAATACTTTGAAAATCTATATCGGCCGCAAAGAACTACTTTGCTGATTCTATTATTGTTTTCGTTTTTTGGTTCCTTGATCGCCCAGCAAATCCCAAATGAATTTAAGGAAAAGGCCGAAACACTCGTCCAACTTCAGCCCAAAACGTATGAAGCCCTCGATAAAGAATTGCATTCAGAAAAAAGGGACACCTCGTTGTTAAGATATTTTGCCAATTTAAGCAAAGAGTATAATTATTTGGTAGGCAGAGCCTATGCCCTGAACCAATTGGGCATGAAATACAGAAATATTTCCCAATACGAAAAGGCGGTGACTCTCCATGAACAGGCCCTAGCAGCCTCCGAGGAGGCTAACAACACCGACTTTAGAATCCTTAGCCTTAATATGTTAGGAGTGGTGTACAGACGTACCGATGCCATTAAAACAGCCTTGGACTACAACCAAAAGGCCTTGGAATTGGCAGAGCAGGTCGAAAACCCCTCGAACCATATAAAAAGAAGCATCAATGTTGCGCTGAACGGCATAGGGAACCTGTACCAAACCTTGGAACAGTATGATTTGGCGATATTACAGTTTCGAAGGGCCCTAAAACTGGAAGAAGAACTTGGCAATAAACTAGGGTTGGCCATCAACCATCAAAATATAGGGCATTGCCTTGAAGAAAAAGGGGATTTGGAGGGTGCCTTGGAAAACTACAGAAAATCGCTGGCCTATAATGAAGAAATTGATTCCGATATTGGCCGTTTAATATGCAAGAACAGCCTGGCCCAAATCTATCTTAAACAGGATATGCCCTACTTGGCATTGGTACTTTTGGAGCCGCTACAAGAAGAGTCAAAAAGAATAGGCGACTTTTCCATAACCTCCCTGGTTTTTATCAATACAGGTTGGGCACAGACAAAATTGGGCAATTACATGGAAGCCGAGAACTTTATTAAAGAAGGTTTGCAAATGGCACAAAACCGTAACATTCCCAGCAACATTCTGTATGCCTATGAAAAAATGTCGGAACTCCAAAATACCAAGGGCGACTTTAAAAAGGCTTACGAGTATTACAAAAAAGCCGACGAATACGACAAGCAGATTTCCAGTGCCACCAACTTAAGGTACATGAACGACATTATTGTTAAGTACGAAAATGACAAGAAGAACAACCAAATTGCCGTACTCGCCAAGGAAAATGAGATTGTTCGCCTTAGACTAAAGAAGAACCAAACAACGCTTCTTGTCAGTGCTTTAATTGTTGGACTGATTTTGTCCATTCTCTATATTCTTTATCGCCAATACCAAAGTAAAAACGAAAAAAGGGTGCTGACCTTAGAACAACAGATGCTCCGCAGCCAGATGAACCCACACTTTTTGTTCAATTCGTTGAACTCCATTAAGCTTTACATTATAAACAACGAGCAAAAAAATGCAGTCCATTACCTAAACAAGTTTTCCAAACTGGTACGGAAGATTCTAGAGGCGTCATCCCAAAAGGAAATCCCGTTATCGGAGGAACTCGGAACCATGGAGCTTTATATGAACATCGAAAACATTAGGTTTTCCAACGAGATTGATTTTAAGATCGAAGTGGAAAAAGATATCAATATAGACAACATCAAAATTCCATCTTTGACCTTACAACCCTTTTTGGAAAACTCTTTGTGGCACGGCCTATCTCCAAAAGATGGTGAAAAGAAAATACAGATCAATGTAAAGCACAAGGACAGGGGACATATAACCATAGAAATAGTCGACAATGGTGTGGGCCGTACCATGGCGGAAGTGAACAAAGAAAACAGGGTACTAAAGAGAAAGTCCTTGGGCATTCGCATTACCAAGGAACGATTGGCCAATTTTGCCAAGGATTATCAAAACAAATTCGATGTGGATATTTTGGATCTGTTTGATGAGAACGGAGACCCAAACGGCACAAAAGTAGTGCTGGACATTCCTACTATCTAACGTTTTCTGCCGCTACTTCCTCCAATTCCCTGTACCAGTCCTCTCCAAATTTTTGAATCAAGGCATCCTTTACAAACTTGTAAATCGGCACTTTTAATTCCTTGCCCAGTGAGCAGGCCGGGTCACAGATTTCCCATTTATGGTAGTTGACCGCGGTAAATTCCGAATACTCCCTTGTTCGAACTGGGTACAAATAGCACGAAATAGGTTTTTTCCATTTGGTGGCACCTGCTTCGTAGGCCGCTTCCAGTCCACATTTGGCTATGCCATCATCAGAAAAAACCACATAGGCACATTCATTATTGTTTACCAAAGGAGTTTCCCATTCGCCATCCTCTCCTTTTACAAAAACCCCATGTTCTTCAATGGCAGCAATACCTTCCGGGCGCAAGAAGGGCTTCACCTCATCATAAATATTGAGTAGCTTGTCGGTCTCGGAATCCTCCAACGGAGCTCCGTACTCCCCTCCTACGCAACAAGCACCCTTACATGCATTTAGGTTGCACACAAAATCATTTTCCAGTATCTCTTCGGATACTATGGTTTTCCCTATCTGGAACATAATTCGCCCTTACTTTTTGGGCAAAGGTAAATCAAAACCAAAAAATTGATGATTTATAAACACTTTATATGATCCAAAAGTGTTTTTTACCCGTAAATTTGCCGTCCAAAAAAAAAGACGCCATGAATTTCAATTTTAAGGAAATAGCGACCGCTGGAATGGTATTGTTTGCCGTAATCGATATTTTAGGAAGTATCCCTATTATTTTATCCCTAAGGAGCAAGGTTGGTCATGTGCAGTCGGAAAAGGCTTCCATTGTGGCCATTTCGATCATGATTGCCTTTCTGTTCGTTGGTGAAAGTATTCTCTCTTTGATCGGTATCGATGTAAACTCCTTTGCTGTCGCAGGGGCCTTTATCATCTTTTTCCTTGCCATTGAAATGATTTTGGGAATCTCCCTATATAAGGATGACGAACCGGAAACTGCCTCTATTGTGCCCATTGCCTTCCCGTTGATTGCAGGTGCTGGTACCTTGACCTCCATTCTGTCACTTAGGGCGGAATACCATGTGGAGAACATTATCGTCGCCATTATTATAAACGTTATCTTTGTGTACATCGTGCTTAAATCCAGTGCTCGGATTGAACGTATATTGGGAAAGAACGGACTCAACATTATCCGAAAAGTATTTGGAGTGATCCTTATGGCAATAGCCGTAAAACTTTTTGTGACCAATGTAAACGGGCTACTATCGCACGCTGCTTAAAACATTGATATGAACAGGACATTTGCTATAGTTTTAATCATACTCGCCTTGGGCCTTATTGCTTATAATGTAACCTTGGTGAATTTTGAAAACCCGCTTCAGGGCGATAGTACCATTGCTTTGATTGGGATAGTGGCCTCGTTGTGCGCCATAGTGCTTATGTTGATCTTTATTACTTCCAAAAAGATAGACAAAAAGCTAAAAGACTAAATCAAGGTTTTACTTTTACAGCACCAATTTGGGATTGATCTATCCTTGCTTTATCCAATGCTTTTACCTTATTGAGCATGGAATCAAAATCTCCCTTGATTTGGGCAGATAGGTTGGGCGAGAACAATTGTTCTGCAATATTGGCCTTTATATACGCCTTTATCTTTTCCTCATGGGCGTAAAAATCCAATTTCACCTTTCTATCCAATACAAATTGGATGAAATTATCAAAAAGGATATCGTCTACCTTGAATTCGTCCAAGAACTGGTTTCGGTCATAATCATCGTACATAGTCCTATCCTTTTCCAAGTGTTCAAAAACAAAACGTGCAAAAAACTGATAGGTATCGTCCATGCTCTCGATAGCTTCTTCTTGGTTGCTCCCGATAGGAACAAAAATATCGGGGATAATCCCCCCACCACCGTAGACCACTTTGCCCTTTGGGGTAACAAACTTTAAGGAGTCGGCCACTTTAATGCTGTCCGCAGATATCAATTCGCCACTAGTGTAACGCTCCATAAACCTTTTGTAATAATCGTGGTTGCCATCTTTATAGGTTTTTTGAATGGAACGTCCTGTTGGGGTATAGTATCTGGAAACGGTCAGCCTAACCGCTGAGCCATCGCCCAAATCCATTTCGCGTTGCACCAAGCCTTTTCCAAAGGAACGCCTACCTACAATAGTGCCTATATCGTTATCCTGTAAGGCTCCTGCAATAATTTCACTGGCCGATGCGGAGCGTTCATTAATAAGCACATATACCGGTTTGTTCTCAAAATCCCCTTTTTTGGTGGCATATGCTTTTTTAATGCGCCCTTTCTTGTTTTTGGTAAAGAGAATCAACTTGTCATCTTCCAAGAACTCGTCGGCCAATTTTTCGGCAATGCCCAAATAGCCTCCAGGATTATCCCTTAAATCCAGGGTCAATTTCTCTGCTCCTCTTAGTTTTAATTTTCTCAACGCATCTTTGAACTCATCAAAAGTGGACTCGGCAAAACGGTTTATTTTGATATAACCCATATCCTTGGTCAGCATGTAGTAGGCATCCACACTTCTGATGGGAACCCGGTCCCGAACCACGGGAACGTCCATTATTTTATTCTCGGTTTTTCTAAAAACCTTCAAATTTACCTTTGTACCGATCTTGCCCTTTAAGGTAGAGACCACATCATCGTTGGCTATTCTTCTGCCGTAAAGCGTATCCGTGTCGGCCATCAAAATACGGTCGCCAGGTTTTATACCGCTAATGTAACTGGGGCCGTTCTTGATGGTTCTTATTACGGTAATGGTATCCCTATACATGTAAAAACTTACGCCGATACCTGCAAAATCACCTTTCATGCTTTCGGCCACGTCTTTCATTTCATCTTTGGGAATGTATACCGAATGCGGGTCCAGTTTGCCCAAAATATTATTGACCGTTACATCTACGATGCTATCGGTATCTACATCATCCACATACTCGTAGTCAATGTAATCGATAAGCCGGTTGAGCTTGTCCTTTTTCGAATTGGTGGAGAAGAGCTTCTCCGGGGAATCGTTAAAATGAAGTTTCCCTCCTATAAAAATGCCGATGGCTACCGCTAGAGCAAGTAAGGTAGGCCAAATATATCCTTTGATCTTTTTCATATAGCAATTATGGTTTTAAACCATTTCTTCCAAAACGGGCAAATGGACGATTTCTACTCCTGCCCTTTCCAGAAATTTGATTCCAGAGTCGTCTTTGTACGCATTCTGGTATACCACACGTTTTATGCCAGCTTGGTGTACAAGCTTGCTACATTCCCTGCAAGGCGACAAAGTAATGTAAAGCGTAGCACCTTCGCATGATTGTGTGGATGAGGCAACTTTAAGAATGGCGTTGGCTTCGGCGTGCAGCACATACCATTTGGTATACCCTTCGTCATCCTCGCAAATATTCTCAAATCCCGTAGGTGTTCCGTTGTACCCATCGGATATGATCATTCTATCCTTAACGATTATGGCTCCTACTTGCCTTCTTTTACAGTAGGATAGCTTGCCCCATTCTTGGGCCATTCGCAAATAGGCTTTATCGTATTTTTCTTGTTTGCTCGCCTTCATAAATCCAAAAAACGCTGATATTTAAATAAATATACCTGCTTTAACAGACCCTTACAACCTTATTGAACAAATTTTAACTAAGGCCCTACAAGGGGAACGTAGCAATAAGTAAGGGTATTGTAATGGCTATGATCAAAATTGATGCGATAGCGATAAAAATGGATCGCTTTGCCTTCAACAAGTCCAAAATAACATAGGCGATAATCAAAACCACCAAGATAACGGTTACCTGGGACAACTCTATTCCCGTTGCAAAACCCAATAATGGCGTAATCTTATCTTCTTCTTCGGCCATCAACATTTTAAAATAATTGGAAAAGCCAAAGCCATGGATCAACCCAAAGAAAGTAGTCGCCAAAATGTGCAGAAAAAGACCCACGTCCAAGGCCTCTTTGTAGACATAGGCAAAATTGAAGAGCGCTGTAAGCAAAATGGTGACGGGAATCAAGAATTCGATCAAACCAACATCTACAGTAACAACCTCATAAACGGATAAAGCCAAAGAGGTACAGTGTGCTATGGTGAAAATGGTGGCCAAAATCAGTACTCGCTTCCAATACTTAAAAGTAAACGGTACTGCTAAAGCCGATAAAAACAAGATATGGTCGTACGCACCAAAATCCAGTACATGGTCAAGTCCCAATTTTATATAGAATAAAAACTCCTGCATGATCTTTTGCCTCCAAATTTAACCAATAAAACCCACTTTGTGTTGATTTTAATCCAACACAAAACTTTAATTAACTTTGCACGGCCCAACCCAATGTTGGGCCTTTTTATGGATATGGGAAAAAAGAACACATACGGAATCCGAGCTTTTATCAACGATGTACATTTATGGCTCGGACTAGTAAGCGGCATCATTATTTTCTTGGTTTGCCTTAGCGGTACCATCCTTACTTTTGAAAAAGAAATTGAACAGTGGTTCAAACAAGAGTTAAAAGTAGAAGTTGTCGGCACCAAAAAATCACTTTCCAGCTTGGTGAACAATCCCAACATCCGATCAAAAGGACAACTTAATTCCATTACCATCCCAACTGATGAGGCTTCACCCTACAAATTATCCATTAAAGAAAACCCCGAACAACGCAGGGGAACTACTTATGAAGTAAATCCGTACACCGCTGAGATTTTGGCCCCACAAGAAACGGGAATGGACAAATTTATGTTCGGCATGTTTAAAATGCACCGTTGGTTGTTGATGGACATTAAATGGGGAAGACCTATTGTGGGGATTGCTACCATTATTTTTATGATATTGGCCATTTCCGGTATTGTGCTTTGGTTCCCTAAAAAAGTAAAATGGAAAACCGTAAAAGCCGGTTTCAAAATCAAGACCAACGCCAATTGGAAGCGCATCAACCACGATTTGCACAACACCTTGGGCTTTTATGCCTGCATTTTGATATTGATCATGGGCATTACCGGGCTGTGTTGGTCCTTTGAGGGGTATCGCGATGGTTTGAGTGCCATTATGGGAACACGGGTGTTCGGAAACCGTGGTGGGGGCACAGAAGTTGATCTGGAGCGTTTGGCCAACGGCAAGTCCATTAACTTGGAAGAAGCCATTGCACTTGCCAACAAAGAGTTAAACTACCACGGTGAACTTACTGTGAGTTTGCCCAACGAAAAAAATCCAGTCTACAGTTTCCGTAAGATTGCAGACAATTCTTGGTCGACCGTGGCTCAGGACAGACTACAGATCCATGAATCGGGCGAAGTGGTCAGTAAAGAAATATATGCCGACAAACCGCTCAATGTAAAAATTGCTTCGGCCATAAAGCCGATTCACACCGGAACCATTTATGGCAGATTTAGCAAGTGGTTGTATTTCTTGGCCTGCTTGATCGGTACCAGCTTGCCCATTACGGGAACCATCATCTACATCAACAAACTAAAAAAGAAAAGCAAAAGAAGGAAGAAGAATAAATTGGCTACAACTTAGGAAAGTCCTCTTTCCTTTTGAATGGTCTCATAGGCTTTTTGAACCTCTTTGAACTTTTCCTCAGCCCCATTTCGGATGGCTTCATTTTCAGTGACCACACGATCGGGATGGTACTTTTTGGCCATTTTTCGGTAAGCTTTTTTCACCTCTTCGTCGGTAGCGGTCTTCTCGATTTCCAAAATCTTGTACGAGTTGTCCGTCGATTTGATGAACATCGCCATGATACTTTCAAAATCGTGCTGGTTCACTCGAAAATAACCCGCTATCTCCCTTAATTTTTGAATTTCCGCCTTGCTTACCTGTCCATCGGACTGGGCAATCCCAAATAAAAAGTGAAGCATTTGCAAGCGTACCTCGTATCGGGTGCGCTGCACCATAAAATTGCAGATATGCTGCGCGGATATCTCCCGATTTTTTATAACATCGTTAAACGTCCGGAAAATCGCGTTCGCTTTTTCCTTGCCATAGGTGCTCAAAAAATACTGTCGCACATAATCCAACTCCCTTTGGTTCACCTGCCCATCAGCCTTAATAATTATGGAACAGAGCGAGAGCAGGTTCAGTTCAAAATCGGCAGGAGAAACCGATTGTCGGGTAGCATTTTCAAATATGGATCTGGGGTTATTTCCAGAACCTCCCATATTATCCAAAAAGGTTCCTACGATAAATCCCAAAATCGCTCCGGGAAATCGAAATAAATAATAACCGATAAAAGCGGCTATCCACTTGATCATCTTTCAAAATTTAAACGGCAAAGATAACGGTTTGATAGAGAAACAAAGCTTTAAGCAATGTTAAGGGTGATGAAAAAACGCTAACAATACCGTATCTTTGTACTATAATCAAAAAGAAGTCTATGTATCCAGAAGAATTGGTTAAACCTATGCGCGAAGACTTGGCCAGTGCCGGGTTCGAAGAACTACATACAAGTGAAGCCGTAAATGAAGCCTTAAAAAAAGATGGAACCACCTTGGTAGTGGTAAATTCGGTTTGCGGTTGTGCCGCTGCCAATGCAAGACCGGCTGCCAAATTGAGCCTGCAAAACAGTAAAACTCCAAATAATTTGGTTACCGTTTTTGCCGGTGTGGATATGGAAGCTGTTGAAACAGCAAGAAACCACATGGTTCCCTTTCCTCCTTCCTCACCAAGTATGGCCTTGTTCAAAAATGGAGAATTGGTGCACATGATAGAAAGGCACCACATTGAAGGCAGGCCTGCCGAACTTATTGCAGAAAACTTGATGGAAGCCTATAACGAGCATTGCTAAAATCTAGGTAATAAAATATGGAATAGCCACCCTAAAGGGTGGTTTTTTTATTTTTACGGCAACCAATAAAAATGTACACGTGCTAAAACTGCTTTCGTATCCCCTAACCGTTGTTTTCTTTCTGCTTTTTGGCCTGGTATTGGTTATTTTCCATCCCATACAGTGGGTTTGCCATACTATGTTCGGGTACAATGCACACAAAAAAAGTGTTTCCATACTTAATTGGTTCATTATGCGGTGTACCAATGTGCTGGGGACACGATACAGTTTCCGGAACAAACAAAACATCCCGACCAATCGTCCACTGATTATAGTGACCAACCACCAAAGTATGTACGATATACCCCCTATTATTTGGTATATGCGAAAGTACCACCCCAAATTTGTGAGCAAAATTGAATTGGGAAAAGGAATACCCAGCGTATCTTACAACTTAAGGCATGGCGGTTCCGCTTTGATCGATAGAAAAGACCCGAAACAATCCATCGCCGAGCTTCAAAAGTTGGCCAAGTATATCGAGGCGAACAACCGAAGTGCCGTAATTTTTCCCGAAGGTACCCGAAGCAGGAACGGAGTGCCCAAACCTTTCAGGACCACGGGACTTAAAGTGATGTTGAAAAATGCACCCTCCGCTTTAATCGTTCCCATCAGCATCAATAACTCATGGAAACTATTGCGTTACGGTAAATTTCCTATGGGACTGGGTTCCCATGTTACTTTTGAAGTACATCCGCCCATAGCAAATCAAGGCAAGGCCGATGAACTCATTGTCCAGATAGAAAACCAAATTGTATCGGGAGTTAAAACCAAAGGATGAAGGAAAGCCAATTGATACAAAACACCATTGATTTTGTAAAAGAAGAGCTCAAAAATGCGGAAGGAGGACACGATTGGTTCCATATTGAACGTGTTTTCAACACCTCAAAATTACTGTTGAAACACGAACAGGCAAATGCTTTGGTCGTGCAACTGGCAGCATTGCTTCATGATATTGCCGACCCCAAATTCCATGATGGAGATGAGACCATTGGTCCAAAAACTGCGGAAACATTTCTTACATCCAAATCCGTTGATGAAATAACCATCGAGCATGTTGTGAACATCATCAAGCACATGTCCTTTAAGAACAGTCTGGAAACGGAAACAGAAAAATTTACATCCAAAGAGCTTCAAATTGTGCAGGATGCCGATCGTTTGGATGCCATTGGCGCCATTGGGATTGCCAGAGCCTTCAATTACGGAGGTTTTAAAAACAGGGAACTTCACAACCCCACGATTCCGCCCAACCTCAACATGACCAAGGAGGAATACAAAAAATCAAAAGGGCCCACGATCAACCATTTTTACGAAAAGCTATTGTTGCTCAAAGAGAAAATGAACACGGCAAGCGGAAAAAAACTGGCTGAGGAACGTCATCAGTTTATGCTGGACTATCTCAATCAGTTTTACAAAGAGTGGAACGGGGATGAATAATCGCTAGGATAACTCTTTCAGTTTTTTGTATCTTGGGATTTCACTTAAATCAAACTAAACAAAATGCAAAGAAGAAAGTTCATCAAAAACACAGCGGCCGCTTCAGCTGCGTTTTCCATTGTCCCAAGTCATGTAATGGGCAGAACCCACATTCCCCCAAGTGACACGCTGTATGTAGCCGGTTTTGGTGTTGGCGGAAGGGGAAATTCCGTAATCAATGGCTTAAACGATACCGGAAGGGTAAAATTTGTGGCGTTCTGCGATGTGGATGACCGTCGCGCCCAACAAACCTACGAACAATTCCCCGATGTAAAGCGTTTTAAGGATTTTAGAAAGGTCTTTGATGCACATATAAGCGATATTGATGCCATTGCCGTGGCAACTCCAGACCATACACACGCCACCATTTCTTTACCGTTTATGCGTGAAAAAAAACATGCCTACGTGGAAAAACCATTGACCCACAATATTTACGAGGCACGGTTAATGACCCAAGTTGCAAAAGAACAGGGCATCGTAACCCAAATGGGAAACCAGGGAGCATCCAGCGATGGTAGCCGAATAGCACGCGAATGGGTAGAATCGGGCATTATTGGAAAAGTACACACCATAGATTGTTGGACCAACCGACCTGTGTGGCCACAAGGCGTTCCCTTGCCTACAAAAAAAGACCGTATTCCAAGAGGATTGGATTGGGACCTTTGGTTGGGACCTGCCAAAATGAGGGACTACAACGATGCCTACCTTCCCTTTAAATGGAGAGGCTTCTGGGACTTCGGAACTGGAGCTTTGGGAGATATGGGATGCCACATTATGGAAACACCTTTTAGCGTTCTTGACCTTGGTTATCCCAAAGAGGCAGAAGCAAGTTGCACCACAGTCTGGGTAGATGATTTTGTAGAAGCGGATTATAGCCATTCCTGTCCCCCTTCATCCAAAATTCACTTGAAGTTTGAGCACGAAGAGCACGGCGATATTGCTTTAAACTGGTATGATGGTGGTATAAAACCAAACTTGCCCGATGAACTTAAAGACGATGAAACCATCGGTGATGATGGTGGCGGAACCATCATGTATGGTGAAAAAGGCATATTGGTATGCGATACGTATTCTAGAAATGCAAGATTGCTCCCGTCAGAAATGATGGACCTGTACAAAACCCCAGCTCCCAAATACGATAGGGTACCTGGTGGAATAGATGGCCATTTCGCCAATTTTGTTGATGGTTGCCAAAAGGGTACGCCAACTTCTTCCAACTTTGAAAAAGCGGGAAGACTGACGGAAACCGTACTTATGGGCAACTTGGCAGTTAAAGCCTTTCAATACAAAGAGTTGCAAGAAGGAAAAACTCCCAGCGATTGGAGTCCTTACAATTCTCCCGGAAGAAGAAAACTTTTTTGGGATGGCGATAACATGAAGATTACCAATTACGAGAAAGCCAACGACTGGGTGACCCGAGATTACCGCAAAGGCTGGGAATTGAAATAGGTTGAATTTTTTAATATTGAAAATGGCCCGTTTTGGGCCATTTTTTTTGCTTATATCAATGCTTGCCCTACACGGATTCCATTAATCGGCATAGTTGAGGTTTATAGGTTTTGGGTACCCTAAAAATAGACTATGCTTATCTTAGTAATTGACCTGTCCGTTGAACCTAAAATGGACCAAAGTCTTACACCACGGATCGGCCCGCCAATGGAAAACCTTTGATCAGCTTTTTAAAAGTTGACGGGGCAATTAAGCAAACACCAAGGATCATCTTGTTTTCTTTCTTAAAAGAAACATCAAAAGTTTGCTTGCCAATGCCGATTCCTATAATTTTATGCATATATAGTTTTTAAATGCCCGTAGATTATCAATTCTAAGTCAGCCTTTGGCCCGATGAACCGTTCAATCTTTAGGCATCTGCAGAAAGGGACGGACATTTCGAGCTGTTTTTAAACCAACAACAATAAACAGTCTGGCTCTTTCTCTTTTGTATTCATCTATTTTTAAAGATCAATATAATTCTAACCTCTAGCAAACATAGTTTAACAGTACATTTTAATTTCTATTGATTCCCGTTTTTGCGGGGAAGAAGATATGGAAGAACAAAAAATCCAAAAGACCGAACTCAAAAAAGCTTGTGTCAATTGTGGGGCAGAGCTAAAATACAAACCTGGCACCACCAGCATTAGTTGTGAATACTGCGGTCATGAAGAGAACATCTCCATAAAAGAAAGCGGTTTTGAAGAGTTGGAGCTGTACCCTTTTTTACAGGAAATGGGTTCACAAAAGCACAGTGAGGAAATTTCCATGCTGCATTGCAAAAATTGCGGGGCCGACCAACATGTTGAGGAAAACTACAAATCGCTCCATTGTGTGTATTGCGGGCAACCCTTGGTCATCGAAGATGCCCACAAGGAAAACTGGATCTTACCTGGTGCAGTCCTCCCCTTTCAAATTGACAAAAAACAATCCTTTGCCATTTTTAAGAAGTGGGTAAAGCACTTGTGGTTCGCCCCCAACAACTTAAAAAAAGCCGCTCTCGACCCTCAATTTACCAAAGGCCTGTATTTACCCTATTGGACTTTTGATGCGCAACTGTACGCCTCCTACACAGGTCAGCGGGGAGAATATTATTACGAGACCCGAAGAGTGCGCAATGCCAATGGCAAAATGGTGACCCAAAGGGTCAGGAAAACTAGATGGTACCCTGCATCGGGAGAAGTTTCGGGATTTGTGGACGATACCTTAATCAAAGCTTCGCACCAAAAAACCGGAAGAATTCCAAGTAAAATTGCCTATTGGGACTTAAAAAAATTACAACCCTTTAGCAGTGGTTTTCTTTCAGGTTTTGTGACGGAAAAATATACGATTCCTTTAAAAGATGGTCACCTACATTCCAGAGAGGTAGCAAGAGGGATAGCCGATACTTGGTGCAGGCGCGATATTGGCGGCGACACCCAGCGCATAACCAGTATGGATATGAAACTGTCCGAAGAGACTTTTAAACACATTTTATTGCCCGTTTATGTAAGTGCCTACCGCTATAATGGCAAGGAATACAACTTTTTTATCAACGGGGAAAACGGGCAAATCTCGGGCACACGACCTTATAGCTTTTGGAAAATCTTCTTTACAGTGTTGGCTGTACTTGCGGTTATCGGAGTGATTGTGTTCCTTTCAAAAAAATAAACAATGAAAAAGCTTCTATTACTTTTACTTCTCCTTCCTATTGCTTCTTGTGCGCAAGATGGTAAAATTATATCAAAAGAACCTCTTGTCCTTTCCGATTCCATAAAAATACGGTTGGCCAAAGGAGTACCCCATCTTGATTCCATTCAATTCTCCAAAATAACCTATCTATCTGATGGTTTGAAGGTTACCGGATACATTGCCGAGCCAAAAAAAGAAGGTGTTTATCCCTGTATCATCTCAAATCGTGGCGGCAATAGAGATTTTGGGAAGTGGACACCTTTGAGTATTGGTTTTTTTATGGGTAAAATGGCCGGCTGGGGATATGTAGTGATTGCCAGTCAATATCGGGGCAACGATGGTGGTGAAGGATTGGAACAGTTTGGCGGCGATGATGTAAACGATGTATTGAATTTAGTGCCTGTCTTGAATCAACTACCAAAGGCAGATACGACTCGAATTGGCATGGAAGGGGGTAGTCGCGGTGGAATGATGACCTATTTGGCCTTAAGAAAATCCTGTAAATTCAAGGCAGCAGCAGTAATTGCAGGAGTGGCCGATTCACATCTCAACATATTAAAGCGACCGGAAATGGAAGAACATGTGTATTCAGAACTGGTTCCCAATTACAATACGGACAAGGAAAACCAATTGGACCAACGCTCAGTTGTGCAATGGGCCGATGAGATGTGCAAAAGCACACCCCTTTTAATCATGCACGGGAATGCGGATTGGCGGGTTTCTCCTGAAGAATCGCTACATCTGGTGAATCAATTGTACAAGTACAAACATCCAACACGGTTTATCCTTTTTGAAGGGGCAGATCACGGTATTCGAGAGTATCGGGAAGATATGTTCCACTCCATAAAAAATCACTTTGACCGATATGTTAGGGATGAAAACCCACTTCCCAATATGGAGCCACACGGAAGGTAAACTTAATCACCAAACAAACTGCATTGGGGTGATTGGTCTTATTCAAAAAAAGCAGAAACAATTGTAATGTAATCTGCACATATTTTGTAAGTTAGCGTTCCTCTTCACACTAACCTCATTTTATGAAAACTAATTTTCTACTAACCATTTTTGTGTTTTTCACATTATTATGTTTTGCCCAAAAAGATTCTATTTCTATTCAAGAATTAAAAATAATTCAGCTTGAAGACGAGATCGATGACTTAAATAGAACATTGGAAAAGAGTAATGAGCATATCAAAGAACTTCTTATTGAGAATGAGAAATTAAGTAACTCTAATTTTGAAAAAATTGATGGTAGACTTACTAACTTTATTTGGTTAATCTCGGTTTTAGGTGGTCTATCCATTGCCTTACTAACATTTTTTGGTTGGAAATATTTATCCAATTCAATAAATAACTTTTTCACTGAAAGAGTTCAAGAATTATCAGATGCCAAATTGAATAAAATAGTTACGGAAAAATGGATAAGAGAACAAGTGGTAAAAAAGTCCGAGCAGCCCATAAAAAAGGCTATTGAGGATTTGCAGCTGGATTTTGTAAATATTAGTGAACAATTAATTAATGACGAAAAATCTAAATGGCAAAAACATCATGAACAAGCCATCAAAACTGTAGAAGAAATTGAAAACCTGAGAACTTCTTTGGAAAAAGAAGGACTCAATCAAAAGTCAAGCAAGTTAAATCCTGAGGATAGGTTAAAGGTAAAAGCAGCTTCCGAGACCCCAAAAAATATTGAGAATTTTAACTGGGAAGATTGGTTTTGGAAAGGTAGGAATGAATTTGAAGAAGGAAAATTTAGAGATGCAGCTTTTTCATTTACGAAGGCAAAAGAGCTGAACCCTACTGACTCAAATATTACAGTATGGCTGGGGTCTATAAAGAATGATATTGGCGAATATGAACAAGCTATAGAAGACTTAGATAAAGCTATTGAACTAAACCCAAAAAATGACATTGCTTGGAATAATCGTGGGGTTGCCAAAAATGAATTAAAGAATTGGGAGGAAGCTATAAAAGATTTTAGTCAAGCCATTAAACTTGACCCCACAAAGGATGCTTCATGGGCTAACTTAGGCTATTCGAAAAGTCATTTGGGAAGACACAAAGAAGCTATAAAAGATTTGGATAAAGCCATTGACCTTAATCCTGAGAGTGAAATCGCTTTTTCCAACAGAGGATATGCTAAAAACGAGGTTGGTGATTACAAAGGTGCCATTGAAGATTTCGACAGAGCATTAAAAATCAATCCAAAGAATGATACGTCCTGGAATAATCGTGCATTTGCAAATATCGAACTTGAAAACTACGATGAAGCTCAATTAAACCTTGAAGAAGTGTTTAAAATTAATCCAAAAAATCAGTTTGCTTATTTTAATCTTGGAAATATGCAGCAAAAACAAAACAACATAAAAGATGCTTGCTTGGCGTGGAAAAAAGCTTTGGATTTGGGTTATAGTGAAGCGCAAGAAAAATTAAATGAATTTTGTAATTCAAAAGATTAATTTAAAAACACCAAACAAACCGGATTAGGATGTTTTACTTCATTTAAAAAGGTCAAGGTTCCATTTTCAGTGTCTCTTTTGAATATGGCAATGTTGCTCGTCTTTTGGTTAGCGACCAACAAAAATTCACCCGTTGGGTCCATGGAAAAGTTTCTAGGCCAATCCCCATGTACCGATTCCCGCCCCACCAATTCCAATTGACCAGAGTCCTCATCAACTTCAAAAATTACGATAGTGTTTTCCCCACGATTGGAACCGTACAAAAATTTGCCATCCGGAGATAAATGCAAGTCGGCACAAAAGCTTTCCCCGTCAAAACCAGCATCCAAAGTGGGGACCACTTGGACTTCTTGATAATTTCCGTTCCCAGCTTTTTCAAAAACGGAAATGGTACTGTTCAACTCATTGATTACGTATAGTAATTGACCTTTCTTACCAAAGGTAAAGTGGCGTGGTCCCGCCCCATCTTCAAATGGTATTGAGCTTTGTTCTGCAGGAACGAACTCCCCGTCCTTTTGACTGTATCGCTTCACTGCATCCAGGCCCAAATCGGTAACCATGAGGCCATCGGCATTAAACTGTGCCATGTGTGC
The DNA here is from genome assembly GCF_010468565.1 of Allomuricauda sp. TY007. Lineage (GTDB taxonomy): Bacteria > Bacteroidota > Bacteroidia > Flavobacteriales > Flavobacteriaceae > Flagellimonas. Next base: position 88,160 of record NZ_WUEG01000001.1, read on the forward strand.
ATGGGATGTTTTTACAGAATCCAAAGGTTTATGATCAATAACTTGTGGGCTATCTGCCAAAGAGCCGTCTTCATTTAGAGAAAATATGGAAACATTGCCCCCGGTATAGTTGGCAACGGCCAAATACCCATCCCCTGAAAGGGAAACATGACAAGGATGCGCTCCTTGGGTTCCCATACTATTTTGAAGTTCCAAAACATCCTTGTTCAAACTAAAGGCGGTAACACCTCCGCCCAAACTATCAAAATCGGCGGTCTCCTGGACGGCATACAGATTCTTTTTGTCATCAGAAATGGCCAAATAAGATGGATTTGTCAATTTGGCCGCCAGTTTTTGATTGGACAGTTCTCCTGTGTTTGCATTAAAAGTGTAGGTGTAAATGCCTTCACTATCGCCATCGGTATAGGTTCCAACAAATAGGGTGTACATAGGTTTTTTTTCAGGTTTTTCGGTACAGGCGACAATCATTGTCGCACATAGTAATACTGGCACTAATTTCCTCATTGGTTTAGTTAGTTTGTTTTCTAAAGTAATGAAAGTAGCATAATGATTTCAACTTTTTATCTTTAATCCGTGAAAAATAACATTGTAATACTTGTGCTATGCAGTCTGGGTATTGCCCAAGGTTCCTTTCTGTGTTTTTATTTATTGACACTTAAAAAAGGGAATCGTTTGGCTCACCAATTCTTGGCATTGGTCATATTGGGATTGATTCTTCGCATAGGCAAATCCATTTTGAATGTGTACCTAGACCTTGAGGCATGGCAGCGCAATCTTGGTATTGCAGGGATTCTATTGGTGGGACCAAGTCTTTGGCTGTACGGTGAAGTTTTGTTTAAAAGACGTGAAGAACTACATTGGACCACATATCTTCATTTTTTACCCTACCTATTGTTTACCTTGTTTTGTTGGATCATACCTAATCGTGGGGATACCATATCCTACTTTATTTATAATGCCGTTTTTGCCCATCTTTTGATGTATTTGGTCATGACCATGTGGCTATTGATCAAAAACTCACAAAGTACCCAACCCAAGATTTATCAGTGGTACCGCAATCTTGTTATTGGTGTTGGACTGATTTGGGCCTTTTATATTGGGAACATCGCTGGACTGATTCCCTTCTATATCGGCGGGGCGCTCTTTTTTACCCTTTTGGTCTATATGTTCTCCTTTCTTTTGCTTCGCAATCATACTTTTTCACTTGAAAAATATACCGGCTCCGTTGTTGACACTACCTTGTCCAAAGGTTTGATGAAATCCATCGTCGCTCTTTTTGAAACGGAAGAAGTTTATCTAAATCCTAAACTGTCCTTAAGCGAAGTTGCCCAATCCTTGCAAACCTCCCCCAGAATTCTCTCCCAAGTAGTAAATGAAAACAAGAGGATGAACTTTTCTGAATTCGTGAATTTTTATCGAATTGAAAATGCCAAAAAGCTTTTAGTTTCATCGGAAAGAAAAGATGAAAAAATGGTGTCCATTGCATACGATTCGGGTTTTGGAAATGTAACCTCGTTTAATTTGGCCTTTAAGTCTTTTACTGGCCTGACCCCTTCACAGTTCAAGAAGCAAAACGGTCTATCTTAATTAAAAAACGTTTTAAAAATCATGATTTTTAAAGCATTTGATAGGTAATCTTAGGTCATTTGGGGCAAAATCTATTCCATGCGATATTATCTATTTCCAATTATCATCCTCTTGATCGGGTGTAAGAACAATGGTCGGACAGAACTCACAAAAAACCCCATTCTGCCCAAGAAAAAAATTGTTTTTGAAGGATTGAACCGTCCTTGGAGCATTGCTTTTATAAACGATGACGAAGCCCTGGTCACTGAAAAGAACGGGGACATGGTCAAGGTAAACCTTCAAAATAAAACCAAGAAAATCATTAAGGGTTTTCCAGAAGACCTAACGGATAGCATCGGTGCCATCCATATTGGTGACAACTCTGGAATTTTTGATGTTCTGCTTCATCCAGATTTTAAGGAGAACCACAAACTTTACTTTTCCTACGCAGCCAAAAAGAAAGGAGTGGGCAAAACCACAAAATTTGTCCAGGCCCAACTGGAAAACGACTCTTTATTCGATTTAAAAACCATTTTGGCGGCCGAACCCTATACGTACATCAATTACCATTATGGTGGGGGAATGGCCATAGGCACGGACAACAAACTCTACCTCACCGTGGGCGAGCGGCTTTTTTGGGAGCACGACGAACCCGCGTTGCCCATTGCACAGGACGCAAAAGATCCCAGGGGCAAAATCCATCGCTTCAACTTGGATGGAAGTATCCCGGAAGACAATCCTGATTATGGCGAAGGTACCGTTCCGAGCATTTTTGCCATGGGTATCAGAAACACCCAAGGGATTGCACTTCAACCTGAAACAGGTTCTTTTTGGTTTACGGAGCATGGCACCATCCAAGGAGATGAAATCAATATTTTAAAGAAAGGGGGCAATTATGGTTGGCCCAATAGTACAACAGGGCGTTTGCGAAGTGAGGATTACAAGCCCCCTCAATTGGATGGCGTCGAATTCACTTCGCCTACGTGGTTCTGGCACCATACCGTAGCACCGACCGGACTTTGCTTTTATACAGGTGATGAGTTCCCGCAGTGGAAAAACGACCTACTTGTCCCAGGGCTTTCGCGGGGAAGCTTATGGCGGTTTCACATTGTTGGGGATACAATCAAAAGTGCCGAAGAACTATTTCTGGACGAAAGGGTTCGCTCTAGAAAAGTAGCACAAAGCCCAGATGGCAAATTGTACATGCTTACGGATGAAGAAAACGGAAAAATCATTCAGATCCTTCCCCAATGAAGCAACATAAAAAAGGCTTGGAAATGACTAGTCCTGCGACGTACCTGATCCCGATTGAAGGTTTGTGTCGATTTCCTTTTTGAGAAAGAAGCCCGTCACCACTGTGGAAAGCACATCGGCAATACAAAATGAGAGCCATACCCCTATTTCTCCCATAAAATTGGGAAGTATCAAGATCAAAGGGATAAAAAAGAATCCTTGACGGGTCAAAGTGAGCAACAAAGCCGGAATGGCTTTGCCGATAGCCTGAAAATAGGCGGCCCCAATCAACTGTATGGCAATAATCGGTGTAGCAGCAAAAACCAAACGCATGGCCATGGGGGTATGTTGCAGTACAAAATTGTTGGTCGCTATTTCTTCTGCGGATAATTCGGGCCGGTTACTCAAAAACAAGGAGGCAATTTCCGAAGGAAAAACCATCAACACCACGAATACAATTGTGGCAACCAATGCCGCATATTTAATGGCCGTATAGATGGATTCCTTCACCCGATCGTACTTAACCGCACCATAATTATAGCCGGCAATGGGCAAAAAACCCTGTGTAACCCCAAAAACAGGAAAGAGGGCGAACATCAACATTCTACCGATGATGGCATATACCGCCACCATCGCCTCGCCACCCAAATTGAACAATATATTGTTCATCAATAAGTATGTGATGCTGGTTACGGCCTGTCGGGCCAAGGTCACAAATCCCAACGAACCGATTTCCCGAAGAATGGGCCGATCTAACCCGAAATGGGAGATGTCAATCTTTAACTCTGAATTATCCGATAGAAAAAAATAAAACACATAAAGGAAACAGAGCAAATAGCCCACCGTAGTGGCCCAAGCGGCTCCATGCATGCCCCAATCAAACACATAAATAAAAATATAATCCATCAATAGGTTTCCCACAGATGGAATGATCATGGCAATCATCGCAAAACGAGGCTTGCCTTCCGCACGGATGACGGAATTGCCCATCATACAGAGCGCCAGAAAGGGTACTCCGTATAAAATAATGGTGTAGTAAATCTTAGCGGGCTCAAAAATGGAGCCTTTTCCCCCAAAGGCGGGAATCAGGCTGTCGACAAAGTAAAGTCCAAGGGCCACCATGGTAATGGTAACCACTAAAGTGAGGGTAATCTGGTTCCCGAAAGTTTTTAGGGCCTTTTCCCTATTATTCGCACCAAGCGCTCTTGAAATAATACTGGAACCACCAATACCTATGGCCATTCCCAAGGCTGCAATAAAAAACGAAACAGGCAGCACCACATTAATGGCAGCTATGGCGATGGAACCTATCCAGTTTCCCACAAAAATGGAATCCACCAGTACGTTCAAGGACATCACCAGAATACCGATCGAAGCGGGTACGGCCTGTTTGATCAGTAATTTTCCAATGGGTTCCTGCCCAAGTTCATCAGAGGTGATTTTGGCCATGCCAGCGGGTATTCTTAGGATTTGCTATTAAAGTGAATGGTAAAATATTGTTCAAAACTACAACGCATTCACCAAATTCCCTTTGTTCTCTTTCAGTTTTTCGGCAATACTGTCCCAAAACTCTATTCTGTATTGGAGCGCCTGCTTGCTGTATTCCAAAACATCGCCCCATTTTTGCTCATCGGAACCACAAAGGGCCTGAATCATTCGCATGGCCAAGGGACCATGTTCGTCCCCGTCCAATTCGATATGCCTTTTGAGATAATACTCCAGTTTTCTGTATTTGCCTGCTCCAGATTGTTCGATGATGCCCAAGAACATATCCGGAATCAGGTCTTCGCGACCAAAGGTAAACGCAGCAGCAATAAGATGTGGTTGTCCACTGTTGATGACCCCGAAGGTAAACTGCAAAAAGTTCTTTTCAGCCTGATGGAGTTCAGCCGTTTCAATTTGGCTTGAAATAGTCTTTAGATTCGTAAAAGATGAAATGATTGCTTCAGCTTTTTGGGTGTCAGCATCTACTTCTTCCATGGCATCCATGTACATCTCAAAATGACTTTTGGCCTCTCCTTTTTCATTGAAATCGCTCTCTTCTTCCAACACAATCTCATTGATGAAACGAGCCACGGACGTATCCCTAGCCGGATGCCAAGGTAGACCCACACAAGTTAAGTGCTGCTGCAAGGCTTTTAGGAGCGACATAAAATCCCATACCGCGTAGACATGACTCTCCATGAAGATTTTGATGTCCGTCACCGAATCCAATTGGGCATACAATGGATGGTTTTTGAGTTGCTCGCGCAGGGGTCGGAGCTCTTGCTCCATGTTTTCAATTTTCATAGCAGCTTTTATTCTCTTCTTTATACGGAGTTTAACGGATATTGGTTTCGGGCAATACATCTTTTTCTTCCCATTCCTTGATCCATTTGGCCATCAGTTCGGCCCAATCGTCACGGTCGTTCAAACATGGAATGTGGATGTAATCGCCTCCGCCTGCTTCTTGGAACTGCTCCTTCCCCTCCATGGCGATTTCCTCCAAGGTCTCCAAACAATCACTTACGAATGCCGGGGTGATTACCGCCAATTTTTTGATTCCTTTTTTACCAAATCTTTCAAACTCCTTATCTGTAAATGGCTGAAGCCAAGGGTCGCTCCCCAATCTGGATTGAAATGAGGTACTGACCTTGTCCTCTGGCAAGTTCAATTCTTTTTTAACCAACTCCGTAGTGTCGTAGCATTGATGGCGGTAACAGGTATGGTGTGCCACGGAATTGGTCTTGCAGCACTCCCCGTTCAGTTGGCAATGGAACTTGGTCGGGTCCGATTTTTTGATGTGCCTTTCGGGAATTCCGTGGTAGGAAAATAGGATGTGGTCGTAATCAAAACCTTTAAGGCCTTCGGCAATACTTTTTGATAATATTTTGATGTAATCGGGATTGCTGTAAAACGCTGGTAATGTAGTAATATGCATCTCTGGGAATTCCTGTTGTTGTACCTCCAACGCTTTCACCACCACCGTTTCGTAGGAAGACATGGCATAATGCGGGTACAAAGGCACCAAGAAAACCTCATCCACTCCTTTCTCCTTCAATTCTTGTAAACCTTCTTTAATGGACCCAGAACCATAACGCATCCCAAGGGCCACGGGAAGGTCCGTATGTTTTTGAACTTTTTCGGTGAATCTTTCGGAAAGGATGATTAAGGGGGAGCCTTCCTCCCACCAAATTTTGGAATAGGCCTCTGCGGATTTTTTGGGACGGGTATTTAAAATAATGCCCCGAACGATAATGTTTCTAAGCACGGGATTAACATCTATAACGCGTTCGTCCATCAAAAATTCATCCAAGTATGGCTTAACATCCTTGGCGGTAGGGCTATCCGGCGAACCCAAATTGACCAATAAAACTCCTTTTTTCACGGCTTTTCTATTTAGTCCGCTAAAATACAACACGAAGTGGACTTCGCCTTTTCCACATCAAAATACTTTCTTATGATGAAATAATGTTTCTCGATTTTGTTTAAGCAATATTCCCTACTTGAACTTTTCTATCTTATTTTTGGGTATGGAGTCTTTCTACGACAATGTTTCCAAGGAATCACTCATCTATTTGGGCATAGCACTGCTAGTGCTCATTATTCTCTATTGGGGTACATCAGTCCTAATGAAGCGTTTGGGCAAAAACCCAAAATATCTATTGCCCAAAAGTGCTTTTAAACGGTTGGCTCTTCCTCTCGTGTTGATTTTTATCTCGGTATTACTTCGAATGAAGGCCCTGCGTGATATTTTGAACTTGGAGGATGCAGCCTATTGGTTTAAAAAAGCAAGTACCATTCTCTTCATTTTTGCCATGGCATGGGTAATGATCGCTTTGCTCAAAATCATAAAAAAGGCAGTCATTCAAAATTATGACATTGGAGTCGCGGACAATTTAAAGGCACGAAAGGTCTATACCCAGTTCACTATTTTGGAACGTATTTTTATTTTCATCATAATTCTATTGGCCACTGGCTTTATGCTGATGAGTTTTGAAGAAATCCGCGAAGTGGGCATCAGTATTTTTGCCTCTGCGGGGGTTGCGGGAATCATTATTGGTTTTTCTGCACAACAATTTATAGGGACCATTTTAGCGGGAATTCAAATTGCAATTGCCCAGCCCATAAAACTGGATGATGTGGTAATCGTGGAAGGTGAATGGGGCCGCATCGAAGAAATTACGCTTACCTATGTAGTAGTGAGCATTTGGGACAAAAGGCGTTTGATCGTGCCCACGCCTTATTTTATAAACCAACCGTTCCAAAACTGGACCAAAACTTCCTCTGAACTGCTTGGGACCATATTTTTATATGTGGACTATAATGTTCCGTTTGATAAAATCCGGGAAGCACAAACAGAAATTTTAAACAATACGGATCTGTGGGACGGTAAGGTGAATGTGGTTCAAGTTACCGATACCAAACCCAATTATGTGGAGATTCGGTCCCTTGTAAGCGCCAAGGATTCGCCCACCGGTTGGGATTTACGGGTGCATGTACGTGAGAAGCTTATTGAATATTTACAAGAGAATTATCCAGAAAGCATTGCTAGAACCACCCGATTGACGGTTGAACATAAAAATGATAATAATGAAGAATAAGATAGTTGCTGTTTTTTTGATGTTGGCATCCTATGCCCATGCCCAGCAAATCACATGCTCTCCCGAGGACAAGTCGATTTTTGAGACCAAAATCTCCGATTTGGAAAAAACCAAGGCAGCTAATTTAGGAGATACTATTTCTTTGGTAGGGCAGTCTTTTTTGGGGACTCCCTACGTGGAAAAAACGCTTGAGGTCGGCGACACGGAAACCTTGGTAGTCAATTTTGGTGGATTGGATTGTACCACTTTTGTGGAAAACGTACTGGCTTTTAGCATCATGTTAAAAAAACAGCAGAAAGATTTTCAAAATTTCACTGAAAACTTGGAAACCGTTCGGTATAGAAATGGGAATTTAGAAGGGTACCCCTCTCGTCTACATTACTTTACGGAATGGATTCGCAACAACGAGAAAAAAGGGCTGGTAGAGGACATCACTGCCGAACTGGGTGGCGTGGAGCTGGAAAAACCCATCAATTTTATGGGGACGCACCGCAATCTGTATCCATTTTTGGCCAGTGATGAAAATTTTGAGGCTATGCTGGCGGTGGAAAAAGAAATCGCCAAGGAAAAATTGTGCTATCTGCCACAGGATCAAATCGAAAGCAAGGAACACCTCATCAAGTCGGGGGACATTCTTGCCTTGGCCACCTCCATTAAAGGTTTGGACGTCACCCACACGGGAATCGCCATCCATCAACCGGACGGCAGATTGCATTTATTGCACGCCTCCAGCAAAAATGGTGAAGTGGAAATCTCCGAATTGCCCTTGGCGGATTATCTGAAAAATATCAAAAGTAATATTGGAATCATAGTGGCAAGACCGACCTTACTTTCGTTTTAGGCACCACTCAATGGCTCCCAAAAGATGCTGGCGAAACATAGGTTCATCATACGACTCTTCGGTATGACCTCCTGCGGTGTAAAAAGCCCTTCCACCATCAAACTCGTGATACCACGCAATAGGATGGTTGGAGCCGTTGGTTCCGCCTTCGTAAGTGGTCTCGTCCAAATTGAGCAAAACAGTAACGTCTGGATTTAAATCCTTAAAGTTGTACCACTCATCTGTTCTAGTCCAGGAATCTTGTAAGTGCTCCGTGGACGGATGCGCCTTGCTCACCACATCAATTTTTGCCTGCCGGACGTTGGGGTCGTTGGGATGGCTCACAAAATAACCCCCTACCAACTTTCCGTACCAAGGCCAATCATATTCGGTGTCTGACGCTGCATGAACCCCTAAAAAAGCACCCCCTCCTTTGATATACGCTTCAAATGCTCTTTGCTGTGCATCGTTCAATACGTCCAAAGTTGTATTCAAAAACACCACCAATTTATAGTTTTGAAGGTTTTGGGAAGTAAAGTCTTCACCTGACTCGGTTTGCAAAGCAACAAAGCCATTTTGTCTGCCAAGTTCTCTTAGCGTTTGCACTCCTTTTTCAATGGATTTATGTCTCCAGCCTTCGGTTTTGGTAAATACCATCACCAATTCCGGCATTTTTACATTTTCATCTTCTTTTTCGGGTTCCTCTTGGGCACAGGCACAAACTACAAAGCAAAAAGTTAGTAACAGGACAGTAAATCTCATAGTCATAGGTTTTAGACGTTTGAAGTTAAGTATTTTTTTGGTGTAGTGCCGAACTTCTTTTTAAAGGAAGCAATAAAATGACTGGCGGTACTGTACCCCACTTTCAACCCAACTTCGTTCACATTGTGTTTGCCCGTTTCCAACATTTTGCGGGCATATTCCATTTTATAATCGAACAAGAATCCAAAAACGGAATCCCCATAGATTTGTTTGAAGCCTTCTTTCAATTTTTTAAGGCCCAACCCCACTTCTTGCGATAATTCGGCCAAGGTTGGCGGCTCCGCCATGCGGGAAATCATAATTTCCTTGGCCATCCTAATCCGGCGCACATTGTCCTCATCTGCCAAATAAGGGCATTGTTCCAAATCGGCATCTTCTGTTTTGTTGAAATACAGGGAAATCAATTCGTATACCTTGCCTTTCAAGTACAATTTTTTGATGGATGGATGAAGGTTGAAATTCATCAACTGGCTCAATACAACTGCTGTTGCTGGTGACACCATTTCTTGGGAATAATACTTTTTCTCCTTGTTTTCCTCACTCAAAAATGGAATGTAATCCGCTTCATCGGAAAACAAAGAATGGAATTTTCTGATGGTCATCACCACCGAGAGCAGCCAAGACCCTGGCGACACCACTAAATCGAGCGGTAAATCTTTTTGGGTATTATAAAGTAACAAAGAGTTTTCCTCGTTCACCTCCAAATAATAGTTGCCCTCGTTAAAATTAAATTTTGACCTCCCCTTTAAACAAAAGTGAAATTGAATGTAGGAACTGTCAATATCCCGTGCTATCAGTTTTGGTTCTTGGGTATCGTTCTGGATTTTGAGGATGTAAATCCCGTCCTCGACCCAAATTTCGTCATACGAACCTCTAGCGATATTTTTCATGTTTGTTTTCAACCTGATCTCGTTTTTTACTTAATTTAGAATCGCTCTAAATTGTGTTGTATGCCATCAAATTTATCAATAATAACAATGCTTTCCATCATTTTCATCAAAAAAATGACATAAAATAACAGTAACAGTTATTTATAGTTCCGCTAGCGTTATTTTTTGACCTATAACCCTATTATTTTTGTCCTGCGATTTATATCCTTTATGAGGAACTACCATATTTCAAAACATAATTCCTTCTACGCCATTGGGTTGAGTTACAAGAAGGCGGATGCAGAGGTTAGAGGAAAATTCAGTCTGGATGTTCCTGCCATTGACCATATCTTGGGCAAGGCCAAGGAAATTGGCGTTGATGGTCTTTTGGCCATTTCCACCTGCAATAGAACCGAGCTTTACGGTTTTGCACAACATCCCTATCAACTTATAAAACTCCTTTGCGACCAAACCCATGGTACCGTCGAAGAATTTCAAGAAGTTGCCTATGTGTACAAAAACCATGATGCCATTTCGCACATGTTTAAAGTAGGTACTGGTCTTGACAGTCAGATTTTGGGGGATTTTGAAATCATTAGCCAAATAAAACAAGGATTTTATCGTGCTAAGAAACATGATATGGCCAATCCGTTCTTGGAGCGTTTGTGCAATGCTGTGATTCAGGCCAGCAAACGTATCAAAAACGAAACGGAACTATCATCTGGCGCTACATCGGTCGCATTTGCTTCGGTAAAATATATTTTGGACAATGTTGATGATATTTCCAACAAGAATATTTTATTGTTCGGAACGGGGAAAATTGGGAGAAACACTTGTGAAAACCTGGTGAAGCACTCCGACAATTCCCACATTACCTTGATCAACAGAACCCGGGAAAAAGCAGAGGACATTGCGGGCAAGTTCCAATTGATCGTAAAGGATTATGGCGATCTGCAAACCGAAATCCGCAAGGCCGATATTCTGGTCGTAGCTACGGGAGCGCAGTTGCCCACGGTTTCCAAGGCCTTGATCTATACTAAAAAACCGTTGTTGATCTTGGATTTATCCGTTCCCAAAAACGTATCGGACGATGTGAAGGAACTGGACAACGTGACCTTGGTGCATTTAGATCAACTTTCACAGATCACAGATGAGACCTTGGCCAAAAGAAAAGAATACGTTCCGAAAGCGGAAGCGATCATAGAAAAAGTAAAAAAGGATTTCCTAAAATGGTTGGAAACTCGAAAGTTTGCCCCAGTGATTAATGCACTCAAGGACAAACTAAACACCATGAAGACCGAAGAAATCGATTTTCAGACCAAAAAGATTGAGGGGTTTGACCAAATACAGGCGGAAATCATCTCGGACCGAATCATCCAAAAAATCACCAAGCAGTTTGCCAACCACTTAAAGAGCAACGAGGTGGATACCGAAGATAGTCTGGAGCTTATCCAAAAGGTTTTTCAGCTAGAACTACATTCCAAATGAGCAAAATAATCCGCATTGGAACCCGCGACAGCGAATTGGCGCTGTGGCAAGCTACCACCGTGCAACAAAAGCTGGAAGCCCTCGGGTATGACACCATTTTGGTCCCCACCAAATCTTTGGGAGACCAAGTGCTGGACAAGCCGCTTTACGAGCTGGGTGTTACGGGGATCTTTACCAAGGCCCTGGATGTTGCCCTGCTCAAAGGAGATATTGATATTGCAGTACATTCCATGAAAGATGTGCCCACGCAACTGCCTAAGGGAATTGTGCAGGTGGCCGTTTTGGAACGCGCCATCACTCACGATATTTTGGTGCACAAAGGGTCCAATTTTTTGGAAACCGATCAACCTGCCACCATAGCCACGGGAAGTTTACGCCGAAAAGCCCAATGGTTGAACAAATATCCCAACCACAAAGTGGTCGACCTTAGGGGAAACGTGAATACCCGACTGCTCAAATTAATCGAAAACGATTGGCAAGGGGCCATTTTTGCCCAGGCCGGATTGGAACGGATAAAACTATTGCCCAAAGATGCCATTCAATTGGATTGGATGGTTCCCGCACCAGCGCAAGGTGCCATGTTGGTCGTAGCCAAAGAAGAAGATGATTTTACCAGAGAAGCATTGGGCAAACTCAACCATCCCGAAACCGAAATGTCCACAACCATTGAACGTGCATTTTTACGCACCTTGGAAGGTGGTTGTACCGCACCCATCGGTGCTTTGGCACAAATAAAAGACCAAACGGTTCATTTTGAAGGCGTTGTTTTCTCCTTGGATGGCAAACAGAAAATCGACATCAAAAAAGAAGCAAAACTCTCCAATACCAAAGACCTTGGTAAAACTAGTGCCGAAGAAGTGTTGCAAAAAGGAGGCGATAAATTGATGCAAGAAATCAGAAATGAAAACAGTGCTCTCCACTAAAATATTGACCCCTTCACAAAAGGAGCTTTTTCTAAATTCTGGTTTGGGTTTGGTGGAGTACGATGCCTTGAAAATCGAGTCGCGGGACGTGAAGATTCCTTTCAATTACACCAACTATATTTTTACCAGCAAGAATGCCGTAAAGGTATTTTTGAATCAATCCGAAGGTATGGACAAATCAGAGTTCCGTGCCTATTGTGTTGGCGAAAAAACCAAAGCACTTTTGGAAGAAAATGGTGTAAAAGTGGTTAAAATGGCCGAATATGCATCAGAATTGGGTAAAATCCTCATCAAAAACCACAAAAATGAAGCATTTATCTTTCTTTGTGGCAACAAGAGAAGAGATGATCTTCCTGATACTTTGACGAAAAATAACGTTCAGTATAAAGAGTTAGAGGTATATCATACCCATCTAAATCCAAAGAAGTTTCAAAGGGATTTTGATAGTATTTTGTTCTTCAGCCCCAGTGGCATCCGAAGTTATCTCTTGGAAAACTCTTTAGGGACCAGCATCTTGTTCTGTATTGGGGAAACCACGGCCAATGAAGCTAGAAAGCATTCTAAAAATATAATTATTGCCAACAAACCAACCGTGGAAAATGTGTTGGTGCAGGCGATAAAAGAAATGTCATTCCGCACTTGATGCGGAATCCAAAAGAAATAGAAAAGAGTCCTGTCTTCACAGGAATGACAAATTAAAATCTATGATAAAAAACGACTTGTTCCTAAAAGCTTTAAAAGGTGAAACCGTTGAACGTCCACCCGTATGGATGATGCGACAGGCGGGGCGCTATTTGCCCGAGTTTATGGAACTCCGTAAAAAATATGATTTCTTTACCCGTTGCCAGACCCCAGAATTGGCTTCTGAGATTACCGTACAGCCCATTCGCCGATACGGAATGGATGCCGCTATTTTGTTCAGCGATATTTTGGTGGTTCCACAAGCCATGGACATCGAAGTGCAGATGAAACCGAATTTTGGACCTTACCTGCCAAAACCTATCCGTTCGCAAGATGATTTGGACAAAGTAATCGTGCCTGACATTCAGGACACATTGGGTTATGTAATGGATGCCATTACTATGACGAAGGAAAAGTTGAACGACGAAGTCCCTTTGATCGGGTTTGCAGGTTCTCCTTGGACATTGCTTTGTTACTGTGTCGAAGGCCAGGGAAGCAAGAGTTTTGACAAGGCCAGGGGATTTTGCTTTACCCAGCCGGAAGCTGCACACGAATTGCTCCAAAAAATAACGGATACCACCATCGCCTACCTTAAAGCAAAGGTTAAAGCTGGCGTAAATGCAGTTCAGGTTTTTGATTCTTGGGGTGGGATGCTTTCGCCTCAGGATTATCAAGAATTTTCTTGGAAATACATTCAACAGATCGTGGATGCGTTGAAAGACGAAGCACCCGTAATCGTTTTTGGAAAAGGATGCTGGTTTGCGTTGAAAGAAATGGCCAACTCCGGGGCTTCCGCAGTAGGTGTGGATTGGACGTGTTCCCCCAAAAATGCAAGGTACTTGACAGGTGGCAATGTTACCCTTCAAGGCAATTTTGATCCTGCCCGATTGCTTTCACCGCCAGAGAAAATCAAGGAAATGGTGACTCAAATGATTCGTGATTTTGGCAAGGATAAATATATTGTAAACTTGGGTCACGGTATTTTGCCGCACATTCCCGTAGAACACGCAAAAGCATTTATTGATGCGGTAAAAGAGTATCAAGAGTGAACCTTTTTGCAGTACTGAAACGGGTTGATTTTAAAAATATACTGAAAGTTATTTTTATAGGACTGAGCCGTCCTCACTTTATATGGCCAACCATTAAGGCAACCAAGGAATGCATCGCCATATCGACCGATAATTATGGGAAACTGCATCATAAAAATGGTCCTGCCAATGCATTTAGACACGCCTTTTGGAATTATTTGATTGCCAAACGGTGTTTTAAATGGCAGCAAAATGAGGAAACCGTTTTGGCGTGGGCCAAAAAAGTGACCGATTGGCACGAGGATTCATTTCCGAACAAAAAATTGCCAAGGGAAATGGATTTGCACAATAATGAAGTGGGGCGCTTCATTTTTGAGCAAAATACAGATAAATCAGAGCAAGAAGTCATCGAGCTATTGAAGCAAATGACTTTGGAATCCATCAAAATTAATGAGAACAGCATACTTTCTGAATACAAAAACCGAATGGTACATATTTTGGAACAATGAAAGATAAATTTTACAGATACATTCAACAACTACAGGACAGCATTACCTCCAAACTGGAAGAAATGGACGGAACCGCCAAGTTTCAACAAGATTTTTGGGAACGTGAAGAAGGTGGCGGTGGCAGGACACGCGTCATTGAAAATGGGGCCGTATTTGAAAAAGGTGGCGTAAACATTTCAAAAGTTCATGGGCCCTTGCCCAAAAGCATGCAAAATTACTTTGGTGTGGAGGATGTGGATTTCTTTGCCTGTGGCCTCAGTTTGGTCATTCATCCCAAAAGTCCAATGGTACCCACCGTACACGCCAACTGGCGGTATTTTGAGATGTACGACAAGGAGGGTAAAATCGTAGATCAATGGTTTGGTGGCGGACAGGACCTTACCCCCTATTATTTGTTCGAGGAAGATGCAATCCATTTTCATACGATTTGTAAAAAAGCCTGCGATGCTCACAACCCAGAATTTTATCCTGACTACAAAAAGAAATGCGACAACTATTTTTGGAACGCACATCGAAACGAAGCCCGCGGGGTAGGTGGATTATTCTTCGATTATTGCAAAGCAACCGAAAAAACAAGTATGGAAGACTGGTACAATTTTGTGACGGAGGTCGGGGATAGTTTTTTGGATGCCTACGCGCCTATTGTTGAGAAAAGAAAAGACCTTCCCTACTCCAAAGAGCAGCGTGACTGGCAAGAAATTAGACGGGGCCGTTATGTGGAGTTCAACCTGGTGCACGATAAGGGCACCCTGTTTGGCCTCAAAACCAATGGCCGTATCGAAAGTATTTTGATGAGTTTACCGCCTCACGTACAATGGCGATATGACCATCATCCTGAAAAAGGAAGTGAGGAAGAGCAATTGTTAGCAGTGCTGCAAAATCCAAAAAATTGGGTTTAATCCGTAGCTTTGCCTTGAAACCAAGCCTATGAGACAGAAAATTTACCAAATAGATGCGTTTACCAGCCAGACATTCGGCGGTAACCCAGCCTCGGTCTGCATTTTGGATTCGTGGTTGAGTCCAGAATTGATGCAAAAAATTGCCCAAGAGAACAATTTGGCCGAAACCGCCTTCGCCGTCAAAAAAGACGACCAATATGACATTCGCTGGTTTACGCCCGAAGTGGAAGTGGACCTTTGCGGACACGCGACACTGGCAACTGCCTTTGTACTCTTTCATTTTTATGAATTTGATGAAAATACCATTCAGTTTTATTCAAACCGAAGTGGAAACCTCACCGTGAACAAGGCGGACAATGGTTGGTTGACTTTGGATTTTCCAACCGATAATCTGATTGCCATTCAAAATATTGAAGAGTTGGATACGGCCATCGGGCAAGCCCCGATAAAAACCCTGAAAGGCAAAACAGATTATATGATGGTTTATCAATCACAAAAGGAAATAGAAGCTTTGGAACCCAACCATCATTTGCTTGGAAAATTGGATGTTCGTGGCGTTATCGTAACCGCACCAGGGGACGAAGTGGATTTTGTTTCCCGTTTTTTTGCCCCCGCTTGCGGCATTCCCGAAGACCCGGTGACCGGTTCCGCCCACACTTCGTTATCGCCATATTGGTCCGAAGTTTTCGACAAAACCAAAATGACGGCCAAACAACTTTCCCAACGAGGAGGTGATTTGGTCTGCGAATATTTGGGCGAACGAGTGAAGATTTCAGGAAAAGCTGCACTTTATTTAACTGGTGAAATCGATATTTGATTTCAGCTTAAAACAAAAAATATGTACCCACTCATACGAAACAGAAGACTCCGCGCATCCGAATCCATTAGAAGATTGGTTCGGGAAACCACCTTGACCCCAGATGACTTTCTGGTACCTTTATTTGTTACCGAAGGAAAAGAAGTCAAGGAAGAAATACCTTCCATGCCCAACTATTTTAGGTTGAGTTTGGACAATTTGGAGAAAGAAGTGAAGGAACTCTGGAAAATGGGACTTTGCTCCGTGCTTCTTTTTGTAAAGGTCGATGATAAACTGAAGGACAACAAAGGAACCGAGGCCCTGAATCCCAATGGTTTGATGCAGCGTGCCATAAAAACCGTAAAAAATGCCTGTCCACAAATGTTGGTGATGACCGATGTGGCTCTGGACCCATTTTCATCTTATGGACACGACGGTATTGTGGCCGAAGGGCAAATCCTGAACGATGAAACTGCAGAGGTTCTGGCTGAAATGAGCGTATCCCACGCGAAGGCAGGCGCCGATTTTGTAGCACCCAGCGATATGATGGACGGCAGAATACTCACCATTCGCGAAGCTTTGGAGGACGAAGGTTTCATCAATACGGGGATTATGGCCTATTCCGCCAAATACGCCAGCGCATTTTACGGGCCTTTCCGCGACGCTCTTGACTCCGCACCAGTTGACATTGCCAATGTACCCAAGGACAAAAAGACTTATCAAATGGATTATGCCAATCGGTATGAAGCCATCAAGGAAACTCAAATGGACATTGACGAAGGTGCCGATATCGTCATGGTAAAACCCGGATTGTGCTATTTGGACATTGTTCGAGAAATCAAAAATGAGGTCGAAGTGCCCGTTGCCGTATATCAAGTTTCTGGCGAGTATGCCATGGTCAAAGCTGCCGCGGAAAAAGGTTGGTTGGACCACGATGCCGTGATGTTGGAACAACTTACGGCCATTAAAAGGGCTGGTGCGGATATTATTGCCAGTTATTTTGCGAAGGATTTTATCCGAACTTTGGGATAAACCTTACACCAAAATGAAAAAACTAGCAGTTTCATTGTTCTTCATCACTTTAGTGATACCTTTTGGGTTTGCCCAACGAGAGCTTATACACGCTTATCCCTCCAAATTAGGGCTCGATGAGGCTTACATCAACCAAAAGGTGGATTCCATTATGGAAATGGGTATCGATAGTTTGGCTTTTCCCGGGGCACAGCTCTTGGTGGCCAAGAACGATACCGTTATTTTCCACAAAGCTTATGGCTTCCACACCTACGACAGCATTCAACCCGTGGCCTTGAACGATCTATACGATTTGGCCTCGGTTACCAAAATTTCGGGGCCCTTGCCTGCCCTGATGAAGTTGGTGGACGAAGGCAAGCTAGACCTAGATAAACCATTCAGTACATATTGGGACCCATGGAAGCGAAGAAAGGACAAAAAAGACCTAACGCTTCGCGAGATTTTGGCGCATCAGGCTGGTTTGGTGCCCTACATCGTTTTTTTGCAGAAGGTGCTACGGAAGAATGGTAAAATCAAAAGACGCTTTGTTCGGAATTTTTCCCATAAAAGATTTGAAGGACAAGTGTATGATGGGCTCTACATCAACAATCGTTTTGAGCGAAAAATGAACCGAATCATTAACCGCTCCGAAGTTTCAGATGAGAAGAAATACAAATATTCCGGGCTTACGTTTCTCATCTTTCCAAGTTTGATAGAACAGCTCACAGGAACCGACTATCAAACGTATTTGGATGAAAATTTCTATCAACCTTTAGGTTGTCATACCTTGGGATACCTGCCCAAAGAAAACAACTACGTGAACGCCATTGTGCCCACCGAAATGGATTCACTCTTCCGAAAAACGGTGGTAAAAGGTTGGGTGCACGACGAAAATGCTTCGCTCAAAGGCGGAGTTTCGGGCAATGCAGGGTTGTTCGGAACAGCTGATGATCTGGCCAAATTGATGCTCTTTTATCAAAATTATGGCGAGGTAGATGGCCAACAGCTCATTTCGGCTGAAACGGTAAAGGAATTCACCAAAGTGCAATATCCCGAAAATGAAAATCGTCGGGGATTGGGCTTCGACAAACCTTTGCTGGATAATGCCGAACTCCCATTGGAAGAGGCCTACCCCTCTCCTTTGGCAAGTCCCAAAAGTTTTGGGCACTCGGGTTTTACGGGAACTTTTGTGTGGGCCGACCCGGAAAACAAGTTGGCCTTTATTTTTCTATCCAACAGAGTCTATCCTTCTAGGGACCATCGTCAATTGTACAATTTAAATATTCGAACGGCGCTTCAGGATATTTTCTATAAAGCTGGGGGATTAAACGTTCAAAATTGATTCCTATTCCCTATCTTGGTACTAAAGATTCTACCATTTTATGGGACTACTTATATTTTACGCCCTTATTTCCATTTTCTTCTCATTTCTTTGCTCCATTTTGGAGGCGGTTCTATTGAGCGTCACACCCACTTTTATCAATATAAAAAAGCAAGAGGGTAAAGATTATGCAAGCTCTCTGGAAAAGCTTAAAAAGGATGTTGATAAACCTTTGATCGCCATTCTCACCCTAAACACCATTGCGCATACCGTTGGTGCCATTTTGGTAGGGGTACAGGCAAAAGTTGCTTATGCTGAAATGTATGGATCTACAAAACGAAGCTTTTTTGGGATGGCCTTTACCGAAGATCTTATGGTCGGTATTGTCTCTACCCTGATGACCATATTGATTTTGGTCGCCTCAGAAATCATTCCAAAGACCATTGGAGCGACCTTTTGGAAGCAACTGGCCAACTTTACCAGCAAAGCACTGAACATTATGGTATTTGTGCTTAAATGGACGGGGTTGCTATGGTTGTTGCAGCTTTTCACCAAATTGGTGGGTGCAAAAGCCGAACATGGCAGTGTGTTGAATCGGGAGGATTTTAGTGCTATGACCGAAATTGCCCATGAAGAAGGTGTGTTCAAGGAATCGGAATCGAAAATGATCAAAAACCTACTTTATTTTGATGAGATCTTGGCACGTGATGTAATGACCCCAAGAACTGTAATGAAAGTGGCATCCGAAGACACTACCATAAAGAAGTTTTTTGAAAAAAACAGACCCTTGCGCTTTTCAAGAATTCCGTTGTACAAAGATCGGATGGACAACATTACGGGCTTCTTTTTAAAAGATGAGTTGTTGGAAGCCATCATCAATAAAAAGGGGAATGAAAAATTATCTACGATCAGAAGGGAAATACTGGTAACAAATCGTAGTAAGTCCATAAATGACCTTTTCAAAAAGTTTGTACAGAAAAGAGAACATATTTCTTTGGTAGTGGACGAGTATGGTTCGGTAAGCGGATTGGTTACTATGGAAGATGTGATCGAAACCTTGCTCGGATTGGAGATTATGGACGAAAGCGACAATGTGGAAAACCTACAAACACTCGCCAGAAAAAACTGGGAAACTCGTGCAAAGCGACTGGGAATTATTGAAGGTGAGAATGAAATAGAGTAATGGAAACTGCTTATATACAGACTCCTATTGGAACAGCAGAGTTAAAAGGTGATGCAAATGGCCTTGCATCTATCTCTGTTTTGAACAATAATAAACCACATGGTATAGTTCCTGATACTTTACAGGATGCTGCCCAGCAATTTCAAGAATATTTTGATGGAGACCGAAAGGTATTCAACCTTAAATTAAACCCTTCGGGCACCGAATTTCAGAAGAGAGTTTGGGATGCCCTTTTAAAAATACCTTTTGGAAAAACCATTTCTTATTTGGAACTTTCCAAACAACTAGGCGATGTAAAAGCCATTCGTGCAGTAGCCTCGGCCAATGGCAAAAATCCACTTTGGATTGTGGTTCCCTGTCATCGTGTAATCGGAACCAACGGAGACCTCACAGGATATGCAGGTGGACTGCATAGAAAAAAATGGTTATTGGAACACGAGAGTCCTGCCAAGCAGACGACTCTTTTTTAATTGGCTGCCATGCTTTATAAACTTAACCTGGAGCATATCCTTTTTTTGGATATCGAGACCGTACCCCAACAACAACATTTCACCGATTTGGATGAAACTGCCCAGCTATTATGGGAACAAAAAACGCAGTACCAGCGCAAAGAAGAGTTCACGCCCGAAGAATTTTACGACCGAGCCGGTATTTGGGCCGAGTTTGGGAAAATCGTTTGTATCTCTGTGGGTTATTTTGTCCATAAAGGTGATGTAAGAAGTTTTAGGGTCACTTCCTTTCACGGCAAAGAAATCGAAATCCTTAAACAGTTCAAACATTTGCTTAAAGATCATTTTAGCCAGGTTAAGCATCTTTTGTGTGCTCACAATGGCAAAGAGTTCGATTTTCCCTATATCGCCCGCAGAATGGTGATAAACGGCATCAATCTACCCTACAAACTAGATTTATTCGGTAAAAAACCTTGGGAAGTTCCTCATTTGGATACCATGGAACTCTGGAAGTTTGGCGACTACAAACATTACACCTCCTTAAAACTGTTGGCACATGTGCTGGGCATTCCATCTCCCAAAGATGATATGGATGGCAGTATGGTAAAAGATGTGTTTTATATGGAAAACGATATTGATAGAATCATCAGGTATTGTGAATTGGACGTGGTTACAACTGCACAAGTATTCTTACGGTTACGAAATGAAGAACTTCTGACCGATAGCGAGATCAAGAAGATTTGAAATCGGATGTCAGATATCAAATTTAAGGACTTGGACATCTTAAGCGATGATTGTCAGTCTGAGCGCGCCTACCGGGCAGGGAGCGAAGAATCTATTGTTCATCGGTCATTAATAACTGTAAAATGTTCTGACACGAATTCCACCAATTATCACGAAACTAATCTTAAAATTTGAGATGATACCTAGTCTTGATTTATTGGTTCTCTGCTGTTGGACAGGGAGCGAAGAATCTCGTCATGCTGAACTCGTTTCAGCATCTCATCATAAAATGTGTGACCCTGAAATAAATTCAAGGTGACGGGAATTCAATCAGTTCTTATAAAACTTCGTGCTTTTGATTCCCGAGTAATCCTGAACCACCAGTACATACAATCCAGAAGACAAAGAGGACACATTGATGGAACCTTCGGTCTTTCCTTTTTTAATCACGTTGCCAGAAGTGGT
Organism: Allomuricauda sp. TY007; assembly: GCF_010468565.1. Taxonomy (GTDB): domain Bacteria; phylum Bacteroidota; class Bacteroidia; order Flavobacteriales; family Flavobacteriaceae; genus Flagellimonas. Next base: position 109,469 of record NZ_WUEG01000001.1, read on the forward strand.
CACGATGGAGAACTCCGCATCTTTGGACAAATCCGCCTCCACGTTTAAATAATCAACAGCGGGATTCGGATAAATGGTTATGTTCAATTCCTGAGGGACAAACATCGGGGTATTTTGTATCAGCACTGTTTCTTCTCCTTTAAACTCAAACGCAATGGTCTCAGAGAATTCGGACACGACATTCTCGGTACAGATAGAACGAACACGGGCTTCGTACACTTTGCCTTCTTCCAAAGCGGTAAGCTCAAAGTTATTTTCCCAAATCAATTCACTTTCCCAATTGTCTGTATCAACGCTCTTGTATTGCACTTCAAATAACGTTTCTTCAGCATCGCCCCAAGAAATGGTTGTGCCCTCGTTGGAGGATCCTTCCAAATCCACATCCGAAGGAGGTGCTATGGAACAATTGGACACTTGTGCCCCGGAAACAATCAAGGAAAAATCTTGAAGACCATTTTTTAACCCACCCTTGTGCGAAATAGTAATGGTGTAAGCACCTGTTGCATTTTCTACTTCAATACGTTCAAAAGGATCAACCGTATTATCCCCTTTAATAGCGGAGTCGTTGGCCTTGGCAGGGTTCAATTTCCATGGAAAATGGGTTTCTCCGTCCTTGGTGATTCTAATATCCAAATCGTTCATCAAAGCGGCTCGGGTACTGTTAAGCTCTCCTCGGTTTATGTATTCCGATTCAGGGTCTGTCCAAGATATGGAAGCCATCAATGGTTCATTTTCCATGGCCAAAACCGTTATGGAGTAGGTTTCTCCGTCTGATAGCGTTTCTTCGTTTATCAAGGTGGTGTATTCTTTATTCTGAAGCACCTCTGCCGCAGATTTGGCATTCATTATACCCCAACCCATTTTATAATCCGGTCCTTTGGCATCCACATCATCGGCAGTGTGAAGCGCAAGTCCTTTTAAGGTAGCCGCTTTCATATAGGAACCAAAAAGCTCTTCGTAATACTGTTGCAACAACAAAAGTGAGCCTGTAACCCCAGGGGCCGCCATGGAAGTCCCGGCAGACACCTGATAACTACTATTGGTGGTCGAACTTGTGGAAAGAATATCTCCTCCATCTCCTGCCAAGTCTGGTTTTATGCGACCGTCATCTACCGGTCCAAAGCTGCTATATCCCGCAACCGATGCTTTTTTTAAATCACCGTTGCCATCAATTTCCGTGTTGGCACCGGCAATGGTCAATCCGTTTTTGGTTGTGGTAAAGCCCAATAAAAGATCAAAGCCATCGGCGGTTTTACCAAAATTTGGTGTTTCGTTATCATAAGATTTTTGTGCGTTCCCCGCTGCTGTCACCATTAGGTAATAAGGAGCATTGTACATGATCCTGTCCCAGTCCTGGGTTACTTTAATATAGGCGCCAAAATACCAATCTGGCACCCTATCGGACAAAATTCCGTAGGAATGATTGCTCAACAAAAGTCCATTGGCAGCGGCCTCTGCCACTTCAATTTTATCGCGGCTCCAATCGTGGGTCAAGGCTTGTGCCCCATAGGCAGCACCTTTGGCACTGGGTTCCACACCGGCAGAAATAAGGTTACCTGTTACCAAAGTGGCATGCAGACTTATCTCATCGGCATTATCGGCATTCTTTGCCCTGGTATCAAACTCCTGATGAGAGGACAAAGCCACACCGGAATCCCAAACACCAACTTCCATGCCCCTACCTGTTAAACCTAAATTTAGCAGTCCTTTATCATAAAGTGTATGAGCCCTTGAAGTTTGGGATGCGTAATCGTTTAAGGTAGTATAGTAAAGAGGCGTTCCATCGGTACCAATATCCTTTAAAGCTATTTGTGTACCGCTATTGTTTTTTTCTGAAGCTATAAGTCCTTTGAACTTTATCAGATCGCCTATTTTTTTAAGCTTGGACTGGTGTTCAATTTCCATTTCGGAAATAAAAGAGGATATTTTCCCTTGGTCGTAGGAAAAACGAATTTGCTCTTTTGCACTTTTGGATTGGGCAAATATGGTAACTACGCCTAGAAGCGAAAATAAAAAGGAGAAAATTACTCCCTTAACCCCTATAGGAAAACGATAGTCCATAATTGAGTTTATGGTAAGATTTGGACTACGAATATATAGCGATATGTGCCATTTATCGATAAAATTCCTACTTTATTCGATGAAATGCATAGCGTTTTACTTCTTTCTGTTGTGAAAATTCACTTTTACGTGGTGTAATTTTTTTCTCACAATCATTTCTTGCTTTCATCCAATACAATATATACAGGAAAATGATCACTATAGCCCCCCAAATATTTCTTTCCAGCAAAAGTTCTGAAAGGATTTCCTTTGTATTTGCCCTTCCATTCTTTTAAAAATCTTGGTGAAAATATTTTTGCTTCTACAAAATTGTGGGTGTCCTTTTCGTAGTTCAAAAAACTGTGCGAGAGCAATATTTGATCGAACAAACTCCATTCCCCTTTGTAATTGGCACTGCCCGATACAGGGGATAACAGTTTTTTCATAGGGTTGATGAATTTTCCTGTGTCCATAAGTGTTTGGATGCTTTCCGAATTGGGGTCATCATTAAAATCGCCCATAACAATAATGTTTGAACCATTCCCTTGTATGGCATCAAGTTTTTGAAGAATGGTTTCCGCTGCCTTGATGCGCTTATAGCTGGTTTCCTCGGCTCCTTCCCTACGGGATGGCCAATGGTTCACAAAAACATGGACTTCTTCTTGATGTAACTTACCGTGTACATATAAAATATCTCGGGTAAGGTCTCTATCGCCATTTGTATTTTGTACCATCAAAGGAATGGTCTCGGCATCGAGCACCTCAAAATGTTCTTTATGGTAAATCAGGGCCGTATCTATTCCTCGCTCATCAGGGGAATCAAAATGTATTACTCCATAATCTATATCTCGCAGTTGTTTTGATCGTAAAAGCGATTTAATTACTCCTTTATTTTCAACTTCGGCCATGCCTACCAAAACCGGGGGATGATTACTTTCTTCCAATCCAATTCTAGAAATAGCCCTGGAAATTTTATTGGCTTTGTTCCAAAATTTAGATTTGTTCCACCTTTTAAACCCCTTTGGGGTAAAATCATCATCCAACAGATACGGGTCATCTTTGGTGTCAAAGAAATTTTCGAGATTATAAAATGCTATCGTGTATCTGTTTTCCTTTTTATGCAAGATCCCTGTTTCTTTTTCCAATGATTCAATAGAAATGCCAAAGTACAAAAATAGCTTCCAAAACATTGCTTAAATTTGTACTCTAAACCTGTTCGATGCTAGAAAAGAAGTCAATTGAATATGAAAAGGCGGTACTGATTGGTGTAATGAATCAGCACCAAGACGAAGCCAAGGTAAAAGAGTACTTGGACGAGCTTGAATTTTTGACATACACTGCCGGTGGCGAAGTTGAGAAAAGATTTGTGCAGCGCATTGATGTGCCCAATCCCAAAACTTACATTGGAAGCGGTAAAATGGAAGAGGTACGCCAATTTGTGAAGGAGAATGAAATAGGTTCCGTAATCTTTGATGATGAACTATCGCCTGCACAACAGAACAATGTTGAAAAACTACTGCGCTGTAAAGTGCTGGATAGAACCAGTTTGATTCTGGACATATTTGCCCAAAGGGCCAAGACAAGTTATGCCAGAACCCAGGTAGAGTTGGCCCAATACGAATATCTTTTACCAAGATTGACCGGTCTTTGGACGCACTTGGAGCGGCAACGGGGTGGTATTGGCATGCGTGGTCCCGGTGAAACGGAAATTGAAACGGATAGACGTATTGTTCGTGACCGCATTGCCTTGCTCAAAAAGAAACTTGCCAAAATAGACCGCCAAATGGAAACCCAGCGCGGTAACCGTGGCTCTTTGGTTCGGGTTGCTTTGGTGGGATATACCAACGTTGGCAAATCTACCTTAATGAACGTGATCAGCAAAAGCGATGTGTTTGCAGAGAACAAACTTTTTGCTACGCTGGACACCACTGTTCGCAAAGTGGTACTCGGAAACCTTCCTTTTCTATTGAGTGATACAGTGGGGTTCATCAGAAAGTTGCCGACCCAATTGGTAGAGAGTTTTAAAAGTACCTTGGATGAGGTTCGCGAGGCCGACCTACTTCTGCATGTGGTAGATATTTCGCATCCTAATTTTGAAGAGCATATTGCCTCGGTAAATCAAATTTTGGACGAAATTGATAGTTCTGGAAAACCCTGCATCATGGTCTTTAACAAAATAGACCAATACCACCCGGAAACTATTGATGAAGACGATTTGGTTACGGAACGCACAACTGCCCATTTTACATTGGAGGAATGGAAGAAAACCTATTTTAATAAGCTCGGGGACAAAGCACTGTTTATCTCTGCATTGAACAAGGAAAACATGGACGAATTCAGGAAGCGAGTCTACGATGCAGTGCGAGATATCCACGTCACCCGTTTCCCATACAACAACTTTTTGTATCCGGAACATTTGGATGAGTATTAAAAGCAGTCCCAATTAAGTACTTACTTCTTGGGCAAACAGCAAAACATCAATTGCTTCACAACATTTTTCGGACAGTTCACAACAAAAATTTAGGGGGTCGCCACATTAGGCCTACTTTCACATTGTTTTTAAGTCATTTTAGTGTCGAACGCAGATTTTACAGATCTTAACCTACTTAGACCATGGTCTTAAAAACACGGAAAACATAATTTTCACCCCACAAAAAAGCCCTCAAATTGAGGGCTTTTTTTGTCAACTTAAATTGCTCCTTAAAACTTATAACTAAGTCCAAGTGTCCAATAGGTCTGAAGCTCATTGTCAATCGTATCGAACGTAGCATCTGGATTAGGAGTTGGCGCATTGTTTACAATGTAATTCAATGTTTCCTGTTTGTTGTTTCGCAATCCAAAGTCAAAACCTACACCAATCATTTTCCATAACTTGTAGCTAAAAGAATTGGTCCATGTCCAGTTGCTCAAATTGCTGCTTTCATAGCTTTGGAACAAGGACAGGTTACTTTTAAAGTTTATTGCACCAATTTGCTTAGTATAGTCCGCTACAATCTTGGCCCCCATAGAAGATTCAAAAATGGTATCCTCACTGCTGAACACAAAGTTGTAGTTGAGCGGGTGCATTACCACCACCAAATCTGGGATAGGGGTCCATGTGGCACCGACACCAAGGTCCAAATAACCCGGGTCGTTAAAATTGCTCAAAATTGTGGTTCTATATTCCGCCAAAGTAGATATAGCGAATTTCTCACTCAGTTTTCTACCGTACAAAGATGAAATATTGAACACATCGGTGGCCTGACGAAAGCTATCATCGTCGGTAGGATCATCCTTATCGTCCAGTTTGACCCAGGACAGGTTGAGATTGGCAGCATTTCTCCAAAAGAATTTTTCTTCTTGAAGATTGGCATAGGCATTAACGGTAAATCCAATATTTCCTGATGAGTTATTGGGAATTCCTTGGGCAAACCAATTATTGAACTGGGATATACTGCCACCAATAGTTCCGAATGCGCCAATTTTCCAACCTGGGAGCGCATCCAGTTTTGCTTGAAGTGCATTGACCCGCGACTGGATAGCGGCAATAGAATCTTTTTTTGGGGCAATCTGGGCTTTTAATTCTTCCTCGGTCTGTGCAGTTGCTGAGAACAGAGCAAAGAAAGCCACAGCAGTAAAAAGTAGTTTTTTCATAGTATGGAGTTTTCTGTTTAGAACCGTAAAAGTAAGAAATGTCACACCTATTTTCCTTAACCGATGGCAATAAACAATTTTCAATTACTGACAAATTGGTGTGGACTTATGAATTGAGTACTTACCAAAAACGTCCCTCAACTGTCTCATTTTACCTCTTGATGGTTAGCATCACAGGTAAAAATTTCTTTAAAACCCTTATCCATCAATTCATATGGGGCATCCGTCAATTGGCCGTTTCCCGAACCAATATTATTTCCTTTCTTGTAGGTTTTCAATTCAATTTGAATCAAATATGAAAAAATCAGCAGGTATTGCTGTAGTTATTGTTATAGCCAGTACTTTATTTGTAAATGCCCAAGAAAAGAATTTTGGGGTCATTGGAGGATTGAATCTAGCTAATATTAGGGGAGACAGAACAGAATCCATCAACAATAGTTGGCGTCTTGCTTATCAATTTGGCGTATTTTCAAACTTTTCTTTGAGTGATAAGATAGCTTTGGAACCCAGGGTACTCTTTTCTTCCAAAGGCTTTAATGATGAAATGGACTTAGGCGCTTTCGATAATCATTCAAGAATCCCAGTAAAATATGCCAATAGAGATAGCTATCTGTCAGTTCCCGTATTGCTTAAATATAAGTTGATGAATAATCTTAGTTTGGATTTGGGGCCAGAAATTGCTTTCTTATTGTATTCAAAAAATGTAATTACCAAGGTCGATGTAGAAGGTTTTCATGCGAAAGGAGATGTGTTACATGAGAGATCAGGTGATTTCTTTGTGGATTACGGAGCTATGGCCGGTGTAACTTTTTATTTTACTACTAAAGCATTCGTTCAGCTTAATTATTTTCATGGGCTATCCAATTTGCGTAGAGAAATAACCATAATTGAATCAACGGAAAATAATTCTGTATTGCAACTTTCTTTAGGTTACCTTATTTTTTAATGGTTGTCAAAACATTAAAGTCTGTTGCAGCGACCGTTGTTGAGGATACTGAGGCCACAGCTGACTGTACCATTACAGTAAACCCCAATCTATAAATTTCAAAGTGATAAAGTCCCTTTTTGGGAACTTTTTATTTTTTCTTATAAAGCGGCACCGAAGAACAAGCCTCGCCATACATCACACTTTTGGCCACTTCTTGGATTTTTGTAACGGCCATAAGGTAGGCATTTTCGGGAACGGGTTTGTTGGAACACCCTTTTATGATTACGGGTTTATCTGTAAATTCAGCAACATCCAATTGGTCCAATACAGTTTGATAAAGTGCAGTTTCTAAATCCTCAAGACTACCCTGAACCACCTTTTTGGCATAAGGCTGTAACTTGGAGGCAATCAACATAAAGGCCCAGCCTGGAATAATGGCATCCGAAGAACATTGAAGCGCCACATAGGCGTTTTGATAGGCTGTCCAGTCGTGTTCTTCCACATGGGAACGAAACTCTTTTTCACGCAAGATAAAGCCTTCGTACAACCAATCTTTAATGTCCAGCACCATACGCTCCCCTATGGGATAATAATCCTCCAGGTTGAAGGTAATCAACTTGCTTTGCGCTACTCTATTTACGATTTCTTTTTCCATAATTGTCATTCCTGCAAAGGCAGGAATCTTTTTCAAATTAAGTAGATTCCGCATCTAGTGCGGAATGACAAGTTAAACCCCTACAGGAGCCCCAACTCCAATTTGGCCTCTTCGCTCATCAGCTCCTGGGTCCAAGGGGGGTCAAAAGTGATTTCCACCTCCACGTCTTTCAGCATATCAATGGACTTCACTTTCTCCTCTACCTCCACAGGCAAAGTTTCGGCCACAGGGCAATTGGGCGAGGTAAGGGTCATCAAAATCTTTACTTCGTATTCCTCGTTCACGAACACGTCATAAATCAATCCCAGTTCGTAAATGTCCACAGGAATTTCTGGATCATAAATGGTCTTGAGCACCTTTACGATCTTTTCGCCCAGTTCTTGTGTATCTATGGTGGTTTCTTCGCTCATCTTATGCTATTTTAACTGTGTTTGATAGGCAACTGCGTACAATTTCAGTTGCTTGATCATGCTTACCAATCCGTTGGCCCGGGTTGGCGACAAATGTTCTTTAAGACCAATTTCATCAATAAACCCTGTGTCGGCGTCGATAATATCCTGAGGTTTTTGATTGCTGAACGCCCTGACCAAAATGGCTATGATCCCTTTGGTGATAATGGCATCGCTATCGGCAGTAAAAACCAATCTGTCTCCATCCAGTTCGGCATGCACCCAAACCTTGCTCTGGCAACCTTTGATCAGGTTATCATCGGTCTTGTATTGTTCTTCTATCAATGGAAGTGATTTTCCGAGTTCAATCATATATTCGTAACGCTGCATCCAGTCGTCGAACATGGAAAACTCGTCTATTATCTCTTCCTGTATCTCTTTTATGGTCATGCTGTGGTTTTGTTCAAAAGTACAACTCGGCGGACTGCAATTCAAGTCTTTATGATAAAGATAACGCTTCGGCTACTGTAACATATTTCTGGCCCGCTTTACGGCTTCGACCAATTTATCCACTTCTTCTTTATTGTTGTAAAAGCTAAAACTGGCCCTTACCGTGCCCGGAATCTTGTAAAAATCCATGATAGGTTGCGCGCAATGGTGCCCTGTACGCACTGCGATGCCCAATTTATCCACAATGGTGCCGATGTCGTAGGGATGGATTCCTTCAATGTTAAAGGAAATCACCGAAGTTTTGTGCGCTGCGGTTCCATAAATCTTTAATCCATCAATGGTGAGCAATTGTTCGGTGGCATATTCCACCAACTCATCTTCGTACTGGGCGATGGCATCAAAACCGATGCTATTCATGTAATCCAACGCGGCTCCAAAAGCAATTCCCCCACAGATATTGGGCGTTCCCGCTTCAAATTTATGGGGCAGATCGGCATAGGTGGTCTTTTCAAAGGTTACCTCGGCAATCATTTCGCCCCCGCCTTGATAGGGTGGTAATTTTTTAAGCCATTCCTCTTTGCCATACAACATTCCAACACCCGTTGGTCCACACATTTTATGGGCAGAAACGGTGTAGAAATCCACATCCAATGCCTGTAAATCAGCTTTGATGTGTGCTGCAGCCTGTGCCCCATCCACCAAAACCGCGGCTCCCACTTTGTGGGCAGCATCAATAATTTCTTTAATTGGATTGATGGTTCCCAACGCATTGGACACATGGTTGCAGAAGACCAATTTTGTCTTGTCGGACAACAAATTGTAATATCCTTCCATTACCAACTCTCCTTCCAGATTCATTGGAATCACTTTGAGGGTTGCCCCCGTGCGTTCGCACAGCATCTGCCAAGGCACAATATTGGAGTGGTGCTCCATGGCGGAAACCAGAACCTCATCACCCTCTTTTAAAAATGAAGTGAATCCGTTGGCGACCAAATTGATACTGTCTGTGGTTCCCGAAGTGAAAATCACCTCGTAGGGATAGGCAATGTTAAAGTGCTTTTGGATTTTTTGGCGTGCTGCTTCGTAAGCATCAGTCGCTTCTTGAGACAAGGTATGTACCCCACGGTGAATGTTGGCATTGTAATTTTGGTAATAATCAACAATGGCATCAATTACCTGCTGTGGTGTCTGCGATGTTGCTGCATTGTCCAAATACACCAAAGGCTGTCCATTGACCTCTCTTTGGAGGATGGGAAAGTCTTTCCTGATGGTATTTACGTCTAACTTCTCTATTAGAATATTTTTTTCTGTCATTTTGAACGAAGTGAAAAATCTAAACTATAAGGAGATTTCTCGCCCATCCTTCGATTCCCTCTCAGGACTAAAGCTCGAAATGACACCTCATAAACTACAGGTCAAATCCCATACGAACGCCCAGTTTATTGGCGATAATCTTATTGATTCTCGCCTTAAGCTCGGGAATACGAACACTCTCCAAAACGTTGTTGGCAAAAGCGTACATCATCAAGGCCTTGGCCTCTTTCTTAGGGATTCCCCTTGATCTAAGGTAGAAAAGGGCCTCATCATCCAACTGACCAATGGTACATCCATGCGAACATTTTACGTCGTCCGCAAAAATCTCCAATTGTGGTTTTGAGTTGATGGTCGACCTATCACTCAACAAAATATTGTTGTTCTGCTGAAAGGCATCCGTTTTTTGGGCAATCTTGTCCACAATAATCTTTCCGTTGAAAACACCTGTAGAACTGTCACCAAAAATCCCTTTGTAGTCTTGATGGCTCTCGCAGTTGGGCTGTGCATGGTGTACCAAAGTATGATGGTCTACGTGCTGTTTGTCGCCCAAAATAGTTACGCCTTTCAAGGTAGAGTCGATGCGCTCCCCGTTCTGATAAAAGTTCAGGTTGTTACGGATGAGTTTTCCTCCCAAAGAGAAGGTGTGCACTCGTACCACACTACTGTTTTTTTGTGAGATATATGTGTTGTCCACCAATGAAGCCGTTGGCGCATCGTTCTGAACTTTGTAGTAGTCCACAATGGCATCCTTTCCTGCGAAAATTTCGGTCACGGAGTTCGTGAACACTTCATTACCGGTCAAACTTTGGTGGCGTTCTATAATTTGCACCTCGGCGTTGTCCTCTGCAACAATCAAGTTCCTAGGTTGTAGCATCAAAGCTGCCTCGTTGCCCGTGGCCAAATGCAAAATTTGGATAGGCTTCTTGGGCATTTTGTTCTTTGGGATGTAGATATACGCTCCTTCTTTGCTAAAAGCTGTATTCAAAGAGGTCAACGACTCATCTTTAGAAGCCGCTTTGTTGAAGTACACTTCAATCACCTGTTTAAACATCGGCTTGCTAAAAGCAGAGCTCATCAAACAGACATCCACACCATCATGTGTTGTTTCAGAAAGGTAAGAACTGTACACCCCATCAACAAACACAATTTTGTAGGTGTCTATCTCGTGGAGAAAGTATTTTTTCACATCCTTGTATTCCAAGGTGGTTTCATGCTTTGGAAAGATGCTGAAATCTATCTTTTGCAAGCCTTTGAGTGAAGTATACTTCCAAGCTTCGTCCTTTTTGGTCGGGAAGCCCTTGGTCTCAAAGTTCTTCATGGCATTGGACCTTTCCTCATGTACTGGATGATCTAAATCCAAGCCATCTTCAAAAGCCATAAAAGAGGAGACTAATTTTTCCTTTAAATCCATTTGTTTTTAATTGTCATCCCTGCACTTCGTTTAACTCAGCATAAACTCTGGCAGGAATCTAATTAATGATTTCTTTTCATTTGGATTCCCATTTTCATGGGAATGACAAAACTGGTTATACCGCAGCTTCTTCTTTTAACCAATCGTATCCTTTTTCTTCCAATTCCAGGGCCAATTCCTTGGTGCCGGACTTTACGATTTTGCCATCGTGCAATACATGCACATAATCGGGTACGATGTATTCCAACAAACGCTGATAGTGGGTGATTACAATGATGGCGTTGTCCTTGCTGCGCAATTTGTTCACCCCATTGGCCACGATACGAAGGGCATCAATATCCAGACCGGAATCGGTTTCGTCCAAAATGGCCAATTTGGGTTCCATCATCGCCATTTGGAAGATTTCGTTACGCTTCTTTTCCCCTCCGGAGAACCCTTCGTTCAAGGAACGGGAAAGGAACTTTCGGTCGATTTCCAACATTTCCGACTTCTCCCGAATCTTCTTAAGCATTTCGTTGGCCGGCATATCCTCCAGACCTTGTGCTTTTCTGGATTCGTTGATAGCGGTCTTCATAAAATTGGTCACCGATACTCCTGGAATCTCAACTGGATACTGGAACGATAGAAACACTCCTTTGTGGGCTCTTTCTTCTGGGGAAAGTTCTTCCAAGTCCTCTCCTTCCAAAAGAATACTGCCCTCTCCTACTTCAAATTCCTCTTGACCTGCGATAACTTCGGCCAAGGTACTTTTACCTGAACCGTTGGGGCCCATAATGGCATGTACCTCTCCAGCGTTCACCTTTAGGTTGATTCCCTTAAGGATTTCTTTATCGTCTACGCTTGCGTGTAAGTTCTTTATTTCTAGCATTTTGTAAAATTGTGTTCTGTCTTAATAATTGTGATTTCGACTTCGCTCAATCACCAAATCTGCTTGGGTAGCTGAGCGCCCGCCGAAGTTACCCTACTGATCCTTCTAAACTGATTTCCAATAATTTTTGCGCTTCTACGGCAAATTCCATTGGTAGTTTGTTCAATACTTCCTTACTGAATCCGTTTACGATCAAGGCGATGGCCTTTTCGGTATCAATTCCCCTTTGGTTACAGTAGAAAATCTGATCCTCACCAATCTTACTGGTCGTGGCTTCGTGCTCTATCTGTGCGCTTTTGTTCTTAGCTTCAATGTAAGGGAATGTGTGTGCTCCGCAGCGGTTGCCCATCAATAGGGAATCGCATTGGGAGAAGTTCCTCGCATTTTCGGCACGACTGTTTACCTGTACCAATCCGCGGTAGCTATTTTGTGACTGTCCCGCAGAAATACCTTTGGAAATGATTGTACTCTTGGTATTCTTGCCCAAGTGGATCATCTTAGTCCCGGTATCTGCTTGCTGGAAATTGTTGGTCACTGCTATGGAATAGAATTCCCCAATGGAATAATCCCCCTTCAAAATACAGGATGGATATTTCCATGTGACCGCGGAACCTGTCTCGACTTGCGTCCATGAAATTTTGGCGTGCTTCTCGCACAATCCGCGCTTGGTCACAAAGTTGTAAACGCCTCCTTTTCCTTCCTTGTTGCCAGGGAACCAGTTCTGAACTGTGGAATATTTGATTTCGGCATTGTCCAGGGCAATTAATTCCACAACGGCTGCGTGCAATTGGTTTTCATCACGCATGGGTGCGGTACATCCTTCCAAATAACTTACATAACTGCCTTCTTCGGCAATTACCAAGGTTCTCTCGAACTGTCCTGTTCCCGCCTGGTTGATTCGGAAATAGGTGGAAAGTTCCATCGGACATCTGACTCCTTTCGGAATGTAACAGAAAGATCCATCGGAAAACACCGCTGAATTCAATGCAGCGTAAAAGTTATCTTTTTTGGGCACTACGGTCCCCAAGTATTTCTTTACCAATTCCGGATGTTCCTGAATAGCTTCCGAAATGGAACAGAAAATAATGCCTTTTTCGGCCAATGTCTTTTTGAAAGTTGTGGCCACTGAAACGGAATCCATTACAATATCCACCGCAACACCTGCCAACTTCTTCTGCTCATCTACCGAGATTCCCAGCTTTTTGAAGGTGTCCAACAATTCTGGGTCCACTTCGTCCAAGCTATTGTACTTGGGTTTTTTATTAGGGGCCGAGTAATAGGAAATGTCTTGGAAGTCGGGTTTTTTGTAGGTTACGTTTGCCCACTCGGGTTCCTCCATTTCTTTCCAAGCACGAAAAGCTTCCAATCTCCACTCCGTCATCCAATCGGGTTCTTCCTTCTTCTTGGAAATGGCAATAACGATTTCCTCGTTCAACCCTTTGGGGAGGGTATCCGATTCAATGTCCGTGTAGAAACCATACTCGTACTCTTTGGTCTCCAGTTCTTTCTTTAATTCTTCTTCTGTATAAGCCATATATCTTTAAGTTAGCCAATTACAGGCTTTAAGTCAATGTTTATAGTGAAAAACTTTCTCCACATCCGCAGGTCCTTTGAGCATTAGGGTTGTTGAACACAAAACCCTTTCCGTTCAAACCTCCGGAATATTCCAATGTGGTGCCTACCAAATACAAAAAGCTTTTTTTGTCAACGATGATTCTCACATCGTTATCTTCAAAGATCTTATCTGTGTCCGTAGCGGAATTGTCAAAGGTCAATTCATAAGACAATCCACTGCACCCTCCACTCTTTACGCCAACACGCACATAATCCGTGGTCGCATCAAAACCTTCTTCGGTCATGAGCGACACCACTTTGTGCCTTGCTGATTCTGAAACCTTAATCATCTTAATTGAATTTAATCTAAATAGCCTACAAATATACTGTATATGTAGGGTTTTACCATGGCAACTAACATTATTATAACGAATGATTCCATAGGTGTTTCTTATGGAAAATAATGCAGGTTTACGCTAAGTCGCATCAATGGCGTATTTCCAACAATTTCCTATGATTTCTGATACACTTTCCCCGAAAAAATTTTATACCCCTTCGGACACCAGAATTTACGATTATCCTCATTATTTTTGCAAAATGCTAGAAGACAAGAATCAAGAACGTACATCACTGGAAGAATTGGGCGAATTTGGCCTGATCGAACATCTTACCAAAAACTTTGAACTCAATCAACCCTCATCCTTGGTTGGGGTTGGTGATGATGCTGCGGTAATGGACTACAATGGCAAAAAAACCATTGTGTCCACCGATATGTTGGTGGAAGGAGTCCATTTTGACCTGAGCTACATGCCCTTGAAGCATTTGGGTTACAAATCGGTGATGGTAAACCTTTCCGACATCTATGCCATGAACGCCATAGCCACACAGATTACAGTTTCTTTGGCCATTTCCAACCGGTTTCCTTTGGAAGCGCTCGAAGAATTTTATGAAGGAGTAGCACTTGCATGCAAGCTGTACAATGTTGATTTGGTTGGCGGAGATACGACCTCATCTACCCGAGGCATGATTATTAGCGTTACTGCAATTGGAGCCGCCGAGGAGAACGACATCGTTTACCGAAAAGGTAGCAAACCCAATGATTTACTGGTAGTTACCGGTGATTTAGGTGGTGCTTACCTGGGCTTGCAGGTTTTAGAACGAGAAAAAGAAGTGTTCAAGGTCAACCCCAACAGTCAACCCGATTTGGAACCCTATTCTTACATTGTGGAGCGGCAACTAAAGCCCGAAGCTCGAAAAGATATTGTAGATCTGCTCAAAAAACTGGAAGTAAAACCAACCTCTATGATTGATATCAGTGATGGACTATCATCCGAAGTGATGCACCTCTGCAAGCACAGTGATATTGGTTGCAATGTTTTTGAAGAAAAGATCCCACTTGATCCCACCGTGATTTCCGCATCCGAGGAATTTAAAATGGACAGCACCATGATCGCATTGAGTGGTGGTGAGGATTACGAGCTGTTGTTCACTGTTGACCAAGCTGATTTTCCAAAAATAAAAGGGAATCCGAACTTAACGGTGATTGGTCACATAACGGAAAAGAGCGAGGGTATCCATTTAATCACACGAGCGGAGACAAAAATCCCCATCACCGCACAGGGCTGGAACTCGTTCAACAAATAAAAAAATCCCGAAAATCAAGGGCATCCCTACATATCATGGCATTGGGGCACGCAACCATTAGCAGTAGGCAATTACTTAAGTTTCCGGGATAAGATTTGGGCCTTTTCCTAAAACAAAAAAGGGCTATGCCACTTGGTGCACTACCCTGCTTTTTCGTTTTTGGTACATATCTTCCAACGTACTGTTAATCTCTTGCATTTGCGGAGTCAATGCAGAAAGTTTACCAGTAACATCTGTAGTAACCTGTTTTTGGCAATGAATACATTTGTATTCTTTAATGTGCTGCGTCACTTTTTTGGAAACCGTGTAATGGTGCCCGAACAGACTGCAAAAGAAAGAAGAGAATTTGTTGCCATGTTGCGTAGTAGTTGTTTTCATAAGCTGGTGTTGTTTGGAGAAAAGCATATAATTACGATATGGGGCTTCGAAAAATGCTTAAATTGGTGAATAGTAATTTTGTGTTATAAAAATATTTTTAAGTGGTTCAACTTTTAATAGGAACGGGTGTTGATAACTTTTTATTTTACGATTGCGTCGACAAAGTATTTTTTTCGATGAAATGCAATAAAATCGACAAAAAGCCATCTTTTTTCGCTCAAAAACACTTTTGTAATATACCGCATTGAAAACAAATTATCAACAATCTGACAGCAAGAAATCTTTAATAATTACATCTTTTGCCCTTTTTTCTCTCTTTTTCGGGGCTGGAAATCTTGTTTTACCTCCATTGTTGGGGTTTAAATCTGGAAATTTATGGTGGTTGGTCACCTTGGGATTTTGCATTTCGGGGGTGCTTGTGCCCATTCTAGGAATTATTGCCCATGCCAGATTACAAGGAACTCTCTTTGATTTTGCCAAAAAGGTATCCCCTTTGTTCAGCGTTGTGTATTGCTACCTGATCTATGCCATTGCCATTGCGTTGCCATCGCCCAGGACTGCATCGGTTACACACGAAATGGCCATACAGCCCTTTTGGGGTTCTTCTTCATTGCTCACAAGTCTTATCTATTTTATGTTGGTATTTGTGTTTGTCCTCAATCGTTCCAAAGTTTTGGACGCATTGGGCAAGCTATTAACGCCCGGTATCCTAATCATCTTATTAATAATGATAATAACGGCAGTCTTTGCATTGGACTTTGATTTTGTTCCATCAGCAATGGGACAAGCTTTTAGCTCGGGAATTTTGGAAGGTTACCAAACTTTTGATGCCATCGGAGCTGTAGTAGTGGGCGCGGTAATCATCATATCCATCAACTTAAAAGAGAAAACTGCCACCTTTGAAGAAAAACGAAGACTTATTGGAAAAGCAGGGCTGTGGGCAGGAATTGGGCTATTTTTGGTGTACGGAGGCCTTATCCTCACAGGTGCTTTGTTCGGGGATGCTTTTGATACCGATATTTCCAGAACCGCCCTTTTACGAGGAATCAGTACAAAAACCTTGGGGCAAACAGCCAATATATTGCTCAGTATTTTGGTAAGCTTGGCCTGTTTTACCACAGCGGTAGGAATTGTAACGGGAACTTCTGATTTTATCAAAGGACGGTTCAACGATTCAATTTTAGCATACCGAATCACAGCATTTTTGGGGTGCCTATTGGGTGTGTTGGTGGGTCAGTTTGATGTTGGTTACATTATTACCGTAGCCGTCCCGTCACTCATGTTTATTTATCCCATTACCATTATTTTGATTTTACTGAATGTGGTTCCAGAAAAATGGGGTTCGCCCAAGGTGTTTCAACGGGTAATCGGAGTGACTATTCTGTTCAGTATTCCCGATTTTTTGGGAAGCATCGGGTTTGGTGAGCAAATCGCTCCCTTTGTTGATTGGATTCCGTTGAGCCAGCATCAAATGGGCTGGGTGCTTCCCACATTGGTCGCATTCATTGCTTCGAACATCATCAACAGTAAAGAAACAGCTGCTCCAAGCTAATCTTGTTTTCTTTTAAAACTGCAAAAAATAAAATGTTGTGCAGTACCAAATGGTGTGGCATGGTCTTCGGTTCTACATTCCAATTTCTCAAAATGTTTGAAAACAGTTACCATTTGCTCTTCATTATATTGTTTGATATCTAGACCACTACATTTTTTAGGTCCATTTGTGGAGAATGTTCCCAAAATCATATAGCTGGCAACAGCTTTTTTGGTCAATTCCACATAGGTTTGTATCTGCTCAGGGGATGTCAAAAAATGAAACGCTGCGCGATCGTGCCAAACATCATAAGTTTCCTTGGGTTCAAATTCGGTGATGTCACTTTCAATCCATTTTACCTTTTTGGCCCTGTCTCCCAACCTTTTTTTAGCTCTTTCCATGGCTTTGCCCGAAATATCGAGCACGGTAATGTTTTCGAAATCTTCAGCGAGCAAAAAATCGACCAACTTGCTGTCACCGCCGCCCACGTCAATGATTTTTGAATTCTTTTTCAGGGACAGGGAATGGATAAGGTCCAAGGAAATTTGTGGCACCTCTTGTGTCCAACTGACCTCCTCTGGCGTTTTGCTGCCATAAACCGTTTCCCAATGATTTTTTCTATCCTGCCCCATATTTTGATCTATTCTGTACAACCACAGTGTTTATTGCTGCGTGCCTTTTCAAAACATTCCTTTCCTTCGGAAAAGGCAAAATAGGCCAATCCCAATGTACCCAAACTATCAATATAAGGAATCTTGAAAATTTCGTAGATCCCACTGCTCACCAATAAGATAATGGACATATATACACAGACCAACGTGCAGTTGGCATCTGCCAAAATGGGTGCCGAATTCAGTTGGCGCCCCACCTTTCGCTTCCACCAGACCAAAATCCACATGACCAATATGGATATTGCCGAAATGATTACTCCCCAAAATGTGGTCAACGGTTTGTGCCCTGTCCAAATATTGTAAATACTTGAAACGACAAGACCAACGACCAAAAGATAAAATGCAACTCCGGTAATCCTAAGGGCAGTTCGTTCAAAATTGTCGCGGTTGCTATCCGGGTTCCTTTGTATGCGCAGAACCATGTGTGCAATGCCCAGTCCGGAAATCACCTCGATAAAGCTATCGGCTCCAAATCCAAATAACGCAAGGCTTTCATCCTCAAAACCTAAATAAGTGGAAATAACTCCCTCGGCAATGTTGTAAAAGATGGTGAACAGGGCCAAGGCCAATGCTATGCGGTAAAGTTTGTCTTGTTTTTCCAAAGTTTTTAGCGCTTGTTCCTATAAAGTACGTTGATTTAAAGTTGAAAATCAACTACATACCGGGAAATAGTTTATTCCGAACCCCGCTTCTTTTTATTGTAGTAGTAAATAGCATAAGCAATGGCGGCCAATACCACAAAAGGGAGGTAGCTCCCGATAACCACGCCAATTTCGTAGGCACTATCGGGAGCTTCCTCCATCTTTTTTTCAATGTTTGATTGTTGTACTAAAAACAGTAAAACCTTCATCTGGTCTATTTATTCATCAACTCCTCTATCTCTTCAATCTCAATGGGAATGTTTCTCATTAAGTTAAAAGGTTCTCCTTTTTCTTGAATTACAACATCATCTTCCAGACGAACGCCCATTCCTTCGGCAGGAATGTAAATCCCAGGCTCCACGGTAAACACCATATTGGCCTTCATCGGTTTTTTCAACTCACCGTAATCGTGGGTGTTCAATCCTATGTGATGACTGGTTCCGTGCATAAAGTATTTTTTATAGGCCGGCCAATCGGGGTTCTCGTTCTGTACATCGGCCTTGTCCAACAAGCCCAAGCCTATAAGTTCGGAGGTCATCAATTTGCCCACCTCTTTATGGAATTCCGCCCAAATGGTTCCGGGCACCAACATTTTTGTCGCCTCGTTCTTAACGCGGAGCACGGCACTGTACACTTGTTTCTGCCTGTCGGTAAATCTTCCGTTTACGGGAATGGTCCGGGTCATATCACTGGAATAGTTGGCGTACTCGGCAGCGAGGTCCAACAATATCATGTCCCCGTCCTTCACCTCTTGGTTGTTTTCCAAATAGTGGAGTACGTTGGCGTTGTTACCTGCTGCAATAATAGGAGGGTACGCAAAACCTCTGGAACGGTTACGTACAAATTCGTGCAAAAATTCTGCTTCAATTTCGTGCTCCCAAACCCCTGGTTTTACGAATTCTAAAATTCTTCTAAATCCTTTTTCGGTAATATCGCAGGCGGTCTGCATCAATTCTATTTCCTCGGGCTCTTTTACACCACGGATATTTTGCAAAATAGGATTGCTCTTTGCCGTTTGGTGCGCTGGATACTCTTTTTTGCATTTTTCGATAAACCGTGCTTCCCGTGTTTGGGTTTCCACAGCTTGGCGGTAATGCTCGTTGGTATTGAAATAAATCGTGTCCGCCTCCGTCATCAAATCAAAAAAGATTTTATCAAAATCGGTGAGCCAATAAACGGTCTCGATGCCCGACACTTCAGTTGCTTTTTCCTTGGTGAGCTTTGCTCCTTCCCAAACGGCAATATGGCCGTTGGTTTCCCTTACAAACAATATTTCCCTGTGCTTGGGGTCCATGGCATCGGGGAACAACAATAAAATTGTCTCTTCTTGGTCCGCTCCGCTCAGGTAAAAAATATCACGATCTTGTTCAAAAGGTAAAGTACTGTCCGCACCGATCGGATAAATATCATTGGAATTGAAAACCGCAATGCTTTTCGGCTTCATTTGAGCCATGAATTTCTTACGGTTCTTTACAAAAAGATTGCTGTCTATTTGAGCGTATTTCATAAGTATAATTTGATTTGCCCAAATGTAGCCAATTGCGTTACCGAAGACAAATCCTTACCTTCCATTTCAAATTGAAGACATGCAGCTCAACTTAAGTATCCCAGCACTTCTTTTTCCTGCTATCTCCTTGACCATGTTGGCGTACAATGCCCGTTATTTAGCCATTGCAGCATTGATTCGGCAACTGCACAAGCAGTTCGAGGAAACCTCTGCCCAACCCTTAAAACAACAGATCAACCAATTACGGACCCGTTTGGGCATCATAAAAAA
The DNA here is from genome assembly GCF_010468565.1 of Allomuricauda sp. TY007. Lineage (GTDB taxonomy): Bacteria > Bacteroidota > Bacteroidia > Flavobacteriales > Flavobacteriaceae > Flagellimonas. The sequence goes on from NZ_WUEG01000001.1 coordinate 129,353, forward strand.
CATGCAGGCAACTGCAATTATCAGTTTTTTGTTGGCTGCAGTAACCATGTTCTTGATCTATGTGGAAATGCGTGTTTGGGCCAATGTTATTTTTGGGATCAGTTTAGTGTTCCTTATGATTTCCTTGGTGCTCTCACTTTTAGAAGTGCAGTTATCCACTAAGGCATTGGGAATCCAATTAAAGAACATGGAAAAATAATCAGTTTTTATAACAGTTTGTGTAAGAATATTTCTTTTTGATTAAAATATGAAAAATTAGCGGTCAATTGAAAAGGCAGTTGCACCAATTCTATAGGGGCATTGGTAAAATCAGCTCAAAAATAACCGTTGCTTGCTTCTACTTTTGATGAATACAATTTGATTCATCTTACTGAAAGGATATATGCAGCGAGTTAAGGATTTGGAGTTTTTTAAAACCATACGGGAAATACGGGAATACGAATTTGGAATTTTCTACTTTTTTGATGGATTGGTCATATCGGAAATAAAAGAAGGTGAAGTTTTTAACTGGTCCATTGCCGAAAAAATAATATCCGTGGCCTACGAGGTCTTGGGAAAAGACAAACCTATTGCCTACATCAGCAATCGCATTCATAACTACTCGGTAGTCCCCACCGATTGGCTAAAGTTTTACAAACACCGACACCAATTGGAGTTTTATTCGGTTGTTGCTTACAACAAAAGCGGGTTGGCCAGTCTTGTTCTGGAAAAAATGTTCTTTAGAAACAAAATACGTCAATTTGCAAACTTGGAAGATGCCATAAAGTGGAGTTTGGCCAAGGTCAACGAAAAAAAAATTGACTTGTCGGCTTGAACTTCACCACTCAAGACGAGTTCATTTTCTGTTCCTTCCACTGTGCTTTTCTACATATTGAACAATGTGCTTGGCCACATTTACCCCCGTTACCGCCTCAATGCCCTTTAACCCCGGCGATGCATTTACCTCTATCAGTAAAGGCCCGTTTTTGGATCGGATCAAATCTACACCGGCCACACCAAGACCCAAATGTTTGGTGGCATTTACAGCTATAAATTTTTCCCTTGGCGTCAACTGTACTTTTTGGGTTTCCGCACCCCGGTGCACATTGGATCTAAAATCGTCCAGTCCACTGGTTCGTTTCATGCTGGCCACAATTTTGTTGCCCACAACAATAATTCTAAGGTCTTCCCCATTGGCCTCCTCTATATATTGTTGCAGCAAAATGCTCGTGTTCATATTATACAAAGTATCTATAACGGATTTTGCCGATTTTTTGCTTTCTGCCAAAATAACCCCTTTGCCCTGGGTTCCTTCTTGTAGTTTGATGATAACAGGAGCACCCCCCAACAGCTCTATTTGATCTTCTACATTGTTCGGGTTGATGGAGAACACGGTTTTTGGCACAGGTATTCCTTTTTTGGACATCATTTGTAAGGTAGAAACCTTGTTTCTGGCCCTGATGATCCCCAACGATTTCGCCGTGCTGAAGACATGGTTCATTTCAAACTGCTTTACAATGGCCGCACCGTGGCGAGTCACCGTTGTGCCAATTCTCGGAACAATGGCATCAAATTCATCGGTAATGTTCTCCGTTCCAAAAAAAATCTGCGGTTTATCATCGCCCAGCTGTACCGAACATTTGGTATGGTCAATATGCTCCACATAATGACCTGCCTTTTCAAATTCCTCTGCAATCCTAGCTGTGGAATATACATTGAGGCTTACGGATAAAATGGCAATGTCCATGTTTTTTGCATTGGTTTGAAAATCAATTGTAATATCGGTTAAAATTCCCAAAATAGAATCCTGAAGGATTAAATCCCAGTAGCTTAAAATGAATCTAAATAACCTGTTTTACGATGTTGAAAGCTTGTTAAAAACTCATCCGTGCCGTAAATTTGTTGAAAAACCAGCACTAATGAGTGGAATGATAAAGTCATCGCTTGCCCGAAAAGTGATAATGGCACTTTCGGGTCTTTTTTTGGTTGTTTTTCTTACACAACATTTTACCATTAATTTTGCTTCGGTAGTAGATCCCGAAACTTTTAATTCCTGGTCCCATTTTATGGGATATAATCCTTTGGTACAGTTTGTCCTACAACCTATTTTGATTGCTGGCGTAATTGTACACTTTGTAATGGGTTTTGTTTTGGAGATCCAGAACAGAAAAGCCAGGGGCACAGCCTATGTAAAGTACAAGGGCAGCGCCAATGCTCCATGGGTGTCCCGCAATATGATCTATTCCGGATTGGTTATCCTTGCTTTTTTGGCATTGCACTTCTACGATTTTTGGGTACACGAAATGGTCTATAAATATATTGAGGCCAACCCTGAGGACCCAACACGTTACTACGCAGAAACCGTAGAAAAGTTTGCTCCCATTTGGAGAACCATCATTTATGTGGTGGCATTCTTCTTACTGAGCCTTCACTTATGGCACGGGTTTGCTTCATCTTTCCAGACCATGGGCGTAAACAACAAGTACACTCCAGCCATCAAAACTTTCACTAAAATATTTTCGGTGGTCATTCCATTGGGCTTTGCTTTTATCGCCCTATATCACCACCTTAACCCAATAACACATTAAGTATGGGCATATTGGATTCCAAAATTCCATCTGGGCCGTTGGCCGATAAATGGACCAAACATAAAAACGACATCAATCTGGTTAACCCTGCCAACAAAAGGAACATCGACATCATTGTTGTAGGTACAGGACTTGCAGGTGGTGCCGCAGCAGCCACTTTGGCCGAGTTGGGTTATAACGTAAAAACATTCTGCTATCAAGATTCACCGCGTAGGGCGCACTCCATTGCGGCCCAAGGGGGAATTAACGCTGCAAAAAACTATCAAGGAGATGGCGATAGTAACTACCGTCTTTTCTACGATACCATAAAAGGTGGTGATTACCGCTCCCGCGAAGCGAACGTTTACCGTTTGGCTGAGGTGTCGGGGAACATCATCGACCAATGTGTGGCGCAAGGGGTTCCCTTTGCCCGTGAGTATGGGGGAATGTTGGACAATCGCTCTTTTGGTGGGGTACTGGTATCCAGAACCTTTTATGCCAAAGGACAGACCGGTCAGCAATTGTTGCTCGGCGCATATTCCGCTATGAACCGTCAAATAAACCGTGGTAAGATACAGGCCTTTAACCGCCACGAAATGATGGATTTGGTATTGGTAGACGGTAAGGCTCGTGGAATAATCGCCAGAAACTTGGTGACCGGAGAAATTGAAAGACACAGTGCACATGCCGTAGTTTTGGCTACTGGAGGGTACGGAAATGTGTTCTTCCTTTCCACCAACGCTATGGGAAGCAACGTAATGGCTGCATGGAGAGCACACCGTAAAGGAGCTTTCTTCGCCAACCCATGTTTTACACAAATCCACCCAACTTGTATTCCTGTTTCAGGCGACCATCAATCCAAATTGACATTGATGTCCGAATCACTTCGTAACGATGGTCGAATCTGGGTTCCCAAGAAAAAAGAAGATGCAATCGCCATCCGCGAAGGCAAGTTGAAGCCAACGGAAATTATTGAAGAGGATAGAGACTATTATTTGGAAAGAAGGTATCCTGCCTTTGGTAACCTAGTGCCCCGTGATGTGGCTTCGAGAGCTGCCAAGGAACGTTGCGATGCTGGGTTTGGGGTAAACAAAACCGGGGAAGCGGTATTCTTGGATTTTGCCTCCGCCATTGAACGTTACGGAAAAGAAAAGGCGTTGACCTCTGGACTTAAAAATCCTGATAAAGCGACTATCACAAAATTAGGTGAAGAGGTTGTGGAGGCCAAGTATGGTAACCTGTTCCAGATGTACGAAAAAATCGTAGATCAGAATCCATACAAAACCCCAATGATGATTTATCCTGCGGTACACTACACCATGGGCGGGCTTTGGGTAGATTATAACTTGCAGACCACAATTCCTGGCTGCTATGCTGCTGGCGAGGCCAACTTTAGCGATCACGGTGCTAACCGTTTGGGAGCTTCCGCATTGATGCAAGGACTTGCAGACGGTTATTTTGTATTGCCATACACTATCGGCGACTACCTATCAAAAGATATTAGAACCGGAGCCATTCCAACAGATTCTCCAGAGTTTGAGGAAGCCGAAAAACAAGTTCGCGAGAGAATGGAAAAGTTGATGAGCGGTTCAGGAATCCATTCCGTAGACTACTACCACAAAAAGTTGGGCAAGATCATGTGGAACAAATGTGGTATGGCCCGTAACGAAAAGGAACTGAAAGAAGCCATCAAGGAAATTTCGGCGCTAAGGAAGGATTTCTGGGAGAACGTAAAAATTCCCGGAAGCATCGATTCTAAAAACCAAGAGCTGGAAAAAGCCGGACGCGTTGCTGATTTTTTGGAATTGGGCGAGCTTTTCGCAAAGGATGCACTGCACAGAAACGAATCCTGCGGCGGACACTTCCGCGAAGAGTACCAAACGGAAGAAGGCGAAGCGCTACGTGATGACGAGAACTTTAAATATGTGGCCGCTTGGGAATATAAGGGCGAGCCCAAGGATGCCGAATTGCACAAGGAGGATTTGGTATACGAAAACATTGAACTGAAGACAAGATCCTACAAATAAGAAACTATGAAATTATATTTAAAAATATGGCGTCAAAAGGACGCATCCTCACCCGGGAAAATAGTTGATTATACCCTTGATGGTGTAGAAGGAGATATGTCTTTCCTAGAGATGCTGGACATCTTAAATGAAGAATTGGTCTCCAAAGGAGAGGAACCTGTTGAGTTTGACCATGATTGTAGGGAAGGTATCTGCGGAACATGTTCGCTTCAAATCAATGGAGAGCCCCATGGACCGGACAGATTGGTAACCACTTGCCAATTGCACATGCGAAAGTTCAACGATGGGGATACCATTGTAATTGAGCCTTTCCGTGCCAAGGCATTCCCCGTGATCAAGGATTTGATCGTGGACCGGAGTTCGTTTGAGAGAATCCAACAAGCTGGTGGCTATATCTCTGTGAATACTTCGGGGAACACTGTGGACGCCAACTCCATTCCAATTAACAAATACGATGCGGACGAAGCCATGGATGCCGCTACCTGTATTGGTTGTGGAGCTTGTGTGGCCGCTTGTAAAAATGCAAGTGCCATGTTGTTCACCTCAGCCAAAGTTTCCCAATTTGCCTTGTTGCCGCAAGGAAGGATCGAAGCTACGGAACGTGTTCAAAATATGGTTCGCCAAATGGATTTGGAAGGTTTTGGTAATTGTACCAACACGGGAGCATGTGAAATAGAGTGCCCAAAAGGTATTTCCTTGACCAACATTGCCCGTATGAATCGCGAGTACTTATCCGCTACTTTAAAGGGATAAATCTTATAAAATTTCAATATACAAAACCCAAATTTCCAATAGGAGTTTGGGTTTTTTGTTTTTAGGAAGAAATCTAAGTAGTGTTAGGTCGAGCGCAGTCGGAACCTAATTTAAATGGGTTAATCAACCGAAACCTCTCGACTGCGGTCGAGGTGATATATTCGTGAAAATCAGTGTGGTTTGTGTCAAAATCACTTGCCTTGTACAGAACAAATAATAAATGTAATTTCTTAATATATCCGCCTACCACCTTTAGGCAAGAATTTCACAAAACAGCTACAATACCTTTCTTAAAGAATCAATGTAAATGAAATTCTTGAGCTTCATTTTTGCTCTTGCACTTTATTTGGCTCGATAATTGCTTAAATTTAAGGCTAAATCAAGCGAGCTTGTTAAGAAAATTTTCCTTACGGTCACGCATATTTGTTGCCATGATAACCTTGGTAGTACTCGCATCTGTATTGATTGCCGGGGTTACGGTTTATCAGTACAAGGAACAAGGCAACGACTATCATAACGAAAGGTTGGAGCGAAAGGAAGAGCAGCTCATAAAAAGTATCAATTATGTCCTAAAGGAAACGACATATCCCATAACCACGGAGAATCTTCACCTTATATTCAGCGAGGAGATTTATGAGATAGCCAACATCCAAAATGTAAATTTTAATATTTACGACCTGGAGGGCAATTTGATCAAAAGCTCTCGCCCAACTTTTGAATCCAATTCAATTGCTACATGTCTCGACCCCGAAGTGCTAAATTTTCTCAGGGACAGCGGAGAAACTCGGTTTGTGGAGGAAAAAAGGACGGCAGGAGATAATTATCAATCCACCTATACCTACATTTACGACCTTAGGTTTAAGCCCATAGGCATCATGAACCTTCCTTATTTTGAAGATAACACCTTCAATAATATGGAATTGAGGGAATTTCTCTTCAGGTTGGGAATGGTATATGTTTTAATGCTGATTGTTGCCATTATTTTGGCATATTTTATTTCAAAATACATTACAAGGTCACTCCAGACCATATCGGACAAAATCAACAGAACCAACTTGACCCATCAAAATGAAAAAATTTATTTGGAAAGTCCTGGAGAGGAAATCGGAAAATTGGTGGACTCCTACAACCGAATGATCGATGAGTTAGAAGAAAGTGCTGTAAAATTGGCACGTAGCGAACGAGAACAGGCATGGCGTGAAATGGCGAAACAGGTAGCCCACGAAATTAAAAATCCTCTAACGCCTTTACGGCTAACTGTGCAGAGTTTTGAGCGCAAATTCGACCCAAATGACCCCGATATTCAGAAAAAGGTAAAAGAGTTTTCCAAAACCTTGATACAACAAATAGACACCATGAGCAATATTGCCACAGCATTTTCCAGTTTTGCCGATATGCCCGCTCAGCAGAACGAAACTTTGAATGTGGTTAAGGTGGTAAAATTGGCCATGGAGATTTTTAATGAAGACTATATTCATTTTATAGCCGACGAAGAAGAAATTGTGGCCAAGCTGGATCGTACCCAGTTAATAAGGGTAATCACCAATCTGGTGAAGAACGCCATTCAAGCTGTGCCCGATGTAGACTCGCCGAGAATCTTGGTAACAGTGGCCTCCGTAGGCGATCGTGTTAAAATTTCGATTGCAGACAACGGCCTTGGAATAGCGGACGAGCACAAACACCAAATTTTTGAGCCTAAATTCACTACTAAATCCAGCGGAACAGGTTTAGGCCTGGGAATGGTAAAGAACATTGTGGAAAACTACGGCGGAACCATTAACTTTACTTCTAAAGTTGGAAAAGGGACCGTTTTTACCATTGAGTTTCCAAAAGAACATAAATAATAATGGCGGACATTGTACAGCCCGTCTCAAACATCAGTATACATGGATTTCGAAAACATTTACATTGAAGAAGAGAACAATTTGGCCACCATAACCATAAACAGACCCAAAAAGCTCAATGCCCTCAACAAAAGAACAATTGAAGAGTTGCACGTGGCCTTTAAGGAGCTGGACGAGGACAGGGACATAAAAGTGATCATTATCACTGGAAGTGGTGAAAAAGCCTTTGTTGCCGGTGCCGATATTTCCGAATTTGCCAATTTCTCGGTAAAGGAAGGTCGCCAGTTGGCGGCAGTTGGGCAGCAGCAACTGTTCGATTTTGTGGAAAACCTGTCCACACCGGTAATAGCTGCAATTAATGGCTTTGCCCTTGGCGGCGGATTGGAGCTTGCCATGGCATGTCATTTTAGAGTGGCCAGTAGCAATGCTAGAATGGGCTTGCCAGAAGTGTCGTTGGGCGTAATTCCCGGTTATGGTGGAACCCAGCGCTTGCCCCAGTTGGTAGGCAAGGGAAGGGCCATGGAAATGATCATGACCGCAGGAATGATCGATTCCGACAAAGCATTTGGATATGGATTGGTGAACCATGTAGTATCTTCGGAAGAATTGTTGCCATTTTGTATGAAAATTGCGAACAGGATATCGAATAATTCCAGTGTCGCCATAAAATATGCAATAAAAGCGGTAAATGCTGGTTTTAGATATGACGCTGATGGCTATTCGGTGGAAATTGATGCCTTTGGCAATTGCTTTGGAACGGACGACTTTAAAGAAGGAACCTCCGCGTTTTTGGATAAACGAAAAGCAGATTTCCCTGGATCGTGACCATCGGCTTAACCAAGCCAGATCATGAAAAAATACCTACTTCCATTATTTTGCCTTGTATTGACAGGCATGGCCGTCAATGCCCAAAAAATGCCCGTTTCCTACGATTTTGGAGAGAAATATAGAGACAGGTACCGCTATTCCAACCTCGTGGCCATTAATGAAGATGATTCGGGAGGTTACGTTTTGGTGCGCGCCTATTACCAAGGATTGGTGCTTAAGCCCAAGGGATACCTTATAGAACAGTACAACAGCGATTTGGAACTGGTTTCCGAGTACAACTATAAACTCAAAGGGTTGGACTTTGTGAACGGATTCCTGAAAAATGGCCAGTTGAACCTCTTGTTCCTAAATTATAATCCCAATAAAGAGGAATATGAATACTGGGTGCATACCAGCCCCATAATAGATTTTAATTTCAGGCCAAAAAAACTGCTCTCCATTGCTTCCGAAGAAGTAAAAGACCCCGTTGGGAAAAACTATTATAACCGAGACTTTTCCCGTGGCTTTACCACAGCCATTCTTTTTAATGAGGAGAAGACAGGGTTCGTAATAAGCACACATCATAAAAAAGGGAAGAGCAACAAACACATGATCCATTTGTTCGATACCGCGCTCAACAAAAAGTTCGAATATGATTTTTCCGATGAGATTGAGGAGAAAAACTATGCTTTTGAGAACGTAGCTTTTTCACCAGACCTGCAAACAGCCTATATTGTAGGGAAGGCCTACTTTAAAAAGAGACGTTTTAGGGTCGATGAAAGAAAGTTTCAATACGAATTGATCAAAGTCTCGCAATACGGGAGCAAAACACAATCTTTTGTAGATCCTGGCAAGTACCCGGAAGCATTGTATCCGATCTTGGTTAAAAACAGACTGGTCTGTATAGGTTTTTATGCAGATAGAAAAGACAACCGATACAACGGTATTGCTTATTTTGATGTAAACCAAAGCACATTGGACATCCAAACCCAAAAATACAATGCTTTTTCACAGCAGTTTATGGAAGACAAGTTTGGACGTGCAGGAGAACATGATATAAAAAACCTTGTTTTTAAAGGAGTTGAGGTAACCGATGACCAAGATATCTTGTTCAATGCAGAAGAATATTTTGTGACTTCAGGTTTAGAGGTTACCGGAGCTGGACAACGTGTAAAGATTGAGCGTTATCACTATAATGACATTGTTAGCGTTAAATTAGGAGCTAATGGTGATATGAAATGGGCCAGAAACATCAACAAGACCGAAGTTACCCAAGGTGATGGAGCCTATGCCTCCTACAGTTCGTACTGCAAAAATGGTAAAACGTACTTTTTTATCTGTACTTCATCGGAGCACCCACAACTCATAAACAACGAGCGATTGATCTTTAAGCAAGGTTTTAGCAGAAACCGAAACGTTTTCCTGATTTCTTTGGATGAAAACGGAGTTATGGATTATGAAAAAATCATCGACCAGCAAGAAGCCAGATTACCACTCATGGTTTCCAAACCACTTAAGGACGAAGAGGAGGACAAAATGCTCTTCTACGCAAAGCAAGGAAGCAGAAAACAATTGGTTAAGGTTGATTTTAAATAAGAACCTAGACTCATAAACACCAAGTACAAGCTCAAGTATCAAACTCAAACGCAAGTTCAGATTCAAGTATCAAGTACAAGAGTAAAGAAAAGAGAGCCAAGAACCAAGAGACAAGACTTTGTGCATTGAACTTACTGCAAACTGTAAACTGCCTCCAGCCTTCTGACAAGTTCAAATTCAAGTATCAAGTTCAAGAGCCAAGAACCAAGTTGGGAGTTCAGAGTTAGGAGTTACGAAGTTATTCAGTTATTACGCTTTGACACTAATTTCTCGAATGGCCACGAATTGTTTCATTGTCATTTCGAACCGACCAGCGGGAGGGTGAGAAATCCCGTCACCCTGAACTGGCCTTCCTACCGGCAAAAGGCAGGTTTCAGGGTCTCACTCCTATGGGATTCCGAAACGAGTTCGGAATAACGGTTGGCTACATTTGACACGGATTTCACAAATGATCACGGATGCTTTTAAACTTCGTACTTCGAGCATCCGACTCCCGATAATCTCAAGAACATTTGTCCCCTTTATGGCTATCTGCCTGTCCGCACGGAAGAACAACAGTGGTAAAACAAAATAAATTCGAGAGAATCTGTGCAATTCCAGCCTAAAGGCGGCAGGCAGGCGTGTCAAACTTTACAGCGTTGAAGCGATTCTTCACCTTCCTTGAAATGTCAGGAGAAGTGATGTCATTTCAAAATGAGGAGTGCAGCGACGATTGAGAAAGCTATTTGATGCTGATACTTCGGATTTCCCACACTCCAGCCAATCAAGATTGGGGTCTGGTTAGAAATTAGGATATGACTTAATGCCAATTCGTGGAACTACTAGTTTCAATCTTCTCATTATACAATAAAGAAGGAAAAAACTTACAAATTAATTTTTCTATCAATCCATGTGTGCCATTCGTCAATCCAAACCCTGCATAGGTTAGTTAGGCACTAAAACACCCATTTTTACAACATACTTTTGGTTTCATATAACCCTAATTAAAAACAAAATTATTATGAAATCAATTAGATTATTTAGTATGGCCATGCTCTGCATGGCAATGGTTTTGGTCTCCTGTTCGGGCGAAGATGGAGAGCAAGGACTCCAAGGAAAAGAAGGCCCTCAAGGTCCCCAAGGTGAGCAAGGAGATCAGGGCGAGCAAGGAGAACCGGGGAAGGACAATCCTGCCAAGGATTTTTATTTTCAAAATGGGTACAAAGGTTATGAAGGCACACAAGATGCCCAAATCAGTGATGTAGGAGGAAGTACAAACAATGGGATTCTCAATATCATTGATGATGTGGATAATCCTGGTGATGAAAGACTATCCCTTATAAGGTTTGATGGAATAGCAGATAAGGTAAACAATGAGTATGGTTCGGATAATACAAGTTGTGGTGATAAATATTCCGTGAACCAAGCGATTTTGTATTTATATTGTACTCAGACATTGGGTAACTTGGCACCAGGATATATTCATCTTGGGTTCTATGGCCCACAAGATCCTTTGTTTGATGAAGAATCGGTTACTTGGTCAATGGCCAATGCAACCGACCCTTGGTTTATTCCAGGAGCAAGAAGTGAACTTTTTGAAGGACCATTCCCTGGTACTGATAATTATACAGCTGGTATGGGTTTAATCGGAGATTCTTCATCAAACATAGGATGGATTGCGGTTCATTTGCCTCGTGATGTAGTGATGCGTTGGATTTGCGATGAAAGCGAGAGAAATAAAGGAATCCGCTTGAGGCTGTCCACTGATGCTGATGGAGGTACAACTACAATGAGATTTATGTCAAGTGAATCTGACAAGCCTGATCTTAGACCTCTATTGGTAATTCAGACCGAAGAACTTGATGCTGACACTTCTGCAAAATCTGCTATGAACAATACAAAACCAAAAGATTGGGAAAGTCTTACCTACGAGGAAAGAATGGCTCCATTATATGAATTCCTTTCTAAAAAATAGATAAAAGAAATCTAATAAACTTTTTAATTAAGGATATTCCCCCGTTGGGGCACCTAACCAAAGCGAAGAAGCCGGGCGAATGCTCGGCTTTTCCTATGCTGTGCTTGACATGGAATGACAACAGTGGTGAAACAAAAAAATTCGAGAGAATCTGTGCAATTCCTGCCTAAAGGCGGCAGGCAGGCGTGTCAAACTTTATAGCGTTGAAGGGATTCTTTACCTTCCGTGAAATGTCAAGAGAAGTAATGTCATTTCGAAATGAGGAGTGCAACGACGATTGAGAAATCTATTTGATACCGATACTTCAGATTTCTCACACCCCACCCAATCAAGATTGGGTTCCCGTTCGAAATGACGGAGTGTCTGGATACAAATTCATGACATTTGTGCCAACCTCATTAATACTTATAAACCATCTAAATCTCTAGTAATCCATCAATCAAAATACCCAAACAAAGGAAATAATCCATATATTTGGAATAAATCCATCAAATGTCATCCGAAGAATTTTTAAAAGGAAGGGGAGCACAGCAAAATACAAGCAATCGGTTTTTGCAGCATGTGTATGAGATGCGGGAGGAATTTTTGGAATTCTGTCGCTTGGAAGGCGAGGAAGCCGAAAGCAACAAAACAAGGTACATTCCTATTTTTCCAAAAACGATTGTCAACAAAGTGGATAGCCCCGATGTGGGGATGGGATATTCCATGAACCCTTACCAAGGTTGTGAGCATGGATGTATTTATTGTTATGCCAGAAACACCCACGAATATTGGGGCTATAGTGCAGGTTTGGATTTTGAGCGTCGAATTTTGGTGAAAGAATCGGCACCAAAGCTTTTAGAAACCAAAATAAAACATAAAAAATGGAAGGCACAGACCATTGTGCTATCCGGCAACACCGATTGTTACCAACCCGCAGAGCAAAAGTTTGGGATTACACGAAAATGTCTTGAAGTTTTTTTAAAGTACCGGCATCCCGTGGGCATTATCACAAAAAACGCTTTGGTGTTGCGCGACCTCGATATTTTAAAGGAGTTGAACAAACATCAATTGGTCGGGGTCAATATTTCTGTTACCTCATTATCAGAAAAAACAAGACGAAAACTGGAGCCCAGAACGGCATCCATTCAAAAACGATTAAAGACCATTCAGGTATTATCCGAGAACAATATACCCGTTAATGCTATGCTAGCACCCATGATTCCCGGAATCAATTCACATGAATTGTTGCCGTTGGCCAAGGCGGTTGCAGAGCATGGGGCTCTCTCTTTTGGGTTAACGGTGGTGCGGCTCAATGGGGCCATAGGGCAAATATTTTCGGACTGGATCAAAAAGGCGATGCCAGATAGGGCTGAAAAGGTTCTACATCAAATACAGGATTGCCACGGGGGAACCTTAAATGATAGCCGATTTGGCACAAGAACAAAAGGAGAGGGCAAAATTGCGGAGCAAATACACGAAATGGCCCATTTGGCCAGAAAGCGATATTTTAAAGATAAAACCTTTCCTCGTTTGAATATGGAGCTTCACGAAGAATACAAAGATGGACAGATGAAATTGTTTTAATTACAATTTGCCAATCATCAATTGAAAAGTTGACAACTTTCAATTAGTGTTCGTTCATTCAGAGCTAATATCCCGGGGGCTTGCAGGAATTTCCCAGTTAATCTTTGTTGCCTTTTTGTGCAAAGTCAAAAAACCAAAATGCTATTATTGGATTCCCGTTTTCACGGAAATGACAGTTGCAATGGAAACTCCGATGCAAACATGCGGGGTAGTTCTTTTTGATAAAAGAACTTAATATCCCAACTTCTCACGAACTCTTGTCAGCACCTCATCCGCCACTTTACGGGCTTTTGCTGCACCAAAAGCCAAAGCTTCATCTACTTCGTTCTTGTGGTTCATGTAGTATTCGAACTTTTCGCGGGGCTCTTCAAATTTTTCCAAAATGAGTTCGTACAAGGCTTGTTTAGCGTGTCCGTAACCATAATTTCCTGCCAAATAATTAGCGCTCATTTCCTCAATCTGTTCCGTAGAGGCCAATAATTTGTATAGAGCAAATACGTTGTCCTTGCTAGGGTCTTTAGGGTCTTCCATTGGTGTGCTGTCCGTAACAATACCCATAATCTGCTTGCGGAGTTTTTTGTCCGGTTGAAACAGGTTGATAAGGTTGCCTCGGCTTTTGCTCATTTTTTCGCCATCCGTACCGGGCACATACATGGTTTCCTTGTGCACTTTGGCTTCGGGCATCACAAATGTTTCACCCATCTGGTTGTGAAAGCGGGAGGCTACATCGCGGGTCATTTCCAAATGCTGGAGCTGGTCTTTCCCTACTGGAACAATATCAGCATCATAAAGTAAAATATCGGCGGCCATGAGCATTGGGTAGGTAAACAAGCCTGCGTTCACATCTTCCAACCTATCGGCCTTGTCTTTAAAGGAGTGTGCCAACGTTAATCGCTGGTACGGAAAAAAACAGCTAAGGTACCACGCCAATTCAGCCGTTTGTGGAACATCGCTCTGTCTGTAAAAAACAGTTTTTTCAATATCCAGACCAAAGGCCAGCCAAGCTGCAGCTATGGCATAGGTGTTGTTTCGTAACAGCTCACCATCCTTAATTTGGGTAAGCGAGTGCATATCGGCAATAAACAGAAAGGAATCGTTTTTGGGGTCTTCCGCCATTTTAATGGCAGGTGCAATTGCTCCCAAAATGTTACCCAAGTGCGGTGTGCCTGTACTTTGTATTCCGGTCAGAATTCGGGCCATGCTAGATTTTTGCCCGTAAAAGTAAGCATCCCGCACCTATAAAAAAAGCGGTAGTACCGCTTTACGTAGCATTGATCTAATGTGGGTTTATTTCTTGAACAGCCCGGCAACGAAAAGAATCACTACGGCGCCAATAACCCCTGTGATGAGGTGACCGATAATGCCCGACCCTATGTGGATTCCAAGTGCGCCAAAAAGCCAATTGCCCACAATTCCACCAACAATTCCCAAAATAATATTTAAAAGAAGGCCAAAGCCACCCCCTTTCATAATTTTGCCCGCAAGCCATCCGGCTAGGGCTCCGATCAATAAAGCATATAAAATACCCATGTCCTAAATTTTAATGGTTAGTCTTATAAAGATATTCAAAAATTTTACTTTTGATGAATGCTTGGAATAATCAAAAATGCGGGACATTTAGTATATAGGGTTTGGTTCTATATCTTGGTTACCGTTCCCATTCTTATATTTTTTCCGTTTTTACTCCTACTGACCATTTCCGAAAAAACCTATCCTCAATTTTTTTGGCTTGCCCGAAACTTATGGGCCCGTCCTATTTTATATGGTATGGGCTGTTTTCCCAAGATTGTTCGCGAGCAGCGTATGAAGAAAGGAAAAAGCTATATGCTAGTGGCCAACCACACCAGTATGCTTGATATTATGCTGATGCTGGTGATCAGTAGCAACCCTTTTGTTTTTGTGGGCAAAAAGGAATTGGAGAACCTCCCCATTTTTGGATTTTTCTATAAGCGGGTCTGCATAATGGTGGATAGGGAAAACGTTCGTAGCAGGACCGGAGTGTATCGACGTGCCCAAAGGAGACTAGACCAAGGGTTGAGCATTTGTATTTTTCCCGAAGGTGGCGTGCCCGAAGAAGACATTGTTTTGGACAAGTTTAAGGATGGTGCGTTTAAGATGGCGATTGCCCATAAAATTCCTGTGGTACCCATGACTTTTTTGGATAATAAAAAGCGTTTTTCATTTACTTTTTTTAGTGGGGGGCCTGGGCAAATAAGGGCAAAAGTGCACGAGTTTTTCGAGACTGGGATTTTGAGTGCTTCGGATACCTCTACTTTAAGGGAAGAGGTAAGGGATGTAATTTTGAAAGAACTGACCAAACAGTAAAAATTCTATAAAGGTATTTTTATAATCACCGTGGTGCCCAAAGGACGATTATCATCATCAAACTTATCTACTATTTGAATAGATTCGACATAGGTTATATCAGATTGGGAAGTTTTAGGGAAATACTTCTTTTCTGGATGTCATTGTCAAAACTATGGGTAATTGTAGTGGTAATTTTAAAGTCTTTTACAGTATTTAAGAGATTGATTTGATCTTGCCATTGCAAAATACTTTCGCGGTAACCCGATTGATTTTTTGCGTATTTACCTATTTGGAGCGATTGGTGAAGGACCTTGAGCGTTACAGAGGAGTCGGCAACTTTTAGCAGCACATCAAAATGTTGTCCTCTTTGTTGGTTGTACATGGCGTTTTCAATAATATTCTCAAAAAGCGTTTGCACTACAAGGGAAGGAATGGTCGCCTCTTCCATCTTTTTTGAGTTTTCGTGGAGAGATATATTATAATCAAACAAACCATCATAACGTAGCTTTTGAAGTTTTAGGTACGAATGGAGCATGTCTATTTCATCTTTTAAGTGAACCGTTTCCTGTCCCAATTGATTCAGGTAAAACCGGATGAGCTTGCTGAACATGGACAAATACTCCAAGGCCAGTCTTTTTTTCTCCGAGGTAATAAAATATTGGATGGAATTGAGCGAATTGAAAACAAAATGTGGATTTAATTGTGAACTCAGGCTTTTTAGCTTCAACTCGACCATCTCTTCTTTGATCTTTATCAAGCGGTCGTGTTCTTCCATCAACGCTTCGTGGGTGCGAACGCTTCTAATTTTTATGCCACAGATGGCGGCAAAGGCCGAGAGCATTTTAAGATGATGGTCCGTAAAAAAGCCCTTTTCGGGATGTTCGCAATCAATAACGCCATAAACAATATCCTCGCAGGTAATAGGTACACAAATTTCCGATAATCTTGCCTCGTCGTCCTCAATATATCTAGGGTCTTTAGAGGCATCGTCAATAATTTCCGCTTGGGCCGTTTGGGCCACATAACCCGATATTCCTTGGCCCATAGGAATTTTAACTGGATTGTAAATAGTCTTGTCTTTTGGGTTTTTTGGGCCGTACGCAGCTTTTTGGATCAAGTGCTCTTTTTTGTCGTCTACTAGATAGATCACACAATCCACAAACCCCAACTGGCCAATACAGTTCTTGGCCACGTCCCAGAGAATATCATCTTCATTTTCCTTTCCCATAAGCGATTTTGAAAAGTAAATGAGGACATCTTCAAACTGATTATTTTTCACATTGTCAAAAGGTTGGTTAGTTTTATAAGTCTGAAAGTAAGAAAAATATGTGAATGTCTTTGGCACAAAAAAGCACCCTTTTTAATAGGGCGCTTAATTGATTGCTTAAAGGAGCAATCTTCCTAACCAACTTCTTACATATTAAAACTTAAAACTTATGCCGCTATAAACTCCAATGGAATAAGGTTTAAAATTGCCGGACACATTGGAAAAAGTGTTTAATTGATACTTGAATACAGGTTCAATATTAAACCTGACCTTGGGTGTAAATTTATAATTGAGGCCCATACCCACATTGGCGCTAAAGTTTAAAGCGTTTATGTTGTTCGCCTCGCCCATTTCGGTAACCAGTTCATTGGATTCCAACAACACTGAATTGTCCACAAGGAAAAGCGAGCTTACACCTCCTATAAGATCAACGCCTAACTTTTTGTCCAAAACGGCGTAATTTACTTCCAATGGGACTTCAATATATCCCAATTGTTGAACCATTTTACCATCAAGGGAGGGGGCTTCGTTGAATAGAACCTCTTTGGAGTTGATCGCAGGTGCATTTTTGGCGCTTTCCCTACTTTGTACAATTATGGATTCGGAATTTGGGTTATAATCAATATTTGCTATTCTATTGGCCGAAGCAGCCCGTAAAGTAGAGGAAAAAACCACATCGTTGGTATTGTAACCATAATTTACCCTGTGCACTCCGGAGCGGATTTTTAATTTTTTCCCCACTTCATACGCTACCGTAAGACCATAGCTTAAATTAAACTTCCCCGATTTTGAGTTGGAGGAAAAATCGGCTCCAACAGGAGAGCCATCTCCAGTAGCATCAAAATATACAGGTGCCAAAGAAGGACCAACGGACCATTTTCCCGTTTTGTTTTCTGCCACCGCTTCTTCTATTTCCTTTTGCTCTTCAATCGCATCGTAAATGGATTTTTTTTCAGCCTCTACTTTTTCTTCTGTATGCTGTGCAACTTGGTTGTTATCCCTGTCTGTTTCAGTGGTTCGCCTTTGGCCTTCATCACCGTTCATCGCAATGGCACTGTTTTTTTCTGCTCCATCTTTTTCAGAAGAAAGTGCTTCAGATTCGATTAAACCATTGTTTTTGGCCTGAGTTTTACCCGCTGGGTCATTTATTTTTGAATTGGTGGAAGCGACATTTTCGGCAATTGCTGAAACCTCATTTTTATGTAGGCTGTTATCGGTTGTTTGATGGTTTCCTTCCTGCAAGTCTTCACTATCGGAAGTGTTTGCCAGACCATCCTCTTGCTTTTCTGAAGTAGTCACCGGACTAAAACCGTTATTGTTCTTTTCTTCTGAATTACCTGTTTCGTCTGGAATAGCAATGTTTTCCCTATCGGTAATAATTTGTTCTTCTTTTGGTTCTTCGGCAAACGGATTGATTGCCAACAGCAGTATTGCCAAGGCAGCGGCTGCGCCCCCAAGGCCCCACCAAATTGGAACGGCCCGTTTCTTTTGTTTCTTTTTGTCCAAAGAGGCTTCAATGGAGTTCCAGACTTTTTCGTCCGGGACTTCTTGAAAGTCTTGAAAACTTTCCTTGAACAATTGCTCTAAATTCTTTTTCCCCATCGTAAGTTCTATTTAAGCAATGTTTATTTTGGCTTTTTCTATTTTATCCCTCAAAATAGCCTTGGCCCTGGCTAAATTGGATTTTGAGGTTCCAGTGGATGTCCCCAGCATCTCACCGATTTCTTTGTGACTGTAGCCGTCCAATACGTAAAGGTTAAAGGTTAGCCTATACTTATGTGGCAGCTCTTGTATGTAACCCAATAAGGTTGAAAGGTTTATGTCTGTATCCTCTGTTTCTACTTCTATCTCATCTTCAATATTCTCCGAAACCACATTGAGGTATTGGTTTTTTCTGTATTTCTGGAGTACCGTGTTTACGGTTATCCTTTTGATCCAACCTTCAAAAGATCCTTTAAAACCGAACTGGTCGACCTTGTCAAAAATGGTCATAAAACTGTCGTGAAGATTGTCCTCCGCTTCCGTTTTGTTACGGGAATATTTGAGGCACATACCGAAAAGCACACCTGAATATCTTCGGTATAGCTCGGCTTGGGCCTTTCTGTTTCCGTTTTTACAGTTATGTATCAGTTCTTCAAGATCCAAATGTTGGTCAATTTTGGATAGTTGCTATTTAATTTGTTTGTTCCCCTTCTGCTACTGGGATTGTATATTCCAAATAAGTTGCATTGCCTTCGGCGTCATCACCCGCATAAAACCGGAAGGTATAGTCCTTGGTGTAAATTACGTTGAATTTTAACGTGGCCACAACTTCTTCCACGGCTTCGGTACATATTCGGTCTTCATCAGTTAAGACAGAACCGACCACAAAAATATCACGGCCCGTTTCCGCAGTGTTTGTTACATCAAAACCTTCAAAAAAGGTGCACGCGTTGGGTCGTTGGTAGGTTACTTCAATGTCGTAGGTTTTCCCATACTCAAACGATTCGGGCACATCGGCCTCAACTGTTTTTAAGGCGGTAAAGTAAAAATTGGGGGAATCATCGTCCACCTCACAAGAGACGAACCATGAGCATGCCACGATCAACATAAAGGGCACTAATACTTTTTTCATAATAAAAATCCTTTTATTCCCTAGATGTCCAGCATAAACAAGGGTTGCGTAGGATTTTCACAACTAAAAGTTAATCTCCCATAAAAATCGATAAAAGGATTACTCGCTTACCGCCGCAATGGCTTCTTTAATTTTCCCTTCCAATTCTTCAGAGAGCTCAGGGTTGTCCATTAAAAGTGATTTTACGGCATCCCTTCCCTGCCCCAATTTGGTGTCGCCATAGCTGAACCAAGAACCACTTTTCTTGACAATTTCGTAGGCAACTCCCAAGTCGAGTATTTCTCCTATTTTGGAAATTCCTTCGCCGTACATAATATCAAATTCGGCAGTTTTAAAAGGAGGGGCCACTTTGTTTTTCACCACTTTTACCCGGGTCTTGTTCCCTTGTACATCGCCATGGGTATCCTTGATTTGTGTGGATCTTCTGATATCCAATCGAACGGATGCGTAAAATTTAAGGGCGTTACCACCAGTGGTTGTTTCTGGATTTCCAAACATTACCCCGATTTTTTCCCTTAACTGGTTGATGAAGATTACGGTACATTTTGTTTTGCTGATGGTTGAGGTCAGTTTTCGCAAGGCCTGTGACATTAAACGTGCATGCAATCCCATTTTTGAGTCCCCCATTTCTCCCTCAATCTCACTTTTTGGGGTCAATGCGGCCACGGAATCCACGATTACAATGTCAATAGCACCGGAACGAATCAAGTTTTCGGTAATTTCCAAAGCTTGCTCTCCGTGATCGGGCTGGGAGATGATCAAGTTGTCAATATCAACCCCTAACTTTTTGGCATAAAATCGGTCAAAAGCATGTTCTGCATCAATAAAAGCGGCAATGCCACCAGCTTTTTGGGCTTCGGCAATGGCATGCAGTGTCAATGTAGTTTTACCTGAGGACTCAGGACCGTATATTTCAATCACCCGTCCTCTCGGGTAACCCCCTACGCCGAGGGCAATATCCAATCCCAATGAGCCGGAAGGAATCACTTCAACATCTTCAACAACACTGTCCCCCATTTTCATGACAGCACCTTTGCCGTAGGTCTTGTCAAGCTTGTCCAATGTAAGTTTAAGGGCTTTTAATTTTGCTTCTTTCTCTTTGCTCATGGTAAAAAATGTTAGGAAGGCTAAAATACCATTTCTTTCAACATGCCACAAAGGCCACGCAACCTTTTTAATAACAATACATCTTAAGGGTACTAACTCATCTACATAGAGCTAATTATAGCTCGCATTGCTAGGAGGAAGAAAATTTAGCTATGAAAAGGAAGTAGTAGATCAAGGGGCCCTTAACAGGCCCTTTTGATTTACTTGCCCTTTAATTCTTATCTTTGCCCCACATTTTAAGAACCATTCTTTAACCTGTCTGCCGACAGGCAGGCTTAATCAAGTATAGCATGCAACTGTACAACACATTAAGTGCAAAAGAAAGGGAGGCCCTTATTGAGGAAGCTGGAAAAGAACGGCTTACCATCTCTTTCTATAAATATGCACACATAGGTAATCCCCAAATTTTAAGGAACCATCTTTTTTTGGCTTGGAACGATATGGAAGTTCTGGGTCGGATTTATGTGGCCCACGAAGGAATAAATGCCCAACTTTCGGTTCCTGCGGACAATTTCATCGTTTTTAAGGAACATCTGGACAGCATTACATTTTTGGAAAATGTGCGATTGAACATCGCCATTGAGCAGGACAACAAATCGTTTTTGAAATTGAAAGTGAAGGTCCGCAAAAAGATTGTGGCGGATGGGCTGAATGACAACACGTTTGATGTCACCAACAAAGGAATCCATGTAGATGCGGAACAATTCAATGAACTTATTGAAGACGAGAATACCGTTCTGGTAGATATGCGAAACCATTACGAAAGCGAGATAGGCCATTTTAAAAATGCCGTCACACCCGATGTGGACACTTTTCGCGATTCCCTCGATATTATAGAACAAGATCTTGCCGAGCACAAGGAAGACAAAAAACTGGTGATGTATTGCACTGGTGGTATTCGCTGCGAAAAGGCCAGTGCCTATTACAAACACAAAGGTTTCAAAAATGTGTACCAGCTGGAAGGGGGCATCATCGAATACACCCGACAAGTAAGGGAAAAGCAATTGGAGAATAAGTTCTTGGGAAAAAACTTTGTTTTTGACCACAGGAGGGGCGAACGCATTTCGGATGAAGTCATCGCACACTGCCATCAATGCGGTAAACCTTGCGATACCCATGTGAACTGTGCCAACGAAGCCTGCCATTTACTGTTTATCCAATGCGAGGAGTGCGCTGAAAAAATGAACAATTGCTGCTCTGTGGATTGCATGGAAATACACGCATTGCCCTACGAAGAACAAAAACGTTTGCGTAAAGGCAAAGGGGCCAGCAACAAAATATTCAAAAAAGGACGTTCTCCCGTACTGAAATACAAGAAGTAGCATTTCACTACTGCAACAAATTGTACTATATTTACAATTAGTAATTTTTATGAACCCTATTGAGGTTGTTTAAACGGATAGGAAGAAATTTCATGTCATATCGAGCGCAGTCGAGATGTGTTTTAAATTTCTCAATGCTTGAAGGAGTTTTGACTGTAATCCAATTGACAATGTTTTATCGACACCTCAATCAAGATATTAAATATGGCGTGTAGCAGTTGTTCAACCGGCAAGGATGGACAACCGCGTGGTTGCAAGAACAATGGTACTTGCGGCACTGATGGTTGTAACAAGCTAACAGTCTTTGACTGGCTTTCCAATATGTCGTTGCCCAACGGTCAAAAACCTTTTGATTGCGTTGAGGTACGTTTTAAGAACAGTAGAAAGGAATTTTTTAGGAATACGGAGAATCTCACATTGTCCATAGGCGATGTAGTGGCCACCCAGGCCAAATCCGGTCATGATGTCGGCGTTGTTACCCTTACCGGCGAATTGGTGCGGATACAGATGAAAAAGAAAAAGGTGGCCCCTGATGATAAGACCATCCCAAAAATTTACAGAAAAGCCACCCAACGGGACATTGATATTTGGCAAAAATGTAGAGATAGGGAAGAAGAAATAAAAAAGCGTTCCCGAGAAATCGCCATTTCCCTAAAACTTGAAATGAAGCTTAGCGATGTGGAATTCCAAGGAGATGGTTCCAAGGCCACATTTTACTATACCGCCGAAGATCGTGTGGATTTTAGGCAATTGATCAAGGACATGGCCAAAGCCTTCGGTATTCGTATTGAGATGCGCCAAATTGGATATAGGCAAGAAGCACAGCGCTTGGGAGGCATCGGTTCTTGCGGTCGTGAACTTTGTTGCTCTACCTGGTTGACAGATTTTAGGTCGGTGAGCACAGCATCTGCCCGTTACCAACAATTGGCCTTGAACCCTCAAAAATTGGCAGGTCAATGTGGCAAGCTCAAATGCTGCCTCAATTACGAGTTGGATATGTATCTGGAGGCACTCAAAAATTTCCCCCCCTCCGATTGTAAGCTCAAAACCCAGAAAGGAATAGCTTTTTGTCAAAAAGCGGATATTTTTAAAGAAACGCTTTGGTTCTCGTATAAGGATGAACCAGCAACTTGGCACACCCTTTCCAAAGACCAAGTTTTGGAAATCCTGGAACTTAACAAGAAAGGTGATAAAGTTGCCAGTCTAGAGGAGTACGCCGCAGATAATGTAGCGGAAGAAAAGACTACTTTCGAAAATGTCGTAGGCCAGGACAGCCTTACCCGTTTTGATAGGCCCAAGAATAAAAAGCGAAGAAAGAAAAAACGTAGAAAACCAAAATCCAAAGCATCCAATGCGAAATAATTTTTTGTTTCTACTTATCGCAGTCCTTGCCCTATCATCCTGTAATGAGCTGTTGGTCTATTCGGATTACAGACCCATCAAAGAAGGAAAGTGGGAAATGGATCAAGGGGTGGACTTTCAATTTTCCGAACTGGATTCCACGGAAACATACAATATGTTCATCAATATCAGAAATGATGATACTTTTGCCTTTAGCAATTTATTCTTGATTACCGAGTTAGAATATCCAAGCGGTAATACCGTTAAGGATACGTTGGAATATAAAATGGCAGAACCCAGTGGAGAATGGTTGGGGAAAGGAATGGGAAGCATTAAGGAAAACAAACTTTGGTACAAGGAAAACATCGGTTTTCCCGATTCTGGCGTATATAAAGTGAATATTTCCCACGCCATGCGCAAAAATGGCGATGTGGAAGGCCTTCATATTTTAGAAGGAGTAACAGATGTTGGTTTGGAAATAGAAAAAGCACCCAAATTATAATGGCAAAGAAGCGTCAAAAAAAACAGCAGCAAAACTTTTTTCCTTTCATTAAGTGGTTTTGGATCTTATTTGGAGCAGGGGTACTCTCCGTTGTTCTGATCTTTCTTTTGGCTTCGTGGGGAGCCCTTGGAGAAATGCCCACCTTTGAACGTTTGGAAAACCCAGAGACCAACTTGGCCACCGAGTTTATCTCTTCGGACGGGGAAACTTTGGGGAAACTCTATTTGGACGACAACAGAACTTGGGTAGACTACGAGACCCTTCCGCAAAACATTGTAGATGCCTTGGTAGCTACCGAGGACGCCCGGTATTATGATCACTCAGGTATTGATGCCCGAGGATTCGCAAGGGCTTTGGCCTATTTGGGAACAAAAGGGGGGGCAAGTACCATTTCGCAACAACTGGCACGCCAACTTTTTGTTGGTGTACGATCCAGAAACTTATTAGAGGCAGTTACACAAAAAATAAAGGAATGGGTAATAGCTACCCGTTTGGAGCGTAACTACACAAAAGAAGAGATCATCGCCATGTACCTCAATATTTATGATTTTGGGTACAATGCAGACGGTATCCGTTCTGCATCTAGAATTTACTTTGGAAAAGAACCCGCCGAACTTAAAACCGAAGAGTCCGCCGTATTGGTAGGTATGCTAAAAAACTCGTCCCTTTACAATCCCATACGCCGTGAAGAGTTGGTTTTTAACAGACGCAATACGGTTCTCGGGCAAATGGCGAAATATGGGTATATCTCTGAAAAGGAGAAAGATTCGTTGCAAAGCAGGGAGATGAAGATCAACTTTAACCCAGAATCCCACAGAGAAGGGTTGGCCACCTATTTTAGAATGTACATGCAACGCTATTTGAACAACTGGGTCCGTGAAAACCCAAAACCTGATGGCGAAAAGTATAATATTTATTTGGATGGGCTAAAAGTCTACACCACCATAGATTCC
This sequence comes from Allomuricauda sp. TY007, assembly GCF_010468565.1. Lineage (GTDB taxonomy): Bacteria > Bacteroidota > Bacteroidia > Flavobacteriales > Flavobacteriaceae > Flagellimonas. The sequence continues at coordinate 153,859 of NZ_WUEG01000001.1, forward strand.
AGAATGCAACAAAATGCAGAAGAGGCCGTGCAAGAACATATGAAAAACCTTCAAGCTGAGTTCTTTCACCAAAATACGCCCGACCGCAACCCTACTGCTCCATTTCTGGATTTGACAAGCGGTGCCATTGATACCATTATGGAGCGCGCCATGAAACGATCGGCCAGATGGCGCCATCTTAAACGTGAAGGATTGGCTGAAAAGGACATTGAAGCAACTTTCCACAAGAAAACAGAAATGACCGTTTTTGATTGGAACAGCGATTCCTTTGAAAAAGATACTATAATGACACCTATGGACTCCATACGGTACTACAAAACATTCCTACGTACTGCAATGATGTCCATGGAACCACAAACAGGTCACGTAAAAGCTTGGGTAGGTGGTATAGACTACAAACATTTTCAATACGACAATGTAATTCAAGGTTCAAGGCAAGCAGGTTCTTTGTTTAAACCTTTCGTGTATGCCGCAGCAATAGACCAGTTACGTTATTCCCCTTGTTATACCCTTCCCGATAATCAGTATTGTATTGAGCCAGGCAAGCATGGAAACATGGCCGCATGGTGTCCAAAGAATTCGGATGGAAAGTACTCGGGAGAGGATATGTCCCTGAAAAGTGCCTTGGCCAATTCCGTAAACACCATCACAGCACAATTGATTGATAGGGTAGGCCCTGGTTCGGTTGCCTCGATAGCGAAGAACATGGGAATTACCAAAGAAATTCCAGAAGTGCCGTCCATCGCTTTAGGTACACCCGATGTAAGCGTATATGAAATGGTGGGTGCCTTTGGGACCTTTGCCAACCAAGGGGTGTATGTAAAACCCGTGATGGTCACCCGTATAGAAGATAAAAATGGTACCGTACTATTCGAATACAAACCCGAAACAAAAGATGTCTTGAGCAAGGATGTTGCCTATGCGATGATCAATCTTTTGGAAGGTGTGACCCAATACGGTTCTGGGGGACGTTTAAGGCACACCTATGGCAAGAACAACACCGTTTATAAGGAGATTATAACCGGATACCCTTATGAGTTGACAAATCCGATAGCCGGAAAAACAGGAACCACACAAAATCAAAGTGATGGATGGTTCATGGGGATGGTTCCCAATCTAGTAACCGGCGTTTGGGTAGGTGGAGACAATAGGTCCATACACTTTAATCGATTGGCTTATGGCCAGGGAGCATCTATGGCATTGCCGATTTGGGCCCTTTATATGAAGAAGAACTACGCCAACGAAGAAATAGGCGTTTCCAAAGATGCTTTTGAAGAGCCAGAGGAGATGTCCATCAATATAGACTGTACCAAACAACAACAGGAAGAAGAGGAAGATATTGATACTGGAGACGATTTGGACGACTTGGATTTCTAGCCCAAACCCATTTTGATAAAATAAAGCCCCAGGCATATCGTAATTTGCTTGGGGCTTTTTTATTTAAATCGTAATTTCAGGCAATATAAATACGAATGCTATGATCAATAAAACAGTTGCCAATGTTACAGAAGCTTTGGAGGGTGTAAAGGATGGAATGACCTTTATGTTGGGCGGATTTGGCCTATGCGGAATACCCGAAAATGCCATAGACGAATTGGTGCGATTGGGCGTTAAGGACATCACTTGTATATCCAATAATGCCGGGGTCGATGATTTTGGACTGGGACTGCTCTTGCAAAAGCATCAAATAAAAAAAATGATTTCCTCCTATGTAGGTGAAAACGACGAGTTTGAACGCCAAATGCTGAGCGGGGAACTGGAAGTGGAGTTGACACCACAAGGAACTTTGGCCGAGAAATGCAGGGCGGCACAAGCAGGATTTCCCGCTTTTTACACCCCGGCAGGTTACGGGACCGAGGTCGCAGAAGGAAAAGAGACCCGTGAATTCGATGGAAAAATGTATGTGTTGGAACCAGCTTTCAAGGCCGATTTTGCTTTTGTAAAGGCATGGAAGGGGGATGAAGCGGGCAACTTGATCTTCAAAGGCACGGCTAGGAATTTCAATCCGTGTATGTGCGGAGCGGCCACGATAACCGTAGCGGAAGTCGAAGAACTACTTCCTGCAGGCAGTCTGGACCCCAACCAGATCCATATTCCTGGAATATTTGTACAGCGCATTTTCCAAGGAAAATCATTTGAGAAAAGAATAGAGCAACGAACGGTGAGAACGAGATAATAAGCCGATGTGCCAATATGCCAATGAATCAATGTGATAATGGGTCGATTAGGCTGGATTAATTAACGGATTGCGATATATTCAAAAAGTATGATGATAACTTTTAGTGAAAAGTATAGTGACAACACTATTTTGGTAAAATCGTTTGAATTTGCCAAAAACATTGTTGAATATGGCGAAAAACTTGAAAGTATTCGAAAGTTCGTGGTAGCTAACCAAGTTTTAAAGTCAGGAACATCCATAGGAGCAAATATTAAGGAAGCCCAAAATGCGGAGAGCAAGGCTGACTTTGTGCACAAGATGAAAATTGCAATGAAGGAAGCTGAAGAAACTGAGTTTTGGCTTTTCTTGTGCAACGAACTGAATAATTATCCAAGTGCTGAAAAGTTATTGGCGGAATTGTTTGACATCATCAAAATTTTGAACAAAATAATTTCGACCTCAAAAAGAAATACATAACTAGAAGTAATTGGCATATTGTCTAATTACTTAATTGACACATTAACAACATGTTAGATAAGAACGGAATAGCAAAACGGATAGCAAAAGAGGTCAAGGACGGATATTACGTCAACCTCGGTATTGGTATACCCACCTTGGTTGCCAATTTTGTACGGGACGATATTAGTGTGGAATTTCAAAGCGAAAACGGTGTTTTGGGCATGGGCCCCTTCCCATTCGAGGGGGAAGAGGATGCCGATATCATCAATGCTGGTAAACAGACCATAACCACTTTGCCGGGCGCTTCATTTTTTGATTCTGCCCTAAGTTTTGGAATGATACGGGGCCAGCATGTGGATTTAACCATTTTAGGAGCGATGGAAGTAGCGGAAAATGGAGATATCGCCAACTGGAAGATACCCGGAAAAATGGTAAAAGGGATGGGGGGCGCCATGGACTTGGTAGCTTCTGCGGAAAACATCATCGTTGCCATGATGCACACCAACCGGGCCGGGGAATCAAAATTGTTGAAACAATGCACCTTGCCCTTGACCGGTGTAGGATGCGTAAAAAAAATTGTCACCAACCTTGCCGTTTTGGAAGTCACACCCGAAGGATTCAAATTGATGGAAAGAGCACCTGGGGTCACCGTTGAAGAAATCGTAGAAGCGACCGAAGGAAAACTTGTTGTTGAAGGGGATATTCCCGAAATGAATATTTGATAAATATCCATACAATTTTTACAACAAAATCAAGCCATTACACAACAATAGTTTTAAATTGCCATTCATCGATTATATATTTGGTTATATCGAAATTTTTACCCAAATTAACACCACAAACCAAATTAACCATGGCACTAAAATCAAAAACCACGATGGACGAAAATGTTCAAGTCTACAGAAACGATTTTTTCACAGGTTTTATGCTTTTGATCAAAAAGCTTTTCATGCTATAGATCAGTAGTTATCCCCCTGAAAAATATAGAGCCAACTTCGTGTTAGGCTCTTTTTTTTGTGATAATTTTGGGCATAATTCTTTGCCATGGCCTTGAACTATCAACAATGTACTACTTCGGACTTAAAAACTTTGGTGCACATATCCAAAGAGACCTTTAGAGCAGCTTTTGAAAAGGACAATGACCCAGAGGATTTTGAAACCTATATCCAAGAAGCTTTTCATCCCAACAAGTTAGCGCAAGAACTTGGCAATAAAGACTGCCTTTTTTATTTTGTTTATGACAATGAAACATTGGTTGGTTATTTCAAATTAAACATTGGAACCGCCCAGACCGATGTGCACGATCCCAATGCCTTGGAAATTGAACGTATTTATGTGCTTGAACAGCATCAAGGTAAAAAAATCGGTGCTTGGATGCTTCAAGAGATCATCGCAAAAGCCAAGGAGTTGGGTAAGGATTATATTTGGCTAGGGGTATGGGAACACAACCCCAAGGCCATACGTTTTTATCAAAAACATGGCTTTACTAAGTTTAACGAACACCCTTATTATATTGGTACCGATAAACAAACCGATTGGTTGTTGCGTTTAGAGCTTCAATAAATTTCCCAGATAAAGAATATCGCCCTCCGCCTGTAGTTTGTATGCAAAAGAGTTTTCGAAAGCAGCATGAATCAACAAAGAAATGGCATTTGCGTTCAATTTGGTCAAACTATTGGTACGGTACACTACATCTCGAATAGTGGAAAAACTCACATTGCTCTGTATGGCAATATTGGCAAAGTCATTTTTAGAAGTATTTCTTCGTAGTATTTCGGATAGCTTTTCATTGATTGGCTTTCCATAATCCTCTTCCTTGAAGATTAATTCGCCCTTTACGATCGGCCCAAGGCCTTTAATGGAACCCATTTATAATTTGTGTTTAAATAATTATATGTCGGGGTCAGATCCTATTTTCTATATTTGGCTTGTAACCCAATTACAGAAAAACAGATGAATTGCTGCGTTGATTTATTGTTGCGTAACAATATTACACAATATAGAAATAAATGTATATAATTAAGCAGTTAAGACGAAAAAATAACATTAGCCAATCACAATTGGGCAAAGAAATTGGGGTTAGCCTTCGCACCATTCAGCTCTACGAACGCAAGGATGCCAATATCCCCATAAAAAATCTCACCAAAATAGCAGAGTACTTTGGACTTACCATTGCCGAGCTCTACATGCACGAGGTCAACGATATGGGAGAGGCCTACACCAAACGACAGCCTTTTACCAAGCACGGCAGTGTATTTTACCCGTTGGAGCATGGAAAATACTTGGTAATGGCCCCTTTGGTATTGGTGGAATGGCACAAAAAATATATTCAAAGCTTACAAAAGCACAATCTGAGCAATCCTTTTCAGGGAGGTTTTATAATTGATTTTTTAGCGGATGAACCCCATCGCATATTTGAAGTGTCCGGCGATTCCATGAACGATTCCAGCCTTGAGGCAATTCCGAACAAGGCCTATGTACTTGGTTTAGAAATAAAAAAAGAATCGTTAACACGCAATAATGAAACTTTTTGGAACCAATCTTATATACTGGTTTGTGAAAATAGGATTATCTGTAAACAACTTACAGGGTATAACAGGAAAAATAAGACGGTTTTGTGCCATAATTTGAATACATCGCCCGAATTTCAGGACTTTGAATTGCCTTTGGATGATGTGCTACAAGTTTTCAAGATTGTGAAAAAGCAGCTTTGACTTTATCCAGGTGCACTAAGACTGCCTCTAAACATTCATCTAAGTTTTTCTTCACCTCTGTTTCCCAAAAACGAAATACAGTGTACCCTTTTTCTTTCAGAGCTTGATTCACCTCTTGATCCCGTTGCATGTTACGCTCAATTTTGGGAATCCAGAATTCTCGGTTGGTCTTGATTTTTTGTTTGCGCTCCTCCCAATTATAACCGTGCCAGTACTCACCATCAATAAATATAACGGTCTTGTACTTTTTTAGGGCGATATCCGGCTTTCCTATGAGCTTCTTGTAATCAATACGGTAACGGTAGCCCGATTGCCACAGTGCTTTTCTAAAGGCAAGCTCTGGCTTGGTGTTCTTGCCCCGTATTTTTCCCATGATCTTGGAACGTTGCGGTGTTGTATAAAAACCCGAATCCTCACTAAATCGAGGTACTTTGATGCGATCTTTCGGGTATTTTTTGGACATACGTTAAAATACACAAGTTTGAATCAAAAAACAATGCAGCATAACACTCCGCCTTTTATACCCCAACTTAAGCCTAAATGGGTGTTCTAAGCATTCGGGTTTTTGTCACGGATACGTTTGTACAACCTGATTCCCAGCATCAGCAATAGGGCCAGCACAAAAATCCCTATCACCCCATAGATCCAGTTAAAGGCATTTTTAAGGATGACCAAAAACACCACGGCAAACAGGATAAGGGTCGCCACCTCGTTCCAAATACGCATAAATTTAGAAGTGTATTTTACCTCATCGCGCTGCAATTGTTGAAAGATTTGATGACATTTAAAGTGATACACGAAAAGTAACGCTACAAAGGCCAGTTTAACGTGCATCCAAGGTTGCTGCAACCAAGCGGGCATCAAAATCAACAACCATATCGCGAACAACGTACACAAGATTGCCGATGGCCAAGTGATGATGTACCATAATCGTTTCGTCATCAACTTTAGTTGTTCGGAAAGGATTTCCTTATCGGGTGATGGTTTTTCCCAGGCTTCAATATGGTAAATGAACAATCTGGGAATATAGAACAAACCTGCAAACCAGGTCACCACAAATATTAAGTGCAACGATTTTATATACGGGTACAACAATTATTTTGTTTTAAGTGTTACATTCTGATGGCTCCAATGCCATGCTCCCATAGTTTGGCGTTAAAATTAGGTATTTCTGTATTCATTAAAGCTTCTGCTCGTTGTTTTAACCCAACCCATTGCGCATCCAGTTCTGCCTTTCTATCCTTTGATGGTTGATTGATCTGTGGCAAAGCACTGTTGCTATGGTTCATTACAAATAAATATTCAGCGGTAAACTTGTTGGGAAAGTTCTCCACATCATCATACGCTTGTGATTTACGCTGTACCATTTCGCCATCCCATGTTTTTAATTTATCGAGTAAAGCTTGACCTTCTTTCCTCAGCTCATCATTATTCAAATCCTTCAAAAGCTTCTCCAGTTGACCTTGCACTTCTTTCAACTTGTTCACTTTGTTGTGCATCTCGGTGAGTTTGGTCTCGAAATCCGTCATAATGGCATCGTGTTCCTCAAAACGCTCTTGATCAACATTGGTATTGGGTGTAGCAATGATGGTTCCCTTGGTGGAAACTGTCTCCCCTCCTGCTTTTAATTTTATGGTATACTCCCCGGGTGGCACTTTGTGACCTGTAAAATCTGCTTCGATATACACGCCTGGGATACCTGGCAATATTGGGGTTTTTAAATCCCAAACAAAGCGATTCAACCCTTTGTCGGTTCCCAAAACAGGTTTTGGCGGTGCACCGCCACCATTGTGCGGTATGTAACTTTCATCTTTTTGGGAAGTAAAGCTGCGAACCACTTTGCCCTGTCCGTTCAAAATTTCCATGGTAACTTCGGAAGAATCCAATTTTTTCGGAAGATTATAGTAGATTACCATACCGTTTGCCGGGTTTACTCCTTCAAAAGAATGGGTTCCCGTTACACTTTTAGAAGAACTGTTTAGCTGACTTCCCCAATTACCGTGAATGGCTTCTTCGGGCTTGTAAATTTTTAATGCTTTGTTGCTTCCTTCGTACTGAGCAAGTGTGGTGATGTTGTCCAAAATCCAGAAACTTCTTCCGGATGTAGCCACGATCAAATCTCCTTGGTGCACTTTCAAATCAGTAATCGGCGTTTTGGGCAGATTCAGTTGCAAGGGTTCCCATTTTTTTCCATCGTTCCAAGAAACATAAAGCCCCTTCTCGGTACCCGCATACAATAGTCCTTTTTGCTCTTCGTCTTCCCGTACTACCCTTGTAAAGGCTCCATAGGGAATCCCTTCACTTATGTTCGTCCACGATTTACCATAGTCGCTGCTTTTGTATATGGCAGGGGTATAATCGTTGAACTTATATCGGGTGGTGGCAATGTAGATGGTACTTGGGTTATGTGGCGATACCTCAATGGCGTTTACCAAACATTCCTTTAACCCCTTTGGGGTTATGTTCTCCCATGATTCTCCGCCGTTTTTGGTAATGTGCACCAAACCGTCATCACTGCCTGTGATCAAAACCCCTGCTTCATGAGGTGACTCGATGATGTAGGCTAAGGTCCCATAGTTTTCGGCACCTACGGCTTCGTTGGTGTAGGGGCCACCTCCTTTTCCTTGCAGTTCATCTTGATCTCTGGTAAGGTCCGGGGATATTTCTTCCCAAGTCACTCCATTGTCCCGGGTACGAAGCACCAATTGGGCTCCATGATAAAACGTACCGGGTTCGTGCTTGGACCAAATCACGGGGGCATTCCAGTTGTACAGGTATTTCATATCCCGTGCATCACGACCTAAATATTGGATCGGAGCCGCCATGACGTTACTGGACATTTTGGATTCCATGTCCAACAGTTCGATGGTCCCCAAATAACTTCCACCCATCACATAACGGGGATTATCGGGATCAAAGGCCAAAAAAGCACTCTCCCCACCTGCGGAATAGTGCCAATCCTCCCGACCAATGCTCCATCGACCTACTGAAAGACTCGCAATCTTGACCGAAGTATTGTCCTGCTGGCCTCCGTAAATATTATACGGAAAGAGATTGTCTGCACTGATTCGGTAAAACTGTGCCGTAGGCATATTGTCCTGTAAGGTCCAGTTTTCGCCGTAATCAAAAGTAATGGTAGCCCCGCCATCATCTGCCAAAACCATATTGTTGGAGTTGTTGGGGTTAATCCACAAATCGTGGGTATCGCCATGGGGCACTGAGATGGTTCCCCATGTTTTCCCCCCATCCTCGGAACGGAACATGGAAGCACTCAGCACATACACGGTATCTTCATCATTGGGGTCGGCAAACACTTCAATATAATACCAGGCACGTTGCACCAATCGGTTATCTCCACTTACCATCTGCCAGCTATCACCTGCATCATTGGAAACGAACAAACCGCCCTTGTCTTGATTGGAATCACTTTCAATCACGGCATAGACTTTATCAGAATTGGCAGCACTTACCGCTATGGCCATTTTTCCTTTTTCTTCGGGAAGTCCCTTCGTCATTTCTGTCCAAGTATCCCCACCATCGGTACTTTTGTACAATCCACTTCCAGGCCCACCACTGATTACCTTATTGGGTTTACGCTGGTGCTCCCACATTGCTGCATACAAAACCAAAGGATTATTTGCATCCATGGAAAGCTCGGCGGCTCCTGTACCTTCATCCACATACAGAATGTTCTCCCAAGTCTTTCCTCCATCCGTGGAACGATATACCCCTCTCTCCGGATTTGGGGCATACAAAGCGCCTTGGGCTGCCACATAAACAATATCGGGGTTGGTGGGGTGGATGATGATTCGTGAAATGTGCTGCGTTTTTTCCAAGCCTAGCTTAATCCATGTTTTCCCTGCATCGTTGGATTTATACATTCCATCTCCATAAGAAGTCATTACGCCTCTTGGGGCATGCTCTCCCATACCACAATACACAATATTGGGGTTGGATGGTGAAACAGAAACGGCCCCAACGGAACCCATTTTAAAAAATCCGTCGGAAATGTTTTCCCATTGGCCTCCGGCATTGGTGGTCTTCCAAAGTCCGCCACCCGTTGTACCCATATAATAGGTAAGCGGGTCGCCCACAACACCACTTGCAGTTACGGAACGTCCGCCCCTAAATGGGCCAATGTTCCTAAATTTCATGGGTTCAAAATACTCGTTGGCCGTCTGTGCAATTGAGAGCGTGCCGAATAGGGCACTTAGCAAAAGAAGCATTCCTTTTTTCATGGTGATGGCTGATTTGTATGGTTGAGGTATGTTGTACAAAAAAAGCCCCTATGCAAAAACATAAGGGCCTCATTTATTTATTCTTCGATGCTCAAATAATTTAATTTGAGTTGGTTGAACTCTTCGTTGAAAGCCGAAATTTCCTCGTCGACCAATGTATCAAAAGCTTTTAATTGCTCATTGATTTTAGCTGTCATCTCGTTTTTAACTGCGATGTCTTGCTCGGTTGGCGGGAAATCATCAATGGAAACCAAACTGTTCAAGTGTGCCAGTTTGTTGGTCAGTTTGATGGGAAAGTTCAATGGGTCTTGGTTACTTCTGTTCTTGGTTTGATACAGTTCTTTTTCAATGGAACTGAATTGCTCTTTCATTTTTTTGGCTTTTTCCACCAAAGCTTTGGTCGCTTCATCATTTTTATACTTTTTGATGAATTCGTCCAACTTGCCATTGATCTCCCTGATTTTTTTAATGAATTGATGCGCTCTGTCCACAGTTTCGTTCACCTCGGTGATGAAATCGTACTGTTTTTGCATATCGGCCACCGTAACTTCTGCCCTTGGATCGGGAAGAATGGTGAAGTTCTCCGTTTGGGCATTTCCGTTTACATTCAAACTAACTTTGTATGTTCCAGGAACGGCTTTAGGCCCGCTTAGGTTGGCCCACCACAAAATCATGCCGTCCAATTTTTCGGCACCTTTGCCACGGGTATCCCAAACATAGGTGTTTCCACCTTTCTTGGCCTTCAATTTTTTATCCTTCTCCTTGGCATAAGTGCTATAGGTTGCCAAAGTATCGCCGTTCATTTTGGTATAGGTTAATGAAACACTGTCCTTCTCGGAAAAATCTTTCAAGTAAAAATGAGTAATGACTCCGTTGGCCAAGTTTTCGCCTTCTGTTTTTGATGGTTTTCTAGCTGCTCTTCCTTTGGTTCTATAACTATCTCTTGGCTTGTACAAAATAGCATCTGCAGATTTTGTGGCATCATCCAATTGGTGCAACACGGTAAGGTCATCAATCACCCAAACACTTCTACCTTGGGTCGCCACAATCAAGTTGTCATCTTTAATGGTCAAATCCGTAATGGGAACAATGGGCAAGTTCAACTGAAACTTCTCCCAATTGGCTCCATCATTAAAAGAAATGTACATACCGGTTTCCGTACCTGCATACAACAACCCTTTTCTTTTTGGGTCTTCTCGTACCACACGGGTAAAGTGCTCATCTTCGATTCCATTGGTAATTTTTGTCCAAGTTTTTCCGTAATCGGTGGTTTTGTAAAGGTATGGAGCAAAATCTCCCAACTTGTAACGCGTGGCAGCTACGTAGCAAGTCCCTTCATCAAAAGCGGAAGGTTCAATGCTGTTGATCATGTTCCATTCGGGCATATTGGGCGGGGTTACGTTTTCCCAGGTTTGCCCTCCGTCTTTGGTCACATGAATCAAACCATCATCACTGCCCACCCACAATAATCCTTCTTTCAATGGACTTTCATTGGCGGCGAAAATGGTGCAGTAATATTCCACACTGGTATTATCCTGTGTAATGGGTCCACCGCTGGACACCAATTTTGTCGGGTCATTTCTGGTTAGGTCACCGCTCAACAACTCCCAACTCTGACCTTCATTGGTGCTCATGTGCACATGATTGGAGAAGGTGTACAATTTATTGGGGTCATGTTTGCTGAACATAATGGGGAAGTTCCACTGAAAACGGTACTTCATCCCTTCGGCACCATGCCCCATGGGGTTGTCTGGCCATACGTTAACGGCCCTTGTAGTGTTATTGGCGTGGTTCACGCGGGTCAACAATCCGCCGTAACTACCTCCATAAACAATATCATCATTGGTTGGGTCCACGGCAATGTGGGCCGACTCGCCTCCCGCAGTTTCTTCCCAGTCGTCTTCTCCAATGGAACCGTCATCGCTTCTGTAATTGATCCTAAGGGTAGAATTATCTTGTTGTGCCACATAAATACGGTATGGAAAAGCATTATCCGTGGTAACCCGGTAAAACTGTGCCGTAGGTTGGTTGTGGTAGGTACTCCAGGTTTCCCCGCCATCATAACTTACCTGGGCACCCCCATCATCGGCCATAATCATGCGATTGGAATCTTCCGGAGCAATCCAAAGGTCGTGGTGATCACCGTGCGGGGCATTGGAAGATTCAAAGGTTTTTCCTCCGTCCGTACTTTTATGATAGCTCACATTCAGCACATAAACCACATCTTCATCATTGGTGTCGGCATATACCCGGGTATAGTACCAAGCACGTTGTCTCAAGCTTCTGTCACTATTTACAAGAGCCCAAGTTTTTCCTGCATCTTCCGAGCGGTACAGACCTCCCTCCTCTTTGTTTTCTACCATAGCCCACACCCTATTGCTGTTTTGGGGCGAAACGGCCACGCCGATAATTCCTAAAGTATCGGTCGCGAAACCTTCGTTGTTGGAAATCTCTGTCCACGTTTCTCCGCTATCGGTACTTTTCCATAATGCTGAACCTTCTCCGCCACTGTTCAAACTATAGGGAGTTCGTTCAATTCTCCAGGTTGATGCATACAAAATCCGTGGGTTGTTCGGGTCAAATGTCAAATCGACCGCTCCAGCCATATCATTGGCAAAGAGCACTTTTTTCCATGACTCTCCCCCATCGGTACTTTTGTAAACGCCCCTTTCTTCGGTAGGCTTGTACAAATTGCCCATTACAGCGGCATACACAATATTGTGATCGTCGGGGTGTACCCGCATTCGGGAAATATGACGGCTTTTGTCGAGGCCCAAGGATTTCCATGTTTTTCCAGCATCCTCGGTTTTCCAAACACCATAGCCCGATGAAACATTGCCGCGAACGGTCTGTTCCCCTCCACCTACATAGATCACATTGTGGTCGCTTTGCGCCACCTCAACGGCACCGATACTCCCTCCAAAATAACCATCGGAAATATTTTCCCAAGAACGACCTCCATCTGTGGTTCTCCAAACACCACCGCCAGTGGCTCCAAAATAATATAGATTGGGTTCTCCAGGCACTCCAGCAACCGTTCCGGAACGGCCTCCACGGAAAGGACCTATCAATCGGTATTCCAAACTTGAGTATAATTTTTCGGGATATTCCGGTGCGCTTTGTTTTTTGTTCCTGCGCTGGGAATGCATTGGGGCAATAAACAATGTTGCGGTAAGCAAAAGCATACCAATTTTGAAAAAGCAAGTCTTCATTTTTAAAGTGTTGAGTTAGTCTGCCTTAAAAGTAGTGAAAAAGGCACAAAAAAATTATCCAATTATTTTGTACTTTAACCTCGCAGATAAAAAATCAAAAACTAAACCATGCTCAAATTTTTAAGGCTTGCCATTTTAATCTTGGCGATAGCTGCTTGTAAAAACCAATCAAACAAAAAAGACGAAGCAACAACCCCCACAACTGAAGAGAAGAAATCTGAATGGACCTACCTTTTTGACGGCACCAGTCTAGAAGGCTGGCGCGGCTATGGTATGGATTCCCTGCCTCCAGGATGGACAATAAAGGACAGTGTCCTCACTTTTGATACCGAATTGGGACTGGAACAGGATTATACCGGCGGGAAAGATATTATTTATGGCGCCGAAGAGTTCGATAATTTTGAGCTCTATCTGGAATGGAAAATACCCAAAGGGGCCAACAGCGGAATTTTTTACCATGTAAAAGAAGGTTATAATGGGCCTCCTGTTGTGTCTCCAGAATATCAGATCATCGACGATGAAAACTATGCGGACATACACGATTTGACAGGGTACAACTCGCAATTTGGTGCAGAACACCCAGAGCTTCTTCAAGATTGGCAAAAAACAGGTGCCGATTATGCCATGCATACCGCGGACGAATCTCAAAAACAACTGAATCCGGTAGGAGAATGGAATTCTTCAAAAATTGTGTTCACCCCCGAAAAGGTGGAACACTGGCTCAATGGTAAAAAATTATTGGAATTTGTACCGTGGTCCGATGACTGGAAAGCCAAAAAGAATTCGGGCAAATGGGACAATGCGCCCGACTACGGAAAATACAAAACTGGCTACATTGCCCTTCAAGATCACGCGAGCCCCATTTGGTTTAGAAACATAAAAATTAAAAAACTATAACCTCCAGACCATGAACAAAAGAGAATTTATCAAGAAAAGTAGTGTGGGAGCACTTGGAATCATGTTTGCCCCTTCCATTTTAAAGGCAGGCTTCCCAAAAGAAAAACTAAGAACAGCCCACATTGGAGTCGGTAATATGGGGATGGAGGACCTAAAGGCCGTCTCCTCCCACGAAGCAGTTGAGGTAATCGCTCTTTGCGATGTAGATGCCATCAACCTATCCACAGCCCATAAAATGCATCCGGGAGCACGTATCTTTTTTGATTACCGTGCCATGCTGGAAGAAATGGGCGACGAAATTGATGCCGTTATCGTTTCAACACCCGACCATACCCATGCACCAGCCTCGTTAATGGCAATGAACATGGACAAGCCCGTTTACTGTCAAAAACCATTGACACACTACGTTTCCGAATCTAGGGAAATGAAAAAATTGGCAGCCGAAAAAGGATTGGTCACGCAAATGGGTATACAGGTACACTCTTTTTACGATTACAAACTGGCCACCCTTTTGATTCAATCCGGTATTATCGGAAAAGTACACACCGTGCATGCATGGTCTCCCAAAAACTGGGGTTACGATGGTCCATTGCCCGAAGGTGAAGACCCCGTTCCTGACCAGTTGGATTGGAACCTTTGGTTGGGCACCTCCAAAGAAAGGCCTTATAAAGATGGAATGTACCACCCCGGAAACTGGAGGAAACTCATGGATTATGGCTGTGGCACCTTGGGCGACATGGGCGTGCATATTTTTGATACCCCGTACAACGCTTTGGAACTGGATGTTCCAAGAACCATTATGACGCAGTGCAGACCCACCAATGGGTTTGGTTTCCCAGAAAAAAATACGGTTACCTATGAATTCCCAGGCACCAAACACACAGGCAAATCCCTAAAATGGATTTGGTACGATGGACCTGGCGTTCCAGAAATGCACGAAGACCTTATGTTGCCGGGCATGGAAATGAAAAAGGACAAAAAAACGACTAATACGAGTGACGAGAACAGCATCTCCTTGGATGCAGGTGTAGCGGGTGAAAACGAGTTACCAGAACAGGGAGCTATGTTCGTGGGTGAAAAGGGACGTTTGTTGCTACCTCACTTTATGCAATTACCAAAGAAAATCAGGAAAGGGAAATACGTGGATATCTCCAAGGAAATTGCCAAGGTTTCCGAAGAGCACAACTTGGGAGAACCTATCCGAAATTATGCCACTGAAGGACCTAAACACTACCACCAATTTGTAGATGCTTGTTTGGGCAAGGATACCACTACCGCTCCTTTTGATTATGCGGCAAGACTGACTGAAACTATTCTATTGGGAACCATCGCGGGTCGTTTTCCCGGCGAGACATTGCATTGGGATGCAGAAACTGCCCAATTCAAAGAAGAAAAAGCCAACAAATATTTGGCTGGGGATTATCGAGATTTTTAAAAAGTAAAATTTTCTATGTCATCCTCTCAAGAGTATTGGCTAAGTGGTCCCATACATGATGTGCCCGCACTGTTGCAACCTGCCGCACATGCACTGTTGCAATCGGTACGTGAGGTAAAGCAGTATTTATCCGATTTTCCCGAAGATAAACTTTGGGAAAAACCATTTGGCAGGGCTTCGGTCGGGTTTCACCTAAAACATTTGACAGGCGTGTTAGATCGATTAATGACCTACGCAAAAGAAGAAACCTTGACAGATGCACAATTCCAATACTTAAAAAATGAAGGGAATGGAGAAAATGCTCCAACATCGCAGCGATTAATAGCTGATTTTGAGACAAAGGTGGGCCAAGCTTTGGACTATTTTAAAACTATCCCCGAAACGACGCTTACAAACAAGCGCTTTGTGGGAAGAAAGAAGCTCCCCACTACCGTAATAGGATTGCTTTTTCATGCGGCCGAACACAGCCAACGCCATGTGGGACAATTGCTGGTTACGGTGAGCGCTTTAAAAGATTAATTGGTCAGTTATGAATAAACGAAATCCCAGCTTTTGTTTTTTATTTTTCATATTCCCGTTGTTGATGCTATCACAAAACCGTCTTCGGGACCATGGGGTCGAGATTGGTGTCCTAAAACCGGGAGCCTTGAATGCCATCACCGATGTGCCTGGTGTGCAAGTAGGTCATTCCACACTAATTGAGGGGGATAACATTAGAACAGGAGTCACTGCCATTCTTCCTCATTCCAAAAACATTTTCCAGGAAAAAGTGCCCGCTGCTATTTATGTGGGCAATGGTTTTGGCAAACTCGCTGGTTACACCCAAGTAAAGGAACTAGGGAATTTGGAAACGCCCATCATCTTGACCAACACCTTAAGTGTTCCCACAGCAATGAATGCCGTTATTGGCTACACGCTCAATCAACCTGAAAACGATGATGTCCGTTCCGTAAATGCCGTGGTCGGTGAAACCAACGATGGTTATCTCAACGACATCCGTGGACGACATGTAACTGAGGAACATGTGCTTGAAGCCATTGAAAATGCAAAGTCTGGTCCCGTTACCGAAGGTAATATTGGAGCGGGTACTGGAACCATCTGTTTTGGGTTTAAAGGTGGGATTGGAACATCATCCAGAGTGTTGCCCAAAAAATTGGGCGGCTATACCGTGGGCGTTTTGGTGCAGTCCAATTTTGGAGGTGTTTTGCAGATTGCAGGCGTAGAGGTGGACAAGCAACTCGACCGCTATTCGGACGCTCTCAAATATTCTGCGGATGGTTCCTGCATGATGGTCGTGCTCACCGATGCTCCATTGGATTCCAGAAACTTGGAACGCTTGGCCAAAAGAGCGATGCTGGGTCTTTCACGAACGGGGGGTATTGCCAGCAATGGCAGTGGTGATTATGTAATCGCCGTTTCCACAGCAGAAGCGTGCCGAATTCCATACCAAAGTGAAAGTACAGCACAAACCACGACAACTTTACGAAATGAAGCCATGACACCTTTGTTCCTTGCTACCATTGAAGCGACCGAGGAAGCCATCTTGAATTCCCTTTTTGCCGGGGAGACGATGATTGGACGGGATGGACACAAAATCGAGGCCATTCCAAAGGAACAAGTATTAAAAATGTTGAAGGCAGCAGGAAAACAAAATTAAATTCCACCCTTATGAAAAAACTATCCTTCCTTGTATTTTTCTTGTCAATTGTGTGTTTTTCACAGTCTTCTCAAGAAACTGCGGATAAAACCGCCATTCTCAACGTATTGTCCACCCAACAAGCAGCTTGGAACAATTACGACATCGAGGAGTTCATGGAAACTTACTGGAAATCGGATGAACTTACCTTCTACGGCAGTTCGGGAGTGGTAAAGGGATGGCAAAGCACGATGGACCGCTATAAAAAAAGCTATCCCTCCAAGGACCATTTTGGTAAATTGGAATTGGTGTCCAACGATATTTCCAAAATCAATGATGATGCCTATACAGTGATGGGCAAATACCATTTGACCCGACCCGTGGGCAATTTGCAAGGTATTTTTATGTTGGTTCTCAAAAGAATTGACGGGGAATGGAAGATTATTGCGGACACTTCGTGCAAGGTGGAATAGCCAAAAATTAAATTTCCGTGCTTTCGACCTTTTTTATACATTGGTAAGCGTAAATCAAAAAACACTACCATGGATATTTTTGGAAAGATCAAAGAAAAACTTAGCAACGAGTTTATCGACATTGTCGAATGGCTCGACTACACCGACGATACCATTGCATATCGGTTTGAGCGCTATCAAAATGAAATAAAAAACGGTGCCAAACTTATTGTTCGCGAAGGGCAGACCGCCGTTTTTATCAATGAAGGGCAGTTGGCCGATGTATTCGGACCGGGCACTTACGACCTTACCACACAAAACCTGCCTATTTTAGCCACCTTGAAGGGTTGGAAATATGGCTTCAACTCTCCTTTTAAGGCCGAAGTGTATTTTGTGAACACCCATTTGTTCACCGATGAAAAATGGGGCACCAAAAGCCCTATCACCTTAAGTGATGACCGCTTTGGTTTGGTAGAGATAAGAGCTTTCGGAACGTATGCCTTTAAAATTTCCGATGCAGGAAAGTTCATCAAGGATATCGTAGGTACGGACAGCAATTTCACCAATTTTGAAATCAATGAGCACTTAAAAAGTTTGATTGCCACTCGATTTACGAATACCGTTGGACAAGCCAATCTCCCAATTGAGCTCTATGCCGCCAACACTACCGAACTTTCGGACACCTGTCGGGAAGTAATGGCCCCCGAGTTTGAGAGTGTGGGTATTTCCTTGGAAAAATTCTATATCGAGAATGTTTCCATGCCCGAAGACCTTAAAAAAGAAATCTTCGAATACAGCCGAATCGACAAACTGGACCTGGACAAATTGACCAAGTTCAAAACGGCCAAAGCCATTGAGGCCGCTGCACAAAACGAAGGTGGTACTGCTGGTGCCGGCATGGGCATGGGCATGGGCTTTGCACTGGCCCAACAAATGGGCGGCATGATGGGCGGAAACACCCAAAGTGCACCACAGCAAGCTGCGCAACCTTCGGCTGGAGCCGTTCCTCCACCACTGCCTGCACAAACCATGTACCATTATGCAACGAACGGAACCCAACACGGCCCAGTGACCTTTGAGCAAATGCGTTCCCTATTCGCCTCACGAACCATTAACCGTGACAGTTTGATATGGAAACAAGGTATGACTGCTTGGACCGCATTGAAAGAGGTAGAGGAATTGAAATCGTTCTTGGGAGGCAATACGCCTCCGCCTTTGCCAACCGAGTAATACATTTGTTGTCATTTATGTAAAGGAACTTGTGACCGAGAAATCTAATCGGAATGATTAATTTTTGAGATTTTCCATATTGACCGATCATATCGCCTCGAACATTTTACCGGGCAATGGTCGGATCACGCCTTTCAATTCCATGTTCAATAAAATGGACGAAACCTTAAAAATTGGCAAATTGCACTCTAAAGCCACGGTGTCCAGCAGTTGTTTTCCGTTCAATTGCAAGTACGAGTAGATTGACTGTTCTGTTTCGTCCAACTCGACGAACAGCTGCCTTTGCACCGTTTTTTCCTGCTTTTTCTCCTCAATTTCCCACCCCAAAAGGTAAACCAGCTCGGCAGCAGAGGTTAATAAATGCGCTTTTTGGTATTTAATGAGGTCGTTACAGCCCTTGCTCCATTTATCAGTCGCTCTTCCGGGAACGGCAAACACCTCTCTATGATAGCCGTGGGCCAAATCAGCCGTGACCAAACTACCTCCTTTTTCGGCAGACTCGATTACGATGGTCGCTTCGCTTATCCCAGCGATAATTCGGTTTCGTTTTAGGAAATTCTCCCGATTGGGTTGACTGCTGCTCCAGAACTCGGTCATAAAACCACCATTTTGCTCCATCTTGGATTGGTATTTGGCATGCACCTTCGGGTAAATTTGATTGAGACCGTGCGCCATGCAGGCAATGGTCTGCAACCCATGATCCATTGCTGCTTTTTGAACGGCGATGTCAACGCCATAGGCCAAACCACTTACGATAATCGGGTCCAAAGGTGCCAATTCTTCAATAAATTGCTGGCAAAACGAAGTTCCGTAGTTGGTTACATTCCTAGTACCTACGACACTGATGATTTTTTGGTCATTCAAATTAATATTACCTCGTTGAAACAACAAAATGGGGCCATCCACGCAATGCTTCAAACGGGTAGGATAATCATCATCCATAAAATAGGAGATAGAGATGTCTTCTTTGGACAAAAATTCGAACTCCTTTTGGGCTTCTTCCAAATGGATGGTATCAAACAAACCTTTCAAGGTCATCTTGCCAATGCCGTCAATTTTTAAAAGATGGTGCAATTTGTCCTCGAAAATGGCGGATGGACTTCCGCAATGGGCAATTAATTTTTTTGCCGTAACATCCCCGATATTGGGAATATTTTGCAGCCGCAAAGCCGCAATAATTTCAGGTTCAGTCATTTGATTTGGGTGTCAAAGTTGTTCACAAAATACAGATTTTGATATGTTAATAAAAAGTTATCCGGCTTATTTTGTGCTGTTGCTTTTTTTCCAATATTTGTGCTTATGCGGATTGATTCATACATAGAAAAACTCTTGTTCGATTACAATTGTGTTGTGGTACCTGGTTTTGGGGCATTTTTGGCCCATGGTAAATCCGCAGAAATTGATTTGGCAAGCAATACTTTAGTGCCACCAAGCAAGACCATTTCCTTTAACGCCCAGCTTTCCAAGAATGATGGTTTGTTGGTTTCCCATATTTCCAAAGAAAAGAATTTGGGGTATGAGGAAATGCTTAAAGAAGTGGAAAACATTGCCCAAGATTGGAACAATAAGCTGGCCCAAGGGGAGAGCATTGAGCTTTTTGGCATTGGGAAATTGTGGCACAACCGCGAACAGAGAATACAGTTCCAACCCGAAGAAAAAATCAATTTTTTAACATCTTCCTTTGGTTTATCAACATTTGCTGCAACACCTATTCAGCGCGAGGTCATCAAAGAAGAGGTAGAAGAATTGGAAGAACGCATTCCGTTTATCATTACGCCAGAGAAAAGAGAGCAAACTTCTTTTAGACCTTGGTTAAAATATGCTGCCGTGATTTTATTGGCGGTTTCCTTGGGAGTTACCTCGTACCGAACTTACGGTGACCTTCAGCAAAAGGAAGTGGCCGCACAGCAAGATGCACAACAGGAAGTGTCACGCTTAATTCAGGAAGCTACTTTTTTTGAAAGTGCTCCATTGGAACTTCCTGCCATCAACATTAAAGTGACCAAAAAGAAACTCGGCAAACACCATGTAATTGCCGGGGCTTTCCGTGAAGAGAAAAATGCTGATAAAAAGGTTGACCAACTCAAAGAAAAGGGATACAACGCTTTTTATTTGGGCGAAAACAAATATGGGCTTCATCAAGTGGCCTACGATAGTTTTGATGATCCCAAGGAGGCACTTGCCTTTTTAAGAAAGGTAAAAGCCGAGGATTCAAGGGATGCTTGGATGCTTTCCGAGAAATAATCTCGCTTTCCTTTAAAAACCATTCCACACTTCAATATCTTTGCGCAAAATTTTAAGGTATGCGCGCTAAAACTCCCAGTGAATCCCGCACGGTGATGACCGATTTGGTATTGCCCAGTGAAACCAACCCCCTCAACAATCTTTTTGGTGGGGAACTCTTGGCCCGTATGGACCGGGCTGCCAGTATTTCGGCCCGTAGGCACAGTCGACGTATTACCGTGACCGCTTCTGTAAACCACGTCGCCTTTAACAGAGCTGTACCTCTCGGGAGCGTGGTAACCGTGGAAGCATCAGTTTCCAGGGCATTTAAAACATCCATGGAGATTTTTATAGATGTTTGGATCGAAGATCGCTTTACCCGCGAACGCACCAAGGCCAACGAGGCCATTTACACCTTTGTAGCCGTGGATGATACGGGGAAACCTACCGAAGTCCCACCATTGGAGCCTGAAACCGACTTGGAAAAGGAACGCTATGCCGCCGCACTACGCCGTAAGCAATTGAGCTTGGTACTTGCCGGCAAAATGAAGCCATCTGATGCTACGGAGCTCAAGGCGCTGTTTACTACTTAAGGGCCTGCCATTGTGCAATCAACATGATAGCTGTTGAATGAAAGTTGTATCTTTACTATAACAAACACAGAATAGTATGGCAACCTTGGATTTAAGACAAAGTGTACTGGAATACGTCAAGAAGGCCGACCACAGGTTCTTGAGACTCGTCAAGGCCATGGCCGACAATTACAATGACGACGATGACGAACGTATCAGTTTGGAACAGTACAACAAGGAATTGGATGAGTCCATTGCCCAAATAGAAAATGGGGAGTTATACTCTCATGAGCAAGTTGGTGAGCACATCAAAAAATGGGCAGAAAAATAATTTGGACACATTGGGCCGAAGCAGACTTGAACCAGGCCTTTTTATATCTACTAGAAGAGTCAAAGTCTATTGAAACAACCACAAGGGTCATTACAGAAATCCATAATTCCGTCAACATTTTGGCAACAGACCCTGAAATCTACAAACTTGATACACTAAAGAGGGGGAATAAAGGAAATGTCAGAGTCTATGAAAAGTTCTCTTATCGGATATCCTATCTTGTTGAGGAAAATGCTGTCTATATTTTGAGGGTCAGGTATGCTAGAAAAGAGCCTTTGGAATACTGATTTGGATAAATCACCATGGTAAAAAACCAAGACACCTCATTAAGCAACTGTTTGGGAAAAATCAAAAAGCAAAATTATCAGGGTCTGGGCCAAAACGTTTGCCTTTTTCCAGTCCATCGAGCAGTTTTACGTCTTCTTCCGATAATTTAAAATCGAAGAGGTCTGCGTTTGCAATGATTCGCTCTTTTTTGGATGATTTTGGGATGGTGACCACCCCTTTTTGAAGGTCCCATCGCAAAACGATCTGTGCAATGGTCTTGTTGTATTTGGAGGCCAAATCCTTCATGATATCCAGGTCAAAGATATTGCCCTGCATCAATGGGGACCATGCTTCGTATTGAATGCCTTTGGAGTTGCAAAAATCAATCAAATCCTGTTGCACCAAATAGGGATGAAACTCCATTTGGTTTACCATCGGTACAATCTCTGCCGAGGTCAATAAATCTTCCAAATGATGTCGCAAAAAGTTGCTCACTCCAATGGCTCGGACCCTTTTTTCTTTGTATAATTTTTCAAGCGCCTTCCAAGTTTCCTTTGAAATTTCGCCTTTTGGCCAATGCACGAGGTACAGATCAAGATAATCGGTTCCCAAACGGCCCAAACTAGTATCAAAAGCTTTAAGCGTGGCATCGTAGCCCTGGTCGGTATTCCAGACCTTACTTGTTAAAAATACGTCTTTTCGGTCCACATCGCTTTCGTGAATTCCTGTGCCAACGCCCTCTTCATTATGGTAAATGGCCGCAGTATCAATGTGGCGATAACCATGGTTCAATGCAGTTTTTACCGCGTTGATCACTTCGCTTCCATCTTCGGATTGATATACCCCCAGTCCAAAATAGGGCATCCGGACCCCATTATGCAGTTCAAAGGCGCCTTGTACATCTGTTATTTTCTTCATAGTGTTAGAGTTGATAGATCCAATCTTCGGGATTCAATCGATTGGAGTCCTTATAAAGGTAAAACTTCAATTTGGTGCTGCCGTCCAACCGATTGGTATTTATTTCGCCCAACACCTCTTTGGCGGCTACTTTATCCCCCTTTTTCACGTACAGATTGGAAAGGTTATAGTACGTGCTTATGTAGTTTCCGTGTTTTATTTGCACCCCTTTGTTTCCACCTGGAACCGATAAAATTGCAATGACTTCACCTTCAAAGATGGCTCTTGCTTTGCTTCCTGCATCGGTAGTAATGGTGACGCCGTTGTTTCGATGCTTAATGCCTGGGTACAATTTATCCGCATACACTCCATACCCCTGGCTTTTGATTCCCTTTTCCACGGGCCAAATTAACCTCCCTTTATTAGAAGAGAAATTATCGGCCAGCAATTTAGCTTCGGGTGTCAAGGCAAAAGTTGCGTTACTAGTCGATTTCCCTGAACTTTTGTTGGAACTTGCGATAGCGCTTTTAATCATTCTTTCTATCTCACGATCAATTTTGCGGGCTTCTTTTTGCTTTTTGGCAATTGCGGCGGTGTATTTGGCCTCGTTCTGTTTTATACTTGTTAGAAGGCTTCTTTGGGATTCAATTTCCTTGGATAGTTCCGCTTTAGCTTTTTGATTTTCGGCAATGAGTTGGTCCTTTTCTTTTCGCTGTCGAACCAAATCCTGATTTAAAGTCTTTAGCTCTTCGGTTTTTTTAACGATGCCCTCGCCCTGCTTTTTCCGATGCTTTGCATATTGTTGCATATACTGAAGCCGTTTGAAGGCTTGGTAAAAATTTTCAGCAGAAAGCAAGAACATCAATCTGTTGCTTTGCGATTTGTTCTGATAGGTTTTTCGGATGAGTTCTGCATAATCATCTTTTAGGGTCTCTAAATCCTCCCGAAGTTTACTTATGTTTCTGATGTTGACGTTGATCTGTCTGTTTAGCAAATTCGACTGCTGATTGGTGACCCGAATAAGTTCTTGTCGGACGTTTATCTTGTTGTCCAGAGCCTCCATTTGGTCCAAAACGGTACCCTTTTCCTTACGTTCGGCGAAGAGCAATCTGTTGATCTCCTTGATTTCTTCCTGTAAACGTTCTCTTTTCGCCTCGAGCACCTTTTGTTCACTCGTTTGAGCATAGGAACCCAGTGAAACAAAAAATATAACTATCAAATAACAAGCATTATATGAAATTTTACCTTTCATATTACTTTAATGTAATTTTATCATAGCCCTTCGGCACTTTATAGGGGAAATTCATCGGTTTATTGAGTTCCAAGTTACGAAAACTCAAGTCTATCGTTGTCAGTGCACCTTTTTCTTCGGCTACTATTTTGATATCCTCTGGCAGCACATTTCCCGAAATATTCTGATAAGTATATTTGGCCATTAACTGTCTGGAATTTTCCGGTTGGGCTATTTCTTGTGTGGCTATTTTAAAGTTTTTGGGTTCCAATTGAAACAAGATTTTGAAGAGTTCCCTAGCCTTTTTTGGCTTTAGTTGATAGTTTCCATTGTACACTTCAGAATTGAATTTTTCCTTTCTTAAATCCAACACGGCATTCCCCAACAGCAGATTCTGTACTTTTTCAAAGTCGAGTTCTGTACCCAGTAAGTCGCTCAAATAGCTGAAATCGCCATCAAAATATTCGTTTTGGAGCTTGTTGTAGAAAGACACCTTGTTCGGCGTAATATGTGCTTTGACCACGCCAAGGGGAGCGCTCATCCAAATGACCTTGTCCTTTTCCATTCGGAGGCTCACGTTTACGCCCTGTGAATCGTCGCCGTTGGCATAGTCGATCTTGACCCTACCCCTCAATGTTTTGAATTTAGATTGATTGGAATAATGCGCGTTGATGATGTTCTTTGCCGATAGTCGCGAGTTGACCTCTCCACCAGTTATGGACTTGGTACTTTTACAAGCCCCTAGAGTGAGAAGAAAAGCCGTCAAAACAGCAATTCGTGTTATGTTTTTATGTAGGTTCATTATAATCCTGAATTGATTTTGTTCAAATATTCGTTTGCTTTTTGGGTGTTCCCAATTTTGGAATACCCTTCGGATAGCTGCTTGTAGATTTTGTTCTTTAATCCTTCATCATCCAAAAGATAGTCAAGTCCGCTTTCCAAAACCTCTATACCTTTATTAGGATTTCCCGTATTGTTCAAAGATGTTCCGTAGGCGTAGTAAAAATAAGGCTGCAACGGATAAGAGTCCAACGCTTCTTGGGAATCGCTCAAAAGCGTTTCATATTCCGAGGCTGTTATCAATTGCTCCATCTGAGCTTTCAACTGAGCCACAGGGTCGTCCAAATCTTCTTCTTTTTTAACGATAGGTGCGGTGTCCGGTTCTTTATCTTTTTGAAGGGAATCTTTTATTTTTCCTTCGAGGTCTGATTTCAGTTGAGAGTTCTCCAAATCATCCAACACTTTTGAAGCTTCCCCGTACTTCTTCATTTTAAAAAGGGAAACGGCCATATTCTGCTGCAGTTTCTTGTTGTAGTAGGGTATGCGTTGTTTAATGCTTTCGATTGGGCTTCCTTGCTTGTCCAGAATGGTCAATAAATTGTCCAGATACCAATAATCTTCAGGTTCCGATAACAGGGCTTCGATTGCATAGTCTTGGGCCTGCACGTACTTTTTATCGAACATATAAGCCTTGGCCAACTCGTAGTCCACTACACTATTGTTCGGCTCCAGTTGTTTGCATTTTAGGAACAAATCCACGGCCCTATCGTAATTTTGGATACCTTTTTGCTTTAGGGCTTCAAAGAAGTTCTCTTGAAACTCGTCGGTATATTCTTCGAGGTAGACTTCGGCGCTTTCCTGTTCTTCTTGGGCATAGGTGCCGTAATGCATCATGATTGATGCTCCCAAAACCATCCAAACAAGAAGTTTCTTTTTCATATTAACATCCTAAGTCCCCATCCAACTAAAAATCCATTCTAAAGTTATTCCAAAACGGAATAATCTCCAATACTAATGGTCTCAAAATTACCATTATAAACAACGTGATTGCCGATCATAGCATTGTCCAAATTGGCATTGCTGATTTTACTATTGCTCTGGATCAAACTATTTTTTATGGTTGAATTCTCTAAAACGGTATTCGCTCCAACCGAAACATACGGTCCGACCGTTGTGTTTTTAAGCACTACGTTTTCGCCAATAAAACAGGGTTCTATAATATTCGCATTTTCCTGTTTTACGGAATCGGCAATCATGTTTTCTCCTTCATTTTCCAGAAAGCCCAACATACGCTGATTGGTTTCTACAGTCACATTTTTATTGCCGCAGTCCATCCATTCATCCACTTTACCAGGAACAAATTTCATGCCCTTTTCCATCATCCGCTTTATGCCATCATTGATTTGATATTCGCCGCCATGGGTAATGTCGTTGTCCAACACATGTTGAAGCTGGTTTTTGAGCACACCAACATCTTTAAAGTAATAAATACCGATTACCGCAAGGTCGGAAACAAACTCTTGTGGTTTCTCCACCAATTCAACAATTTCATTGGTACCGTTCAGTTTGACCACTCCATAAGCTTCTGGACGCTCTACTTGTTTTACCCAAATAACGCTATCGGCCGATTTGTCCAAATCAAAGTCGGCACGAATCAAGGTGTCGGCATAGGCAATTACTGCAGGCCCACTCAAGGACTCTTTGGCGCTCATAATGGCGTGTCCCGTTCCAAGCGGTTTGTCCTGTCTGTAAATGGACCCTTTGGCTCCCAATTCACTTGCCAGCTCCATTAAACTTTCCACTACGTCGTCCCCAAAAAAGGCGGGGTCTCCCAATATGAAGGCAACTTCTTCGATAGGTTCTCCCAATACCTTGGCAATATCGCTCACCAATCGGTGAACAATGGGTTTGCCCGCAACGGGTATCAATGGTTTTGGAACTGTTAATGTATGTGGTCTTAAACGGGATCCTCTTCCCGCCATTGGAACTATTATTTTCATAGAAATGCCCGCAAAAGCGGATATCTTTTAAAGGTTATACTTTATTCAACAGGGTCTCGACTGTGCTCGACCTGACATTCTTCTCTATTTGGTGCCAGTGCTTCCAAATCCGCCTTCGCCCCTATCAGTATCGGAAAGGGTTTCGACTTCTTCCCACTCGGCTCGTTCGTGCTTGGCAATTACCATTTGGGCGATACGCTCCCCGTTTTCTATGGTAAAGTCTTCATTGGATAGGTTCACCAAGATCACCCCGACGTTTCCACGATAATCGGCATCGATGGTGCCAGGTGCATTAAGCACTGTAATCCCTTTTTTGGCTGCCAATCCGCTACGTGGTCGCACTTGTGCCTCATAACCCACGGGTAGTTCCATAAAAAGTCCTGTGGGGACAATGGCCCTCTCCAAAGGTTTTAAAGTTATGGGGGATTCTATATCCGCTCGTAAATCCATCCCTGCCGAGGCAAGTGTCTCGTAATGCGGCAACTTATGGCCCGATTTGTTTATGATCTTAATCTTCACGTCTTATTAATATGCTTCGTAGTTTATCTCCTTCCATCTTATACACTAACCCCAAAAATAACAAAAACAGTATGCTGCCAGCTATTAAATTTCTATTAAAAACATAGAATGATAGTATTGAAAATATGAGTGATACGGATAGGTAAAACACAATCTTCCGCATGTTGTAGGGAACGGGGTAGTATTTTTTACCAAAGTGATAGGATAGCACCATCATACTGGCATAGGCGGCCAAAGTAGCGAGGGCCGATGCCATATAACCAATCTTTGGAATAAGGCTTATATTGATGATCAAGGTAATGATAGCCCCCACGGATGAAATATAAGCCCCGAACTTGGTCCGATCGGTTACCTTGTACCAAACGGATAGGTTGTGGTAGATGCCCAAACAGAAGCTGGCCAAAAGTATGATGGGAACCACATCCAAGGCTTCCCAGTACACTGGGTTGTTGAGGAGCAATTTTCCCAAGACATCGATAAAAACGATAACCCCCAAAAGAATGATGCTGCCCAGAATTACAAAGTAATTGGTAATCTGTGCGTATGTTTTTTGTGGCTTTTCGCTCTTGGCATGACTAAAGAAAAAGGGTTCTACACCCATTCTGAAGGCAGTTCCAAACAGCGTCATGAAGAGTGCCAATTTATAGCAGGCTCCGTATTTCCCCACTTCGCTCTCTGCAATGTCTGGTGGGAGTAGTTCGGTGAGCAAAATCTTATCCAATACCTCGTTTATGGTAAAAGCTATTCCTGCCACAAGGATGGGACCTGCATATTTCATCATTTGCTTCCAAATATCAAGGTCGAATTTATAGGACGCCTTAATATAGGTGGGAAGCAAAATCAACAATGTTACCCCGCTGGCAATAACGTTCGATATCAAAACGTAATGGATTTCCCAATTGGGCTTATAAATAGATGCCATAAAGCCTGACCCTGACTCTTTCACCATCTGTGGGAGTACAAGCAGGAAAAAAACGTTAAAAGCCACATTAATGGCTACATTAATGGTTTTAATCACCGCATACTTCATGGGTTTTTCGTTGGCCCTGAGCAATGCAAACGGGATAATCACCACGGCATCCAGCACTAAAATATAGGTGGTAAACTTGAGGTAATCGGCATTGATGTTGGTAATACCTGAAAGCCATTCTTTTAGGGAAAGGGCCAAAATCAAAAACAAAAAAGAAGAACCCAATAAGGATATCAGCGATGTGGAAATTACTTTTGCCTTGTCCCCGCTTTTATGATAGAAACGAAAAAATGCCGTTTCCATTCCATAGGCCAAGAACACATTAAAAATGGCAATCCATGCATATATATTGGTGTACTGTCCATATCCTGATGCATTCTCGAAAACTGCGGTGTACAACGGAAGCAGGAAGAAAGAAATGACCCTTGGCATTACCGTGGCCAAACCATAGATAAATGTCTGTTTAAAAAGCCTTTTTAATGGATTCAATAGGTGTTGCTTCTTTAAAAACCTTGATTAGGTGGCTACAAGTTACGCAAAAGCCATTATTACCTAAACCTTATTGCCTTAAGAAAAACAAAAAAGACCACCCGTTAGGTGGCCTTTATATATTGATTAAGTTCTATCCTAGTTATTCAATGCCTCTGCACCACCAACAATTTCCAAGATTTCGTTGGTAATCGCTGCCTGACGGGCCTTGTTATAAGTCAATTTTAATTCATCCCTAAGTTCGGCGGCATTATCGGTTGCCTTGTGCATCGCTGTCATACGGGCGCCGTGCTCACTCGCAAAGGAATCCCTGATCGCTTTGAACAATTGTGTTTTTAAGGATTTAGGAATCAATTCCTTAACGATTTCCACTTTGGATGGCTCAAAAATGTAATCCGCTGCGATGGCCTCATCACCTTCTGCTCCAACGATGGGCAAGAACTGTTCGGTCATTACAATCTGCGTAGCGGCATTCTTAAACTTGTTGTACACTAATTCAATTTTGTCGTAATCACCTTTAGTGAACAAACGCATTAACAATTCAGCGATTTCCGCAACGTTGTCAAAGGTCAAATCATCGTATACACGGCTCTGGTCACCCAAAATGGTGTGTCTTTTTCTAAGGATATCGTTTCCTTTTTTACCAATGGTATAGAAATCGACTTGTTTGCCCGGATATTTTTTAGATACCAAATTGTTGCTCTGCTTGATGATATTTGAATTGAATCCACCACAAAGGCCCCTGTTCGAGGTAATGGCAACGACCAAAACTTTGTTCACGGGTCTTTTATCAGCGTATTCACTTCCGCCATCCCCTTCCAAGCTGGCACTAAGTCCTTGCAAAAGCTCGGTCAGCTTATCGGAATAGGGGCGCATCGCTGTAATAGCATCCTGCGCTTTCTTCAACTTGGCAGCAGACACCATTTTCATGGCACTGGTAATCTGCATCGTTGAAGAGATGGATGATATCCTGTTACGTATTTCCTTTAGATTTGCCATTGTTTTAAATTATGGGTTATGAGTGTTGAGTTAAGAGTTTTTGACTATTGCTACTATGATACGCATTAACTCTTCACACCTATCCATCAAATCATTGGGAACTTCTCTGCCGGTAGCTTCTAAAATTTCTAGCCAATACTTTGTTTCATCAGCCTCCTTTAAAGCTTATCCCAAATTTATTTTTAAAATCCTTTGCGCTAACCCCTCTTTGTGCTTCTCTAGTATTTGCTCCTATGCTAGTACCGCTTTTCAGCAATTGAGAGGCTATCTCAAAATCTTTATTCTTCTTTAGTTCATCACAGTAATGGACAATTTTACAAGCAAACTCGAAACTTTTGATTCTTACAGGACTATTTTCAAGTTTACCCATAACCCATCACTCTGAACTCTTAACTTAACCTTTATACTTACTTGAAAGATCCTTGCAAACAGCCGTCAATGTTTCAGTTACCTCGTCGGTCAATTTACCGGCTTTAAGGGTGTCCAACACATCTCTGTGCTTAGCGTTCAAGAACTCCAAGTAATCTTTTTCAAATTCTTTTACCTTGTCCACAGGAACATTCCTTAACAAGTTCTTGGAACCTGCAAAGATGATGGCCACCTGATCTTCTACGGTAAACGGATCATTCTGTCCTTGTTTCAATATCTCAACGTTTCTACGTCCTTTTTCGATTACGTTCAAGGTTGCGGCATCCAAATCGGAACCGAACTTGGCGAAAGCTTCCAATTCACGGAACTGGGCTTGGTCAAGCTTCAATGTACCTGCTACTTTCTTCATGGACTTGATCTGCGCGGAACCACCCACACGGGATACTGAGATACCCACGTTGATCGCAGGACGGACCCCTTGGTTGAACAAGTCTTGCTCCAAGAATATCTGTCCATCGGTAATGGAAATTACGTTGGTCGGGATATAGGCAGAAACGTCACCAGCCTGTGTTTCGATGATAGGAAGTGCAGTCAATGAACCTCCACCTTTTACCATGGGTTTCAAAACTTCGGGAAGGTCGTTCATGTTCTTAGCGATATCGTCATCGGCAATTACCTTCGCCGCACGCTCCAATAATCTTGAGTGCAAGAAGAAAACGTCACCAGGATACGCTTCACGTCCTGGGGGTCTTCTCAACAACAAGGATACCTCACGATAAGCAACCGCTTGTTTTGATAAATCATCATAGATGATCAAAGCCGGACGGCCTGTATCCCTGAAGAACTCACCTATAGCTGCACCAGCAAATGGAGCATATACCTGCATCGGAGCAGGGTCGGAAGCGTTGGCGGCCACAATGGTGGTATAGGCCAATGCCCCTTTTTCTTCCAAAGTATTGGCGATTGCGGCTACGGTAGATGCTTTTTGTCCTATGGCAACGTAGATACAATACACGGGCTCACCTGCATCGTAAAATTCTTTTTGATTAAGGATGGTATCGATACAAACTGTCGTTTTACCAGTTTGCTTATCACCGATTACCAATTCCCTTTGTCCACGACCAACCGGAATCATGGCATCAATCGCCTTGACACCTGTTTGCAATGGCTCGTTTACTGGTTGTCTAAAAATTACACCTGGAGCTTTGCGTTCCAAGGGCATCTCATAGGTTTCACCAGAAATGGGCCCTTTACCATCGATTGGTTTTCCCAAAGTATCCACCACACGACCAACAATTCCTTCACCCACATTGATAGAGGCAATACGCTCGGTTCTTTTTACCGTTGCGCCTTCCACGATTTCTTTGGACGGGCCCAACAATACAACACCTACGTTGTCCTCCTCCAGGTTCAAAACGATTCCCTGCATTCCGCCGTCAAACTCCACCAATTCCCCGTATTGAACATTGGCAAGTCCATACACACGGGCAATACCATCACCTACTTGTAATACGGTACCTACTTCATCCAATGAAGCGGATGCTTCGTAACCTGATAACTGTTTTTTCAAAATTGCTGATACCTCAGCGGCTTTTACTCCTGCCATTTTTATAGACTATTTGTAAATTCTCTTTTTAATCCGTTCAATTTGTTTGCGATGCTCGCATCGTATTGGGTATCTCCTACCCTTAGCACAAATCCTCCGATGATGCTCTCATCGATTTTATTCTCCAAAGTGACCTTGTTTCCAGTCGCCTTGGTCACAGTTTCCAAAATTTTCTTCTCCAATTCGGAGGTCAATGGAACCGCTGTTGTAACATAGGCTACCTCTTCGCCCTTCAATTTTTCGTTAAGGATGATGTATTTAAAGGCCACTTCCTGTAACATTGCTATTCTCTTATTGCCGATCAAGGTTTGAAGAAGACCTTTGGTGATTTCATTGGCTCCGCTGAAGATTTCCAACAAACTGTTCTTTTTTACCTCTGATTTTATGACCGGGCTCTCCAACATATTTTGAAGCTCCACGCTCTCAGAAATGGTCGCAGCTATCTCCCGCATGTCCTTTTCCACGGCATCGGCCGCTTTGCTTTCGACTGCGAAATCCAAGGTTGCTTTTGCGTAACGTATGGCTGCCCTGTTTTGGTTCATGGTCTTCTAGTTCAGTTTAATATCGCCCAACATATCCTCGACCAACTTTTCTTGCTTGTCTTTATCGGATAGTTCTTGTTTAATTACTTTTTCGGCAATCTCTACAGATAAGTTTGCTACCTGAGCCTTAATATCGGCAACAGCGGCTTTCTTTTCGCTTTCGATAGTAGCTTGGGCCTGCTTGATCATTTTATCGCCTTCCACTTGTGCTTGCTCCTTGGCTTCGGAAATGATACTGGCCTTTATATCTCTTGCTTCTTTTAGCAAAACATCCCTTTCGGCTCTGGCTTCTTTTAAAAGTCTTTCACTGTCGGCAGTAACGTTCTGCATTTCTTTCTTGGCAGCTTCTGCAGCGTCAAGGGCATCTTTAATGCCTTCTTCACGTTTTTCAACGGAATTCATTATAGGTTTCCAAGCATATTTGGCCATGATGAATATCAAAACCAACATGATTAATGTTTGCATTACAAACAAGCCTGGGGAAAAATCGTTTAATAATTGTTCCATAACTAAATTAAAATTTAAAAGGCTGCCGATAGATAACCAACCGTTACCATCGGCAGCTTAATGATTTTGCTTTTTGGATTATTTTCCTAAGAAAAGTGCACCAAATGCCAAACCTTCCAATAGTGCGGCAATGATAATCATCGCTGTCTGAATTTTACCGGTTGCTTCTGGTTGACGAGCAATACCTTCCATTGCACTACCACCAATTTTACCTAATCCGATACCAGCACCGATCACGATCAATCCTGCACCTACTAAATTTGGAACTGTCATAAAAGTCAATTTATATAGTTAAAAATAAACTCAATTTAAATAAAGTCTGCTCTTACTTCTTCTGCATCATCTTCCTCTTCGTGGTCATGACCATGATCATGTTCGGCAACCGCCATACCAATAAACAGCGCGGACAACATGGTAAATATATATGCTTGCAAAAATGCAACCAATAACTCTATCAATGTAATAAACAAAGAAAGAACAAATGACAACAAACCAGAGCCGAACACGGTCAATTCTGATTTCATTGTTATTAGAATGGCAATAAGACTCATGACCACAATGTGGCCCGCCGAGATGTTAGCAAACAAACGAACCAACAATGAGAACGGTTTGATCAAAAACGCTCCGGCCAATTCAATCACTGCCAAAACAGGACGAATCAATACAGGAACTCCTGGCATCCAGAGCATATGCTCCCAATAGTCCTTGTTTCCTTTAAATGTGTAGATGACCAATGTAAAGATGGCTAAGGCTGCGGTTACTGCAATCTGACCCGTTACATTGAAACCGAAAGGCGTAAGCCCCAAAAGGTTCAAAATCCATATAAAAAAGAAAACGGTCAGAAGATACCCTGTAAACTGACGGTATTTGTGCCCAATATTAGGCTTTGCAATCTCATCTCGCACATAAAGCACCAAAGGCTCCAAAATACGGCCAAAACCGGTTGGGATTTGTTTTTTCTTGTACTGCCTGGCCAAACCACCAAACCATACGATCATAAGAACACCTATTAGGAGCATTCCAAAAACACTTTTGGTAATTGAAAAATCCAAAACTTTATGCGCGTTAACTGGATGGTGTTCTTCATCAAAAGAAATCTCTTCCGCACCAGATTCCAATTCGTAGATTTTGCTATGAAGTTTTACAAAACGTGTCCCTCCGGCTTCAACAATGTGATTACCTGAATCATCATGATGAAATCTTGAGGACATAAAAGCAACAAGACCTTCGCTAGACCAAACGATTACAGGTAGTGGAAATCCGACGTGCTTGCGCTCTCCCTCTGAATTTGTATAAGAAAAAAGATGAAAGTCGTGAGAATCTTTAATGTGGTGCAGTATGTAGCTCTCTACCTCTTCTTGGGTATTTACTGCTCCCTCTTTTTCTTCGTCGGAGGAGGAGCTTGCGCTAACCCCAATGGAAAACAACAATATAAACAGTGTGGCTGCTAAATCAATGGATCTTTTAAATACCCGCATTGTAACTATAGAATTTATCCGTTCGTCAAATTCCGCGCAAAGGTAGTATTAAAAAGTCAAAAAATAATTTTTTTTCGAGATTTCATTCCATTCTTTTCAAAAGTTGACTCAAAAAGAACACCTCACAGCCCAAACCCAAAAATACCGGTATTAGAAAATGGCCTTTATTTATCTCGGTTTCAGCGATGTCACCAAAAAAATAATTCTGGAAAACTACTACAAAAAGCAGCAATTTCAACACCAATGTCGCCAAATATATAAACCCCAATTGGTCCTTTAGTTTTTTAACCTGAGCCAATATAAGGAACACGATTACCACCAATAACGTAAAAGATAATAGAAAAACGTAAGGCTTAAATAAAGCGCAGTTTTTAAAAAAGGGATTGCAACCAATTAAATATGCATGCAATAGGTAAGTTAAAATAAAAGACAAAATAAAAACTGTTGCCTGTAGCAGACCTTTTCCCTTCATTTGCTCAATTGAATAGCCTGTTTTATTAATATGTACATGGCCATGATTATTGCGATAAAAGTAATCAGTTCTTCAGCAAATGAAAACTCATATTTGTTTTCTACCCATGACCCCAATAGATTTCCTAAATAAATAGTAGCACCCATTTGAATGGCAGAACCAGACAAACGGGCGGCTGTATTGATTGTTTTTTTATATTTTTTAGGAGGCTTTTGCTGGCTCATTCTTTGCAGTTGACTGCATTTTGGTTGCGGATGCAGATGCAGCTGCTTTGCCCATGGTACAGGCAGCATTAAAGGTAGCTCCCGGCTCCACGGCCAATTTGGCCACGCTTACGGTACCCTCAATGGTTGCAGAGGATTTTAAGGAAAGTAAATCCTTTACTATAAGTTCTCCATTAAACCGCCCTTCAATATCTGCATTCACACATTCTACCTTTCCATTGATGTAGCCATCTTTTCCGATGACGACCTTGCCGGAGGTGGTCACATTGCCTTCCAATTTGCCATCTATCCTAAAATCGGCTTCGGAGGTAATCTCGCCCTTTATTTTGGTGTTTTTTTCAATTCTATTGGGCTGTCCGCCAAATTCATTCATAGGTCGAGGTTTTTTGTTGTCAGAAAACATTGTGTTCTAGGGTTTTGGGGATTAAAATTGTGCTTTGTATGATTCTAAGTTCTTGTGGACCTGTATTATTTTATAATTATCGGATAAAATTACAAAATTCTCATCTTTAATAAGGTAGTCCCTATTGTTTTTTATAAGCTCCGCAAAGCCTAAGGCAAAATCTTTGGACGGAAAACCGTGTACCACCACAAATTGATCTTCCAGATTATATATGTCCTTGGATACAATGTTCTTGTAATTTAGTTCGTCCACCACCTCGACCAAACGGTTTTTGAGCTTGACGGCCTTTTCATCATTTTTGATTTTAAACGGAAAAACCACTTTCCAGTTTCCTGTTCCGGTGGAACCTGTTTCTGGGGAAAACTCCTTGGTCTCCAATTTGGGCAATTGCTCTTCCACCATTTGTTCCGCTTTCTTCCCTTCTGGATTGTTAGGGTAGGTAAGTGCAACGTAGTTAAGTGCTTCCTTGAACGGTTCAAACCCTTGTAAACGTCCTATCGCATTTGCTTTGAGCATCTCGAACTTGGGTACAATAGGGTCGCCCGTAAATTGATTGATATACTCTTCGGACTGGGTAATGACCTGCAAAAATTCTTGTTTTTGGTATTGTTTGAACAAGGCCGCATACCTGGCATCGGGACTGTCCGTGTTTCCGTCAAGTATAGCCTGTGGGTTCAACAAAATTTCCGCGTAGCGTGTATCCGGGTGATTGGTCACGATGTTCTGCTTCATACCCACAGCCAATGGGCTTCCTGTTTCCTCATAAATCTTGAACAGGTTGTATTTTGATGGCAAAATCAAGCGCTCTTCGGGATTGGAGGACAGTACGCGCTCCAACTTGGCAGCGGCCAGCATGTTGTCCTTAAACTTTTCTTTGTAGATCAGCCCCAGCTGATAATTGGCAAAATTGCGTTCGCCCTTCAAACTATCGATAACGGCCACATCGGTGGGAACTTGCTCCAAGTAATAATCCACCGAATACTTTTGGTCTTCGGTCAACACCTCGTCATTGGCGGCAATTTCTTCCCCTGTTGCCTCGGAAACCAGTGTTTTGGATTTGTTGCTCCAACGCCAATCGTCCTCGAGATTCCTTGTGCCCCATCGGGTCTTGAAATCGTTTCTGCCGTGGCCTAGACTGGTAATGTTATAGAAATAGAACTTTCCCTGATTCTCTTTGCCGCCCTTGCTATCGGCAAAAGTGGCAAATCCAGCCTTGGTGCGTTCCAATTCCTTTTCGGCTTCGGCCTCTTCTTTACGCTTCATCTCGGCAATGTAGTCCTCAAAATAGGCTTTGCGTTCCGCCACGGGCATTTGGTATAAGGTAATCACACTATCGGCATGCTGTACAATATCCTCGTATTTGATGACATCCTCGAGGTTGTCCAATCGCTTTTTAATGTCACGATGCTTTCTCGTGTTCTCGTTCAGGTTGGTCAGGGTGCTGTCGTAGTAGGAGCCCGCTATTCTGTATTCGTCCTCATCAAAATGGTAATCGGCCAAACTTTGATAATTCAGCGCGTTCAATTTTCGCTCGCCCTGGGTAGCCTGTATGGATTTGTTGTAATAGGCCAAGGCCAAACTATCTTCTTCGTAGGCCATGTGAAACTCGGCAACTTGACGATAGATTTTGTCCAAGAAAGGTCGGTTTTCGCGGTTTTCTTCCAAATCGGTGAGGTATTCCAGCATTTCTGCCCTATTGCCCTCCGTAAGTTCGATGTTCTGTATTTTCTTTAGGTGAGCATTGATCATGTACACCCTGGGCGATTTACGGTTGAGCTCGATGACCTTGTTATAAGCGTAGTTGGCGCTATCTTTATGACCCAATTGGTCGTACAACTGTCCGATTATGAACAGGTATCTTCCTTTTTCTGGGTTCTTTTTGGTGTAGGCCTGGGATATTTTCAGTTTTTGAATGGCAGTATCCGGAGCATTCAGGTTGATGTAGCACTGTGCCAAAACAGCATTGGCATCGGCATATTCTTGATCTTTCAACTTTTCATACTTGAACAAGCGTTTTAGGTTTTTGATGGCCACTTCGGGATTGTCCAACCGCATGTTGGTTTTTTCCCTCCAAATGGTTGCCTCGTTCAGCTTATCGCTCTCGACATATTTTCGTAGAATATAGTTGAAAGACTCCAAAGCCGGAATGTAGCGTTGGTCGAAATATCTGGACTTCCCCAGCAAAAGAAATGCTTCATCAATCTGTGGATTGCGCTCCTCGTCCTTGATGTCCATGCTGTGCTTTTGGATGGCCTTGGTGGCCTTTTCCTCGGCAATAAGGAAGTTGGGGTTGTTGTCCTCTGAGTCTAGTTTTATCTCGTCGGTGACCTTTAAGCGCTCCACGGGAAGGATTTCCCAATAATCGTCACGATACGTGGCATTGATTTCTTCCAATCCTTTTTGAAAGGCCAAATTGCCATTGTACAAGGTGTTGTACTCGGTGTTGAGTGCGTGCCAATTTCGGTTGATGAACTTGTCCTTTTGGGTGGAACATGCATTGAATGCAAGCCCTCCCAAAACCATGGCACCTAAAAATGTGTGATGAAGCTTCAAAATTATCGATAATCTTGTGTAACCTTAAACTCAAAAATGAGCGGATTATTATAAGGCTTATCGATAAAATGCAAGAATTTTTGGCGATGCTTTTCAAACATCAACCGGCAAAGAAAGCTTCGAGCTCCTTCATGGTTTCCGCAGAGGTATGGATGTCTTTCACGATTTCGCCTTTGTTGAGCACCACGATACGTTCGCAGACTTCGGTAACATGAATCAAATCGTGACTGGAAACCAATACCGTGACACCTTCTTTGGCTGCCAAATCCTTGATGATTCCCTTCAACCGAATTTGGGTGGTCGGGTCCAAATTGGCAAAGGGTTCGTCCAAGACCACTACTTCGGGGTTGCCAATAAAGCTGGCCACAATGCCCACTTTCTTTTGGTTTCCTTTGGAAAGATCTCTCAAATACTTTTTCTGACCCAATATTTCCCCATGGAAGAAATCGTCGAAATTGGCCAGTAGGGCATCCACATCGGCCTTGTTTCTACCGCGCAGTTCCCCGATAAAGTAAAAATACTCTTCGGGAGTTAGGTAGCCTATCAAAAAGGTCTCATCAATAAATGCCGAAGTAAACGGTTTCCAAGCTTCGCTTTGGTCTACTTGCACATCTTTGTTGACAATGTGCCCGGTTGAGGGCTGAATCAAATCCAACAACAGACTGAAAAGGGTTGTTTTTCCCGCTCCGTTGTTCCCGACCAGACCAAAACTTTGGCCTTTGGGGATTTCCAGTTGTTCAATGTTCAAAACGGTGTTTTGGCCGTAGGTCTTGGTTAAATTATGAACTGTGATCATGTATTTTTTATTAATGGTGTGTTATTTCTGTTTGTAAGCTTGTAAGGTTTTGTACTTCTCCTTTTTGTAAATGCCCTCGATCATGGTGAACACCTTTTCCTTAAAAACAAATCCAAGTAAGCCAAAAACGGCAACAAAAATGTACCCTGCGGTCGGGTTGATCAAAAAATGGCCTAGGGCATAAATCCCGATCGGCAATGCCAATTTGGGCAAAGTGAGCAAAAGTGTCTTGGCATTAAAGGCCTGCTTATCGCCAAATGCCTTTTTATTGGAGGTGAGGTCTATCGGGGTTTTTACATAAGCACCGCCCCAAAGCACCAAGTAACTATTTATTCCAATATTATAGATTGCACCTACCAAGACAGCAGCATAGGCCTCCCATCCAAAATAGATATAAAAGGTGGCCAAAATGGTGGAGATGATGGTCGCAATGATCACCAAATACCATTTGGATGACAAGTACTCGCGGTACTTGATGTTCTGGCTCATCATCAAAGGATAATAGCTACTGTCCCAACTGGGCACATACTGCCCAAAACTAAAGAGGAACCCTCCAGTAACAAAAATCCCCGCAAAAATTTTCCAAAAGGGCCCGTCGTATACTTCGAGGGCGCCCGTAAAAAAGAGCAATCCATAAAATATAAAGAAGAAGCCCATGAGCACCGCCGTTCGCGATCTTTTGTTCCGCTTTATGAGTTTGATGTCGTTCTTTAAAAAGGTGCCCAGATTGCCAAAGCGATCTAACCACTCTAAGTTTTCTGTCTTAGCTTCGGCCTGTTTTTTGGCCAGACCACCATCCAGATACATATGCTTTTTAAAATAGGAGAAAGCACCGTAGTACATTCCCAACAAAACCGACCAAGGAATTATGGCCGTCCAAGGCATGTCGTAGAAAAAATCGAAAATGGGCTGGGTATAAACGGTAATATCAAACCATTGGTAGTACTGGGAGGCACCGGCCAGAATAAACAATACGGCAAACACATAAAAAACAGCATTTTTGTTGTTTACCATAACATTGAGAAAGTTGTTACAGTAAAAAAGGGCCATCAAAGCCAAATGCCATCCAACAACCTGTATTGGTGGATATCCCTCAACCAGCAAAACAATACTAAAGGGAATAAAAAAGAACGCGTGGGCTATGTTAAAAAACGAGATTACGGTTTTACCCAGCGAAAAATTGACAACCTTGGTTTTGTTAATGGGCAAATACAACAAAGGTTTAATATTGGTTACTGGCATTTTTTGCAGCATGTACCTAAATACAAGATCAAAGGCAAAATAGTAAACCATAAACCGATTGACCACCCGCAACGGATCGCCAATTTCCATATCCTCGATAATAAAATAGGCCCCAACGCCCATTCCCAGGAACACAACAATAAAGTATAGTGCTCCCAAGGCCATTAAAATCTTAAACCAAATCTCTGTTTTAAAACTTGCTGACCTAAAAAATGACTTCCACTGGAGTCCAATAAAATGTTTGAGCATGGTTGGCGTTTTTTTAGTTGGTGTCCAATTTATTGGATTTGTTACAGAAGAGGGACGCTTTTTATAAAAATAGCTGCTCAAAAGGAGTGTAATGCTTAATTTTGCAGCAAAATTCTTTACATGAGCCATTTTCATGCTTTAACCATAGCCGCGGTGGACCAATTGACTCCCAATGCCGTGGCCCTTACTTTTGATGTTCCAGAAAATCTTAAAGAAGCTTATCGTTTCAAAGCTGGACAGTATATTACCTTAAAACATAAATTGAACGGACAGGAACTACGCCGGGCCTATTCCATTTCCACACCACCATCTTCGGGAAAATTAACGGTGGGCATTAAAAAGATGGATGGCGGTACCTTTTCCGTATATGCCAACGAGAATTTAAAGATCGGTGATACCATAGAGGTAATGGTTCCAGAAGGCCGTTTTGTTTTTGATGAAACCTCTCCAAAAAAAATTGCCGCGTTCGCTGCCGGCAGTGGTATTACGCCGATCATGAGCATTGCCCAAACCGTTTTGGAAAACAACCCGGAAAATACCTTTGTATTGGTATTTGGTAACCAATCGCCCGAAGAGACCATGTATTTTAAAACAATACAGTCGCTAAAGGAACAATATGGCGACCGCTTTTTTGTGCAATATGTATACAGTAGGTCCCATGAGGAAGACGCCCTTTTTGGTAGGATTGAACGATCTACCGTAAACTTTGTGCTCAAAAACAAGTTCAAGGGGACTGAGTTTGATGCTTTCTACCTCTGCGGACCCGAAGATATGATCCAACAAGTATCCGCTACACTTAAAGAAAACAGTGTTTCCGAAGAAAAAATCCATTTTGAGCTTTTTACCAGCGATGATACCGAAGATGAACTTGCCGGAACACTGAAAGGCAAGACCCAGGTGGAGGTAATCTTGGATGATGAGACCTTCACTTTTGTGATGGATAAAAAAGAATTGGTCCTCGATGCTGTTTTAAAACAGGATATAGACGCTCCTTATTCTTGCCAAGGTGGTGTTTGTAGTAGTTGTATTGCCCGCTTGACCGAAGGAAAAGTGGAAATGGTAAAAAATCAGATCCTTACCGATGGTGAAATCGAAGAAGGTTTTGTTTTGACCTGTCAGTCGCATCCCATCACACCAAAAATAAAAGTGGATTACGACGATGTTTGATGCTCGATGTCAGAAGCCCGAAGTCGGGTGTCCG
The DNA here is from genome assembly GCF_010468565.1 of Allomuricauda sp. TY007. Classification (GTDB taxonomy): domain Bacteria; phylum Bacteroidota; class Bacteroidia; order Flavobacteriales; family Flavobacteriaceae; genus Flagellimonas. The sequence continues at coordinate 195,210 of NZ_WUEG01000001.1, forward strand.
TTTCGGGTTTCAAGTTTCGGGTTTCGGGTTGCTGGACCAATAACTTAGTCCGAAATGTCACGTTGAGCGCCCGCCTGCCGGACGGGCAGGCAGTCGAAACGTCCGAAGTCGGAAGTACGCAGTCGGCAGTGGCAGTTTGCAGTAACTCAATAATCCAATAACTCATAACTCTGAACTTGTGTCTTGGCTCTTGAACTTAATACTTGACACTTGAACCCCGTCAACAGCACAGTGGGCGAAATACGGGATGAACTAATCCATTAACTGAGCAACTGAACAACAAAAAACAGGACTAGGGGCTTACAAAAATTGCTCCAAGGCCCTACTGCCGTACTCATACCCAATATTAAAGGCGTTTTCGATACCCTTTTTATCCAATACCCCGATCGAATCCAATTCCTTTGGTTCGATAAAAAGGTCGCATTGGTGCAATTTTTCATTGTTTGAAGCATGGATCATTAAACTAGTGACCCTTCCCGTAAGCTGAAAGGAGTTTCGCAAATCTTTCTTTTCCAGAGGCGTGGTTATGGATACGTTGCTCCCTATAATAAAATCCGCTAGGTGGTCTACATATTCCTTTGGAAAATTGTTCATGATGCCCCCATCTGCATAAAGCACATTATCAATCTCCACCGGACTAAAAACGGGTGGCAGGGCTGCCGATGCCAAAAGGGGTTTTATGAGTTCTCCATCGTAAAACACTTTTTCATTTCCTTTTAATAAATCCGTGGCCACCACAAAAAGAGGCCGCTTCAAGCTTTTAAAACTATTGTCCGGGAAAAATTCTTTAAAAATATTAAAGTAGCGTTCCGTGTCTATAAAGCCGGGCTTTTTTATGGCAAAGAAGCTATATTGGAACAAAGGGGTCTCTTTAAAAAAAGTGATCATTTCCTCCACAGAATTATCGTTGGCGTAAAGTGCCCCCACCAAGGCACCGACACTTGTGCCAGCCACTACTTTGGCTTCAAGATGGTGTTCGCGCATGGCCTTGATCAGGCCTATGTGCGCCATTCCGCGAACACCTCCCCCAGAAAGCACGAGGCCTATGGATTTGTTTTCAAGCATTTGGGTACATCAATATACAGCAAAGTTAACATATTGCGGCTTTGGATACATTGCCAATAGGTCGTATTTAGATTAAATAATCATCAATCTTACCAAAAACCAAACCCTCCCCGCAAAAACTCCGTAAGTGGTTATATAAACTAAAATTTAAATCACATGAAATCTTTAAGAACATTGACGCTGATGGCATCCTGCGTTGGATTTATGACAATTACAACCGGATTCTCTCAAACTAAAATGGTGGGAGGCGCCCCTATGTACCCGAGCAAGGACATTGTTTCCAATGCCGTGAACTCCAAGGACCATACTACTTTGGTAGCTGCGGTAAAAGCCGCTGGTCTGGTAGAGATATTGCAAAGCGAAGGACCTTTTACGGTATTTGCTCCTACCAACAGTGCATTTGAAAAATTACCGGAAGGAACCGTGGCTACCTTGCTCAAGCCAGAAAATAAGTCAAAATTACAAAGCGTACTTACCTATCACGTAGTGGCCGGAAAGTACAATGCCAGTGATTTGATGGAATGGATCAAAAAAGGTAATGGAATGACAGAGCTTACTACGGTAAACGGGGACAAATTGACCGCAATGATGAGTGAAGGCACCATTATGATCAAGGACGGTGCTGGAAACGTGTCTACAGTAACCATAGCTGATGTGAACCAATCCAATGGGGTGATCCATGTTGTTGATACCGTAGTGCTTCCTTCGACAAAATAGTTTTTGGTCGGTTTATATTTGAATGAGCACAAGAGGTGTTTAAAAAGCTCGTTGTCAGTTCGAGCGCGGTCGAGAACTTAAGTCAGGTTGATAATCAATGGGTTTCGACTGCGCTCAACCTGACAAATTCAAAATTTTGTTGCTTTTTAGACACCTTTTCATTTTAAAAGCCTTATAATCAGATGTAATCTTGTTTATTTTGACAACACCCACAATTTATTGATCAAAACATGTAATCTATTCCATATCGTTTCGACCAAAACGAATAGTGATATTTGTTGTATGTTTAGGTGAAACATTAAATCAAAGAAACATGGCCAAATCATATTACGACCCAGCAGACTTGAGAAAATTTGGTAAGATCACCGAATGGAGCGAAGAACTGGGCAACAAGTTTTTTGACTACTACGGAAAAGTTTTTGAGGAGGGAGCGCTGAGCGCCAGAGAAAAATCTTTGATCGCCCTGGCCGTATCGCACGTGGTTAAATGCCCGTACTGTATTGATGCCTACACCAAGGATGGCCTGCAACGGGGAATCACCAAAGAAGAAATGATGGAAGCCGTACACGCAGGTGCTGCCATAGAAAGTGGCGCCACCTTGGTCCATGGAGTACAAATGATGAACAAGTACGACAAGCTTTCCATGTAATTTTGGAACACTTCGCTTTTAGACATTAGACCGCTACGCTGTTAGCCATTGGACAGAAAGTGTAAACAACAATATATCAGATGGAAATAAAATTTCCGTTATGATTAGAGAGATTATAATATGACGCAAAGCATACTTACAGACCTAAAAAAAGCTGCCAAAAAATCCTTAAAGGCACAGAAAGACGCACTTGCCAATACCCAAACACAGCTAGAGGTTCTAAATGGGGGGCTTTTTGCCGATGGTGAGCTGCCCTACTTTAAAGATAAAATTGCAGAAACAGGTCAGTTTCCGTTACGGCCTAAAAAGTTAGAGGTGCTCCAGATCAACGTGGGATATATGTGCAATCAGGTTTGCGGACACTGCCATGTGGATGCCGGTCCAGATCGGAAGGAGATCATGACCCGGGAGACCATGGAGCAATGTCTGGAGGTGATTCGGAATACTGGGGCCCATACCCTAGATCTTACCGGCGGCGCGCCCGAAATGAACCCCGATTTTAGATGGTTTGTAGAGGAAGCTTCCGAAGCGGGCATTAAAGATTTTATAGTCCGTTCCAACTTGACCATTATTTTGGCCAATAAAAAATATAACGGCCTCCCTGAATTCTTTAAAAAGCACAATGTGCACGTTGTATCGTCCATGCCCCACTACACTCGCGGCAAAACGGACAAACAACGCGGGGATGGTGTTTTTGATAAATCTATAAAAGCGTTGCAAATGCTCAACGAAGTGGGCTATGGGATGCCCGATAGTGATTTGCGATTGGATTTGGTTTACAATCCTTCGGGGGCATTTTTGCCTGCCGACCAAGCTGCCATGGAACACGATTTTAAAAAAGCACTGAAAGCCGATTTTGACATTGACTTCCACAACCTTTTTGCCATTACCAATTTGCCGATTTCAAGGTTTTTGGATTATCTCATCGCGTCGGACAATTATGAGGATTATATGTACTCCTTGGTGGAAGCCTACAACCCGGCTGCGGTAAAAAATGTAATGTGTACCAACACCATTTCCGTAAGTTGGGACGGTTGGCTCTACGATTGCGACTTTAACCAAATGTTGGACCTAAAGGTAGCGAGCAAGGTAAAGCACATTAAGGACTACAATGATGATGTGCTGAGCAATCGGGACATTGTTGTCTCACAACATTGCTATGGCTGCACCGCAGGAGCGGGAAGTAGTTGCCAAGGTTCGGTGGCTTAAGACGTACTGTACTGCAGGAACGACCGCGCTTGCACTAACGGGACTTTACTTTCCATAATGGTATCGGCAAGCTGCAATCAATAACCTATCATTTTCATATTTGTAGACCAATCGGTGTTCCGATGTTATTCGTCTTGACCAATAGCCCTGTAAGTCTCCTTTTAAGGCTTCGGGTTTACCAATACCCTCAAAAGGGGTGCGTATACAACTTTTAATAAGCTCGTTTATTCGTTTCACTATTTTCTTGTCGACTTTCTGCCAATACAGATAATCTTCCCATGACGATGTGGACCAGGTCAGCTTCATCTACTCGATCATATCTCTTTCAATGCCTTTTTCTGCTTCCAGTTCCTTGATGGAGTTCAAGAGGACATCCCTGTTCTTGCCCGTCAGCAAATAGGTCGTTTCTTTTAATGAATTGTATTCGTCCAATGATATCAAAACAAGATCCTTGCCGCCCTTGCGTTTGATGATGACCTCGCTTACATCGTTGATGACTTTATCGAACCAATGTTTTAGGTTTGACCTGAATCTTGTGTAGTTTACTGTTTCCATATATGCAAATATATCAAAAAAGTACTTAAATAAGTACTTTTAATTGAGTAGGTGGAACGCACCTGCAATTCACCATTGGTGCGAACCTGCCTTTGTCGGCAGACAGGCATCACGCTCGTATATCCCTTCTCTTAATTATTTTTTCAAAGAACATAAGCTTATTATACTCGCTTACTCATGTTCGGTGCGAGCCAAGAGACTGGCTTAACAGGGGTTATGTTTTCCTCTTTTCTGGATTTTGCCATGTGTTGAACACGGAGTAAACGATTACTTTGTTTTTTATGACCTCGTAAACAATCAAGAAAGGAAAACGCTTTATGAATGCTTCTCGGTAAGGTTTGCGTTTTTGTGGGAAGTGTTTCGGGTTTGTGGTGATTCTATCAAAATAACTGTCCAAGTGTTCCAAAAATTCTTCACCCAATCCCCTACGTTTTTCCTCATAATAAAGATAGGCCTCGATGATTTCCAGATTGGCCTCATCTTTGACCTCTAAAATATATGTCATCTACTGACCGGCGTTTCTTGCGTTCTGTTTGACCTGTTCCCAAGTAAGGGATTTGCTTTCCCCCTTTAAATGGGCTTCCCTCCGCTTGTCGATCATTTGATATTGTTCTTCGGTCAAGGCAAGTTCTTGCTCATCTTTTTGGTAACTTTCGGCCAAAGCCTTTATCATTTTCAAAAGTCTTATATCTGCTGTTTCCACGTACCCCTTTACAGTATCCCTTAAATCCATCGTTGCCATAATAGCTTCGTTTTTCTTATAATAAAGGTACAAATTCTGTTCCATAGGGATTTGTCTTTTTCAATTTAAAGGATGGGACGCGCCTATTTTTCAAGTCTCTCGCAGGTAAAAGCGTGTCTTTGTCGATAGATGGGTATCGTACTTATATCACTAAAATACTCTATTGCATATTCCTGTAAAGTCGAGCTAACAAGTAGGGGGATCATATTATTCAATAATCAAGGTTTCTAAAACTTGTTTTGCTTGAATTTATCATGTAGTAAGATGTAAGCGGTATGTATTGCTCATATTGTCGCTTCTCCTCATCTGATATGTTTCTTTTACCAAAGTATGCTTCATAATCCCTGAGTTCAACATAGCTAATGCTGTTTGAATCTTCCTTCAATAATAAACCGTCATTTATTTTGTTCAATTTCTGAAATCCTCCGAATTCATTGATTAAAAAGTCCATTAGAAAATACAGCCCATCAATATCTTTGTCCTCTTTGCACATCGCGCAGCCTGTCCAACTCCATTGGGGCACAAAACCTAAATTGTCGGTCAAACTTCTTTTTTCGGCATTGCTTATATCTTTAAATTCATTTTGCGATGAATGACTTAACAGTATCATTCCTGTAAAGCCCTTGGATTTTCTCCTTTTGGACGAAGGAGGCATTGTAATTAGTGGCATGTCGAGAAACATTTCCCAACCATTTTCCAGTTCTCGTATCCGACTATGCTTAAAAAGTATTTGCCTTTCTGAAATCAGATTTATCAATTTGTTCCGAACAGCTTCAATGGGGGCAAAATTTGAGTTTTCATAATATAGTCTGAAACAAGGACCCGCCATTTTAATTGTTTTAACACTTATTTTATGTCACCCCCACGTTTGTGATCAAGCGTGTTAAATGCGAACAACTTATTGAGCTCTCCCTTTAAACTATTGTCCAACTTGAGATTGAAAAGTACCTTGAGCGATCTGTTTATTTCTTTTTGCTCCTGAATATTCATTGTTTCAATATATTCTTGTACATCACCAGTAGTTTCCTCACCGGAAAAATGGCTATTTTGACACCCCTCTACCTTTTCTATACAACAATCTGTATTATCAAAAAGTAAATCATAGAGCTGAAATGCAGCAAATCTTTTGAATTCAAAAGTGTTTAGCTTAATAGCTTCCTTTAGGTAATAAATAATTGATCCCCAAAAAGATTCTGTTTCCATCTCATTTCTTGAAAACTCTAGCTTACCACCACTGATTTTATATTCGTCTATCCATCGAGTATCCTTATCACCGGACGAAAAAATGAAAAAATGACAACTCTCCAGATAACTACTTACGCTCAATAGTGCAAAATAGAAGTTATACATGGGCATAAACGCAACATCCCCCATCATGTCCAAACATAAAAACCAATCATCATCTTCAAAGCAGTCAATTAAACAGTTCTGTTTCTGTCTAATACTTCCTTGGTTGTATAATTGAATTTGATACTTCAGATGTTGTGGAAATAAATGGTATATCCTTTTCACATCCTCTATTGCATCCGTATTGATTTTTATAAAAACCCTGTTATACGAAGGTTCCCTAAAAGGACACACTTGATTAAACTCTAAGCGATATCGGCCAAAAAAAGGGCTCGTTGTATCTTTTAACAATCCTATTTTCGGGTCTATTTTTTTAAATGGATTCACTTTATTTCCAAATGGAGCTTGGTATGCTCTTTAGCTTTCAATACTTAAAGATGGTAGATTTAGAGGCAAAGAACAACATAGACTTGATCATTGGTGCCCAATGGTCCATGAATACCCCTTATGATTTGACGGATGGCTACAAAACCCCCAATAACTTCTCCAATACTTCTTGCGGTTGAATGGTTTTCATGGGTTTTTATGGCATTTGTAGCCTTCTGGAGTAATTAAAAAACTGATTGTCCGCTTAAGTTTTTGGCGTCATGTTGAACTTGTTTCAACATCTCATCCTGCTGAATATGAGCATTTTTATGTGACCCTGAATCAAGTTCAGGGTGACGTTGGTAAATTTATGACACATTACGGACATTCAAATTAAAAAATCTTTAATTCGTCTCTTCCACAATATCAAAGTTTATCTTATATATTTTTCCATTGTCCACAACATGAACATATCCTGTTTTGTCCATGCTTATTGTGTTATAGTCCTCTGCTGAAAAGATTCCACTGGAAATAGATGTGGGGTAAAAAATAAAGCTGTCAATGGAAATATTGCCCGCACTAAACTTTGATATGTTTATGTTTTCAATATTTTCTGAAAATTTAACAAAAAGCTGACCGGCAAAGAACTCACTCTCTGGTGTATACAAAACTGCTTCCGTAACTTGCAAAGTAGGGTGTTCTGCATAGTCTGTTGTGAATACAATTTCCTTTTCCAGGGTTTTGGTGAAATGTTCCTCTTTCATAACAGCGACAACAACAACTTCATATTGAGTATTTGGTTCAAGACCCTCAATAAGATAATTTGTCTCCAAAATATAGGTGTTGGACGGTTGCTGCTGCACCCCATCAAGATAAACACTATAAACCACCTCCTTGTCTTCAGGATAGGTGGAGGGCGTCCATTCTACAGATGCAGATGTACTATCAAAACTTGTGATTTCAACATCAAAATCAGTAAGTTCGGGATGTGTTAGGGTGGTAAAAGTAATGGTTTCTATGGTCTCTGTCTCATTTAAGGCTTTAGCGACTATTTCGACCGTATAGGTTTCTCCTTCATTTAAACCCTCAAATATATATGAGTCTGCTGTACTGACAAGATTTTCCAATACAAGAACATTATCTAAGTAGATATTGTAATCATAATCGTACCCGCCCTCAACTGTAGGAGGAGTCCATGTAACTTGTAGACCATAAGGATCTAAATCCTCCAGTCCATTAATTGAGTTTCCGACAGACAATGGAAAGCTCGTAGGTGGAACACCAAGAGTTTTAAAAGAGCTTTGTGCGCTTTTCTTCTTTCCGTTTGAGCCAACGGCAACGACTTCTACTGCATGTTCCTTAAAAGACTCCAGTTCTTCCAACAAAAGTGAAGTTCCATTAAAATTCTCTTGCAAAAGGTCATCGTTTAAATATACTTCGTAACTAATTTCAGAATCGCCTTCAATGGTTGAAGATGTCCATGTTAACTGTGCACTATTGCTTGTTATTTCATTTACGTTTATCTCAAAACCTGTTGGGCTAGGTGCCTGAACTGTGGTGAACGAGTACACCTTCTCGCTAGTTTTTCCCTTATTGCTAGATGCAACAACTTTTCCGGAATATTTTGTCAACTCTTCCAAATTTTCCAATTTTAAAAAACTTGATGTAACATTTTCGGCCACTAAAGAACCTTCCAAAAATACTTTAAAGCTCAATTTGGATTTATCAGAAATAGATGCCGTCCATTTCAACATAGCGGAAGAGCTTGTTATTTCTGTTGTTTTGATATCGGAAACCACGGGTACTATTGATTCCTGAACGGAACTTTCTTCATCTTTAGAGCAGGAGAGTATCAACAAAGAGAAAAGGAATAAAAAATATTTTTTCATAATAACGAATTAGGTTTAATCGAGTCAGATTGAATATCTAACATACAAGTTGCCAAATTCAGAAATTAATCCTTATTTGTTTTGACGCAATTGATGGGTGCCCTATTACAATTGATGGATGGCCCTAACTAATTGACCAATTTGTTTTTGGAAATTTTGCGAGAACAAACTCCAGAAGCTTAAAAATAAATCAGAGGCTACAAAATGGTTTAAACCTCCAAAACCCCCAATAACTTCTCCAATACTTCTTGCGGTTGAATGGTTTTCATGGCATTTTCGTAGCCTTTGGGTACTTTATTGCCATAAACCGAAGTAGGAATCAAGGGATAGGCTTCGCGGTCGGCCATAAGTGCGTTTTCCAAAGGCTGCCCAAACGGATAAAACCCAGCATACGGGTGGGTTACACCCCAAAGGGTTACTACTGGAATGCCATAGTTGGTGGCCATGTGTGCATTGCCGCTGTCCATGGACAACATGACATCCAAGTTGGAAATGAGCTCCAGTTCTTCGGATAGATTCAACTTGCCCGCCATGCACAAGGTATTTTTGTAGGTAGCTGCAAGCTGTTCCAGCACCTCCACTTCTTTGGTACCGCCTCCAAACAACAATATTTTATACTTATCGGTATCACTAAGGGTTTTTATTATCTCCTCCATGTGTTTCAACGGATACATTTTCCCTTCGTGGGCGGCAAATGGTGCTATACCCACCCATTTTTTGGTGCCCTGCTGCACAAGTTCCAATACTTTTTCTGAAAGTTGAACACGTTCCAATGGTTTGGCAGTGGATAAATCAATAGGAAAACCGAGTTCGGCAAAAACATCGGCATATCGCTGATGGGTACTTTTTAATTGCTGAAATACTTTGTTCTTGGGACGGGTAAGTGCTTTTTTATCCTTTCTACCTTTATCAATTTGGGCAAATGGTATGCTTTCCAACGCAAAATACTTTTGGAGTATGCGGCTACGCAACACATTATGCAAGTCGGCAACTGCATCAAACTTTAGCGGCTTCAATTCTTTGTACAGAAGCCAAAGCCCCATCAAACCCTTGTGTCGATTTTTAACATCGGCTTCTTTTACCCGAACATTCCCCAACCCATTAAAAATGGGGATGAACGGTTTTTTGGTAAGTACGGTAAGCTGTATTTGTGGGTATTGTTCGGTCAGCGCACGGATAACGGGAATGGTCATAGCCACATCGCCCATCGCCGACAACCGAATCAACAAAATATGGGTATGTTTACCCTTTTTGTCCACGAAGTACAGGGTTTAGTTCATCGTCGTTGTACATTTTCATCTGTTTGTAGACTTTCATGTACTTGTCTCCCGCCTCAATGTCTGCCAATAATTGGTCAATGGCTATGGAAAGGTCTTTTTTCTGCTCCAAAAGCACGGCAAGTTTATCACTACATTTTTGGATGTGCTCCTTTGAGGCATCCGTTCGGTTCACCTCTTCTTGCATGTGATAAATTTTTAATGCCAAAATGGAAAGTCGGTCAATTGCCCATGCAGGGCTTTCGGTATTGATAGTGGCATTATCCTTTACTTGTACCGACTGGTATTTATTCAGAAAATAGCTATCAATATATTCTACCAAATCCGTGCGGTTCTGGTTGCTCGCATCGATTTTCCGTTTAAGGTCCAGCGCGGCCACAGGATCAATCTCTGGGTCGCGGATAATATCTTCATAATGCCATTGTACCGTATCGATCCAGTTTTTTCTATAAAGCAAGTGCTCTACTTTATCCTTTGGATAAGGGTTGGTAAATTCTTGGTACACATCGTCCTTGATGTGATAGGTATCTATACTTTCCTGAAATATCTTGAAGGCAAAATCGCTGAACATAGCTTAAAATTTGTTCAAAGATATTGCTTTATGCCATATTTACTTAAGATGAATGGCAAAAAGCGAGCAGGCCACGATCATGCTGAATATTAAAACCATTTCTTGAAGCCTAGGCTTTTTTATACCCTCGAAATAGTTGGTAACAAAAACGGCTGCGGGGAAGAACGTGATCAACACTGGCGAAGCATCGGCCGGGGTAAAAAGAATAACGCCCGTTCCCAAAACAAAGATCAGGAATACTATCCTTAGCAAAAGTAATTTGCCGCCGCTCACATTGCGCAGTCGTACAAACACCAAAACGGAAACAACGATCGTTAAAATAAGGTAAACCAAAGTCTTTATATTCAACACCTGAAAGAATGATCTGGTGGTAAAAAGACCCAATGAGAACTGGTAGTGCTCTTCAAAAAAACCCAAAGACCCTTTCAATTTTAAAACAGTGAACGTCAATATAAATATGGTACCCATACCAATAAAGGGCACCAACCAATTCTTAAATGTTTTACGATCATACGCACCAATCACAAAAAAGACAAGAAGCATAAATGCAAGGGACCAATCGTAAAATAAACTTGCAAGGGCAATCAATAGGGAGGCATCAAAAATCTTGTGTTTTACATTTCTTGTGGATTTGATGGACAATATCCTCCAAAATGCCAAAAGCAAAAAAAAGTTGGCGAAAATCACATTTTGAAGAATGAGCTCATCAGAAAAGGTGATAATCAAAAGTAAAAAAAACAGCATGGCATAGGAGTTAAATTCCGTGGCCTTTTCGGTTCTTACAATTTGGTTGACAATAAATGTGGACAACAACAAGGCCGCGAACAACAAGATTTCCAAAGTAATAACCTCATTGATTCTTTGTTCCCCGAGCTGAAAAAAAACATTGGTGAAGTAAAAAAGAAACAAAATAATGGCAAGAACAATGTAATTTATGGGTTTAGTTTTTCCGAAAAAGCTTGAAATCATCCTATCTTTTGCTACTTTTGTAAAGTAAATATAGCCAACATGAGCAAGTTTTTTTACGGTATAGAGGACTTATTTGTAAACTACCTTTTCGCACCATTGGATTTTTTCCGTTTTATGGATAGCTGGTGGGGTTCCAACACCATTAACTGGATTTTCTTTGTTATTGGTTTGATAGCCTCCGTTTATTGGATGCAACAGTTGAAAATATTCAACGACAATGGCGAGGAGGACAAGAGCATCAGCTCTCACTCTTACCTATAAATCGAATCCTAAATCCTTTCGATAGTACATGCCATCAAAATGGAGTTTTTCCATATTTTGATAGGATTTCTGTAGTGCTTCTTTAAAGTCCTTTCCAAAGGAAGTAATTGCTATTACGCGTCCACCATTGGTTACCACTTTTTCGTTGGACAGTTTTGTGCCTGCATGGAACACAATGGAATCTTTAATTTTTTCCGTCCCCGATATTTCCTTGCCTTTTTCGTAGGCTTCGGGATAACCGCCCGATACTGCCATAACGGTTGTTGCTGCCCTCTCGTCAATTTGAAGGTCTACTTGATCCAAAGTTCCATTGGCCATGGCCAAAAGCACCTCCACCAAATCGCTTTTTAACCTTGGGATGACTACTTCGGTTTCGGGGTCGCCCATACGAACGTTGTATTCGATTACTTTGGGTTCGTCACCGACTTTTATCAAACCAATAAAGATGAAACCAACATAAGGCAGATTGTCGGTTTTAAGACCATCTACGGTCGGTTTTACGATTTGACGCTCTATCTTTTCCATAAAGACGGAATCGGCAAAAGGAACGGGGGAAATGGCCCCCATGCCTCCCGTATTGAGTCCGGTGTCGCCCTCGCCTATTCTTTTGTAGTCCTTGGCTGTTGGAAGAATTTTATAGTTGGTGCCGTCAGTGAGTACAAAGCAGCTCAATTCAATGCCGTCCAAGAACTCCTCGATGACCACCGTGGCACTTGCATCTCCGAACTTGGAGTCTAGCAACATGGATTTTAACCCGTCTTTGGCTTCTTGTAAATCTTGAAGAATCAATACCCCTTTCCCTGCTGCCAGACCATCGGCTTTGAGCACGTAGGGTGGTTTTAAGGTTTCCAAAAAGCTATACCCTTCTTCCAAGGTCTCGCTAGTAAAACTTTGATAGGCTGCTGTTGGAATATTGTGTCGCATCATAAACTCCTTGGCGAATTCCTTGCTTCCTTCGAGTTCTGCTGCCGCTTTCTCTGGCCCGATTACCGGAACAGATTTCAATTCAGCATCATTCAAGAAAAAATCGTGCACCCCGTTTACCAAGGGGTCCTCTGGTCCCACCACCACCAAATCGATACTCTCTTTCAACACCAATGCTTTAATGGCTTCAAAATCGTTAACCCCTACCTCAATATTTGTGGCAATTTGAGAGGTTCCAGCATTGCCGGGCGCTACAAAGAGTTTGGATGTTTTGGGGCTTTGTGAAATTTTAAGGGAAATGGCATGTTCGCGACCGCCAGAGCCCAGGACCAAGATGTTCATGATTCAACGTTTTGGCAAAAATAACGCAATTCAAATTTAATTTGGGCCTTATTTGTAAATGATCTGCACTCACTTTTTGACACTCCTGCCTGCCGCAGGCAGGAATTTCACGAATACCACTAAGCCATTGTAGAGAGCAGTTGTCATTTCGAGCGTATGCGGAAAATCTACAATAAGTCAGATTTCTCAATTGTAGCTTCGTTCCTCATTTCGAAATGACAAAAAAATTACTTTTTGTTATGGTTTGAAAAGTCTCTGTGCTCGGTTTTCTCGAGTTCGTCTTTGGATAAGCCTTTGAAAAATTCAAACGTTTTGCGCATGCCTTCCTCACGTCCCACTTTAGGTTCCCATCCCAGAATTTCCTTTGCTTTGGTTATATCGGGTTGGCGTTGCATGGGGTCGTCTTTAGGCAACGGCTTATAAATGATTTTTTGATCGGTTCCAGTAAGCTTGATAATTTCCTCGGCAAAATCCTTGATGGTGATTTCATTGGGGTTTCCAATATTGACGGGAAGCGTGTAGTCGCTCATCAGTAAGCGATAGATTCCTTCGATTTCATCATCTACATAACAAAAAGAACGGGTTTGTGAACCATCGCCAAAAACGGTCAGGTCCTCACCACGAAGTGCTTGCCCCATAAATGCTGGGATTACACGGCCATCGTTCAGTCGCATTCGAGGGCCATAGGTGTTGAATATTCGTACAATCCTTGTGTCCAACCCGTGGAATCTGTGATAGGCCATTGTGATGGATTCTTGAAAGCGTTTGGCCTCATCATACACACCTCTTGGTCCTATGGTATTAACGTTACCGTAGTACTCCTCGGTTTGTGGGTGCACCAAGGGATCCCCATATATTTCCGATGTAGAGGCTATCATAAAGCGAGCGTTCTTTTCCTTGGCAAGGCCCAACAGGTTATGGGTTCCCAACGCACCTACTTTTAGCGTTTGAATGGGAATCTTTAAATAATCGATAGGACTTGCAGGAGAAGCAAAATGAAGGATATAATCCAGATTTCCTGGAACATGCACAAAGTTGGTTACATCGTGATTGTAGAACGTAAATTGTTCCAAGGGGAATAAGTGTTCTATGTTTTTAAGGTCTCCGGTAATAAGGTTATCCATTGCAATAACCTCGTGCCCTTCTGCAATAAATCTGTCACAAAGGTGAGAGCCAAGAAAACCTGCTGCTCCGGTAATAAGAGTTCTTTTCATTTGTTTTTATGTCAATTGGAATCTTCAACTTTACAAACATAGCCTATCCGAACACGGAATAAAAACTTTTCTGGGCGAGTTGCAGAAATTTTTCGGTTCAATACGCTTTTGCCTCCCCTTTTAGGGCATTAAGGATAGTTTGTACAATAATCTTTAAATCCAGAAACAAAGACCAGTTTTCAATATAAAAAATGTCGAACTTAATCCTGTTTTGAATATCTGTTTCTTGTTCAATCTCACCTCGATACCCTCGAACTTGGGCCAAACCAGTTATTCCGGGTTTTACAAAGTGACGAACCATATACTTATCTACACTTGTTGCGTATTCGTTAGTGTGCTTTACCATATGTGGGCGTGGGCCAACCACGGACATGGTTCCGAACAAAACGTTATAAAATTGAGGAAGCTCATCTATGCTGGTCTTTCTAATGAACCGGCCTATTTTTGTGATTCGCATATCATTCTTAGTGGCTTGGATATGGTCGGCATTCCTGTTGGGGGCCATAGACCGGAACTTGTAACAATAAAACTCTCTGTTATCAATACCGTTCCTGGTTTGTCTGAAAAACACGGGGCCTTTGGATTCCAAAGTAATCAATATAGCCAAAATAGGTGTCAGCCAAGAAAGCAGCCCAACAATAATCACTAAGGAAAAAATAATGTCAAAAGTTCTTTTGATGAAAGCATTGATAGGGCTATCTAAAGGTATGTCTCGTAGAGATAGCACGGGAATATAGTCGTAGTACTCAAATTTTAATTTTTTGGAAAAGATGTTTTTATTGTCCGGTATAAACTTGAGCGTTTTCAAGTTATTATCGGCAAAGCTGATGAACTTGGCTATCTCCTCATTTTTGAGTTCTGAAATGGAGCAGTAAATTTCATCAATATTGTTTTCCACTATATAATCAAAACAATCTTGAATGATAAAGTCCTTGGATTTAGTGGAAAATTGATTCCGAAAATTATATCCGAATTCAGCTCTTTCAAGAAAGACCTGCCGAAGCTGGTCAGCTTTTTTGTTTTTGCCAATGATTACCACGTTTCTTAGGTTTCCCTTGACCTTGCTGCGATACTTCATCAAAAAATAATAGTTTAGGAACTTTACTGTAGATACAACAATCAAAGAAAAGGTCAAAAATTGAGCAAGTGCCAACCTACTAATATTGGGTTGTTTAAAAAACCCGATAAAGGCAAATAATATTAAGGTAAAAAAGAAAAATTGACTGCTGATAAGAATTAAGAGGCGTGTAACTTTAGTGTACCTGTATATTATGTAATATTCTGATTTTGTTGCAATTATAATCCATGCAATATTTATGTAGGAGTAAAAAAGTAAGGGATATTTAAATTGTAAGGGTAAATTATACGCCAGCACATTAATGGTAATTAAATCCGACAAATAAGATAGTGGTACAATTATTCCTGAATATCTATGATGTTTAAAAAACATAATTGCTTGCTTGAAAGTACACAAAATTAGTCTTTAAAGATGTATATTCAATACTACTTGGCCACAAGAATCAAAATCTATCGTACAAAATGGAATTAAAAAGGGGGTGCTTCTAAACACAATGTAACATTGACAGTTGTGTTTTCCCTAATTTCTATCTCATGCCTATCATAAAAATCTGATTTCCTGTCCCACCGTATGACCAAGCCTATAAAAATATTGGACAATTCAAAGCACAATGCCTTTCCAAGTATAGAAATGGACAATAATGGAAGGTTGTTTATCGGTTATCAACAAGTCATTTGAGCCCTATCGCAAAAGATTGTTTGTTAATCAGTAGTGATATGGGGCGTTCATGGTCGGAAGAAATTACATTGGACAATGGTAAAGATTTTTTGGACACCAAGTTTGGAATTCGAGGAGTTAACTTATCACGTTTGAACAATAAAATTGTAGCAACCTATCATGTCAACAACGGTGATTATGGAAATATATATTATAGAATTTCCAAAGGGAATTATAAAAATTGGTCCAAAAGAAAAAAATAGAACTTGAAAACATTTCTGTAAACAAAATAAGTTGCGAAGGTCAAATGATACAGGAAAACTCCTCTTATATATTGCCTGTTTTCTTAGGTAACGAGAATAACTTGTTAGATGTAGGTGTGGCCATTTCAAAAAACTTTCGCCATTGGAAATATTTTCCGTTCCAAACCAAAGCAGCAAAGAGGTAGAAAATGTAATTGTCAAAGCGGGCAATGATATCTTGATGTTTTATTCAGATCCATCAAAAAGTATTCTCTATAGAACCACATCCATTGATGGTGGGCAAAATTGGTCCAAGCCAGAAGACGTAACTTTTACAGGATGGATCGTTCATAGACCGAATATTTATTATAATAAGAATAACGAAACAATGTTGCTTGTCTACCGAGAGGGCAAGTATAACACGGGCGCAATTGCGCTGTCCAAAGACAAAGGTAATTCTTGGAAAAAATTATTTTCTATAAATGAGGACAATAGAAGAATCACCTATGCGGATTTCGTTGAACTAAATGATAATACACTAGGGTTTATTTATGCTACCGAGAATAATTTGAACGGAGACGATTCTGATCTGTTCTATACAACCATACATATTGTGCATTAATTTGAAAAATCCTCTGGAGCAATGGAAATCCAATGATCTAAAGATTTTTCAAAACCATATTTAAAATCAAAATCGTTCTGGATTAAATATAGTGGTTTAATATTTGTGGGGAAACCTGCCTTTCGCACTCTTACGGGATGGATCTCACTTTCTTTCCCAATAAGTTTTGAGCCAATTTGAATTAAACGCGCCAAAAAAGACAGTAACATTACAGACAAGCTTATTGTAGGTTTGCTATATCCCAATTTTGCCTTTGCCGCTTTGGTCATTTGATTCAGTGTAAGCAAAGGGTTTTCTGCATAATTATATATAATTAAAGACTTCTCTTTCTTTGCCATTGTAAATTCAATACTGTCTACCAAACCATAAATATATCCGTACGCTTTTATGACATTGCCTCCGTTGGGAAGAATAAATGTCCCTTTTTTGAGGGCCTTTATCATTCTATAAACGTTGCCAGGATCATGAGGTCCATAAATAACACTTGGCCTAACAATAATCAGTCTGCGGGTCTTATCCTTAACAGCCCAGTTTTTATGGATTTCTTCGGCAAGGGCCTTTGAAATTCCATAACCTGTTTCTGGATAAAGGGGAGAATTTTCAGTAGTTTGTGCAAGCGATTTACCATATGGAGCTATACTGCTGGTAAAAAAAATATTAGAAATACTATATTTTTTAGCAAACTCGACTACATTTTTGGCTCCAGGTATGTTTGTGTCAAAATATTCTCTGAACTCATGGCCAGGCTCTCTATGTATAGCCGCCAAATTAAACAACCATGTTTCTTTTGGGTCTATATCAAAATCTATGTCAGGCAAATTACACCTTACATCAACGTTTTTATAAACAACGATGCCTTTATCTATATATTCCTCAAATCCCAAAAGTGGTTTTATGTCATATACCAAATATTTTTCGAACTTGTTTTTCTCTAAAAATACTTTAAGGATATTACTCCCTATATAACCCGATCCGCCTATTAGGAATGCTGTTTTCATCATTTGCCTTTGGATGTTTTTTCAAAAATAGTCTTAATTTCGCTGGTATGAAAAAAATACGAGTACTACACATTTCTGAAACATTTGCTGCCGGTGTATATACTTATATCAAAGACATTTGTCACTTTTTTGATAGTATAGAAGAAGTAGAAAACTCTGTAATCTACAGTGGAGATCGTAAAGATACAGACCATGAGAAAATCAAAACTGATTTTTCTGCAAATACTATTTTGCACCAGTTATCCATGACAAGAGAAATAAGTCCTGTAAAGGATATTAAGGCCACTATTAAACTTGCTAAAAAAATTCGTGCTATTAAGCCCGACGTAATTCATCTACACTCTTCCAAAGCTGGTGTCATTGGTAGAATTGCCTCTTTGTTTTATCCTCGGGCCAAGGTCTATTACACCCCAAATGGATATTCGTTTTTAAGGGAAGATGTTTCCGAATCCAAAAAGAAGTTTTTTTTTAACATTGAAAAGTACATTCAAAGACTTTTTGGCGGAACTACCATTGCATGTGGTGATTCTGAACATGAAAATGCTTTAAGAATCGGACCATCGATTTTGGTTAGAAATGGTGTTACCATCAAGGAGGTTGAGCAATTCAAAGAACCAACTATAAAAACCGATGGCCCTCTTATCGGAACTATGGGAAGAATGAGCCCACAAAAAAACCCTGCCCTATTCAATGACATAGCCAAAAGATTTCCCAATCTCAAATTTGTATGGATTGGTGATGGTGAACAACGGAATTTAATCGATGCCGAAAATATTGATGTCAAAGGGTGGATGTCCCGTACTGATGCCATATCTCTTGTGAATACGTTTGATGTTTACATTCAAACTTCGTTATGGGAAGGGCTGCCCTTTACTATTATAGAAGCGATGGTGCTGGGAAAACCAATAGTTGCAAACAATGTAGTTGGGAATAAGGATGCCGTTCAAAATGAATACAACGGATATTTGTGTGATAGTTTGGACCATTTTGAGAAAGCAATTAACCTCTTGGTTTGTGACAAGAAAAAGTTAGACCGGTTCGGTACAAATTCATCCACAAGGGCCAAAAAAATATTCGACAAGGATAAAAACTTTGGTAGATTATTCGACATTTATACAGGAAAAGTCACTTTTTAAGATTATTATTTTACCGGTTGTTTCTGTTTAAACACATTTTCTTCAATAAACAGACAAATAAAAAGAGTAAAAAGCATTATGCCCTTTTGTCTTATCAAATAGGATTCAGTCATGAATGCAATCATACAGATTATTACAAACAGTGCACCCTGTATATTTTTCCCTTTAATAGCTATATAAAGACTTCTTAAAAGAATCAACAATAAAATTCCTCCTCCAAAAATGCCATATTGCAAAAATGTTGTTAAGTATTGATTGTGAGAATTAAGCTTCATGTTTTTTTTATCCATGCCGCTATTTTGATATTGGTTTTTCAGATATTCTACTTCGCCATAGGTCCCATATCCAAAAACAGGTCTTTTTTTTATGGTCTCAAAAGAATTTAACCATAAATCCTCCCTTAATGAAAGATTATGATAATCCTCACCTATTTCACTTATTGATTCTGATGAAACGAGTCCTACTTTTTCAAGTACACCAAAGTATTTATCTTTTAAATAGGAGCTACTATTTATTAGGAAAAAAGCCAACAATATTGATAAACCAAAGAATGCAACATTCCTTAGCGTAATCAGCTTTTTTATATTTAATACTACATAAACGGCCGTTATAAGAAAAAAAGTGGCAATACCTATACGTACCCCAAAAAGAAAGATAACTGTGAAAAATAGCAAGGAAAGTATCTTTTTTAGCAGATTCCCATAATTTCCAAAGAGCAAAAATATGTATGCTGTGTTAAGGTACAATGTATCATACGGAAAGTGGAAATGGTACATTGAGCTTTGAGCAAAATTGTAATGATGGGAATACTCATTGTGAGCCCAAAAATTATACAACAGTGTCGCTATAGATAAAATACAGAACAACGTACAAGACCAAACAAATACTTTTTGTAAAGTCTTTCTTTGTTCAACTCTTAAGGACATGACCAATACAGCCAAGGGAAATATCAACATTGGAAGCTTTCGAACAATCCTGTCCGTTGCCTCTACCGGGTTTTCAGAATAAAAAACCCCTACAAAAGACAAAATAAAATAAAAAAGGAACAAATACGAATTATGGAAGTCTGGCATAACCACCTCTTTCCATTTATATGAAATTAAAAGTGCCAAAACCAATATTACCATGGCTATGGTAGAAAAAATCAATTCAAATGGAAGTGAAAAGACCAATAACATCAAAATAAAAAACGCATGGTCCTTGTTCAACTTTGTTAGCATATTTTATGACAATTTACCATTTCTTTTCAGGTTAAAAGCTAAAAATGAATAGAAGCTTATAATCAGAATCAAAAGAATACCTGGAATAGCTTTATTAAAATAACCCATTATAAATGAAATCCCCGTCCAATTGAAAAACTGGAAGGTTAAAAGTGACAATATCTGCTTGTTTTTAACCATTAATACATTTAACAACCAGGTTATTGGAGCCAAAACAGAACCAACTAATAGTGCATGAAAAACATAGGCTATTCCCAAAGGGAATATTTTAAGCAAAATTGCTGGATAAGCATTGGTAAAACTAAATCCGTTTTGTATTGATCTTTCTATGTGGTCCAAGTCACCATACCAAAAATATCTCATAAGTACGTGCATCCCCTTGTATAGTTCTTGAAGATCCCATGACTTTTCATGACCCCAAAAAACAAATTGTTCAACTGACCCCCAAAACAAATGTGCCTGAAGACCGAAAGCACGATAAAATATTGCTTCGATTGGTGTTTTAGCCCCAGCATTAATAAACGGATTGTGGATTGAGTATTTTACATATACAAGCCCAAAAATCAAGAAGAAAATTATGGAGAAATAAGATTTGACAAATTTTACTACGCTGAATTTGAATACAATGTTCGAAGTCAGTACCCATGGCAAGAAAAAAGCATACAATGACCTTACAATAGGACTGAACTTTTGACCTATTAGCACCAAATAGGCAATATATATCAATAACAACATCAACCCAGACCTTTTCCTCCTTACATAAATATTGCCAAAAATAAAAGGCAAAAAGGCCGCTGTATTACCAAAAATACTTCGCAGCACTGGAAACTTGGAGTTTGGCCAATATGTAAATCTAGTTACGGAATTATCAAACAGGGGACTGGAGCTCATTAGCAAATTCAACAACAACAAACCTAAAATTAATATGCCCAACGCAAAAATTATCAGATAACCAATATTTGCACCTTGATAGGAAATACTCGGTGCTTGAAACCTAACATGACGATTAAGGGATTTAAAGACTCTTTCAACAGAAAATATCGAAATTAGAAAAAAAACGAGGAAACAGAGATTAGCCCATACAAAATAACTTTCCCTACCCTGTTCGCTAATATAAATGCCGGTTTCAATAAAAGTTAAGGATGCCGAAGTAATAATGCCTTGATAATAAACATAAAGGAGTAAGTAAAACAGCTTGTAATTTTTATTTAACCTATGAATGCTAAAAAAAATTACAAAAAGAACAATTGATATATTCAAAAAAAAACTCATTCAAGAATTTTTATGCCAACATGTTCAAACAGCTTGAGCACCTTTTTATCTACTTGGCCAAAAGGCATCGAATAAACCAAGACATTCTGTTCCTTATCCAGACCCATTTGAATATTGACCAATGCCGTTGAAAAAAACGAAAAAATTTTGCAAGCCCTTATTTCATCAACAATATCCTCAACTGGCGATTTATCTTGAATCAATTCAACTCGATTTCCAAAATTTTCCTTAAGCAAACCAAAGGCAACGTGGTAATTTCCATTTCTATGTGGTTTGTAATAAATGGTATTTTCAGTTGAAGTCAATTTTTGAATTTGTTGAATCATAGAGGAAACCAAATTTCTATATTCTGCATGGCCTAAAACATTTTCGAGTACATCTTGTCCAATGAACAGCACTTTAGTTTTGTCCGCAACATATTTTATTTCATTGTAGCCCAATGGAATTGCCTTTTCAGGATATAAAGCAAATTCTGGAAACTTTACATATTGATCTGGAACTTCAGGTAGGTCAATGCCTGAAAGTTGTCCATTTAAAATGTTATAAGGCATTCCAAAAAAATAAGCAACCCATTTTTTTAATTGGAACGTCCTTCTTCTTTCTCTTGTTATCCTATAGTCATAATAATTTAAAATACCATCTTCGACTAGAGTACGTTTGATTAGGGTTTTCTTCCTAAATCTAAAGAAAAGGTAGTTGTTTAAAACATCTTCCAAGTTACAATAATAAAGTTCCCACTGCGAATTGGGCACCCTTCTTTTTAGGGTGTCCAAAGTACTCCGATAAGATTTGATTTTTAAAACCTGAAACTTTACATTTTTAATTATTCCCCTATTGGATGGGTTTCTCATTGGCATGGGGTCCCCTGCGACTACAATACTCCAAAACTTTTCATCAAATGGATAGTGGCCAGCATTAACTAGGATTTTTATGCCTGATAGGCCTTTTGCCGCAATAATTTGCTCGAAATTTTTATTGTGCGATGGTGCTATTGACACAAACACATGTTGTTCAGTATTGCTCATTGTTCAAAACGGATTTACCCGGCCCAAAAATAAAATCTATCCTAAAAACTTTTATGCATAATGTATACATAATAGCAAACTCAAAAAAATAAGATATGCAAGTAGTCCATGCGGCAATTTTATACCCATATTCGGGTATAAGAATAAAGTTTAATATTAAGTTAAGGAAAAAAGCAACCAAGGCCGGTAATATTTGAATCTTAGTCCTTTTAAAATAGAATGGTACATTAATCAATACTGTGTACAAAAAATAGAAAAACATTCCCAATAAAAGAACCGGTATTATACCAAGAACTTCAAGATAACCTGAATTGGATAGCATAAGGACAATCTCCTTTTTAAAAATCAAGACTCCCAAACCAACTATTAACACAAGAAATAAATAATACAGAAATTTTTTTCTTATCTGATGGATTCTGTTTTCATTTAGTGCGTCTAACACAAACTTTTGCCACCATTTGTTCGTAGCCATGAAAAAGGCCATGAAAATCATTGCCACCGTGTAGGCAACGGTATAGTTGGCAACATCTTCCTCTGTCCCATAATAATTTACAATAAATCTATCAGCTGCATTTAATCCTATTGCCGATAAAACACCTAGTATCAGCGGCATGCTGAAAGTTAATGAAGATCGGATGCTTTCAACAAAAGATTGCCATTCTATTTTGGTGCTCCTACGCCACAACAACCATAAAAGCGGAAAACAGCATAGCGATAAAACAATCATATATACCCATGGGTAAACATGAACGTTTGCTAGATAATAAATAAATATTGCAGCAGTCACCAAATAGGAAAGGCCCGTTCTAATAAAATATAATATATTATACTTTAAAGCATCGCCTTTTATTTGATAGTAGGACAAAACCATCTCAATAAGAACAAATAAATAGGCTGAAACCAATACATAAATATCAAATTTTTGATCAATTAAATAAATGTCCCACCAAGAAAGAATTTGTTTAATCGATAATAACAGTATAAATGTTAGGCTGGAGACTATATATACATTCCTCAATAGGTCTATGACATTGATTTCCTTTTCTAAATATGCCCTTTTGACATAGCTTCTTTGGGCAAGGTCGATGAATATAGAGGACAAAGGCACTGCTACCCAAAAAAGCGAAAGTTTGCCAAAATCAACTTTATCAAGATTGTTGGTAAAAACATGGAAGACGAGAAAGACCGACCCTTTAGAAAATCCTTCACCCAGCAGATAATAAATTTTTTGCAGCCGATCTTTCAATAGACAATTTTTTAGTATTTCTCATTTAAATTCATTAAGAACTCCTTCATTACTTCAAATTTTTGTTCAAACACATTCTTGGCCTTAAAAAAATCCGTAAAATCACCAGACTTATATTTTTGAATGGCATTTTTGGTCTTTTTGAACAAATCTTTGTCATGAATGTTCAGGATCGGCATTTTTAAGGTTTTCATCATCCCCATACCTCGCCCGTCTTCATTAATCAAAATAGATGGCACTCTTCTGCTCAAGAAATACAAGTGCGCATGAACCCTGTAACCAATATGAAAATCCATCTGTTCATAAAATTTCATTCTGCCCAGATCATAAGCTATATCCTTGATTTTAATTCTTGGTACTATGAGTTTTGAGCCAACACACATAAGTATATAGCCAATACTGGTAACCAGTTTAGTATGTTTATCAGGTAATATTCCCCTGTGAAAACTCAAAATGAAAGTTCCATTTGGAAATTCTTGTTTCATTAATCTGACCAATTTAATGGTTTGCCAAAATAATCTTGGCGCTGCCGGGGTAGTTATAACGATATTCTTAAATTCTTTGGGTTCAAATGTTTTTTCAATATGATTCAAATCATACCATACGGGACACCCTGTCATTTTAACATTTTGACACCCATTGTTTTGCAAAATCCCGTAAGTTATTTCATCTCTACAACTTGAAAAGTCGATTGCCTCGTGAACATTTTTCAGAAATTCGGCCGATTCTTTATTGAAACAGAAGTTTTCGGGCTCACCAATTGGAAACCCACTCCAACCAAGCCCAAAGGGGACTATAGGTACTTCTATCGCTTTCAAGTCGTCTACCAAGGGGTAAACACCTTTATAAATATTCGATGCATATGCGGGGCCCCCACATAGTACTACGAATCTCGAATTATTGATTGTTTCCAAGTTCGGTGTTAGGTCCTTGGTTCTATCTAAAATTACAACATCTTTGTCCACGAATTCTTCAAAGAGTTTTTTGGCCCTATCGGTGATTAAAAAATCTCCAATGTTTTTGATTTGCCCAGAAAGCAGAACTATCATTTTGGTTTTTTTTAATTAAACATTTTCCATTCCAGAATAGTATCTTCTGCAATAGTTTGTGTTGCAATTTTTCCAATTAGTTGGTTGATGTCCTTTGGAGAAATACCTACCGCTGGTCTTTTCCAAGTTAAGTGTTCTTTGGAAATAACCTCACCCTCTACAATCTCTTTTGATGAAACCAAGCTACGCCTGGCATTATTTCTTGAGATAGCTTCGGTTTCCAAGGGAGCTTTAATTTGAGAACCTAGGAGTTCGTATACTTTTACCATCTTGTCAACAAACAATTTTAAATCTTCCTTGTCCATGGCATGGTAATGATCATTGCCAGGAAGTGTCTTATCGTGTGTAAAATGCTTTTCCAATACTACGGCCCCTAACAAATTGGCCACCTTAAGTGTTTCCATTTCGTAAGGCAAGGTATGGTCTGAATACCCTGGAACCGTATCAGGAAATTTCTCCTTCAAATCTTTGATCATGCCCAAGTTTGCATTCTCATCGAGGGTTGGGTAGTTTAGAATACAATGCATTAAACACACCTTGTTGCCAAATTTGGCTATAGTTTCCAAAGCTTGTTGTATTTCCCATATATAGGATGCCCCGGTGGACAAAATAATAGGCTTGCCGAAAGAACACATATACTCAATGAATGGCAAGTTTGTAATGTCCGAAGAGGATATTTTAAAAACATCCATTAAATCGTTTAAATAAGTGGCGGATTCCATATCGAAAGGTGTGGACATGAATTCGATATCTATCTCGTCACAGTATTCTTTCAGTTTTTCATATTCCGACTTCCAAAATTTATCATATTTCTTAAACAGTTCAAATTGACTTTTGGTAGATTCCTTGGTTGTATCCCAATATGAAGGGCTGTTTTTAGATGCAATAGTTTCTGCTTTATAGGTCTGAAACTTTATAGCATGCGCACCACCCTCCTTTGCCTCATTTATCAATCTTTTGGCTAGTTCCATAGAGCCTTCATGATTTACACCTGCCTCAGCTATAATGTATGGGCTATAAAGGCTTGGAGAATTCAAATATTCATTTAAGAAATTTACAATTTTCATTTTACTCATCTATTACTTTGTTGATCAATTTCAATACTCTTTTCTTCCCGTTCTTCAGTTCATGGGAAATCATTCGGTCGTGCATCAATATTCTAGTCTCGTAATTAAGAACGCTTTTGTAGGCATTTAAAATCTCTCGGTCCTCAACATTCACACCAAGGCCTAAATTATAAAATCCGTTTTTTTCAGATGCAAAGAAATGCGTTGTCTCTCTCTTATTCTGACATAGGACAATAGCTGGGATTCCAAGCGAGGCAACCTCAAACGTGGTTCTTCCAGCGGAGGTAAAAACCATGTCTGCTTTTGACATTTCGTCAGAAATGCTCTTTACATCTTGTTTAACTATAATTTGTGGGTGCCGTGCTTTGATTTCTTCAACATGATTATATCCTAGTCCAGCAACTACTGTAATTTTGGCATTGCCGATTATAGGCAACAACAAACCGAGAATGCGTTCCGTAAAGTTGTTTGGATCAACGCCCCCAAATGCCAAAAGAATGTTGTTTACCTCTTTCCTTATTTTAATGTTAGGGGTAAAAATAAATTCATCTCTCAGAATAAAATACTTTGCCCCAAAGTAATGGTCTTTTACCAGCTTCCCTTCAGGATACATAGCATTTATCACCAAATCTGCCCTATCCGCACCACCTCCAACATCTTCAAAGTTTATAACCTTATAACCAGCATCCTTCATTTGTTGAATCTCTTCAGCTTCGGTGTCGAGCCTATCATTTACAACAATGTCTGGTTCATGGTCTGCTAAAGCTGATATTAGGTTTCCTTCTTCAATTAAATCAACGGAATAGTTGGTCTCCTTTATTTTTTTATAAGCCAACTTGCTGCCTCGATCAACAAAAAAACCAATATTGTGGTTTAATATCTCATTTGCAATGCTCAACGTATTGTAAACATGTCCCATTCCAATAGTGCTGTTGCCTGCTACAATAAACAAAATATTTTTCCTCCTAAGATAATATTCACACAAGTTCCAGTCTTCAAAATCATCAATGTCAATTGCCTCCTTTTTGGAAAGCGGAAAAATACCGATGCTTTTTCCAAATCTAGATGTTTCTGTTACAAAATTGGATTTTGTAATCACGAATCCTCCTGTTTCTTTATATATTTCCGGAAGTTCTTGTCTATTAACCCTTTTTTTATAATTAGGAGAAAAACTACCATTGGATTTTATCCAGGTTAGGTGACTGTCCCACTTACCGGAAATTATAGTATCAATTTTTTTTGATATAAGTTCCTCAATCCCATTCTCAATAGATTTCGTAGTTAGCAATGGTGAGGTAGGTTGAAGAGTAATGACCAAGTCATAGTCTATTCCTTCCAGTTGCTTTATTTTAGTATACGCCTCGAATATAACAGGATCCAATGTAGTGCTGTCATCTGCATTTGACTTTGACCTTTTGATTATAGATGCGCCAAATTTTTTTGCAAGCATCAAAATCTCATCATCTTCACTGGAAACGTAACATGATAAATTATTACACTTTATACTAAGGCCATTCTTTATTGCGTAATAAATCAACGGTTTACCATTTAAAGGTCTCAAATTCTTTCTGGGAATTCCTTTTGAACCTCCTCTTGCGGGTATAACTACTAATATATTTTTGTCAATCAAAAGTCTATGTGTTTTTCTGGCTCTTTATTTCTTATTTCCTTCCTTCAAACAAATAAAGGTCCCCTATTTTAATCAAATACAAACTGTTTAGAGTCAATTTCGCAAATTAAAACCCATTTTTGAAGGTTGATAACTGACTGTCCTTTATAGAAAAAATTATTTTTTCATTCTTCATTTTCCAATCTATTGATAATACATCATCATCATACTTAATCCCCCCCTCAGCATCTCTATTATAATAGTTGTCGCACTTGTAAAATACCTCCGCGGACTCGCTCAATGTTAAGTAGCCATGGGCAAATCCCCTAGGCACAAACAATTGCTTTTTATTGTCACTGCTTAACTCTATGGATAAATGCTCGCCAAAAGTAGGGGAATTTTTACGCAAATCCACCACCACATCCTGAATTCTTCCCGACAACACGGAAACCAACTTGGCCTGGGCATGCTCGCCCTTTTGATAATGCAAACCTCTCAACACCCCTTTCTTGGAAAAGGATTGGTTATCCTGCACAAAGTTTACTTCTCGTCCAATCGCTTCACAAAAATCCTTGTGGTTATAGCTTTCAAAAAAATAGCCCCTCTCATCTTCAAAAACTTTGGGCTCAATTATAAAGCACCCTTTTAACTTGGTCTCCGTTGCCTTGATCATGCCTCTTTGCTCAATATGCCCAACAATCTTTTTCCGTAACCACTCTTCATCAATGGTTTTGCCAGCTCTTTTAACTCATCTTCACTGATATAGCCCATTTCATACGCCGCTGCTTCTATCGAACCCGTTATCAAGCCTTGTCGCTCCTCGATCACTTCTACAAATTTTGAGGCTTGCATCAAGGCTTGGAACGTGCCGGTATCTAACCAAGCTGTACCTCTATCTAGAATACTTACATTGAGTTTACCTCTTTTTAAGTATGCCTTGTTCACATCAGTAATCTCCAATTCCCCCCTTACACTGGGTTGTATGCTTTTGGCAATGGAGATGACCTCATTATCATAAAAATAAATCCCTGGCACTACATAATTGGATTTGGGTTCCTTTGGCTTCTCTTCAATACTGATGGCTTTTCCTGCTTCATCAAATTCTACCACACCATATCGCTGTGGGTCGTTGACTCGGTATGCATAAATGATTCCTCCGTCGGGGTCATTGTTTGCTTGCAACAGTTTGGACAAGCCTGCGCCGTAAAAAATATTGTCACCCAAAATGAGGGCTACCTTGTCTTCCCCAATAAAATCTTCACCTATAATGAAGGCTTCGGCCAATCCATTTGGGGATTCTTGCACCGCGTAGGAAAAGGAACAGCCGTACTTTTGTCCGTCACCCAACAGTTCCTGGAACAACGGGAGGTCCTTTGGTGTGGATATAATCAATATATCCTTGATTCCCGCATAAATTAAGGTGGACAATGGATAATAAATCATTGGCTTGTCGTAAATAGGCATCAACTGCTTGCTCACCGAAAGGGTAAGTGGGTGCAGCCTACTGCCGGTTCCTCCTGCCAAGATGATTCCCTTCATTGTGTTTTATTCTTGATATTGCTTTTTATAATATTCCAAATAGTCTCCCGAGGTAACATGGTCCAACCACTCCTGATTGTTAAAATACCAATCTATGGTCTTTTCAAGGCCTTCCTCAAATGTTACGGATGGCTCCCAACCCAATTCTTGGTTAATTTTGGTAGCGTCAATGGCGTACCTTAAATCGTGTCCCGGGCGATCCTTTACAAAGGTTATCAGTTTTTCTGAGGAGCCTTCTTGCCTTTTGAGTTTTTTATCCATCAATCGGCATAACAATTTGGTCAAATCAATGTTCTTCCACTCGTTAAATCCCCCAATATTGTAGGTCTCTCCCTTTTTTCCTTTGTGAAACACCAAATCAATTGCCCTAGCATGGTCTTTTACGTACAACCAATCACGGGTATAATTCCCATCACCATAAATGGGCAACGGCTTGTTTTGTATGATATTGTTAATGAACAAAGGAATCAATTTTTCTGGAAACTGATTGGGGCCATAATTGTTGGAACAATTGGAAATAACATACGGTAATTTATAGGTTGCTCCATAAGCTCGCACAAAATGGTCGGAACTCGCCTTTGAGGCGGAATAAGGCGAGTTTGGATCATACGCTGTGCTTTCGGTAAAAAACCCCTCTTTTCCCAAGCTGCCATACACCTCATCGGTGCTTATGTGATAAAACAAGAAGTTTGGGTTGTTTTTGGCCAACTCCAACGAAGCATTCAATAAATTGACCGTGCCCAAAACATTGGTCCGCACAAAAGATAAGGGGTCCGAAATGGAACGGTCCACATGGGATTCTGCGGCCAGATGGATTACACCGTCAAATTTATGTTTAGAGAAAAGTTCATTGATAAAATCGGAATGGGCGATGTCCCCTTTTACAAATGAGTAGTTGGAAGCTTCTTCAATAGCTATTAAGTTTTCCAGGTTTCCCGCATAGGTCAGCGCATCCAGATTAAAGATTTTGTAGTGATCGTACTTGGTTACGAACCGACGAACTACATGGGAACCGATAAAACCGGCACCACCTGTAATTAAAATGTTTTTTGGAATACCCTTGTCCATGTAAGCTCCTTTATAACTCTATGTGTCCTATTTCCTAAAAAAAGAAAACTTTCTGTTAATCATGAAAGAAAACTGTTCTTTGGCCGCTTTGCGAAAGTACGATAATTCGGGTCCAAAACAAGGTTGATCTTGCCCGTTAGCCCGTTCTCATCCAGTATTTGCTTGGCAAATTCATACCACGTCATTGGTTTCCCATCTGTAAAATGATATAGGCCGAAGGTCTTTTTTCCCAACACGATTTCATTTAAAATAAATTTTGCCAATGCCTCCGTGTCAGTCGGACATCCTTTTTGGGCATTTGTAACGTACAAATCTTCTCCCGCCAGAGCCTTTTTTAAAATTGTTCGATAAAAATTATGACCATATTTTTTACTGTACAGCCAAGATGAACGAATAATAAAATAGTTGGGTAAAATCTCTTGAATAAACTCCTCTCCCCTTAGTTTTGATCTACCATATTCGTTGATTGGGTTGGTTTTATCATCAACAGTGTATGGGTCCTCTTTTTCTCCGTCAAAAACATAATCCGTGGAAATATGGATTAAAGTGGTGTTATGGTCTCTGCATACCTCGGCCAAATTTTTCACCCCCTTCGCGTTAACCTCAAATGCCTTTTCGGGGTACTTCTCTGCATCCTCTACATGGGTATATGCAGCGCAATTGATACAGAAATCATATTGCCTTTTGTGAAAAGCATTTGCCAACTGGGCGGGTTGGGTAATATCAAGTGCTGCAGATGTTTTAAAATCAAAAGAAACCTCTGGAAAATCATGGGCCAATTCTTGAAATGTGAGCCCCAATTGTCCTCCAGCTCCAGTTACCAAGATTCGCCTCATACCATTTTTTATTTTGATTGGTCCAATGCCAAAAACTACTTATCTCTCTAAAAACCGGTCTATTTTTGGTTATATGTTTTGAGGTACCTGTTCAACTCAAGTAAGGCCAAAACTCCAAAGACCAAGACCAACAACAATAGGGGAAGTTTAAACTTGTAACTGTTCCAAATTCCCTTTAGTTCCACCCCTCTTGTGGGAAAATCACTTATTACATTGATAATCGTGGATTTATTGGCCCGTTCTTTGTTCAAGGCGACCAATTTCTCTTTGAGAACATCTTTTTCTTGTACCAACTCCAACTCCCTGCCCTGTGATTCCGAACTTTCCGCAAGATTAATGTTGGTCCCCTGCATAGGTTTGTCCGCCTCCTTCACCATTACTGTCTTGTACAGGCTTTGTAGTGAGTCAATCTCGGCGAGCTGGTTTTTGTAGATTTCTTCTTGGAGGTCTAAGTTCTCATCGTTGATTCTTTTCTGAAGCTTAAAGTATTGATTGACCGCAATCGAATTGATAATGGCCGGTTGCGCCTTTTTGGCCACCTTATTATCCGTACTTATTACAGAGATTTGATGGAACCGTGCATCCATCGAATTGAAGTTTTTTAAATAGTTTTCATAATCAATTGCCTTAACCGTAGTAGTGTCCAAGCCACGAATAAACTCATCAAAAAGTTTTATTTTCTGGTTCTCATCGGAATATGAATCGGTAAAAATTTCCTTAACAGTGGCCGCTTCATGCTCGGTAATGTTCAGTGCCGTGGCCAAGGCTACGGAATCCTGCGCCTCTGCTAAATCATTATAAAAGGCTATATTATTGTACAGCTGCTGAACACTATTAAAATTGGGCTCCACAACCATTCTGGAAATATACTTTTCCGGCAGGGTTTTATCCAAAATAAATCCTCCAACACCCCCTATAATAATAGCTGCCCCAATAACGATGATGTTTTTCTGTACAAAAATGAGGAACAGCATTGCCAAGTGGAAAACTCCTTTGAAAATGCTACCGATGAAATTGAAGAACTTCTGAAAACCCCTCCCGATCATCTGGAACAATTGTCCCAAATCTATTTCATCTGAATTATTCTGATTTACTGGTTGGTCTGCCATTTCCTATGAATTGAATATTTGTTTTAAAATCCTGTCCGTAATTAAATATGTGGGCTTAACCCCTGTTGTTCCCAGTCCACCAGAAGCCAAGGTGCTTCCTGTTTCCAAGGGATTGTCCGATGCATAATAGGCGTAACGTACCTTAACATCTTTTTTTATGCTTTTTCGGATTTGGGATGCCGATTGTATCGCTTTTTGATAGTGCACCCCCTCCATTTCCAAACCTATCACGTTCCATGTGGATTCATGGAAAAATTGGAGGATGTCCCTATTTTGCAAGGATGTCCCCAATACGGTAACCATGGTGCCTTCCATTACTTTTAGGCCATGTCCTTCAAAATCCGAGCCGTTCAGTTCGTTTTTAAAGGGGTAATTGTCAGCCGTTCCTTCAAAAATATGTGCCGAGGGAATCATTAAATCTCCTTTGCCACCTTCCAAAATTCCCGCTTTTCCCATTATGGAGACCGAATCAACGTTCAGGAAAATCTTTTCATCTTCTTCTTCCATAGGCTTTAAAAGTTCATCTATGGTTTCATAAGCTTGTTCCCCAAAGGCATAATCCATCACAAATATAACGGGTTTTTCTTCCTCAGAAATATCCTCTGGCAACTTATAACAGCAACTCTGTTTTCCGAACTTGGCCGTATCAAATATTTGAACGTCAATATTGGCTCCCGATTCGTCATCCAAAAAGATCATGCCGTTCTTTTCGGCTAGATTTTTTACTTTTTTATTGAGGCCTTTATGCTTCTCGGAGCCTAACGCCTCATAAATATCCAAGGATTCATTATCGGGAAATTCTTGTGCCAATGCCTTTTTGGCAAAAAGCGAGTTCATAACACTGTGCATGTTGGCACTGATGATATGCAGCGGCCTATCCAATAAGTTATGCTTTTGTAAGGTGCGCTTGATTTTATCGGCCCACTTTTCTCCATGGATGTGGTGCCCCAAACGCTCCCGCAACAAAGGGCTGAAGGTAATCGTTCTTTTATTGCCCGTAGTCTCTTCTTCTATGGCGAGTTTTCCCAACCAATACATCACATTTAAAAAACGGTCGGGATCCTGGGGAGTCTTCAATTTGTTTTGGATATCAACTACCTCATCAAAGGTCCTGCCCAAAATATTGGCACAGTGGATCAGAGCCACCTCTCGCTGGTCATTATCCTTTTCCTCGCTCAGCACAAACTCGGTAAGTTTGTCCCAATCACGAATGGTAGCATTGCCATCATCCACCAGTACCCTTTTGGAAATTTTGCCCGATTCCACGAACAAAAAGGTAAGGTGGGTCAAAATATCATAGATATCACTTCTGCCGCGTGTGATTTCGATGTTCATCTGCTCATCGTCTATTCGGTAGCAGTTTCTTCGCCTTTTGGGCGGTACAATGGGTTTCAAGTGTGATTTGGCAAAGCCTTCATCGGAAGTCAGATTAATGAAACGGCACTCCTCAATGCCTTCGGGCAAGCGTTCCAGGACATAGATAAGTCCGTTGAGTTCCGCCTTGTCCTCCGCAATGGTGCCGTAAATTTCGGGCCTGAGCAATAAAAGTGCATTTCGAAGTGCGTTGCCCGAAACGCCCGATGGTTTGTAAAACCCACGGTTGAGCAAATGGCGCATAGTTATGTACAAACGCTCGATTGCATTCGTGGACTCTTGCGCCCTGGTTGTCTGTTTTACTTCTGTTGCCATCATAACTTCTGGCAAAATAAGCGATTTCCTATAAAAATTAAACAGTTATGGGTCAACTAATTTTAAAGGGATGCAATCCATCGGCCACTTTACGGTCGTTGGCAAGGCGTTGCACCTTGTTCTGTCCGCCCAATTTGCCTATGGATTTCATATACTCTTGAAACCCATTTGGCTTAATGTTACTGATTTTTAAGGGTTGAAGAATGTGCCCATCTATCAGATCAAAATAGTAGCTGTTCTGTTTTTTCATACTTTCTTCGATGATTTCAGAAAATTTCGTCCAATCTGATGGTTCTTTCTGAAATTCGATAAACCATTCGTGATAGGGAAGTTCTCCTTCTTTCGGGTTGGTCTGGGGTGCTACGGTAAATTCGTTTACCACTGCATCCGTTTGTTTCACGGCCAATTGCAGTGCCTCTTCAACTTCTTTTGCAATTACGTGTTCCCCGAAAGCGGAAATAAAATGCTTGATTCTCCCCGACACCACAATTTTGTACGGGGCTTTGGAAACAAACCGAACGGTATCACCTAGATTATACCCCCACAGTCCCGCATTGGTAGAAATTACCATGGCATAGTCCACATCCAGTTCCACATCCGCAATGGTCAACCGTTTTGGGTTTTCATCAAAAAACTCATCTGCCTTTACAAATTCATAAAAGATTCCTGCATCCAAAAGCAACAACATTCCCTTGTCCTTTTGGGAATATTGGTAGGCAAAAAACCCTTCGCTCGCCGGAAAAAGCTCGATACTGTCCACTTTTTTTCCGATCAGGTCTTCAAACTTGGCGCGGTAAGGCTCGTAATTCACCCCTCCGTATATGAACAATTGGAATTCTTTGAAAAGGTCACCGACCTTTTTACCCGTTTTGGCATTGAGTTTTTCAAAATACATTTGTACCCAGGATGGAATCCCCGCAATAACGGTCATATTCTCATTTTCGGTCTCCTCAACAATTTTGTCCACCTTGGTTTCCCAATCTTCAATACAATTGGTTTCCCAGCTTGGCAACCGGTTTTTTTGAAGGTAATTGGGCACATAATGAGCCGATATTCCAGAGAGCCTACCTAATTTAATGCCGTTCTTTTCTTCCAAAACGGGGCTTCCCTGTAAAAAAATCATTCGGCCATCCACAAAATCGGCGTTTCCGGTTTCATGAATGTAGTTGAGGATGGCATTCCTTGAAGCTTCGACCTGATTTTTTATGGATGGTTTGGTAATGGGGATATACTTTGCTCCCGAAGTGGTGCCCGAAGTTTTGGCAAAATAAATGGGTTTTCCCGGCCAAAGCACATCACTCTTGCCGTTAATAATTTGTTGGATGTATCCTTTTAGTTCCTCATAATCCCGAATGGGAACCCGTTCCACAAAATCTTGGTGCGATTTTATACTTTCGAACTGATGGTCCTTGCCAAATACAGTGCTCTTGGCTTGGGCAACCAGTTGATTAAACACCTTTTGTTGGGTTTTTACGGGCCGGTTTACCCATTTATCGGTTTTTTTGGCTATCCGATTCGCAAATATTTTTGCTGCAAACGCTTTTAGGGACATTTAGTTGAAATCAATATAGTTTTGTGGATCAACAGGCTTTCCTTTTCTCCAAAGCTCAAAATGTAGGTGGGGCCCTGTTGTGAGCTCTCCCGTGTTTCCAATGGATGCGATTACTTCCCCTGCTTTTACCAAATCGCCTTGGGATTTGCTCAAGGAACCATTGTGCTTGTATACGGAGGTTATTCCCTCTTGATGCTCGATAATGATTACATACCCTGTTTCCGTTGTCCATTCTGCAAATAAAACCGTGCCATCTGCAATGGATTTTACAGGTGTTTCCCTTGGTGCTACCAAATCAACGGCATAGTGTTTGGTCTTTTGGTCAAACTCTTGCGAGATAGTTCCGTTAACGGGCGAAAAGAACAGAGTTCCCAAGTTCTCGATATCTCTTTCAAAAAGATTGTATTTATCTTCCAGTTCCACTTCTTCCCTCAACAACAAATCTTGTTTGATCGGGGTAAGGTCCACGGAAGTTGGATCTAATTTATATTGTTCAAAAAGTGAGTCGCGATTTACTTGATTATTCTCGATATCTCCCCGCAGCACCTTTCTTACATTGTCTAAATACCGGTTGGTATAATTAAGTACGGTGACTAACGAGTCCGTTTTATAGGTAAGCTCGGTGGCCTGTCGTTTTAACCTTGTGGAAGAATAGCCTGGAATATATTCCCTTAGCGGGGTAAGGGCAATGATCAAGGTGGTGACCCCTATCAAGACAATAATAAACAAAGTTCCAGTAACAAAAACATTAAGCCTGTTGAGCTTAAAGGATATCTTTTCCTCAAAGGTACTTTCGTTAAGAATTACCAAGCGATACTTGTGCAGCAGCTTTCGCTTTATCTCTTTTCTTTTCTTTTTGTCCTTTGCCATGGTGAACAAAGATAGGCTTAGATTTTAATATGCATGTTAAGCTTTTTTAAAAAGCGTAGGGGATAAGTTCCTAAAAATCATTTTCAAATGCTAATTTTCGTTAATCGAATGTGCTCTTCAACATCTTTTTAGTACTTTTACATTTCTAATCAAAGCATTTGAAGATATGATTGCTCAAACTATATTTCTTGGTATGTTAGGTCCCTGGCAGATTGTTTTGATCGTTGCCGTGGTAGTTTTGCTTTTTGGAGGCAGAAAGATTCCAGAACTTATGAAGGGCCTTGGAAGCGGAATCAAAGAATTCAAAAACGCTACCAAGGAAGACGAAAAACTGGAAGGCGAAACAAACGAGTCGAAATCCTAAATTGATTCTTGTGGCCTGAAATGCACTGTGTTTTTAATGGTTTTCAACCATCAACAACATCTTTTCTGCATTCAACGCCGCATATTCCCCCTTTCACAACAAAAAATTATCACCCCACTTACCATATCCTATTTTAGCGGTTGAAAATAAACTGTTAAGCCCTCTATGCTTAACCTCCAAATGAACCCAATCGTTCATTTGTGCAGATGGAGTGGTAATGAAAAGACTTATCTTACTTTTATTCTTCCTATGCTCTTTTGGGGTGTTTTCCCAAGAGATTGCCCTGTCCGAAATTGATGGGTCGTCCTCCTCTTCCAATAGATTTGCCCCTTCAGAAAACAGCGACTCCAATTTAGCAAACCATCAAGGTGGTCTGGGTGATAAAGGAAAGACCGAAAAACTTATTGCCTTAGGCAACGATTACTTTGATAAAATGTGGTACGCCAGAGCAGCTCGCGTTTTCGACATTGTTCTTGAAAAAACAGAGACCGAGCACACCTCAGCTTTGCTGTGGAAAGCAGGTGATTCACATTACTACACAGGAAATCTTGAAAAGGCTTACGAATGGTACCACGAGCTTTATCGACAACATCAAGAGGAAATGCATGAGGATGCTTATTTAAAATATGCCCAAACTTTAAAGGGAACAGGAAAGTATCGTAGGGCTGCAACCCTAACAAAGATCTTGCGGCAAAAAAGGGACGAGCCCTTAAATGAGGTTAATAAAATAGACCCTCGTACATGGGAAGGCGCCTACACCGTTAAAATCAAAAATTTGGGCATTAACTCCCGATATTCTGATTTTTCTCCCATGTTCCACAACGGTTCCGATATTGTTTATGCCTCTGCAAAGGACACCTTGTTTTTGACAAGTCGGCGTTACCGTCGTACCAATCAACCTTTCCTCGACCTTTACGTTGCAAAAAGCAAGAACAAGGAAGGTGACCTTTCCTCCCCGCGAAAATTTTCAAAAAAAATAAATACCAAGTACCATGAGGCCTCCATGGCATTTTCTCCTGACCAAAAAACCATTTATTTTACAAGGAACAACTATGGCAAACGTTTAAAAAGGGGCAAAAACGGTATAAACCACCTAAAAATATATCGTTCTCAATTTACCAA
Organism: Allomuricauda sp. TY007; assembly: GCF_010468565.1. Lineage (GTDB taxonomy): Bacteria > Bacteroidota > Bacteroidia > Flavobacteriales > Flavobacteriaceae > Flagellimonas. The sequence goes on from NZ_WUEG01000001.1 coordinate 232,617, forward strand.
TGGTGAATGGGGCAAGGCAGAAGAGCTTCCCTTTAACAGCGAAGATTATTCTACAGGCCACCCGACCATTAGTCCAGATGGAACAAAAATGTATTTTGTTTCCGATAGGCCAGGTGGTTTTGGGGAAACAGATATTTATGTTGTTGATATTATTGAAAACGGGGGCTTTTCTGAGCCAAAAAACCTTGGAAGGACCATCAACACCGAAGACAAGGAAATGTTTCCATACGTTGTGGAAAATGCCCTTTATTTTTCTTCCAACAGACCCATGGGCTTTGGTGGTTTGGATGTGTACAGATCTGATGGGGCAAATGGGGACTTCGGCATAGGGGTCAACCTGGGCAAACCCATCAACAGTAACAAAGATGATTTCTCCTATATTGTTGATGCTACGGGCGAGCGAGGCTATTTTGCCTCCAATCGCAAAGGTGGCAAGGGTGATGACGATATTTACTCCTTTAAATACACACTCAACCTAAATGCCATTGTCGGCACCGTTGAAAACGAGTCAACAGGTGATGCTGTGAACAAAGCCAATATATCCTTGTACAGCTACGAAGGCAAGCTGATAAATGAAACCGTCTCGGACACAACTGGCAACTATTTGTTCAAAAACCTTGATTCAATAACAAACTACACCGTTGTGGCCAAGAAAAAAGGGTTTGTTAGGGACAGTATGACCGTGGAAACCAAGAAAAACGAAAATATTTCGGTAACCCAATACTTAAAGAAACTTGTTGAGGAAAAACCAATAGTTGATCTGTTTGAGCCCAGCGATGTATACTTTGATTTTGATAGTTTTAAAATCACCCCGCGTTCCGCTCAAGAATTGGATAAGCTCGTTGCCTTATTAAAAGAGAACGAAAACCTGTCCTTAAAAATCGCATCCCATACCGATGCCATTGGCCCAGAAGACTACAACAAATATCTATCCGACAAGCGCGCCAAATCTACTCGTGACTACCTAGTTTCTCAAGGAATCGACCCTTCAAGAATTATTAGCACCACAGGTTATGGTGAAGAGCGTTTGTTGAACAATTGTTCCAATGGAACACCCTGTGCTCCGGACCAACACCGTTTAAACAGAAGGTCTGAATTTATTCTGGTTTCTGAATAAACAGCCCAAACCATTTTAATCGGTACGTAGTTTTTCCTTTTTCCGCTTTAAAGTACAGTTTGTCGATATTTCTGTCCGACCAGCCGTTTGTGGCAATATGCAGTTTGTCGATTAAAATACTGCCCTTGCGGATTCTGAGCTCTAGCCCAAGACTTTTAACTTGTTTTTACTGCCTTTTGTCCGTTTGTTTTCGATTCTCTTCCGCTAAATCAAACCTTTGACCTGTCTTTAAACCTTAAATCATACTTATGAAAAAACTACTACTTGTCAAAGAAATTTATGTTGAAGGGTTCCGCAACTTGGGACACTTTTTAATTGAAAAATATTTTAAATTATTCGCCTGGTTTAGTTTTATCCTGTTCTTTATAGTGCTTTATGCCTTTATTTACAGGATATCCACAGGCTTTGCATTTGATTAACCCCCTAAGCTTTAAAGAACAAAAAAGGCCCGAACTTTAAAAGTTCGGGCCTTTTTGCTTTGTTAACTATGTTTTTCTAGTCAGCCGCAGGAGTAGCTGGCTCAAAGTCCACCGTTTTCAATATCGCCTCCAGCTCAAACATATAATCTCTTTTGGCTTCTGAAGGGGCAAAGGTAAACCCCTCGATAATCATTTTTCGATTGTTTTCCTCATCGTTAATAATGTATGTTAAAAATGGGCCTGCCATCGGATATCCATGGATTTCCCAAACCCCTTTTACCTCAGCAGCTTTTTTCCCTCCAATTTCTGCAGGGAACACATAAGGCGCAAAAGCTTTCTCAGTAATCATATAAGTGTTTTCATAAGGCCCAGGAATGTACTTTTCACCTATGGAATCCCTCATTTTCACAATGTCCTCAACAAAAGTGGAATCGTTGCTAAAGTAATCCCATGGCATTTCGTAAGCAATGATATTCATGGTGCCTTTCGGAATCTGAATATCCATCCAAACAAAGTTGTCCTCTCTTTTCCCAACCTTATAAAGTGACGGGACGTCGAGTTGAATTCCAAACTCTTCTTCCAACGCCTTGTCCTTGCTCAAGGAGCGTTCAAAACGCCTTTGCGCTTCGGCAATCTCGTTTGCCTTGAATTCTTTTATGGCCCTATCGGCCAAGGAATCCAAGTTTTTGATCATCACTTCCTCGGTTGGCCCGGTTACCACGGCTACTTTTTGTGGCTTTGCGTATGCATTGTCCTTTATGTGCGCCAAAGAAGTTGAATCTTGCTCTACATATAGAATGGACCTGGAATGTGTGGTTGTGCCCTTAAAAACTTGGGGGGGCACTTGGGTAAGGGTAAATTTGGGCTCTATTTGTGGCAAACCAACAATTTGTGCGGCAAATTCGTCCCTTATTTTTTCTCCTACGGGACCTCTCCAAAGCTCGGTGTCCATTATAACCATTAAGGAGTTGATGCCTCCTGTGGATGGCGGAAGAAATTTTTTCTTTGAACCTGAGTTCTTACAAGCTCCCAATGCCAACAAAGCTGTGGCAATCAATAGTATTCCTAATTTTTTCATCTTGTGTTAAATTTACGAAGAACAATCACACAATTTAAGTTTTGTGCCCGGTTTTAGGTTATTCCCACTAATACCGTTCCATTCTCGTAAATTCTCTATAGAAACTCCAGGATATTTTTTGGAAATCGTCCAAAGGGAATCTCCCGAGCGTACCGTATGAATTTTAGATCCGCTTACAACAGCTCCCGAAGACTTTGAGCTACTACTCTTTGAATCATTTTTGGCGATATACGGCTTTCTTGGATAAATGGTCAAACGTTGGCCAATACGAAGATTGTTGCTTCGCAATCCGTTCCATCTTTTAATTTGACTGACCCCGACGCCGTAACGCTCTGCTATCTTGCCCAAATAATCTCCGCTCTTCACCCGATAACGAATCTGGTCTTTGGCCGTAACCATATTGGGCAATGGTTTTTCCAAAGAGTCCAATTCCTTCTTCACATAGGCATAGATTTCTTCTTCATTGGATACAAACTTGCCGATTTTGGATTTTGGTAAGCGCAACGCATAATCTTTTCCCTCAACTTTTGGTATGATGTTGAGTTTGTACGCAGGATTCAACATTTCCAGTTCTTCAGTACTAATGTCCACCAGCTTTGAAATTTGATCAAAGGTGATCAAGTTTTTTACATGAACGGTATCTGTCTCAAAATAGGGGCGCTCCGCTTTTTTGTATTGCAACCCATGCTCCTCGGCATATTCAAAAATGTACATGGTGGCCAAAAAAGCTGGGAGATACCCTGCCGTTTCACGTGGAAGAAATGGCCTAATGTTCCAATAGTTTTCATATCCACCGGAACGGCGTATGGCCTTGTTTACATTTCCCGGGCCCGAGTTGTATGCTGCCAATGCCAAATCCCAGTCCCCAAAAATACCGTACAATCTGGAAAGGTATTTGCTCGCGGCTTTGGTGGCCATTATGGGGTCGTGTCTTTCGTCCACATAGCTGCTTACATCCAGTCCGTACATTTTGCCCGTGCTGTACATAAATTGCCAAAGCCCCTTGGCCCCCACTCTGGATCGCGCCTTTGGATTAAGGGCGGATTCCACGATTGCCAAGTATTTAATTTCCAAAGGAATGTTTTGGTTGTCTAGCTCCTGCTCGAACAATGGAAAGTAAAATTGAGAGGCCGTAATCATACGCTGCATCAAATCCCTTCTTCGTGTCAAAAAGGATTTGATCACACTCTCCAAGGATGAATTATAGGTAATGTTGAATGGGGTCTTCTCGTCCATTCGGGCCAAACGAGCCTTCAGGGTGTCCGTTGGCAAATCCACCACAAAAATGGAATCGTGTTCAGGGCCTTTCTGAATTTCCAACAACATATCGCTGAACAAATCCGCATTGCTGTGAAGCTCGTTCAACCAAAGGCTGTCGTATTTCCATGCCTCTTCTAGGTCATGCAACCTAAACTTTCCATCCTCGTGGGTTTCCAAGGCCATGAGCTGGCCATCAATTTTAATATGGGATACTTGAACAGCCGGATTTTCATCCTTTTGAAGTGCTGTGGAATCCTGCTCCGTTCCCGTGGTGTTCGCTTTTTGTTGCGCACTTAAAAATGGAGCTGCGGACATGATGGCCGCAAAAACAACTATTTTCAATTTCTGGCTCATTTGGACAAGGTTTGATTTTGGGACTAACGAAAATGGCTTTTTTTTCTGAAACAATAAAGTCCAGAGACAAAAATCCCTCGTCTTTTAACGTTTCCCCCAATAACTCACAACGTGAGACTTAGCCCAATATTGCAGCGATACCCGGCAAGGTTTTCCCTTCCAAGCTTTCCAACATGGCCCCACCCCCGGTGGATACGTAGCTTACTTTGTCCTCGAAACCAAACTGTTTCACGGCTGCAACGGAATCTCCGCCACCAACCAAGGAAAAGGCTCCACTTTGGGTGGCTTCATCAATATAGTTGCCCACGGCAATGGTTCCCTTGGCAAAGTTCTCCATTTCAAAAACACCTACGGGCCCGTTCCACAAGATTGTCTTGGAGGCCAAAATCACTTGTTTAAAGATTTCCAAGGTTTTTGGACCAGCGTCCAGTCCTTGCCATCCATCAGGGATTTTGTCTACGTCGACAAACTGCGTGTTGGCGCCATTGTCAAAGTCGTCGGCAGCCAAAACGTCTACAGGCAGGTATACTTTCACGTTTTTGGCCTTGGCTTGTTTAAGAATCTCCAAAGCCAATTCCATTTTATCATCCTCACAAATGGAATCCCCTACTTTGCCACCCTTTGCCTTCACAAAAGTGTAGGTCATACCGCCGCCAATGATAAGGTTGTCAACTTTGTCCAATATGTTTTCGATAATCGTGATTTTGGAGGATACTTTTGCTCCGCCCAAAATGGCGGTAACCGGTTTTTCTCCAGTTTCCATCACTTTGTCTATCGCTTTTATTTCTTTCGCCAGCAGATATCCGAAGCATTTGTTCTCTGGGAAAAATTTGGCCACAATGGTTGTTGAGGCATGTGCACGGTGGGCAGTCCCAAAGGCATCGTTCACATAAATATCCCCATGTTTGGACAAGGCTTCGGCAAAAGACTCGTCTCCTGCTTCCTCTTCGGCGTGAAAACGGAGGTTTTCCAACAAAAGCACCTCTCCGCTTTGCAATCCAGCGACGGCTTCATCTGCTTTTGTTCCAACGCAGTCTTCTGTAAATTTTACCTGTACCCCGATAATATCGGAAACTTTTTCTACAATGTGGGAAAGCGACATATCCGGGTTTACCTTTCCTTTTGGTCTTCCCATGTGGCTCATCAAAATGGCAGACCCGCCATCTTCCAAAACTTTGAGTATGCTGGGTTTTGCTGCATCAATACGGCTAGTGTCGGTTACATTAAAATCGCCATCCAACGGCACGTTGAAATCTACCCTGATCAATGCTTTTTTTCCTTCGAAATTAAAATCGTCTATCGTCTTCATCTAGTGTGGTCTTTTTTGAGAGTTTCAAATGTAAAGATTTCCTGCTTTTTCAATGGACAGACACGCCCCATAATTTTAAAGTTTCTCAATTTTTAACCAATTTAATTTGATATGTTAAGCAGGCACCTGCTTGTGCAGGGGTTCCTAACGGGATTCCTTGTTGTCCGTTTTGACCGATAACGATAGAAGGGTTTCGGTCCAAGTGTGGTCTTAAAAGCCAATTTACAAGGCCAAAGATATGGCAATGGAACCCACGGAGGAATCAAAACGCAAGCCATTTCCGTTTTATAGGAGCGAGGTTTTATTTGCGATATGTCTTGGAAGCTGTTCAATCCAAAGTAGGGTTATATCATTTTTAATTGTTATAAGGTAAAGTGATTATTAACCCCAAAACCTCAAATTTTATGCAACCTTTTTTGAAAAATGTAGGATTTGCTATTGGAATAGCTGTACTGGCGTTTTCTTGTAGCGATGATAATGGTAATGATAACGTAGAGAACGAATCGTATAACACGACCTTTAAAATCACAGATGCCCCGGTGGACAACGCAGAAATTGAATCCGTTTTTGTTACGGTCTCCGATGTAAAGGTCAATGGTACATCACTGGAAGGTTTTAACAAAACAACTTTTGACCTAGCTGCCCTTGTCAATGGTCAGACTAAAACCTTGGGCAACCTGCAATTGGAGGCTGGAGCATATTCCGACCTTGAACTGGTGCTGGACTACGAAACCGATATGGACGGAAATTCCCCGGGCTGTTACGTAGAAATGGCAGATGGTTCCAAGGACAAGATAACATCCTCTGCGAGCAGCATTGACATTGTGGATACTTTTGAGGTGTTTGCCTCGAATACCAATGAGGTCGTTATCGATTTTGATTTGCGAAAGACCATAAAGGAAAATCAAGGTACGTTGGAAACGGATTTTGATTTTGTGACGACGTCCGAACTCTCCGCAGGAATACGGGCCGTAAACAAAGAAACTACTGGAGAAATTGAAGGAACCATAAACGATGCAGAAAACACATCGGACAAAATTGTGGTATATGCCTATGAAAAAGGCACCTATAATGCAGAAGTTGAAACTCAGGGGCAAGGAGAAAGCAATGTGCGCTTTGCCAATGCCATTACAAGTGCCGAGGCCAGTGGGCTTAACAATTCCTTCAGCCTTAACTTTCTATCGGCTGGGGAATACGAATTGATTTTTGTGTCCTACGCCCAAGATGGCAATCAATTTTACTTTAATTCAACATTAGAGGTGGAATCAACCACTGGGCTCGACCTATCTGCTTTACAAATTACATCCGCTTTACAGTTAAGCGCCAATGTAACAGTGACCGGAACCACATCATCCTAAACAAATATATTGTTCTGTTGAGAAAAGCCCCGGTTCGGGGCTTTTTTTATGTACTTACTTTACTTTCCTCCTGGCCTGCAGGTCTGCCAAGCAGGTGGCGTCCAATTCAGGGATATTACCGCCACTGATTATATTGATCGGCAACCATAACACTCCTCTTTTAAATAAAACGGGTAAGGGGTTCAACACTTAAAAATGTATCTTTGGAACATGCTTTTTAAAAATGTTTTAGGACTCGAGCATATCAAAAACCATTTGGTGACCACTGCGGAAACCGGCAGGGTCGCACACGCACAACTTTTTGTTGGCCCCGAAGGTTCCGGGGTGCTGCCCATGGCACTGGCATATGCCCAATATTTACTCTGTGGCAATACAGGTGGAGAAAATGACGGGGAAAACACCGTATGCAATACTAAATGCAACTCATTGACACATCCCGACCTTCATTTTGCATTTCCTGTTTCCAATTCGGACAAGGTAAAGTCGCATGCCGTGAGCGATCATTATTTGGAAGAATGGCGACAGTTTGTAAAAGACCAGCCCTATGGCAATTTGTTTGATTGGTACCGCCACATCGGCATTGAAAAAAAGCAGGGCCAAATCGGGGTCGATGAGGCTCAGGACATGGTTAAAAAGCTTTCGTTAAAATCTTACGAAGGTGGATACAAGGTCCTTATTGTTTGGATGGCCGAAAAAATGAACGTTTCCGCGGCCAACAAACTTTTGAAGTTAATCGAGGAGCCCCCGAACAAGACCATATTACTCCTTTTGGCAGAAGATGAGGAACAAATCATCAACACCATTCGTTCCCGTTGCCAAATTTTAAATTTCCCTCCCTTGGCCGAACAAGTAATTACCGATGAACTTATACAGCGGGGAGTGGCACAAACCGAAGCACTTACCATTGCACTGGAAGCGAACGGTAATTTTAACAAGGCTCTTGATCTATTGAACAAAGACTCTGAAGATTTGGTGTTCGAACGTTGGTTTGTGCAATGGGTGCGGAGCGCCTTTAAAGCAAAGGGCAACAAAGGTGCCGTACAGGAACTGATTTTATGGAGCGAGGAGGTCGCCAAAACAGGGCGCGAAGTCCAAAAAAAATTCCTGAACTACTGCTTAACCATGATGCGGCAAGCGCTTATGCTCAACTACAAGGCAAACGAACTTGTTTATGCCAAAGTGCACATGGAGGGTTTTGACCTGAACAAGTTTGCCCCTTTTGTACATGAAAACAATATTTTGGATATTGTAAAGGAGTTGGAGCAGGCAATTTTTCACGTGGAACGCAACGGAAATTCCAAGTTGATTTTCACAGATCTCTCCATTAAACTTACTCGGCTTTTGCATGCAAAGGCCGCCTAAATAAAACCAATCATGGATGATTTATTTTCAAATGCCACAGAAATACTACTGCTGGTGTTCTTGACCATTACTTTTCTACAGAGCGGGATTGACAAACTTATGGATTGGAAAGGCAATCTGGGTTGGCTAACGGGCCATTTTTCCAAATCCATTTTTAAAGGAACGGTGCCCGTACTGCTAAGTATTGTTCTGGTATTCGAAATGTTTTCCGGAATACTTTGCGGCGTGGGTGTTTTTCAATTTGCCGTTGATGGAGAAAGTGTTTTTGGTTTTTATGGGGCCGTTCTTTCTGCCATAACTTTGTTGATGCTTTTGTTGGGGCAACGTGTTGCCAAAGATTATGTTGGGGCCCAAACCATTGTTGTGTACTTGATTCCCACGGTTTTTTTGGTGTATTTGATGCAATAATAAAGTTCTTCCATGATCATTGAACCCGTTCAAAGACCAAATCTATCGAAAAAGACCGAGGCATATTACGGGCAATTTGAACGTTTGATCGTCCAAATCAGGAAAAAGAAACTACCCGAAGAAATCATGTTGGTCATCAATAAGCAGATTACGGCACTGAACGCAGTAAAGGATTCCGATAAAATTCTAAGAAATGAAATCCGCAAAGTACAATCAAAAATTATAGGCACCCTGGCCCAAAAACTTAAAATTGTACCCATTAATTACTACCGAAAGACTTGGTTTGTTCTGGGTATGACTGTTTTTGGCCTGCCCATTGGAGCGGCCTTGGGCCTTAGTTTGGGGAATATGGCGTTTTTGGGCATTGGTCTGCCCGTGGGAATGTCGATCGGACTTGCCATGGGATCCCGAATGGACAACAAGGCAAAGGAAGAAGGCCGACAACTGGATATTGAAATAAAAATGTAACTATGTTCGGAAAAAAGGCAATCGGACCTTTGGTCATCATCTTGATTGGTTTAGCCCTGTTCATAATCAATCTATTTGAAATGCAGAAAGACAAGAGTACCATATGGGGGATGGTTTCCAATATTTTATTGATTGTGGCCATGGTCTTGGTTATGGTTAAAAACACGAAAAAATCAAAAGAATAACCCTACCTCATCGATCAAAGCAATGAAAGAACAATTAGAAAACACGGAGGGTGGTTCTGCCCATTCCATTTTAAACGCTCAAGCCGATTTGCGCAAAGGCTATGCGAATGGCTCTTTAGGGATTATAGCTTCTGGAACGGTATGGATGGTAGCGGCTTTAGTAGCTTTTTTGGTTTCTTCACAAACCGCTATTTGGACCTTGTTTTTTGGCGGTATGCTCATTCATCCCCTAGGATTGTTAATGGCCAAACTAATAGGGGTTCCCGGAAGCCATTCTAAACAAAACCCTTTGGGCAAGCTTATTATGGAAGGCACTATTTTTATGCTGATGTGCATTCCCTTGGCCCTGCTCGTCTCTCTACAGGACCATGCTTGGTTTTTTCAGGGCATGTTATTGATCATTGGGGGAAGATATTTAACGTTCACTACCCTTTATGGCATCAAAACGTATTGGATTTTGGGCGGTATATTGGGCGCAGCGTCCTTTGCGCTGTTTCTTTTGAAGGCTTCTCCTGCCATTTCTGCCCTTACAGGATCGATCATAGAAATTGGTTTGGGGGCTTTTATGTTTTTCTCGTACAAAAAGAGTCAACCCTAAAGTAAAGGCGGTTTGGAACAGATCAGGCACTATTTTGAATCGGAATATGGGATTTCATCAAACGATTGGAAGGTTTTTTCATCAAAATTAAGCCGACATGTATTCCCCAAAAAAAGTAAGCTGGTTGAAGCGGGCAAGGTGGAGAACCATCTGTCCTTTATAGAAAAAGGAATTGTTCGTCTCTATATTCCCAATGGAGATGGGGAACTCACTTTTGGTTTTGTTTTCAAGGGTGCATTTGTAAGTGCTTATGACTCTTTCCTGACCCAAAAACCATCCGAATATGTGGTAGAAACGATAACGGATACGGTACTTTGGCGCCTGGACCATAAAGAGCTTCAGGAGGTATATGCATCTTCCAAAATCGGAAACTTGATCGGGAGAAGGGCCAGCGAGGAGCTTTTCTTGAAAAAATCGAAAAGAGAGCTTTCCCTTTTACGTGATAGCGCGGAACAGCGATATCTCAATCTTTTTGATGAACGGCCGGAACTCATCCGTGAAATTCCCCTCAAATATATTGCCTCGTATATTGGTGTTACGCCGCAGGCCTTGAGCCGCATCCGAAAGCGTATTTCTTAACCTGGGTTCATTGCGTTGCATGTTTTTATGTTGGAGTTTTGCCATAAAAAGTATGAAACCCCTTGCTGTACTTGTTGTTTCCTTTGTTCTGTCCGTTTTGGTCTTAAAAATCCTTACAAAGGGTTTGGAATTTCAATTGGCAGGTAGAATTGCCATGGCCTGTATGCTGTTGTTCACCGCAATTGGGCATTTTGCGTTTTTGGATGGGATGTCGGCCATGGTTCCCTCGTTTGTTCCTTTTAAAAAAGAGGTTATGATAATTACAGGAATCATTGAAATTCTCTTTGCCGTTGCCCTTTTGTTTCCCCAATATCAGAAACAAACTGGTTGGCTATTGATTCTCTTTTTGGTCTTGGTCTTACCTGCCAACATCAAATCGGCACTACAAGAAATCAATTATCAAACTGGGCAAATGAACGGGCCCGGGGCGGACTACTTGTGGTTCCGTATTCCATTGCAGTTATGCTTTGTGCTTTGGGTCTATTTTACCTCCATTCGATAAACAAAAAGCCCACTCTAAAGAGTGGGCTTTCTCACTGTGTTGAATGTATTGAGTTTAATTCTCGTACTTATCGTTCAAGATCTTAAGAATGGCATCGGTTACATCTTTGGCTTCATCACCGTAAATTACCGAGCCTCCGTCGCCACCTCCCAAAATGTAGGTATATCCGTTGGCCTTGCCATATGCCCTAATTTCTTTTTTTACTTTTTTCACCAAGCTGTCCATTTCGGCCTGGCTTTTTTGTTGTAGCTGTTGTTCTTCTTGTTGCAACTGCTGACCTATTTGCTGACCTCTTTGCTGCAATTGGGAATATTCTTCTTGCGCATTTTTCTGGGACATGTTCTGCGCCTTGCTCTGAAATTGTTGCAGTTCCATTTGGAATGCTTGGGAAATACTGTCCCGTTTTTTGGTCAATGCCTCGGCCTTTGTTTGGAATCTGGCATCGACATCAACTTTCTCTTGATAATCGTCCATGATTCTTACACTGTCCACATAGGCAATCTTGTTTTGCTGACATGCCATGGTGGTGATGGCAATAGCAAGCACTACTAATTTTTTCATCATTTACTTTTTAGCGATGCGCAAAAATAGAAAAGCTTTTGGAATGCCAATCATTAAGTTTTTATAATCGGTTGTTTGGTTCAAAACATCATATAAGAAATTCTTATGGGGTCTTGAGTGATTAATTACTATTCTTTATTTTGATGGCCTTTAGAAACAGCTCGATTTAAGCACTTCTTTTTTGTTGGATACACTTCCCCGACAGACAAGGAACTCATACAATACCATCTACGGATACATTGTCCCTCTTTGCTTAATTATTTCGATAGTTTATAGTTATTTACCAAAACTGATGCCGAGATATGCAAAATTCGCTCTAGTTCCCTAATCATATCAACGGTCAGTCTTTTCTTTTTGTTAAGAATTTCAGAAACCCTGCTTTTTCCACCAATTATACCAACTAAATCCTTTTGTTTAAGATTCATTTCTTCCATTCGAATTTTTATGGCTTCGATTGGGTCTGGAGCTTCAATGGGATAATATTGGTTTTCATAGTTTTCAATTAATATTGATAATATCTCGGCTTCGTCACCTTCTTTCGTGCTTGCGGCTGAATCGAAAATCATTTCTAATCTTTCTAAAGCTCTTTTATAATCTTGCTCAGATTTTATGGGTTTTATTTTCATAATCTCATTAATTAAATTGTTTCAGCGTCTATTTTATCATATTCCGCATGTGTTCCCACAAATCGTATAAATGCCCATTGCCTATCAAAGTTAAATTTCACTATTAATCTATACGAATTTCCTTTAATGTTGAAAACAACTCGGCTGTTTTTTAAAATACTAGCGTTTATATAGGTTTGTTTAATCTCGTTAGGCGAAGTCCAATTGGAATTTTTGACCGTTTCATACCACGTTTTTAGGTATTGTTCAGAATCAGCGTGCTTTTCCCAAAATTCCCTCAGTGTTCTCTTTGCAATTATCCTTTTCATATTTTAAACGCTATTGCAAAGATAACCATAGTTCTCAAATAAAGAACATTTTTAAGTAAAGTGCATCTTCAAATCGCAGACCGATTGATTACAGTTTTCTAATCGATTGTTTGGCTCAAAACACCATATAAGTAATTCTTATGGGGTGTTGAGCGTTTAATTGTTATTCTTTATTCTGCAGACCTATAGAAACAGGTCGATTTGAGCACTTCTTTTTTGTTGAATACGATTCCGCATCCATCTCGTATTTTGGACAGCAGGGACCTTTAAAATGGCTTATTTCTCCTTTTTAAGGATGTAAATCAATGAAGAATGCTCTTTGGTGAAGATGGCGGTTATATTGGACCACAGCCCAACAAAAAATGCACTGATGAGGTACAGCTTGTTGCCTCGATACTTTTCCGAAAGCATGGAAACATAAAAAGCATCGAACCACATGGGCTTAATTTTGATGACTTTCAATTTGTGACGAGCAAAAAGTTTGGAGATGGATTTCTTTGAAAAATGCCAAAGGTGTCTTGGCACATCATAAGCTGCCCAATGTGTTTTATAATGTTTGGCATCAAATGATTTAAAATTGGGAACTGCAATAACCAAAACCCCGTCATCTTCCAAAAGGGAAGTCAATGATTTAATCTGTTCTTCCAAATTGGGCAAATGCTCCAAAACATGCCACAGCGTAATGGCTTGAAATTTTTGTCCCGACAGATTTTCTAAACTTTGATGAAGTTCAATTCCTTTTTCCTTGGCCAACTGCCTGGCTTTTTCGTTTGGCTCAACACCAATGGCCTTAAATCCTGATTTTTGGGCTGAAATCAAAAAATCGCCTGTACCAGCGCCTAAATCTAGCAGTGATTCAGGTTTATCTATTTGATTTTCAACAACTTGAATCTTGTTTTTGAGATTTTTACCCTTAACCAACTGGTATAGCCTATCTGTAAACGACGATTTGGAGTCTGTGTGCGAAATATAGTCCTCACTTTCGTAATACGGAGCTAGGTTTTTGGGTTGGGGTCGGGTCACCAGCATATCCAAATCCTTATCCCAATGTAGTTCGAATGATTCGCCCGAAACGGAAAAGTCCTTAGTCTTTAAAAACAACTTCATTGTAATTATCTGTATCCAAATATTCGCTTTTCAAATCCCGAAGATAGAATAAAACTCTATCTCTTTAAACCGAACTTGACAATAACCTTCTAAAACCAAAATCCTTTTGTTTGGATTCCCGTTTTCACAGGAATGATAGTTTTACCTGAACCTAAAACAAACCACTTTGGATTTGAAATCATTAGTTTTAAAGAAAAGAATGAAATTCTTTATTATTAATGGAAAACGGATGGTAAGATTTATGTTGTTTGCTCTGACAACCAATCAAAAAAATAAAAATTAGACCCTTTACGAATTCCTTGAAACAAAGAACACTGTTCCACGTGGAACAGTGTTCTGGATTATCTGCCCAAATACACTAACAACACACTAATATCTGCTGGTGATACACCGCTGATTCGTGATGCCTGGGATATAGTAACGGGCTGAATCGATTCTAACTTTTCTCGCGCTTCGTAGGATAGGGATTTTAGTTTGGAGTAATCAAAATTATCAGGAATTCGAACGTTTTCCAAACGCTGTAATTTATCTGCATTCGTTTTTTCCTTTGCTATATAACCTGAATATTTGACTTGTATTTCGGTTTGTTCCAACACCTCGGAATCCAATTCGTTTTCTTTCACAAATTCGGAGACTGTATCCAGTTGAAGCATGTGGTCCATAGTCACCTTTGGTCTGGAAAGTACCTTGAAAAGTTTATCCGATTGCTTTACCAAAGCCGAATCTAAAGACTCTAAAATTGGGTTTATTTCCTCCGTAGTGAAGCTTGTCTTTTTGAAGAAATTGACAAAGTTTTCGGACTTGTTCATCTTCTCCTCCATTCTTCGAAGGCGTTCTTCTTTAGCCAAGCCAATTTCATACCCCTTGGGTGTGAGTCTTAAATCGGCATTGTCTTGGCGAAGCAAGGTTCGATATTCTGCTCGTGAAGTAAACATTCGATAGGGTTCCTCAGTGCCTTTGGTAATCAAATCGTCCACCAATACTCCAATGTAAGCTTCGTCTCTTTTAAGAATAAACGGCTCCTTCCCATTTATTCTAAGGTGCGCATTAATGCCCGCCATTAAACCTTGGGAAGCTGCTTCTTCATACCCGGTGGTTCCGTTGATCTGACCAGCAAAATATAAATTCTTCACCAACTTGGTTTCGAGCGTATGTTTTAATTGTGTGGGAGGAAAATAGTCGTATTCAATGGCATAACCAGGTCTAAAAAATTTGACGTTTTCAAAGCCTTTTACAGATTTGAGCGCTTTGTACTGAACATCCTCTGGCAAGGAAGTTGAGAATCCATTCACATAAACCTCTACGGTATTCCACCCCTCTGGCTCCACAAATATTTGATGGGAATCTTTGTCCGCAAAACGATTGATCTTATCCTCAATCGAAGGGCAATATCTTGGACCTAAACTTTGAATTCTTCCATTGAACATAGGCGAACGATCAAACCCTTCCCGCAATAAATCATGTACCAATTTACTCGTATGGGTCATGTGGCAATTGCGCTGCGTTTTAAGAATTGGAGTGTTTAAATAAGAGAATTTTTCCGGCACATCGTCTCCTGGCTGAGGAATCATTTTGGAATAATCCAAGGATCTGCCATCTACTCGTGGAGGTGTTCCCGTTTTCATTCTTCCACTATCAAAACCGAGGTCAACCAATTGTTCTGTGATTCCGGTGGCGGCCTTTTCCCCTGCTCTTCCTCCTCCTAATTGCTTCTCCCCAATATGGATCAGTCCATTCAAAAAAGTACCGTTTGTAAGCACTACTGATTTGGCTCTAATCTCCAAACCAAGACTTGTTTTTACACCCACAACCTTATCCCCTTCTATCAACAAGCCATTGACCATTTCTTGATAGAAATCTGCATTTGGAGTGTTCTCCAAAGCCATCCTCCACTCCTCTGCAAATCGCATACGGTCGTTCTGAGCTCGGGGGCTCCACATGGCCGGTCCTTTGGATTTGTTGAGCATCTTAAACTGTATGGCAGATTTATCGGTAACAATTCCACTATACCCTCCCAGGGCGTCAATTTCTCGTACAATTTGCCCTTTAGCTATTCCTCCCATTGCGGGATTACATGACATCTGACCAATAGTTTGAAGATTCATGGTCACCAACAAAGTGCTTGAACCCATGTTGGCGGCAGCGGCCGTAGCCTCTGCACCAGCATGTCCTCCTCCTACAACAATAACATCATATTCCTTTTCAAACATACCTATGGTTCCACGTGGAACATTTTAATTTTTTCTTCTTCCTTTTCACGCATCATCAATTTCTCCTCTTTGGTCTTGTCCCCAAAACCGGCTAGATGAAGAATACCATGGCTCATTACCCTGCGAAGCTCATTTAAAAACTCAACATCAAACTTTACAGCGTTCTCTTGCACCCTGTCCGTGGATATAAAAATATCTCCCGAAAGCGTGTTTCCATCCTTATAATCGAAGGTGATGATGTCCGTATAAGTATCGTGGTCTAAATACTCTTTGTTGAGTTCCAAAAGATAATCATCGGTACAGAATATATAATCTATTTGACCAACCACAAACCCTTCGGAAATTATAACCCTATTTATCCAATCGATATACTTGGATTTGTTAGGGATTGTGAATTTACTTTTAAAATGAAACTCAATCATTATCGAAATAAACCTTTACCTTCTTCTCAAAATTTTGCCGCAAAGGTAAAGCTTGTCTGTTTAATATTTCAATGTTGTTCTGGTATTCTTGAAGTAACTCGGGTTTGGTAGTGATAGGATTAGTAAACTGATTCACATTTGTTTTGCTTTCACGCTCCTTCTTTTCCCCTTGTTCCATGGATGCGTTTTCCAGCTTCATCAATTGGTGTTGAATGTTGTTGGCCTTGTTTCGAGTCCTTTCAGTAATTCCATTCTCCAACAAATCATTCTCAAAATCTTCCATTTGTTGAATCAATTTTTCTGCCAGATTTTTGTCTGACTCGCGCATCATATCCTGCAATTGTTTTTCTAAGTTTTCTCTTAAAAACTGCTGCTCCTTATAAATCTGGTAAACTTCGTCAAGATTCATTTCTCCTAAACCATTTCCATTGGATTGGGAGCCATTTCCTTGCTCTTTGCCTTTGTTCCCTGCTTCTCCTTGCCCACCATCTTGTCCTTCCTTTCCTTGTTTTTGGCTGCCTTTATCCCCTTCTTGCTGTCCTCCATCGTTGTCACCTGGTCGTTCACCTTGACCTTCGGATTCATTACCCTCTTTTCCAGAGCCATTCATTTTCTCTTGGATGCCCTGTTGTCCTTTAATAATGTCGGGCAATTGAAAATCTTGCCCCTCTCCACTACCTTGACCTGGCATCATGTTCTGCTGCATGTTGTCCAAAATATTAGCTAAAAAATCAGCTAAAGCATTCGTGGCGTTTATTACATATTGCTGATACGATGCTCCCTGGTAAATTTGATTCTCGGCAATGCTTTCCAAAGACTTGTCAATGTTGTAATATACTTCGGTGATTTGCTCGTTCACAAATTCAGAAAGTTCAGCTCTTCGCAAAGAAAGTGCAAACAGGCTATCATCAACATGCTCGAACAATCTTTTTAGGTTTTGTTGGTCCTTGACAGTTGTGGAAAATTGGGACATATCAACATCAGCTCGCTGTATGTTGTCAAACAAGTTTTCCTGTTTGAAAGAAAAAGTGACCAAATTATCTAAAATCTGGCGTAACATTTCGGCATCCTCAGCATCGGAAGAACCCCCGCCCATTGAACTAGATTTCATGGATTGGCTCATTTCCCGCATCTTTTGTGCAGCTGATTTTTGCTTTTTGGAAGCCTTGTTACCTGCCTCTTGCTTTTCCTTGGATTGAGAAGATTCTTCGAGACCTTGGTGCTTATTGATTTCTTCAAGAGCATCTTTTTGATCCTGCTTTACGCCATCCGTCTTCTTCTTATCAGTGTCAAGTTGCAATGGCTTCTGGAGCTTCTCATTATCTTTCTCCAATTCGCGAATTTCTTTTTCCAACTCGTTGAACTGTTCATTTAACTTCTTCTGTTCTTTATCGCTAAAATCCTGTCCAAGTTTTAACTCGGACAATATCTCTTGTCTTTTGGCCAACTCCTCCAGTTCCTTAGAAATCTGGGAAGCTTTTTCAGTAACATAATACCGCTTCGTCAATTCCAAAATCTGTTCAAGGTTCCTCGTGTTCTTGCCCTGGTTCTTTCCTAATTCTTCCAATCGTTTTTGAAGGTCTTGCTTGTCAATTTTATCTGCAATCTTGTTGAGTTCCTCAAGCAATTCAGCATTCTTTCTTGCCTCGGCCTCTTGACGCTCCAAACGCTCTTGAAGCATCTTCTTCATCTCAGTATCTTCGGAATTATTATCAATGCTTTTATTTAAATCCTGACTAAACTTCTGCATCAGTTCTTCTTGCATTTGCTGCTGCTGCAAAAAGTTCTTTATCTGACTCTTTTCTTCAAAGCTAAGGGACTTTTCCTCTTTTTGTAGGTTGTTTATTTGTGAGAGCTTCTCTTCCTGATCCTTTAAATTATGTAAAGATTCACTCATCTTGTTCAAGGTGGAGTTCTGAAACTCCAACTCTCTGTTATTCAATTCATTATCATCATAAAGAGATGCGTCAAAAACAGCGCTTTTGGTAACTTTTCCACCTCTAATCCCATCATTATCAACTACTTCAAAATATAGCCTATATTCTTTACCTGGTTGAAGGGACAATCCTGAAGGAAACGTATAGTAAAACTGATACACATTGGTGTTGGGAGATTCGAGCGAAACCCTTTGAACATTGTCCATATCATCCGAAGGATAACAGACCAAACGGATTTCCTTTAAACCATGATCATCGGCAGCCTGCCCCGTATAATAGGATTGGTTTGGATGCAAAGAATCCAGCACTTGATTTACCTGAACGGTTGCCTTTTGATCCTTGATGATATTTAACCGATAAGCCAACTTTTCAAAATCCTGGACTCGTTTATTAGATGTGCTAAGTTCATAATCGAAATCGTTGAACAGACGCTTGGAGTTGGAAAACAAGTTCTCCTCTTTTTCAAACGTAAGAGTGGAGTCCTTTGTTATCATTCGTATATTATCCACATGGTTCCCTTGTATGTTCCAAGTAACTTTGGTTCCTTCGGGAACTTCGGCATTGCCTGTACCCGAAATTAACTCCGAGGGCAGGTTTAAATATTTGGGATAATCCAACTCCATGGCAAAATCAACCAAGGTCGGGGTACGATAACTTTTAATGGAATGACTTCTGGAATCCCATCCGTTGGCTGTGAGGTAAAAGTTGGTTTCGGGAACGGGTGCTTGAAATGTATACTGAAAAAACTCACCGTTTTTCTGCATGAGCAACTGTTCGCCATTTACAACCATTTGAACATTGTCTGGTCGAATTTCCCCAACTGTTTTAACTTGTATGGTCAATGATTGATTGTCCAATACTTCCAATTTATCGTTCATTAGCTGGAACGAAAATGGCGCAGGCTTTTCGTAGGCCAGATCGTAATGCATTACCCTTTGATGAGAGTTAAAGAAAGAAACGATATCACCCGTGACCCAGATAAAACAGAACAGGGCCAAAGGAATAAAAATGTACTTCGCGTACTTATAACTGTCCTTAAAATTGACCGCTTCGGTAAAAGGAACCGGACCCAAATTTTTAGCCCTTTGTTCAATGCTCGCCAGCAAAAGATCAGACTTATGCCGGTTCTCCGATAATTGGAGCAGATTGAGCAGCTTGTCATCCACATGAGGAAAATGTTTGCCAATCAATGAAGAGGCCTCCTCATTGCCAATACCCTGTTTAATCCTAAAAAGATATAACAAAGGCATCGCGATGTATCTATATAACAGGTAAAGTTCTACTACAACAAAAAGAAGGAACAAAGTAAGTCTCCACGACTCGTTCAGCCACAAAAAGTATTCGAAGTACGTAATGGCCATCCAAAACAGGGTTCCTAAAGTTAAAAACAAGAAGACTCCCTTTATCAATTGTTTGGTATAAAACCGCTTGATAAAGTCTTCCAGCTTAACGAGAATGTTCTGATATGCGCTCAAAACCGATACTAATTACAACCAAATTACCCGATCCTTGGTAAATCAAAAGAAAAAATTTGTTAAACCTTTATTTTGCAAGACCGCCAAAGTCAGAAAAAGACCGAATAAATTCACTTTCCCATTCATTGGCGGGAATGTATCTTTGCGACACAATCATACCTAATTATGAGTCAAAACGTACGTGTTCGATTTGCACCCAGCCCAACTGGGCCATTACATATTGGTGGGCTGCGCACCGCCTTGTTCAATTATTTATTTGCCAAAAAACATGGTGGCGATTTTGTGCTTCGTATTGAAGATACGGACCAAAACCGATTTGTTGAAGGCGCAGAGAAATATATTATCGAAGCCTTGAACTGGTGTGGAATTCCTTTTGATGAAGGTCCCGGCAAAGAAGGTGATTTTGGACCGTATCGACAAAGTGAGCGCAAGGACCTGTACAAAGCCTACGCTTTGGAGCTTGTTGAAAAAGGCAAGGCCTATTACGCTTTTGATACTGCTGAAACTTTGGACCACCATAGAAAGGACCATGAGGCGAAAGGAAAAACATTTATATACAATTGGCACAACCGCTTAAAGTTGACAAACTCACTTTCGCTATCCGAAGAAGAAGTGAAAGCTAAATTGGAGGCCGGTGAGGATTATGTAATCCGTTTTAAATCTCCAGAGAATGAAACGTTGTTTTTGAACGACATCATCCGAGGTGAAATTAAAATTGACACCAGCATTTTAGATGATAAGATTTTGTTCAAAAGCGATGGTATGCCAACCTACCATTTAGCCAACATTGTGGACGATCATTTAATGCAGATCACACACGTAATTCGTGGTGAAGAATGGTTGCCGTCCTTGGCACTTCACACCCTTTTGTACGATGCCCTTGGATGGGAGGCTCCAAAATTTGCACACCTGCCCTTGATTATGAAGCCTGTTGGAAAAGGAAAATTGAGCAAACGTGATGGCGAAAAAGGAGGCTTCCCCGTTTTTCCGCTCACATGGAACCAATCGGAAGGATACCGCGAAGCAGGCTTTTTCCCTGAAGCAGTGGTCAACTTCTTGGCTCTGTTGGGCTGGAATCCCGGC
The DNA here is from genome assembly GCF_010468565.1 of Allomuricauda sp. TY007. Classification (GTDB taxonomy): domain Bacteria; phylum Bacteroidota; class Bacteroidia; order Flavobacteriales; family Flavobacteriaceae; genus Flagellimonas. The sequence continues at coordinate 253,343 of NZ_WUEG01000001.1, forward strand.
ACCGAGCAAGAAATTTTTAGTTTGGAAGAACTAATAGACACCTTTACCTTGGAGCGTGTAAATAAGTCAGGAGCCCGGTTCGATCCAGAAAAAAACAATTGGTATAATCAGCAGTGGTTACAAAGGAAGACCGATAAAGAACTGGCCGAACTTTTCGCTGCTGAACTGGCCAAAAAACAAATTTCATCGGAACAGGATTACGTTCAAAAAGTAGTATCCTTGATTAAGGAACGCGCAAGTTTTGTAAAGGATTTTTGGGAACTGGGAGACTATTTTTTTGAAGCACCGTCCTCATACAACGAGAAAGCCGTCAAAAAACAATGGAAGGAAGGTACTCCCGAATTGATGGAACAAGTGGCATCGGTCCTGAATAAGCTTCAAAATTTTGAATCTTCCACAATAGAGGAAAAAGTGAAAGGATGTATATCCGACAACGATCTTTCCTTTGGAAAAGTAATGCCTCCCCTCCGCTTGATTATCGTTGGGGACATGAAAGGCCCTCATTTGTTCGATATAATGGAGCTTATTGGCAAAGAGGAAAGTATAAACCGTATTAAAACCGCGATTGCCCAACTCTAGAATTGATGGATGTGTAACATTATTTGACGAATGGCTACCAATACTATGGCCAAGTTTCGTAATTTCCATTTCTAACATAAAATCATAAACACTATGGGCAACTATCTTTTTATACCTATTGCTTTTGTAGCGCTTGTCATCCTGTTCAAGTTCTTTTTTATTGTAAAACAACAAACGGCCGTGGCCGTGGAACGTTTTGGAAAATTCCATAGCATACGGAATTCCGGGCTTCAATTGAAAATTCCGATCATTGACCGTATTGCCGGTCGCTTAAGTTTAAAAATTCAACAGCTCGATGTAATTGTCGAGACCAAAACCTTGGACGATGTTTTTGTAAAATTGAAAGTTTCCGTTCAATACGTCGTTATCCGCGATAAAGTTTATGAAGCATTTTACCAATTGGAATATCCACATGATCAAATTACCTCTTATGTTTTTGATGTAGTACGTGCCGAGGTTCCAAAAATGAAACTGGATGATGTCTTTGTAAAAAAAGATGATATCGCCAATGCCGTTAAATCCGAATTGCAAGATGCCATGTTCGATTATGGTTTTGATATCATAAAGACCTTGGTTACCGATATTGACCCGGATGCCCAGGTAAAAGCGGCCATGAACCGAATCAATGCATCGGAACGTGAAAAAATAGCGGCCCAATTTGAAGGTGATGCCCAACGCATTCTTATTGTTGAGAAAGCGAAAGCCGAAGCAGAGAGCAAAAGATTACAGGGACAAGGTATTGCCGATCAACGTAGGGAAATTGCCCGTGGACTCGAAGAATCCGTGGAGGTTTTGAACAAAGTGGGCATCAATTCACAGGAGGCATCTGCCCTTATTGTGGTTACCCAACATTATGATACCCTACAGGCCATTGGTGAAGAAACGGACACTAATTTGATTTTGTTACCCAATTCTCCGCAGGCAGGTAGCGATATGCTGAACAACATGGTGGCTTCTTTTACGGCTAGTAACCAAATTGGCGAAGCCATGAAGCGCAAACAAATCGAAAAAGATTCGTCTGACTCTTAAATGTTATTTTAATAAAAAAGAAGAGGTCTAAAAAGCTAGTTATCTGTCAGTTCGAGCGCAGTCGAGAACCTAAAGTATGTTGGTAATCAATGGGTTTCGACTGCGCTCAACCTGACAAATTCAAACTTTTGTTGCTTTTTAGACCTCTTTCTTCTATACAAAGTTTAAGGACGATATACTAATCAAATTTTTTAAGCAGTTTTTTCGCGATAAAGGATATCGCAATTTTTTGTAGTAAGGGTGCCATTCCACCAAGAATATTGGTTGGGTAAAGTTCTTTTTTGGTGTTTTGGACCGCAAGCTTCACTTTTTCCTCCTCAATCTGTCTTTGTAACCGTAAGATTTTAAGGTCATGGTCAATTTCTTCGAAGGATGTGTATTGTGTCTGAATCATAATTCATCAAAATAAAATTTAGAAAACTCTTTTAAAAGCGGCTTCTCGATTTTGCTTCTCAACAGGAACACGATTATACCTATCAGCACATAAAATCCACCCACTATTAAAAAGCCCTCTGCTGTATTGCCCAGCATATTGCCGAACCAAAATGCCGCGCTTAATGAAAGAAACAGTAGGGCAATAGAACCTATTCCGCCAATTAACAGCATCTTGGTGGCCATCGTAATGCCCTTCATCATGGACCGAAAGCTTTGAAGTCGGTAAAAATCCAGGCTGTTCTTTACGTAAGACCTAACGCCATCTTCTACATGATCTATCTGTTCTTTAATATCTTCGAATGCCATATATTACTTCTGTAGTTGGGCGTTCTTTTCTCTTAAGTCTTCCAATTTTTTCTCCAATGCTACGAGAATATCGTCTGCTTTATAGCTCATGTTGGAAAGTGTGTCTTCTAGCTTTTCTTCAAACTCTACCTTTTTGGCATCGGCTGTCTTGCTGAATTCCTCTTTGGCATGTGTTATACTTTGGGCAATATCATCTTTTGCCTTTACCGCACTTTTCTTAATTTTTTTTCTGGTCTTTTTTCCTTTGTCAGGTGCATACAAAATTCCTATTCCGGCTCCAACAACAGCTCCTGTTAATAATGCGGTTAATACGTTTCCAGTGTTATTTGACATAATATTGTAACTTTTTAATTAAACTTCAGTGAAAAACCATCAGGTCTATTCAAAAAGGTGAAATATTGTTGACCCAATCGATTTATGCTAAAATTAAGTTACATCCCAAACAGAAATTGATTCAATCGCTGCAAACCTTGACGCGTTAGCTAAATTTTGAAGAAAAATTGAGAATAAGGCCCTTTCTGCGCAGATTACTGCCCCATCCAAGCAATTAGCCTTGACAATAAAAAAATGCAGGCATACCTCTCCTGAAGAAGCTGTTTTTAATAAGAATCTTCAATAGACAGGTTGATTAAAATAAAGAAAAGTTATGCTAGCCTTTTTGCTCCAATTTGGCCCAAGTATCCCTTAAGGTTACCGTTCTGTTAAAGACCAAATGCTCTGGAGTGGAATCTTTGTCCACATTAAAATAACCCAAACGTTGAAACTGTACTTGATCGCCGATTTTTAAATTCCTTAGGCTTGGTTCCAAATAGCCGGTTACTTTCTTTAAAGAATCCGGATTAACAAAATCCATAAAATCTTTATCCTTATGGCTATCGGGCGTTGGGTCGGAGAACAAACGATCGTACAACCTAACTTCGGCGGTTATGGCATGTGGTATGGAAACCCAATGCAAGGTTCCTTTTACCTTTCGCAAGCTCTCCTCGGTTCCGGAACCACTTTTACTTTTTGGATCGTAAGTACACTGCACCTCTATAATGTTGCCATCTTCATCCTTGGTACAGCTTTCAGCTTTGATGATGTATCCATTTTTTAAACGGACCTCACCCCCAAGCTTTAGTCTAAAAAACTTACGGTTCGCTTCTTCCCTAAAATCTTCTTTTTCTATATACAATTCCCTAGAAAATGGTACTTTTCTGCTACCTGCCGATGGATCCTCTGGATTGTTTTCCGCGTCCAACCATTCCTCTTCTCCCTCCTTATAATTGGTAAGTACCACCTTTAATGGGTTGAGTACCCCCATTACACGGGGAGCTATTTTATTGAGATGCTCCCTTACATGAAAATCAAGTAGGGCAACATCAACAACATTGTCCCGCTTGGCAATGCCAATCGTATCCGCAAAATTTCTAATGGACTCCGGAGTAAAGCCCCTTCTTCGCAAACCGGAAATTGTGGGCATTCTGGGATCATCCCATCCTGTTACAACGCCCTTTTCCACCAATTGCAACAGTTTTCGCTTGCTTACAACGGTATGGCTAAGGTTCCTACGGGCAAATTCTCTTTGTTTGGGACGTAACTTATCAGAAGATACCACTTGGTCTAAAAACCAATCGTACAACTCTCTGTGTGGTAAAAACTCCAATGTACACAGGGAGTGTGAGACCTGTTCAATATAATCGCTTTCACCATGCGTCCAATCGTACATCGGGTAAATACACCAATCGGTATTTGTGCGATGGTGCGCCTTATGCAAGATTCGGTACATTACGGGATCACGCATCAACATATTGGAAGAGGCCATATTGATTTTGGCACGCAGAACGTGCTCTCCATCCTTGAACTCCCCTTCTTTCATCCCCTTGAAGAGCTTTAAATTCTCTTCAACAGAACGATTTCTATAAGGGCTTTCCTTTCCAGGTTCGGTCGGCGTCCCTTTTTGGCTGGCAATCTCTTCCGAAGATTGGCTATCAACGTAGGCCTTGCCATCCTTGATCAACTTTACGGCCCAATCATACAACTGCTGAAAATAATCGGAGGCATAACATTCCGTGGCCCATTCAAAACCCAGCCAACTTACGTCCTTTTTAATGGCCTCTACATACTCCTTCTCTTCCTTTGCCGGGTTGGTATCATCAAAACGTAGGTTTACAGGTGCATTATAACGCAATCCCAAGCCAAAATTGAGGCAAATGGAACTTGCATGCCCAATGTGTAAATATCCATTGGGTTCGGGAGGAAAACGAAATCTCAAGTCTTCCTGTGTGTAACCCTTTGTAAGGTCCTCCTCAACAATGTGTTCTATAAAATTGAGCGATCGAGCTTCTTCTGCCATACCAATAATTTGATGCGCAAATGTAGTAAAATCCCGTATTGATAGCTATTATTCGTTCATCTGTGTATACAAAATAGGCGATTTCACAACACTTTGGGTATAGCCTACAACAATATCTTTCCTTTCGTCGAAATTAGAGACATATTTGTTATTGAATACTATATGAAAAAGGGACGCCTGAACAACGTCTTTTTGAACGAATTACAATTAAGGGGCACAAACTAACAGGGCTTATGGCCCATAACCTCTTAAATACTAACGGTGATGAAAAAAAGTAATTCAACGTATAGCATTCTTGTTCTGGCCTTGGCTTTTATGCTGCTTGGTGCTTTTGGTGCGCAAGCTCAAATACTCTACAAACCCGAGCCAGCAGCCAACCCCAACCTTGGGGGAAATACAGCATGGACAGCTGTTTGCGCTTCCAATGGTTTCAATGAATACTTTGTAAGTTTTAATTGGGACCCACCTATGGTGGATAGCAACAACGAGTTTGTGCTAGAGCTATCGGATGCCGACGGATACTTTTCTTCACCCATTGAACTGGCCCGAGTTAGCGACAAGAACACAATTTTCGATTTTGAATTCAAGTTTGCCCTTCCTACTGATATGAGGGGGGATAACTTTAAAATGAGAGTACGGAGTACCTCTCCCGCAAAAACAAGCCCGGCTTCTGAGGCCTTTTCCATGTACTATATCGACTACAATTCACCGTTATTGATCAGTCAAAATGGAAGTGGAAACATTCCTTCAGGAGGCCTTATTCAATTATGCGGCGGAGGTTCCGTAACCTTAAAGCCACATAACATCCCCAATGCCGCGAACTACATTTACAATTGGTACCGTAGTGGTACGTTGCTTGCGGAAAAATCAGAAAGCATCACCGTTTCTGAACCGGGCATATATTATGTGGAACTGGATTATGGTGATTGCTCGGGCACGGCCAACACCTTATCCAACACCATTGAAATTTCTACAGGAACAAGTTCCGGTTTGGCCATAAATGGTGAAAGCAATGTGCAAATATGTCCTGGGGAAACACATATACTGGAGTCCAGCATAAGTGGAGAAGGACTTACCTATACTTGGTACAAAGACGGAAGCATTGTAAGCGGACCAACCGTAGATGCCAGTACATTTACTGTTGATGCGGGAATTAGCGGTTTTGAAGGTTCTTATGAGGTGGAAGTATCCGGTTACGGGATTTGTACAGAACTATCCGACCCTGTAACTATTTCGGGCACAGGTTCTTTTGATATTACCCTGAACAATGAAGAAAACATTGTGCTGCTTCCTTCGCAGACCAAAACATTGTCCGTTAGCACTACGGCATCAAGTGCAACATTCCAATGGTTCAAGAATGGTACTGCCATCTCGGAGGCGACGAGTAACGAATTGACTATTAATGAAATAGGGGAATACCACGTAGAGGTTACGGAAAATGGCGGTTCTTGTAGCCCTGCTCCTGTTGCTTCAACAAAAATTACAATTGTATCGCCCGACGCTTTTGAGTTTGTGGTAGACTATATTGGAACATATTCCTCTTGCGAAAATACCGATGCTACTTTAAGCCTTACTGCTATTAATGCTGTAAGTGATAACGGCACCACTACCAATGTGACCGCAGATTTACAAAATTCATTCAACTATCAATGGAAGTTGAACGGTATCGATATTTCTGGTGAAACATCAAAAACCATCACCATATCCAACCAAGAGGACAATGGCGAATACACTTTGTTTGGTTCTATTGATGCTTTTGAGGCATTGTCCAACAGCCTACAGGTAAAGTTGGCATCCAACGAAACACTCCAAATAACGGCCAATGGCACTGTGCTGTGTGAAGGAGGCGAAGCCATAGTACTTGAGAGCACTTCAGACCTAACCAATGAATCCTTTAAATGGAAGAAAGATGGTAATACAATTGATTCATCTTCCCAGAGTTTAACCGTTACGGAAACAGGTGTTTACCAACTTGTTATTACTTCCAACGAATGTGCATTGATATCCAACGAAGTAACCATTAGTGCCTTTGATGAATCACTATTGGTTTTGGATAAATCCAAAGACCTCATCATTATTGAGGGAGAGACCCAAACTCTTACCGCAAGCGGTGCAGATTCCTATGAATGGTATGATGCCGGTAACAACCTAATTTCTTCGAGCAGTTATTATGACTTTACCGAAGAAGGGGAGTACCTGTTGATTGCCAGCTTCGGAACGTGTACCATAAGCAAAGTGATTACTGTGACCTACAGGGATATGTTCGCCATACCCAATGTTATTACCACCAATGGCGATGGTATTAACGATTTATGGGTGTTGCCCAACTCATATTCCAGAGACCCCAACGTTCTTGTCACCATTTTTAATGAGCGGGGAGAACAGGTATTTAGCCAATCTGGCTATGAAAACAATTGGCCACAATCCACCACATCGTTCAACAAACAAAGCATGATTTTCTATTACAAGATTACACGTGGTGGCAAAAGCCTTAAACAAGGAACTATCACTGTTATTAAATAAGCAGCAATGCAAACCAAGAAACCTCTACTAATACTTGCCATCTTGCTACTTGCCTTCTCTGGAATGAGAGGACAGGAAGAAGGAAACTATGTGCCTTATAACGTCCCTTCCCAAAACCTTTTAAAGTTTAATAGGTTCTTATTGAACCCAACTTTTTCCACGGTTAGGGAGGACAAATCGTACATCAACCTTTTCCACAGAAACCAGTCGGTATCTTTTAAAGACAATAACCAAGTGTACTTCTTGAGCTATAGTGGTAGAGTGAGTGATAGAAGTGGTGTTGGTGTTAGCTTATTTACCAACCGAGAAGGCCTTTTTAACAACTTTGGTGTACACGCCAATTATGCCTACGGAGTTCGCCTGAGCCAAAAGAGCACATTTACCTTCGGGGCCAATGTAAGCTACTATCAAAGTGCCTTTAATCAAGACAGGGCCAATTATGCTGATGTTGATCCTGTGTTGAACGATTTGGAAAGCAGTTCCTTGGTGAGCTTTCAACCTGGATTCAACTTTTCCATAGGAAAGTTCGATATCGGTGGTTTTGCAGAAAACCTGTTCGATTACAACTTAAAAACAAGTGAATCTGTAACCGACTTTAACGAGAAAACATACTCCGGACACCTACAATATACCCATCAGTTTGAAAACGGAAGGGGTATTATGGAAAGTGCCCGTTTAATGCCCTTGGCCAGAGTGCGCAAAGTAGGTGAAGAAAACATCACGTTAGGTGGAAACTTAATTCTTGACCTACCTAAATTAGGCTGGGTGCAAGCAGGGTACGACGACTTTTATGGGGCATCGGCAGGACTTGGTTTTAATCTTACCAAAAACATCTCTCTGGGTTATACCGTAGAAAAAGGCCTCTCCAACGAATTTGAAAACTTTGGTGTTACCCACGAAATCTCATTGGCATACTCCTTTACGCCCAACCTTACCGAAGATCGTGTAATGCTCGAAGCAGATGGGGAAGAATTGGTTTCCAATGATGAAGAAGTACCACAAGACAGTCTTAATATTACCGATAAGGACCTTGAAATTGCCCAGTTAAAAGACAAACTGGCCGAAAACGACGCCATACTGGATGAATTGTTGATGCGCCAAGATTCCATAGAGTCTACTCGTAAAAAGGATTTGGAAAGACGTTTTGAGACCGTTATGAAAATGGTTCAACGCGAAACCCGAGGTCAAAACCCCGCCTTGGAAGAAAAAGCCAAGGAAGTATACTTCGCCAATATGGACAGTGCCGATATCGTAACCAAAAGAAAACGGCCCTTGGCCAATCATGGTCTGTCCAACAACACCTCAACAAAAAAGGTCATCAAGATCAACGAGGCCAAGGATAATACCGCAGCAACCTATGCTTCAAATGCAAAGGCGGAAAAAGATAATACGTACAGGCCAGCAAAGAGTAAAAGGACAAAATTCAAGTCCCATGCCGTACCCAATGTGGAAAGCGGTCATTATTTGATTGCCAATGTTTTTAGAGACCCCAACAACGTAAATGCTTTTATTGAAAAACTTAGGGCTCAAGGAATTGAGGCAGATTATTTCCAAAACCCGCAAAACGGTCTTAACTACGTGTACATTGGTGATTTTGGCAACAAAAAAGAGGCTTTGGAAGCCTACCACACCAAAATGAACGGCACATACCAAGGCGATGCTTGGGTAATGAACGTAAACGATGGTGATTCTCAAATAGCAGGATATTCTGGAGACGTCAACAAGCGTAGCTCCAAATACGAAAACAATCTATTGTCCAAAAATGTGGCCAACAGTTCCAAAGGAAAACGCAATGTTGTGATCAGATCCCAATCCGTTGACGGACTGCCAGAAGGCTTTTACATCATTGCCAATGTTTTTGAAAGTTCATCAAGCGCCAAAGAGTTTGTAAAGGAACTGAATGCAAGAGGGTTACATGCAAGCTATTTTATAAGCCCAGAGGATAAGCACAGATACGTGTATTTGAAAAAGCACGAAACATGGAACAACGCCTTAACATCTTACTATACCAAACTTAACGCTTCGTATAACGACGATATGTGGATTATGCGAATCAAGTCAAACACAACCATTTAAAAACCACCATCCTATGAAAAAATCACTACTCAGGTGGGGCACATTAATCTGTATACTCTTGTTTTCGTATACAGGTATTTCACAAATTAAAAACACCTTTGATGTTCGTTATGAAAACAGACTCAAAGGTGACATAACGTTTATTGCGAACAATATTGTCAACAGGGAAACCTCGTCAGAAAGCCCTGAAGACCCTTATAACCTTACAGGGACCAGTTCCGAGTACAACGATAGGTTGAACATGCAGTACATTGATGTTGACGGTGATCCTTCAACATTCAGCTCCAGTAGTGCAACATTGGCCGTACCAGACCCCAGCTGTTCACAAATCAGGTATGCCGGGCTGTATTGGTCTGCCGTTTATACTGATAGTGACCGTAGTGATTTAAACCAAGTAAAATTTAGGGTTCCAGGCGGTTCCTATGTTGATTTGACCGCGGACGAAATCCTATTTGATGGTTATAATGATGGCGATTTTGGGTACTATGCCCCTTACGCCTGTTATAAGGATGTGACTTCCATTGTTACTGGACTCACCAATCCGGAAGGCGATTATTTTGTGGGCAACGTAAGGGCCAGTTCCGGCAGCTCCATCCAAGGAGGTGTTTCTGGAGGATGGACCATGGTCGTCGTCTATGAAAACCCGACCTATCCAGGTAAATTCATCACTACTTTTGATGGTTATGCGGGTGTTAAGTCCGGAGAAACCGTGGACATTCCCTTTAGTGGGTTTACCACCCTGCCCCCTCCTTTTCCTGTGCGTGCAAAATTGGGCGTGGCAACCTTGGAGGGCGACAATAGAATTACAGGAGATCAACTCGCCTTTAAGGCGGATAGCAATGGTTCTTTTACAACATTGTCCAACAGCGCAAACCCTTCCAATAACTTTTTCAATAGTAATATTACCAACGAAGGTAGTATTGTAACCACCCGAAATCCCAATAGTGAAAACACTTTAGGATGGGATGTGGATATGTTTACCATTCCCAACCCGAGCAATTCCGTTATTCCCAATGATGAAACGGGAGCCACATTTAGGGCTTCGTCCACGCAAGATAAATACGACATTTTCTTCACCTCAATGGATGTAGAAATTATAGAGCCCAAGATCAACTTGGCCAAAACGGTCGAGGATATTGCAGGGAACGATATTACAGGACAAGGCGTACATTTAGGACAATACTTGGACTATGTCCTCACTTTTGAAAACGTGGGCAACGATGATGCAATAGGCTATACCATCAGGGACGTACTGCCTATCAATGTAACCCTCGACGAGTCCAGTATAACCATGCCAACAGGTACAACCTATACTTTTGACCCCGCAACCCGGACCATTGTTTTTACTATCCCCGATAATTACGTGGAAGAATATGATGGACCTTATAGTATTAGAATGCGGGTACAAGTAGCTGAAAACTGTTTTGACTTCATCGATGCCTGTACCGATATTATCGAAAATCTTGCTTATTCAACTTATAGTGGTGAAATAAATACCGCTCCCATAACCGACGACCCCAGTGTGTACGATTTTGACGGCTGTGGTTTTCCCTATCCCGGAGCCACCAATTTCCTTTTGGATGACCTTAGTGCCTGTAACTTTACACGAACCGTTCAGCTCTGCGGTGAAAATGTGCTTTTAGATGCCGGTGACAATTTCGACAACTATATCTGGTACCGCGACGAAAACGGGAACAACACTATTGATGTTGGCACCGATACGGTGATTACGGACAGTGATTCAGACAACGACCCAAGTACCATATTGGTTGATGAAACCGGAACTTACATTGTGGATAAGCAAGTTGCCGACCCCTGTAAGGATTTTGCTGAAATAATCGTTGTTGAACTTTTTGGTGAAACACAGAGCAATCCCATTACGGCTTTGATCAACGATACCTCCAATACCATAGACGGAGATATTCTGGTATGTCCCAACGATGGTAGCGAACTGCCGGAAATTTTCTTGTGCGGATTAAATGACACCGAACTCATTCAAATCAACATTCCAGATGCCCAGAGCATTGTTTGGGAAAAGTTGGATGAAACCAGCTGTGCGGAAGCTACCGATGGATGTGCCAACACCAATGCCAGTTGTACTTGGAACACGGTTGACACGGGGAATGACTTTTTAGCCTCGGATTCCGGTCAGTACCGATTGGTCATCAATTATCAGAACGGATGTTTTAGTCGATTCTATTTCAATATCTACAAAAACCCGCTAGACCCACAATACACATCCAGAGATATTATTTGCAATACTCCCGGAAACATTACGGTAACCAATATGCCTTTGAGCTATGAGTACCAACTTGTAGACCAAGCCACGGGCAATGTATTGGTTCCCTACGGACCAAGCCCAAGCTTCGATATTACAACAAATGGAGCTTACATGGTAGAAATGAGACAAGAGGGCGTAACCGATGGCTGTGTGTTTGTATTGGACAACATTGGCATTCTCGAAAGGAATTTTCAAGTGGACATTACCGCCCAAAATACAAGTTGTAACGATTTGGGTGCAATTTCCATTTCCGTTTTGGATGTGGAACCACAATACTATTACACCATCTCCCAAGGTGGCGTTGAGGTGGATACCCATGGTCCCTCAACAGACAATAATTATACCTTTGACAACCTTAACCCCGGAGTATATGACGTTGCCGTATCAACAGACGATGGATGTGCCTATACGGAACAGGTCACCATTCTTGATGAATCAAACCTGGAACTGACCGCAAGGGTTTCACAGCACATTACCTGTAAAGAAGGAAATATATTAATGTCCTCTACTGGTGGTAAAACACCTCACCTTTATGCAATATGGTCCTTTGTGGACAAAAACGGGGTCACACAAATTTCATACCCCTCTGTAGCAGATATACCCGCCTCGGAATTCCAGACCGAACAAATTTTTGACGTAGTTGGCGCTGCGGGAGCCGGTACATATACCTACGTGGTCGTGGACAGGAACAACTGTTACGACATCTCCAATCCCGTTACCATAGAGTTTAGACCCGCTGCAGAGTATAATGCAACATCAGTAACAGATGTATCATGTTACGGAGAGTCTACAGGTACAATTTCCTTTAATTTGGTAGACGATAATGGGTACCAGCTTACTTATTATTTGTTCGACGCTACAGGTTTTGACGAAGAAAACTACGACTTTACCAATGCCTTGGCCACCAACTCATCAGGAAACTTTCCTGGCTTGTCCAGTGGCGATTACGTAGTGGTCATTAACCAACGAAAAGGTAGTGCCGCTTGTGATTATTATGAATATCACAGTATCGACGCACCAACAACTGCCTTGGATTTAGATGCCGTTATAGTACAAGAGTACAGTTGTTTGCAAGACGGTATTATCGAAGCCCAAAATGTAACAGGTGGTACCGCCCCCTACGAATACAGCATAGACGGGGTGACTTTTGACAGTTCGCCTACTTTCTCCAATCTAACAGATGGCACCTATACCGTAACTGTTAGGGATGACAATGGTTGTACATTTTCAGATTCGATTACAATAGCCCCATTGGATCCCCCAACAGACTTGGTCTTCAATTCCACGGTTCCAGGATGTCCCGATCAAACTTCGGATGTAACAGTATCCGTTGCAGGAGGAACAGCTGCCTTTGTTTACGAAATTATTGCACCTTCTCCCATAGCCCCAAATACCACTTCTGGAGATACCGCCACTTTTAACGGACTAAATCCAGACACCTATACTTTTAGGGTTACGGATGCTACCGGATGTGTTTACACGGAAAGCTATACCATTGCCCCCACAACGCCAATAGGTGTTGTGGGTCAAGCAGTGGCCAACATAAGCTGTATTGATGCTGAAGATGGAGAAGCCCTTTTCACGGTTTCCGGATTTAATACTTCTTATGATTATACCATTACAGGACCTTCGGCATATTCCAATACCGGATTTGCCCAAACGGATGGTACCATTTCAATAAATAATTTGGAAGCTGGCACTTACAACATTGCAGTAACAGACAATGAAACCAATTGTACCGATACAGCAACCGTAACTATTGACGCTCCACCATCACCCATTGACGCAACACTAACAATTGAACAGCCCACTTGTATAGTAGATGGATCGGTGAATATTACGGCCACAGGCGGATGGGGAAGCTATACTTACGAAATTATTTCCGGCCCTACTGGTTATACTCCTCCGGCACCACAATCCAACGGCTTGTTCGGTAATTTGACCATTGGGGGCGACTATACCTTTAAAGTTACGGACACGAACGGTTGTGAATTCACGGATATATTCACCATTAATGAGGCTGTTGAACCCGTTCTAGAAATTGTCCCCAACGATATTTGTTATGACGATGCGACAGGTTTGACTTTAACTGCCAATGTAACTGATGGTGGCGACGGAAATTTTGAATACAGCTTAAACGGAGGGCCCTTTGGAACGAACAATGTGTTCACTGGGCTTGCACCAGGAGATTACACGATTGAGGTTAGGGACGGTAACGATTGTACCGATACCGCTTCCATAACCATAGATCCGGAACTTAGTGTTGTAGCTTCAGCTCCAAACATTACTGCTTGTGGAACGGATACCGATGTAACCATTACCGCTGCCGGTGGAGATGGAAATTATGTGTATGCCTTGGTAGCCGCCGGAGCAACGCCAGCCGATACGGACTTTGCCCCAACAAACCCGATTACAGGTGTTGTTGCAGGCGATTATGATGTCTATGTAAGGGACAATGCTGGTGGAACAGATTATTGTGAAGCTGTTTATCCCATTACCATTGTCCAAGATGATCCGTTGGCCATTTCAGTGACCAATACCGATATTCTTTGTAGTGGTGAGTCACAAGCACAAATTACCATAACAGCAAGTGGTGGAGAAGCACCATACACTTACAGTATCGACAATGGTGCTACATATCAAACCTCCAATACATTTTATAATCAACCAGCTGGTAGTTACAATATTCGCGTAAGGGATGCCAACAATTGTGAAATAACCCAAATATATTCCATTACAGAGCCTATTACCCTTTCTGCTTCTGCTGCAGTTACTGCCTTGGCAGAATGTAACCCTGGTATGGGAGCTGAGGTAAGAATTACCAATGCCATTGGAGGAACAGCTCCATACGAATATAGTTTTGATGGAGGCTCAACATACGATACAACTTCAATTGGTTACTTGCTTCCGGGAACACACACCCTTTATATAAGGGATGCCAACATGTGTACATATCCAATGACGGTTACTATAGACCCAGAACCAACTCCGCCCAATGCAACCGCATCCGTGGATTATGAATGCGATGGAGAAGGAACAATTACAGTAACACCTGACAGTTCGGACTTTGACTACACCTATGAAATTGATGGAATTGCGAACACACCAAGTACGTCCAATACATTTAGCGATGTAGCTGTGGGAAGCCACACCATTACCGTAAACTATGTAAGCAATTCGGCACCAAGTCCAAGTATTTTGCTTTCCGAAAACTTTGGGGTAGGACCAAATACAAGTATATCCGAGATTGACCCTGCGTATTGTTACGAGCCTCAAGATGGTAGCACAAGCCTATGCGGTTTTGGAACGGATACCCATATTCAAGATGGAGAGTATTCCGTTACTCAAAATATTGTAAACCCCTATAGTTCTTGGTTAAGCCCTAACGACCATACTGGCATCGCCAATGGCAGATTCTTGGCCATCAATGTAGGTGGAGTTGCCGGGGTTGGTGGTATTGTTTACCAAAAAACAGGTGTAGAGGTAATTCCAAACAGAGATATTACCGTGTCTCTTCATGCTTTCAACTTATTAAGAAGTGGAACCGGAGGAGGAGACCCTTCTATCGAAATCCAATTGGTCGATGCAGGAGGTAATATTATTGCCAACACTACAACAGGAAGCGTACCTAAAAATACAGGAGCAAATGATTGGCATAATTATTCTGTTGACCTGAACCCTGGGGCAGAAACAAACCTGGACATTGTTATCAGAACAAACTCAGCTGTAATCAATGGCAACGACATCGCCATAGACGACATTGAGGCATATCAAGTTCCAGAAGTTTGTGGTGGATCTATCACATTGGATGTCAATGTTGAGGATGGCCATGCTTTTGATGCCGCCATTACCGCCCACACGGACATTACTTGTAACGGCGATGCCGATGGTACTATCACTTTTGAAGCCGAAAACTTTGATTCAGGTCTTGGTTTTGAATATGAAATTGACAATAGTGGTGTGTTTACCACTTCTACCACAAGTCCAATAACCATTACTGGATTAGCAGCAGGAACACATACCATCAACATAAGAGATTTAAGAGACCCTACATGTTCCGTTGTCCTGACCCAAGATCTTACACAACCCGATGTGGTTGATGTTTCTGCCTCGGTTACTACAGAGTTAACCTGTACCAATGGTGGGGCAACCATAACCCCCACTGCTACGGGAGGTACACCGGCCTATCAATATCAATTGGAAGATACGAGTGGTACGCCTATCGTAACCTACCAATCTTCCAATGAGTTCCCTGGACTTGCCGCAGGCGATTATGTGGTAAGGGTACAGGATGCCAATATGTGTGAGGATGTAACCGGAACCATAACCGTAGTACCCCCCGCCGATATTACGTTTGATGTAACACCAACCTTATGTTATAGTGGCAACAACGATGGCAGCATCCAAGTAGATGTAACCAGCGGTAACGGAAACTATCAGTTTAGTATAAATGGTGGCGCTTGGATGACACCTTCTACTCCAACCGATACAACCTATACTTTTGAGAACTTAACAGCAGGAACTTACACCATTGATGTTCGTGATGGGTATGGGTGTGATGAGCAGGCTACAGCAACAATCAACCCTGCCTTGACTGCCTCGGCCTTCCTCGACAGCGATTTGACTTGTTTGGACGATGCAACTATTACCATAACTGCAAATGGAGGTGCAACTCCTTACTCTTATCAATGGTCCAACGATGGCGGAACTACCTATAATTCAACTGGATTTACTGGCAACGTGTTCAACACAAATACAGATGGAACCTATACGTTCCTTGTAACCGATTCTGCTGGTTGTACAACAACGACCAACAGTATTGTGGTAACACCTGCCTCCCAACCTGTGATAAGCAGTGTTACGCCAACCGACATATTGTGTAATGGGGAAAGTACCGGTGCTTTGGATATTGTTATTGACACCTCCGTGGGGGTTCCGCCTTATACAATCAATGTCGTAGAAACCATTAGTGGTGCAGTTTACGGCACCCAGACTACAGGATTACCTGCCGGTTCTTACGAAGTAACTGTAACCGATGCCAAAGGTTGTGTGTCAGATCCATTCCCAGTAGTTATTTCTGAGCCGACAGCCATCATTCCAAACACAACACATACAAATTTAACCTGTGCGGCAAGTGGTACAGAACTAGGAACCATTACAGTAAATGCCTCGGGAGGATCACCAACTTATATATACGAGGTATTTAACAATGATTATAATGTAAATCTAACCTATGATACATCTACTGGTACCAATGACCACACATTCACTGGATTGGATTTTGGTGATTATACTGTTGTAGTTACTGACTCCAATGGATGTCAAAATATCTCAACGGTGACCATAACCACTGGCCCCGATGTGTTGATAACCACACAAGGCACTGCTGGTTGTACTCCTGGTAGTGGTGAAATGTTAGTTGAGGCAGATGCTTTAAATGGAACACTTGGAACAGGGACTTTTTATTTTGCCCTATATCCAGCTCCTACATTTAACGCATCGGATCCTGCGTGGTTTCCTGAGGATGTATCCCCTGCACCTGATAACTCCCATTTGTTCACTGGTTTAACACCCGGAGTTACCTATACATTTATCGTTTATGATGAGGATACGGAATGTGAATACCTTCAAGAAGCCACTGTTCCTGTTTCAACAACTTCTAGCTTAGATTCATCAATTGACACTGCTACTGATATTACTTGTACTGGTGCAGCCGATGGTAGTGTCGAATTTACTGTTTGGGATTATGTTGGAACCAATGTGAACTATGAAATTTTCTATGCTACAACCAACATTGCTACTGGAATCACAGGATCGATTTCTGGAGCTGTTGGTGGTCCAGAAACCGATACGGCAACAGGATTAAGTCCAGGTGAATATTATATTCTTTATGAAGATGAGAATGGTTGTGTTTCAGCATCTGACTCCTTTGTAATACAACAATCACCAACATTGCTTGAGGTAATCGCTGAATCTCCAACCAATGACAATTGTACCCCAAATGCTGGGGTAATAACAGCAAATGCTCAATTTGGTACAGCTCCCTATGAATTCCAATATATTTTGGCTTCTTCAGGGTTTGTACCAACGGCTGCTGACAGTGGCTGGACAAGCAGTACAACCATAAATGTTGAGGCGGGAGATTACATTGTTTACGTAAAAGATGCCAACGATTGTATACAGAGCGATCCTGTAACTGTTCTTCTCGACCCAAGCCCGGAAATATCCATTGCAGTAGTGGATGAATGTGTGGATGAAGGTTTATTTGAAGTAATGGTTACTTTGGACAATCCAGCTGATGCCATGGCTCCTTTCCAAATCAGTGTAAATGGTGCTGCCTTCCAGAACTTTACTTTTGATGGAAGCAACCAATATCTGATTTCCGGATTGAGTTCAGGCGATAACCAGACTATCGAGGTAAGAGACTTAAACGGTTGTATTGATTCCGAAACATTCGACATCCATCCACCACTTGAATTCAACGTAATTCAAACCGTGGCTTTGGATTGCGAGTCTGGCACCAATGCTTATGCAGAATTGGAAATCGAAGTGATTTCTGGATCAGGAAATTATGAATTTATCATAGATGGACCGGGAACGGCATACGATATGCCCCAAAGCACCTTGACCCTTGACGCTTCCAACAAGTTTGTTTGGGACGGTGCAGGAGCTGCCGGAAGTTATGACGTTATCGTCTTTGATATGGGCACAGCACCGCCAAACTGTCCAAAAACAGTTACCATAGATGTGCCCGAAGCCCCCTATCCATCATTTACTTATACTTATACAGATGTTAGTTGTAATGGTGCCGATGATGGAACCATTTCCGTACAGGCTGTGGACAACGGTATTGGACCTTATACTTTCGAAATCATTGCAGCTTCAGATGGCTCTATCAGTACTCCGATTGCTCCTACTAGTTCAACGGCCACAACAGCTATCTTTGAAAATCTACCTGGTTCCGTAGCAGGAATTGCCTATGATATTCAGGTTACCGCAGCAAATAATTGTGCCGATACTGAAACGGTAACCATTACCGAACCAGACCCAATTGCTTTGACTGCCGACGTAGTGGAATTCGTATGTACTACGGGTAATAACGATAACAATGCCAGTATTACTGTGGATATAGCATCCATAACAGGAGGTAGTGGCAACTATGTCCGCTATGAGTTCATCAATACAGATACTGGAACTACAGTTCAAGACAATAACAATAACGTATATATTGAAACTGATACAGCTGGAGGGAACTACACCATAAATGTTTATGATGACAATGGTTGTCTAGGAACAACAACAGCGGTTATTGCTCCATATGATCAAATAACCGATACCGTAGCTGCAATTACAAACCCATTAAGCTGTACACCAGGTATGGATGGGGAAATTACCATTACGGTAACATCGACCTTAGGCGACACATCCCGTTTTGAATACAGTGACGACAACGGTGCCAACTGGCAAGATGAAAACTATTTTACTGGTTTGATAGCAGGAACCCACAATTTCTTGGTACGCCATAAGGATACAGGTTGTATGGTTTCAACTTCCGAAACCATTACCGACCCCAATACATTCGATATAGATCTAAATGTGGTAAGCAATGTCATCTGTTATGGCACAGCTACCGGCGAAGTAACCTTTGAACTTGTGGATGCCACATACACGGGCGGATTTAACTGGACTATTTACAACACCAATGGAACGCCTGTGGATCCTTCGGATGATGTGTACGTCCATTCAGACAATTCAGCGACCACTGGCCCTGAAACATATAGTGGCTTGCCAACAGGCAGTTACCGCTTGGTCATTTCACAAGATGCATTCCCAGAATGTACCAATGAGGAAGCCTTCAACATTGCAGGACCTAATGCGGCAATTACAGGAAATAGGGTTGTAACTCCGATAACCTGTAATCCTGGAAACGATGGTATTATTGAAATAACAGCTTCTGGTGGATGGGGAGGATACTCCTATTATGTAGGTGTTTCTTCTCCAACAGGACCTACAGATTATGACTCTAATCCTAAGATTGAAAACCTTACGGCAGGTACTTATGAGGTTTGGATCATAGATCAAGAAGGATGTGCTACACAGTTACCCGATGTTGACTTGAGCGTTCCAGACCCTATTACGGCCACACTGCAAGTCAACCAGTCCAATTGTGTTGATTTACAAGGAGAAATCCAAGTAGTGGGTACTACTGGTGGACAAGGAAGCAACTATAGCTACCAATTGATCAAGGATGGAAGCAACTTTGGGTCTCCACAATCAAGTACCATTTTCTCTGGATTGGGCGCAGGCTCTTATAAGGTTGAAATTACCGATCAATGGGGCTGTTCCGTAATACTTTCAGGTACCGTGGAACTGACCAATGCCATGACAGCCAATGCTACCGTGGTTAAACCTATTGATTGTACAATGAATCCAGGTGGACAAATCACCATTAATGTAACAGGTGGCTCCTCTAACTTGGAATACACTGCCACTCATTCTGTTTTAGGGTTTATAGCTACCAATAATGATGGAATTTTCACCAATCTGACTAATCCGGGTGAATATATTTTCACAGTCACCGATTTGGATACTTCCGAACCTTGTACCTATGAAGTACGCCAAACATTGGATGATAAGGTTGATCCCGTTCTAGAGGATGCAACTATTGTAGATGTAAGTTGTGCTGGAGGCAGTGATGGCAGTATCTTGGTCAATCTAGATCCAGCCACTGCACTGAATCCACCATACCAATACGAATTGATTGGCTTGAGTCCTGGTGCACCGAACAGACCCCTTCAAGATGAACCATTGTTCGAAAATCTACCAGAAGGAGATTACCAAGTGCGCGTTGTTTCTGAAAGGGAGTGTGAGGCTGTCAAAACCGAAACCGTTGGGGAACCTGATCCATTGACCGCTACGGCTACAACTACTCAATTAGCTTGTGATACCAATAATGGAACGCAACAGGCCGAAATAGAAGTAACCATTGACCCAACTAGTGGTACGCCAAACTACTTCTACAGTGTAAATGGTGGTGCCTTTATGCCAACCGGCGGAAATGTCTTCACTTATTACACCTCCGTGGCCGATGATTATGATATAGTTATAAGGGACAGCAATGGATGTACCTATGCATTGCCTACTCAAACAATAGATCCATTACCTCAAATGGATTTGGACATAACCAATGTGGTTGATATAACTTGTGCAAATAGTGGAGAAGAAATCACGGTAATAGCCAGTGGTCAATCATCCCCTAATGATTTAACATTTGAGGTTTTGGAAACTGGGGATAGACAACCAAATGTAGCTGCTGACAGGGCCACTTTTACACTCCCTAACCATGGAAACTATACCATTCAGGTAACGGATAATGGTACTGGATGCTACGAGTTTATCACCCATACCGTCGAACCTTATGACCTTATAGATGTAACGGCCACCGCCACATCACCGGCAGTTTGTTTTGATGATGCCGGAGAATTGACAATTGATGTAACGGGCTATACAGGAGTTTACAATTATGAAGTGTTCAGAAATGATGGTACCCTAATTGTATCAGATAATGCAAACACATCAACAGGATCATTGGCAATAACCCATCCTGATTTGGTAGGTGGTAACTATTATGTTGAAGTAGAAGCTACCGATGCGCCATTCTGTGATGCTAAATCTGGTTCCGTTACCATTATATCACCAAACAGTGAATTGGCGGTTGTCCCAGAGCAGGTGGCCAGCGTTACCTGTACAGGTGATATGGGTGAAGTACTCATTGCTCCGACAGGTGGTTATGCTCCTTACGATATAGTATTGACCAATATTACCACAACACAATCCTACACCATGAACGATGTACATAGTTATGTGTTCACTGGTCTTTCCGCTGGTTCTTATGAAGTAAGGGTAACCGATAGTGAAGGTTGTGAAATTATTGATAATACTTCTTTAACCTTAAATCCTGTAGATCCAATTACTGCAGACATTGATGCTGCTCCAATTGACCTATTGTGCTTTGGAGATGAAAGTGCATCCGTATGGGCGTACAATGTTGCTGGGGGTGAAGGTTCTTACAACTACCTGTTGAACTATTATGATGAAACCGGAACAAACATTGTGTTTACTTCTGGTGAACAAGGAAACCCAAGATTCAATAATCTGGGTGCCGGAACCTACAGCATCACCATTACCGATGGTTGGAACTGTAGTTTTACAACAGATCCAGTAACCATAACTGAACCATCCGAAGTAATGGCTTCTTTGGTACAATTGAGCGGAATGACCTGTAACGATGATGCTCAACTGGAATTAACGGCATCAGGAGGTACTGCACCTTATTTTTATAGTACCGATGGTGTTACCTTTAACCCAATGAGCGGTGGGGACACCCATACATTCAATGTTGGTGCAGGTACTTATCAATATTATGTGCGTGATGCCAATGGTTGTGATGCCATGATATCAAACCAAATAACTGTTGACGAAGTTCCGGAATTGATGCTGGAAATCGACGAGTCTGCGGCCATTATCAACTGTATGGGAGAAGCATCCGCTACCATTATTGCACAAGCAACAGGTGGTTTGGGCAATTACAGATATGAGTTGTTCGCCGATGCTGCCTTGACCAACTTGGTAGATGGACCGCAAACCAATGGAACATTCAACGAATTGACCGCTGGTGAATACTACATAAGGGTAACCAGTGAGGACTGTGTTGAGGTATCTTCTATAATTACTATAGTTGATCCAGCACCACTACAGATAGATAGAGAAGAATTTACCAATATTACATGTTCAGGAATGAATGACGGTACAATTACTGTTGAAGTGTCGGGGGGAACAGGTGAAATCCAATACGCTATTTCACCTAATCTAGATCAGTTTGATACGACGAACACATTTACTGATCTAGAACCCGGCATCTATGATGTAATCGCTCAGGATGCGAACGGATGTTTCATTACCTTCCAGTTTGAGATTACACAACCAGAACCTGTCGTGGCCGAAGCCATCAACATTATGGATGAGGTATGTTTTGAAAGTGGAGATGGTTCATTCGAAATTCAAATATCCGGAGGTACTGCTCCTTACCAAACAAGCCTGAATTCCAGTGCCGATGCAAACTTTGTTCAAGATCAAGTCTTGTTCCAAGATTTGCCCGCAGGAACGCATGTAGTATTTGTAAGGGATGCCCAAGGTTGTGAAACCAACGTAATTGTAGAAATTGATCCAGGAGTAAACTTGGCAGCTACCGTAACGCCTGTTTACGAGTGTACCGAAAATATTCCTGATAATTACTTGGACATCGTACTAGAAGATGAATCCATTGCAGGGGACCTAATGTATGCCCTGGATTCGACAGATCCAGCAGATATGCGACTATCCGCTGATTTTACCAACATGACACCGGGCGACCATTACATTACCATTGCACATACCAATGGATGTATGACCACTTATGACTTTACCATTGAAACATTCGAACCACTTGTCCTAAGCTTGGAGAACAGCACCATTAACCAAATTACAGCAATTGCAGAAGGTGGTGTGGAGGATTATACCTTCTACTTCAATGGCATTGATAACGGAACCGATAATACGTTCTATATCAACAGAACCGATACCTATACCGTTACTGTGGTAGATCAGAACGGTTGTGAAGCCACTGCTGAAATTTTTATGGAATTCATAGATATCGAGTTCCCTAACTTCTTCACCCCAGATGGCGATGGCCGTAATGATATATGGATACCCGATAATCTTGAAGGCTTCCCAGATGTACTAATTAAGATTTACGATCGTTATGGTAGAGTAGTGGAAGAGATGACCCGAAACGTTAAAGGTTGGGACGGTAATTACGACGGAAAACCATTGCCTACCGGAGATTACTGGTATGTTGTTAAACTTGAAGGAGAACAAGACTTCAGAGAGTTTGTAGGCCACTTTACATTATACAGAGAATAACATAACCTACTACTTAGACCCCATGCTAAAAAAAGTATATTCAACTATTTTATTTGTTTCCTTGGCACTTTGTGCCAAGGGACAAGAGTTGACCGTACCCCAATTATCTCAATACATCGCGGACAATCCCTTTTTAATGTCCCCGACATATGCAGGTATAGGAGATCATATAAAAGTGCGTTTAAACGGCTTAACGCAATGGGTAGGCATCGAAGACGCCCCGGATACCCAGACCTTGGCCGCTGACGCCAGAATTGGAAACAGGTCTGGAATAGGAATGATGCTCTATAACGATAGTAATGGATATACCAGACAAAGAGGTGCCAAAGTAGCCTTTGCCCACCACTTAACGTTGGACAGGTACGACGATATTTTCCTTTCCTTTGGTATCTCCTATAACTTTAACCAGTTTAGGGTAGATGTTGAACAGTTTGAAGAAAACAACAATGAATTGCCCGCTGATGACAAAGCCACCACCAACCATAACTTTGATTTGGGCGTACTTTACAGGTACGACAAGTTCTTTTTTAGTTTGAATGCAGGAAACGTCCTTAACAAAGATCTATCCAATTTTAATACCGATATCATCCGTATTGAACCCAACAAACTAAGAAATTATTATGCTTATACGGGCTACAGTTTTTCCAAGAGCAAAAACAGCAAATTGGAAATAGAACCTTCCGTTTTCTTTCAATGGTTCGAGAGTGATGGCCGTTCCGTTACCGATCTGAACACCAAGTTCCGTTTTCGCGACTTTGAAGATTACTATTACGTAGGCCTTACCTATCGTTTTTTGAACGACCAATTGGGAGAACCTTTATACATAGCTCCTATTGCAGGTTTTAAAAAGAGTAACTTCTATTTTGGGTATTCCTATCAGGTAATTACCAACGAAATTTTGGGATACAGTGCAGGAACACACGTGCTTACGGTGGGAATGGATCTCTTTCAGGGTATAAGTAACTGTCGATGTATGTATTGATTTTATACGTTTTGCCCTATTTTTGCCCTTTCGTAATTCACAGCTTTGGGAAAAATCAGGTTAAAAAACGTTAGAATACATTCCAATCATGGATGTTTAAAGGAAGAAATGCTCATTGGAAGCGATTACAGGGTAGACCTTGAAATTACTGCCGACCTTTCACAACCTGCCGCTTCCGATCAACTTAACGAAACGGTGGACTATGTCCATCTCAACAACATCATAAAAGAAGAAATGACGGTACGTTCCAATTTATTGGAACATGTGGCCAAAAGAATTATTGATCGTATATTCGGAGAAATTAAAGAAGTAACCGAGGTGGAAGTCGAAGTTTCCAAAATAAACCCGCCCATTGGTGGCGATGTAGAGAGTGTTTCGGTGATACTTACATCCAAGCGATAAGTTATTTAAAAGATTACAGGATAAAAATTCGCAAAATATTTTTAGCTTTGCGATCCAATTGGCATCGTGGCCGAGTGGCTAGGCAGAGCTCTGCAAAAGCTTGTACAGCGGTTCGAATCCGCTCGATGCCTCAAAAACCCAGTACTTTGTGCTGGGTTTTTTGTTTACAAATCTTCAAGTTTCTCTATTTTTTCTTGGATATCAAACTTATCCTTGGGCAAAAAACCTTTGGTAATCAATATAATCCCGCAAATAATCAAAATTATGCCCAATCCTTTTTTTATGAGCACGATACGCTCTTGGGTCAAATAACGCTTTAATTGTTTGGCCAAAAGTATTTTAATTAAATCCGTTGTAAAGTAAACGATCAATACGGTACTGAAGAATACCATCATCCTATTGGGATTGTTTTCCAAACTAGGTCCAACAACAATAATCAAACCTAACCAAAAAGCCAGTACGCCTATGTTGATGAAGTTTAACAGAAAACCTTTTACCAATAAACCAAGATATGTTCCTTTTGATGCCTTTACATTGGATTTTTTCTTTGCCTTCTTCACAAATAAAAATATCCCGTAAACCAACAAAATCATTCCCCCGAATACAAAAAGACCCGGTTCGTTGCTCAGGTTCTCCAACAACTGAAAACTACTGAAATAGGCAATCAACAAAAAAACTATGTCGGCGAAAATCACTCCAATATCCAAACTTACTCCAGCCCTAAAGCCTTTGGTGGCACTTGTTTCCAACAAAACAAAGAAAACAGGTCCAATCATAAAGCTCAATAAAAATCCCAAAGGGATTGCAGCTTGAATATCGTCAATCATTTTTTAGTTTACTCTTTTTATTTTTCCACCAAAAAGGGTGTGTTCGTCCATAGTTTTGGGGTCTCCATATACTAAAACCTCGCCGCCGGCCTTTACATTGGCCTTAACATAATCCGTTGCATGGATTTCGGCATTTCCTCCTGCGTTTACACTTATGGTTGTAAATTTTGTTTTAAATGTTCTTCCGTTATATGCCCCTCCCGTATTTATAATCACATCTTGGGTATTGGAAAACCCGCCTGCAAATATTTTTCCGCCGGAAACCGCCTTTATCAACAACTGGTCTACCTCGCAATTTATCTCCAGTTCACCACCTTCCTGTGCCTTAAGTTCCAAAATATCTTGTACATAGGTATCATCGGATGATATTCGGGCATCCTCATTAACATCTATAACCACTAATTTTTCAGAGTGATATAAATCTACATACGTTCTGTAGCCACTGAATATTTTGACGATTTCCATCCGGATTTTCAATACCCCATCATTATTGACAATGGCAACATTTGTGGTATTCGCCCCGGTGATCACCGCTTTGTTTTCGTTGGATTTGATAAGATTGATGGCAATACCATCAAATCCCTTTACTTCGGTGAACTTTTGTAGGTCTTGGGTTACGGTTGCATCCTGGGCCTCAAGTAATTGAAGCGATAGGAACATAAGAACAATCGTAATTACTTTCATGTTATAAAAATTTGGTTCTCAATAGGATAACAAATTTTATTCCAAAATAGTATTATTTCTTTTTACCGATCAGCGAAAAGTCCAAATGGCGTTTGATCAAATCAGTGCTCTTCACCATTACATAAACTTCATCGCCCAATTGGTACATCCGTTTTGTTCTTTCCCCTACAATGGCATACTGGCGTTCATCAAACACATAGTAGTCATCTTTAATGTCGCGGATACGAACCATGCCCTCACATTTGTTCTCGATAATTTCTACATAAATGCCCCATTCGGTGACCCCGGAAATCACGCCCAAGAATTCTTGGTCCTTGTGGTCTTCCATAAATTTTATCTGCATGTATTTAATGGAATCACGTTCTGCATTGGCCGCCAATAGTTCCATATCCGAAGAATGTTTGCACTTTTCCTCGTACAAGGTAGCTTTTGGTGTTTTTTCCTTATCCAAATAATGCTGCAGCAATCGGTGCACCATCACATCGGGATAACGACGAATAGGAGAGGTAAAATGTGTGTAATATTCAAATCCCAATCCGTAGTGACCTATGTTCTCCGTGGTATAAATAGCCTTACTCATACTTCGTATGGCCAGGGTATCCACCAAATTCTGTTCTTTTTTGCCCTTTACATCTTCCAACAACTTGTTTAGGGACTGGTTGATGGACTTTGGATCCTTAAGATTAATGCTATGTCCAAATCTGGAAATAACGCCGTTCAAGGCCATCAATTTATCCTCATCGGGCTTATCGTGTACACGGTATACAAATGTTTTCTTCTGTTTGCCGATAAACTCTGCCACTTTTCTATTGGCCAAGAGCATAAACTCCTCGATCAGCTTATTGGCGTCCTTGGCTTCTTTAAAAAAAACGCCAACAGGTTCATTATTTTCGGACAGGTGAAATTTCACCTCAATTTTATCAAAAGAGATGGCCCCGGCATCCATACGGGCCTGTCGCATAATTTTGGCCAATCTATCAAAAGTGAGCACGGCTTCTACCACATCATCCGAAACGGAATACGCTTCTTCCCTGATGGATATTTCCTTCGGAATTTTGTTTTGTTCGGTCTCAATAATGTGTTGTGCCTCTTCGTAAGCAAATCGCTCGTTGGAATTAATGGCGGTTCTACCAAACCATTGTTTTACCAACTTGGCGTTATCATCCATTTCAAATACGGCGGAAAAGGTATATTTTTCTTCATTTGGGCGCAGCGAACACGCTTTATTGGACAGTACTTCGGGCAACATGGGAACCACACGGTCCACCAAATACACCGAAGTGGCCCTATTATAAGCTTCTTCTTCCAGAATGCTATCGGGTTGCACATAATGCGAAACATCCGCTATATGAATACCTATTTCATAGTTGCCATTCTCCAATTTTTGGAAGGAAAGCGCATCATCAAAATCCTTGGCATCTTTTGGGTCTATGGTAAAAGTAAGCACATCGCGCATATCCCTGCGCTTCGCAATTTCCGATTCCTTTATACTGGTATCCAAGGTTTTGGCAAACTGTTCCACTTCATAGGGGAATTCATGCGGCAATCCGTATTCGGCCAATATGGCGTGTATTTCGGTATGGTGTTCACCTGGTCTCCCCAGTACCTCGATCACTTCACCATAGGGAGAATCGGCATCGCCCGGCCAATCTCCAAGGCTAACCAATACTTTATCACCATCATTCGCTTTTTTAAGCTTTTCCAAGGGAACAAAAATATCGGTGTACATTCTCGAATCCGTAGGCCGAACAAATGCAAACCGAGCTTGCTTGTCCACAATGCCCACATAAGATGTTTTTTTACGTTCGAGTACCTTGGAAACCTCACCCTCCATTTTTTTGCTCTTACGCCTTGGTTTGATAAATACTTCGACCGTATCGCCATGGAAGGCCCTGTTCAAATTATTGCTCTGAACAAAAATGTCATCTTCCAACTCATCCACCACAATATAGGCATTGCCACTTGTGGTAAGATCTACCCTACCTATAAAATATGTATGCAGTGATGGTTTCTTTTGATACTTGCCCCTTTCTGGCTCTACAATTCGTTCGCTGGCCTTTAACTGCCCCAAACGCTTGATCAAAAGGTTTCTATCTTGGGTATCGGAAATACCTAATTTTGAAGCTATTTGCTTGTAATTGAAGGTTTTTGATGGCTCTTTTTCAAGTACGGTAAAAATGCCCTTCGTAATTTCATTCTTTCGCTGACTCCCAGCTCTCTTCTTTTTCTTTGACATTAACGTCCTTATTTTTTTGAAAAATACGAATTATAATCCTTGACCAACAAGGAAAGGAAGAGTATTCCAAAACAAAGTCAACTTTATCAACAATTATCAATATTATATTTTTTCTTCTTTTTTAAATTTAATTAAAATGATGATGATGATTGATCGTTGAAATGTGGAATAAAATTTTAGGGAAAAAGTTGCTTTGAACAATCAAAATATGTTGTTCACAATTTGTCAGAACATAATAAAATTAAAAATCAATGGATTAGATTTTTTATCCACGGTTTTTAATAACCCTTATCAACATCAATTTATTGAAAAGTTAATGTGTTTTTAATGTTAACTACCCACAAAAAAAGGTTTATATCGGTTGATTAATTTTTAATGGAATATTACCTCAACATTAAATAATTATTCTTACTGATCAATTTTATTGAAAAACAAAATTTCGTTACCAATAGTTTTTTGCAAATAGTTAACAAAACGGGGTTATTGTTAATTGATTGTATGTGAACCCAATGAAAATATCTCCTCAATTTTATGAACAGAACAACATTAAAAGATATTGTACCTTTGTTACGTACCCATTTTAATACAAAACCATGAAAATTGCCATAGGAAACGACCACGCAGGAACCGATTATAAACTTGCTATTATAGGTCTTTTAAAGTCAAAAGGAATAGAAATTATAAATTACGGCACTGACGGCACCGATAGTGTAGATTATCCAGATTTCACACATCCCGTAGCCACCGACGTGGCCGAAGGAAAAGTAGATTTTGGTATAGTGCTTTGTGGTAGTGGCAATGGTGCCACCATGACCATTAACAAACACAAAAATATTCGTGGCGCACTTTGCTGGAACAAAGAAATAACCCAATTGGCCAGAGAACACAACGACGCCAATATTTTGAGCTTGCCAGCGCGATTTATATCGCTTCCCCAAGCTTTGGATATGGTAGAAACCTTTTTAAACACAGAGTTTCAGGGCGGAAGGCACGAACGTAGAATCGAAAAAATTCCTTGTAGATAAACCCTATGGGTCACCACCATCACCACCATCATGGAAATTCGCATGCGCATCCCGACCTAAAAGGGAGAAACTTGCTCATATCCATCGTCCTTAACATAGGTATTACATTGGCCCAAATTATTGGGGGATTGCTCTCGGGGAGTTTGGCACTCTTGTCCGATGCACTTCACAACTTTAGCGATGTACTCTCTTTAATGATTAGTTATGGTGCACAAAGGTTGGGAAAAAGACAAGCATCCAGCCATAAAACCTTTGGGTATAAACGAGCCGAAATTTTGGCGGCCTTTATTAATGCGGCAACCCTAGTGGTCGTAGCCATTATTTTAATAAAAGAAGCTGTTGAACGGTTGATGGAGCCACAAGAAATAGAATCCAACTTAGTAATTTGGTTGGCACTTATTGCCATTTTGGGCAACGGCTTTAGCGTGTTGTTATTGAAAAGGGATTCCGAGCACAACATGAACATGAAATCCGCCTACTTGCATTTACTTACGGATATGATGGCATCCGTAGCCGTATTGATCGGCGGTATTTTGATGAAATATTTTCAGATTTATTGGGTAGATGCCATATTGACCATGATTATTGGTGTTTATTTGATCTATATGGGGTATGACCTTTTGAAGGAATCGACCAAGGTATTGATGCTTTTTACCCCAAAATCGGTGGTCATACAAGATATTGTGGAATCCATTTGTACCATAGAACCGGTAAAAAACGTGCACCATGTGCACATTTGGCAACTCAATGAAGACGAAGTCCACATGGAGGCCCACATCGATTTTAAGGACGATATTCGCCTTTCCGAGTTCGATGTAATTTTAGAAAAAATAGAGGAGCACGTCTATCACAAACACGGTATCAACCATGTAAATATTCAACCCGAGTTTGATAAGTGTGATTCCAAAAACGTAATAGTTCAGGATTAATGGAAGTATTGGTAAAAACCTTTGAAGAACTCTCCACCAAAGAACTCTATCAAATTTTACGCCTTCGCAGTGAGGTTTTTGTGGTGGAGCAGGACTGTGTGTACCAAGATGTGGACAACAAAGACCAAAAAGCCCTACATGTTATAGGCATTAAAAATGATGAAGTAGTGGCTTACACACGAATTTTTAAACCTGGTGATTATTTTGATAATGTAAGCATTGGCAGGGTAGTGGTAAGCCAAGACCAACGTAAATATGGACTGGGCAAACAGATAATGCAAGCCACCTTGGCAGCTATTGATCAAAGATTCCCGGATAAAGCGATAGAAATTTCCGCGCAATCCTATCTATTAAAATTCTACACGGAATTAGGTTTTAATGCCCTCGGCGAGGAATACTTGGAAGACGGTATTCCGCATAGGAGGATGTTGAAAAAGTAGTGTTATGATGTCATGCCGCACCTGATGTGGCATATATCATCTAACAAAGGTGTATTGTTACTTCTTCATAAATCATTTTAATTACTTTGAACCAGTATTTAGGTTAATAACATCAACCAATTCCAAAATTGTTCTGCTTCCATCAATATTTTGATAATCCAAGCGGACGAAACCAAATTTTTTATGGAAATAGGATGTTAATTTTGTTTCGCCCAATCTACTGGTTGCTTTTGATTGGATTACGAAACAATTTAAATTTCCTAGAGCAGTTTTTAGTTTAGACTTTTCAATAATTTCATACACATAGCTGTTTTCTACAAGACCATTCCAAGCCAACCATCTTGGGTCTGACCAAAAATCGCCTATTGATAATAACCACGTCCATGTGTTTCCGACCTTGTACGGTGCTTTTATGTATGGAAAAGGATTTAATTCCAATATTTTAAAGTATTTGTCCCGGGGGGGGTGCATCCAAACATTTTTTTCATTTTCAATTACACCAGATGTGCTGCCATAGGGAGCAAAGTCATTATGGGTTAGATATGAATAAGATAAAACGGTTTGGTTATAATCTGGTATGCCTCTTGACATTTGACCTAAACCTTTGGTTACCGTAATGCTTACTTTTTCAAAGAGACCATCTTTTTTATTGGAATAAGGGACAAATTTCCAATCGGAAATACTATCAATATATTTAAAAGAAAGTCTTTGATTGTCTTTAGTGAAGTGTTTAAAGGAATAGATAAATGATGTATTCTCCTTAAAAATAATGTTGTTAAGGTTATACCTACTAGTATCTAAATTAGTACTATCAAATTGCTCAACCCATATTTCATCATCATCGAGTACCAAAGAATACTCATTTTGAATCATAGATTTACAAGAGAATAAAACAAGGAAAACAAGTAGCGTACAAATGATAAATGAATGTAAACCTCTCATGTTTTGAAAGATAATAATAAAATAAAAGATGATTCTTATTTAAAATATCAAACCAACCTTTTCGCCACCCCGATCAGTTCCAAATAATCCAACTTAAGAATAAGGTTTACAGGTTTTTCCGCTTTGTTTTTAGTGGAAAAGAACAAATAGCCTTCAGTTTTGGCATCAAGTTGATTAACATTTATTTTGCCATGCTTGCCGCGATTTTCAAAAATGAGTTGCTCTAGATGTTTTCGCGATAAACCTATTTCTTCCAAACGCAGAATCAATTTTTCCCGATTCACAAAAGTGATGTTGCAAGAGGTAAAAACACCATCTTCATCCGAATAAATACTAGTGATCAACGCATAAAATTGTGTTTTTTTGGAAGCATCGAACAACCATCCCTGTTTTTGAATCCCATTCTTTTGATAAAACAACTCAAAGGCAAATGTGGGCAAGCTTTCATTTACATAATCCAGTTGCGCCTTTTCATCCACTATAAATTGCTTATCTGACTGCTTATCCTTTAGGATAAGGTCTATGCCCTGCAATTGTTTTTTAAGATGGGAAACGCGCTCAAAACCGTAATGCTTCAAGCGTTTTTGGTAATATGAATCCAGTAAAGGGGTCAATTGTTTTTCTTTGGATAGATCAGCTTTGAACTTGCTTTTCAAATTCAGATATTTTCCGGAACAGCGAAGCACCAAGTTGTTCCACAATGCCCACCACAAGAGCGTTGCCCATAAAAAAGGCACGTTTGGCATCCGAAATGCCATGTAATTGGGTGTGATTATCCGGAAACATGTTCAACCGTTCCAATTCAACAGGTAAAAGTCTTCGCAGTCCCTTGGAGGTTTGGACCACGTGCTTAAACCGGGAAGGGGATTTACCGCCCTCGCCGGTTATTATGGTTCTGGAAGGTTGATCGAGCGCATCGGGAAAAACCATGCTTCCCTCGCTGTAATTGTATTCAAAACCTGCTTTGGTCTTGCGTATTTCTTTTTTGCCGCCCTTTAAATATTCCCACTTGGGCAAATCGGCAGCATCAATATAATATTCCGAAGGAATGGAGCCCTTTTCCAAAATATCGGAGAGCACCGTTCTTTTTGCATCGTAAGAAGGAATTGTTTTTAGGGTAGATACTTTACCATTAACACAAACCCCGGAGTTTAAAAATGGGGAAAGTCCTTTTTCTGTGTTGAAATTATTGGACAAAGCCACAAGATCTTCCTCCAAATCAAAGGAAACCAAATTTTGTGCTGTTTGGTCGACCGGAAAAGCAGCAGAAATAGTTCCTTCTTTCAAAATCCAATCTTTTGGATGGGACTTTAGGAGCTTTTTAAAAATAGGAGTGCCCTTAAAATACGCCATAAAAAAAACGCGCCTTCGGCGCTGTGGCATTCCATATTCCGCCGCATTTATTACGCGCCATTCCACAGCATAGCCCAAATCCGACAAACTACGGAGCATCACGGCAAAATCTCGACCCCTTTGGGAAGAAGGGGATTTTAAAAGACGATCCACATTTTCCAAAAAAAGATATTTTGGTTTGTTCTTTTTCTCGGACAAAATTCGATGGATGGACCACCACAGCACACCCTTTTTACCAATAAGGCCTTTGGAGTTTTTCAAAGATGTGGCCACGGAATAATCTTGACAGGGAAACCCGCCTACGAGTATATCGTGGTCGGGAATTTCGGAAGTTTCTACATTTTCAATATTGGTGTTGGAGTGATTCTCTGTTCCAAACCGTGCTTCATAAACCAACGAAGCATGCTGCATTTTGGTAGAGGGCTCCCATTGATTGCTCCACACTACTTTGTAGTGCCCTGTATTTTCCAATCCCAACCGAAAACCGCCAACTCCGGCAAAAAGTTCACACGCTTTGAGTTTTTGCATGCCCAAAAATAGAATTTATTCTATCTTTTTTAATGTATCGTCATATAAACCTATCAAGATGCTGTTTCCTTCAGCATCTATCTTCAGGCAGCCGTATTTGGCGTTTTCATACTTTTCCGCTTCCCCTTCTTGAAAAAAATAGGATTCTGCACCAATGCGTATGCCCCACCATTTTTTTGCGGAGTATTTAACGATGTGTTCATTTGTACCAATGGAATCGTTATTGTGCAAAACCCTGATTTTTTGTGCTACCCCGTCAGCATTGGGCTCAATGGCACACAAACCACGTGGTGGAATACTGTCGTGGACCATTTCGCTTGCCAATTTATACTGCAGGCGCATGTAATCCCCTTGAATCAAAGACCTGGGATCGACCGGGGCCAGTTCCATGAGCACCAATGTTCCATTGTCCAATAGCTTTTCCTTTTTGAAGATGGAATAATTGAAAAATCCCAAAAAAAGAAAAAGGTTTAGGAGTATAATGATCCAGCTATACTTTTTCATGGGTTTTGGTTTTTTTGGTGAAGAACAGATAAAAAACAAGGAACACCACTCCTGATGAAAACAGAACAATGGATTTTGTCAATAAACTTAGGTTAAGGTCATAATAATACTGCGACACAAAGTAAACCAAGGCTACGATTCCTACCCCCAAACCTGTTTTATGGTTTATCAAAAAGCTTAAAAGAACAATAAGTATGGCCCCGGAAATAGCGGGAGCAAAAAGTGTGGGCAAGAGGGTAAGAAAGCACAGTACATAAGCAACCCATTTGTTCTTTGTTGACCGTACTTGAAGTGTTTTTAGAACGTGGGAGGCCAAGTATAAAATAAAGAAAAAAGAAGCAATGGAAGACATCCAAATCAAGTTTTTGGATATGGGAACAAGCCCGTTCTTGCCAATGGCAACGAGGCCAAAAAGCAAAGAAAAAATAAGCCCAATGCGCAAAGGGCCATATAATTTTGCCAATTTGGGATGAGCAGTCAAAAGGGAGGCCTCGTTCAAAAAACAATACGAAAGGGCAATCGTGTAAAACAGCACATAGCCGTGTATGGCATCGGGAATGTTGTATGAAATGATCAAGAACAAAAAAGCAGCACCAATAGCGAGCACGGAAATAAAAGAGATAACATAGTTTTGGGTAAAGAACAGGCTGCTCAGGGCAATTAGAACGATTAAAAACGCAACATGTTCTTCCTGCACGTTATGATGCATTGCCATGCCCAAAATAAAAAGGACAAACCCGAGCACATAAATGGATACGCTAAACGTATCAATAATCAATGTTTCATATTTTTTGTTGATGCCAATGGCTGTTCCAATAAGCACGATACCCAAGACCACGGAGCTCCATTCAGAATCCAAAACATCAAGAAGGAACAAAACCACGATAAAAGCAGCAGAGGCCAAAATACCTCCAAGAACCGAAAGGATTTTTATGGCCAAACTGGCTTTCTCCCCTTTATTACTCTGATAATTGGCAAGGATTTTACGTTCATCACAAGTAAATCCGCTTCCTTCGGAGGAACGTATGGTATTCAACAAATTTTTTATGTTTTCTATCCTGTCCATTTTTTTTGAAGGTTCACTAAGGTTTTTATCAATAAGGATATGCTGGCAATAATGAACAGACCAATGACAAATAGCATGCCCGCATCTTCAGAAATATTGAGGAGAAAAGCACAAAAAACAATGATGGCCCCGAAGGGAATGACGGACAGATAGAACA
The DNA here is from genome assembly GCF_010468565.1 of Allomuricauda sp. TY007. Lineage (GTDB taxonomy): Bacteria > Bacteroidota > Bacteroidia > Flavobacteriales > Flavobacteriaceae > Flagellimonas. The sequence goes on from NZ_WUEG01000001.1 coordinate 288,943, forward strand.
GGTTTCGCGTTATTTTCCCATACCACAGCCCTGAGCAAAAAAATAAAAAAACAAAGACCAACAGCACATAAAAAGAAGCATCTTTCTTATCCATGATACCGCCAGATACTCCAATTGTGCCAATGGTTGTTGCCGCCAAAATCAAAATATTGGTAAACCAAGTCGGATACGCTTTTAGTCTTGTTAATTTGGGCAGTGCAATAAAAAGTATAGAAAACAGGGTGTTCACGCCAAAAAGCAAGATACTGAGAAACATGGCATCCCAAGTAAGGGACACCTGTTCGGCATAAAGCACAATAGTTATGTTGATGAGCGCAATATAAACCAACCATAACAGGGAAAAATTGGAAATAACCGCCCAAACAGTAATGAACAAGGTCCAAACAAGAAAAAGATCGTATGCATTGGCCCCCGTTTGGTATACCTGTCCAAAAACAGCGTAAAGAACACCAACAAGAACCGAGGCCACGGTAAGCAATGATTTTTTGATAAAAGGCTTTGCCCTAAAAAAATAGATGGACAAAAAAACCAAAACAATAAGCGCTTCAACGAGGCCAAGTTTAAAAAACTTGTGCATCTGCGACCAGTTAAAGGCGAAGAAGAAAATAATACCGGCAATACAAAAGGAAAGGCCCATGCCCAGGAACAGCAGCGATAAAAAACGTTGCCAAGCAGTCTTATCGGGATAAATATGGTGGAGCAAGGTCTTAGAGACCCCACTTTTTGACCAATTACTGTGCTGGCTTATGGTCTGTATATCTTCCCGTTCAATTTTTGCCATAGGCATTATTTGCTAAAAATAAGCTGTAACAGCTATTCAAAGGAAAATTAGTGAATATCGGACGATTAATGTGGGGACATTTGATAATTGCCGTATTTGGTTTGATGAATGCGGTATATGGATTGAAAGACGAACCGAAGAAACAACACCCTACTTTAAAATTGCAGCGTATTTGGAACTATCGGCCAACAATTCTTTTGCGGTCAATATGGCATCGTCGTGGGTCAAATAGTATTTGTAAAGCCCATCCCGGTAAAAATATCGGGCTATGATCTCATCTTCCAACTTCTTTTGGATTTCCTTTTTAAAGGTGTCCAAAGCGGTTATTTTACCTCTATTCACGGCCAAAAGAAGGTCTTTGTACTTTTCTTGGACATCACCTCCCAATAAAGTGTCATCACCGTTCATGGATTCTTCCAAAAGCTTTTCCGTTTTGGTCTGATAGGAGAAGTTCTGCTCTTGGGCATAGGTTTTAAATGCGTTATAATCACCATCGGAAAAATTAAAATTTTCCACCGAATCAAAATTGTGGTCGTAGAAATAATCCGTGGCAAAATCAAAAACGATATTGTTTTCCTCCAACGCATCAATAAGGGAGTTGGTTTTTAAAGATTCAATGGTAATGTCTGGCATTACTCCTCCACCATCCCATACTTTTCGCCCGTTTCTGGTGGTGAATTCTTTAAAATCAGTGTTTCGAACGGCATTGCCCTGTGCATCGCGGTTCCAATAGTCCAACGACTGGATGCATCTACCTGAGGGGGTGTAATATCTTGATATGGTTACTTTTAACTGTGTTCCGTAAGTAAGTTTTAAGGGGCGTTGTACCAAACCTTTACCAAAACTTCGGGCCCCAACAATTACGGCACGGTCCAAATCCTGAAGTCCGCCCGAAACAATTTCACTGGCCGAAGCACTTTTTCCATCGATCAGGACAACAAGGGGAATGGCTTCATCCTCTGGCTTGTTTTTGGTTCTGTATTCCTGATTGAACTTTTTTACCTTGGATTTCGTGGTCACGATCAACTCTCCCTTGGGCACAAAAAGGTTGGTTACATTGATGGCTTCGGATAGCAACCCTCCGGGGTTTCCCCTAAGGTCCAAGACCAATCTTTCTGCACCCTGGCCTTTAAGGTCCTGCATGGCCAATTGGGTTTGTTTGGAAGCTTTTCTGTTGAATCGCGACAATACGATATACCCCGTTTTGTCATCGATCATATCGTAAAAGGGAACAGCGTCTACCTCTACACCTTCGCGGGTAATGGTTGCGGTCTTGGTTTCTCCTTGTCTTAAAAAGGTGACATCAACCGAGGAGTTGTTGGCCCCTTTTAGGAGTTCTCCGGCATTATCATCGAAATCGGCAACCAAGGTTTCTCCAATTTTAATAATTTCATCTCCGGCCTTTAGGCCTGCTTTGTCGGCGGCATACCCTTGATAGGGCTCAACCACCACCAATTTATTTTCATAAGAGCGAACAAGGGCACCAATGCCCGAATACTCGCCCGAATTATTGATTTTGTATGATTCAACATCCTGCTCGTTCAAAAACTGGGTATAGGGATCCAGTTCACTCAACATGTTTTTTATGGCGGAATCCATCAGCTCTGCCGGATTGGTTTCGTCCACATAATTCATGTTGAGTTCTTTAAAGAGCGTAGTAAAGATTTCTATTTGTTTGGCAATCTCAAAAAAGTCACTTTTAAAACTGCTGGCACCAACCAAAACCGCGAGTGCCAAAACGGGAATCAAAACCTGTTTTTTAATCAATCTTTTCATGGAATTCTTTTTTTATAAAGGCCTCTAACAGCTTTTTCATGGCTGCATCAACTTCATTAAAACTTGGGGTCTTCTTGCCAAGGTATAAAAATATGAACGCAAAATTTCCCTCAATGTTGTTAAAAATGAGGGGTTTGTTGTGTCTGTAAGCCTCCCTTAAAAGCCGCTTGATGCGGTTACGGTCTACTGCAGATTTGAATTGTCTTTTTGGGGCGACCACAGCAACTTTTACAGGCACCTCATCCTTAAAATTGGTGTTGAGGTAAATCAGCTTTAAAGGGAATTCACGCAGATTTTTACCTTCCGCAAAAAGCGTTTCGAAGATTTTTTTGTTGGTGAGCTTTTCTTTTTTGGGAAAGGATAAATCAAAATTGTCCCCTTGAGGGGACCTTAGGGGTGTTTTTTCTTTTTTTGAATAAGGTTTTTCACTTTGCATATCAGATACGACTTCTTGTAAGGTCATCAAAACACTAAACATATTGTTTTTAACCTCACTATCCTGTAAGCGAACCAAATGTACACCTACTTTTTCTAGTTGTTGCTCTCTTTGTGCATCCTTATCATACTTAAACTCATGGGATACTCCATCAATTTCAATAGCGAGTAGCAATTCGTGGCAATAAAAATCCACAATATACTCAAGCAATGGAACTTGCCGATGGAATTGTACACCCAAAGCTCGCTGCTTTATCTTTTGCCATAGCAGAACTTCAGAAAGTGTGCTGTCTTTCCGTAGTTGTTTTGCAAACGCTTTCAACTTTGGATTGTATGGAATAATCTTGTTTTTCAAAGTGATTAAAACCTAAATATATCAAGAATATTTGACGGAGAACACCCCTAAGGTCCCCTCAAGGGGACAATAAAGAAAGGGCGACACAATCGGCCACCCTTAATTATGTTTAATATGAAAGAGGGACTTATTCCTCTGCCTGATATACGTTGTTTTCCCCATTTACATCCGCCATCAATTGCGATGGGTCTATCATAATGGCTTGAACATTGTCCAAAGGCATATCCAACGTAAACTCGTAAGTTGGGTAAGCCCAGGGCCAATCCTCCAAAACAGTGCGATTTAGATTAGGGTAAGGGTTATCTTTTTCCCCATACATCATGCGCAATGGCACATAGTACGTTTCTTGTATTCCATCGGCACCTACAACTAAAATATCCAAAGGCATGGGCATTTCACCAATGCGTTCCATGGTTACCTTGGTCTTGTCTCCATCAGCCTCAACACTTTTAATACCGTAATCAATGGTATTGGTTGTCTGTGTCCAATCGGTCAAGTACCAATCAAGTTCCATTCCCGATACTTTTTCTGCGGTTCTTTTGATGTCGTTGGGCACGGGGTGCTTAAACTTGAAGTCTTCGAAATATTTTTGAATGGTTTCCATCAGTTTATCTTGACCAATTATGTACCCCAGTTGAGAAAGGAATATGGATCCTTTGCTGTAAGCTGAAACACCATAAGCAAAATTCGTAGGGTATCTATCGGCATGGGTGGACTGTGGCATTTCCAAACCGGAGTTGACCAGGGCATAATAGCCCCTATACGATCCCTCGAAAGGGTTTTGCTTGTTCTGTTCCATAATTTGATTCATGCACAGGCTACTGATAAAGGAAGTGAAACCCTCGTCCATCCACTCGTGTTTGGACTCGTTGGTTGCCAGTACATGTTGGAACCATGAGTGCGCCATTTCGTGCACCATTACCCCGACCAAACTACCAAATTCGCGTTCGCCAGTGATTAAAGTGCTCATGGCATACTCCATTCCGCCATCGCCTCCTTGAATTACTGAATATTGTTCGTAAGGGTATTTCCCTATGTTTTTGCTAAAAAAGGTCATCGCTTCGGCCGTTTTGGGCTGAAGTTTTTTCCAGTTTTCATTGAATTCTGGGTTGTCTTTGTACAGGAAATGAAGCGTTGGCCCATCTTCCATTTTATAAGTATCGTGAATATATTCCGGGTCGGCCGCCCACATAAAATCGTGTACTTTGGGTGCTTTAAAGTGCCAAGTCAATGTTTTGCCTTTGGTTTTTACTTTGGTGCCGGGCGTTTCATATCCATGTCCAATTTCTTGCGGGTTTTGAAGATATCCAGAACCTCCGACCGTGTAATCTTTGTCCAAAGTGATTTTCACATCAAAATCGCCCCACACGCCATGGAATTCACGGGCTATATAAGGATTTGGGTGCCACCCTTCAAAATCGTATTCCGAAAGTTTGGGGTACCATTGGCTCATGGAAAGGGCAACACCTTCTTTACTGTTTCTTCCCGAACGTCTTATTTGAAGGGGAACTTGACCTTCAAAAGACATTTCCAAGGTCGTTTTTCCTCCTGGGGGAATAGGTTTCACCAAATCCACCACAAGAATGGTTCCTTCTTCGGTAAAAGTAACGGGTTGACCGTCCTGCGCTAGGGATTTGGCATGCAAATACCCCATTTCACTTTCCGAAAGCGATGCGATCCTGCTTTTCCCGTCTTCCATCATCCTTTTATCCGGGTCTTTGATGTTTTGGAGCCTGATATCCATTTCACTACCGGGCTGAAAGGCATTGTAGTACAAATGATAAAAAACACGGCTCAATTCATCCGGAGAATTGTTGGTATAGACCAATTTTTGGGTGCCGGTGTACTGGTATGTTTTCACATCCATTTGTACATCCATGGTATAGTCCACGTGCTGTTGCCAGTCACTTGATTGCGCACTTAAAAAAAGAGTGGCCCCGAAAAAGGCTGTAAAAAAGAGGGATTGTAAACGCTTCATATATTATTTTGAATTACTTTCCAAGGTCATTTTACCTTTTGAGATATTGTTTGCCAAAATTAAGGCATTATAGGCATTGACCATTTTGCCGGATTTAGAAATTTTATCGAAAGTGGTGGCTTTGGTCTCGTCACCCGCTACAATAACCGATCTTTTAGTTCTAAGACCGGACTGCATGATGATGCTTTTTACTTGTGACGCGGATAAATCTGGGTGAAAAGAGCGGATCAGTGCGGCAACACCAGCAACTGCCGGGGCAGCCATTGAAGTTCCGCCTTGAAATTCATATTCACTATTGGGCATGGTAGAGTAAATCTCGGCACCGGGAGCAAAAACATCAACACGTTGGTTTCCATAATTGGAAAAAGAGGCCACCATCTCAGACCCATAGCTACTGGAAAGGGCCCCAACAGTAATCATATTGTCCACAAACTCTTGGTCGCTTTCCATATCGTCATTTGGGTAGTTCCTGTTTTCTGGGATTTCCAAGTCTTCACCGTCGTTACCTGCGGCGTGAACAATTAAAACATCTTTGGAAGCCGCATATTTTATGGCATCGTAAACCCATTCCGCTTTAGGGGAAAAGGACTTCCCAAAGCTACAGTTGATGATGGACGCACCGTTGTCCACAGCGTAGCGAATACCAAGAGCGATATCTTTATCGTATTCATCACCATTGGGAACGGCCCTGATGCTCATGATTTCCACATTCTGGGCCACACCGTCCATCCCAATACCGTTGTTGCGCTTGGCAGCGATAATTCCAGCTACGTGGGTTCCGTGGCTTTCGGTGTCCACAATGTTTTTTGGGTTGCCATTGCCGTAGGGAATGTCGGTAATATCATAAGGATCATCGCCCACAGGGGCTCTACCATTAAAATCTTTGTTGAGGTTGTAATTGGCTTGTTCAGAAAAGTATTTAATGCCTTCTTGGAGTTCGTCCAATACTTCAGGAATACTATCGCCATAGGTGAACATTTGGGTCAACACCGCAACACTCTGTTCCATTTGCGTGGTTTTGGGCTCAATGGAAAGCAAATCCTCTTTGGTGTAGTCTTCTTTGCCCAATTCGGTTTTAACCAATTGGTCAGCTCCTTTTACCACTTGGAATATTTGCTCATATTGCTGTTTGTTCTGAACAGCTTCAGGGTATTCTTTATCAAGCAAAAGCCTTGCTTCGGCCCTTTCAGAAGCATCTCCGATGCCCAAACGAAGCATTCGAACGTATTCCAATTGCTCGTTGTAGGAATCTCCTAAAAAGTTATAGCCATGTATATCGTCCACATAACCATTTCCATCATCATCTTTACCGTTATTGGGGATTTCATCGGTATTGGTCCAAAGTACTCCTTGTAAATCTTCGTGCTCCAAATCCATGCCCGAATCTAAAACGGCCACTACAACGGTTTTCCCCTTTTTGTTCTTTATGACTTCATTGTAAGCTTTGTCTACGCTCATGCCGGGAATGGTGTCCGCAATAAGGTCGAGGTGGCCCCAATTTTTTTTCTCAGCATCGGTAAGCTCAGAAATTTTTAAGGGAACGGCATCAATGTTCTCCACAGGGGTAGAGACCAAGGCGGTGGACCCGCAACCCATTAAAAATAGGGCGGCAGATAGGGATAAAAATGATAGTTTGCTATATGTGCGATTCATAGAATGTATTTGTAAAAAGTGTAAGGTTATTGTATTTTGAATAGTTCGTTATAGGAAAACAACTGATCCAAACGAGCTCCTTTTTCGGTTTGCTTAAGAGAACATATTTGGTTGTGGGCATCGTGCTCAAACAGCAAGAGCCAATCGTTTTCAACGGCAGCATTTAAAAAATCTGATTTTTCTTTTAAGGTCAGTAAAGGGCGGGTATCGTACCCCATTACATAAGGTAGGGGAATATGGCCCACGGTCGGAATTAGATCGGCCACAAAAACCAAGGATTTGCCCTTATAGTTTATGTGAGGGAGCATTTGCTTATCGGTATGACCATCCACAAAGTGGATGCCGAAACCGAGTTCGGACTTTTCCACAAAGGAACCATCTTTTCTGTCCACAAAATGAAGCTGTCCGCTTTCCTGCATGGGCAATAGGTTCTCTTTTAAAAATGAAGCTTTTTCCCGGGCATTGGGTTTGGTGGCCCATTCCCAGTGGTCCTTGTTGGTCCAAAAACGGGCATTTTTAAAGGCCGGTTCATACCCGGTGCGGTCTTTGTTCCATTGGATGCTGCCTCCACAATGATCAAAATGCAGATGAGTCAAAAAGACATCGGTAACATCATCACGATGAAACCCGACATTTTTTAAGGATTTGTCCAAGGAGTGATCGCCCCAGAGGTAGTAATAGCTAAAAAACTTTTCGGATTGTTTGTTGCCCAGACCATTATCAATCAAAATAAGCCTGTCGCCATCTTCGATCAAAAGGCAACGGGCTGCAAGATCGATCATATTATTGCCGTCTGCAGGGTTGGTTCTGTTCCAAATAGATTTGGGAACCACGCCGAACATTGCACCTCCATCTAATTTAAAATTACCGGTCTCTATGGGATAAATTGTCATTTAGAAAATAAAATGGGGTGCAAAATAATAAAAGCACAGTCCAAATGCCGAAAAATTAAGGACATATTGGCCGTATTTTAACAAAATATGGGATGAGTGCTGTTAAATCTGGGAAGGTTTTCTCCCCAAAAGCTTCTATAATGTAGTTGGCGACCCAGGCCAAGAACGATTATCTAAAAGAAAAACATTAAATTTCCACAAAACTTAGACTATGCTCGAACTTGCGGGAATTATAATTCTTGGCATTATTGCACAGTGGGTGGCTTGGCGATTTAAATTGCCGGCCATTTTACCTTTAATTTTGATCGGTTTATTGGTGGGCCCCATCGCAACCTTATATACAGATGATGGATCAAAACTAATAGAGCCCATCTGGAACGGCGAAAAAGGGCTGTTCCCGGGAGAGGGGCTTTATTATTTTGTGTCCTTGGCCATTAGCGTTATTCTTTTTGAAGGCGGCCTTACCCTTAAACGGGCAGAAATATCCAACGTGGGACCTGTAATCACCAAGTTGATTACCATTGGGACGATCGTAACGTTTTTTGGGGCCGGTGTTGCGGCGCACTATATTTTTGGGCTGTCGTGGCAAATTTCATTTTTGTTCTCTGGGCTGATTATAGTTACCGGACCTACGGTTATTACACCTATTTTGAGAAACATTCCCCTCAAAAAAGACGTGTCGGCCGTTTTAAAGTGGGAAGGAATCCTGATCGATCCCATCGGAGCACTGGTTGCCGTATTGGTTTTTGAATTCATCAGTGTTGGGGAAGGACAGGCGTTTACACAAACAGCACTCATTGAGTTTGGCAAAATTATTCTGTTCGGGACCACTTTTGGTTTTACGTTCGCTCACGCACTGGCTTTTGCCATAAAAAAGAACTTTATTCCACATTATTTGTTGAACGTGGTTTCCTTATCCACCGTACTCCTTGTTTATGTGGAGTCGGACCTGTTTGCCCACGAATCCGGTCTTTTGGCCGTTGTGGTCATGGGTATGGTCATGGGAAATATGAACCTTCCCAATCTCAAAGAACTGCTTTATTTTAAGGAATCCCTTAGTGTGTTGTTGATTTCGATTCTATTTATCCTGTTGGCGGCCAACATCAATATTAGCGACATGGAGCTGATCTACAACTGGAACACGGTCGCTCTTTTTGCAGTAATCGTATTTATAATACGGCCCTTGGGGGTGTTTTTAAGTTCGCAGGGATCCAACTTAAAACTCAACGAGAAACTTTTTATTGGCTGGGTCGGTCCACGAGGGATCGTTGCTGCGGGTATCGCTTCGCTTTTTGGCTCTAAATTGATGTTAAGGGGAGAGCCGGGGGCCGAATACATTACCCCTTTGGTTTTTATGATTGTTTTGGGCACGGTATTATTAAATGCTACCACGGCACGTTTGTTTGCCAAGCTAGTTGGTGTGTTCTTGAAAAAATCCGAAGGCATTTTAATTATTGGTGCATCCAAACTATCCCGGCTCATCGGTAATTATTTGAGGAAAAACAATAGGCACGTAGTACTGATAGACAATAACCAAAACAATGTTGATAAAGCAAAAAAATTAGGTTTGGAGGCCCTTTCGGCCAATATTTTTTCCGATACGCTTGTAGACAATATTGAGTTGAACGACATGGGGTATTTAATGGCGCTTACAGGAAACTCCGACATCAACAAGTTTGCGATCAACAAATTCCAAAAACAATTTGGTGAAAACGGAGCCTTCCGTTTGGTAAACACCGAAGAGGTTAATGATCCGGAGAACAATCCAAAAGAAGGACTCTTTTCCCATACGGATGATTTTATCCAACTAATGGACACTGTACGAAAGCATCCGGTCATCCACGAAATTGAATTGGAGGATAAGGAACACTACGATAAGTTGATCGACATTACCTACGAAGAACGTGACATTGTTCCATTGTTCACAAAATCGCCCGATGGAAGCATTGAAATCATTCCAGCAAACAGCAAGGACTTTACTCCAAAGGGTGAAGGCTACAAGCTGGTTTATTTAGGTAAAGAGATAGAAGTGGCAAAAAAGGAAGAGAATTCCAAAACGGATTAAGATAGTTTTCTGTAGAAGAGGCGAAAATGGTTCAGTTTACGGTTTTACTCATCATTGACCGAATCGGGACAGAAAAAAGGGTGACCAAAACAACGAACAGAAATGTAAATTAGGGACACCATGGACAGCGATTTGATTATTACCATCGTCATCATCTGCATAGGTATTGTCCTTTTTATAAGGGACTATTTTTCTATAGATACCACATCCATCATTATTATGGCCCTGTTCATAGTGGCGGGCGTTCTTAGTCCAAAAGAAGGTTTTTCGGGCTTTAACCATCCGGCCACCTTAACACTTGGGTGCATGTTCGTGGTAAGTGCCGGTGTGTTCAACTCTGGAATTTTGGACGGTCTTAGCCATAGAATCATAAAGCTGGCCAAAATACATTACAGTATTGCCCTGATCACATTTTGCCTTATTGCGGGTATGTTTTCCGCTTTTGTGAACGATTCCGCGGTAGTGGCACTACTTTTGCCCATTGCGCTTACGGTGTGCAGGGAGACCAAAATTTCCCCGGGGATGCTGTTGATACCCATATCATTTTCAGCACTTTTTGGGGGCACCTGTACCTTAATCGGCACTTCGACCAATATTTTGGTGAGCAGTTATGCCGAAGAATATGGACTGGAGGGTTTTGGGATGTTCGAATTTAGTTTGGCGGCACTTTGTTTGGCCATCATTGGCTTTGCCTACATCTTTTTTGTGGCACCCCTTCTGTTGCCCAAGGCAAAAAAGGAGCAGAAAGCACTTTCCAAAGAAGCTGAAAAGTACATAACCGAATTACTGGTGGAAAAGGATTGCCCCGACAGCAAAAAACCGTTGCATATGTCCAAATTGGTCAATGATCACAATGTGCAGGTATTGACTATATTGAGAGAGGGGTCGCACAAGCAAAGTATCGGCCCTGAAACATTTATATTGGAAGGGGATGTAATGAAAGTTATGATTCCCCCGAAAGCACTCAACGGCATCCGAAGCCTTAAAGGATATAAAATCACAGGGGACAGACAGTTGGACGAAGCAGAACTTGAGAAACACATTTATGAAGTCATTATTCCCTTTGGTTCCAAACTAACGGAGGGGTCCCTTCGCTCCCTTAATTTTAGGAGGCAATACAATGGCTCGGTCCTGGCCATAAGACAACGTGGCGAGATTTTATATGAAAAGCTCGCTGATGTAAAGTTGACAGAAGGAGACATGTTACTGATTTTGGGCACCGAGGCCGATGTGGATGCATTGGTTGACCAGAACTTGGTGGTGGCCCTTTCCGAGCACAAGCATGGGAAAGTCAATTTAAAAAAAGCCATTCCTGCCCTTGTTATTGCCGTGGGGGTAGTGCTTGCGGCTTCACTAAACCTCACCTCTATTTTGATCAGCAGCATGGTTGGGGCTCTGTTATTGGTGGCCACGTCCACGTTAAAACCAAAGGAAGCTTACGAAGCAGTGGAATGGAAGGTTATTTTTATGATGGCAGGTGTGCTTTCCATGGGAACGGCCCTTGAAAAAACCGGAGGGGCCGAAAAAATAGCCCTTTTTATAGAACAGACCTTAGGAAGTTATGATGCCCAAGTTACCTTGAGCATTTTGTACTTGGTCACTTTTTTGAGCACCAATGTGCTCTCCAGCAAGGCCACAGCGGCCCTTATGACTCCGATAGTAATTAGTCTTGCCGCGGCAATGGAGGTGAGTGAACGACCTTTTTTGGTGGCGGTGATGTTTGCTTGCTCCCTTACTTTTATGACACCTGTGAGTTACCCCACCAATACCATGGTCTATGCGCCGGGAAGCTACAAGTTCAACGATTTTTTAAAGGTGGGGACACCGCTTAATATCATTATTTGGATTGCCGCCACTTTTGTAATCCCCTTTTTCTTTCCCTTTTAGATAATTAAGAAAGTATTTTGTTAATCAGCTTGTTTACCGCTTTAACATCGTGAATAGCCCGTAACAAATAAAGGGTAGTGTATAATCTCTTTTTTTAATCATTCAATTTAAGAACGGCCATAAACGCCTGCTGCGGAATTTCCACATTACCCACTTGTCGCATCCGCTTTTTACCCTTTTTCTGCTTTTCCAACAATTTACGCTTACGTGAAATATCCCCACCATAACATTTGGCGGTAACGTCTTTCCGAAGCGCTTTTATGGTTTCCCTGGAAATAATTTTGGAACCAATAGCGGCCTGGATCGGAATATCGAACTGCTGTCTTGGGATAAGCTCTTTTAGCTTTTCACACATTTTTTTACCGATATGGTAAGCATTGTCAAAGTGTACCAGGGCAGAAAGTGCATCAACAGGCTGGGCATTTAAAAGGATGTCCACACGAACCAGTTTTGAGGTGCGCATTCCTATTGGGGAATAATCAAAAGAGGCGTACCCTTTGGAAACGGTTTTTAAACGATCGTAAAAGTCAAAAACAATTTCCGCCAAAGGCATATCAAAAACCAGCTCCACCCGCTCCGTGGTCAAATACGTCTGGTTTACGATTTGCCCACGCTTTTCAATACAGAGCGACATTACGTTGCCCACAAAATCTGCTTTTGTGATGATTGTCGCCTTAATATAAGGTTCCTCAACCCGGTCTATAGTGGAAGGATCTGGTAAATCCGTTGGATTATTGACAATTATAGGGTCTGGGTCGCCTTTGGTAGTATATGCGTGGTAACTCACGTTGGGCACCGTGGTGATCACGGTCATGTCAAACTCACGCTCCAAGCGTTCTTGGATGATTTCCATGTGCAGCATTCCCAAGAAACCACATCGAAACCCAAAGCCCAATGCAGCACTGCTTTCTGGCGTAAATACCAAGGAAGCATCGTTGAGTTGCAATTTTTCCATCGAAGAACGTAAATCCTCAAAATCTTCCGTGTCAACAGGGTAAATACCTGCAAAAACCATAGGTTTTACATCCTCGAAACCGCCAATGGGATTTTTGGTCGGGTTTGCAGAATCTGTGATGGTATCCCCTACTTTTACCTCACGGGCGTCTTTTATTCCGGTGATCAAATAGCCCACATCGCCCGTAGAAATCTTGTTTTTAGGGAACTGGGTCAATTTTAAGGTGCCAATTTCATCTGCATAGTAAGACTTTCCTGTGGCCACAAATTTTATTTTTTGCCCTTTTTTGATTTCTCCATTTACCACCCTAAAATAAGTTTCAACACCTCTAAACGGATTGTAAACGGAATCAAATACAAGAGCTTGGAGAGACTCATTGGGGTTCCCTTTGGGAGGAGGTATACGTTCAATAATCGCTGTAAGAATCTCTTCGATACCAATTCCTGTTTTAGCACTTGCCGGGATTACCTCTTCCGGTTTACAGCCCAATAGGTCCACAATATCATCGGTAACCTCTTCTGGGTTTGCACTGGGAAGGTCCACTTTGTTGAGCACGGGAATAATTTCCAAATCGTTTTCCAAGGCCAAATACAAGTTGGATATAGTCTGCGCCTGAATGCTTTGTGCGGCATCAACAACCAATAGGGCGCCTTCGCAGGCGGCAATGGAACGCGATACTTCGTATGAAAAATCAACGTGTCCGGGAGTATCAATCAGGTTGAGCACATACTTTTCGCCATTGTGGACATAGTCCATTTGAATGGCATGGCTCTTAATGGTAATGCCCCGTTCACGCTCCAAGTCCATATTGTCCAGCAACTGATCCTGCTTTTCGCGCTCGGTAACCGAGCCGGTAAAGTCCAACAAACGGTCTGCCAAGGTGCTTTTACCGTGGTCTATATGTGCAATGATGCAAAAATTCCTGATCTTCTCCATATCAACAATAACATACCCTAAAAAAGGGACATAATCAACTGCAAATATAATTGTTTTAAATACCTGCCAACGGTTTTTATCAATAAGAAAATTACCGCCCATCCCGCTCAAAAATTATTTCATAGATTTGACAATCAACCCAAACCTCTAATGAAGAACTACACCGCTACTTTTTTATTGGTGTTTTTTGCAGTATGCGACGCATATGGGCAAACCTATACAATTTCTGGTAAGGTGGTGGACGAACAGAATCAGGTTATTCCCTACGCCAACATTTTGCTGCTTCAGGCTACAGATTCCACATTTGTTCAAGGGACATCTGCCAACGAGAAAGGCTTTTTTGTCCTGTCAGAAGTGGAACCAGACCTCTATTTGTTACAGGCAAGCTATGTGGGCAGGGGCTCCGAGCCCAGACCCTTGGACATTGCCAAGGATGTTTCCTTGGGCGCTTTGATCATCCCTTTAGAAAACAACGAACTGGATGAGGTAGTGGTATCGGCACAACGCCCTAAATTGGAAAGACTACCAGACAGACTGGTCTTTTCAGTAGAAAATACAGTGGTTTCCCAAGGAACCTCATGGGATATTCTAAAAAACACCCCTGGTGTAATCGTAAACCAAGATGATTTAATGATTCGTGGTCAAAATGCGACTGTTTACCTTAATGATAGGAAAGTGCAACTTTCAGGGCAAGAGGTTCAGGATTTGCTTCAGGGACTTTCGGGAAACAATATAAAATCAGTGGAAGTAATCGCGAACCCTCCCGCAAGTTATGATGCTGAAGGAGGTCCTATTCTGAACATTGTTACCAGTAAGAACATTGTGCCCGGTTATAAAGGGAGCGTCAACGGAACCATCACTCAGGCTGTTTTTCCAAAATTCAGTATAGGAACCAGTCATTATTACAAAACGGACAAGCTCAACCTGTTTGCCAACTATACCATCAATCCTAAAAAGGAAATTAACAAAACCAGAAAGGGCATCAATTTTATGGATGAATCCAATGATGTTTTTTCCATTTGGGATACCGATTATAATCAAACGGATAGGTCGCAGTCGCAAAATGCAAGTTTTATTCTAGATTATGATTTTGATGACAAAAACAGTTTGAACGTTACCTCCAACCTGCTTTTTAATGTAAATCAAGAGCAACAAACATTGCTCAGTAACGAAATGAGGAATGCCCAAGCCCAGTTGGATTCCACCTTTACCACCCAGAACAACGCCAATATGGACAACACCAACTTGGCGTTCGACCTCACCTATGTTCACAAATTGAAAAAGGAAGGGGCACAGATACGGGCCAATGGGCATTACACCTATTTTAACGGGGAGACGTTCCAACGCCTTGCATCCAATTATTTTGATGCCGATGGCACTTTTTTGCGGGACTTTGGTTTTGATACCGATTCGGATCAAGAAATCAAGATTTTTACGGGACAACTGGACTATTCCACTCCAATTGGGAGCGCTTCTTTTGAATCCGGGGCCAAGATTTCAACGATTACCTCGGAAAATACGATGAACTTTTTCAATTTTAATGGATCTAGCAATACGGTCGACGCATCACAGTCGGACAGGTATATTTACGATGAAGATGTATATGCCGCTTATATGAGCTTTGTGAAAAACTGGGAAAAATGGTCCATGAAACTGGGTGTCCGAGGGGAATTGACCAAGGCCGAAGGGAATTCCATCACGTTGGGAGAGACAAACACCCAGGACTTTTTTGAATCCTTTCCGTCCGTATACTTGCTCTACTCGCCATCGGATAAGCATAGCTTTTCTTTTGATTACGGGCGAAATATCAACAGGCCAAAATATAACGACCTGAACCCCTTCCGCTTTTTTTACAACGAAAACGATTATGAGGAAGGAAACCCTCGGTTGCGACCAAGTTTCAGCAACAATTTCAATTTCAACTATACCCTCAACAGCGAATATTTCTTTGATGTCTATTATCGTGACAATGGCAGCAACATTGCCTATTTGGTGTTTCAGGACAATGACAATCAAACCTTGGTGGAGCTTAAGCAGAATGTGTTGGAGAGTCAATCCTACGGCTTGGATTTTACCTTGAGCAAATCCATTGCCCCCGCATGGTTTATGTATGCCTACACCTCCTTGTTCCACGAAGAAGAGACCTTTTTGGCCGAAGAGAGTGGCAATGTGCCCTATACGAACGAAGTAAATGGGGTTTATGCCTATTTGGGGAACTATTTGACCTTGTCCAGTGACGGAACCTTTACTGGAGAGGTTGCAGGAACTTATATCTCCAAATTTCTTTTTGGATCGTATGTGTCCGACGAGCAGTTTAATTTAACGATCGGGCTCCGAAAAACCCTTTTTGATAATAAAATAACCCTATCGCTGGCAGCAGAGGATATTTTGGAGCAATATGTGCCCACCTACCGTTCGCAGTACCTTAATCAAGACAACTTTTACCGAAGACGTCCCGAAACACAGTTTATTCGCTTTGGTTTCACCTATAATTTTGGGAATTTTAGATTGGAGGATAACCAAAGGGGCATCGACAAAAATGAGCGAGACAGACTAGAATCGCAAAACTAGCTTTTTGATTCTAAGCTATTTTGTACTTTTGCAGTCCAAAAAACTGTAGGATTTGCCAAAAATTGGAAACATAGAACTCCCTGATTTTCCGCTTCTTCTAGCTCCAATGGAAGATGTGAGCGACCCTCCTTTCCGTAAATTGTGCAAGGAGCAGGGCGCCGATGTGGTGTATACCGAGTTTATTTCTTCCGAAGGATTGATTAGAGATGCCGCCAAAAGTGTCATCAAACTGGACATTTATGAAAAAGAGCGTCCCGTAGGCATCCAAATTTTCGGTGCCGAACTGGATTCTATGTTACAGGCGGTGGATATTGTGGAAAAATCCAATCCTGATATCATCGACATCAATTTTGGCTGTCCCGTAAAAAAGGTGGTCTGCAAAAACGCCGGGGCAGGTATTTTGCGGGATATTCCTTTGATGGTCAAGTTGACGGAAGAAATCGTAAAACGCACCAAATTGCCCGTAACAGTGAAGACCCGATTGGGGTGGGACCAAAGCACCATAAAGATTGTTGAGGTGGCCGAAAGGCTGCAAGATGTTGGTATCGAAGCTATTTCCATTCATGGTCGTACACGTGTACAGATGTACAAAGGCGAAGCTGACTGGAGGCCCATTGCCGAGGTAAAGAACAACCAACGGATGCACATTCCAGTATTTGGTAACGGCGATGTGGATACGCCCGAAGCTGCCGTAAAAATGCGAGACGAATATGGATTGGACGGAGCTATGATCGGAAGGGCAAGCATTGGATACCCTTGGTTTTTTAAAGAGGTGAAACACTATTTTAAAACAGGCGAACATTCAGCGCCACCCACCATGCAAGAACGCGTGGAGGCTGCCCGCAGACACCTACAGATGGCCATTGATTGGAAAGGTGAAAAACTGGGGGTTTTTGAGACCAGAAGACACTACACCAACTATTTTAAAGGTATTCCACACTTTAAGGAGTACCGGATGAAAATGGTGACCAGTGATGATGCTGCGGATGTTTTTGCCGCTTTTGATGAAGTAGAGGAAAAATTTGGGGATTACCAGTTTGCTTAAGCGGAAATCAATTTTTTGGTGATTCGGCTGCTCGCAATTTTTGAAGAAATAACCCCCAGAACCACGATGGTTCCGATTACAATCAGCAAGTTGATGATATTGAATTCCACGGGATAGGCCAGAGATGGCGTGATTTTTAACCATCCGAAGGCAAGTTGGGAACCGATTAATAAAGACCCTATCAGTACACCTATCAACCCGCCAAAAGAGGTGACCAATAAGCCTTGGATAAAATAGATGCGACGCAATTCCTTGATTGTTGTACCTAGACTGAACAATGTTTTTGAGTTCTGTTGTTTGTCCAAGATCATCATAATAATTGCCCCGACAACGTTAAATAGGGCAATGATCAATACCAAAGTAAAAATCAAATAGGTCGCTAAGTTTTCGGTATTCAACATGCGGTAGAGCGAGGTATTTTGTTCCCTACGAGTTAAAACCGATACTTTATCCCCCAAAAGATTTGAAATAGACGCCTTGACCTCATCGGGAGAGGTGTTTTCTGTCAGTTTAAAATTGATGCCTGAGACTTGGGTACTATCTTTTTGCAATAACTCTTGAACCAACGGAAGACGAGCAAACACGTATTTTTTGTCCAAACTTTCTTCAACGGCATAAACGCCGCTTACCACCAAAGCGAGTTCATCATAGGGTTTGGCATTAAATCCCTGTTGCGAAAAAGAGCCCTCACCAGGTTTGGGCACCAAAACCTCCATGGCCGTCCTATTGTTCATGGGCACTCCAAGCAAATTGTAAATCCCGATACCAATTACTCCATTGTAAACATCCGAGCCCCAATTTCCAAAAATTAGGGTACTGTCCACCCCTGTAACGGCTCGGTAGTTTTCATCTACACCTTTTATATAGGCAATGGTGCTTTTTTCTTTATAGGTAAGATAGGCACGCTCTTCCAATTCCTTGGAAAAACTGGCCAGTCCCTCAATTTGACTAAGCTCCAATTCTTCATCTGGAGAGATGGTAAAATGTTTGCCAATTGAGGGTGAAGCCTTCAAATCGGGATCAAATGTATTGGAAAAGGAAAGGCTGAACGTCTTTAGACCAGCAAAAGCGGAAAGCACGATAAAAAGAGCCGCAGAACCTATCACAATCACCAAAAAAGTAATGAAATTGATGATATTTACCGCATTTTGGCTGCTTTTGGACCGCAGGTAACGCTTTGCGATATAAAGGGGAAAGTTCAAAATCAGGATTTCTTACGTTTGTCGAGCAAGTCCCTGTTTTCAATAGGGTTTTCTTCTCTTTTTAATGATTTTTCTATCCCTTCGATGTACTCCAAGGAATCATCCAGATAAAAATTGAGCTCGGGCACTCGCCTTAATTGGTGTTTGGTACGCTGTGCCAATTCATACCGAATGGCCACTTGGTTTTCCTTGATGCCATCCAACAGTTCTTTGGCACCTTTGTTCGGAAAAATGCTCACATACACCTTGGCCAATGATAGATCTACGGTTACGGAAACCTTGGACACAGAGATCAAAGTTCCCTTAAGGCCACCATCGGTAGCGGCACGTTGTAAGATATCGGCCAGATCTTTTTGAATGATTCCCGCTATTTTTTTCTGTCTTTGTGTTTCCTCCATATTGCAAAAATAAGTGAATTAATGACTAACCTCACACTATTAACCATTTACAGTGCGTAATTTTGAAAAAAGATGAACATTTTAACGCATATTACATCTCCTATGGATAAAATTGAACACATTGGAATCGCGGTAAAAAATTTGGAGGCGTCCAATGCCTTGTTTGAGAAGCTGTTGGGCGTGCGGCACTATAAAGTCGAGGAAGTGGCCTCGGAAGGGGTAAAGACATCGTTCTTTAAATCGGGCCCCAATAAAATTGAATTATTGGAAGCGACAAATCCGGACAGTGCCATCGCCAAATATTTAGAAAAGAAGGGAGAGGGCATCCATCACGTGGCCTTTGCGGTGGAGGATATTGTTTCTGAAATTGAACGATTGAAAGACGAGGGCTTTATCGTTTTGAACGAAACACCCAAAAAAGGAGCGGACAACAAATTGGTGGCATTTTTGCATCCAAAGGGCACCAATGGCGTACTGGTGGAGCTTTGCCAAGAAATAAAAGAAGGGTAGAGGCGTTAAAACCTTGCGCTGAAGAAAAATAAACACTAATATTGCATCCGCAAAATGCGGGTCCTATAGCTCAGCTGGTTAGAGCACCTGACTCATAATCAGGGGGTCCCTGGTTCGAGCCCAGGTGGGACCACCTCAACAAAGATAAACCTTTCAAGCAATTGGAAGGTTTTTCTTTTTTATGCGGGTACAACGTTCTCCAATAGAGATACACAGAGCCCGGTTTATACCTTCGCAACCGATACACTTAACGCATTGGCTTTTAAATAAAGAAACATATGATTTCCAAATATTGTTAATGTTCTTAGTTGCGCTAGCCACTCTTTTAACAGTTTTGGTTAATATCAAAATTCAATTCGAGACCCTTATACCATCCACAGGTCGTTGAGTGGCATCATTGGTATCGATATCGGATTATTGGAAAAATCTATTCAAGATTCATTTTTAGGCTATTGAAACATAAATATCAACCATGGCATCATCCCAATTCTTACTTCTTTCATCGTATACCTCAAAATCAAAATCAAACTTTCGTTCTATGTCGGCGTTCCATATTTTATTCCAAGCATCGGTAATACAAGCTGTCATTATTCCTCTGGCCGTAACTTTTTGATATTTTTGTGAAGGGATTTTCAATGAAGTTAAATTTTTGGGAGCATCTGCACTTACGTCTACCCTACATCCTATAAAATAGGAAAAAGAGGCAGCTTCATCTTCTTCATAGTCAAAGTAAACAGCGTATATTTCGTTGCTCAATTTATTTGGGATCAAGTCTATAATGTTTTCCTTTTCAAATTTTTGCCATAGATTTCCACAGTCTAGATTTGATTGATTGTTTTTGTTGCTGGTTTTCTGTTCCAACTGTAAACCCACTAATTTGAAGCCAGTCTTACTTAATTTTTCCATAAACTTTTGTATTGTAGATATTTGCTTTAACCAATAATGCTTTTTGGCGTTTTATTATTCTTTCATTCAGGGGGCAATTCCAATTACAGATATGCTTGTAACTTCTTTTTAAAGAAAGTGGCACTATCAGCAACGCTTTTCATGGGACTATGGGCATAATTGCCACCTTGTTCCAAATAGTAAAATTCGAGCCCAGATTCTTTTGGATCTGGAAGTATTTGAGAGTAATCAATGGAACCATTGCCCAACTCAGTATAATCCTTGGTGACTTTATCCATGTCTTTTATATGCCACATTACATATCGCCCAGGTTGATTGTTGACCAGCTCTTTTGGAGTATACTTGGAGGATCGGACCACCCAATACATGTCCATTTCGAGTTTAACAAGTGATGGCTCCGTTTCGTTGAGTATAATGTCGAAACCGTTTTCACCATTGTGGTCCATAAACTCAAAACCATGATTGTGGTATGCGAACCCAAGCCCGGCCGAAGTGACCCATTCGGCTATCACATTAAGTTTTTTGGCCAATAATTTGAAATGGTCGATCGATCTTTGATCAGGATTCAGCCATGGCCATGTTATATACTTCATGCCTAATGTGTGGGCTCCATCTATACACTGGTCAACAAACCTTTTCAGTTTGTCTTCAGATTGGTTGAGATATGGGGAAAACCCGAAGTGCCCACTAGAGGCGGTAAGTTGAAGATTGTCCATTATTTTCCGGAATTCCGAAGACTTATATCCATAAAACGTTCCTTTCTCATGGTCGAACCCAAAGGTTTCAAAGTCTTGATAGCCCATCTTTTTGACGGCGGCCAATGTAGCGATGGTATCTTTCACCATAGCATCATGGATGGTATAGAGTTGCAGCCCCATTTTATATTTGGCCGCACCAATCATTGAAAAAGCCGACACGGGGAATATGGTTGTTGTACTGAGGGCTGCTGCCGACTTTATAAAATTTCTTCGTTCCATATTTGCTTTGTGTTTAGTAATATATAAGTTATTTTGAAATATTCGATT
This sequence comes from Allomuricauda sp. TY007, assembly GCF_010468565.1. GTDB lineage: Bacteria > Bacteroidota > Bacteroidia > Flavobacteriales > Flavobacteriaceae > Flagellimonas. The sequence goes on from NZ_WUEG01000001.1 coordinate 310,314, forward strand.
TTGTAGCTTTTGTAGTGCGATTCGTTTTTTTCCACTCGTTGGCCAATACAGGTATTTTTATCATTGCTGTACGATTCTTCATTTAAAACAAAAACAGTTCAAGGGCTTTTAAAAAAAATCATTTGATTTGACTGTCTACAACATCAATCCAATTGCCCCGTTAACCATTTTACCCCATTGGTAAAAAGGGATTTGAACCCTTCGTTTTTTTGTGAGTATTCGCCGTGGCCCAATGTTAGGCACATTACTTTGCCCTTGCCCCAATTGCGTGTCCACATTATGGGATGATATTCAGCTCTTGCAATAACTTCTAGGGAATCCGTGTTGAACTGTACCAAGTATAGCTCGTCCAAGGTTTTAAAATCTCCCAATTCCTTTACAATCGGATGTTTGTATCCGTTATCTTCATTTTCCCATCCATACCAATAATCCGAAGTATTGACAGTAAAGGTCTTAATGTCATCATGGTTGATGAACTTGCCTCCCATCATTTTGAGGTAGTTGTCCGAATTCAAGAAGGAAACCAAACCGGCATGAATGGCAAAATAGCTTTTCCCCGATTCTATAAACTTATAAAAAGCATTAAATTGTTCTTCTGTAGGTTCATGAAAAAGCGAATTATTGATTATTACATCATAATGCTCCAAATTCTTTTTGTTCAGCTCGGATAGGTCCTTGGTGATTCTTACTTGGGCAAAATCACTGAGGTAGTCCACAAGGAGGTCATTATAATGGTGGTGGGACCAATCGCTGTACATGTGGTCCGAACCTGTTATTCCTACCCCAGTAATCAATAGGATGTTTAAATTTTTAGAATTCTGCCCTAAGCAGTTAATGCTGATGGAGACAAACAAAAGCAAGACCAATGCGTTTCTCATAACACAACGTATTTAAATTAAAAAATTGAGTTGTAAAACTACCTCAGTCGGAAAACAATGGATTGTAAAAAAACGAACGCCCTTTGTGGTCAATAAAATATTTATTCATCGGGCGGTTCTCTTGAAAAAAGAGAGAGGGCGTTGTATTGGTAAAATGCTTGAAATCTTTTATGAAATGTGCTTGGTCAAAATACCCGAACTTATGTGCCGTTTCTGTAAAGTTGATATATGGGGTTTGACTAAAATGTTTTAGAACTTTTTGAAACCTGACCACCCTTTGATAAAACTTGGGGCTAAACCCAACTTTTTCCATAAATATTTTTTGGAGGTACCTATGGCTAATTCCACATTGGTTTACCAATTCATCCCAATTGGGGTCAACATGGTTTTTTAAGACGAATTTGACCGCATGCTCCGAAACGTCATCTTTTAAACCAAAATCATTTTCAAATAGCTTTGATGTCAGAAAAGCGTCCACGCCTTCAATTAAACGTTGAATTTTACCATAGATTAGACAATCTCCTACGAATTCGTTAAAATCTTTTGCGAACAAATGATCAGAGGATAAGGTTAGGTCGTTCAGTTCGTTAAGCGGAATGCTCGAAAATCTTGAAAAACCGTGGGCATAGAACCGTATACAAAATGTTTTGCCCATACCATCGACTTTAAGCCTGTAGGGTTTGGTCATTTGCCCGATAACCTCGGTCCATGGTTCTTTGTTCAACGCACCGTCAGTTCCAATTCTATTAACATTTAATTCAACACTGAATACAACTTTTACACACCCATTGGGGTAAAACTCGTCCACTATCGGTTCTTGGTAAGTATCATCGAGATACCAATAACATTGTACGTAGTTCCTTAATGTTTTGGATGGTGCATATTCAATAAATGCCACTGGTTAAAACAAGGTTTTTGGTGTGGTTTTTTTTAACTGGATACTACGTTTTCTATAGTTATTTTTCGCGGTGATCCATCTGTCAAGTATACCAATTTTAAAGGAAACTGTGTGGATAACCTCAAAATATTCTGCGCATATGCCCAGAGCCAATGTTTTCAGAACACCTTTTTTAATGATATGGAGTAAAGCTACTGCAACCGCTCTAGAACCTCCAAGTGATTGAAAGTCCGCCGTGAAAACTTTTGATTCAGGATGTAACCCTTTTTATTTTTTGTTATACCCACTCATCTGTGCTTGATATGAAGTAAAGATAGTTGTTTTGTAATCTATTTATTTTATGAAAATCACAAATAATTGAATTACTGGTTTATAGGCTCACAACACTTATACCATGGACCAAATATCTTAGCGTTGTTCCACAAAACCAAACCCATAGGCATTTTGCCTATGGGTTTGGCTACAAAAATATCTCTCTACCACTTACAAACTTATGCTCCCAATAAACCTAAAGGATGCTATTCCCCGAACCCAAAAAGTGCGGCAGCCTCATCAAAAGTTTCTGGGATATTTTCATTGTCCAGATTGAAAGCCTGTACTGTATTTGCCGGCACCAATACATACCTAAAGGTTAGGTTGGGTATATTCTCAAGAGATGATACATCGGGCCCCTCAACCTGGATTGCCAAACCCAATTCAGATTCAAAATTTCGAAAACCGCTAATAAAGGTTAGACTTCCATAAGTAGTGGGAGTCGATAAAATGATATAATCGGTTTCCTCAGGGGGGCCTTCAAATATTTTGGCATAGACCAGGAGAGCACCTCCCTCTTCCACAAAACTTTCTAGATCCAATTCAGGAATGTCGTCATTTTGTATAATCATTGCGCCCCATGTCGGTGGATTGGCTCCGCTCAAATCGTCATATCGCAATTGAAACCAGTCCGAAGCTATTACATTGGCATTGCCATCTTGACCATCTTGACCGTCTTCGCCATCTTGGCCGTTTTGACCATCCTGGCCGGCTGGTCCAGCAGGACCCTGTGGCCCCATGGCCCCATCCAGACCATCTTCTCCTGAACAACTCACGTTCAGGGCAACCACTGCGCAAAGTGTAGCATGTACAATGGTTTTCAATAAATGTTTTGCTTTATTTTTCATTTTAATGTGGTTTGTATCTTATTTGTATCGTGATATTAACCTTAAGGGGCAGCAACCACCAATTCGCCGGTCACGCTCACCTCTTCACCATCGGTTCCCAATTTGAATGTGCCATTAAAAGTTAAGGTGTACGACGCCACGGTTGCTTCTTCCCCATATAAGGAGATGGTGTGCTCCTCATAGTTTTCCAATGTCATACCAACGCTGCCTACGGGACCATATTTATCCTCGGCACCCCACTCACCAAATGTCAGTCCAGGGCCGCTTCCTTGAAGGCTTGGGTTGTTGTCGGCATCCAGTGCAACTCCAACCCCAAATTGGAATTTCCCTGTATCCATTAACACTCCTGTCAGTATTTTACCTTGTATTTCCTCGCTCTGCTCAACATAGGAAATTGGATAATATACACCTCCCGTTGTCTTTGGCACACTGCCTTGATACGTTTTTCCGTTTGCTATCTCTATGTGATAGATGTGCTCGTTGCTCTTGTTGTTGGATTCGCCCGACCCATTCCCGTCACTCCGGGTACAGGCAGAAATAAGGACTGCACCAGATATACATAGTGCAAAAAGATATAATTGAAATTGCTTCATTGCTTTTTGTTTTTTAATGGATTATTACTGTCGCTTGTTATAGGCCACATACATTTTGTGTTCTGAGTTTGGACGGATTTGGATTCCAACTTTCAATTGGTCATCTTCCAAGCTCAATATGTGCCAAGTGATGTTCCTTTCCTCTCTTGAGAGCATCAATGCTGAGCCTTTCAATTTCCATTGGAAAGGTTGCTCGATGGGCTCACAATCCGCACTGTATTTTACTTCTTTACCGGTGCCATCCGGAAAAAATGCAGTATGGTCCTTGCCACAATCGGGTGTAGAATGCTTATGTGGCATCACCCAACCTTCGCCATTACTCCCCATAATGGTCCCCGCGGTTTCCCAAGTGCCGATAATGGCATCTTTTTCCATGTTTTGTGCAAAAACGGTATGGCCGCCAAACCATGTACAAATGGCCAATAGTATGGCGCTATGTAATGTGTTCGATTTCATGTCATTGTATGTTTTAGTTTTTTTGTCCAGCAAATCACCATGCATATTTTGGTGCTGCAAATTGACCTTTGGTCACCGTTATCTTTTGTCCATCGGACGAGTAGGCTTCAAAACTGAATGTTCCCTTTACGGTATCATCGGTGTTGCTCACTATTTTTAGCGTGCCGTTCACGGCACCGTTGTTCCCTCCAAAAGTGGTCCCTGCTTCAGTCATTACATCGGTCCATACCGAGATGGTAGCATTAAAAGATGTTAGATCATTGGTGTTTGCCAAACCTTGAACGATTGGATATTCTCCTGGTTCGGGCAAAGCGATGGATTCACTCGAATTCTGTTCAAACCGGATATGCCATATCCCACTATCCTGTGAAATCCCCCCATCATCGGATATTTGGAAGTATTTGATGTCGTAAATGTTATTCAGGTAATAGACCACATCACCCTCCATGGATGCTTCTTCGTAGCCTGAAACCTCAAAGGCAATACGGCCATCGGCTATGGTTACGGAAGAATCGGCACCTGTGTTCCCATCATCGTCCTTGTTACAGGAAAATAGAAGAAGACAAGTAGCAATCAATTTGGCATACAAACTGACTTGTTTAAAAAATTTCATAGAAAATTCAATAAGAGGTTATTAAACAACGAAAGGCAAGCCGGGGGAACGGTCCAAAAGGGGATGCTTGCCGTTAGTATGTATTCTGCTTGATTATGGAGCGCAATATTCTGAACCTACGTTGTCAAAAATGAGGTTACTGACCGTTAGGTTTTCAAACGGATCGGTGCCATAACCATAGAAAGCACAATTTTGCAGGTTTCTAAAAATTGTATTCTCCATGGTCAACATTGGTCGTGCATGCATGTATATCGCCCCGGTATTTTCATGGTTTCCGATCGGGAAATCACCTTTGGCGTTTTCAATGATGGCATACGAAATGACATTGGCCTCCTGCGTAAAGCCGAACAACAGACCTCCCCACGAAACACCGTCATGTGCCTTTAATAGGACAGGTTCATCCGCTGTGCCCTGAATTTTCAGGCTAAGTTCATTTCCAGCATCGGTCGAACCGTCGTAAGGCTGTAAGTAGGCTTCGGGCTTAAACTGTATTTCCGCTCCTGCTTCAATGGTCAAATGGCCATTATGCTTGATGTGCACCCTGCCGTCAACCAGATAGGGAACGTCCAATTTTTGCCAGCTTACGGTTTGCTCCACTATTTCATAGTGTGATGTGGTAATGTTGAAAAAATCGAGGGCATTTCCTGAATAGGAAGATGTATTGTCAAAAACATGGGCCATTTCCGCAGATATTTTTACCGGTACACCTTCATTTCCAGAAATGGTAAGGTTTGAAGCGGATACAGTGGCGTTTTTTTCAATACGGTGAAAGTCAAGGCCCACACTACCTCCATTGCTTATCTCCACATGGTTTAGGGAAAGTGCCTGCGGGGTAGTTCCCGAAACTCCCCGTAGTGCCAAAGTACCTTCATACACCGGGGAAGACGAAGTAAGGTCTTGCGAACCTGCATATTCTATTTTGGTATGCTCGATCAGGTTGTTTGGGTTGTGCGCCTCAGCAAAGAAAATACCCCTCCAATACCCTTTCTGCTTGGAAGTGCCCGATAAAACAATGGGTTCCTCCTCAGTTCCTTTGATTTCAAGAGCCTTGTTGCCAAGATTGACATAAAGTCCCGCATGGTTTTCAAACTCAATGACCACTCCCGGTTCTATTTTCAAACTTCCCTGAACATTGGCCCAGCAACCTATTGTATAATCCACTGGGCGCAGAGTATCGTTCTGCATGACGCGGTCTTCGGTAAAATAATCGCAATCCAGAGCAATTGGGGGCAATAATTCCTCCATCGGTGGTTTGCTTTCCACTCCATCGTCCTTGGAACAGGACATTATTAACACCAAGCAAAAAATAAGCAGACCTGAATATGATATGGTTTTATAATATGATTTCATTTTGTAAGGTTTCAATTAGTATTTATTTGATAAGGAACAATTACTACAGATTGAATTTCACTCCTGCTCCGGCCACCAATTGCCCACCATCAATAATGACATATTTTAGTTCCGCAAAAGGGGTAATACTGCCTCCAATGTTAAAATTGGCCCCAGCACCGAGGTTAAGGCCAAACTCCCCGTCTGAAGCTGAAGAGCTTCCACCGAACCCCAAACTCTCATCGTAGGACACTTTTATACTGCTGTAATTGAGGCCACCAAGTGCATAAACACCAATATTGTCCTCGTTCACGAAATAGTAATTGGCATTTCCGTTCACTTCAAACCAACTCCATTTGATTCCAAATTCTTCCTTGGGGAAATAATAGATGAGCGATGGGGAAATGGTAAGGTTCTCCGCAATGGGAAATTCGGCATTGGCCCCAATACCAATATTTTCAATTTCGCTTCCGTAGGCAACAAAAGTGCCAATTTTGGTTTCCTCTTGGGCCCAGACAGAGGTCAATACCCCTGCCATAAAGGCAATAAACAATGCTGTTTTCTTCATTTTGAATTAAGTTTATATTAAGATTTCACCTATTAATACCGCGAGAAACAAAAAGTAAACACCCGAGCCAAAAAAAATCTTGGAATGTTCCAAATGGCACACAAAATCAAGTGTTGACTTCGTCATTCGCGCAGAATCTTGAAGAAAGATCATTGTGGGAACCAGGATGGCAGGAACTGTTCCCATTTCTATGGTATATTTGTAAGGTACTTTGTACATGGGCCACGGAGATTTGTATTGCCGCACGTAAACTCCATGGCCCGCTATTTTTGACCCAAGAAAGTCCAGATCACTTTCTTTACAAAAGAGTTTACATGTAATGGATGTTGACTTTTTTCTTAATTGCGTATAAATGATAAAAGATCAATATTTAGTCGATAGGCTGAAACGGAACGACTTAAAAACTTTGGACAAAGTCTATCTCACTTATAAAAAGGAATTTTTTTTGTTTGCCCGTACACTAAATGCCCAAGAAGAGGATATTGCGGATATTTATCAGGAAACCATAATCAGTTTATACGAAAACGTACAAAATGGAAAGCTCAAAAAGTTGACCAGCACCCTAAAAAGCTATGTGTTTGCCATTGGTAAGTTTAAAATCTACAAGCACATGGACAAAACGAGAAAGCTATATCACGAAGGGCAGGTCATACACATCTCTGAAGAAATGCAGTTGTTTGAAACCGAAGCATTGGAAGAACAACGGCAGGTCTTGAGGAAGTCATGGAAACAACTGGGCAACAAGTGCCAACAGATTTTGGAACTGTTTTATTACAAAGGAATGACCTTGGACGAAATTCAGGAAGTTTTGCAATATGCTTCAAAAGATGTATTGAAAAGCCAAAAGCACAGGTGCATGGCCCAGTTGAAAGAATTAGCGAGAGAACGGTATGAAAAAGCATGAACTCACAGAAAAATATTTTGGCAACAAGCTCTCAGACGAAGAATTTGGGAGGTTGGAGCAACTTTTGGAACAGGATGACCAGCTAAGGGATGGGTTTTACCATGAATTGGAGGTAAGGCGTGCCATTGCGCATGAAAAACACAGCACCTTGAAAAAAAGGTTCCAAGAATTGGATCGCAACACCAAAAAGAAGACCCGTTGGATCCCTTATGCTGCGGCCATTGCCCTTTTGATCAGTATCGGCTCCATTATTTATGGGTCTGGTCCCAATTATGGAGGTTTATATACTGACAATTTTGAGGTTTACCCCAATGTAATAAACCTTGTGACACGCGGAGGGGACGAAACTGAAAACAGTGAAACAACAGCCTTTGAATTTTATGAAGCGGGAAATTATGACAAAGCCACGAAGGCATTTGACAGTCTTTACAAAAAACAGCCCAAAGACTATTTGCTTTTTTATAAGGGTGTGAGCCTTTTGGCCCAAAACCGAACAGAAGAAGGCATCCGGGCATTGGAAAGTTATGGTTGGGACCTAAACGGGAGTGATTTCGCCATTGCCTCAAATTGGTATTTGGGCCTGGCCCATCTAAAACAGAAAGAAGTGGACCAAGCCAAAACTTTTTTGAAAAAGGTAGCTACCTCAGAAAGCAATTTGAACGATCAAGCCCGGAAATTACTAAAACAATTGGACTGATCCCTTTCTTCTGAAACGTATAAAGTAAAAAATTCCGCCAATCATAAGGACTCCGGCAACAATGTACCATGACCAATTTTTTGGGGAAGTGGCAATTGGTGCCGTATCGCCATTGACTATAAATCCGGCCCAATAATAAGGGTGCAATCTTAACGGATTGTTTTCAATAAAATCCTGTTTTGCCTTGGCCAATGCGGTTGCTTTATTTTTGCCCTCGTCCAAATAGTGGTAAAAGGAAACCATTATTTCGGACGTTTCCTTATCGGGCACTTCCCATAAACTATACACACTGGACCGCACTCCGGAATAGGTCAATGCCCTTGATAGGCTTAAAAAACCTTCGCCTGCTGCCAATTTTCCCACACCGGTATTGCAAGCACTCAACACAACCAGTTCTGCGGGCAGATACATGCCATATAAGGAGGAAAAATCAAAAAAATCGTTGTTTTGGAAAATCAGGCTCGATCGGGTATGCTCTTCCTCATCTAAAACCGCATGCATTGCCAAGTGGTAAATTTTATACTTATTTGCATGATCCATAAAGTTTTTAACGGAAGCTTCATCGTCCAAAAACAAATCGCCATCAAGAGCCGCAGAAATCTTCTCAGCCTCCTTTTTGGCTCCTTTTATATCTCTGAAGCGAACGCCCCTCATTGTCATGCCATCGTCGCCAGTTTCGTATTGAGGAGCAAAAGCTGCCAACAGATCCTGATGCTCCTTGGGTCGATGGGGGTTTTCTTTTAAAAAATACCATAACGCCAACGAATTAGCATATTGGATGCCATACGAATTTACCAGGGGTTCTTCCCCATTTTCAAGTACTTCGAATGGTAAATAGTGCAAAAAATCATCGGGAATAATGGTCAGGTTCCTGTACTTGCCCAATTCATCTTGAAAGGGTTCCACCAACTCTTGGTACAGTTCCTGTGCCAATGGCCGGGTGTTTTTCTGTGGATTTTGCAGATTTTGGTAAAATGCCGTCAACTTGGTTTTTAATGAATCGGTTTGCGCCAAGCGGTACAACTGAAGACTGTCTTGTGAAATGGTCATGGCAAAAATGCGTTCATTTCCCAAAAAATATTTTACCAGTAGTTCATTCCCTGTTAAGTGGCCCTGGATATCTTGAAGGCTAATCTGTTTGTTGTAAAAGGATTGCAGCAAAGGGTCTTTGTCGTAGATCTCAGCATCCAATTTTGATATGGCCTCCCGTAACTCCTTTCGGGCTTCATTATCCTGCCCAGTGTTTTTTAACTGGAATTGCAGAAGGTTTCGCCTATCCAGCATACTTTCTTCCACAGAAAGAAACCGAAAGTATTTGCGTTCAAATTCATTGCGCAATACCTGCGAATTATTGGCTTCCATTTTTGCCAGTATTGTAGGGGACAATGGGATGGACAATGTAGTGTGCACCTCATAAATCCCTTCATTGATCTCTTTGTTCAGGTCATTCAAACTGGCATTGTATTCCCCGTTCTGATAGTAGAGCCCAAAAACCTCCGCTGCCATTACATACAAATATTTGGCATGTTGGGCATCCGTTCTGTCCTGGGTCCGAAGGAACGTTTCCTTGTAAAAGCCTGCCACATCTTTGAGTGCCATGACAAAATAAGAACTATGCCTTTGCTCAAAAATATCCATGGTGACCTCTTCCGGAGAGTCGGCCTCACCTTCGGTCAAAACAGACAAAGCCCTTTCAATGGTACTTTGTGCTTCCAAAACATGGTTCAGTTTACTTTGCAATGTCCCTTTTTTGATCAAAATATTGACCACGTTCACCTGGCCTATCGGTTCTTGGTCATTTATGGCCAAAGCTTCGTCCAAAAAATCGATTGCCCGTGCATATTCCTTTTCAAGGGTAGCCAGTTTGGTTTGTTTGGTATAGGCCAGCATTTCATAGTACGGTTGTTGATAAGTTTTGGCAATGTCCAGGGTTTGGATTAGGGTTTGCGAGGCCCTATCGTCCCATCCGTTTTGAATGGCATGATCTGCGTAGTCAAGCAATGCTGCCAAATAGTAGTGGCTGTTCTGTTCTTTTTCTTTTTGGTTCGATGTGGCAAAAAGAGCACTGAATCCATCCAATTGTTTTTTTGCTTTTACGGACTGCCCAGAAAAAGTACAATACATCATATTCAGCCTTGATTTATTGAAGACATCACTGGTTTGAAGGGCATCATCAGGTACTTTGTTCAAGGCGTCGAACAGTTTTTCGGCCTTGGCCGTGTCCCCATATTCGATATATAATTTCATCATATTTCCATAAAGGGTAATGAGGTAAGTAGGGTCAATGCCGCTGTCTCTTTCCCAATGTATTTTTGCCTGTTCAAAACTTTTCAACCGTTCGGAGAAAAAGCCGATCCGCCTATAAACGGTAGCCAAATTGTTATAGGCCAGGCCCAAATCGAAATCCTTGCTTTCTTCAAAGGTCTTGTACAGCTCAATGGATTGTTGGTACAACTCAATGGCTTCCGTGAAATTGTCAAGTCGGTCATTGATATATCCCAGATCATAGATATAATCGGCCCTACTTTTTTTCTCTATGGTGGAATCCATCAGGGTCAGACCCTCGGTGCCTTTTTCCAGTGCCGCTTGCCAATCGCCGGAATACGCCAATGAATGGTACAGCCCGTTATAAATATTCAATCGGTACTGGTTATCTTTTGGAGCGGTGTCCCTGTCGATCAGTTGAAGTGCGTTTTGATATTTTTCGATCGCACTTTTATAATTGCCATCGGCTTGAAATAAACTTGCTTCACAAAACAGCAATTTGCTCCTATAGGTATGGTATTCTACTTTGTTTTGGGTAGTTAGACCAACTATTTCCTTCCAATGGTCCTTTGAAAGTTGGTAGGCTTGCTCTTTTAATAGACTGTCGGCTTCCTGAATCTTTTCTGATAAATCGTTTTGGAAAGCGAAAGCGCACTCTGCAAAAATGCACATAAGCAGTAATAGAGGTTTTTTCATGTATGGCAATTAAATACTTTGCTAAAATAAGGTTTCATATTTGGATGGTGGCCTCCTCCCATATATAGGGGCCTGTCATAACCAGAGAATCGGGGCTGTAAACAATAGGGTTTAAGTAATTTGTGATGGCCTTAAAGTTGGAGACGCACTTTTTAAAGTGAAGCCGTTAAATGTATTTGATGACAGAGGTTATAGATCGGCTTACTACTCTTTTCTCTTTCACTTAACCCATTCCTTAATAATGCAATTACTGGCCGCACTTAAGAAACGGCTTTATTTTTTATCTCAAATCTTTATTGTTACATTTTGTAACAATAAAGAAAAATATCATATCTTAGTTCTCATATCCATAGTGATAATTTGATTTTCTCAAGGGTTAACCATAACGTATGTAAGGTTTCAAGGTCATTGAGAATCAACTTGTTGACAGTAATGCATAAAAACAACTAAACAGAATCAGAATGAAAAAAACACTAAACAAACTGAGTAGATTCAGCATTCAATTGATGCTGGTGGCCCTAACCTTGCCTTTGGCGGCCATCGGCCAAGAAGTGGGTTCAATGGAGCGACTGGTCTCTCCTGAAGTTGCCGATGACAACACGGTAACCTTTAGAATCAAGGCGCCAAAGGCGGAGAATGTGGTCTTATCGGGCAATTGGATGCCAATGATAGGTGAGGGAATGGCGATGACTCGAAAAACCGTAACACTGACCAAGGACGAAAACGGTATTTGGTCCACCACGGTTGGTCCATTAGAACCAGAGCTTTACGGGTACAGTTTTGTGGTAGACGGAGTTAACACCTTGGACACCGCCAATTTATTGGTTGCACGCGACGGAGCATTTAGAACAGAAAGTGTGCTGTACATTCCTGGGAAGGCCTCCGAACTCTATTGGGCCAAAACAGGACCAAAAGGCTCAGTTCACAAAATTTGGTACGAGTCCCCAACCCTGGACTTAACCCGTAGAATGTACGTTTACACCCCACCAGGCTATGCCGATAGCAGTGAAGACTATCCTGTTCTGTACCTATTGCACGGAGGAGGCGGAGACGAAGAGGCATGGCCAACCCTAGGCGTTGCAAACCATATCTTAGACAATCTTATCAATTCAGGAAAAGCCAAACCCATGATTGTGGTGATGACCAATGGTAATCCGGGCCAAGCCGCCGCTTTGACGGTAAGTCCAAAATTGGAACCTTCAACACAACCTGCGGGAGGCATGGCAAATATGTTGTTTGAAAAAAGTTTGGTCAATGACGTAATCCCTTATATTGAATCACACTTTCGAGTGAAAGCCAACAAAGAAAATCGTGCTTTGACCGGCTTGAGCATGGGCGGCCTGCAGACCATGAACACCTCTTTTGAAAACCCCGAGCTGTTCGATTATATAGGTGTGATGAGCATGGGCTTTGCCGATCTCAGTCGTTTTGGAATTGAGGTGGACCATTCTAAAAGAGGTGAGCAAATAGAAGCCTTAAAAGCTGCCGACCCTGAACTTTATTGGATTGCTTGCGGAACGGACGATTTCTTGTACCAAAGTGTAGTTGATATGCGAAATGAGCTGGACAAACATGATTTTGACTACACCTATCGCGAAAGCACCGGCGGACATACATGGTCCAATTGGAGAATCTATCTATCGGAATTCGCACCGATGTTGTTTAAATAATAAGGTAAAAGGTATCTTGAATTCCCACTAAATCAAAATATAGATCTTTTTACTATTTAAACCCTTTCAAGTCCTAGATTTGGAAGGGTTTTTTGTAGACGGCTTCGTATGACAGACTTGTTCCAAGAATTCACTAATTTGCTACAAAGGAGAACAACATGCTCACCGCCGAACAAAAACTCAAGGAACGCATAAAGGAACTTACCTGTCTGTACGAGGTAACTTCACTCATCGTCAACTGTGATTACGATGATATGGAAACCGCATTGCTCGGCATTGTGCAATGTTTGGAGCGCGCCTGGCAGTTCGATAAGGAAACCTATGTGGAGCTTTCCACTCCTGAGCATTTGATCAAAACCGAAGAAAAAGGAGATACCTACGTTTTTTTAATATCGGCCATAACCGTGTTCAATAAACCAAAGGGCGAGATAAAAGTCGGATACCCTTCCCCAAAATATCAGCTCAAGGATTTTTTGGAAGAGGAACAGCAACTCTTGGACAATGTCTGCCTAAAAGTGGGCAATTTGTTGGAACGCAAGGAAATCAAAGAAAAGGAAGAACATATCCGAAGACAGGTGGAGCAATCCGACAGGCTACGCATTTTGGGAGAAATTACTGCGGGTATCGCCCACGAGCTCAACACCCCACTGGCTAATATTTTGGGCTTTACCGAGCTTTTAAAAGAGCGAATAAGTAATGATGAACAGGCGCTCAAAGATTTGGACAAAATTATTACCAACACCATATTTTCAAGGGAGGTGGTCAAAAAACTGATGTTCTTTGCCTGCGAAATGCCCGAAACACGAGAAGTTATCAATGTAGTTGAGGTTATGGAAGAAGCTATCAATATGTTGCGAACCACTTTGCGCCAAAATGATGTTTCTTGCAAATTTGAACATTCCGAGGACACCATCGAGTTGCGCATCGATAAAATCCAGTTGACCCAAGTAATTTTCAACCTGATTGTAAATGCTATTTATTTTGCACCGCCCAAAAGCACCATTTTTGTTTTCCTTGGAATCGAAAAAGAAAATGTTGTCCTAAAAATTGCAGATCAAGGCCCAGGCATCCCCGAAGAATCCATGGCGCACATTTTCGACCCTTTTTTTACGACCAAACCCGTTGGCGAGGGATCAGGATTGGGACTTAGCGTGGTGCACGGCATAGTACAAAGCCATAAAGGAAGCATTGCGGTTACACCAAATATGCCAACAGGCACTATCTTTACAATACAATTCCCAAAAAAGTAAACACTTTGTTGAAAAAGGAAAACATATTGTTGGTTGATGACGACATCGATATTCTTGAACTTTTGCAACGGCATTTAAAGTCGATGGACTACCATACCTACAAAGCCGTTTCTGTAAAAGAGGCACTTTACATTTTAAAAGATACCGAGATAGATTTATTGGTAACGGATATCAATATGCCGGAAATTGATGGGTTGGAACTAGTAAAATATGTAGCGGAACATTACCCCAATATGCCCAAATTGGTGGTAACGGGCTTTCCATCGGTCGAAGATGCATCAAAAGTTATTCAGCACGGTGTAACGGACTACCTTACCAAACCTTTTACCAAAGCTGAGCTGGAAGACGCTGTAAAAAAAGCCTTTGCCAGCAAAGATGCCAAGAAGACGGCCAAAACACCACCCAAAGAAAATATTGCCAAGGGCTATGCGGACATGATAGGAACCTCCGAAGCGTTCCAAAAGGTCACGGAAATTATAGATAGGGTAAAAGATAACCGGGCCACAGTTTTGGTTCGTGGAGAAAGTGGAACGGGAAAGGAACTGGTGGCACGGGCCATACATTATTCTGGAAAGTTTGACAGGGCGCCCTTTATCGCGGTAAACTGTGGTGCCATTCCAGAAAACCTTTTGGAAGCAGAACTTTTCGGTTACACCAAAGGTGCGTTTACGGGTGCCAACGAAAATCGTAACGGTTTTTTTCAGGCAGCGCACAAGGGAACTATTTTTTTGGATGAAATAGGAAACGCCACCCTGCCCGTTCAAAATAGATTGCTGCGGGTGCTTCAGGAGAAAGAAGTGACCAAAATAGGCTCGCAAAAGGCCGAAAAATTGGACGTAAGGGTTATTGCGGCGACCAATAGTGATTTGGAAGAACTTATTCAAAAAAAAACATTCAGGGAAGACCTTTATTACCGCCTTTCCGTGGTTACGATTGATGTGCCACCTCTGAGGGAACGTTCCTCCGACATTCCTTTGTTGGTCGACAAGTTTATGCAGAAGTATGGCATTGAGTACAAAGATCGCTTTGTCCGTATTGCTAATGATGCCCTTGACGTATTGGAACGCTATTCTTGGCCTGGCAATATCCGAGAACTGGAAAACGTGGTGCAGCGCGCCGTAATTATGTGCGATGGTAAAATTACTTTGGAACACTTGCCCAATGAATTAAAGTATAAAATTGACTTCCCCAAAAAAGGCTTTAAAACGCTTCAAGAAAAGGAAAAAGAGTATATTCAAGAAGTACTCCTGTCCACCCAAGGAAACAAAACCAAAGCAGCTGAAATTTTAGGCATCAACCGGAAAACACTTCGCGAAAAACTGAAATGACCACTGGGGCATTTTGCCCCGACTGGGTAAAGATTACCCGACCTTGTTTTTCTTTCACGCAACTAAAACAAAGTTAAACGTCTAAAAATCAGTTTTTTATAATTTTTGAGAAACCTGTATTACTGTAAATGGCACAAGGATTGCCTTTGTATGCACAAAATGCTGGGATACTGTTGTAGTGCCCCGTCCGTTAAGAACTGGAAATGAAATACGGAAGCCTGATTATGGAAAAAAAGGATTATGTAACGCTTAAACGAATACTGAACTTTCATAGGTACTATGAGGATTATGCCCATAAGGATGCCTTGGAACAGTTGAGCGACAGAATTGACAAGGCTTTGGTAGAGGATGAGTTGGATATTCCTGACGATGTGGTTCGGTTAAACTCAAAAGTTACGGTCGAGTTTGTAAATGGAACACGTGAAACGTTTCAATTGATTCCATCTACTCGTAGGGATCTTGAAAAGAACATGGTCTCTGTGGTCAGTACCCTTGGGGCGAGCTTGGTAGGACTTGCGGTGGATGATCACATCCAGCTCGGATTTCCATCGGATGTTCAATCTTTTAAGATAACCGGTGTGGAACAGTCCCCCCAATTATCAACCAGTTTTGATTTTTAGAAAAAGAAAACAATTATAAACCCTAAATATATACAGTTATGAGAATAATAGTTTTAGCAATTCTGTTCGTGGTAGCAACCACAAATATCAACGCACAAAATGTAATCCCTCAAGAAGTAAAAGTTGGCGATATATTGGAGATTGGCCGTCCCGATGCACCCCAGTACAAGCACATTGATTTTCCCCGTGCCAACTTCATTATTAAAAAAGGAGGCATTGCCAATTATAAAAGAGTTGAGGGCAACAAAGTGGTGGTAACCGCCATAAAGGAGAAAAAGGACGGTACCGTTGAGGTTAAAATTAAAAAAACAGACGGTAAAAGATTCTTTAACAGCCATCCTGTAGTTAAGGCTGATTTGAAAAATGCACTTGAGTCGGGAGAATTAAGTGCACTGTAGTTGATTGATGATTTCCGCTCAGCCCAAAGCATTTAGGTTTGCTCAATTAGATGGTTAGCTAATGGCTGGGCGGATTTATTCAAAATAAATCCAAGTTCGATTCGATAGAAACAAAAAAACAAAGAATGCCAAAAAAAATGTCCATAAAACAGCGAATAAATGCAGGTTTCATACTAGCTGCGGCATTTTTATTGGTGCTTGCTTCCAACCGATTGAACCAACGTAATTTTTCTACTGTAGAGCAAAGTGTAAACTCAGTTTTTGAAGATCGTTTGGTGGTCCAGGAATACATTTATAGGCTCAACAACCTATTTCATAAGAAAGAACTGGCCTTGGCCAAAAATGAGTTAAGCACAAACATGCTTACGGAATCTTCCAATATAGAAAAAATACTTTCAGATTTCGCAAAAACAGAATTAACGGTCAAGGAATCGAGGTATTTATCGGACTTGAGGAGCAGCTATTCCGAGCTTCAGGAGATGGAGAAAAACCTATCGGTCAAGAATGCATCCGGAAGCGCAGAAATGAAGCGTGATATTTCATCAAAGCTCACCAGAATAAACAATGACCTTGATGAACTTTCCGAGGTCCAACTTTCAGAAGGAAGACAATTGACCCAACGTTCCCAAAGGTCTCTTGGCATGAACCAACTATTATCACGTTTGGAGATAGTGTTCTTGGTCATTATCGGAATACTTTTTCTTCTTATTGTATTCCATCGCGAAAGGCCTAGCATGAAAATGGTGGAGGAAGATTCTTAAGTATTTCCCTTATTAATCGACATCTAATATGGATTGTTCGTTTCCATTGAACACAAAACGTTCACCTTTTTCCTTTCCTAGCAACAATCTGGCTATGGGAGCATTGGCCGAAATGCAGTAAACAACACCATCATTATGCTTAAAAGCACCTGCGGAGATGGCTATGAAATAATCGGCCACGCTCGTTTTTACCAGAGAACCCAAACATATTTTAGCTGAGGGTGTATCAATATTGATTTTATTCAAGATGCTTTGGGTTGCATCGAGTTCCAGCAATTGTTGACCCAGTTTTTCCTGTTCCAATTGCACCATGGCCCTTCCTGTTTCGTGCTTGTCTCCTGCCGAACTTTTGGTTTCGGAACCCAAGGATTCCCGGAGTTCTTCGCCCTGTTTTTTTAGACGGGCGGTTCGCTCGTCCAAATGGCTCCAGCAGAAGTCTAAAAGTGCTTTTTTCATAGTTTGATTAAGCAAAGGTAAGTCGGAAAACAGTTTCCGTATGTGGAATGGAGCGTACTTGAATACCTCCTCCGTGAAGCTGCATCACCCTTTTGGAAAGACTTAGGCCAATACCCGTGCCTTCGCTTTTGGTGGTAAAAAAGGGAACAAATATTTCGTCCATTACCTCGGGGGGAATACCCGGGCCGTTGTCCCTAACCTCAATGTACTTTGATCCATTGTCATCGACCCCGGCCATTATGAGCACCTTTCCATTTTCGGTGGACTCAACTGATTGTAGCCCGTTTTTGGCCAAATTGATCAACACTTGGGAAATTTGCTTTTCATCAATATAAAACTCCAGATTCTCGGGACGGCAAAGTATATTGAACTCGCTCTCCCCATCAATCAGCCGGGCAGACATGAGCACATCTATCTTTTCCAGTAAGTCCTTTCCTTTTACAAGGGTTTTGTTAGGGTCCGGTACGTGCAACAGGCTTCGGTAAGATTGCACAAAATCCATAAGGTCGCCACCTTGTTCTTTGATGACCTCCAATCCTTTCAATGTATTTTTTATCTGGCTTTCCTCCAACTCTTCCATGGGGGTTATTTTGTCCCCTTTGCGATAATATTTAATAATGGAATCGGAAATGGAGGCAATCGGGGTAATGGTATTCATAATTTCATGCGTAAGTACACGGATGAGGCGCACCCAAGACTCGGTTTCTTTTTCGTCCAGTTCTTTATGGATATCTTGGACCACCACCAGTTGTAACGACTGGCCATCCAATGTCAAAGGAGTGGACTTAATTGCTAATTGTGTTTGTTCGCGCTCATTGGATAATTGGAACAGCTTACGCTGAAAAGGCTTAAAATTTTTAAAGATTTGGTACAGGCTTTCATCAACCTGTTTTAATTGTTTGATGTGGTTCAAAGGAGTGTAGTCCAGTAATCGTTCCAGGGTAGGATTAGCAAATAAGATATGTCCTTTTTCATTATATGTCATGATGCCGATGCTGGCCTGTTTCAAAATTTCCTGGTAGTACTGCTCCCGTATCTGGAGTTGCATGTGGACTTCTTGGATAAGCCCATTGACTCGATTAAGGCTTCGGTTGAGTTCTTGGAACGAATCAATAGTGACCCCCTCTGGAAAACGGAGCGTAAAATCCTCGTTCTTGATGGCATCAAAAAAATAAGCGATTTTTCTGTTGGTACTGTTTATAAAACTTATCAGTGAAAATACTTGGACAACTAAAAGAACAGCACAGAGTCCCGAGGTAAAATACCACTTATAGGCTAATGAAAAGGCCAAGGTAACGGCAGTTAGGGTGAGGAAAACCACCCGAACAATAAGCTGAATATAAAAGTTTCTGCTTGCCATCAGTCGTTCTTTTTCTTCAACTTGTTATAAAGCGTTTGTCGGGAAATGCCCAATTGTTCGGCCGCGGCACTGTAGTTGCCCTCATTTTGTTCCAAGGCCCTAAAGATCATTTGCTGTTCCATTTCGTTGAGCGTCATGGGCTCACTGTCCATGGACTGTAAGGGTTTGGCATGCAACAAAAAATCAGAGGGCTTCAATACATTGCCATCGGAGAGGATTACCGCTCGTTCCATGGTATGCTGCAACTCACGAATATTGCCGGGCCAAGGGTATTCCATCAGTTTTTCTTGGGCCATTTGATTGATGCGCAACCCGCTTTTATCATATTTATGGGCGAACTTTTTCAGGAAGAAATCCGCAAGCACCAGAATATCACCATCACGTTCCCGAAGCGGAGGCACTTCAATATGTATGGTGTTGATGCGGTACAGTAAATCTTCACGGAACAAACCATCGGCGACCATTTGCTCCAGATTGCAATTGGTGGCACAGATCAATCGGATGTCCACATCAATGGGTTTGTTGGAACCCACTCGAACCACCGATTTATTTTGGATGGAAGACAATAACTTGGCCTGCATTTGCAGTGAAAGGTTCCCTATTTCGTCCAAAAACAGACTTCCTTGGTGTGCGGCTTCAAATTTTCCTGCTCTATCGTCTTTGGCATCGGTAAAGGAGCCTTTGGTGTGGCCAAAAAGTTCACTTTCGAACAAATTTTCGGCGATGGAACCCATATCCACACCTATAAAAACTTCATTTTTTCGGTTCGATAGTCTGTGTAGTTCACGCGCAATCAATTCTTTTCCCGTCCCATTTTCCCCTGTAATAAGTACATTAACGTCCGTTTTGGCCACTTTGGCCACAAGGTTCAAAACAGCGGTGAGTGCTTTCGATTGGCCGATGATATAATTCCGCCCCTCATTGATCAATTGCTTTAAATTGTTCTGCTTTTTCTGGAGATTGTGAATTTCTTGCTTTGACTTTCTCAGCTCGTAGGCAGATTTTACGGTAGTCATTAAACGCTCATTGTTCCAAGGCTTCAGCACAAAATCGGAAGCACCTTGTTTGAGTGCCCTAACGGCCAAGTCCACTGCACCATATGCCGTCATCATAATAACGGATGTGTTGGGCGACCTTTTTTTGATTTCGTTGAGCCAATACAATCCCTCGTTTCCCGTGTTCACGCCAGCGGAAAAGTTCATGTCCAAGAGCACAATGTCGATATCCTCCAAATTCGGAAAAGAAGAAATCTGGTTGGGATTAAAAATGGTCTGGACGCTTTTGTACTCAAACTGCAAAAGAATTTCCAAGGCACTCAGTACGCTCTTGTTATCATCGACCACTAAAATTTTGGCATCAACCATAAGGCTCAGGTTTCAAATAGTACGCTAAAACTAGCAATTGCTTCGATATGTTCTATCTTACTGTAAAATATTTGGACATTTTTTGTACAAAATTTTTACACACAACAAGCAGGTATTGTAATTTACTCGTTGTAACTATCTGATAATCAACATAAAATTATTTTGGCACAAGAATAGACAGTAATTTGGCACAGGATAAAACTATGAATCTAAAAATATACATAACAGCCTTATTGGTATTGAGTTGCTTCATCGGGATTTCCCAAGAAGTTTGGACGCTGGAAGAATGTGTGGATTATGCCATTGAACATAATCTTCAGGTAAAGAATACGTCCTACAATAATGAATCCAGCCGAGAATCTTATAGACAGTCCATCAGAGATTTGTTGCCCTCCGTAAGCGGGTCCACCGATTATACCATTAGATATGGTAGGTCCGCCGACCCTCAGACCAACGATTATGTGAACACAGAGTTCTTTAGCAACAACTATTCGCTCAACGCCAGTTTGGATTTGTTCCGGGGTTTTCAAAAACTGAATACGATAAGGGCGTCCAAATTCATCTACAAGGCCACCCAAGAAGACATTTTACAGGAAAAGTTTTTGTTGGCCTTTAGGGTGATGAGCGCTTTTTACGACATTAAATTTTACGAAGGACTGGTGGCCAATACCTTGGAACAGCTCGAAATTTCGCAAGCCAACTATGATTTGGTCGAAAAACAAGTGGAGTTGGGGTTAATGGCCGGTGCGGACCTGTACGAGGCTGAATCCAATCTTTTGGGCGACAAATTCTTGTTGACCCAAAACCGTAACCAACTGGCCAATGCCAAGCTGGTGCTTTTGCAAGAAATGAATTTGACCGAAGCATCGGACATTAATATTCAAGAAACCTTGGAAGAAGCCTCCGTAAATGAAGACGTTACTTTGGATTCCTTGTATCAAAAAGCAAGGGGGTTTGTACCCTTGGTCAAATCACAAGAATATCGGGTAACCGCGGCAAAAAAACAATTGCAAGCCACAAGGGGAGGGTTATTCCCATCGTTGGCCCTATTTGCAGGTTACGGAACAAGCTATTTTGAGACCAATGTGGATGAAAACGGCAATGTGATACCCTTTAGGACACAGTTCAATGATAACCAATCCAAGTTTGTAGGGGCGCAATTGAACATCCCCATTAGCAATGGATGGGCGAACCACTCTCAGGTAAAGCAGCAAAAAATTGCCTATTTGCAGGCCAAGAACAACTTGGAGATCCAGGAGCAAGAATTGTTTCAGTTATTGCAACAGTTGGTCCAGGACAATCAGGCCCTCATAGCAGAATACGAACAGAGTACAAAACAGGTAGAATCGCAGCAGCTCGCTTTTACGATTGCCCAAAAGCGTTACGAGAAAGGACTGATCAATGCGCTGGAACTCTTTCAGGCCAAGAACCTGTATGGAGTCGCGCAAAATCAAAACTTACAAGTGGGCCTTAGGTTGAAAGTCAACCAGAGCACTATTGATTTTTATAGCGGACTGCCCATTTTTAATATCAACTAAAAAGAAACATGGATATACAATTAGAAAAAAAGAGAGGACTTAAACCCAAGCATTACGGATATATCGCATTGGGCATACTGCTTTTGGTCGTTGGCTATAAATTGATTTTTTCCAGTTCGCTGTCCACCTTTAGGACGGAAAAAGAGCGATTGTCTATCTCCGCCGTGACCGACGGCAAGTTTGATGACTATATAACCATCAACGGGAATGTGGCACCAATAGCCACTATTTATATGGATGCCTACGAAGGCGGACGAGTTTCCGAAAAGTTGATAGAGGAAGGTTCCATGGTCAAAAAAGGGGATATCATATTGAAACTGGAAAACATGGCCCTTTACGAACAGATCTTGGCCAGTGAAAGCAACTTGGCACTTAAGCAGAACGATTTGCGTTCCACCAAGCTCACTTTCGATTCCAGACAGGTCGAAGGAAGAAAATCGTTGGCAACTGCACAGTACGATCTGCAACGTTTGAAACGTGCCTATGAGCAGAATACGGAATTGTACGAAGAGGAATTGATTTCCAAGGAAACCTACCTAAAGTCCAAAGAAGATTTCGAATTGGCCCAAAAACAATACGAAATCGTAAAACTACAAACGGAACAGGATGACGAATTGCGCGAAACATCCCTAAAAGGATTGGACGCCGACCTTGAACGAATGCAAAAAACGCTATCCATGGTCTACGAACGTTTGGACCACCTCAATGTTAGGGCACCCGCAGATGGCCAATTGGGGTTTTTGGATGCAGAAATAGGTCAGAATATCCAAAAAGGACAACGAATAGGGCAAATAAACGTGCTTACCGATTTTAAGATAGAAGCCGATATCGATGAACATTATATTGATAGAGTAAAAAGAGATCTATCCGCCACTTTGGAACGAAATGGAAATGAGTACAAACTACGCTTGCGCAAGGTTTATCCAGAAGTAAGAAACGGTAGGTTTAGGGTTGATTTGGTTTTTGTGGACGAAAAACCCGAGACCATCCGAGCGGGACAGAGTTACAACATACGATTGCAATTGGGAGAATCCAACGATGCCTTGTTGCTTCCTAAAGGCGGGTTTTTCCAGAGTACAGGCGGTCAGTGGGTATTTGTAGTAGGCCCAGATGGCAACGAAGCGATCAAACGCAATGTACGATTGGGAAAACAAAACTCAAGATACTATGAGGTCCTCGAGGGGCTTCAACCAGGAGAACAGGTCATTACCAGTAACTACGATAGTTTTGGCGATGCGGAACGGATTGTGTTAAAGTAATCCGTGGAAATGTAACAATCATCAAAAACGAACAGTCTTTATAATAAAACAAAAAACAACCATCAAAAATGATAAAGATAACAGACCTTAAAAAAAGCTTCCGAACAGAGGAAGTGGAAACCTTGGCCTTGAACGGGGTAAACCTAAAAGTGGAAGAGGGCGAATTTGTGGCCATTATGGGACCCTCGGGATGTGGAAAATCCACTTTGCTGAACATCATCGGGATGTTGGACAACCCTACCGAAGGCAGCTACAACTTTGCAGGACACGAAGTGGGCGGACTAAAGGAAAGTCAACGCACCCAGCTAAGGAAAGGGAACCTTGGTTTTGTATTCCAAAGTTTCAACCTGATCGACGAACTCACAGTGTTTGAAAATGTGGAACTTCCCTTGATCTACCTTAAAATGAACAAGGCGGAGCGCAAAGAAAAAGTGCTAAAAGTGTTGGAGCGCATGAAGATTGCGCACCGGGAAAAGCACTTTCCACAGCAACTATCGGGAGGTCAGCAGCAGCGGGTGGCCATTGCTCGGGCCGTAGTGACCAATCCAAAATTGATCTTGGCGGATGAGCCAACGGGTAATCTGGATTCCAAAAACGGTATCGAGGTCATGAACCTGTTGACGGAACTCAACCAAGAGGGCACCACCATTGTTATGGTAACGCACTCCGATCGTGATTCGCACTATGCCCACAGGGTCATTAATCTATTCGATGGTCAAATTGTGACCGAGAGCCAAAACAAGCCCATGAAAAGCATGGTATAGGAGTTTGTTCACTTGCCCTGAGCGAGTTTATGCTGAGCGTAGTCGAAGCAATGGGTCAATCAAAAAACAATCAAATCAATCACATGTTCAAAAATCACTTAAATATTGCCTGGAGGACCATCAAAAAGGATAAGCTCTTTACGTTTATCAAAATTGGTGGTTTTGCCGTAGGTATTGCCGCTTGCCTTTTAATTGCGCTTTTTATCCGTAACGAAGTTAGTTATGACCAGCACTATGCCAAGAAAAATCAAATTTACAGAGTAGTTTTTCAGGGAGAGATCCAAGGGGAGGTCATGAAAAGCACGCATTTTCAGCTGCCTTTTGCCGATGCGCTTCAATCCGATTTTCCCGAAATAATCAAAGCGGGAAAAGTAAACACCATAGAGATATTTGGTGCCGGCAAACGCGGGTTTAGGTTAACAGGAAAAAAGGAGAACACCTTTGAGGAGAACTTTATTCTTGCCGATCAAGAAGCATTCGATATTTTGGAAATACAATTGGAGCAGGGCGACCCTGCAACAGCTTTAACGGAACCCAAAAGCATTGTTATTTCCAAATCCAAGGCCGAAAAGTACTTTCCTAATGGCAATGTTTTGGAGCAAACCATATTTTTGGACAACGACACCTCAACCCCGTATACCGTAACAGGGGTAATGGAGGATGTACCCGAGAGCTCCCATCTTGATTTCGATTTCCTTCTTCCCATTGAAGATACCAACCAGAGCTGGACCAATCAGAATTATTTTACCTACGTCTTGGTAAATCCCAATACCAATATTCAAGAGTTGGAGCAAAAAATGACTTTGATCGTTGAAAAATATATCATCCCGGCACAAATAAAACGGGGGCGATCGGCCAGTTTTATAGACGTATTGCGAACAGCGGAATACAAATTGCAGCCCGTAACGGACATCTATTTAAAATCGGACCTAAAAATGCAGGATGGACTCAAGCATGGCGATGTTAAGTTTGTTTGGCTTTTTGCTGCCATTGCCATTTTTGTACTGCTCTTGGCCATTATCAATTTTATCAATCTTTCCACGGCTAAATCGGCCAATAGGGCCAAAGAGGTTGGGCTTAGAAAAACCATTGGGGCATTTAGGAACAATCTGGTAAACCAATTCCTAACAGAATCAGTGGTTTTTAGCGTTATCTCCTTTGTTCTGGGAGTTGTACTAGCTTGGGTGTTGTTACCTACTTTTAATGAAATTGCTTCCAAAAACATGGAGCTTCCCTGGTCCGCATGGTGGTTTGCCCCTATGTTGTTGGTGTCAGCTTTACTGGTCGGAGTTTTGGCAGGGTTATATCCAGCGTTCTATTTATCAGCTTTTAGACCTGCGAATGTCTTAAAAGGAAAGTTGAGTGTAGGAAGTAAAAGCGGAAGGTTAAGGAGCGGCTTGGTGGTTTTTCAATTCACAACTTCGGTGATTTTGATTATCGGGACTTTGATCATTTACCGTCAGATGGATTTTATCGTAAGCAAGGAATTGGGGTATGACAAAGAACGTGTTGTAGTGCTTGAAGGAACCAATATTCTGGGAAACAAAATAGAATCTTTTAAAGAACAGCTCGCGTCATTATCACAAGTAAAGAGTGTTACATCCACCAATTATTTGCCCATAAATGGTGGAAGCAGAAACGGAAACACCTTTAATGTAGATGGGCAAGATGATGGCGGAAGGGGTATTCCCGCCCAAATTTGGAGGGTGGATTACGATTATATGGAAACCTTGGGTATTCGATTGGAAAAAGGAAGAGGTTTCTCCAAAGAGTTTGCCTACGACTCTATCAACTCCATTGTGATCAACTCCAAAATGGCCTCGGAATTGGGCCTGCAGGACCCGATTGGCAAAAAATTGGATAATAGTGGTCAAGTTTTTGAAATCATCGGGGTTATAGAGAATTTCCATTTCAAATCCCTGAAAGAGGATATCTCTTCACTTTCGTTGGTCATAGGAGAGGATGTCGGTGCCGTTTCGGTAAAACTGGAAAAGGGAGACCCAACGGAAGCATTGGCCTCCATTGAACAAGTTTGGAACAGAAATGTACCGAATCAAGCACTCAATTATTCTTTTCTGGAACAGGAGTTTGCCCAAATGCACGAAGATGTTCAACGCATGGGTAAAATATTCAACAGTTTTGCACTTTTTGCCATTCTCGTGGCCTGCTTGGGTCTTTTTGCACTATCAGCTTTTATGGTGGAACAACGAAGAAAGGAAATAAGCATCAGGCGGGTTCTGGGCGCTCCTTTCAAAAACATTTACAAACTACTCACACTCGACTTTTTAAAATTGATCATCATTTCTATATGTATTGCCATCCCCATAGGTTGGTATTTGATGAATAGGTGGTTGGAAGGCTTTGCTTACCGCATCAACATTGGGTGGGAAATATTTTTGACGGCAGGGCTCATAGCGCTCGGCATTGCGATAGTTACCATCAGTTATCAATCTATTGGAGCAGCCTTGTTAAAACCTACCAAAGGCTTACGCACGGAATAATCAATCAAAAATCATCAATCATGATAAAGAATTATCTAAAAATAGCATGGAGGAACCTTATCAAGAACAAGGCCTATACCATTATCAATGTAGGGGGACTTGCCCTAGGTATGGCCGTAGCCCTTATCATTGGGTTGTGGATTACGGACGAACTGAGCCATAACAGCTATTTTGTCAATAAAGAGCGAATAGCACAGGTTTTTCAATCGCAGACCATGAATGGGGAAACAGGGACCGGACCCGCTATTCCCCGCCCGTTGGAAAAAGCTTTCAGGGATGGGTATATGGACAATTTCAAGCATTTGGTAATGTCCTCATGGAACACTTCGCAATATCTTAAATACAAGGAGACCAGTATATCGAGGAGCGGGAATTTTATGCAGCGTGAGGCCCCCGAGATGTTGGAAATCAATATCCTAAAAGGAGAAAAGGACGGGATTCGGGAAATCAATTCCATTATGTTGAACGAATCGACAGCCAATGCCCTTTTTGGCGGTGAAGACCCTATTGGAAAGACCATAGAGGTCAATAGTCAATACGACATGATGGTATCAGCAGTTTATGAGGACATACCCTTCAACAATTCGTTCAACGATACTGAGTTTATTATGCCTTGGGATAAATATGTTTCCATAAATGAATGGATTAAAAATGCTGAAGATCAGTGGGGTAATAACTCCTTTCAAATGTTTGTACAAATAGCGGACAACACAACCATGGAATCCGTTACCTCAAAAATCATAAAGGTAAAACAAGAGCTTAACGAAAACTCAAGAGAGTTCAACACGGAATTGTTCTTGTTGCCGATGGAAGATTGGCATTTACGATCGCGCTTTGAAAACGGTAAACAGGTGGGCGGTAGAATCAAATACGTATGGCTATTTGGGATTATCGGGGCTTTTGTACTGTTGCTGGCCTGTATAAACTTTATGAACTTGAGCACGGCCCGTTCCGAAAAGAGGGCAAAAGAAGTTGGTATTAGAAAGTCCATTGGTTCGCAACGCGGCCAACTCATCAACCAGTTTTTGGGAGAATCCTTTTTAGTGGTTTTGTTTGCCTATGCGCTTGCCATTTTTATTGTGATGCTATCCTTGAGCGGGTTCAACGACCTCGCCAGAAAAGAAATCGATTTTCCTTGGACTTCCCTTGGGTTTTGGGCAGCCTCTTTGGCGTTTATTTTGTTTACGGCCCTGTTAGCGGGAAGCTATCCGGCACTTTATCTTTCCTCATTTAAACCTGTGGATGTACTGAAGGGAACCTTTAAAGCAGGAAAACACTCAGGATTGCCCCGAAAGATTTTGGTTGTGGTTCAGTTTACCGTTTCGGTGGCATTTATTATAGGAACCGTCATCGTGATGCAACAAATCAACCATGCCAAAAACAGACCTGTAGGTTATGACAAGGAAGGCTTGGTGCAAGTGCCGACCATGAGTCAAGATTTTAACGGAAAGTTTGAATTGATGCGGGAAGAATTTATCAATTCGGGAGCGGTCATCGAAATGTCGACCTCCAGCAGCCCAACAACAAATATATGGTCCAACCGTAGTGGTTGGACATGGGAAGGCAAACCCGAAGGTTTTCAAGAAGACCTGGCCTGGACCGAAGTATCCCCGGAATATGCCAAAAGTCTCAATTTAAAGATTGTGACCGGAAGAAATTTTTCACGGGACTTTGCTTCCGATTCAACGGCCGTACTTCTTAATGAAACAGCCGTAAAATATATGGGACTCAAAGACCCCATTGGGAAACTCCTTATAGATGAGGATGCTGAAAATCCAAGTGATCCCTTGAAAATCATTGGAGTGGTTCAGGATATGATTGCCCAATCTCCATATGAGCCCGTTAAACAAGGCATGTATGTATTCGACAGATATGGTAACGGCTCCTATTACAACATGAGATTGAACCCAGAGCAAAGTGCGAGCCAGAATATCGCTGTCATCGAAAGAGTTTTCAAAGAGCATTTTCCAAGCATTCCTTTTCAATACGACTTTGTGGACGATGAATATGGTGAAAAATTTGCGGCCGAAGAACGTATTGGTCGATTGTCGGGAATTTTTACGGCACTGGCCATTCTAATCAGTTGTTTGGGATTGTTTGGCTTGACTTCCTTTGTGGCGGAACAGCGAACCAAGGAAATAGGGGTGCGTAAGGTTTTAGGGGCTTCGGTGTTCAATGTATGGAATATGTTGTCCAAGGATTTTTTGAAACTGGTCATTATCTCTTGCTTCATTGCAGTGCCCATCGCCTATTATGTGATGAACGGTTGGTTACAGGAGTATCCGTACCGTGTGATTTTGAAATGGTGGATTTTTGCCCTGGCTATGATTGGGGCTATGGCAGTGACCATTTTGACAGTTAGTTTTCAGGCAATTAGAGCTGCCAAATCCAACCCTGCACGAAGTTTGAGAACGGAATAGATCAACCTGTACTGAACTCGTTTCAGTATCAAAAAACAACAATCATGTTTAAGAACAATATTAAAATAGCCTGGAGAAGCCTTAAAAAACAGCCGTTCTTTACCTTCCTTAACATATTTGGATTAGCTATAGGAATGGCTGGTGGGCTTTTGCTGGGTCTTTACATTTATGACGAGTTGAGCTATGACAAAATGTTTGCGGATGTTGATAGAATTCATCGTATAAACGCCGATATAAAATTTGGTGGTGAGTTAAATACCCAGCCCGAAGTGTCCGCACCTATGGCCGAAGCCGTTTTGAATGACATTTCACAGGTTGAGGAAGTTACCCGATTTAGAAATACAGGGGCTGTACTGATCAAAAAGAACGGAGATGTCAATAGCTTTAAAGAGCCGCGGACAGCGTATGCAGAGACGAGCATGTTTAGTTTGTTGGGGTTAAAGTTATTGTATGGCGATACCTCTACAGCTTTGGACGAACCTAATACTGCAGTGATTTCCAAGAGCCTTGCCCAAAAACTTTTTTCTACCGAAAACGCCATTGGCCAAGTCATTGATGTAGAAGTTTATGGCAAGTATACAGTGTCCGGGGTGATTGAGGATCTTCCCAAAAATTCTTTTTTACAAAATAGAAACCTTTTTCTGTCCATGGTTGGATACCCAGATGCAAGTGCTGGTGCCTGGGGCAGCCATAATTATTACACTCTTGTTAAACTTAGGGAAGGTGCACAGCCCAATGATATTCACCAAGGCCTAAACGCTATGGTGGGGAAATATGTAATTCCCTATGTGCAACGCTATTTTCCAGGTATCACCTTAAAAGAATTTGAGGAAAGCGGCAACTATATAAAATATAGTACCATACCCTTGACAGATATTCATTTATATTCAGATCGCAGTCCGGAGTTCAGTCCAAACGGTACAATTCAGAATATTTATGTTTTGGGGGCCATAGGAGTATTCTTGCTTGTTTTGGCCAGCATCAATTTTATGAACCTGTCCACGGCCCAATCTTTGAAAAGGGCGAAAGAAGTAGGGGTTAGAAAAACTTTGGGTTCGGATAGGTCTAGTCTCATCTGCCAATTTTTAACGGAATCGGGACTTATTTCATTTGGGTCTTTGGTGTTGGCTGTAGGCATCGCCTTTGCAGTTTTGCCTTTGTTTAATCAACTATCCGGAAAATCAATGGTGATTCCGTTTACCAATCCCGTCTTCTTGGTTATTTTGGTTGTAGCGACCGTTTTTTTAGGATTTTTTTCAGGGAGTTATCCAGCCCTTTTTATGTCGCGCTTTGTGCCTGTAAAAGTACTTAAGGGAGGCAGCGTACAAAGTTTGGGTGGGGGCAAGACCCGTAGTATTTTGGTCATCTTCCAGTTTGCTGTTTCGGTCTTGTTGATTATTTCCACCCTAGTAGTGTATCAACAAATAAGTTATATAAAAAGCAAGGACCTTGGTTACGCCAAGGACCAAGTTCTTGTAGTGGAGGATGTTTATCTTTTAGGGAATAAAAGGAAGGTCTTCAAGGAACAGGTGAAAGCCATACCCCAAACTAAACAAGCTACATTGAGTAGTTTTCTGCCCACCCCGTCCAGCCGGAATGACAATTCATTTTTATTGAACGAGAACCGAAGCCAAGAAAGAGCCGTCCAAATGCAGGAGTGGCAGGCAGATTTTGACTATGTCAATACGATGGGACTGGAACTGGTCGCAGGAAGGGATTTTGACTCTCGTTACGGTACGGACTCCATGGCAATCATTGTAAACGAAACTACTGTGAAAAAGATGAACAGTACCTTAAATGAGGTGTTGGGTAAAAAGCTGGTGGATATCAACCAAGGCAATGGAGAACTAATTTACACAATCATAGGTGTTGTTAAAGACTTTAATTTTGAGACCCTTCATAGCGAAGTTGCAGCTTTGGGGATATTTCCCAGTGATAATGCGGGAAGAATGGCAGTTAAAATGGGCAATGGAAATCTGGATGGTACGTTAGCGCAAATTGAACAGCTTTGGAAGCAAATGGCGCCAGGTAAACCTTTTTCGTATTATTTTATGGACGACTCCTTTAATCAAAGCTACGATGCCGAACAGCGTTTGGGGCAAATCTTTATGATTTTCACCCTGCTTTCCATTTGTATTGCCTGTTTGGGCCTTTTTGGATTGGCAGCATTTAATGCCCAAAAAAGGGTTAAGGAGATTGGAGTACGAAAGGTTTTGGGGGCCAGTGTGAGCCAAATTACCTACCGTTTGTCGATGGATTTCTTAAAACTGGTTTTTATTTCCATTGGTGTTGCGTTGCCCTTGGGCTGGTTTGTTATGAACAGGTGGTTGGAGGATTTTGCTTATAGGATTGATATTCCTTGGTGGTCCTTTCCACTAGCGGCCTTGATAGCCGTGATCATTGCAGTGCTTACGGTAAGTTATCAAAGTATAAAAGCTGCCATAGTAAATCCGGTGAAGAGTCTAAGAACAGAGTAGATCAACTTTACGCCACACAATCAAAAAAAGAAAGACCATGTTCAAGAACTATTTAAAAATTGCTTGGAGAAACCTAGTCAAGAACAAAGTATTCACGGCAGCCAATATTGTGGGGCTTAGCAGCGCTTTTGCCATTGCCATTCTTTTGGTAATGACAGCTTTGTTTGAGCTCTCGTTCGATCAATTCCACGACAATAAGAATACCACATACCAACTTTATTTATCCAATCAAACCCCAAGAGGTCCGGAAATCAGTACATCAAACCCAGTGCCCTTGGCCCCTGCCCTTAAAGATGAGGTAACGGGCATAAAAAACATTGCCCGTGCCATAAGCGACGATGCATTGGTACTGTACAAGGAAAAGGTTTTGGATTTGGACGCCGAATATGTGGATGCCAGTTATTTTGACATTTTTACTTTTCCCGCAGTTTCTGGAAATATCAAAAACCCAATTCCGGACAAAACCTCGGTGGCCATTACAGTGGCAACAGCAAAAAAGCTATTTGGTGATGATACGGAGGTGATAGGAAAAACCATTTCCATTCAAATGAACGGGGAGGAAAAGCCCTTTGCCATAGCGTCCGTACTTGAGGACACTCCGGACAATAGCAGCATTGATTTTGAAATTGTGATTCCTTTTGAGAACTATCCGGAATACCTCCAGAACAAAGATAGGTGGGATGCTCAGTTTCACCCCGTGTACCTACAGTTGGAAGATGGAATGTCCGCAGTCGAATTTGAGGAAAACACCAGAAGTTTTGTTAATCTGCACTATAGGGAAAGTATTGAGAGTGATAAAAGGGATGGCGCCACGGCAGATGCCAATGGTCAGTTCAAGCAGCTTCATATACTGCCTATCACCGATATGCGATTTACCTCTTTTAAAAGTGGGATAGCTGAAACAAAACGCATTTTTCCCAACATCATATTGGGGATTGCCCTGGTCATTATATTTATTGTAAGCGCCAATTTCATTAACATGAACATTGCCCTGAGCGAAAAAAGATTAAAAGAAATAGGAATGCGGAAAACCCTTGGTGCAATCAAGAAACAACTGTTCGTACAATTTTGGTTGGAAAGTCTGTTGATTTTTGTCGTGTCGCTATTCTTGGGGCTTATGGTGAGCAACCTACTTTTGAATCCTTTTACCTCTCTTTTTAAAACAAAGGCTTCTTTTGCCAATATAGCACAGCCCAGTACCATTGTCCTTTTTGCCCTGGCCATTTTTTGCATTACCCTTATTGCCGGGGGCTATCCTGCCTTGGTAATGAGTAAGATAGGCACGTTGAGGGCCCTAAAAGGAAAGTTGAATTTGGGCAAGAACCGTTTACGGAACGGTTTGATCGTGCTTCAGTTTTCCATAGCCATCATCTTGATCAGTGGCACTTTGGTACTGCATGGTCAAATTGAATATATGAGGAACAAAGACTTGGGATACAATAAAGAACAAGTGGTTTCCATTCCCCTAAACGGCAAAAAGGACAGCTATCGAGTGGTGGAACTGCTTCGCAACGAACTAAAGAACAATCCCGATATCTTAAACGTTACGGGAGCTGATAACAATTTGGGACTTGGACGGGACGGGAGCCTTTCCAGTAGTAGAATGGGCTTTGATTATAAAGGAAGGGGTGTAATTACCCACACCTTGACCGTGGACCACGATTATGCCAAAACCTTGGATTTGGAATTGGTAAAGGGCCGTATGTTTAATAGGGATTTTAAGGCAGACAGCCTTAGTTTGGTAATCAACGAGTCGATGGCCGAACAGTTTGGAGAGAAAGACCCGCTCTCGATTCGTATTCCCATGGATGATTCTATTACGTACTCTGTAATCGGAGTGGTAAAGGACTATAATTTTCAGGAAATCAGCAAGACTGTTGAACCTCTTACTCTTTTTATGAACCAAGGTGGGGATTTATACTATGCTTATGTAAAGATTGCGCCAAACAACATTGCCAAATCCTTTGATGCTATTAAGGGTGCTTGGACAAAAATTGAACCTCAGGCCGAATTTCTGGGTTCTTTTTTGGATGAAAATGTAGATCGAACCTTTAGACGGGAAAAGACCTTGGCAACGATTATTACAAGCGGAAGCATTTTGGGCATACTGCTGAGCTGTATCGGCCTGTTTGCCATATCTATGTTGGTGGTGGCCCAAAGGACCAAGGAAATAGGGGTTCGCAAAGTTATTGGTGCCAGTGTTTCATCTGTGGCCTTCCTGCTGACCAAAGACTTTTTAAGATTGGTGGGCATTGCTTTTATTATAGCTACACCCATTTCTTGGTATATTTTGGACGGATGGTTACAGAACTATGCCTCCCGTGTTACTTTGAGCCCGTTATTTTTTGTTGGGGCGGGACTGCTGGCAACGCTCATTGCCTTTGTTACGATATGTGCACGAACAGTAAAAGCGGCATCGGCCAATCCTGTGAAAAGTTTACGAACGGAGTAATTCCTCACTGAAACAGTTAAGCTATGTTTAAAAACTATCTAAAAATCGCTCTAAGGTACTTGCTGAAGAACAAGTTGTATTCCATCACCAACATTTTTGGTCTTGCTCTGGGAGTGGCCTCATTTGTCCTTATAATGCTCTATGTTAATTATGAAAAGAGCTATGATACATTTGAAGGTTCTGAAAATGTGTATAGAACATACATGGATTACCTCGAAGGGGACACTTATGTGGCGGGTGATGCAGCAACATACAATGCCTCTGGCCCCGCCTTAAAGGAAAAGTTTCCAGAAATAGTGGACTATGTACGTTTTTATTATTTTGAAAAATTAGCCTTTAAAGTTGGAGAAAAAATTTTGGAGCAGCCATTGGGGTCATTGGCAGACCCTTCCTACTTCAATATTTTCAATCAACCTTTGATTAAGGGAGATGCTGAAACCGCTCTAGCAGAACCTAATTCGATTGTACTTTCAAAATCTTTTGCTGAAAAACTTTTTGGGCAGGAGAACCCTATGAGAAAATCAATTTCAGTATTTGAAGATGGCAAGGAGACCCAACTTACAGTGACGGGTATTATGGAAGATGTTCCAAAAAACACCCATTATAGAAATTCGTTTCTAATCTCGTTTGAGACGGAAAAAACTTTGACGGATTTCGGGCCTACAGCCCATGAGCTAAATTGGAACATGAACAATTATTATACCTATTTAAAGTTGGCTCCAGACACCAATATTGATGCTCTACGACAAAAAATAATTGACAGCGATATTGAAAAAAGTAAAACCGAAAGGCATAACATAGAACCTATTGAGGATATTCATTTATATTCCGATAAGCCTTATGAAGTCACGGTCAACGGTAGTATTTTGAGAATAAAATTCTTAACGGCCATCGCTTTCATAATACTTGTTCTCTCTTGGTTGAACTATGTAAACCTTTCGACGACAAAGTCGATGGAGCGGGCGAAAGAAGCGGGCATAAGAAAAGTTGCTGGAGCAAAAAGATCACAGCTCATAGTCCAATCTTTAATGGAGTCCGTATTGCTCAACTTTATTGCCATTGCCATAGCACTGTCGATGGTTTTTGGAGCAATGCCTCTTTACAACAACATCACTGGAAATGACCTCAATCTTGATTGGGAGGTCATGGTAAGTTTTATCCCGTATTTTATTTTTATAATAGGAGGTGTTATTTTGGCGGGGCTTTATCCCGCTTTCTTGCTCAGCAGATATTCACCGGCCAAAGCATTAAAAGGAAAGGTAAGGACTTCTACGGAAGGCATCGGGCTTCGAAAAGGACTTATTGTAACGCAGTTTTTTGCTACAATAGTCCTTTTAACGGGGACGTTCGTTATCTCCAAACAAATCAACTTTTTGGATAATCAACCTATTGGCGCCAATGTTGATCAAATTATTGCCCTGCACGGAACAGTGGTTTCGACCCAATCGGATTCTTTGGTAAACAATGATTTTAGGGTGTTAAAAGAACAATTGGAGGACCTCCCTTTTATTGAGAAGACAGCCATTGCCCAAACGTATCCAGGCGACAGTTTTGATAATTTGTCCTCTTCCCGTGGAATTTGGTTGCCCGACGGGAGAAGTGACAAAGCCAATATTTTCTATACCTATCATGCCCAACCGGATTATTTTGATTTGATGGACATTGAATTTTTGGCAGGCGGGACTTTTATTTTGAATTCCAAGTTTGAAGGGAATCAAATTGTGGTGAACGAGACATTTTTAAAAACAGTGGGAATCTCCTCTCCCGAGGAAGTGTTGAACAAAACGGTAACTTTCTGGGGAAACAATGAATGGAAAGTTATGGGCATCATTAAGGATTATTATCATTTCGGACTAAAAACACCTGTTTTGCCAATGGTTATTAGATATGAAAACAATATGAGCAACCTGTTGGTAAAAATCGATAAATCTTCCACCTCAATTGCAGGGATTGAAACCGTGCTAAGCCAAGTTGAAAACAAATGGCATGAAGTTTTCCCTCAAAGTACATTCAATTATACCTTTTTAGATGAAAAATTTGAAGCCCAATATGAACAGGACAAAGCCTTTGGAAAGGCCTTTCAGATTTTCACCGTTCTTTCCATTCTTATAGCCTCATTGGGACTTTTTGGCCTTACGGCATATACCGTTGTGCTGCGGAAAAAGGAAATCGGCATAAGAAAGGTAAACGGCGCCACTATAACACAAGTATTGACCTTATTGAACAAAGACTTTGTAAAATTGTTGGGATTGGCCTTCATTATTGCGATACCAAGCTCTTGGTACGTAATGAACCAATGGTTGGAAGGATTTACATATAGAACAAATTTCAGTTGGTGGATATTCGCTTTGGCGGGAACAACAGCACTTTTAATTACTTTTTTAACGGTAAGCTGGCAAAGTTTTAAAGCTGCTATCGCCAATCCGGTAGAATCATTAAAAGACGAATAAACAAAAGATATTATGCTATTACAACTCAACAACATATTTAAATGGGTCACTACGGGAGGCCAACGTATTTTTTTGCTGAAAGATATCAACCTAGAAGTGGAAGAAGGAGAGTTTATCTCCATTATGGGCCCATCCGGATCAGGTAAGTCCACATTGCTCAACGTCATCGGGATGCTTGATAATTTTGATGAAGGAGAATACAATTTTATGGATGAATCCGTCCATTCGCTCAAAGAAAAGCACCGATCCAACCTGTACAAACAATATATTGGCTTTGTATTTCAGTCTTACCATTTGTTAGACGAACTCACGGTAAAAGAGAATTTGGAAATGCCCTTGATCTATAAAAAAATCAAAGGTTCGGAACGTAAGGCTATGGTAGCCGATATGTTGGACCGTTTCAACATTGTGGGCAAAAAAGATTTGTTTCCCGCACAGCTTAGTGGTGGGCAGCAACAGTTGGTAGGAGTAGCGAGAGCCTTGATTGCCAACCCAAAATTGATTTTGGCCGATGAGCCCACAGGCAATCTAAACTCTAAGCAAGGTGAAGAGATTATGGAGCTTTTTAAACAGTTAAATGAAGAGGGTGTGACCATCATCCAAGTGACCCACTCCGAGAAGAATGCCGAATATGGCTCCAGAATCATCAATTTATTGGACGGGAGAATGGTTTGATCGAGTTCAAAAGTCAAGTTCAAGTTCAAACTCAAGTATCAATGCTTTTGTAATGTATACGTATCATGAATACTTTTGGGCTTGAACTTGAGACCTGAGCTTGGGTTTGATGCACGATGTCCGAAGTATGATGCAGGAAATCTTGTGTCTTGGTTCTTGATTCTTGGCTCTTTGTTCTTGCGTTTGATACTTGAACTTGTACTTAAGACCTGAGCTTGCACTTGAAAATCAATCAACCAATTCGGCCAGTTCTTTACCTACGAGACTGCCGAGTGCCACACCCATACCACCCAAACGGACCCCACAGTAGATGGAATTGGATATTTGTTTCACAATCGGTGATTTTTGGGCACCCACTCCCATAATACCGCTCCATCTGCGTTCAATTTTTACGGGATAATCAGGTAAAATCATATTGCGGAGCAATGCTTCGAGCCTGTCCTGAATAATTTGGGTTTCTCCGAACTCGGTGGTTTCTTCGGTTTTAAAATCAAGGTTTCTTCCACCGCCAAATAGAATTCTATCATCAATATTTCGGAAATAATAATAGCCTTCATCAAAATGGAAGGTGCCCTTTACATGTAAATTTTTGATGGGCTCCGTAATCAAAACTTGCGCTCTGGCAGGCTTGACGGTTTCAGATTTTAATAGCTTGGAAGCAAACCCGTTGGTGGCCACGAATACTTTTTTGGATAAAAATTCAAAGTCAGCGGTTTTAATGATTGCCCCTCCATTAGATTCAATCATTTCCTCGACCATCACACCATTTAAAATGGGTATTTTCATGGACACACATTTTTGAATGAGGGAGCGCATCATTTTCCCTGTGTCCAGTTGCCCTTCTAGTTGGTGTGTAATATATTTTTCTTGAATATTGGCAAAGTTGAAGCAATTATTGCTGGTATCGAAAGGTTTTTGTTGGAATATGGGCTCCATCAAACTGTTTAGGTATGGAATGGATGCCAAACATTTTTCGTAGAACTCGGGTTTTTCCAAAGGAAAAAGTTCATGACTGCCATGCAATTGAAAACCGATGGCTTCATCTCCCAACAGACTCCTTAAGCGTTGAATCCCATCCCAACGTTTTTGAACGAGTTGCACCACTTCTTCCTCGGTATGATGCTCTAAGTCGGATAAAATTTCTGAGGCACTCCCAAAACACGCAAAACCTGCATTTTTTGTACTGGCACCTTGTGGTAGACTACCTTTTTCCAAAATCAAGATATTGCTTTTGGGGTACTTTTCCTTTAGACTGATGGCACAGTTGATGCCAACGATTCCACTGCCGATTATGGTAAAATCGACATGGGAAAACCAGCTCTTATGTTCCCAATAACTCAATTCCATAAATGAAAAACCCCGATAAATCGGGGCTTTGTTTTAATGATGATCTTTATACTTTGGATCCATTTTAAAATCCTCCATGAATTTGGTGGTGTAATTACCGGCCAAATAATCCGGATGATCCATCAGCTGACGGTGGAACGGAATGGTCGTTTTAACGCCTTCAATTACAAACTCGTCCAGCGCCCTTCTCATTTTATTGATGGCCTCTTCCCTTGTTTGTGCCGTAGTGATTAATTTGGCGATCATGGAATCATAATTCGGCGGAATCATATAACCACTGTACACATGAGTATCCAAACGAACACCATGGCCACCCGGTGTGTGTAAGGTTGTAATCTTTCCCGGGGAAGGCCTAAAATCGTTATAGGGATCTTCCGCATTGATCCTGCACTCAATGGAATGCAATTTTGGATAATAATTTTTACCTGAAATTGGCACACCGCCTGCAACCAAAATCTGCTCACGGATCAAATCGTAATCCACAACCTGTTCTGTAATCGGGTGCTCCACCTGAATACGGGTGTTCATCTCCATAAAGTAGAAATTTCGGTGTTTGTCCACCAAAAACTCTATGGTACCCGCGCCTTCATATTTAATATATTCCGCAGCTTTTACGGCCGCTTTCCCCATGTCCTCACGGAGTTTGTCCGTCATAAATGGAGAAGGAGTCTCCTCGGTAAGCTTTTGGTGCCTACGTTGCACGGAACAATCCCTTTCGGATAAGTGACAGGCCTTTCCATATTGGTCACCAACAATTTGGATTTCGATATGGCGAGGTTCCTCGATCAGCTTTTCCATGTACATTCCGCCATTCCCAAAAGCAGCTGTTGCTTCGGTAACGGCACTATTGAAGTTTTTCTCCATTTGATCCTCCGACCAGATAGCTCGCATTCCCTTTCCACCACCACCGGCGGTAGCTTTGATCATTACGGGATAACCCATTTTTTTGGCCTCCTTTT
Source organism: Allomuricauda sp. TY007 (assembly GCF_010468565.1). GTDB lineage: Bacteria > Bacteroidota > Bacteroidia > Flavobacteriales > Flavobacteriaceae > Flagellimonas. The sequence goes on from NZ_WUEG01000001.1 coordinate 349,420, forward strand.
TTGCATGATCGACGTCTTTCAGCAGGCCTTGTGAACCTGGAACGGTGGGTACACCCGCTTTTCGCATGGTCTCCTTCGCCGTGGCCTTATCTCCCATTTTATCAATCTGTTCGCCAGAAGCTCCGATGAACTTAATATCGTGCTCGGCACATATTTTGGAAAATTTGGAGTTTTCGGACAAGAACCCATATCCGGGATGAATGGCGTCGGCATTGGTGATTTCTGCAGCAGCAATGATGTTTGGAATCTTCAAATAGGATTCGCTACTAGGGGCCGGGCCTATGCAAACCGCTTCGTCGGCAAATCGGACGTGAAGACTTTCCTCGTCGGCCTTGGAGTAAACGGCAACCGTTTTTATCCCCATTTCCTTGCAGGTTCTTATGATCCGCAGGGCAATTTCACCCCTGTTTGCTATCAATATTTTTTTAAACATAGAACACAATCTTTAGTTAGGAATTCTAAATCTTAAATGATTTTGGGAACCATTGGCCCAAAAACGATCATTTAAAATTCACTACGATGGGTCTACCAAGAATAAGGGTTGGTCAAACTCAACGGGTGAGGAATCATCAACCAATATCTTAACTATTTTGCCTGAAACCTCTGATTCAATATCGTTAAAAAGTTTCATGGCTTCGATCACACATAGAACATCTCCTTTATTAATGGAACTGCCCACTTCTACGAAAGGTGGCTTGTCCGGGGATGGCTTTCTATAGAACGTTCCTATGATGGGGGATTTTACTGTGATGTATTTTGAATCATCCTCTGTTTTTTTAGCGTCAGCGGGTGCCGGAGCTGCAGCTTCCTGTGGTGCTGATGCCGCTGGAGCGGCAGGAGTGGCGGCGGATGGTTGGGCAACAGGGATTTGTTGAACAATTGTGGTCTCTGGTGTACTGGAACTGGTGCTTCCCGTTCGAATGGTAATCTTAATGTCCTCCATTTCCAGCTTCACCTCGCTGGCACCCGATTTGGCGACAAACTTGATTAAACTTTGAATTTCCTTAATGTCCATGGAATATAATTTAGTTAGTTGTGTGATTAAGAATTATAGGCCCACTTTAAGTAAATGGAACCCCATGTAAAACCACCACCAAAGGCGGCGAATATGATATTGTCTCCTTTTTTCAACTGCTTCTCGAAATCATAGAGCAACAAGGGCAGTGTAGCAGATGTTGTGTTTCCGTATCGGTCAATGTTAATAAGAACCTTCTCGGCCTCAATACCCATTCTGTTGGCCGTAGCGTCAATAATACGTTTGTTGGCTTGGTGTGGTGCCAACCATTGTACATCGTCTTTTGTTAGGTTGTTGCGCTCCATGATCAAAGCTGAAACATCGGCCATGTTAGAGACTGCAAATTTAAAAACAGACTTCCCATCTTGAAAGACGTAGTGCTGTTTGTTTTTTACCGTTTCTTCTGATGCCGGCAAAATAGAACCTCCTGCATCAATCTTTAAAAATTGACGGCCAATCCCATCCGAGCGCAAAAACTCATCTTGTAAACCTAAGCCTTCTTCATTGGGTTCAAAAAGAACCGCTCCAGCTCCATCCCCAAAAATAATACAAGTTGTTCTATCGGTATAATCTATTATGGACGACATCTTATCGGCCCCAATGACCAATACTTTTTTGTACCTGCCGGATTCTATATAACTGGCTGCGGTGGACATCCCGTACAAAAAACTGGAACATGCAGCTTGTAGATCGTAAGCAAAAGCGTTAACCGCACCAATTTCTGAAGCCACATAGGCCGCAGTGGAAGCAACAGGCATATCGGGGGTGGCGGTGGCAACGAGTACAAAATCTATTTCGGAAGCCTCAATGCCTCTTTTTTGAAGCAAATCTTCCGCAGCTTTGATGGCCATGAAAGATGTTCCCGCATTCTCTTCTTTTAAGATTCTTCGTTCCTTGATTCCTGTTCTTGTGGTAATCCATTCATCGTTGGTATCTACCATGGTTTCCAATACTTTATTGGAAAGAACAAAATCTGGAACATACCCTCCTACAGCTGTTATTGCTGCTGTTGTTTTTTTCATTTTAGCCTCTCTTTACTGTCAAAAAGATTGAAATTTGACCCAAAAGCGGTGAAAATTAGTCATTTTATATGACTTTATTGGTAAAATTAACCGTTTTTGGGTGTTAAGACGGGTCCATAAAAAAACTCCCGTCAAAAATTCAACGGGAGTTGCGTTATTACAAGGGATTTGCGGTTAGGCCGCAGTTTCCTCTTCTGTTTTGTCAATCAAAACCTGACCTCTGTAGTACAATTTGCCTTCGTGCCAGTGAGCTCTGTGAAACAAGTGCATTTCACCTGTAGTTGAGTCCTTGGCAATCGTTGGCGCAACTGCTTTGTAGTGGGTTCTTCTTTTGTCCCTTCTGGTTTTTGATGTTTTTCTTTTAGGATGTGCCATTATAAACCTATTTATCCGTTAGTAACTTTTTTAAATCGTCCCATCTGGGATCTGTTTTTTCTGATGATTTCGTATGCTCTTTTGGCTGTAATTCTTCCAGCTTGTCCAAGATATCCGATTGCAACGTTCCGTCTTCAACTCCGGGATGAACCCTTTTTTGGGGAACGGCAAGCACTAACATTTCGTATATGTACTGTGCTATATTGAACTGGTGCTCTCCATGTGGTATGATCAAGATTTCATCGTCTTCATCATTGTACTCTTCGCCAAACTTGACGACTAGTTTTAAACTGGAATTAATAGGCTGGTCAAAGGGTTCGCCCGTCAAATCACAATCCACATTTATGGTACCCTCCGCTTCGATCTGAAGTTCCATCATGGTGCTCATTTTTTCCAAAACGGCACTTATTCGAACGGAAGCTCCGTTAAATTCTTGGTAGTCAAAAGATTCAAAGAACGCATCATCAATTTCGTACACAAAATTATGTTTTCCCAACTTCAGACCTGAAAAAGGGATAAAAAACTCTTTCAGCTTCATCATTTCTACACTTAAGGTTTGTGTACCAGCCTTTAAAGGCGGGTGCAAAGATACTACTAATTTACAAAACTGCAATTCTAGCTACAACAAATATCCAAAATGTAGTCAACTTTTTATCCCCCGCGCTTAATTTTCTGCTTTTGTAGGGGGTTTTTGGTCAGTTCCAGGTACTCCATTCTGTTCTTGAACACTTGCATTGCGGTAAACACGGCTTCTTTAAAAGAACTCTCGTCCGCCTTGCCCTTTCCCGCAATTTCGTAAGCGGTTCCGTGATCTGGTGATGTGCGTACTTTGTTCAATCCTGCCGTATAATTCACCCCTTTTCCAAAGGAAAGGGTCTTAAAGGGAATAAGGCCTTGATCGTGATAGGCTGCCAAGATGGCATCAAAATTCTGATGACTGTTGGAACCAAAAAAACTATCTGCCGAATAAGGTCCGTATACCAAAGTGCCCTTATTGAACAATTCTTCTATGGTCGGCTTTAGAATTTTATCGTCTTCTTCACCAATAGTTCCGCTGTCCCCACTATGAGGGTTAATTCCAAGCATAGCAATTTTGGGTCTGCGGATACCGAAATCCATTTTAAGGGATTTTTCCATGATGGCCACCTTGTTCCGAATCAATTTGGGGGTAATGGCCTTGGCCACATCTTTTACGGCGATATGGTCGGTGAGCAATCCAACACGCAAGGAGTTCGTGACCATAAACATCAAGCTTTCGCCCTCCAGTTCTTGGGCAAGGAAATCGGTATGGCCGGGAAATTTAAAATTTTCGGACTGTATATTGTTTTTGTTGATGGGTGCCGTGACCAAGACATCAATTTTGTCTTCTTTTAATGCAGAAACTGCAGCCCTCAGGGAGCGAATAGCAAAATCGCCTCCTTCTTTGGTGGCGTGACCGTATTCAATTTTCGGTGTTTCTTTCCATACATTCACAATATTGACCTTGCCTTCCAAGGCCTGGCCCGCATCCCGAACACCATTGAACTTGAGATCAATCTCCAAATCTTTGATTTGTTGTGAAATGATTTTGTTCGATGCAAATATCACTGGGGTACAAAACTCCAACATTCTTGGGTCTTCGAATGTTTTGAGCGCTACCTCGCACCCAATGCCGTTAATGTCCCCTATGGAAATCCCTAACTTTATTTTTTGATTTTCCTTCATAAAATGAATGCCGTTATGGCTACTTTTGCATTACAAATCTAGTCAATAAATAAGAGACATGTTCACAGGGATTATAGAGACTTTGGGTAAGGTTGAAAAGCTGGAAAAAGAGGGCGGAAATCTACACATTACTGTTGCTTCCGATATTACTTCCGAATTAAAGATAGACCAAAGTGTATCGCACAATGGGGTTTGCCTAACCGTTGTTTCTCTTGATGGTGACAACTATACCGTTACGGCCATTGAAGAGACCCTGAACAAAACCAACTTGAGCGATTTGGAGTTGGGGGGTGTAGTGAACTTGGAACGTGCCATGGTTTTGGGTGCCCGTTTGGACGGTCACATTGTTCAAGGGCACGTGGACCAAACCGCTACCTGCAAATCCATCGAGGAAAAAGACGGCAGTTGGATCTACACTTTTGAATACGACCCCAAACTCAACAATGTAACCATTGAAAAAGGCTCCATTACGGTGGATGGGGTGAGCTTGACCGTGGTTGACTCACAAAAAAATAGTTTCAGCGTAGCGATTATTCCCTACACCCACGAACACACCCGTTTCCATGTCTACAAAGTAGGGACAACGGTAAACTTGGAGTTTGATGTGGTCGGGAAATATGTTTCTAGGTTATTGGAATTGAGGGGTTAAGGTCCATCAAAGCACACTTCGCATTCCGCGCCATATTTTTATCAAGAAAAATGTTGCGACCAACACCAAACCTGTAAGCCCTATGGCCAACGGATAATTGCCATAGATCCAGTTTCCTGTGGCAAAAAGACAACCGTACACCAAAATACAGCCCACGATCATGGCCAATACACCTGATGGAACTGTCCATTTTTCATTACCATCGTCCAAAGAAACCCCTTCGGTTTTAGCTTCTTCATGAATCTTTTTCCAGCCAGGACCTCCCGGTTTTGTGATTTTGTAGAATCGGTACAATACCTTGTTTTCTTCAGGCTTGGTTAAAAAGGTCGTTGCCAACCAAAGTATCGTGGTTATAAGCACGACCAGTGGAAATTTGCTCCAACCTGGAAATGGTGCTGCTTCCGACAAAAAGAGTGCATCTTCGTATTGCCAGAACAAAATGGAGATTATTCCCGATGAGAACATGGCAACAATTTCGCTCCATGCATTGATTCGCCACCAGAACCATCGTAACAAAAAGATGAGCCCTGTCCCAGCTCCGAACATAATAATGATGTCGAACAATTGCGTTGCATTGTTAAGTTCCAAAGCAAACAAGCTACTCAAGACCATCAGAACAACGGTGGAAATCCTTCCCACGTTCACCAATTCCTTTTCGGAGGCGTTTTTGTTGACTTGTTGTTTGTAAAAATCATTCACAATATATGAGGAACCCCAGTTAAGGTGGGTTGATATGGTTGACATGTAGGCCGCTCCCAAAGAAGCCATTACCAGACCCAATAGGCCAGTGGGCAACTTGGTCAACATCGCGGAATAAGCCAAATCGTTTTTAAGGATGTTTTCGGGCACATTTGGGAAGGCTTGACGAATACTTTCCAGATCAGGGAATACAACAATGGACGCCAATGCCACCAAAATCCACGGCCAAGGCCTTAGTGCATAATGCAATATATTGAAGAAAAATGTTGCGCCAATCGCATGATTTTCATTTTTGGCCGCCAGCATTCGTTGGGCGATGTAGCCTCCACCGCCTGGCTCGCCGCCCGGGTACCAAGCACTCCACCATTGCACCGCCAAGGGAATGATTAAAAGTCCTATCAACGCCTCAGTATCTGAAAAATCGGGTAGGATGGACATTTTTTCCTGCACCTGTGCATTGGCCAAAATATTATCCAAACCACCAACTTCGGGCATGTTTACCAAATATACTGCAGCCCCAATGGCACCGCCCATGGCAACAAAAAACAGCAGGAAATCGGTATAAACTACCCCCCTAAAACCACCAACGGCACTAAAAATAACTGTAATGGTTCCTCCCAAGAGTACGGTTTCAACAGGTTCCAGACCCAGCATTACCTGTCCAATTTTGATGGCGGCCAAAGTTACGGCTGACATGGCCATTACATTAAACACCACACCCAAGTACAAGGATCGAAACCCACGAAGAAAATGTGCAGGTTTCCCACCATATCTCAAATCATAAAATTCCATATCGGTGGAGACGTTGGATTTTCTCCAAAGCTTGGCGTACACAAAAACGGTAAGCAAACCAGTAAGCAAAAAGGCCCACCAGCCCCAGTTGCCGGAAACTCCGTCGGTACGTACAAAATCCGTGACCAAATTGGGGGTGTCGGTAGAGAATGTGGTGGCCACCATGGAGAATCCCAAAAGCCACCAAGGCATGCTACGGCCAGATAAAAAGTATTCTGCTGTGTTTTTTCCTGATTTTTTGGACACGTAGATTCCAATGAAAAGGACTATGGCGAAGAATCCAAAAATGATGATGTAATCTAAAAGTTCTAGTTTCATTTGTTTAGTTTGGCTGGAGCTAAAGATAGGTTTTTTGAGTTACTTTTGTAAACCAGAAAAAAGTCTTCATGTTTCTTTCCACATTCTCAGATATTTCCGTTGCTGCATGGACAATGGCCGCTACTGCTGTTTTCTTAATGGGAGTTTCCAAAGCAGGGCTCAAGGGAATGTCCATTTTTAACGTAACGCTCATGGCATTGGCATTTGGTTCCAAGGCATCTACAGGGCTTTTTATTCCTTTGCTGATCGTGGGCGATACCTTTGCCGTGATTTATTATAACCGACACACGCAGTGGAAGTACATTATAAAATTTCTTCCATGGATGATTTTGGGTATTCTTATCGGTGTCTTGATTGGAAAGGACCTGCCCGAACGGGAATTTAAATGGGCTATGGTGGTGGTGATATTTATAAGTTTGGGCATGTTGGTTTTTTGGGACCGTAGAAAGTCCAAAACAGTACCCACCCATTGGTTGTTTTCTGGCTCCATGGGAGTATTCGCAGGTATTTGCACCATGATTGGAAATTTGGCCGGGGCTTTCACCAATATTTTCTTTTTGGCGATGCGCTTGCCCAAAAATGAATTTGTAGGTACGGCAGCTTGGTTGTTTTTTATTACCAATATGTTCAAAATGCCGTTCCATGTGTTTGTTTGGAAAACGATTACCGTGGAAAGTCTGTTAATAAACCTAAGATTGCTCCCGGCCATATTTGTGGGATTGTTTTTGGGTGTTTTCTTGGTAAAGAAAATCAACGAAAAAAATTACAAGCGCTTTATTTTGATTGTGACGGCGATTGGTGCCGTGGCGATTTTGTTTAGATAAGACGATTATTCTTCCGTTTTAATCTGTCGGATGTAATCATCTTTTTGTTTGGAGATAATCTTACTTCTCATAACTTCTTTGTCATCAAACACTCTGGAAATATTCATCAAGATTTCTCGATAGTTGCCATTTCCTTCCTCATATTTATTGTAAAAGATTCTAATCTGTTTGCAGTTATCCTTTTGCATGATTGTATTCAACAAAATTTGATCTGACAACCCACAAGAAAGACCATAGACATAAACCTCATAAGGGCTATTTAATTGAACCTCTAAATCCTTGTAATGAGTACTATTAAAATAATGCGTTGATTTTATATTTTCTAAATAATTATTCCCCAAGCTCTCCAATTTAGAATAATTTTCGCCAGTTTCATTTCCATACCCAAAGATTATAGGAAAACCATTTAAATCTCCATGGATATGGTTTATTGTGTTTTCATTCTCAGCATACTCTGGAGCATAATCCATCAATAGCGATAAAAAATTAGTGTAATTAAAATTTACAAAGTAAAAATGAGCAGGGTTTTTGTCTGTTTCTTCATAGATTTTTAGTGAAGAATCATACTGAAGAATCTTACCAAAAAAATGCTTTCTATATTTTGACATTAGTACATGCCCTTTGTCTTTGTTGATTTCTAATGTTTTCAGGTATTTTAGAAGTTCTTGTTTTAATAAATCAAAATTTTGATGGAATTCTTTGATGTTTTTTTCAGAAGTTTCTAACAGTCTTTTAAAATATACCTGTTCAATATCGACCCAAGAATTTAGATTATAAAAAGAAAGTAGTTCGTTGATAAACTCATACTTAGTCTTGAGGTTAAAGTGAAAATACGGTCGATTTTTCAACTTATCTCTTTCTGAAAGATACTCTCTGTAGTTTCTCTTATTGTTTATTAAACTTTCAATCCACATTAAATTTCCAGTAGTTACCTCCAGCTTTAATAAATCATTTTCAAAGGAATGAAGATGACTTGAACGTAAGAGACCATGAGATTTCATGGCTTTAGAATGGAGCTCTTTTAGGGCCTCTTGAAAAATCCAATCCAAAAAATGAGAATAGGATGTAGGCATCCCTAATGAACGGTCAAACCCATTTCCAATTAAAATTATTCTGTTCAGTTTTGAGTTCTCGTCCATTTAATACATTTGAAGAATCAAATTACAAAAAAGCCGCATCAACTTGATGCGGCTTTCTTTTATACACGTAGATTTTGAGCTACTCCGAAGCTCCTTCATAAATCGCATTAAAAATCAGCTTGTAAGTTCCGCGAGGTTGCGCCCTAAATTGCGGACGGAACGCAAACAAAATTGCCGATCCTTTTCCGTATTTAGCTTTTACCATCGCAGGCTTTTTGGCAATATATTTATCTTCTCCCATGGCCCAACCACTCATTAATAGATCTTTGGCGGCATAGGTAGCGATTACTTCGACATCGGGTGCGGGTGCGTCTTTTATATCTTCTACACCACCTTCACCTTTTTTGCTTTGTTTGTTAATGGTGAAGGCCCTACTTCTGTTAAATGAAACGGCAACCGTGTCTTTCATGCCAAAAGCCAATGGATGCGAAGTATCCACACCAGCTTTGATCAAAGATCCCGGGATAAAGAAATCTTTGCTATCGGCACCTGCTACGGCATCACGCAAAGGCAATCCGAATTGTTCGATCACAAAATTGCTGGCAGCATCAAAAGCGATTAACGTTCCGCCTTCTTCCACATAGTCACTAAGGGCCACTGATCCTTTTAGGCCGATTCCGCCCGTGAATTTTTCGGGCATGCTCAAATTACTGTGTCCGTGCAAAATGGAACTTGGCCTTTGCGACGGGATAATGATGGCATCATACTGGGAAAGATCTTTGGTTTTAATATCGGCATCGTGCAGGGTGTCCATATCAAACTCATATTCGTCCATTACAAAACGAGTCCATCCTTCATCCATATTGGCCACCCAAGACTTGTACAAACCTACTTTGGGCAGATGGATTTTTTTCAATTGTACCTCTGGTTTGGCGGACAATCCAGTAAACTCAAGTCCGTATTCGTCGGCCAAGGATTCCATCATTTCTTTTTCTCCAGAAACAATATAAGATCCTGCGGGGAATGTTTCCTTGCCAGCTTTGAACTCGGTCATGCTTTTGTATGCGGTTCCACCGGCTTTCAGCACTTTGTTTGTGGCTACTACCGAGGCGTTGGTGTTAACGCTAAGTGCATATCCAAATGTACCATTTCTGTTTACGTCGCCTTCGTAGTACTTGACAAGACCAGTAACTTTTTCGGTTGGTGCCTTGAACGATTCGGAAATTTTGTCCACATCAATCCCCATTTGCATGGGCAAGGTCCATCCGGCCAAATCATATGGTGTGTCCGGAGGTCCTCCTGGATATTGAAAACGCGTTGGATAATTTTGTTTTTCCATGAGGTCCATCAAGTAAGGTCTAAAGGCTTGTGCCGTATAGATTATATAAGATCCCTCTTCGTATTCTTTACCGTTAACCGTAAAATTTCTGGTCGCTTTTTCAACTTCGATTCCACCTTGGAGCAATACGTTGACCAAGTTTACGGCCTCAAAAGAATCCCATTGTTCTTTACCGATGATATAGGCAAATAAACCTTCGGTTTTGCCTTTTTCAACAGAAGATTTACCCATCTTATAAATATTGTGCAGGTAGTTGCTTTTTCGGTCGGCGGCTAGGTCCAATGTGGCCCAAGTTGCTGTCAACATATAATCTACGGCATCCCTAAAATGGGATTCGCCCCCTTTCCATGGGTCTGGGTACATAATATCGGTTCCATCGGTCGGTGTGCCCCCAGCAACGGTTTTGGGCAATTTTTCGGGGTCATAGAATCTTGGGGTTGGGGTGGTGTGGCCTGTTTCGGTTAAAATACCGATCATGTTGTGGTAATAGGGCACGGTACGTCCTCCACCGTTCCAGAACATGGTATAAAAGTTATCGGCAATGGCACCGGGCATATTTTCAAGGGAAAAACGCTTGGTCATGGCGGAGCCTACCTCGCTTACACCAGCTGTGATTGCCGGATGAATTCTCGGGTTAACCGGATCAGCGTATGGAGGGAGTGAAATCTTGGTCCAAGATGGGGAAGATTGGTGGTGATTGTACACAATCTGCGGATACCATTCGTTGTACAATATTTTGGTAACATTGTAGGTTTCTGGCATAATGTTCATAAACCAGTCCCTGTTGTTGTCGTGGCCCATATAATAATGGTACAAAATCGGGGGACGTGAAGTCTCGTAAGCAGTGCCTTGGTTTTTTCGGTACCAATCCACAACAATGTCCAGACCATCAGGGTTCATTACCGGCATGAGAAGGGTAATCACGTTTTCCCTGATTTTTTGCATTTCTGCTGTTTCGGATGTTGCGAGGGTGTAAGCCAGTTCGGAGGTCATTTGTCCGTGGGCCAGCTCCGTGGAGTGCATTCCACCATCTACCCAAACAATGGCTTTTCCTTCTTGCGAAAGCTTTACGGCCTCTTCGTCGTCAACTTGAACACGGGCAAGTTTGGTGCTGATGTCTTTCCACTTATCAAGCTGAGCTAAGTTTTCTTCTGTGGAGATGAACAATAGGTACATTTTACGACCTAGAACGGTTTCTCCAATTTCGATTTTTTTCACCCTATTGGAAGCGGCGTCCAATTGGGACAGGTAATCTTCAATCTGTGAATAATCGGCCAATTTGTAATCGGCTCCTACCCTAAATCCATATACATCTTCGGGGGAGGGGACTGTTTGTGCTACGGAAAAAGCAGCACAAGACAAAGCCATTGCCGCGGAGAGCAGCAATGTTTTGAGGTTTGTAGTTTTAGAAATCATTTTTTTGAGTTAGTTATAATTTGACTGAAATTTAAGCATTTGTAGCGAGGATATTAAATTCAGTCGATTAGAATTGTTGTGGATGAGGTTTTTTGATGGATTTGCAATAAGATGGACAGATTAATATTGTCCCAAATCAGGTGGTTTTCTTTTGGCCTTCTTCTCTGCAGTTTTCTTTTTGGACCGCAACCGTTTTTCTATGGACGATTTGGTGCGTTTGCTGGGTTTTCGCTTTTTGGGTATGGTGAGCGCTTTTTTCAAAAGGTCGAAAAAACGCTTTACCACTAAGTCTTTGTTTCTGTGCTGGCTTCGGGCTTCATCACATTGAAGAACCAAAGCGCCGTCATTAGTGAGTCGAGAATGGAGTTTTAGTAGAATTCGTTGTTTTTCTGTGTCGGAAAGTCCTTCGGAAGCAGGTATATTGAAAGTAAGTTCCACTTTGGAGGAAACCTTGTTTACATGTTGCCCTCCGGCACCGCTGCTGCGCATGGCCTTAAACTGTAACTCCCTATGTATTTGTTTTTTGTCCAACCTGAAGCCTTCTGTTGATGGTCTCCAAAGATACATTAAGAAAAATAGTAACTCCTTTTCCCTGTTTTTTATCGGAATTAAAAAAGATAACAGTGCCATCATCGGCAACCCCCTCGTTTAAGTGATGACTGCCTTTAAAAAACGAGTTTGTAACCTCAATTTTTAGCCCAGAGGCATCGGAAAACTTGAACTCGTGGGGATATATCAGCACCGACCTTTCAATCTCAGAATATGATTTTAAAAGTTTCATGGGAACCTCGTTTACTTGCCCAAACAACGAGGCCGTATAGTAATTGGGTGGGTTTTTATATAGATCTTGGGTGTTCTGGTTGGCAATAATATTGCCTTTGTCCAAAATTAGGGTACGCTCCGCAAAGGGCAGCACATCATTTGGGTCGTGGCTGGCGGTGAGTACGGTTATGCCCTGTTTTTTGAGGTACAAAAAGAGATTTCTTCGGAGGGAATTGCGTTTAAAGTTATCAATATGGCCAAAAGGCTCATCCAATAAAAGTATTTCCGGTTCTTGGGCTAAAACCCGAGCAAGCGCAACCCGCTGTTGCTGTCCCCCGCTGAGGTATTTTACCTTGGTCTTTGCATAAGGTTTCATTTCAATCAAATCCAGCAGTTCGTTGATGCGTTCCTCGTGTGTTTCGCGTTCGAACACGGAAAGGAACTGACCTATGTTCTCCTCAACGGAAATGAAAGGCATCAAATCAAAATCCTGAGCCAGATATTTCATGTACGGTTCACCGGGAACCAGATTAAAGTTGGGCCCTAATGCTTCGATATCACCCCAAAAAACCGAACCTTCCTCTACATGAAGCAATCCGTAGATAATTTTTAATAAGGTGCTTTTTCCAGAACCACTTTCGCCCATCAAGGCAATATGTTCCCTTGGGGCCACTTCAAAAGAAATGTCCTTTAAAATATTCTGGTCTTGATAACCGAAAGAAGCTATATGGACTTTTAGCATAGAAGGTAAGGGCTACTAAAGTCGTAGCCCTAAACAAATTTAATCTTTAAACTCTTTGAGGACTGCTTGGTTGGGTAGCTCATCGTAACCCATGTTATAAAAGGTGAACCCAAAGATATCCGCGTATTGCTCTATGGTTTTGCTAACTGGCGTACCTGCTCCGTGACCTGCGTTGGTCTCGATACGTATTAAAGTAGGTTGTCCCCCAGCCTGTTTTTCTTGTAATTCCGCGGCAAATTTAAAGCTATGCGCGGGAACCACACGGTCGTCGTGGTCTCCTGTGGTAACCAAGGTTGCTGGATATTCCGTGCCTTCCTTTACATTGTGCACAGGGGAGTATCCTTTAATGTAGTTGAACATTTCTTCACTGTCTTCGGAAGTTCCGTAATCGTAGGCCCATCCCGCTCCTGCGGTAAAAGTATGATAGCGCAGCATATCCATTACGCCAACGGCGGGCAATGCCACTTGCATCAAATCGGGGCGTTGGGTCATGGTGGCACCCACTAACAAACCACCGTTGGAACCGCCACGAATGGCCAAATATTCTTTTGAAGTGTATTTGTTGTCAATCAAGTATTCGGCAGCGGCGATAAAGTCATCAAAAACATTCTGCTTTTGAAGTTTGGTGCCTGCTATGTGCCATTTTTTACCGTATTCACCACCTCCCCTAAGGTTAGGAACGGCATATACACCGCCTTGCTCCATCCAAACCGCATTTACAATGCTAAAGGACGGCGTTAAACTAACATTGAAACCGCCATAACCATAAAGAATCGTAGGGTTTTTACCGTTAAGCTCGGTTCCTTTTTTATACGTAATGATCATCGGTACTTTGGTGCCGTCTTTTGAGTTGTAGAAAACTTGTTCTGATTGATAATCGTCTGGATCAAAATCAATTTGAGGTTTCCAGTATTGCTCGTATTCGCCAGTTTCCACATTATACTTGTACAAAGAACCTGGGGTGTTGTAATTGGTGAAGGAAAAATAAAATTCCTTGTCCTCTTTTTTGCCGCCAAAACCCCCTGCGCTTCCTACACCGGGCAACGTTACTTCGCGGACCAAATTGCCCTCATAATCATATTGAAGCACTTTGGAAATGGCATCCACCATGTATTCGGTAAAGAAATAACCTCCGCCTGTTCCAGCGGTCAACACATTTTCGGTTTCTGGAATTAGGTCTTCCCAATTATCGGGGGTTGGGTTTGCAGCATCGACCACCACAACTTTTTTGTTGGGAGCCTCTCGGTTGGTTACCAAATAAAGTTTGGACCCTTCGTTGTCGATTACATAGGTGTCAGAATCGGTATCATCTAGAATAGTGACCAACTCAGGGTTTTCTTGGGAAAGATCCATCATAAACAATTTGTTCCCAGATGTAGAAATGGATGCCGAGATGAACAAGTATTTTTGATCTTCAGAAACGGAACCACCTACGTAACGGTGTTTTTCTTCTGGAGTGCCGCCAAAAATGATTTTATCTTCGGATTGAGGCGTGCCCAATTTGTGGTAATATAATTTATGTTGGTCCGTTTTTGCAGAAAGTTCGCTTCCCTCTGGTTTGTCGTAACTGGAGTAGAAAAAACCATCATTTCCCTTCCAAGAAATTCCACTGAATTTGATATCGACCAAGGTGTCCTCCACAATTTCTTTGGATTTTGCATCGATGACGATGCCCTTGCGCCAATCACTTCCGCCCTCGGAGATAAGATAAGCGGCTTTGGAGCCATCTTTGGTGAAACTAAGGCCCATCAAGGACGTGGTACCATCTTCGGAAAAAGTATTGGGGTCCAAAAAGACCTCTTCTTCGCCATCATCTTTTTTTCGGTAAACGACATATTGGTTTTGCAGCCCGTTGTTTTTGTAGTAATAGGTGTAGTCTCCTTCTTTAAATGGGGAGCCTACTTTTTCGTAGTTCCAGAGTTTTTCCAGTCGGTTTTTTAAATCTTCGCGGAACGGGATTTTTTCCAAGTACCCGAAGGTGACTGAATTTTGCTCTTTTACCCAAGCTTCGGTCTCCTCGCTTCGGTCGTCCTCCAACCAGCGGTAGGGGTCGGGCACATCTGTTCCAAAATAATTATCAACGGTGTCAACCTTTTTGGTTGTAGGGTAGTTCACAGTAATGGGTTCTCTTTTTTTAGTGTTTTCCTGGCAGGCTGCAAATAAAACCAAAGCAGCCAACAGACTTATGTTTTTCATGTTTTATCGGATTGATTCGGATAAAAATACCACAAAACACACAAACCTATTGGCCGAAGTCGATGCTTTAACGAATTTTATGAAACGGCTTCGGAAGTATTCGAAACCAAGTTGTTTTCCACCAAATACTCCGCAATCTGCACAGCGTTGGTGGCAGCTCCTTTTCTTAGGTTGTCCGCCACAATCCACATGTTCAAAGTATTCGGTTGGGTTTCGTCTCTACGAATCCTGCCCACAAAAACATCATCCTTGCCATTGGCAAAAACAGGCATGGGGTAGGTGTTGGTTTCAGGATTGTCCTGCACTACGATTCCGGGGGTTTCGCTTAGGAGTTGTCTTACTTCTGCCAAATCAAAATCGTTGTGGAACTCCACATTCACGGATTCCGAGTGCCCACCGGCAGTAGGAATACGCACTGCGGTTGCGGTTACCGAAAATGTACGGTCGTCCAATATTTTTTGAGGCTCCCTGGCCAATTTCATTTCTTCTTTAGTGTAGCCATTCTCCAAAAACACATCGCAATGGGGCAATGCATTGCGGTTGATTGGATGGGGATATGCCTTTTCGCCTTCGATTCCAGCCGCTTCGTTCTCCATTTGCTCCACGGCCTTAACCCCCGTTCCCGAAACGGATTGATAGGTAGAAACTACCACACGTTTCATCTGATATTTTTTGTGGAGCGGGTCTAACGCCAATACCATTTGAATGGTGGAGCAGTTAGGATTTGCTATAATTTTGTCCTCTGCGGTAAGTTCACTTGCATTGATTTCCGGCACCACCAATTTTTTGGTCGGGTCCATTCGCCAAGCGGATGAATTATCGATTACTGTGGTTCCCACTTCGGCAAATTTTGGCGCCCATTCCAACGAGGTGTCGCCACCTGCGGAGAAAATGGCAATATCGGGTTGGGCGGCAACGGCATCTGCCAAACCGATTACGGTATGCTCCTCGTTTTTATAGGTGAGTTTTTTGCCCACGGAACGCTCCGAGGCAACCAACAACAATTCTGAAATAGGGAAGTTGCGTTCTTCCAAGACTTTCAACATAACTTCGCCTACCATTCCGGTGGCTCCAACTACTGCTACTTTCATCGTAAAATTATTTCTTGTCGCAAAGGTACTTTAGTCAGCGGTTTAAACAAGCTTTTTCTTTATGAATAATCAAAAAACAACAAAATGTTATAAATAAAACAACCATCAACATGTTAGCGAAAACACATTGATGGTTTTTAATGGTTATTGTGATGTAGCGGACTGCCGAACTCTATTCAGCATCAACGATTTTTATTTCTTCAACAAATCGCGGATTTCTGCCAACAGCTCCTCTTGGGTCGGACCCTTTGGAGCTTCTGGAGCAGGCTCCTCTTTTTTCTTCATTCTGTTTACGGCCTTGACTACAAGGAACATAACAAATGCGACGATGATGAAGTCGATGACATTGGTAAGGAATGCACCGTAAAGCACGGCTATTTCCCCAACGATTTCACCTGCATCATTCGGAGTTCCTTCCGTGATCACATATTTCAAATCGTTGAAATCCGATTTGAACAACAGGCCAATCAATGGTGAAACAATTCCCCCGGTAAATGAAGAAACCACTTCTTTGAAAGCGGCACCCATGACGAAACCTACGGCGATATCCACCAGGTTCCCCTTCATGGCAAATTCTTTAAACTCTTTTAAAAATCCCATTTTATAGTTGAGTATTGGTTAATCGTAAACAAATTAAGCAAAAAAGATAATATTAAGCCCCGATAAGAACTCTTTTTACCCGTTGGGATATGGCGGTGAGAATCTCGTAGGATATGGTGTTTGCCGACGAAGCAAAGCTTTCCGCAGAATTGTTTGGACCGAATACAATAACCTCATCCCCTTCTTGGCAGTCTATTTTTGTTACATCTACCATGATCATGTCCATACAAACGTTTCCAATGATGGGTGCTTTTTCACCATTAATCACAACAAAACCTTTACCTTTTCCATATTGTCTCCCAATGCCATCTGCATGGCCTATGGGGAGTGTGGCACTTTTTATGGGTCGATTGGATTTATAGGCCCGGTTGTACCCTACGGATTCTTGGGCATCAATTTGATGGATTTGTGAGATGATGGTTTTGAGTGTGGCCACAGGTTTTAATTGTGCATCCACTTTGGCGTGATTGCCATAACCGTACAGGCCGATCCCGCTACGTACCATTTCAAACTGTGCTTCGGGATAATTGATGATGCCCGAAGTGTTCAACATATGCCTCATTGGTGCATAGTCTAGCTTTTTGCTGAGCGCACCACTTAAATTTTTGAACGAATTGATTTGAAGTAAACTGAAATCACATTCATTGGCATCTTCCGAAGCGGCCAAATGCGAAAAAGTCGAAACTATTTTGATGCATCGGTTGCGCTTGGTTTCCTTGGCAATAAAATCAACATCAGCCTCAGAAAAACCCAAACGGTTCAATCCTGTATTGAACTTAATATGAATCGGGTAATCATGTTGATTCGTTGCTTTAGTGGCTTCAAGAAATTGATTCAAAATATTCTTGGAATAAATGCTGGGCTCCAAACGATGCACTATTAAATCATCAAAATTGGATGCCAAAGGGTGCAATACCAAAATAGGTGTTTTAATTCCTGCCTTGCGCAATAAAACGCCTTCACTTACATAAGCAACGGCCAAATAATCGACACCCAATTGCTCCAGTTTTTTGGCAATGGCAATCATATCGCTTCCGTAGGCAAAAGCTTTTACTACCCCCAAAAATTTGGTTTCTGGTTTTATTTTGGATCGCAAATAGTTGTAGTTGTGTTCCAAGGCCGAAAGATCCAAAACCAAGGTAGTTTCTCCGACCTTACTCATTGGTTTTTGTCTTTTTTGGTGTCCACTTCTTCCGATTCCACATCCATTTCCTTTATTTTTTCGCGCAGCATGGCCTTGTAAAATGCAGCCCTGCTCAAAGGTTCGTACTCTTCGGTTTCACCCAAAAGCACCAAGTTATCGTTAAGGGATTTTCTAAAACTGTAGTTCGCCAAATTCCCGGTTCGGGTACATACGGCATGTACCTTGGTCACATATTCTGCCGTTGCCATTAATGCGGGCATGGGTCCAAAGGGGTTACCCTTAAAGTCCATATCCAATCCGGCGACCACTACACGAACGCCCCTGTTGGCCAAGTCGTTGCATACGGTCACGATTTCATCGTCAAAAAACTGGGCCTCGTCAATGCCTATTACATCGCAATCGTCCGCCAAGAGCCGAATATTGGCCGCGGCGGGAACGGGGGTGGACCTGATTTCGTTGGAATCGTGGGATACGACCATATCTTCATGGTAGCGGGTATCCACAATGGGCTTGAATATTTCCACTTTTTGTTTGGCGAATTGAGCCCGTTTCAGTCGTCGGATCAATTCTTCGGTCTTTCCCGAAAACATGGAACCGCAGATAACCTCAATCCATCCAAACTGTTCTTTAGGGTTTACTGTGTTTTCGAGAAACATACCGTATTTTTGAAAGAAATTGTTTGTTTTCCCGTTATATTGGGACGACCACAAAGCTACTAAAAAATTGCCCCCCTGTTTTCAATAAGATTTTAACCTTTTGTTGATAGGGTTTTTGCAAAATCATTATATTTTTATAGTAAAGAAGAAAAGCTATGATACGGAAATTGAGGGAAGAGTTGATTAAGTTGTCCACTGAAATAATCACAGCAAGGGAGGATACCGATCTTGCGGCACTTTACGAAAAGTCGAAAGAGATTTATGAAAAGTTGGCCGTGTTGAAATTTATAGATGAAAAATTGAGCGATGTTCAGGTAGATGTTTCCCAAAACGTGATAGCCTCAAGATTTGAGAAAATGGCCAATGCGGTATTGAGCGGGAACACATCGGTGCCCGAGAGTAATCCGCACCAAGAAGATATTATGACCCCGGGCATGGAGACCATTAAAGACATGGTTTCCGAAATGCCATCCAATGCCGATTTGGAACAGGTGTTTGCCGAGTTCGTGGCGAAGCCCGACCTTATGAAAAACGACAAAGATGAGGTGACACCCAATGAGAATGCCAGTACATCTTATAAATCTATCAAGCCCCAATCCTTAAATGATCGACTTGGCAAAGATTTTCAGGTAGGGCTCAATGATAAATTGGCATTTGTAAAACATCTGTTCAATAACGACATGGAAGACTATACCCGTGTTCTCTCTCAACTCACAACAATAGATTCGGAGGAACGTTCCATCGCGTTTATCAACAATATGGTAAAACCCGAGTATAATAATTGGGAGGGCAAAGAAGAATACGAAGCCCGATTCTTGGCACTTATCGAGAGAAGATTCGCATAAATCCGATTTTCAATTTTATTTTAATAGGAAGAAGACCGTAACTTTGGTGTATGGGAAAGCTATACTTGGTTCCAACACCAATAGGAAATTTGGAGGACATGACACTTCGCGCCATTAAGGTGCTCAAGGAAGTGGATGTGGTTTTGGCGGAAGATACCCGAACTAGCGGCAAATTGCTCAAGCATTTTGAGATCAACACCCCTCTGCAAAGCCACCACATGCACAACGAACATAAACAGATTGATGGCTTGGTGCAAAAAATGAAAGAGGGTACTACCTACGCCCTAATCTCTGACGCGGGTACCCCCGCCATTTCCGACCCCGGGTTTTTATTGACCCGCGCTTGTGTTGAGAATGATATTGAGGTAGAATGCTTACCGGGAGCCACCGCTTTTGTGCCCGCTTTGGTAAATAGCGGACTGCCCAACGATCGATTTGTTTTTGAAGGGTTTCTCCCAATAAAAAAAGGTCGCCAGACCCGGCTTTTGGAACTCGCCGAAGAAACCCGAACCATGGTTTTTTATGAATCTCCCCACAAACTACTTAAAACCCTGACCCAATTTGTGGAATACTTTGGAGCAGAAAGACCCATTTCTGTATCTCGTGAATTGACAAAGTTGTATGAGGAGACCATCCGGGGAACCGCAAGTGAAGTGCTGGAGCATTTTACCGATCAACCACCCAAGGGGGAGTTTGTTATTGTGGTTGGAGGCAAAAAATAGTTGTTAACTTCAACAAAACTTTACGACCCATTATATAAAAATGGATGAATTACTTTCCAAAATACGGAACTGTTCCCATTGCGAGGAGCATTTGCCCTTGGGGCCCAGACCCATAGTTGCCGCCCACCCCAAATCCAAGATTGCCATTATTGGTCAGGCACCTGGAACCAAGGTGCACCAAACCGGTGTTCCGTGGGACGATCCCAGTGGAAAGCAACTCAGAAAATGGTTGAATGTCACGGATGAGCAATTTTATGATGAACAACTTTTTGCTTTAGTCCCCATGGGTTTTTGCTATCCAGGAAAGGGAAAATCTGGGGATTTGCCCCCGAGACCAGAATGTGCTCCGCTGTGGCATAAAGCTTTGGTGAATCAAATGCCAGACCTAAAACTTACTATTTTGATAGGCCAATACGCCCAAAAATATTATTTGGGCAATACCATGAAAAGAAACTTGACGGAAACGGTGAACAACTATCAAGAATATTTGCCCGATTGTTTTGTGTTGCCCCACCCATCGCCCAGAAACCGATTTTGGTTGAGTAAAAATCCTTGGTTCGATAAAGATGTACTACCGGATTTAAGGAAAAGAGTTTCAAGTAGCCTTATTTCTTGAGCTTAGTCTAATATTTAGATCCATCGTGCTTTCCTTTTTGCCAACCCACTTCGCCTAAATATTTTTCCGCACTTTCCACGGCGCCATTTTCAATGGTTGTGCCCATGGAGTCGTTCCAGCGGTTAAGAAATCCAAAAAGAGAGATAACCCCCATCATTTCAATTATTTCACCATCATCCCAATGTTTGTGCAACTGTTTTTTAATATCAGCGCTAACGGTGTTCGGTACTTGCGAAGCGGCCAGGGCAAAATCCAATGCAGCCCTTTCTGCATCAGAAAAGGCTTCATGTGTTCTGTACTCCCAAATATTGTCCAGTTGTTCTTGTTTGGCACCATATCGTTCCGCCGCTCGAATAGCATGGGCCTGGCAATACCTACACCCTGTTGCATTACTGCTAACCCAAGCGATCATTCGTTTTAGCGCGGAAGTCACCCTGCCCTCATTGGCCATCACCGCTTTGTTAAGGTTAATAAACGCTTTGGAAATTGCTGGCCTGTGCTGCATGGTCAAAACAGAATTGGGACAAAACCCAAGGGTTTCGTTAAAGAACTCTGCCAGTTGTTTGGTTTCTGGGTCGTGATCAGGAGCAAGGGGGGATACTAAGGCCATGGTTGAGTTATAA
This sequence comes from Allomuricauda sp. TY007, assembly GCF_010468565.1. Taxonomy (GTDB): domain Bacteria; phylum Bacteroidota; class Bacteroidia; order Flavobacteriales; family Flavobacteriaceae; genus Flagellimonas. Next base: position 370,649 of record NZ_WUEG01000001.1, read on the forward strand.
ATTGTATTTTTGAACTCCACAAGAAACAAAAATTAAACTTCATGACAAATCACATAACTACCAAATGGTTGGGTGAAATGGCTTTTGAGAGCAACAACCCATCCGGACATACTGTACGAATCGACGCCGGAGAAGAAAGTGGCGGCTCTGCCGCAGGATTGCGCCCCAAAGCCCTAATGTTATCCAGTTTGGCCGGTTGTTCCGGTCTTGATGTGGCATCACTTATCAAAAAAATGAAGCTGGAAGTAGATGATTTCAAAATAGAGACCATTGCGAATTTGACTGACGAACATCCAAAACATTACGATTCCGTTGTTGTTGAATATCACTTTACGGGTTCCAACCTCAATGAGGACAAACTCCAAAAAGCCGTAGATCTTTCCGTGGAAAAATATTGTGGTGTTATGGAAATGTTCAGAAAATTTGCTAAGCTGGACATTAAGACCATTTTTCATCATAAGTAAAATTCAAATATAAGCTCAAGTACAATACTCAAGTGCAAGTTCAATTTTAAGTACGGACACCAAGTTTAAATTCGAGTAAATCGATTATATTTAACAATTAGGTCAACCTCAAAATCAAATCAACATGATTTATGACCCACAAAAAATTTGATTTAGAGGAAAGATTTGTTGAGTTGGCAGCTAATATTGCTTTCTTCTGTAAAGACCTACCCAACGATTTTACTGGCCAGTATTATGGCAACCAACTGCTTCGTTCAGCGGGTAGTGCAGCTTTGAATTTTGGTGAGACTCAAGGAACCTGTTCGGACAAAGATTATATCCACAGAGCGACCATATCGTTAAGGGAACTGAAAGAATCAAGAGTGAACCTCAAAATTTTGAATAAAATAGACTATGGCGATGAAGAAATACGTAAAAGTTTACTGGATGAAGATGAGCAATTGATTAAAATCATGGCCACAATAATCAAAAACAAAAAACGATAAGCACTTGAAACTTGGTGCCCGTACTTAAAATTGAACCTGAACCTGAACTTGAGTTTGAAACCCGAACTTGAGTTTGAAACCCGAATTTGAACTTATAAAACCATGCGCTGGACCGTAAAGCCAAAACCCGAACAAGAATCCATTGACCAACTTTCCGAAGCATTGGGCGTTGATGACTTGATTGCCCAATTATTGATTCAGCGCGGAATTACGAATTATGATGAGGCAAAGGCGTTCTTCCGTCCGGAATTGAGCCATCTGCATGACCCTTTTTTGATGAAGGACATGCACAAAGCAGTTGACCGGATTGAGCAAGCCATAGCCAACCAAGAAAACATTTTGGTTTACGGAGACTACGATGTGGACGGCACCACTTCCGTAGCCTTGATGAGTTCTTTTTTGATGGAAACCTACCCCAATGTGGCGACCTATATTCCAGATCGCTACGCGGAAGGATATGGCATTTCTTTTCAAGGGATTGATTTTGCAGCGGACAACGACATTGGTTTGATGATTGCACTAGATTGCGGCATCAAGGCCATTGACCAGATAGCATACGCCAAGAAAAAAGGGATTGATGTGATTGTTTGCGATCACCACCGGCCAGGTCTAGAACTGCCTGATGCCGTCGCGGTCTTGGACCCCAAACAGGAAGATTGTGCCTATCCGTACAAAGAGCTTTGTGGATGTGGAGTTGGATTTAAATTGATTCAAGCCTTGAGTGCCAAGCAAGGAAAAACCATAGATGATTTAATGCTGTATTTGGATTTGGTGGCCACAGCAATCGCAGCGGATATTGTGCCGATTACAGGAGAAAATCGGGTACTGGCTTATTATGGATTGCTCGTCATCAACAAAAACCCAAGAACAGGAATCAAGGCATTAATTAATCAGACCAAAAAACGGGAGCTTACCATCACGGATGTAGTGTTCATCATTGCGCCAAGAATCAATGCGGCCGGACGGATGAAACACGGCCAACATGCTGTAAATCTGCTTACGGAAACCGACTTTGCCCAAGCACAACAGTTTGCTTCAGAAATTGAATTGTTCAATACCGAACGAAGAAGCTTGGATCAGGAAATCACACAAGAAGCCTTGGTGCAAATCCAAGAAAACCAAGAAGAAGACAAATTCACTTCTGTGGTCTATAATCAAAACTGGCACAAAGGAGTAATCGGTATTGTGGCCTCACGATTAACGGAGACCTACTATAGGCCCACTTTGGTGTTTACCAAAAGTGGGGATAAATTGGCAGCTTCCGCACGATCGGTAAAAGGGTTTGACATCTACAATGCCCTTGAGGGCTGTTCCGATTGTTTGGAGCAGTTTGGCGGGCATATGTACGCAGCGGGCCTTACCTTGTTGGAAGAACAGTACGAAACCTTCAAGAATCAGTTCGAAAAAGTGGTTTCGGAAACCATCGACCCAATATTGTTAAAGCCCGAAATTTCTGTGGATGCAAAAATCCAAATGGACCAGATTACCTCAAAACTGATGCGCATCTTAAAACAATTTGCCCCTTTTGGGCCTGGAAACATGACTCCGATTTTTATGGCAGAAGGATTAAAGGACACAGGGTATGCCCGCGGTGTAGGTGAAGGGGGGAAACATTTAAAATGCAGTGTATATCGGTCCGGTTCCGAACCCATTGGTGGAATTGGATTTAATTTAGGCAATAAAATAGACAAAGTTAAGGGCGTACAATCTTTTGATGCCGTATTTTCGTTAGATGAAAATGAATGGAATGGAACGGTGAGCCTTCAACTTAAACTAAGAGATATTCGCTAGTAATTTATGGACCCCTACGCAGCACTACGCTATAAGGAATTCAATATATTTTTGATTGTACGTTTTGCCATGGTATTTGCATGGTCCATGCAATTTATTGTGATTGAATGGCAGGTGTATTCCTTGACCAAAGACCCACTTTCCCTCGGTATCATCGGATTGATGGAAGTGATTCCAGCGGTGAGCATGGCCCTTTTTGCAGGACATATTGTAGATCAACGGGAAAAACGAAACCTTTTGATTATCTGCATTGCCGGGTTCTCCGTAATCAGTCTTGGACTGTTCTTGTTGAGCTGGCCCGGACTTGAAGATTCATGGGAACCCAACACTATACTGTATTCCATTTATGCCTTGGTGTTTTTGGGTGGATTTGTGCGCTCCTTTTTGGGTCCGACCATTTTCTCATTGATTGCTTTGATCGTTCCTAAAAAAATATATCCGAATGCTGCTACCTGGAGCAGTTCCACATGGCAATTGGCATCGGTTTTGGGCCCTGCGTTGGCAGGATTTTCCATTAGCTGGATTGGGGTGCATTGGAGTATGTGCGTTATTTTCGGTTTCTCTTTGTTTGCATTGATTTTCCTCTTCCAGATCCCCAGAAAACCCATTATGAACCCAAAAATTGGCGAGCCCGTATTTCAAAGTTTGCGGGATGGACTCAAATTTGTTTTTGGAAACAAGGCCATTTTTGGAGCGCTTACTTTGGATATGATTGCGGTACTATTTGGTGGCGCTGTAGCGCTTTTGCCCGTTTATGCTCAGGACATTTTGCATGTGGGTTCCGAAGGTTTCGGGATTTTACGGGCGGCACCAGCAGTTGGAGCTTCTATTACTATGTTGGGATCTACGAGATTTCCCCTGCATAAAAATGCGGGTAAAAAATTGTTGATGGCAGTTTTCGCCTTTGGAGTCTGTATTATTGTGTTTGGACTGTCCGAGTTATTTTGGTTATCGGTAATTGCTTTGTTCCTAAGTGGTGCAGTAGATGGGGTTTCCATGATTATACGTCAGACTATCTTACAATTAAAGACGCCAGACAATATGCGCGGCAGGGTAGCTTCAGTAAACTCTATGTTTGTGGGGTCGTCCAACGAGTTGGGTGCTTTTGAAAGTGGATTGGCCGCTAAATTATTGGGAACGGTTACCGCAGTAGTGTTCGGTGGATGTATGACCCTGCTTACTGCCGGTACAACCGCCATTGTTTCACCGAGCTTCAGGCGATTGGACCTTCAAAAAGATATTGACGAGCACGAAAAGGAAGATTAGTCTTCCAATTTCTCCAAGGTCAACTTTTCACCATCAAAAACAGCGTAGGTAAAATAGGAAATCCAGTCCCCGAGATTGGTGTAAGTGGATTTTTCGTTGAGCTTGATTTCCATGGGTAGATGGCGGTGACCAAAAATAAAATGGTCGTAATGCTGCTCCTCCAGCTTGCGTTTGGCGTATAAAATAAGCCATTCCTTATCCTCTCCTAAGAATTTGGCATCTGCTTCGCCAGAAATTATCTTATTGTTCACGGATAGATGTTGACCCAGCCTCACGCCCAAATCAGGATGCAGCCACTTAAAAAACCATTTGGCCACGGGATTGGTAAACACCTTTTTCATCCGCTTGAAGCCTTTGTCATGTGGGCCCAATCCGTCACCGTGTCCAATAAAAAACGAAGTATCGTTGATGAGGAATTGCTGAGGTTTGTGATAGACCGGTATGTTGAGCTCTTCTTCAAAATAACCATCCATCCAGAGGTCGTGATTGCCCACAAAATAGTTAATGGAAATGCCCATGTCGGTAAGTTCGGCCAATTTTCCCAAGGTACGGGTAAAGCCTTTGGGTACTACTGTTTTGTATTCGAACCAAAAGTCGAAAAGGTCGCCCATTAAAAAAATGGCCGCGGCATCGTCTTTAATGGAATCGAGCCAGGCCACAAATTTTTTCTCGCGGGGCAGACTGTCCTTTCGGGCGGGAGCCCCGAGGTGGTTATCGCTCGCGAAATAGACTTTTTTGCCTTTAGGAAGTGAAATATTGTCCAATTGGTCTAAGGAAAAAGTTTATATATGTCATTTCGTTTTACAAAACGAGACAATATTAAGGTATTGTTTTCGTAATAAAAACCAAGTCGGTATGTGCCGACTCTTATTCTGAAAGCATTCGGGTGTCCTGCTAACTTCTTGACGGGCTTAAGTTCGTCCAAAACCTTGGCCTTTTTCATTTCGAGAATGGTAAGCTTCAATTTCTGCTTTATCTTTTTATCATTAATCTTTCTTAAATCTTTTTCAAGTGATTTATGATATTTGATTTTCATTCATCAAGAATTTTAAAGACATCTTCCTCACTGACAAAGTCTTCTTTGTCTGTTTGCTGCATCAGAAGTAGAAGCCCAAGGTCTTCCTTCTCTTCTTCTGATAGCTTTTCGAAACGTTCCAGTTCTTTGTTTTTCACATATTCAACCACAGCCTTTTCCATCAAGGCCTTAACGCTCAAGTTTTCAAAAGCGGAAAGCACTTTGAGCTTTACTACCAATGACTTATCGACTTCAATCAGTTTTTTGACATGTTCCATAAAACTTGGTCTCTCAAATTCTAAACTAGCAAATATATAAAATATATATTTTATATATTATTTTTTGTAACGTCGGTTGCTTCGTATTCTATTGACCACATACACCACAATCACGAAAAGGGCCAATATGGGGAAAATCAAATCATTCATAACTACTTTTATTTTTTAAACCTTTCCAATGCTTTTTTTGTGTTGGGGGAGAGTGCCAATCTTCCTGAGGCTTCGGCACGTTCCAACAATAGGTCGTCCCAATGCTCCGTTCCTTCCCACAATACTTTTTTCATTTCGGCCAAAGCTTCGGGATTATAGGTTGCCAGTTTTTGCAGATGAATGTCCAGCTCCTTATCCATTTCTGAAATGGATTCGTATACCTTGGCGTAAAGACCTTGTTCCTTGGCCCAATAGGCATTTTTCCACTCCGTGGGATATAAAGTGAGCTCTGCAAGGGCAGCTTTTCCCATTTTTCGTTCCACTACGGGAGCAATTACAAATGGACCAATTCCTATAGAAATCTCGGATAGTTTGATGGCAGCTTCCACTGTTGCGTGTACATAATCGCAAGCGGAGGCCAAACCTACACCGCCACCGACGGTCTTTCCTTGTACCCGACCAATAATCGGTTTGGGACATTTGCGCATGGCATTGATGACGTTGGCAAACCCACTGAAAAACTGTTTGCCTTCTTCTAAATTAGAAACGGCCACAAGTTCATCAAAAGAAGCTCCTGCACAAAAGGCTCTTTCCCCTTCGGATTTTAAGACGATGATGGATACCTCTTCATTTGTGCCAAGTTTTTCGAACTCAGTAGTTAATCTGGCCAATAGTTCGGACACAAAGGAGTTGCTTGCGGGATGGCCAAATTCGACTGTAGCAATTCTGTTTTCTATATGGGTGTATAAACTTCCGTTGGTTCTATCTGTTGTCATTAAAATTGATTATCAGATGTCTTTGAGCACTAAATTAAGGGTTTTGCACCAAGGGTCGGAACTTTCTCCTAAATTTCCAGACCAAGGAGAAGCCGCGAATCATCATCCAGACCACAAAGGCAATCCAGATGGCATGTATGCCGAGACCAGTATATAATCCTAAATAGAGGCATGGTATAAACCCTAAAAAGGTAGCGGCCAAGAGTACGTTTCTCAAATATTTCATTTCTCCCATCCCTTTAAAAATCCCATCAAAAATAAAGGCCAGGGTATTCATTGGGAGTCCAAGAATAACAATATAAAAAATGCTGTAGAAGGTATTGAGAACGATTTCTTCCTTGGAAAAAAGAAGCCCAATGGGACGGTAGAAAATAAATCCGAAGCACATGAGCGCGAGACTCACCACCATACCATATTTAAAAATGGTTTTGGCCAATTTCCACAAACCATCGTAATCGGCGGCGCCCAAAAGTTTTCCTCCCATACTGTTGCCGGCAGCGGCATAGCCATCAATAAAAAATGCGGCAAACAACCAAAGGTTGACCGCAATGGTATGAGCTCCGATGAAGCGGTCGCCCAATGTGGTGGCTTCGCGAACGGCCAGCATTAAAGCGACATTCAGGGCCAAGGTCCTTACAAAAAGGTTGAGGCTCATAAATATCAACCGCTTTATTTCCTTATTTAAGGGGAAGGTCAATTTTAGGCTGATATCCGTTTTTTTAATCAATAGAATAAAAGCCAACAGAGCCATAATGGCCTGGGCAATTAAACTGGCCCATGCGGCACCTTCCAAATACAATGCAGGAATGAATCCATCGATGCCATACACCAGAACAAAATCCAACAGGATGTTGAGCCCGGCACCCAACATGGCAATGACCATAGGGTAGAAAGTGTTCTGGAGCCCACGGAAAATACCGAAAATGGCAAAAGTGAACAGCGTAAGCGGGAATCCCCAAACCCGAATGGAATAATAGGAAACACAATAGTCCAATATTTTGCCCGAAGCATTAAAGAGTGCAAAAATCTCTTCGATTACAAAAATGGTGGTGAGCAGGACCACAAGGCTCAAACAGATGTTCAGAAATATGGCTTGAGCAGGCAGATTTTTCACCTCGGACAACCTGCTGGCACCCAAATACTGAGATATGATGGCAGAAATGGCACTACGGGTCTGGCCGAGCACCCAAATGAGCATTGACAAAAAAGAGCCAACAATCCCGGCTGCCGCCAAGGATTCCAATCCGTCCACTGGAATATTGCCCACAATAGCTGTATCCGTAATGGACAGCAAGGGTTCGGCAATACCCGAGATTGTTGCGGGAATCGCCAATTGGTTGATGCTCTTAAAGTTTACCTGTGTGCTCAAATCGGCGGCAAGTTACAGCACTAATTCATAACAATGAAAAGGATGGTCGCTTTGTTTGGGAAAGTAGATATCGTCCAATTTTTGATAGCCTCTTTGCTCGTAAAAACGTTGGTTTCTTTTGTTCTGTGAAAAGGTGTCCAGCCGTACCGAGATAAAGTTGTTTTCCCTAGAATAGTTTTCGACAAAATCCATCATTTGTCGGGCCAGTCCCTTCCCTTGAAGGTCTGGATGAACGGAAAGGCGGTGGATATAGGTGCTGTTTCCGTTTGGGGTCAACCATTGGATGGGTCTGTACTCATCATCCATAAGGGTTGATATGACGATAGTGCCTTGTACGATGTTGTTTTCTTCTATTACGAAAAGTTCATCGCGTTCAATGTCTTTGATGAATGCTTCTTTGGAGGGATAGTGCTCGTTCCATTGAAAAATACCGTTCTCCTGCATTTTTTGGGCACAGGCCCGGGTTATGGTCAAGATATCGGGGATTTCGGATATCTTTGCGCGTCTTATCATTGATTCGTTTCAATTTAATTGTAAATTTAAGGTTTAATCGTAATCACCAAACCATGAACAACATACTTGTACCCATTGGAACTTCTCCAGATTCACATCAAACCTTGCAATATGGCGTTGATTTTGCCGCTGAATTTGGCGCAAAGGTCTACGTAATGGACGTATTTAACGTAACCACAGCTGTTGGCAGCTTGGCGAATGTGGAAGAAAAGGTTGCCAAGAGCAGCAAGGAACATTTAAAAGAAGTGATAGACCAGGTGGACACCAAAGGTGTAGAGGTAAAAATGGCCACTTATAATGGGGATATTATTGATGGTTTAAAAAGCATCAACAAAGAGTTGGGGATTGATTTGATCATTATTGCTCCAAAAAGTAATGATATTCAAGAGGAACTTTATTTGGGTAATACCTCGGGAAGAATCATTAAACAAACTGAAATACCTACGTTGATTGTTCCTAAAGGAACGGTATTTAAGCCAGCGAAAAAGATATTGACTGCTTTTGGGTCCGGGATTTTAAAACGCAGCAGTATCCTGACCCCATTGATCATGATCAAGAACAAATTTAGGTCTGAAGTAAGCCTGTTGTTGGTGAAAAGACCGGGGTATACCGAGGATGACCTTAAAGTGAACACAGCTTTGATGGACTTGAGCAGCCAATTGACCATTACTGAAAATGGAACCACCTATTTGGGGGTAACGGAGTATTTCCAGAAGGAGCACCCCGACATGTTATGTGTGTTTAGAAGAAAGCGCGGATTCTTTAAAAAACTATGGGAAAAGAACACCATACCTAAGTCGGAGTTCTTTGTAAAAATACCATTATTGGTTCTCAGCGTTAAAAAAGATTAAGGAAGCGGCGCAATTTTTGATACTTTCGAAAAAAAGTGGTTATTTTGCGCTCTCTTTGGGGGATTAGCTCAGTTGGCTAGAGCGCTTGCCTGGCAGGCAAGAGGCCACCGGTTCGAATCCGGTATTCTCCACTAAAAAAAGAAAAGCACCTCAATTTTGAGGTGCTTTTTTATTTGACCCCAGAATCAAAAATCTTCCCAAACTTCTCAGGAATCTCATCTTCAATATAGACGTTTTGTTGGGTAAACGGATGCTCAAACTCCAAAGAGTGGGCGTGGAGGTACAAACCCCTCCCTTTTAAAATTAAGCCTTCTAGGTTATATTCTTTATCTCCGAGGATGGGATTCCCCAAACTGTACAAATGTTTCCGCAATTGGTGCCTTCTACCTGTTTTAGGGTGTAATTTTACCAAATTCAGTTTGGCGAAACGTTCTGAGGGAACGGATTGTATCACTTCAAAATCTGATCGGGACGCTTTCCCGTCTATTTCCGAAGAGATGGTTCCACTTGGCGCCATATCGCCAATGGCAACCGCGTAATAGGTTTTGGATATGAGTTTGTCCTCGAACATTTTGTTCAAGGCACGGATACAGTTACTTGTTTTTCCTATCAAAACAATGCCCGTAGCGGCATAATCCAATCGGTGGACGGGTTGCGGTGTCGTGGCATCGGGAAGCGTGCTGGCCTTAAGATTTTGAGACAAAGCATTGGCAATGGTCTTGAATTTGTTGCCACTTACTTCAATACCGGCAGGTTTATGAATCGCAGCCAGATGCTCGTCCTCCAACAATACTTTTAGCGGAAAGTTGAACTGCTTTTTCAACATTTTTTCCTTTGGAATGGCAAGCGTTATTTCTTCTCCACCACAAATAAAGGTTGCCGTGGTCGCAATGGCTCCATTTACAGAAATATACTTTTTCTTGAGGGCTTTTTTAAGCGCTGATTTGGTAGGAATGGCTTCAAATATTCCAATGCCATATTCTTGTAATCGTTGGGGATTGATAATATTGGGGACGATATGGGTTTCGTTGGGATTGATGTATTGTGAGACTTTTGGAGACGGTCAATTATTGTACTTCAACTTCGGTTTGCCGATATTGCTGTTGGGGGTTCGTTTTTTATTCAGATTGTTCAATTTCTCTTCTTTGCAGATTGAAGACTGTTCCAGCAGGGTCTTGAATCCAATGCATATTTTTAGGAAGCTCTTCAAGTTCGTCACACGTTTCCACACCGTTTAATTTCAAATAGTTTGTCGCTGCTTCTACATTGGGAACCGTAAGCTGTAACCAAGTTTCTGAATGGGTATAGTTGTCCACGCAGTCCAACCATATTACGTTGTTTCCGAATTTTACTTTGTGTGTTTTCGAAACGGTTGGATTATCAATAGGTATTTCTTCTACTTCCAGCTTTAGAATGTCCCTGTAAAAAGCGACGGTTTTCTCATATTTACTTTTGGGAATCTTTATCGCGATATTAATTCCTGCTTCAAATTCTGCATTCATGCTTATTTTATTTATCTGATACTGCGCTTAACTCTTTTGTTAGCTCTTCTACCTTTTCCGGTTTGCCGTGAAATTGTGCAGGCGTGTTTTGAAAAAGCTCAATTTTCCAAACGTTGTTCTGCTTTGTTGCGGTTATGGTTTGGATAGCATTGGCTGCAGGATTAATATCCTTTTGTCCAGGGGGCCTCATACCTACAATAGCTCGAAGGGTAGCAACTTCTGAATTCAAAAAACGGACTTCTTTAACTTTCCAAACATAATCTGCGGTCTGATGGTGCTCAAATATTTTCCCTATTTCAGCTTCGATTTTGTTCTTGCCATTATATTGGCTCCCGTCAAATCCTATTGATACTCCATTGTCGGTAAAGAATGATGCCATTTTGGTTGCATCTTGTTTATTCCAAGCGGTTAGTAAATCAGCATGTAGTTTTTCTAATTCTGCTTTATCCATTTTCTTTTCATTTAAAGCTTCTTTGAATATTTATCTTCCCGTTTGTCCTACTCGTCCTGCAATGACTACTACAGCGCTAAACGCAATGATTAATTTCACTGTGGCTGAATTAGATATAAGAAATTTTCCTCACTATCTGTTTGGATTCATCATAAATGTAGCATTTTTTGTAGGAAAACTACATAATTGGTCTTTTCTGATTTCTCTTTCAAACTTTACCATCCTTTTAGGATGGATTTTTTGTAATTGGCCTGTCCTTTTTTGAACTTTACTTCAAAACTAAATCAACATGAAACTAGAAGGAAAAGTAGCATACATCACAGGAGGAACCAAAGGTATTGGATACGGCATTGCCGAATGCTTGTTGGAGCAAGGCATGAAGGTGGCCGTTAGCGGTAGAAGCCAAGAGAGTGCCGACGCTGCCGTAAAAAGTTTGAACAATCCAGATAAAGTGTTGGGTTTGGTATCCGATGTGTCCAAATTGGATGATGAAAAAAAGGCCATAGCGGCGATTCTTGACAAATGGGGACAATTGGATGTAGTGATGGCAAATGCAGGTGTTGGACATTTTGCCCCAATCGATGAAATGGAAGACGAGAAATGGCATCAAATGATCGATACTAACCTAAATGGAGTGTATCACACGCTAAAAGCATCCGTCGATGCCCTGAAAAAATCCGAAGGCTATTACATGACCTTGGCTAGTTTGGCGGGCACCAATTTCTTTGCCACAGCGGCTGGATATAACGCGACCAAGTTTGGTGTTGTTGGTTTTACCCAGGCCGCGATGCTGGATTTAAGGCAGTATAATATAAAGGTGACCACCATTATGCCCGGTTCTGTGGCAAGTCATTTTAACAACAACGAGCCATCGGATAAGGATGCGTGGAAAATTCAGCCCGAGGACATTGGTAAATTGGTCGTTGATTTGCTGACGATGCACCCACGTACCTTGCCAAGTAAAATTGAAGTACGTCCTACGCGTCCCGATTTAAAATAATCAATCCATTTTCTCGGTAAGGGGAACCGCAGTATTGCAGATTTCCCTTATCAATTGGAACAGATAATTTTCAAAGGTTGCAAGGGTGTCCGAATCTATCCGGGTATCCTTGTCCTCTGAAAATGGGAACAGTCCTTTGCCCAGATGCTTAAATGAGATAATTCCCGCCTGAATATCGCTTGCATTGTATTTTTTGGAATACAGGTAGGCGTAACAGAGCAATTGGAACGCCTTGCTTTTATCATAATCAGTAATCAATGTTTCCCAATCGGTTATTTTCACGTTTTTCGCTTCTACCTTACCTGTTTTATAATCGATAATGCGCAAGGTGCCATCAAATTCATCAACCCGGTCTAAAGTTCCTTTTAGTTTGATGGGAAAATCAAGCCCGGGTACCGAAATATATTCTTCATAGCGTTCTTCGAGGGCCAATATTTTTATTTCATGGCGTTTGAGTTGACGTAACTCATCGTCCAAAAAGTTGTGTAGGTATTTTAGGATTACGTTGTAGACCAGCAGGAACTTACCTTTTGAGACATCCACCCCGGAAAGGTTCTTGGTAAAGTGATGTTGCACAACCTCGGGTACTTGCTTTTTTAGGGACTGGATATTTTCTTCCGTCAACAATTGATTGACGAGCGGGGTGTAAAGCTGCTCCAAACTATCGTGAATAATGGTCCCGAAGGTATTGGCGGCAATATTTTCCTCTACCTCTTCCAAATCATTGATTTTTAGAATGTTTCGAGTGTAAAAGTCAATAGGATTTCTGATGTAGTTCGTCAAAGATGTGGGCGAAAACCCATTTTGGGCAAAGTCCTTCAAGTCTTCCATAAATTTTCCGTCCTTTTCAATCTGGATCAGGGGTTTTGGGTCAATTGAAATTTTAGGGGAGGCAATGGTATGTGTTATATGCTGTTTTAAATTTTTGTCCGTTAACAATTGGGTGATCAATCGGCTCTTTTCACCACCCTCCAAAACATCTGGCTCGGTGTTGTAAGTGATGTAAATGTTCTTGGCCCGCTGTATCAACCTATAAAAGTGATACACGTAAATGGCATCCTTTTCTTTATATGTTGGCAAACCATAATCGCGTTTTACATCAAAGGGGATAAAGGAATCGTTGGATTTTCCCGAAGGGAGAACACCCTCGTTGACCGAGGTTATGATAACGGTTTCAAAATCAAGGTTACGGCTCTCCAACATTCCCATAATTTGAAAGCCCGTCAACGGCTGGCCAATAAAATCCAAGCTTTCCATATTGGCCAATTGTTTGAATAGATTCTTGATGGATTTAAGTTCGCCCATAAATTCCACCTTGTCCAAATATTGGTCCAACTGGTTGAAGAGCACATAGAACCGATACAGATATTCCAGCTCCAGCGCATTTTTTTTTTCTTGGTAGATAATTTTTAACCGTTCTATGAGGAACAGACAATGGCTTATCCAGCCCTTTGGGGTCAAGGTGTTTCCCGGAAAAATGATGGATAATAATTCTTGTGCCTTGGGGTATTTTGCAAGCAATTGTTGATTAAGGTAGAGTATATTGCCCTCTTTTATGTCTTTGGACAAGTGTTGTGCAAAATTCCCTTGTCTTTCGTTGGAGAGTGTTAAGGTATAGGGGTTGGAGATAAATTCCTGCACCCGTTTAAAAAACCAACCTTGCTCGGAAACGTTGAGGTGCAGCTCCAAAAAGTTTACAAAAAACGAATAGAGCACTGTTTTGTTCAACGGCATTCCCATAGTAATGTTCACTTTGGGAATAGTACTTGGAACGGCATTGAGCATTGGGTTGAGCAAAGTTTCGTCTGCCAGGACCAAGGCCGTTTTGGTTAGGTCAATATCTTGTTGTTGCCCAATGGATTCCAATAATTGACCTACATATTTGGTTTGGGATATGCTTTTGGGCACTCCGGTGATGGTGATGTTCTTTTTCTCTAGAAAATTGCTTTGCGGTTCTATTTTGTGCTGATGTTTGTAGTAAGGCCAATTGTATTGATAATCCCGCATAAACAAGCCTGCGTCGTGAATGGGGTCGTTTAAGAAATGCGAATCGATGTCCCAATAAATATGCGCATTACCTTGTTCCAAATAATGTTGGATGATGTTGGATTCTGCTGCGTTCAAGGCGTTAAAACCTACAAATACAATTGGATTCTTGAGAGCTTCTTTATATTCCCCGTTTTGAATTGCTTTTACCGCTTCACGTTGGATGAGTCCTTGATAACCTCTCTTCTGTTCGAGAAGAGCTTCATAAAAATTGTTGTAGATGGTTTCGAGGTTTTTCCAAAGCTTGAGATAATTTTCGACGAGCTCTGTTTTTTCCTTGTTGGCGGACCAATGGTTGATTTCCTTGATGGCTGATAGGTAATTCAGAATGTCTTTGGCGGGAATAAGATACCCATCAATTTCGTTGAAGTCCTGTAATAAGGTTTGTCCCCAATTAATAAAAGAAGCAAAATCGTCAGATTCATCTATTTGGGATTCTTTGTAGGTCCTAAAAAGGAGGAGTAGCAAATCAATGTTTGGTGCTTGGTTCAAATCGGAGAGCTTTCCGATGAACTCCTGAATGGACAATACTTCGGGACTGAATATGTTTTTTTTTAGCCTGTTGGAAATGTGTTTTTTTAAAAATGTACCCGATCTTTTACTGGGAAGTATATAGGTACACCGGGTTATATCCGGTTGTTTGTTGTGGAGGTCGTCCAGTACATATTCTAGGAAAGTATCATGCATGGACTAAAAATAAAAAAGGCCCCGCATTTGCGGAGCCTTTTTCAAGAAAACTTTGTTTCTTATTATTTTACCAAGTTGATTTCAACTCGTCTGTTTTGTGCTCTACCAGCTCTTGTGTTGTTGGTAGCAATTGGCTTAGCTTCACCATAACCGATAGCAGATAGTCTGTTTGAATCGATTCCTTTGTCAATCAAGAAGTTTCTAACAGAGTTAGCTCTTTCTTCAGAAAGTTTTTGGTTCAAGCTTTCGCTACCTACGCTGTCAGTGTGACCTTCAACTGTAAATTTAGCAGTTGGGTACTCGTTCAAGATTTGGATGATGTCGACCATTACAGAAGTAGATTCTGCTTTGATAGAAGACTTACCAGTGTCGAACAAGATAGTTCTAGCGTAATCGTTCAATTGCTTCTGAACTTCTTCAGTTACTTCTGGGCAACCGTTGTTAGCTACAGTACCAGCAACTTCTGGACATTGGTCGTCTTTGTCAAGAACACCGTCACCGTCAGAATCTGGCCAAGGGCATCCGTCGTTCTCAGCAGGTCCTGCTTCGTTAGGACACTCATCGTCTTTATCGGCAACACCGTCACCATCAGCATCAGGACAACCAGCTAGTGCAGGAAGACCTGGAGTGTTAGGACAAGCATCGTCTTTATCGGCAACGCCATCGCCATCAGCATCAGGACAACCGTTCATTTCTTTGGATCCAGCTTCGTTAGGACAAGCGTCTTTAGCGTCTTCGATACCGTCTCCGTCAGCATCAGGACAACCGTTGAATGCTTCCAAACCAGCTACTTCTGGACAAGCATCGTCTTTGTCGTATATTCCATCACCGTCAGTATCAGTACCACCAAACTTGATGCTGATTCCTGCCATGTGTTGGAAATGCTTAACCAAGTAATCTTCAAAAGCGTGCTTGTACTGAGTTTGAAGTGTAAGACCTAGGTTGTCAGAGAACCAAAAGTTAACACCTACACCACCATTAACGGTTCCAGCTCCGATTTCATCAACCCAAGTGTAACCACCTCCTATTTCTACGAAAGGATCAATAGTAGTGTTTTTAAGAATGTTGTATTTAATGGTACCATCTATAGCATAGTGAGACAAATCGTCAACTTCGAAGTCTCCTAATTTTTCGATTCTATTCAAAGAACCTCTTGCTCCTACAGAGAAACCATCTCCAATATATTTGGAAACTGCAACATAGGAAACAGATGGTAAAATGTTCCAATGATCAGATACATTAAAGTACTCATCGAACAATGTAGTACTTGAAAAAGGATTGTCACTATCGTTAGTAGGATAAGCGTCTATTGCATTTACCCCTATACTAACTTGCCAGGGATTATTTTCGTCTTGCGCTTGTATGCTGTTGATCCCTACAAATACAAGAGCAACAACCAATAATTTGCTAAGATGTTTCATGCTCAAAATTTTAAGTTTAAGTGTTTATCAGCAGCAAATGTAAGTTGTTAAGACTTATTAACAAAATCTAAATTTCTTTTTTTTTGACTCATTTGCCAGAAGATTTGTTGCATTTCGACGAATTTAGATGACATTTAACGATTTTCCTACCTTTATAAATGCATTAATCGCATGGTCCAAGTGCTCTTTTTCGTGGGCTGCTGAGAGCTGTACTCGAATTCTTGCTTTGCCTTTAGGTACTACGGGATAAAAGAAGCCAATCACGTAAATCCCCTCTTCCAAGAGCATATCGGCCATATTTTGTGATAATTTGGCATCGTACAACATTACCGGTACTATGGCAGAATCACCGTCAATAATATCAAAGCCGGCCTCTTTCATTCCTTTTTTAAAGTATTCTGTATTGCTTTGTAGCTTATCCCGCAAAGAAGTATCCTTGTCCAACATCTCAAATACCTTAATGGATGCTCCAACTATAGCGGGTGCCAAGGAATTGGAGAACAAATAAGGTCTGGAACGCTGGCGGAGCATTTCAATGATTTCCTTTTTTCCGGTGGTATAACCGCCCATGGCTCCGCCCAAAGCTTTGCCGAGTGTACCTGTAATAATGTCGATTCGGTCCATGACGCCCTTTTCTTCCAAGGTACCGCGGCCTGTTTCCCCTATAAAGCCTGTAGCGTGACATTCATCTATCATGACCATGGCATCATATTTATCTGCCAAATCACAGATTTTATCCAAAGGAGCCAAAAGTCCGTCCATGGAGAACACTCCGTCGGTTACTATAATTTTAAAGCGTGCTCCATCGGCAATGCTTTGTTTGAGTTTTTCCTCAAGGTCGGCCATATCGTTGTTCGTGTAGCGATATCGCTTTGCTTTGCACAAACGAACACCGTCAATAATGGATGCATGGTTCAATGAATCTGAGATAATGGCATCCTCCGCTGTAAGCAAGGGTTCAAAAACCCCTCCGTTGGCATCAAAAGCGGCTGCATATAATATGGTATCCTCGGTACCGTAGAAATTGGCGATTTTCTGTTCCAATTGTTTATGGATGTCCTGCGTTCCGCAAATAAAACGTACCGAAGACATTCCAAAACCGTGGGTATCCATCGTATCCTTTGCGGCTTGGATTACATCCGGGTGCGAGGAGAGCCCCAAATAATTGTTCGCACAAAAATTAATGACTTCTTCCCCTGTGGAGATTTTTATAACCGCTCCTTGTGGCGAGGTAATAATTCGTTCTTTTTTAAACAGGCCAGCTTCTTCAATCTCCTTCAATTCCTTGGCCAAATGTTCTTTTATTTTTCCGTACATATCTTTGATTTAACTTTATACAAAAATAGGGTCTATTTCTTGGTCAATATAAACAATGATGGATTGTTTGATTTCAAAATCCATTGCTTTTAAAATATCGGCATAATTTGCGATTTGCTCCTTATGCTTTGGCGATGGTTTACCTGTCTTATAATCTATGATGGTCGCTTGGTTCCCATCAATTGTAATTCTATCAGGCCGAAGGGAATGTCCATCCGTTGTCAAGATTTCTTGTTCGTTCAATATGTGAAGGTTGTCCAAGAACAGATCTTTCAACTTCGGATGATTTACAACAGCCATAATTTTTTGTTTGATGTCGCTCGCGGCCTCTTTGGGAAAATGCCCCTCAATTTCCAATCGCTCCAAAACCGAATCAACATCGTTTACAGTTTCAATCTGGCTCAACGCAAAGTGGATTACATTCCCCATTTCGATGGCTTCCAAGCGTTCATCGTCCCACAAACGGCCCGATTTGGTGGAAATCGTAAACCCGGCATCTTCTTTTGGGCGGGTAACGTAGGAGATATAGTTTTCGTTGGATTCCAAAGGTGAACGTGCTATTTCTTTTGATGGAAAAGTTCCAATGGTATAAACCCCGTTCTGGTTTTCAGGTATGTTCTTTTGTTGAACAAATAACTGAAAAAGGTCGGCGTAGGAAGAAGCAGACTCGGCAGAAGCAACTTTTTTGCCTGCTTCTGTAATCACAAACAGCCCTTTCACAGGTCGGGTAAGTGCCACGTAGAGTACGTTCATGGAATCCAACAAGGTTTTTTGCTCTTCGTCCAAGTATTTTTGCTGGGCCATCTCATTGTACTCCAACATATCTTTATTGTTGTTGATGAGGAATTCATCCAGCCCTAAAGTTTTATCGGCACTAGTGGCAGGCACCCAAGCTTTCTTTTTCTTACGTTTATCGTCCAGAATCGCATTGGCAAACGGAAAAATCACAAATGGGAATTCAAGGCCTTTGGCCTTGTGGATGGTCATAATTTTTACGGCATCCACACCATCGGGAGCCGCAATGGATAGGGATTCTTTTTTTACTTCCCAATAATTAAGGAAAGCATATACGCTGGGTCCTTCCCTTTTTTCTAAATCCAGCACTTCGTCCATTAAAAACGAAATATGCGCAACGGAACCTTTATAAAGCTCAAACTGTACAATGACGGTTTCCAAAATGGTGAGCACAGGTTCTCCCCTTAATTCAATTATATTGAAACTGTATGCACTGGTCAAGAAGGTTTCAATATTTTCCAAGTTTTTGGAAATGAAGTCGTGCTTGCCGTTTTCATTGGGTGACAGATACATTAATATAAGGTAGGCCGCTTCTCGGTCTTTCGGGTTTTCAAAAATTCGGAGAATCGATATCAAAAAGATGACTTTCTCATTCTTTGACAGCAAAAGTGCATCCGAAGAAATGATGGGAATGCTCTGCTGTGCTAAAAAATCTGCCAGCAACATTCCCTTCTTATTATCGCGAACCAAAACGCAGATATCGGCATAGGCATGGTTTTCCGAAATGATATGCTGGATGTGTTTAAGCGTTTCCGAGCAATACACCTCGTCCTTATCCTCCACATCTTTATCCAAAAAGGACATTTGGATGTATCCCCCGGGTTTGTTGTTGGTTTTTTGATGAGAATCCTTCAAAAAAAGATTACGATAGTCCTCGTTGCCAAGCACAGGAGCCACTTCTGTAAAAAAATTATTGTTGAAGTTCACGATTTCGTCATAACTCCGCCAATTGGTGTCCAACGAATAGGTGCTGGGCTCTATCACAAAGGGGTGCGATTTCCCATTTATTAGGTTGAGGAATTGCTCCGCCCTGCCACCACGCCAGCGGTAAATGGCCTGCTTTACATCGCCTACCAAAAAAAGGGAACCGCGGTCGTGCTTTTCGTCCTCACTTTCCAGGGCGTTTCCAATAAGGGGCACCAAGTTTTCCCACTGCATTTTTGAAGTGTCCTGGAACTCATCAATAAAATAATGGCGGTATTTTTCGCCCATCCGTTCATAAATAAAAGGTACAGGTTGATTCTTGATCTCTTTGGAGAGGATGGCGTTCAGGGAAGAAATGGGGACAATATCCCTGTCCTGCTCAATATTCTTGATTTCCTTGGCGATTTCGTTCAAAACTGTCATCGGCACTATATTGCCATAAATGTTTTGGAGATAGCTGTGCCGATAGACAAGTCGCTTTATGATGAGATAGTTTTCCAAAATGGTTACGGCCAATTGGGTGACGTCCCTTTTGTCACTGGCCTTGAGTAATTTTCCCTCAACTAGATTGGGCTCCAGGGTTTTGGCGGCGTATAATTTTTTTGGGTCGAGTTCCCCATCAACCATTTTTTTGAAATGATTGGGCAAGGTTTGTCTAGGGAAATCGGCAAAATCAAAACCTTGATTCTCTACTTCTTGAAGCACAGTTTGAGCCAATTGGTTTACCTTTTCCCCAATGGACTTGCTTTCTGAGGCTATCCGTTTCTGAATGTCCTGAAAATCCCCGATTGATTTTTCACGTAGCGGCTCCACATGTTCCGCATGGTTTTCCTGAAAAAGGAGTTTCCCGATTTCCACCAGATCATAGGCGATGTTCCAACTCTTGTCATCATCAATTTTTTCGAGTGAAAAGGCAATCAAGACCTCGGTAAGTTTTTCATCGTTGCCAGCGCGTTCCAGTAATCTTCCCATGGCTTCCTCCAACAGTAAATCCAAATTTAGTTCCACCTCAAAATTTTGGGACAGGTGTAGATCGCGGGCAAATGTTTTTATGATCTTATGGTTGAATTTGTCTATGGTAGAAATCTCAAAAAAGGAGTAATTGTGCAGAATCCGTTTTAGAATGAGTTGGGATCGTTGCCGCAATTGTTCCTCGGTCAAATTGAGTTCATCACAAAGTGATCGGAACAAACTTTTCTGCTTTTCGGGAACTTGATCCTTACCAAAAGCGTACAAGTTATCCAAAATCCGGGTTTTCATTTCGTCCACTGCCTTGTTGGTAAAGGTAATGGCCAAAATCTGACGGAATTTTATCGAAGCATCGTTGGAGAGCAATAATTTGAGGTATGCTTTTGCCAGGGCATAGGTCTTGCCCGAACCTGCCGATGCGCTGTATATTTTAAAATTGGACCCCTCCAAAAACGTTTTTCCTGCAAAATAAGGATTCCTTACCTGATGTTAACATGCTTTTAGCGGAATATATATGTTAAAACTTGTATTTTTACGTGAATTGATTAATAACCTAAAAAAACAGAATATTATGGCTTTTGAATTACCTAAATTACCGTATGCATACGATGCATTGGAACCACATATAGATGCTAGGACCATGGAAATCCACCATACCAAGCACCACAATGGCTACACCACTAAATTGAACGGAGCCATCGAAGGAACAGATTTGGAAGGAAAGGGGATCGTGGATATCCTTTCAGGTTTGGATATGTCCAATGCCGCTGTTAGAAACAACGGAGGCGGATTTTTTAACCATAGCCTTTTTTGGGAAGTAATGTCCCCAAACGGAGGCGGAAAACCTTCAGGGGAATTGGCTTCTGCAATTGACGAGGCTTTTGGTTCTTTTGATGCTTTCAAAGAAAAATTTTCCACTGCCGCCGCTACCCAATTTGGATCAGGTTGGGCATGGTTGTGTGTGCACAAAGGAGGAAAAGTGGAAGTTTGTTCCACCCCTAACCAAGATAACCCCATTATGCCAGGAGTGGGTTGTGGTGGTTACCCGATTTTGGGCTTGGATGTATGGGAGCATGCTTACTACTTGCATTATCAAAACTTGAGACCAGATTATATTTCAGCATTTTTTAATATAATCAATTGGGACAAAGTTTCTGAAAACTACGCAGCTAGTAAATAAGAACTGGTTCAATAATAATATGAAAAGCCGTGCACTTGGTGCACGGCTTTTTTTGTTTTTGTTTTTTAAATAGAAAAGGGTGAGGAAGTCCTCACCCTTTTCGTCCCAAATCTTACCATAAACTTAACCTACTTATGCTATGGCGGCACTAAAATACTGGTATTGTGTAAAATAACAAAGGGTTTTAAAAAATATTTTGTTTTTATGAAGAAAAAGAAATTGTGCAGTTCGTCGATAAAATGGATAAAACCTTGGTAGTCAAATATAAAGAAGCCGGAGCGTGCTCCGGCTTCTTTCCCCAAATCTTACCATGAACTTAACCTACTTATGCTATGGTGATTCAAAAGTAAGCCAAGCGATGTTTTTGTGCCCAAGCTTTTAGATGAAACTCCCTTAAATGCGTTGAAGTGTACAACACAGCCTGATTATTGATAAATGTCAAGAAAACTAAGGGGATTGCTAAAGGTTTACGGGTGTGCAGAAAATAAAAAAGGTGGAATAACTTCCACCTTTTTTGCTGTATTCTTAATTATTCATTTGGGTTGTCCAAGCCATAATGGTTGTGCTCTGTTGCTGATTGCCCTAAGTCGATCTGATAATATTTTTGATACAGATTGGGATTAAGTTAGTCTATTTAGGAAAACCAATCACTTAAAATGTAATTGGCTTTCCATGTATCACTGATTTTTTTGAAAACAATCAAATCTCCACCTCCTGTGCTTTCTACATACATCAGAGCATATTTCCCATCATTTGATAAAATGGGTACAGAGAGAGTCAAAGTATTAAAATCATGTTTTTTAGAGATTGTAATGTTATCGAGCATCCCTTTATCAAAACTTATTTTCTCAACTGATTGGGCTTTTCGTTTAAGCCTTATCATCTCCTCTTTGTCAAAAATTTTTTCAAATTCGACCCCAAATTTTTTTTCAATGATATCATGAGAACTATTCAATTCATTGTAATTGATTAAATCTACTAATGATGCATTACCGGAAGGTTTGACCAAAGATTTGAAAAACAATTTTTTCTCCTTTCTGTTTTCAAAATATGCATTGATTACTTCGGATTGTTCCAAGGTTATATTTTGAATACCATAGGTGCTTTTACAGTTCAAGCTAAAGAGAATTGCAACGGCACAGATTAAATATTTTATTCCTTTCATATTTTTTAGAAGATAGCAATACGAAGCCTATAGTGCTCATGCTTGATTTAGACAACTGACAAAGTGAATCCAAAAACAAAATAAGGTTATGAGCAGTCGACGAATTGATTATCCTCAGCTTATCCAAAGATGCAAATAAAAAATATCCTCCCAAGCACCATCCTCAAATCTAAACATGGTTATTCCTCCAGCAGCACTTTCTGGGCCTTCATAGACTTCTTCATACATCAATGCATACTTAGTTCCGTTATTAGTAAAAATATATGGGAAAGAGATACTGTTTTTAGCTTTCTGACTAATCTCTATGTTTCCATTGAGCTTGTTTTTATCTAACCTTTGTTGAACTGTACTCTGATTGACAAATTCTCTGATAATACTAATAAATTCCTCATTGGAGAACATGGATTGAAAGTCAACTTTCGGTCTATCGTAATTTCCTAAATCGTTATTTGCTTCTTGCCAAGCAGATAGGTTGTCCAGTCCTTTACTATACTGGCTTATGTCAACTGTTTTTCTTGCCAACACTTTTTCATCCCTAGAAGCATAATATGAATTCATCAAATTATAGGCTTCGCTTGATGTTTCTAGCTTCATTGTATTGCATCCTATTGTGATAAGCAAGACAAGAAAGAACATAAAAATACATTTTATTGTAGTTTTCATCTTATGGACATTTTTCTCCTTTTGCATTATTGTTCGCAACTTGTTCGTTATTTAAAACCGTTTTTATGGAGTTTTTTAAGTTTAAAGACAGTGAGTTGAAAGCGGATGAAGTTTCCAAACCTCCCCAAGCCAACTTTTCATAATAACTTTGGGACTGTTTATTATTGTCCCAGACCGAAAGAGACTTGGCAATCCCTTGAACATATTGTCCAATAAATTCATGCTCGGTTAAATTAACTTTTACTCCTGAACTCAAAGTTTGTTGTGCTCCCAAGTTAGTGTAATATTGCTGTATTGCACTGCTAAGATTAGAAGTTGGGTTTGTATTGATTGTATAACCTAAAAATGCATGCATACTTTCATGTATTATGGTTCTGGCAATTGCCAATTGGGTTGCATTCTTTACGTAATCATCATCAAGTGTTATGGTCCATTCGAGTTTTCCGTATGTTTTAAGTGTTTTGGCATTTCTCGGTTGTCCACCTACATAACCTGCCTCGGCAACCTTAAAAACCAAATCATAATTGCCAGAAGAATCAAACAAATCCAAGATGCCTTGCGATAAATGCCCTGTTCCATCCAATTGCCCAATGTCTGGCACGGTTAGGTTCTGCATATCCTTTATTGCCAGTTTGTTGATGATACTCTCTACACAGGGGCTAAAGGATTAATTTGACAAAAGTTTAATTTGTCAATGTTTAAAACTTTTCAATTCACTTGTTGAAAACCGCATTAAACTCTTTTAAATAGACATTGACTACCAAGGAATCACCTTTGGCAATACTAACATGCTCGATTTTTACTGGCTTCTTCGAATGCTTGGAAACAATAATATTGATTACCCCATCAGTTGTCATAATTTCAACAGGATTTTCTTTAAATGCAAAATCGTCTATTATCACAAAATCAAAAGGCAGAGCTTCCTTGGTACTAAATTCATAATAATTGAATAGTAGAATACTTTTTGTGGAGTTGTCAGCTCTCATTTTAAACCTCTCAATAGTATAGCATTCTTCACAGTTCTCAATCTTATTACTTATTCTCTTTGGGGTTGAGCAATTTAGAAAAATAATCAATATTGCTAATCCATATACTTTATTTAGGACACTTGATACCCTTTGCATTATTGTAGCCATTACTTTCATTTGTTATTGCCGATTGAATTTCATTTTTATTTGGTTGTGCTTGGTATGCTGAAGATGATTCTAGGCCTGCCCAAGATAGTTTTTTATAATATTCGATACTCTGTTGTTTGTTGTCCTAGGCTAAGTCTGTCTTAAAAAAAATTGTTTAAATGAAAAGAAGGATATGATTGGTATTGTTAATCCCAGATTATTTCTGAACTGTCTTTCAAGTACAATTTGACTACGAGAGAGTCATTTTTATCAATCTTTAACCCGGTTATTACTGAAGGCTCTTTGGATATAAAGTACCCTTTAATATTGTATTTTCCTGGGTCAATTTTCAAGATATGATGAAAATTTTTGTAATCCGAATCAATATAAATACCATTTACATTTATAAATCCGGGCAAGGGGTCAGTCTTACTATAAAAATCAAATAATTGTACATTTAAATAGGTTCCATTACTAGTAGAATGATTGGTCGTTTTATGATTCTCTTTATTATAAATAGTCTTACAGCTGGTAAAACACTGAAATACAATAAGTAATCCAATATAAATGAATTGTTTATTATGATGTTTAATTACACTCTTGACCTTTTGCATTGACTGAATTTGTAGCTTCATTTTGTATAGTTTCCTGAATTTCATTTTTATTTAATTGAGCCTGATAGACTGATGAACTTTCCAACCCCGCCCAACAAAGTTTCTTATAGTATTCCATACTCTGTTGTTTGTTGTCCCAGACAGATAGTGAAACTGCCATGGCATCTACATATTGGGACATAAATTCATGTTGTGTAAGATTCTGTACTAGTTTGTCTGGGTTGTTAAATTTGTAATAGGTATAAAGACTTTGCAATGATATGGCCATGTCCGATGTATTATTAGAATTAAGAATCATTCCAACAAAAGCATGCACATTTTCATGTATTACTGTTCTGGCTATGGATAGCTGTGTGGCATTGTTCACATAATCATCATCAAGCGTAATGGTCCATTCCATTTTCCAGTCTGCATAGCACTAAATAGAAGTTGGAAATTCTTTCTTGACCCATAAGTCCAAAATTTAATCTGAAATTGATAAGGGATAGTAGCAATAATACGTCCATGTACCATCCTCTTTTTTATATACACGAGCCTCAATTGAACTATCAAACTTCACAAACATAATTGCATAATCCCCTTTAGTGTTGAGGACAGGTGCTGAAAACCTGACAGAATTGTAATTCTTTATCTTAGTCATTTCACTATTGACCAAATCTTTGTCCCATCTCCAAGACTTGGATGTCAAATTTTCTTTCATGCCATCAATTTCCTCTTTAGGTAATATATTTGGCACGAAGTCAGAAAGATATCTTTCTTCGACCTTTTTCACTAACATTCTCTTTCTGTCCTCTGATATATTCAGAGCGGTTATTGAATCTGTTTCTTTACGGGCCAGTTCATATTTGGGATTGATGAAAATACATTTGAAATATTTGTTTGGAAAAGAAAACATTGATTTATCAACAACATAAGATTTGTAATATAACCGATGTTCACTAAGCAACCTTGATTGTAGGTTCACTATTTGATAAACCTCACTTTCGTTTTGCACAAGATTTTTTTGCACACCACATCCTAAATTAAAAAATAGTATAATGATTGCTACTAAAATTAAATTTTTCATCATTTAATTACATTTAGTTCCTTTTGCATTGTTTGTGGCATTGCTTGCTGCGGAGCCTTCTGCAATGTTTGCATTGATTATCGCTGTTCGTTGTTGAAGTGATAATTGTGCAAAAGTATCGGATGCCAGCATACCACCTGACCAAGCTAATTTGTTATAGTAATCAATGTTTTGTTGTTTGTTGTCCCAAACGGAGAGCGAGTGTCCAATTGCCTCAACAAATTGAATCATATATTCATGGTGGGCAACCTGCAAATCAACGTTGTTCTCTTCTCTATAATTACTTATTAATTCAGCAGTTTCACTTTGACTATATGTGGCTGTAGCATATAATAAATAACCATGCAAACTCTCATGGATAATTGTCCGGGCAATAGCCAACTTGGTAGCATTTTGAACAAACTCTTCATCGATAATTATATTTATAGCTGGAGAACCTGATACGGTCACTACAGAGGTAGATGCATTTTTACCAGTTCCGGCTTCTTCTACCTTAAAGATAATATCCAAATCATCAAAACTATCAAACAAATCCAAGATGCCTTGCGATAAATGCCCTGTTCCATCCAATTGCCCAATGTCTGGCACGGTAAGATTTTGCACATCCTTTAATGCCAACTTGTTGATGATGACCACTACACAGGGGTCAACGGATTCATCCACATCAATTTTTTCAAAGAACAACCTTTTATCGATGACCGTGGAGACCTGTCCGTTACCTCCTTGTGAGCCATCGCCTGCCGAAGAGCCGCCGCCCCCGCCACCATGGGACTGTCCGTCGCCTTGGGATTGCCCTCCAACATTGCCAGCTCCAGAGAAACCACTACCAGCCCCCACACCGCTACTGCCACCGCCGCTGCATTCATAGTCTATAATAATGTCCGTCGCATAGAACACTCCATCCTGTTCCAGTCCGCCATAGCTCACATTGGTCACTTCACAGTACATAAGGGCTTTGTACGCAGCTGTCTTGCCCATTACCTGTTCCGCGGCCTTGCCTTCACTGAACTGGCCTGACGCCATGGAATCGCCTTCACCATCAAAGACAAAGATTTCGCCGGAGTACGCCTCCCAGTCCGCTTTGCCTAAAGCCATTTCAGCCAGCCATTCATCGGTGGGTTTGTACCTCAGTATGTGGGAGCGCAGGGTACCGTCTGCGTCTTCGGTTACCACAAGATTGTCCATATACATCTCATTGCCCAGCTTTTCCATCCCCAGGGTATAACTGGAGGTACCATCTTCCGTTTCCATTACGGTTACTTGGTCCTGCCGTACATTGCCGAAAGGCGTCCCGCCCTTGCCAGATGGGCCTTTCCCTTGGACGGCACCCGACGAATGGACAACTTCGCCCAGGATATGGAGGGGGAGCTGTTGGTAGTTGATTTTGTGGATGGCCGATTTTGTGGCCGCGCCCGTGGTGTTCTCTTGTGGAATGGATGTCTCTTCCTTTTGGCAGTTCCAGGCCAAAAGGGCCAATAGCATCAGAGGCAGTAGGTTTTTCAGTTGTTTCATTACTTGTCAAGTTTTAAATTATCAATAAGATTTGGGGACCTTAAAAAAATCACCGCAACACAAAGCATACGAACGTTGTGCTCATATACATTTTTGCTGCGCTTAACAAGTAATGGGGATTGTGTTGGGACTAAACTAATAACTTTTATCCAATCTGCATTGCACAAAAACCTTAAAAAACTGGGGTTTTTCCATAAATTCAAGTCAGAGAGGTTCTAAATCAGAAAAAATAGAGACGATTTGAGATGCAGAAAATAAAAAAGGTGGAAGTTATTCCACCTTTTTTGCCCCAAATCTTACCATGAACTTAACCTACTTATGCTATGGCAGACACTAAAGTAGGATTGCAGATTTGCCATTGTATAAAAACCCGCTGTTCTACTAGTTTCATCGATGAACTGCACTTTTGCCTTTTTCTCGATTACCTAATAAGCCCTTTCCTTCTTGCCCTCGAAAAAGTTGACAAAAGCCTTGTTGACCACCCTATTGCCTCCGGGAGTTGGATAATTGCCCGTAAAATACCAATCACCAAGATTTTTTGGGCAAGCGCTGTGCAGGCCTTCAATGGTCTGGTAAATAATCTCGACTTCTGCGTTGATGTCTTCGGGGCTTAAAATCTCACCTATTTTCTTGGAAATCTGCTTGGCAGAGAACGGAGCGTAGAACTCCTGTACATAGTTTACCGCATTTTTATTTGAGGGATTGGTCTGTGTGAGACATTTTTCATAAATCTCCTTTATTTTATGAGTGGTACCGTGTTCTTCATGTAAGGCCAATGCCGCTCTAAAAGCAACAAAATCTTCCAATCGGGCCATATCAATACCATAACAATCAGGATAACGTATTTGCGGAGCGGAGGACACGACCACTATTTTCTTTGGGGATAAGCGGTCCAAGATTTTGAGGATACTTCGCTTTAAGGTAGTTCCACGAACAATACTGTCATCTATAATAACCAAATTGTCCGTAGGTTTTACCGAACCATAAGAAATATCATAAACGTGTGTCACCAAATCGTCCCTGCTGCTATCTTGGGTAATAAAGGTTCTGAGCTTCGCATCTTTGATGGCCACTTTTTCTATTCGTGGTCTAATATTCAATATCTTGTGAAGTTCTTTTCCAGTCATTTTTGACCCTAGGGACAAAATTTGTTCCTCCTTTTTCTTGTTGAGGTAATTTTGGGCCTCTTTTACCATTCCAAAGAAAGATGTTTCCGCGGTGTTGGGAATGTAAGAGAAAACCGTGTTCTCCAAATCGTTGTCGATGGACTTCAATATCTCGGGAAATACCAGTTTTCCCAATTTTTTTCTTTCTTGATAGATTTCCTTATCGCTACCACGGGAGAAATAGATGCGCTCAAAAGAACAGGCCTTGCGTTCGGTGGGCTCCAAAATTTGTTTGAGTGCCATGGAACCGTCTTTCTTGATGATAACCGCATGTCCTGGATCCAGTTCTTTTACATCATCAAAATTAACGTTGAACACCGTTTGTATTACCGGACGTTCCGATGCCACGACCACAACTTCATCATCTTGGTAGTAATAAGCTGGGCGTATTCCCGCAGGGTCTCTCATAACAAAGGCATCACCATGGCCTATAAGTCCGCTCATGGCATAGCCACCATCCCAGTTTTTTGATGCTTTCCTCAAAATCTTGCCTACGTTCAAACGTTCCGCAATTAGCGCAGATGCTTCTCTTTTGGTATATCCTTCTTTCTTGATCTGTTTGTAGAGCTTGGCTACGGCATCATCCAAAAAGTGACCGATTTTTTCCATTACGGTAACGGTGTCGGCCTTTTCCTTGGGGTGCTGTCCCAGCTCCACCAAGTTTCCAAAGAGTTCATCAACATTCGTCATGTTAAAGTTTCCGGCAACAATAAGGTTGCGGTGCATCCAGTTGTTCTGCCTTAAAAACGGGTGTACACTCTCAATACTGTTTTTTCCGAAGGTGCCGTAGCGAACGTGCCCCATCAAAAGTTCCCCGATGTAGGGAATGTTCTTTTTTTGCCAGGCCACATCGTCTTCGCGATCAGGATGCTCTGTCAACGCGGTATTGATACGGTTGTTGATCTGGGCAAAAATATCCTGAATGGGCTGCTGTTGTGCCGATCGTACACGGCTCATGTACCTTTCCCCGGGCTCCATATCCATTTTAATGCTGGCAAAACCGGCACCATCTTGTCCGCGGTTGTGCTGTTTCTCCATCATTAGGTACATTTTGTTTACACCATAAAAAGCGGTACCGTACTTTTCTTTGTAGTACTCCAGAGGTTTAAGCAAACGGATCAACGATATTCCGCATTCGTGCTTAATGGGATCACTCATAACAAACCAAATAAAAAAGCCCCGAAAATTTTCAGGGCAAACATTTATGTTAATTCAATATTGAACTGTGTCAATTCTTTAAACTGTGCCAAGCGGGCGTCTACCTCGCTCTTTTTTAGATCCACCATGCGTTCCGTGCCAAATTTTTCCACGCAGAACGAGGCTAAATTGGACCCATGGATAATGGCATTCTTCATACTTTCAAAAGAAATGTTTTCTGCCTCGGTCAAATATCCTGCAAAACCACCGGCAAAGGTGTCTCCTGCTCCAGTGGGGTCAAAAACCTCTTCCAAAGGAAGGGCCGGTGCAAAGAAAATATTATCCTTATGAAACAAAAGCGCCCCGTGCTCCCCTTTTTTGATCACCACATATTTGGGACCCATTTCCTGAATCTTCGCGGCGGCTTTGACCAAGGAATATTCGTTGGTCATCTGACGAGCCTCTTCATCATTTATGGTAATGACATCGATTTTTGAAATCACCGTCATCAACTCACCCCAAGTATTGTCCATCCAAAAGTTCATGGTATCCAAAACTATGAGCTTTGGTCGTTTTTCCATCTGATTAATTACACTCAGTTGGATATTAGGGTGAAGATTGCCGAGCATTACAATGTCGGCATCGGTATAATCATTGGGAACAACGGGGTTAAAGTCCGCCAAGGTATTCAATTCGGTGGCTAAAGTATCCCTGGAGTTGAGGTCGTTGTGGTACTTTCCTTCCCAAAAGAAGGTTTTTCCACCTTTTACTACTTCAACACCCGAAAGGTCTATGTCCTTGTTTTTTAAAATGTCCATGTAAGATTGTGGAAAATCATCTCCTACCACAGATACGATTGCAGCATCTATTTTAAACTGCGAAGCTGCCAAACCGATAAAGGTACCGGCGCCCCCTAAAATTCTTCCTGTTTTCCCGAACGGTGTTTCAATGGCATCAAAAGCCATGGTTCCCACGATCAGTAATTTGCCCATTCCCTAATTTTTGCTGCAAATATACGCTTTGATATTCCATTTGGAATCATTGATAAAGGATTTAAGAAAAAGAGAGGAGCAAATACAAGTTCAAGCTCAAGTATCAAGTTCAAGAGCAAACCTATTCGTGATGATTCGTGAAATTAGTGTCAAAAGGGAAGATAGAACAGAAAGACAAGAACCAAGACTCAAGTTCGGAGTTATTGGGTTACTGTGTACTGTTACTGCCAACCGACTTCCGTCATCAAACACCAAATGCCAACAATCAAGTTCCAAATTCCAATAATTCAATAACTGAGTAACTCCCGACTTCGGACCCAAATACAAGTTCAAGTTCAAACATCAAGTTCAAGAGCAAACCTATTCGTGATGATTCGTGAAATTAGTGTCAAAAGGGAAGATAGAACAGAAAGACAAGAACCAAGACCCAAGTTCGGAGTTATTGGGTTACTGCGTACTGTTACTGCCAACCAACTTCCGACTTCGGACCCAAATACAAGTTAAAGCATCAAGTTCAAGCTCAAGTATCAAGTTCAAATTCAACTAGCGGGCATCTGACTCCTGACACTGGACTTCCGACTTCAACAAAACTCAAGTTTCACATCCCATATCTCATTTTTAAAGCTACTTTCTTCCAAAATCGGCCGGAATTTCGCCCCAGGCCTTGGTTTCCCACTTTACGATTGGTGTATTGAATCGGTTCTTTTTAAGCCATTCCTCGGCACGCTCGATTAATTCAAAGAGCTGGGTGTTTTTGACGGTTTTGTTCAATTTGGTGCCGCACTTTTTCTTTCTCACCCATCCTATTGCTATTCTGGAATCGGAATAAAGGATACGGTCGCTTTTTTGTTGTTTTAAAAAGGCAAGACCATGCACCAAAGCCAAAAACTCCCCTACGTTGCTCGTTCCCTGCTCAAAAGGACCTTGATGAAAAAGAACCCGTTTACTTTTGGTGTCCACACCGCGATATTCCATTTTTCCCGGGTTGCCGCTCGATGCTGCATCCACGGCAATGGAATTGTAATTGGGGTCTCCGATTTTTAGCAGTTCCTCGGGGCTAAGTTCATTTTTACCCTTGGATTTACCTTTATATTCCAAATAGTTGCTGTTAAAGGCTTTTTTGGCCTCGGCAAAGGTGGCGAACGATTTGTATTGTGCTCCCTTTACGCCATCAATTTGGGCCTTGCAATCTGCCCAAGACTCAAAAATACCGGGATGCTTGCCTTTCCAGACTACATAAAACTTCTTCTTCTTGGCCATTTAGGATAAAACTTTTTCGATCACTTTAGGAAAATGCTCGTATTCCAATTGGTGTACTTTTTGGGCAATAGCTTCTGCATTATCCGAAGGTTTCACAGTGGTTTTAGTTTGAAAGATGATGGCGCCCTCATCATAATTTTCGTTTACATAATGTATGGTAATGCCCGTTTCGGTCTCTTTGTTTTCTTTTATGGCCTGATGAACCCTGCTCCCATACATGCCCTTTCCACCATATTTGGGCAACAAGGCAGGGTGAATGTTAATAATTTTATTGGGGAAGGCGTTAATAAGGTTTGATGGAATCTTCCAAAGAAAACCGGCAAGCACAATTAAATCTGCATTAAGTCCTTGTAAAATATTCACGACTGCATCAGAATCTTTAAAAGCGGGTTTATTAAAATAAAAAGCGGGCACCCCAAGACGGTCACAACGTTCAAGAACCTTGGCCGAGCTTTTGTTGGTGAGCACCGCAGCTACGGTCGCTTCTGGTTTTTCACGAAAAAAGGAAATAATATTTTCTGCATTCGACCCGCTGCCCGATGCAAAGATTACAATTCGTTTCATTCGTTAGGAATTGATATGATTTTGGACTAAATTACGTCGGCTAAAGTAAGGTACAGCAATTTAAGATGTTTAATTTGGAGCACATTTTATCGACAAATGGTGTATTTAATCCAAAGTTTTATATTTTTGCCAACGATTTAAATTTTTAAAACCACAATAATTATGTCAGACATTGCATCAAGAGTAAAGGCTATCATCGTTGATAAACTAGGTGTAGATGAAAATGAAGTAGTTGCAGAAGCTAGCTTTACCAACGACTTAGGAGCGGATTCCTTGGACACTGTTGAACTTATCATGGAGTTTGAGAAAGAATTTGATATTCAAATACCAGATGACCAAGCAGAGAACATTGCCACTGTTGGTCAGGCCATTAGCTACATCGAAGAAGCTAAGTAATTATATGATATATCGCTGAAGATTTTAAATTATCCATGTGGTGGTTATCACATGGATAATTTTTTTTATAATTTAGGTCTAAAGGGTAAAAAAAATAGTTCAATGCAGTTAAAGCGAGTTGTGGTTACCGGAATGGGTGCGTTAACGCCCATAGGTAACAATTTGGAAGCTTATTGGGAAGGACTACGGACCGGTAAGAGCGGTTCTGCCCCCATTACTTATTTCGATACCGAAAAATTTAAAACAAAGTTTGCTTGCGAGCTTAAAGGGTATGATCCTTCAGATTATTTTGATCGGAAGGAAGCCAGGAAACTGGATAGGTTTGCCCAATATGCCTTGGTGTCCTCAGATGAGGCCATAGCAGATTCTGGAATCGACTTGAACGTTGTGGACAAGTTTAGGGTAGGCGTTGTATGGGGTGCGGGAATAGGCGGATTGGAAACTTTCCAAAATGAGGTGATTAATTTCGCCGAGGGCGATGGCACACCACGTTTCAATCCATTCTTTATCCCAAAAATGATTGCCGATATAGCACCCGGAAATATTTCCATCAAACATGGATTCATGGGACCCAACTATACCACGGTATCAGCATGTGCATCCTCGGCCAACGCCATGATTGATGCCCTCAACTATATTCGTTTGGGCCACTGTGATGTTATTGTGACTGGAGGTAGTGAAGCTGCCGTTACCCTTGCAGGAATGGGCGGATTCAATGCCATGCACGCGTTATCTACCAGAAATGAAAGTCCAGAAACCGCTTCCAGGCCATTCGACGCTACGCGCGACGGATTTGTATTGGGAGAAGGCGGAGGAGCGCTTATACTGGAAGAGTATGAGCACGCCAAAGCCCGAGGAGCTAAAATATATGCAGAAGTATTGGGTGGAGGATTGTCAAGTGACGCTTACCACATGACCGCTCCACATCCAGAGGGTATAGGAGTGGTAAAAGTTATGGAGAACTGTTTGATGAATGCAGGAATGAAGCCAGAGGATGTAGATGCCATCAACACGCACGGAACTTCTACACCCCTTGGGGATGTAGCCGAATTAAAAGCTATTTCCAAAGTATTTGGGGATCATGCCAAAGAGATCAACATTAACTCCACCAAGTCCATGACCGGACACTTGTTGGGTGCTGCCGGAGCTATTGAGGCTATCGCATCAATATTGGCCATGGAGCACAATTTGGTGCCACCGACCATTAATCATAGTGTTGTGGACGAGCAAATAGACCCGTCCCTTAACCTGACCTTGAACAAGGCCCAGGAACGTGAAGTAAAAGTTGCCATGAGCAATACATTTGGCTTTGGTGGACACAACGCTTGCGTACTATTCAAAAAAATAGGGTAGTTTTGTAACATGAAACTTACTTCCAAAATATTCAATTCCCATCCAAACGCGGATGGGGATTTTTTTTTGGGAATCAAAAGAATCCTTGGATTTAAGCCCAAGAACATAGAGATCTACAAGACTGCTTTCCTTCATCGTTCCATGAACCAAAAGGACGACAAGGGAAATCCCGTCAACTACGAACGGTTGGAGTTTTTGGGAGACTCCATGTTGGGCACCATTATTTCAAAGCACTTGTATAACGAAGTACCCGAAGGAGACGAGGGGTACCTTACCAAAATGCGGTCTAAAGTAGTAAGTAGAAAACATCTAAACGAATTGGGCAAGGACCTTGGCCTATTAAAGTATGTTGAAAGCAGGATTCCCAAGGCCCATTTTGGCGATAATATCCATGGTAATGTTTTTGAGGCGCTCGTGGGAGCCATATATTTGGACAGAGGGTACACTTACTGCGAAAAATTTATCACTGAAAGGGTGATAGAGCCTTATGTAGATATTGAGCAGCTCGAAGGCAAGGTAATCAGTTACAAAAGTTTGGTAATTGAATGGTGTCAAAAAGAAAAGAAGCCCTTTAATTACAATGTGTACGAGGATACAGGTAACGATGAGCTCAAACACTTTGCCGTAAAACTCACCATTGGCGATAGAATGTTGGCAAAAGCTAGGGCCACATCCAAGAAAAAGGCAGAGGAAAAAGCATCCAAACGGGCCTATTTTGCATTGCAGAGCAAGATAGAAAACCAGTAACTTTAAATAATGGTAAACTCAAACGTTTTCGTTTGTTTTAGAAGTGTATTGTTTTGCATTAACTAGGCATTCAATTGGATTAAGCCTATATTTACCGTTCGTGTTATGGGCATGTTAACAACGCATAAGATATCGGCTGACCTCTACGATGATGGTTTTTCTCTTATCGCCATACACAGTAACCTGGAAGATTATGCCATTACCTATGCCATAAATTCCACCTGTGGACTGTACTTAAAACGCATGGAAAAAGACCTGCATCTTGACGATCATATGTCTTTCTCCGTATTCGATTGGGACGATGAGATAAACGATGAATATTGGACGCTGATTTCGAATAAATGCGAAGTAGAGGAGGAGATTCCTTCGATGGGACTGTTTGAGAACAATATCTCAAAGAGAATCGATTACTTGGTGAGAGAACGTAAGGAAGTGGATTATTTTTTGAAGGTGGATGCAGCAGATGAAACGATGTTTTCCCAAAAAATAAAATCCATAAACCAGATAGCCAAGGTGATTACCGCATATCCATTGGACACAACAAACTTAAAATCAAAAAGAAATTTAATCTTTTAAAAATGCCAACTAGAAAGAAGACTAAAATTGTAGCAACCTTGGGGCCAGCTACCAGTAAAAAGGAAGTTCTTAAGGAAATGATCCTGGCAGGTGTAGATGTATTTAGAATTAATTTTTCCCACGCTGCTTACGAAG
Organism: Allomuricauda sp. TY007; assembly: GCF_010468565.1. Classification (GTDB taxonomy): domain Bacteria; phylum Bacteroidota; class Bacteroidia; order Flavobacteriales; family Flavobacteriaceae; genus Flagellimonas. The sequence continues at coordinate 406,360 of NZ_WUEG01000001.1, forward strand.
ATGTTGCCGAACGAATTAAAATGATAAGGGAACTTAATGAGGAATTGGAAATTAACACCGCTATACTTGCCGACCTTCAAGGGCCCAAACTAAGAGTGGGGGTAATGGGCGGAGAAGTAATTGTTTCCCCCGGTGATGAAGTAACTTTTGCCACAGGAGAGCCTTTTGAAGGAACCGCTGAAAGGGTCTACATGAACTACAAAAGCTTTCCAAAGGATGTAAAAGCGGGGGAGCGTATTCTATTGGACGATGGCAAACTTATTTTTGAAGTAAAGTCCACCAATGGAGAGGATGAAGTCGTAGCAACAGTAATACAAGGGGGACCATTAAAATCCAAGAAAGGAGTAAACCTGCCCAATACAGATATTTCTTTGCCAGCCCTAACAAAGAAAGACATTAAAGATGCCATTTTTGCAATAAGCCAAGATGTGGACTGGATGGCTTTGTCCTTTGTGAGACACGCTCAAGACATATATGACCTACATAACTTGATCAAGGAACACACCGAACACAAAATCCCGGTTATTTCTAAAATAGAAAAACCTGAAGCCCTTGAAAATATAGAGGAGATTGTGAAGGCCTCCGATGGACTTATGGTCGCACGTGGGGATTTAGGTGTAGAAATTCCGGCACAGGAAGTTCCATTGATTCAGAAACAATTGGTACTAAGTGCCAAAAAAGGCAGAATACCGGTAATAATTGCCACCCAGATGATGGAAACCATGATTACCAGTTTAACACCAACTCGTGCGGAAGTGAACGATGTGGCCAACTCCGTAATGGATGGTGCCGATGCCGTAATGCTTTCCGGTGAAACATCGGTAGGGAACTATCCAGTTCAGGTTATTGAGAAAATGGCAAGCATTGTTACCAGTGTGGAAGGCTCCAGCTTGATCAAGGTGCCTCAGAATCCACCACACATTCGTACTAAAAGATACATTACAAAATCTGTTTGCTATCATGCAGCACTGATGGCCAACGAAATTTCGGCCAAGGCCATTTCCACATTGACCAATAGTGGCTATACTGCTTTTCAGATTTCGGCTTGGAGGCCTGCTGCGCACATTCTTGTTTTTACATCCAACAAAAGGATTTTGACACAGTTGAACCTACTTTGGGGGGTAAAAGCATTTTATTACGACAAATTTGTGTCTACTGATCAGACCATTGAGGATGTAAACCAAATAGCCTGTAAAAAAGGATTTTTGAACGTTGGGGACATGCTAGTGAGCCTAGCGGCAATGCCGATCAAAGAAAAAGGAATGGTAAACACCTTGCGTGTGACCGAGATTGAAAACTGTAACTTCTAAACAGTACCAATCAACAATCTTAAGGGTGCGCAGTGGAAACATTGCGCACTTTTTTTGATACATTATTTTAAATCCATGTCTGTAAGAAGCAAGGGAGCAATGCTCTTGGCCATAAAAATGGGCCAGTCGTTTTTGAACAGGTGACTCTCGGTAACGGCACTTTCGTACAAAAGATAAAGACCGCTCGATATTTTTTCAGTTTCCGCTTTGGACAGATTGGCAATGTTTTCTCCTACAACTTCTCCTAAATACAGTAGCAACTCCTTTTTTTGTTGCTGGATGACGTTCAGAATCTTGGTTTGGTTGGGAGAAAGCTCCCCAAGCGTTTTAAGGCCCCAACACCCCTGAAAATTTTCTTCAAGGTACATATCCCTCAAAAGGTCAAAAATGGCCAGCAGTTGGTTTTTACTTTCTGTTCGTTGGTTCACATAGTCTTTTAAACTATTCATAAAAGCACCATGTCGCTGGTTAAGGTAAGCAACACAAATATCCTCCTTGGATTTAAAATGGCTGTACAGTGTGGCTTTGGCAATATCACATTTTGATATGATCTCGTTAATGCCTGTTGAATTGTATCCTTGGTAATAAAAAAGATTGCCCGCCGTGGTAATAATATGTTGGTGCAAATCGCTTCGCTGCATAGAAAAGATGTAATGGTTGTTATAACGGGGGATGATTTTACAAATTAATAAAGAAATTATGTAACCTATAGTTCCACCATAAAATATTATTTGGATTTAAGTTAGCAATCTTAGCTTTATTAAAACCCTAAGCAAATGCTAACTGTTTAATATGGTGCTGATTGTAAACATTTTCCTATATTGTATATCAAATTTTATCAATCAAATAATTAAAACACTACCTAAAATGAAAAAGTTACTTCTGGCCTTTATTGTTGGCCTACTCTTCGCTCCCATGAACTATGGGCAGAGTTTTCAGTTCAAAGCAGATGACATTGACATCGATTACAAAAAGTACACCTTAAAAAACGGCCTTACACTTTTGGTTTACGAAGACCATAAAGCCCCTATCGCTGCCGTAAATGTGTGGTATCATGTAGGGTCTAAAAATGAAAAGCCCGGGAAAAGTGGTTTTGCCCACTTATTTGAGCATTTAATGTTCAATGGAAGTGAAAACTACAACACCGATTATTTTCAAGCTTTAGAAAGTATCGGAGGAACTGACCTTAATGGAACAACCAACACCGATCGCACCAATTATTTTCAGAACGTACCTGTTTCCGCCTTGGATCAAGTACTGTTTTTGGAATCTGACCGGATGGGGCACTTGTTGGGAGCCATTGATCAGGAAAAACTGGATGAGCAACGAGGCGTTGTTCAAAATGAAAAAAGACAAGGGGAAAATCAGCCCTACGGCATGCAGTGGGATTATTTAACCAAGGCCATGTACCCTAAAGGACATCCGTATTCCTGGACGGTTATTGGTGAAATGGAAGATTTGAACGCTGCCTCATTGGAAGACGTACAGGAGTGGTTCAAATCCTATTACGGTGCTGCCAATGCGGTAGTTGCCGTGGCGGGGGATATTGATGCGGAAGAAGTCCATCAAAAAGTAATCAAATATTTTGGAGACATTCCTTCCGGGCCTACCATGGAACGCCAAGAGGTCAATATTCCAAACAAAATCTATGATTCCCGTCAGGAATATGAAGACCGTGTTCCTGAAACCAGGGTACTCTTTGCTTGGAATACACCTCCGTTCGGATTTAAGGAAGACCTTCACTTTGATTTGATTTCCGCCATTCTTACCAGTGGAAAAAACTCAAGGTTATACCAAAAATTCATTTACCAAGACCAATCGGCAAGTGCCGCCGTTTCTTTCCAAGCATCGAGTGAAATCGCGAGCCGATTTATTACCTATTTAAATGTAAAGGAAGGAGAAAATCCTGAAAAACTGGAAAAGGAACTTGAGGCCGAAATTGAAAAGTTTATTAAAGAGGGCCCAACAGAAGAAGAACTCAAAAGGGTAAAGGCGAGTTACTTTGCCAATTTCATCAAAGGTTTGGAACGTATAGGAGGCTTCGGTGGAGTTTCGGATATCCTGGCATCCAATCAAACCTACCATGGCGATGCATCCTATTATAAAACCAAGTTGAAATATGTGGAAGAAGCGACCATCGAAGATTTAAAAAAGACTGCCACCAAATGGCTTACCAAAGGAAAACACATTTTGGTGTGCAAACCATTTCCAGAATATGATGTTGTAGCGTCTTCAGTGGACAGAAGCAAATTACCAGAACTGGGAGCGCCAAAAAGCTCAAAATTTCCAGAACTGCAACGCACCCAATTATCCAACGGGCTCAATGTGGTTTTGGCCCAGCGCGAAGGAGTACCGACTATAGTGATAAACTTAGTGGCCGATGCAGGTTACAAGACCGATCACTTATCGAGCCCTGGAACGGCCAAGTTGGCCATGAATTTGATGGATGAGGGAACCAAAGACAAAGATGCCTTGGAAATCAACGAACAACTTCAGTTGCTCGGAGCATCTTTGAGCACGTTTTCCAGCCAAGATGAATCAAACGTATACATGAGCACATTAAAACCGAGTTTTGATGCCAGTCTAGATCTATTTATGGATGTTGTGCTCAACCCCGTTTTCCCGCAAAAAGAATTTGAACGGCTTCAAAAAGAGCAGATCAATGATATAAAACAAGAAAAATCACAACCCATTTCCATGGCCTTACGGGTAATGAACAAATACCTTTATGGAGAAAATCATCCGTACAGCAGCCCATATACCGGAACGGGATACGAGGATACGGTTTCCAAATTGACCAGGGAAGATGTTGTTGCGTTCTACAATACTTGGTTTAAACCCAACAATTCTACCTTAATTGTTACCGGAGATGTGGAGATGAACGAGTTGAAGTCCAAATTGGAAAAAACGCTGGGCAAATGGAAAAAGGGAGATGTACCCAACATTGTTTTTAACGAACCAAAGACCAATACAAAAAACACCCTGTACTTGATGAACAGACCAGAGTCGCAACAATCCGTGATCCTTGCAGGGCATTTAACCGAAAAGTACGGGGATGTTTCCGAGATAGCCTTGGAGCAAATGGTGAATATTCTTGGAGGTGATTTTACTTCCCGGATCAATATGAATTTAAGGGAAGACAAACACTGGTCTTACGGAGCAGGAGGTTTTGTGATTGGGTCCAAGGAAGAACGCCCATTTATCGTGTATGCTCCGGTTCAAACGGATAAAACTGCGGAATCCGTAACCGAGATAAGAAAGGAAATATCCGAATTTACCTCTTCACGGCCCGCAACCAAAGAAGAGCTTGAAAAGGTAAAAACCAATCAAGTGTTGAAACTCCCAGGACAATGGGAAACCAACAGCTCGGTCAACAGTTCGGTCAGGAATTTGGTCCGATATGATTTACCGGACGACTATTACCAGAAGTATGATCAAAATGTGAGAAATCTATCTGTGGACGATATCAGAAAAGTGAGCAATGAAGTTGTACAACCAGAAAAGGTAAATTGGTTTATGGTAGGCGATAGGGCCGAAATTATAGACAAATTGGATGCACTCGGTTTTGATAATATCATAGAAATTGATGCTGATGGCAACCCCAAAAAACCTGCGGTAGAACCCGTGGAAACGGATATTAAAAATTAAACTGTGGAGGAGGCTGTCTGAAATATTTTTAAGTTGTCTTCCGAACTCGTTTCGGAATCCTATCAAGTAGATGAATAACGGATATGAAAACCTAAAACAAGTTCAGCTTGACAAAGAAATCTTTTTTAGACAGCTTCTTCTTTTTTAAAGATCAAATTTGAGCTGAACAAGTACCGACTCCTTTTTCTCGCTCTCTTTTTTCTTTTCGGTGTTGAGGTTGGCCAAGGAAATGCCCAACAAGCGCACGGAATTTTCTAAAGGTGATTGGTACAACAGCTCTTTGGCTGTTTCCAAAATAAGGTCTTTGCTTGCAATAAAATAGGGCAGTGTTTTGCTACGGGTCTGTAAGGTAAAATCGCTATACTTAATTTTTAGGGTGATAGTTTTGCCCGCTATTTTCGATTTTTGGAGCCTTCTTTCCAGCTCACTGGCAATATTTTCCAATTTTTCCAGCATAAAGATTTCACTGCTCAGATTTTCAAAAAAAGTGCGCTCAGCTCCAACCGATTTTGGAATCCGATGGGGCTTTACACTGCTCAAATGTATTCCCCGTACCACATTGTAGTAGTAGCTACCGCTTTTTCCAAAATGCTTTTCTAAAAACCCCACAGGCTTTTGCTTTAGGTCCAGTCCGGTAAAGATGCCCAAGCGATACATTTTTTCGGCGGTTACTTTACCTACACCATAAAACTTTCGGATATCGAGGTTTTCCAAGAACCCAATGACCTCCTCAGGGTTTACCGTTTTCTGCCCATTGGGCTTGTTGTAATCGCTGGCAACCTTGGCTATAAACTTGTTTATAGAGATTCCCGCCGAAGCCGTTAATCCTGTTTTGTCAAAGATTTTGTTGCGTATTTCTTGTGCGATAAGGGTGGCCGATGGATTTCCTTTTTTATTCTCGGTGACGTCCAAATAAGCCTCGTCCAAGGAAAGAGGTTCAACCAAATCCGTATATTCAAAAAAGATGCTCCTAATTTGCTTGGAAACCTCTTTGTAGCGATCAAAACGGGGTTTTACAAAAATAAGTTCAGGGCAATTTCTTCGGGCAATGGCCCCCGCCATGGCACTTCGCACCCCAAACTTTCTGGCTTCATAGCTCGCAGCCGATACCACACCGCGTTTGGAACCTCCACCAACGGCAATGGGTTTCCCTTTTAGTTCCGGGTTATCGTGCTGTTCTACAGATGCATAAAAGGCATCCATGTCCACATGAATAATTTTTCTTAATGGAAAATCGAAGTCCATTTTCAAATTTAGGGTATATTTAGTTTGATGGAACATTTGGAAATAGAACGAAAGTTTTTAGTTAAATCTGATGGGTTTAAGCAGAAAGCTACATCTCAGACCCGAATAGTGCAGGGATTCTTGAATACAGACCCTGATCGGACAGTAAGGGTGAGGATTAGGGGAGACAAGGGGTTTTTGACCGTAAAAGGGGCCAGCAACGAATCGGGAACCACAAGATTTGAATGGGAAACGGAAATTACCGCTGCGGAAGCGACCAACCTCATTGATTTGTGCGAAGCAGGCATTTTGGAAAAAACACGTTTTGAGGTGCCCTTTGGAAACCATTTGTATGAAGTAGATGAGTTTTTGAGCGAAAACAAAGGCCTCATTTTGGCAGAAGTAGAACTGAACCATGAAGACGAACGTTTTGAAAAGCCTGAATGGTTGGGCGAGGAAGTAACCGGTCAAATCCAATACTACAATTCCCAGTTAAGTAAAAAACCATTTAGAGAATGGTAGCCGAATCCCGAAAAGCAGCAATAACAATCAATATATTGATTGTAATTAGTGCCGTTTTGGCCATTTACTTTGGTCTTTATGACCATAAGCAACTTTTTGTGCTATTCAAGCCGTTGACCACGATTTTGGTGATTGTTTTACTATTCTTTACTCCAAAAAAGAGTTGCGTACGATTGGGTAGAATGGTAACTATCGCCTTGGCTTTCTGTTTGCTAGGGGATGTATTGTTGCTTTTTGAAGACTATTTCTTGTTGGGCCTAGTTGCATTTTTATTGGCCCATATCTTATTCTCTGTGGCATTTATCCAGTATAAGGGATTTTACAAAAATTGGATTCCCTTTTTGATACTCTTTGGCATAGGCGGGGTATTGTTCTTCTGGTTAAGGCCAGGTTTGGGAGATTTGCTACTGCCCGTTTCCATTTATGTGGTGATAATCACGTTTATGGCATTGCAAGGGGTGGGTTTGTACCTGCGTGAAAGGAACAATGCGCATGCATGCATGGCTATGGGCGTATTGTTGTTTATGTTTTCGGACACTCTATTGGCTATTGCCAAGTTCAAGACACCGTTTTACCTATCGGGGCCGTTGATTTTGGCCACATATTGGTTAAGCATCAGTTTGATTGCGAACGCTACTCGCCAAATAGTTTTAAAATCAGCTGTTGGCGCATATACGAGAAAACCGAACTAAAAATTTTAAATTTTTTTATCACTAAAGGTAAACTAATTAGTTAACTTTGTCTTGTGGTAAGAAGAGTAATCGTATACAAAAGATATTTTGTTGACTTTTATAAAGCTCAAGAGGATAAAGTCCAAGAGAAAATTGAATATGTATTGGATTTGGTTCGATTTGAGAGGCAAGTACCTAAAAAATTCTTCAAAGCACTTGAAAACACAAACGGAATTTATGAGGTGCGTGTGATTACGACCTACAAAAGCATACGGATTCTATGCTTTTTTGATGATGGAAATTTGGTTGTGCTTGCAAACTGTTTTGTAAAGAAAACCCAAAAGACACCAAGAAAAGAAATCAAACTTGCTGAGAAATTAAAAAAGGAATATTTAAAAAATAAAAAATAGCTGATATGAAAAATTTAACGGACTTTGAGGACGTCCTTATCGAAAAATATGGCAAGAAAGGAACTGAAAGACGTGATAAATATGATGCGGAATCCCTTGCCTTCAGACTTGGTGTTATGTTAAAAGAAGCTCGAAAAGAGGCAAATTTGACACAAAAAGAACTTGCTGAAAGAACAGGGACAAAAAAAAGCTATATCTCTCGAATTGAACGAGGATTAAGCGATATTCAAATTTCGACCTATTACAAGCTGATAGAGATTGGGCTCGGAAAACATCTGAATATACAAATAAGGTAACGAAAGGGTCTGTAAATTAAACTCTGTCCGTTGTTTCAATTCCTTTGGGGCTAGCCCCAAAGGAATTGGTGTTTAATATCAGGGGTATCCGTTCCCCAAATTTAATGTAAAGTTGTTGAACGGTCAGGCTCCAATTGTGCAAAGGGCTG
>NZ_WUEG01000002.1 GCF_010468565.1 Allomuricauda sp. TY007
AGGGAGGCCACAAAGAAGTGGTCCATGCCCATCAGGAACTGGGGCATCATTTTAAACCAGTTCCTAACGATCTATGAAAAAAGGGTCAGACTCTAATAAAGTCCAACCCCCGTTATTTTCAACTTACACACTTATTGGGATAGTGTCAATTTCAGATTTAATCATCCTTCACTTTTTGGTTCGCTTTGGCCATAAATATTTGACTTTTTGAATAATGATTACTGCTGATTGATTAATAACTTTTATCGATGGCTTAATAAGTGTAATAATTGTCAAAACTGCAATGATCAAAGCCATGTATTGTATAAAATTATTATGACGTTCATACCAATGTTGGACTTTGATTTTTAATTCAACCCGGTCGTTTTCCCAACTATTCCCATTAAAATAGGTCATTACATATGTAAAATAATATTCTCCAGGTTCAGTATCTTCTTTTAGTTTTATTTTGTAGGTCATTGGAGCTAGGAACTTCTCTTCTCCTTTGACTCCCAAAGTACTTTCTGAATGTATCAAGGCTTTTTGTGACAGGTCGACGTTTAGTAAATCCCTATTGTCTTTATTGGGCATCACATAGGGTCTATCCTCAAATATAAAATCATCAAAATATGTGACCAAAAGCCTGCCATTTTCTGCACTCACCATACTAGCACTTAGAATAGTTAGCATTTTATTGTCCATAGGAACCTCTACACCTCCATAAACATAACGGTTATTGGATAGTGGTTTGAAATCGGCAAGTAAGTATGATTTTTTCGTATCTAAAATTTCTGCAGAGGATGAAAAGAATGTTTTGGCAGATGTAAAGTCAATGTATCCATATCCAGAAACATAATAACTTATTACAATTGAATCCCCGGGTACTAAAGATGTCTTGTTGGCATTTACAATTTGCCTATAACTTCCATTTCTGTTTGAATTAGAAGCTTGCTGATTGAGCATTTTATAGTAAGGCGGTATCTTTTCCTATGAGTTCAGATGTTTTGGATTGACCTAATAATGGTTTTATGGGTGTTATTATAAACACTAATAGGATTAATCTAATAATGATTTTATACATTTTTACCTTTTTAAAGACATAATAATCACTAAAAGCCTTGTACTAGTGACCTAAAAACCATAATACTGTCAACTAGATTGTCAACCAAACAAAAAAAGCCCCTAAAACAGGGGCTTTTCAAATCATTAAGCGGAGGAAGAGGGTCTTCTTTAAATTGAAAAAACCACTGTTTTTAGGGGTTGTAAAGGGTGGGGAATTGATACTGACACCGAAAGGGACACCTTTTTAATAGTAATTTAACAATTATGGGCTTTTTAAATGCCAAATGGATACAATGAGATTTAAAATAAATTAAAGAGCTTCAAAATGACAGAATTTAAAATTGGGTAATACCAGATAACGAAATCAAAATTTAAAATAGAAAGTCTATTTAACCAGGATGTTAAAAACTTTCAATAGGTCACTTAATGAAATCTCTATCAAAGAAACCTAACTTTCCTGGCAGGCAAGAGGTCACCGGTTCGAATCCGGTATTCTCCACAGTAACAGTAAGGCTTCAAGAGTTTTTAACTTTTGGAGCTTTTTTTATTTGCACGCAATTTGCACGCAATTTGCACGCAAACTTAGGTCAAATTTGTTTTTGATTATTTGTTGCAAATTGGACTATTTCGATGTTTTTTCACTTATTTCTGAGTAATTTGAAAAAGTTATATACCCATTGGATATCTTTGACCTTCTTTTCCTTTTATCAACCAGATTCCCGGCCATAGTAACTTTTGCCAACCAATCCTTACCGTTATTGTACAGATAGCCGAATTCTAAAAAAAATGATTTCACAACTATTAGGGCACGATTCACAACAAAAAAAGATGATTTTATATCATCAGGGTAGGGAATTCGTTAGTATGATTGTTTAACCTATGGAAACTATAAAACAACAATTCTTAATTAATCAATAGTAAAGTATGAAAACCTCAAATCTATTTAAATACTTAATAGCCGGAGTAATGGTCCTTACCGTCATTGCCTGTAGCAAAGATGATGACCCTTTTGCGAGTGTAACGGTCAATGGAACAACATTAAGAACAAGCCCTTCCGACTTTACCGTTGGTGACCGGTCGGATTTCAATGGTGACATCGATGCAAGTTTTACCGGCAACGGTGGTTCTACCACCCGTATATTCAGCTGGAACAACAACCTCAGTACAGCGGATTATAATGCCGATATCACTGCGACTACGGAAGGTACCTTCAATATGGTGGTAACAGATGCAGATGCAAATATCGTGTTGAATAGATCATTGAACGGTGCGGTTGAGCCCGATTCTTTCTCTGGAGTAACCGACGCAGGCACTTCCGGAATATGGACCGTAACGATTACAGTAGAATCTTTTAGTGGTGATGGCAGCTTTTCTTTGAGTGAAGGAAACTAGTCAATTCTCCTACTTGTAAATACATAAAAGCACCTCATAAACGGGGTGCTTTTTTTTGAAGTAAAGTGAACAGGTTTAAAAAGCTAACCCTTTTCGAGACAGTATTCCAGAGCTACCTGAATGTTTTCATCCAATAATCAATCGTTTATTGGTGCCCAAAATTTTATATCTGTTTATTTCAATTGTTGATAACTCAATATCCTTGTATTCTAAGAAAATTCGATTGATGTCATTTGATTTGATTTAGAACAAAATTTTATTTGCCATTTTTCATTTGGTTTGATATGAACTGATATGATGTAAGTGTTTGCACATCAATTTTTTGTGGATAAAATTCAATCCATAAACCTTACTTTCCCTCCGCCCTCTATTATCTTTATCCAAAGAATTCTTCAAAGGAAAACAAAAGCGCTTTTGTTCATTTGTAATCGTTAAAAGGAACAAAATGGACAATTTTTTGATACTCGAACGGCTTGACCGTTTGGAACGACTTATGATAGCCAATAAAGAAGTACTGACCTTTGATGAGACCTGTGATTACACCGGCATATCAAGAAGTTATCTGTACAAGCTTACCGCTGCGGGGCAAATCCCGCACTCCAAGCCCAATGGAAAACTTATATTCTTTGAAAGGGAAAAGATAGTCAGTTGGTTGCTACAGAACCAACGTAAGCCATTGCCGGAAAGCGAAACGATTGTGGATTCAAATCCTTAGCCACGGATTCATCTTTAAATTATTTGTGGATTCACCAAAAATGGAAGTAATCACAAAATTTCAAAAGCACCAATATGGAAACAGTACCATACATAAGGGTCGGGACCACCTTTTACAAGTTGGTAAGGATTCCGACCATTTCTGGACATTTCAACGAGCAGCTGGTCCCTTGGAACGAGCATATCATCAAGCAGGACCATGGCAAGGACTATTTGGGCAAGGTGCCCAAATATGATGGGTTCGCCTGTATTCCCTGTCATGTGGACTTCAAAAAGGAACACCATGGTTTCTACAATACCTATTCCCTTTTGGCACATGAACCCAAAGAGGGAACCATCAAAAGAACACGGGCCTTTTTAGGGCATATCTTCGGCAACCAGCTGGAACTTGGGCTGGACTATCTGAAACTCCTGTACCAAAGACCGGTGCAGGTGCTCCCCATCCTCTGTCTGGTCTCCACCGAAAGGAACACCGGGAAAAGCACCTTCCTCAAATGGCTCAAGGAGATCTTTGGCAACAACCTTACCTATCTGACCAATGACAGCTTTGCAAGCCAGTTCAATGCGGACTGGGCCAACAAGCTGTTGATATGCGTGGACGAGGTGCTGTTCAACAAGGAGGAGCTCACCGAGCGCATCAAATATCTGAGTACCACCAACAGGAACAAGCTGGAGGCCAAGGGCAAGGACAAAAGGGAAGTGGAATTCTTTGGAAAATTTATCCTCTGCAGTAATAACGAGGACAGTTTCATCAAGATCGATGCCCATGAGACCAGGTTCTGGGTTAGAAAGATTCCTTCACTTAAAAGGGAGGACACCGATTTCCTGGACCAGTTGTCCAAGGAAGTGCCCGCTTTTTTGGATTTCCTTTCAAAAAGGGAATACAGCACAAAACAAAGAACCCGAATGTGGTTCACAGCTAAACAGGTTTATACCCCTGCCCTTAAGAAGCTGGTGAACAATAACCGAAATAGGGTGGAGAAGGAACTGGCCAGTCTATTGCTGAGTGCCATGGAAAAGTTCGAGATGGACTCGGTGGACCTTTGTCCCATCGATGCCCTGCACATGCTCAACCGCACACGGGTCAAGACCGACCTGACCCAATTGAGGCGGTTGCTGAAAAAGGATTGGAAACTGGACAACCAGCCAAATTCAAACAAGTACCAAAAAATCACCATTTGGAACAACGGCGAGATCAACACCGAGGACGCCAAGGGAAGGTACTTTACCATAAAAAAGAATTTTTTGGTCCAAAATTTTGATGATTTGATGACAGATTGATATAAGCCCAGTGTTTATAAGGGTTTAGGCTGTCATCACTTTGTCATCATTCTGTCATCAAAATAAAAAATGATGACAGGGACAATGAAGAAAAAAACAAAAGTGATGAAACGATGACAAAATGATGACGGGGGAACAACCAGTATTTATAGGGTCCCCCAGAGGTTTGTCATCAAATCATCAAAAATCGATTAAAAACAGAACCATGAGAGAAAAAAGAATGGACTGCGAAAAAGCCCGCAACATTGACATCGTTTCCACGCTGGCCAAGTCGGGGCACTTTCCAGTCCGGAAAACGGAAAAAGAAGCTTGGTTCCTCAGCCCGTTCCGGAGCGAGACCCAAGCCTCTTTCAAGGTATCATTGAAGGAAAACTACTGGATAGATTTTGGGACCTTTGAAGGTGGCAGTACCATAGACCTGATCATGAAAATGGAAAACTGTTCCGTAAAGGAGGCATTGGAACGATTGTCCGGGAACATGGGCCATTTTTCTTTTCACCGGCGGCCGAATCCAACCAAGAAGGAACATAGGGCCGACCCGATTGAAATCATCCAGGAAAAGGAGATCGAGCACAGGGCCCTGCAAAACTATCTGAGCTCCAGAAAGGTTTCGACCAAGACCGCAAGAAAACTGTGCAAGGAGGTCCATTATAAGATAGGAGAACGGACATACTTTGGCATAGGATTACAGAACAGGTCTGGAGGCTGGGAACTGCGGAACAGCTATTGGAAAGGATCCACATCGCCCAAGGATGTTTCGATGATGGGGAACAGATCAAAGAAATTGGCCATTACCGAAGGCATGTTCGATATGCTCACCCTAATGGAGCTGATGCCGGATATCGTAAACAGCCATGACCTTCTGGTATTGAACACCACGGCCTTCGTAAAACGGATGGTCACAGAGATAGGGGAATATGAAAATGTGGAGCTGTTTCTTGACAGAGACAAAACGGGACTGGGGATGACGGAACTTTTATTGGAAAAGTGCCCGAACAGTAGGGATATGTCCTTCCTCTATGAAGGTTTTAAAGATATAAACGTATGGAAGGTAAAAAACGCAAAGGATGAAGTTCGGAAACGAATTCAAGATGTGTCATTGTCATGACAAATCTTGCTTTTGCTCCCGAAGGTCGCAAAAGTTGATGGGAAAATGAAGAAAGAGTTCGTCCAGTTCCGCTGCTCGGTCTACGAGAAGAAACTGCTGAAGGTAAAGGCCCTGAAGAGCGGTCTTTCCCTCAGCGAGTACTGTCGACGTGCCGCATTCGATGACCGAATCGTGGAGCGGATGACGGACGAACAGATAGAGGCCTACAAGCTATTGGTCAAATACCAACGGAATTTTAGGCTGATCACCAACATGTTCCGGAAGCGGAACACCAGATTGGCCGAGGAAACGGCCCAGCTGGCCAAAGAGATAAGACAACATCTTTTAAACTTTAAAAAATGATAGGAATGGGAAAGTCCATATCGCATACTGCAGCCTCGATGAGCTACGGGATGAACCAGGAGAAAGGATCGGAGATCATCCATAGCCAATATCTGGCCGGGGAGACCCCAAGGGAGATCACCGAGGAGTTCAAGGTCATCCAAGAACAGAACGAGCTGTGCCGGAAGAACACACTGAGCTTTGTGCTCAGTCCCACCATAGAGGACGGGAGGAAACTGGAAAGCGAACGGCTCAAGGAAATGACCGAAAGGTTCCTCAAGGAGATGAACCTCAAGCAGCACCAGGCCGTTGCCTTTATCCATAGGGACAAGGAACATGTACATGTCCATCTGTATGCCAACCGGATAAACTTTCAGGGAAAAGCCTACAATGACAGTTTCATCGGAAAGCGGAGCCAACAAGTGGCGGAACGGGTGGCCAAACAAATGGACCTGACCACGGTAAAGGAGGTACAACAGGAAAAACTGTACCGGATGCAACATGTCCGATCGGAAATACAGAAGATCCATGAAAAGGTCATGGCCAGGGAACGGCCAAGGGACTTTGATCAGTACATCAAGTCGATGGAGCAGAACAATGTAAAGGTCATTCCCAGCATCAATAGGCAGAACCAATTGCAGGGCTTTCGTTTTGAGTACAAGGGAACCAACCTAAAAGGAAGCGAGGTGCACCGGTCCATGTCCATGGGCAGGATCGCCCGTCAAATGAACTTTGAAAAGAACATGGCACAGCGGATAGCCAAGGACAGGAGCATGCAGCTTTTGGGCCGGACTGTGAATATCCCAACAAGCCTGACCCAGACCATCATAAAGAAGACCATCAAACTGGCCATAAAAGTGGTCAGGGACACTGGAATAGGAATCTAAACAGAACATTATGGCAAAACTGGATGAAATAGCGGAACTGTTGACAGAGGAGGTCAACGGGTTTGAGAAGAGTATAGACCGTTTGGAAAAGGTGCATGAAAATTTGCAAAATCTCCCATTGAGGCCAGATACCACTGAGTTAAATAATCTTCTAAAGGAGTATGGCAACAACCAAAAAAACAACATTAAGGAACAACAAAGACTGATGGAAAGGATTCTTCATAAAGTAGAGCGGTCCATTCTCTTGCCCGGTTGGGCCATAAAACTTACTTGGGGGTTGTTGGTCACGGTCTTGTTGGTCTTTGGATTTTCAATCTATCAGGTGTCAAGGATAGCCAAGAAGGAAGAGACAGCATATATAAAAGGTCAGGATGATGCCATTGAACACTATGGGACATTCTTTAAAGAAAGCCCAGAGGCAAAGGAACTCTATCAAAAATGGCTGGAGGTAGAAGGCAAAAAGTAGGACAGCGCCCTATCCTATTTTTGTTATACGCTTTTCTTTCCGAACTGCTACAAAAATAGGATAGGATCCGAGCGCTGAAGTTGGGGTAAGGGATTTGGGGACAAGTGGTCTCCCCATAAACCTTAGTCCCCCTTAATAACTACTTTAATCAGACTTAGAACTGAAATCCAATTTTGTGAATACCTCCGGGGGATGGCTGTTGTTTGGTAATAAAAAATCCTCGGAGCAAGCCCACGAGGTATTCAACGGAACAATATGTTATCATTTTTTAAAAAACCATCCGTTTTTTAAACATTTCCTTTACTACACCCGAGGCAGAGCCTTGGGGAATTCTATTAATTAAAATAGATGCCCTAGTAGGTGTATATAAAAGATTATTTTTACATCAAATCACTGATAATGTCTGAAACAAACAGAATAGAATACAAAGAAAAATTAACCAGAGACCTGGATTTGGAAAAGGAAGTGATTGCTTTCCTCAATTATTTGGAAGGCGGGTTAATTTACTTAGGCATTGATAAGCAAGGGAAAGTACTTGGTGTAGATGATATTGACAGTGATATGCTTAAAATCAAAGACCGTATCAAAAACAATATTGCTCCTTCGGCCATGGGTTTATTTGATGTAGTGGCTGAAGAACGTGACGGTAAAGACATTATCAAGATTATTGTTGCCGGTGGAAGTGAAAAGCCCTATTTCAAAAAGAAATACGGCATGACCGAAAAAGGCTGTTTTATTCGTGTAGGCACAGCGGCCGAACCCATGCCGCAAGCTATGATTGATAAACTTTTCGCCAGCCGTACACGTAATTCAATAGGAAAAATAAAATCGCATCGCCAGGACTTAAGTTTTGAGCAGCTACATATCTATTATCAGGAGAATGGTAAACCTCTTAACAAACAGTTTAAAAAGAATTTAGAACTACTTACCGAAGACGGTTTCCTTAACTATGCAGCCTACCTTTTAGCAGATGTAAACAATGTATCTATTAAAGTTGCTAAATATAAAGGCCTAGATCGGGTAGACCTTCTTGAAAATAATGAATATGGATATTGCTCGCTCATTAAGGCCACAAAAAGTGTACTGGATAAAATTGCAGTAGAAAATACAACTTTTGCGACCATTACATCAAAAGAACGTATTGAGCGAAAGTTATGGAATCCTGTAGCCTTGCGTGAAGCTATATATAATGCCATAGTACATAATGACTACACCCGAGAAGTACCACCTAAGTTTGAAATATTTGACGACAGGATTGAAATAACATCTGCCGGTTCCTTACCGGACGGACTTAGCAAAGAAGATTTTTTTGAAGGCGTTTCTATGCCGAGGAATAAGGAGCTAATGCGTATATACAGGGATTTGGATTTGGTAGAGCAACTGGGCTCTGGCGTTCCACGGATTTTAAAGAGTTACGGAAAGGAATGTTTCCGGTTTATGGATAACTTTACCAGAATGACTTTTCCTTCTTCTGAAAAAATCACCGAACAAGTTACCGAACAAGTTACCGAACAAGTTACCGAACAAGTTTCAAAATTACTTTCTGTAATAGGTAGGGATGAAACTACAACGGCAGAATTAATGACAAAGTTAGACATGAGGCATCGTCCAACATTTTTATATAATTATTTACAGCCGGCACTTGATGCAAAATTGATTGAAATGACAATCCCGGATAAACCGAAAAGCAGTAAGCAACGATATAGGTTAACGGAAAAGGGAAAACAGATTAAGTAACTTTAATGGTGATTTTATTAATTTCTATTTGAATATGTCCTATCAGTCAAAAAATGAAAAAGATATTACCGGCTCAAAAAAACAGCACTAATTTTTTGTTTCCCATTTGTACGTCATACCTTGTTAACCCCTGTAAAATAAGGAAATTTACATATTGCATCAGGGTTTTTCCGGAACTCCCTTTGTTAAGGCCATATTTCTTGTGTAGCCCAGATTTTAGGATTTTCCAATCTTTTCCGGCTTCTGGGTCAGCTATGTGGTCGGCCAAACGCTAATTGAGTAATTTTTGGTGCTCTAACGATATTTCTAAATGCTCTTCTTCCTGATATGTTTCTACAAGGGCCAATATCAAGGGGCAAAAGGTTTAAGCGTTTTTTGACTTGATCTTTTCTTGAAAGCTCAATTTCTTTTTTAACAATTGCATATCTTCACTGACCTTTCGGTTCAATATTTTTGCATAATGCTGCGTGGTTCGGAGTGATTTGTGCCCCAGCATCTTGCTTACAGACTCAATGGAGACGCCATTGGAAAGTGTCACGGTAGTCGCAAAAGTATGTCTGGCCAAATGGGTGGTCAGGTGTTTATTGATTCCGCTTAGATCCGCTATTTCCTTTAAATAGGCATTCATTTTTTGATTGGTCAATACGGGTAGCACCTTTTTATCTACAAGTAAGGGGCTATGCTCGTATTTTTCAAGAATCATCAATGCTGTTGGAAGAACGGGAATGTTACTTTTTGTTTTTGTCTTGGTACGTTTGGTGTTGATCCATAAATCCCCGTCAATCCCTATCACAAAATCGTCATGTGTCAATTTTTTCACATCCGCATAGGCCAATCCGGTAAAGCAACAGAAAACAAAACAATCCCTTACATGCTCTAACCGTTCATTTGTAAAAGGATGATTCATTAGTCGTTGAAGCTCTTCATCAGTCAGGAATTCTCGTTCTACAGTTTTTAATCGGGCTTTCCAATTGGCAAAGGGGTCTGTTTTGATCCAGCCATTTGCATAAGCGATCCTTATGATTTTTTTAAAGTTCACCACATATTTGATGGCCGTGTTATGGCTGCACTTTCTTTTTGTCTTTAGATAATATTCAAAACCTGAAATAAATGAATGATCTACATCTACGACAGGAATATCTTTCTTTCGAAGTTCGATCTGTAAATATTCGGCCAGATGACTTTTTGCTGTTTTGTAACGTTCTGCTGTACCAGGAGCAAAATCTTTTCCAACTAATTTTTCAACCCTGTCATTGTGCTCTTGAAAGATTTCCAATAACATTTTTGAGGGCTTATCCGCACCTAGGTAAGAATTTTTAAGTGACACAGCAGTCAATGGTCGGCCCTTGTCTTTCAATTTATCCGCATGCCGAAATAGGTCGGTCCGTATTTTCATTAATTGCGAATTCAGTTGACGTACTTCTTGCGAGAACCCTAACACCTTCCCATTGGTGGCATCCCAAGTGTTGGGATAAATTTTGCGGCCCGTGCTGAATTCGGAACGCTTTCCATTTACCGTGATTCTGATGTATATCATTGCCCGGCCTACTTTGTCGGTTTTGTGCTTTTTGATGTAGAATAAGAGAGATAACATAAAAGGGACACCTATTTTAACATTATTTGCCTTGAAATTAGTAAAAAAATATTAAAAAATAATCCCTGTAATATGTTGATTAATAATATTTTAAATGATATTAGGTGTCCCTTTTTGGTGAGATTGCAGGTGACACCGAATTGGGCACCTATTAGGATGATATTAAATGATATCATTTGATATCAAAAAAAATAAAAACCCTGTAAATCAATAATTTACAGGGTTTCTTGTTTTGAGATGATGTCTCTCAGCGGAGGAAGAGGGATTCGAACCCCCGGAGGTGTGACCCTCAACAGTTTTCAAGACTGCCGCATTCGACCACTCTGCCATTCCTCCTAAGCGGGTGCAAATATATAAAGCTTTTTCTTATCCCAAAAGACCTTTTTGCATTATTGTTTAAATCGGAGGAATAAAACATTTTGTACATTCCCCATTTAAAGTTTGACAAAATCAGTATGCCGTTCAAAACAATGGTTATACCTTTGTATTATGCTAGAATGGTACCACTATTTGCTCTTGGTGGCTGTAGGTTTTGCAGTAGGATTTATAAACACCGTGGCAGGAGGTGGTTCTCTGTTGTCACTGCCTACACTTATCTTCTTGGGATTGCCCCCAGCCGTGGCCAATGGTACCAATAGGGTTGCTATAGTGATTCAAACTGCAATGGCAACGGCCGGTTTTAAGAGCAAGGGCATTTCCACCTATCCCTTTAATGTTTATCTTGGAATTTCTGCCTTTTTAGGCTCCATTATAGGTGCCTATATTGCAGTGGACATTGATGGCGAAACCTTTAATAGGATTTTGGCCATTGTTATGTTGACCGTGGTGCTCATCATTATTTTTAAGCCAAAGATGAGAATAGGAGAAATGCAGGAACGCCTCACAGGTAAATATTTATGGGTGAGTATGATCGTATTTTTCTTTTTTGGGATCTACGGTGGTTTTATCAATGCCGGACTTGGTTTTTTAATGCTGCTATTTTTGCATTATTTTAATCAGATGAACCTCGTGAGGTCCAATGCCACCAAGGTTGCCGTGGTGTTCATTTACATGCTTGCAGCTTTGGCTGTTTTTGCATTTAACGATAAAATTGATTGGAAATTGGGATTGGTGCTGGCCATAGGAAATGGTTCTGGAGCATGGTTCGCCAGTAGGTTCTCCGTAAAAAAAGGGGACGGATTTATAAAAACATTTTTAGTGATAGCCGTAGTTTTGATGGCCATCAAACTATGGTTCTTTTAAAATAAAATATAAGTATGCCAGGATTTGAACTTTTTGGAGATAAGGAAAGAAAAGAAGTACAAGACGTTATGGACTCTGGAGTGTTGATGCGCTACGGATTCGATGCGATGCGAAACGGACATTGGAAAACAAAAGAATTAGAAAGCGGTTTGGCAGAAAAAATGCAGTCCAAATATGCACATGTCGTAAGTAGCGGTACAGCTGCACTAACAGTTGCTTTGGCCAGTGCAGGAGTTGGAGCGGGAGATGAGGTGATTATGCCCACTTTTACTTTTGTGGCCAGTTTTGAATCCATTCTGGCTTTGGGTGCCGTCCCCGTTTTAGTTGACATTGATGATACCCTTACTTTGAAACCAGAAGCGGTGGAAAAGGCCATCACCCCGAGAACCAAAGTGGTAATGCCTGTACATATGTGCGGTTCCATGGCCAATTTAGATGCCTTGAAAGCCATTTGTGACAAACATGGACTTTTATTACTGGAAGATGCATGTCAAGCTATTGGAGGCACCTACAACGGGAAACCTTTGGGAAGCATAGGCGATTTAGGCTGTTTTTCTTTTGATTATGTAAAGACCATTACCTGTGGGGAGGGTGGCGCCGTTATCACCAATAATGAAAATTATTACGAAAACGCCCATAAATATTCAGATCACGGTCACGATCATGTTGGAAATAATCGGGGAGCCGAGGAACACCCGTTTTTAGGATATAATTTCCGAATTTCCGAGATGAATGCTGCCGTAGGACTAGCTCAGCTTGCCCGTTTGGATGAGTTTATTGCCATTCAAAAAAGAAATTACACAATTTTACGAGAAGCATTGTCAAACATTCCAGAAGTTGTTTTTAGAACTGTTCCAGATGGGGGAGAAGAGAACTATTCTTTTCTGAACTTCTTTATGCCCACGGAGGAATTGGCTCAGGTGGCTCATCAAGAATTGATTGAAGCAGGAGTAGATGGATGTTTTTATTGGTACGACAATAACTGGCACTACTACAAAAAATGGGAACATTTGACCGAAATGAAATCCTTGGGCAAACCCCCAAAGGATATCATTGAGTCATTACCCGATTACAAAAAAGCTGATTTTTCTGAATCCGATAAATGGATGTCCAGAAATATCTCCTGCTTGATCAAATTGGGATGGTCGGAAAAAGAAGTGGCCGAACGTGCCAAAAAAATGGTGACGGCCATAAAATCTTCTATATAAACATAGGGTTACTTGCTAGGATATTGGTATGACCGTTGTCGTCTTTATCAGGCGATATGGAACAATGAAAAGTTTTATTACGTTGGAATCCATTTGTAATGAAATCCTGAAACAAATTTAAGGCGAAGAACAACCCCAAATAGAAAAGAGCCTTGCCGTTATGGTCAAGACTCTTTTACGAGAACACTATATGAAAATGAAAAAATTACTTTCTGATTAATTACAATGTAAATGTACCCCGCAACTCCACAATAGTGAAATTATTGTTGTGAAGTCACGTTTACTTGTTGTGATATGATGTTTTGTTGTAATTATTTAGCTGCTTTTTGCATGAGAACTGTTTATTCTGAAGGATTGTAACGACTGAAGAATCTGAGTTTCTCGCTATCCCCATTATACTGCGCTCAGGGTGACAGCTCGAAATGACCTGCGATAGAATTGGTGTGATTCGTGAAATTCGTGTCAGCCAATAAAGAACAATTTAAGAAGATTCTCCTAGCCAAGCAGTTGTCATTCCGTGCGATTGCTGAGCGAAGTACAACACGGAATCCATATGGTGAGACCCCGAAACCAGTTCAGGCTGACGCTTAGAAATGAATGGGGCAATCCTTTTTTTTGATTCTTAAATCAAAATTGAGAATCTTCGCAAAGCTCAGATGACACAGAACTGAATTAGAGTAATTTGTGGAATTCGTGTCAGGCTAAAAGTTCAGGGGTAGCCTTAAATAGAAAAGAGCCCTGCCACTTGGGTCAAGACTCTTTTACGAGAACACTATATGAAAATGAAAAAATTACTTTCGTTTATTATTACATGGTAAAACTACCACGAGCATTCCCGTAAACGAAATTATTGTTGTGAAGTTCCCTATTCCTGTGGTTTTTTGGGAATTTTAGTATATCTCATCGATTTAAGGTACTGCTTTCACGATGTTCGATAGCACGCCGTTTACATCAAAATAAGGTTCCTCTGCCAAACCTGTCCTAACAACGACCAAGTCTTTGGAAGGAATCATAAATACATGTTGGCCTTCAAAACCATTGCAAGAAAACATATCCTTGGGCACATCGGGGTACTTACCTTCAGCGTTCAGCCAAAAGTGTGCCCCATAAATGCCATTAGAGTTTATGGTGGGCTTGGTAATGTAATCCACCCAAGTAGAATCAAACAGTTGCTCTCCGTTCCAATTGCCTCTATCCAAATACAACTGTCCAAAACGGGCCCAATCGCGTGTACTGGCCCATGCGTAGGAAGACCCAACATAGTTCCCTACAATGTCGGCCTCCAAAACCATAGTGTACATCCCAATTTTATCAATCAAGGCGGAGTAGGGGAAATCCAAATACTCTTGATGGCTTCTAAACTGTTGCCGTAGAATTCCAGATAACAGGTTGCTGGTGCCCGAAGAATAGTTCCAAACTTCCATAGGTTTAGCTATCGCTTTTTTATTACGTTGCGCTTGGGTCATATCACTATCTAAAAAAAGCATTCGGGTAACATCAGATATTCCCGTATAATCTTCGTCCCAAGCCAAACCACTTTGCATGCGGAGCAAATGGTTCAAGGTAATGTTTTTTCTTTCATCATCTTTCCATTCAGGAATAGGAGCGGGCCAGTCCATTTCCAATTTACCCTGATGTTCCAAAATTCCGTAGCAAGTGGCCAGCACACTCTTTGTCATGGACCAGCCCAAAATTGGGGTGTCTTTATCAAATCCATCAATATATTTTTCGGCAATCAAATGCCCCTTGTACAAAATGAGCATAGTCCGTGTCTTTTGTGTTTCGGGCTCGGCAAAAGCCATAGCGATTGCCTTATTGATTTGATCCATGTCCACTTCTGGCAGCACTGTATCCACTGGTGCCGCTTGCCCGTAGGGATAAGGAATAGTATCAGAGGCTTGGTTCCGTTGAGGTTTGATGGTCAATGCGTTTGGGTCGTAATCATCATTGATCAAAACCGCACCCAATCCATCGCGATGTACCGCTGTACGCTTCATCAGACCATAAACGGTTGAAGAGGCGGATTCCTCGTTTTTATTCACCTCTGTCGAAGCAATCTCGATCAAAGGAGCACTATTATCATATTGGTTCATGCTAGCCGCGGAGCGATTGGCTACAAAAACGCCAGATGCCACATTTTTGGCGGCATAACCGGAAATAATATTCAGTTTGGGATAATTCAGGTAAACAACTACTCCGATTACAACAAGGAGAAGCAGCAAAACACGCTTAAGTAGTTTCATGGTATAGTATGTATTTGTAACTTTCTGCATCTAAATATAAACATTTAAACATGTCCAACATTGGATTGATCATAGAGGAACGCAGCCGGGATATTGGCGACTTTTTAGTGGGGAGACTGATTCCTTTCCGTAAAAAGCGCATGATAGGCCCCTTTATTTTTATAGACCACATGGGGCCTACAAAATTAGGTCCCGAAAAATATATGGATGTGAACCAGCATCCACACATGGGCTTATCCACTTTAACATTTATGTTGGAGGGGGAAATTATCCACGAGGACAGTCTTGGTACCCATCAACGGATAAGACCCGGTTCCGTAAACTGGATGACGGCAGGGAAGGGGGTAACCCATACCGAAAGGACCCCACAAAACATGCGCAAAGGCAACACCTTTACAGCCCATGGTTATCAGATTTGGGTAGCCTTGCCAAAGGAACTGGAGGATATGGAACCCCAATTCCACCATATTGATGAAAAGGATATTCCCAAATGGATAGATGCCAATACGGAATTTAAATTGGTGGCCGGAGAAGGCTACGGGAAAAAATCACCTGTGCCGGTACATTCCAACCTTTTTATGGTAGAGGTAAAAACTACAGGGGCCTATACACTCAATGTAAATGCCCAATTAAAGGGAGAAATCGGTATCTGCATTGTGGAAGGAAGCATTGAGGCTTGCGGTGAAACTGTGGGAGAAGGGAATATTCTTGTCTCCAAGGTTGAGGACACATGCAACATCAAGTTAAAACCAAATACACATTTATTGCTGTTCGGGGGCGAACCTTTTCCCGAGGAACGTTATATTTATTGGAATTTTGTCTCCTCTAGCAAAGAAAAACTGGAACAGGCCAAAAAAGCATGGAGAGATAAAACTTTTCCAATGATGGAAAACGATGATACCTATGTACCATTGCCCAACTAAAACCCTCAACCCCCGACACCCTAACCAGCCAATGCCAAACAGACCTTTATATTTTTATTCCTTGACTGCCTTTGTGCTCATACTTTTAATGGGTTCTTGCAACAAGGAAAAGCCAAAACCAAAAGAAGCTCAACTCTATTCTAAATACTGTGCCAGTTGTCACCTACCGCCCAAGATCGATGCATTGCCCAAGAATGTTTGGAAAGAATATGTGCTCCCCGCCATGATGGAACGTATGGAAGTGGAAGGCTTGTACCAAGACAACAATGTGGTAGAAGATGGTTTTAGACCCAAAATCACACTCAAAGAGTGGGCACAACTGGAAACTTATATTGTATCCAATGCCCCAGAATATTTAGAAGCTATACCCATGCCACAAACCGACACTCTCGTACAATTTAAGACCAAAACTTATTCTTTGGATGATGAAAATGGGGCTATGGTGACCTATCTGGAGTTTTTGGACAAGGATAACGAAGTATATTACGGTGACCTTTCAGGAAATTTGGGTGTTTTTAATTTTAGTGAAGAAAAATCAACCGCTATTTACCAAGGAAAGAGTCCTGTAACATGGTATAGCAAAAAGGATTCCCTAGAAATTATCAGTGAAGTGGGCATTATCCGTCCTTCTGAATTGATCAAGGGAAAAATGATTGGAAAAGTAGGTAAAGATACCCTTTCAATGAACCACGATTTTCATAGACCGGTCCATACACTTTTGGAAGACCTTAATAATGATGGTGTACATGAACTTATAGTCAGTGAATTTGGTAATGAGACAGGGCAACTGTCCTTGATGGTCAAAAATAAATCAGGAGGGTATGACAAAAAGGTATTGCTCAATCTTCCAGGAGCCATTAAAACTGTGATCAAGGACATGAACCATGATGGCAAAAAAGACATTGTGGCATTAATGACCCAAAGTAGGGAGAGTATTACCGCTTTCTATCAAACAGATAACCTAGTTTTTGAAGCAGAAAATATTCTGGAGTTTAGCCCTGTTTTTGGAACCAGCTGGTTTGAGTTTGTGGATTACAATGGCGATGGTCTGGAAGATATTATTACAGTACAAGGCGATAATGCAGACATTTCCTATGTGCACAAACCCTATCATGGTATGCGAATCTATCTTAATAAAGGGAACAATACCTATTCCGAAGCCTTCTTCTATCCCCTGCACGGTGCAACGCGGGTACTCTCTCGCGATTTTGATCAAGATGGAGACCTTGATTTTGCCCTGATCAGTACATTTCCCAACTATCAAGAGTTTCCCGAGCTTACTTTTGTCTATTTGGAAAACAAGGATTCCGACAGTTTTGAATTTACCACAAACATTTTGCAAGATCCCTCTATGGCGCGTTGGTTTTTAATGGATGCCTCGGATATTGATAACGATGGCGACGAGGATATTGTTTTGAGCTCCTTAACTTTAGGCTTTACTCCAGTTCCTAAAGTTTTGACCGAACGTTGGAAGAACGATAATGTGGATATTATGGTATTGGAAAATGTATTGTATTGAAAAGGTGGACTTTTATAGCATTTCTAATTTTGATAGGGTGTTCCCAAAAAAAAGAACCCGTAGAACCCCCTGCAAAATATAAATGGTACGGCCATGAAGTCACCGCATCAGCATATAATTCCGTTTTTTGGCAAACGGATAGCATCAACCCATCCGTAGCGGCGTGGGGAGACACCTTAAAACCGGGGATGAAAAGTATTGCAGTTTCACGAGATCTAATTAAAATGGGGCTCACTCATAACACCATGGTAAAAATAGATACCTTTCCCGACACATTTTATGTAAAGGACAAAATGCATTATCGCTGGCGTAACCGAATAGACATTTACATGGGAAAAGACGTTAAAAAAGCACGCGAATGGGGCAGAAAAAAATTGATTATCTGTTATGCCGTTTCCATTGATTCCATAAACACCACAAATGAAGAAAACTAGTTTAATTCTATGGACCTTGGCCATGGTGGCATGCTCCACTCAAAAGAAAATTGTGGACATTCCCATTATTTTTGATGAACAACGGGTTGAACTGACCAAGGAATATTTATTAAACAGATATGAAATAGAACAGGACACTCCCTTAATAACCCCAAAAATGGTGGTTTTGCATTGGACCGCTATACCGTCCCTTAAAAAATCATTTGAAGCCTTTAACCGGTCTACCTTGCCCAACTGGCGTCCGGACATAGAAAACGTAAGTGGTCTTAATGTTTCGGCACATTTTTTAGTAGACCAAGATGGAACCATTTATCGTTTAATGCCCGAAACCACCATGGCACGCCATACAATTGGTTTAAACCATTGCGCAATCGGAATAGAAAATGTTGGTGGCACAGAGGGATTTCCCTTGACCAAGCAGCAACTCAAATCCAATATTTATTTGGTCAACTATTTGGCATCAAAATATGATATTGATTATGTAATCGGCCACCAAGAATATACCTTGTTCGAAGGGCATCCACTTTGGTTGGAAGTGGACGATGGCTATCGAACCAAAAAAACAGACCCAGGGATGGATTTTGTGGAAAAGGTAAGAAATGCCACTAAAAAATTTAACTTTAAGCCTGTTCCAACAAAACAATAGAAAATGATAAAGAAACTAATGTCTTTTGCAATCTTGGTATTGTTGGCATCCAGTATGCAGGCACAAGATGAGCTTACACCCCAATTATACGAAACCTATGAGGACTATAAAGAATCGAGCATAGGAAAACGAAGAATAAAACATGCAGATATTCAGCCTTTGATTCAAAAATTTAAGGCCAACCCAAAATTTGAAGTACAAAAAGTAGGGGAGTCCATTCAAGGTCGAGATCTGCATTTGATCAGCATTGGTTCTGGCGACAGTAATATTTTTCTGTGGTCGCAAATGCACGGGGATGAACCAACAGCTACGCAAGCCATTTTTGATATTCTGAATTTTTTGGACGCCCCCGAGTTCAATGAGGAGAAAGAAGCTATCCTATCCAAATTGAAGCTCCATTTTTTACCCATGCTCAATCCGGATGGGGCAGAAGTGTTCACAAGACGTAATGCCTTGGGCATCGACATTAACCGAGATGCGTTGCGCTTGCAATCCCCAGAAGGACAAACATTGAAGCGACTCCGGGATAGTCTGGATGCAGATTTTGGCTTTAACCTTCATGATCAGAGCAAGTACTATAATGCAGAACGAACCGAAAAGCCTGCGACCATTTCCTATTTGGCCACTGCGTACAACTACGAGAAGGATATTAATGAGGTACGTGCCAATGCAATGAAGGTAATTGTTTACATGAACAAGATCATTCAAAACTATGCCCCAGGACAAGTAGGGCGTTACAGCGATGATTTTGAACCCCGCGCTTTTGGGGACAATATTGCCAAATGGGGCACCAGCTTAATTTTGATTGAATCTGGAGGGTACCCTGATGATCCAGAGAAGCAGGAAATCCGAAAATTAAACTATGTTTCCATTCTTTCGGCATTGTATACCATTGCCAACGAATCTTTTAAAAATATTCCAATCGGAGATTACGAAAAGATACCCCGCAACGACCGTATGTTGTTCGATCTAAAGATAGAGAACGTGACCTACGAGCTTATGGGAGATGATTACATTCTTGATTTGGGCATTTTTAATCACGAGGTAGATTTGGAAGGGCACAACCAATTTTATTACAAAAGTTCAGTCGCCGACCAAGGTGATTTATCTACCTTTTACGGATATAAAACTTTTGATGCCAATGGGTATAAAATTGTTCCACCAAAGGTGGCACAAGTTACCCGTATTGAGCACCCGATGGATTTATTAAAAGACGGTGTGGCCTTCGTTAAAACAGAAAAACCGGAAAAAAGTGCATTTGTGCACTTTCCTTTGATCTTGGTAAATGATGCTTTTAAGTTGAAAAACTTTAGACTGCAACCAGGTATTAACCCTACCTTCTTTTTGGAGAAAGAGGGCAAGCTTACGCACGCCGTGATCAATGGTTTCCTAATTGACCTTTCCAAGCCTTTGGATCAGCAGAACACGGGCAATGGACTAATCAATGGCAAATAAATTATCATAAATAGCAAACTACCTCGGGACAAGCCCTAGAGGCATTGGTAGGAAAACATATTTTGATTTCGAGGTAAGCCTCGGAGCATTTAAATCTCGATTATTGAGTAAATAACCCTTTAATTTATAACAATGAAGAAACAAATTTTAGTAGGATTATGCCTATTGGCAGCGCAATTTACATTCGCACAAGAACCCATCAATCTTTTTAATGGAGAAAATCTGGACGGTTGGATCAATCATGGAGAAGAAAAATGGTTTGTGGAAGATGGTTTGCTAATCTGTGAGAGTGGCCCCAAAGGCGAATACGGATATTTGTCCACAGAAAAATTCTACAAGGATTTTGAATTGACCTTGGAATTTAAACAAGAGGCCGATGGCAACAGTGGTGTTTTTATCCGCTCTACTTTTGAAGGCACTAAAGTAACAGGATGGCAAGTAGAAGTAGCCCCTCCAGGAAAAGATACGGGTGGAATCTACGAATCCTATGGTCGTGGTTGGTTGATCAAGCCCGACCCGGAAAAGGACAAAGCCCTGAAAATGGGGGAGTGGAACACTATGAAAATCCGTGTGGAAGGTCCCAAGGTCACATCATGGCTGAATGGTGTGCAAATGGTACATCTGGAAGATGAAAAAATCGGGGAAGGTGAAGGAGCCATTGCCCTGCAAATACACGATGGTGGTGGTATTCGCGTCAAATGGCGAAACATTGAACTTGTTCCTTTGGATTAAGAAAAAAGAAAGAGGCTGTCTAAAATGTCGATTTTCGTCAACCAGAACTTGATTTAGGTTCTCATAGCGATTTGTTTATCAGTATGATGAGATTCTGAAATAAATTCAGAATGACGCATTTCAATACTTTTTAGACAGCCTCTTTTTTATATGAATGTTGAATTCTTATTTCTTTAATGGGGTCACTTCAAAAGCTCTATACTCAATAGGGCCGTGGTCTCCTTGGATCATAAATGGACCGGGTTCTCCTTCTTTACTGTCCAAAGCTCCTCCTGTAATTCCGGGAATCGTGGCATCAGAAATCACTGTTTTTCCGTTTAGCGTTATGGTAACCCTTCGCCCTATCAAAGTAATGTCATAGGTCTGCCATTCACCGGCAGGTTTGGATGCATTTTCATTGGGTTCCAAAAAGCCGTACACACCACCTAAATAAATATCCGATGGTTCCAAACCTTCGCTATCCACAATCTGAACTTCGTAGCGACCGCGCAAGTAGATTCCGCTGTTACTTCCTTTTGGGTAACGAAATTCTACGTGTAGTTTAAAGTCTTGGAATTTTTCATCCGTAATCAGGTTGGAACCTGACTCAGGACTGGTCAAAACACCGTCCTTAACCACCCATTGGTTCTTTTCGCCATCTACATGCCAACCCGAAAGGTCTTTTCCGTTGAACACATCAATGGTTTTTCCCCATTTTGGATTCTCGGTGTATTCCAATTCCGGTGCTTTTACGCCAGTCCAATCAATTATGGAACCATCTGTATAAATTAATGTGCCTTTTAATGTTTCACCTTGCAATTCACCATGAAAGATCATGTCGCTTCCCTTGGGCTCCCATTGGTTGGGAATACTAAAGGTAAATTTGTTGTCTCCATAAGTTTCTATTTCGGCAATAGGTCTTGCGCTACCAAAAGCGAAGACAAAACGGCCCAAAAGTGTCGCAGTTCCCGAATGTTTAATTTCCAGCCAAGAAGGGGAGGTCTTCCCCATAAAATCCATTTCTAGGTCCCATCTTCCCTCTAACGGACTGATGTGCTGGGCATAAAGACTGCTGGTAAAACCTAAAAGTAAGGTGCAAATAAAAGTGTAAATCGTTTTTCTTTGGGTTATCATATGAATGTTTAGTTTGTTTGCTGAACAAGATACGATTAATCCAAAAATTAACTAGCCGTTATAGTACTAGAACCTATTCGCAACCACCGGTAAAACCATTGGCGCTAAACTTGGTCTGAACAGCTCCTTTTAGGCTGTTGTGCGTTAACTGGATCACTAGGTTACTTTCGCCACTTCCATCACGTTTTGGGGTGCAGTATTCAAAAAGGTAGTAGCTTCCCGCTTGTTCCTCTACGCGTTGTGAAATATTGTTGAAGGTATTTTCCAATTCTTCCGAATTACTGGCAAAAACACTGGCTGTTTTCCCGATTTGCTCCAAAACTTCGGTATCTATTTCGGCTCCTAGCCCAATGGTGAAGTAGGAAATATTGCTATCGGCTTCCTCAACTGCACGTAAAGCATCGGATTCTTTGTATCTCGAAGCTTGATCGGTTCCATCGGTGAACAATACCACGGATGCCGCGTTGATTACTTCTGAGTTTTCATCAAGTAAGCCCTCGGCAATGTCTGTTGATTTGATCACGGCACCGTACAAATCAGTAGATGGGTCGTTGCTGATATCGGTTGTAATACCATCTACAGAAGCTGTCAATTCGGCAGCGGATGATGTTAAGGGGTTTAATAAATGAAGTTCGTCCTCACCATCAAACCAATAAATGGCCATTTTGAAGGATTCCGTTGCCGGGGTTGGCATTACATTGTTGATGAAGCTGTTGGTGGCCGCTTTTAATTCATCCAAACTACTTTCCAATACGCTATTGCTCAAATCCAGTACTAAAAGAGTGTTGTTGTTAAATACTTGTGAGTTTGGCGAAATTCGCGCAAAGGATTCCGAAGGGGATATGGGTTCAAAACAATCATCGTTTCGTCCTTGTTCGTATATGGAGAACTGTTCGGCAGATAATCCTGAGATAGGATTCCCCATCAAATCTGAAACTCTGAATAGCACGGAAACTTTTCCGGGCAAAGTGGTGAATTCATCTTGTATGGACAACAAAAGTTCGTTTTCCCCAAAACCGAGGCAATCATCCGGTTCTTCACCAAGTCCCAGTTCCTTGTCGTTAATATCAAAGCTGACATCATCATCTGCATTTCCGCAAGAAAATAAAATAAGGCTAAACAATATTGGGAATGTAAACTGAAGTATGTTTTTCATTTTCATAAAAGTTAAGGTTCTGCATGCACAACGTTGAAATTGACCGAAAAGTATTTATAACCTCAAGAATAAAATTAAAGAAAAGTTAAAAGAAACATGGGCTTGTTAAAATAATAGGGATACAAGCTATTTTTAATATTTTCACGCCAATAAAACCTACCAACCTATCTAACCAACAACAAACAATAACGCTAATAGGTTGATATTATGACTATACTTTTGTTCGGTGCCACCAAAGATATTATTGGAACGCCCACACTATCTGTTCCAACGGCAAGTTTAAGCGGCAGAAAAATTCCAAATACCGTAGGGGAACTCAAAAAATTTCTTGAAAATACATATCCAGAACTTAAATCCATTTCCAAAGTGACCGTTGCAGTAAACCAGAATTACGCTTCGGACAATGAGAGAATAAATTCTTATGATGAAATAGCCCTGATTCCTCCGCCCGAATCCGGTAAATTTTAGGTCAATTATTTTTCAGTACGTTAATTTTATTTTCCATCTGTTCGTTATAGTTCCATTCATTGTTTATATTCAACAAAATTGCTTTTTGATAGTTTGTAAGAGCATTTAAAGTATCTTTTCGCTTTTCATAGATTTCCGCTAACCCGGCCAAAGCCACCCACCATTTTGGGTTGGCTTCTGCATTAAATTTGAATACTTCGAGTGCTTTTTCATTATCATTCTCACTGAATAAGTACGAATTTCCAATACTGTTAATATTCCATTTTAAGTTATCAAAATTGGAATGCGGGTTTTCTTCCTTAAGTTTTTTGAATGATTGTGCAGCCCTGCCAAATTCACCTTTTAAGGTAAGGTTCATGACATCTTCTTCTAGGGTCGAACCTTTCATTTTTGGAACTACAATTCTTGCAATATCATTTACAATAATGTCATAGGCTGGAATTTCATATCCATTAGATAATAAAATAATTGTTGTTTTATTGTCCACAAATTTTCTGAAAGCAGCTAAATTTCCACCTGAAAATCCATAAGATTTTAATCCGTTCACTGGGTAATTGCCCCAACCATATAAAAAATTGTCCTTTTGATTTGCAAAATTGAATGGTGTCCACATTTTAGATTTGGTTTGTTTATCCAGAAGTAAATTTTCATCCAATCTGTTGTTCCATGCAATGAATCTTTCAAGTGTGATATTTAGTCCATTGCCAGAATGTCCTCTTATGCCATTGTTATTCGTGTCTTTTTCAAATGCTTTTGTTTCATTATTATAAAAATATCTAGTAGCACGATTTGGGATGCTTTCTTGCGAGTTGGAAGAAAATAAAACCCCATTTTTCGAGTTTTTAAATTGATTGTCAAGCACATATTCATCAAACGGCAACCCTGTTATTTTCTCAATAATTTGAGCAAGCAACCAATAGTTCGTTTGGTTGTACCTGAATTGATTTCCGGTTACAAAGTCCATTTTATCTTTTGCGAGCTTTTTCATTAACGCTTTATCAGATAAAGTGCTTTCGTATTTTATGATGTCCGGTAAACCGGAAGAATGACTTAAAAGATTTTTAATTTTAATTTCCTGCCATTGTGGTGGCAAACCATCCAGATACTTTGAAATTGTATCATCTAAATTTAGTTTTCCGTCTTGGATAAGCTGAAATACTCCTGTTGATGTGATAAGTTTTGTTGCCGAAAAAATTCTGAACAATGTATTTTTATCAACTTGTACATTGTTTTCCAAAGAGGCTTTACCAAAGTAGTTTTCATAAATTATACTATCACCCTCAACAACAGCTAAAGCCAATCCGGGAATGTTGTGCAGTCGCATTGTTTTGGAAAGGTAATTGTCGATTTCGGTTTTTAATTCAGTAGAAACAGTTTTTTTCTTTTGGTTGATACAAGAAGTAGAAAGTAATAAAAACAGTAGGACAAATAAGATTTTGAATGTCTTCATTGTATTGAATATTGGTTTCAATAAAGACGATACTTATGCTTGAATGTGGCAAACCCTTATTTACTCCCAACGATTAGGCTAAACATCGTTTTAATGATGTTTAAGCAATCGATTCTGAACAAAGTTCGGCACAGCTAATGAAGCTCGCTGAAAATTCCTTCGGTCATCCACAAGAAACATCCGGTCACTCTTTTTTATATCCAGGCCCACGAACAACACGTCCTGGCATTTCTCCGGTATGCTCGCCATCCTTTAGTACTTGGGTGCCGTTCACAAAAACATGTTTTACCCCTTCGGAATATTGGTGGGGGTCTTCAAAAGTGGCCTTATCAATAATGGCGGCAGGGTCAAACAACACCACATCGGCATAATTACCTTCGGTAAGGCTGCCCCGTTTTTGTATTTTAAGATGGCTTGCGGGCAATTGAGACAATTTATGCACGGCTTCTTCCAAGGAAATCACCTTTTCATCCCGCACATATTTGCCCAACAAACGAGCCACGTTTCCGTAAGCTCTGGGGTGAGTGCTCGATTTTAAGAAGACACCTTCTGTGGCCGGAGAGCCTGCATCGGAACCAAAGCTCATCCAAGGCAGCGCTATTTGCTTTTTCACATTGGCTTCGGACATTAAAAAATAGATGGTTCCTACGCGGCTTCCATCTTGCACTACCAAGTCCATGGCAGTTTCCTCGGGCGAAGTGCCACGCATTTCCGCCACCTCTTTTAATGTTTTTCCCGTAAGATATTTTAAAGAGTCCGCCTTAAAACCTACTAACAGGATTTTACTGGGGTCGCCTGCAGCTTGCATCAAACTTTCCCATTCATCCGTAGGTGTGGTCATCTCTTCTTTCACTTTTTTACGAATGGCGGGGTCTTGCAAACGTTCTGCCCATTTATCATATCCGCCTTCTTGCACCCAGGGTGGCATGGAAGCATCCAAACCAGTGGCACCAGCCACATAATTGTACATATTGGCTGTAATATGGAGTCCAGCGGCATTGGCAGAGTCCACTTTGGCCACTACATCATCAAACTTGTGCCAATTTTCCTTGCCACTTTGTTTTAGGTGATAAATCTCGGCTCTAATACCAGCTTCATCCGCAATCTGAATCAACTCATCCAAACTCTCCAATAAACGAGAACCTTCGCTACGCATGTGACTAATGTATATGCCATTATACTCGGCGGCCACTTTGCAAAGTTCAATCAATTCTTCGGTGCTGGAATAAAATGCAGGGGCATAGATCAAAGAGGAACCCACGCCGAGGGCACCTTCTTCCATGGCTTGTTTTACCATCAATTTCATGGAATCCAACTCCTGTGGAGTAGGGGCACGGTTTTCATAACCTACAGTGTTTATCCGCAAGGTGGTGGCTCCCACAAAAGAGGCCACGTTCGGAGAAACCCCCTTGGTTGTGAGATATTCCAAATATTCGTTCAAGCTGTTCCACTCAATATCATACTTTATGTCCCCTTGACTTTCCTGTTCCTCTTTTTTCATGGATTCGTTAAGAGGCCCCATGGACCAACCTTCTCCAAATACCTCCAAAGTCACGCCTTGTTTTATGTCGGCCATAGATCTACCATCCTCGATCAAGGATTCCGTGGCCCAACTGAGCATGTTTATAAATCCAGGGGAAACTGCCAATCCTGTGGCATCTATCTCCATAGTTCCTGTAGCTTTTTCAAGATTTCCGACAGCTGCAATGGTATCGGCATTGATTCCCAAATCACCTATGTACGAAGGACTCCCAGAGCCATCCACAATTTGTCCGTTTTTAATAAGGACATCAAAGTTTTTGGGTTGTGAACAACTGGCTAGAATAATCAGGGCGAACAGGGAGATGAGAAAAGAAATTGGTTTCATAGTCTGGTTATTTGGTTATGGCAAAACAAGTTAGGTGATTTTTGGGCACTTTCAAATTAACAAAGAATGAAAATTTAGCCTCACCTTTCTTCAAAACCAATCCTCAACCGATTGATTGTATTAAATCAATTTAAATTTGTTTATCATATGGAATATAGTTTTCCCACTCCCATGGTGTGCACACATCTTTTAAAGTAACTTCGAGCAACTCCTTGAAAATGCTGTTACCACGTTCAAAATTGGTCATGATCATGATTCCTTTTCCCGATTCTGGAAATAAAACGGAATGGTGTACAAATCCGCTTCCATGCCCTTCTTTAAAAACGGCTTTGCCATGCGGTGTTTCAAAATAACCCCAGCCCAGGCCATAGCCCAAACGTATTGAATCATACTTATCCGTGATGGTATTGGCATTCTCTCCAAATTGCTTTTCAGAACGAATTCTGATGTGCGGACTAAAAATCTCATCGTAAGATTCCTTGCTGATCAATTTTTGATTGAGCACCGCAGTCAAAAATTTGGTGTAGTCCTTTGCCGTGGTTTCCAAAGTTCCACCACCTCTGGGCTCGTTGTCTTTATCTTTTTTGAGGGATTCCCCCTTTTCGTTGTGCCCAAGTGCAAAATCCTTGTCAAATCTCGTTTTCCATTCGTAGGCAGAGTTTTCCATGCCCAAGGGTTCAAAAATGTTTTCTTGGGCAAGCTCTTCCAATCCTTTGCCTGTCAATTTTTCCAAAACTACTTGTAAATAGATAAAGCCCTCCCCACTGTAGCCGTATTTTTTTCCGGGAGTATGGTGCACCCTTAATTTGTTGTCTTCCTCAAACCATCTGTAGTTTTTGAACCCTGTAGTATGGTCTAGGCACATCCTTGCCGTAATTTTATGGTAAAGTGAATCTTCCTTCAAACTGGAAAAGTCATCGTGCCAACGGGTCTGTGGTTCGTACTCGTATATTTTCTTAGGGAGATACGACTCCAAAGGTGTGTCCAGATCAATCACACCATCCTCGACCATTTTCATTGTCAAAACCCCAAATACGGCTTTACTGAACGAGGCTCCGTAAATGTTGGTTGAATCTGTCAACACTATTTTATTGGGATAATCCTTATAGCCAAAAACCTTTTGATACACGGGTTGGTTGTCATCAAAAATGGATATGGCCATGCCGTATATTTGGGCATCTGCCATCAACTGGTCAATTTTTTTGGTAATGGAATCCTTAGTGATCAAGGAACCGTCCAATCGTTCAATGGTTTCCTGTTTTGGATTTGAACAACTACTTAAAATGGATAAACCTATTATGAGCAACAGACCAAGTGTTTTATTCTTTTTCAACCTTAAAAAAGGAATGGAAAAGGGGTAGTAGCACTTGTTTTTTTGCACCACGTAAATGATGTTGAAGATGATAATGGCGATGCAAATGGGAATCACGGAAATAAAAATGATGAAACCCCATTTCTCGATGGTCAGTAAACCAACAAACGACAACACGGCCAAAATCAGTACGGTGATTTGAAAATTGATAGCCTTAATACCATGCTCGTTATACATTGGGTTGTCTTCCCGTTTATGAATCCACAGAAAAAGTGGGATAAGCACATTGAGTAAGGGAAGAAACAATCCGGCCAGGGGAGTAGCGTGCATTAAAAGCAACCATTTCTTTTTAATCGTTTCTTCTTTCGGATTTTCCAATGGAACTAGCTCGTCTACTTCTATCTCCAAGGCTACTGCCAAGAGTTTAATGGTATTTAGGTGCGGGGAGACCTCTTCTTTTTCGATGCGTTGAATGGTGCGTACCGTAACGTTGGTTCTGTGGGCGAGTTCCTCTTGTGAATACCCCTTAATTTTTCGTTGATACTTGAGTCGTTCCCCAATTGATGAATTGTTCATAATTTTTGGTTTTAAATTCTGGAACAAAGGTATCTGTGGAGGCATGACAGTACCACGACATTTATATGTCACCTTTATGTCAACACTGGTAAAACCATCTGTTTTGCGATAAAACTAAGGATTTTAGGGGCCAAAACCTTTAAATAGATCCAAGTTAAGGGCAACCGTATAGAAAAGCATCAACTATTTCTTCCTGCCCAAAAATCGGATCACGGAACCTGTTCCCACATGGCCGTCACCTTCGTTGAGCTCCACTGTGGTTTTTTTAAGTTCTAGGATTTCGTAATCGGGAAAATCGGCTTGCAGTTCTTCGATGGAAAATAAGGCATCCAGATTACTAGGGCCACCTACGCTTGGATTTTTCTTTTTATATGCCAAATGCGCCTTGCTGAATGCTTCAAAAATGATGGTCCCGCCTTTTTTTAAGTAACTGTGCAGCAATTTATGGTAGCCCGAACGGATGTTGGGAGGGAAGTGGGCATAGATCAAGGCGATGGCATCGAACTGTTCTTCGTGATACCCTAAATTGGGAAGCTCTCCAACTTGATAGTCAATGGAAACCTTGTTTTTCTCTGCCAGTTTCAATGCTTTTTGTTGTCCTACTTCGCTGATGTCAAAAGCAGAGACATCCCAGCCCAATCGAGCGGCATGTACGGCATTGCGTCCCTCGCCCTCGGCACCAAAAAGAATAGAGCCTGTTGGTAGGGTAGCCAGTTTTTCTTTTAAATAATTGTTGGGTCGGGTGCCATATGCATATTTGGTTTGCCCAAATTTGGTGTTCCACTTTTTAAGCCAATCGGTTGCCATAGGTGTTCTTTTGTTGGTATAAAGTTAGGGGTTTGGGGAGGAATGTTTTGTTGTCGGTGAGTATAAGAAACGTTTCGTAAGTTATGAAAAAAGATAGAAAAAAAGCATTACAAAAAGAGGTCGAGGACTTTCCGAAGGAAATGTCCGAAGCAATGTTTTTTATACGGTGTTGTGCAACCTTTTTAATTATTTGTTTCCTGTTGAGCCTGAACAACCTTGGTTGAGTCCTTATCGCCGTTTTGAATCTTGGTTCGATAATCTGCCTTGGTGTCGTCGGAATTCTTTTGAGCTTTGGTTTTTGATTCTAATTCTTTTAGCTTCAATTCCGTCTCTTTTAATTGTTGTTCTAATTTATCTACTTTATCAGATAGCTTATTAGATTCCGAAAATGTTAACCAGATAGATATGATTGTTGAAATAGCTATAATAATTTGAAAAAACCCAGTAGATATGTTATTGAAAACACTTGAACCAAATAAAAGTCCGTCGTTTAATATTGATTTAGATGAAAATAGAGTAATTCCATCGTCTGTTGCAGAACTATATGGATTTTTTAATTCATCATTGTTTTTGCTACAATGAACTAACTTTTTATAATACAAATAATCTAATTGAATATCTACGTCTTTTAAGTCCTCGCCTATTTTTTCAGATATCTGTTTGACAGTAAATTTCCATTTTTCAGGATATTTTAATTCTGGGTCTTTCATCCGTTCTTTTGATAAGAACTCTAATATTTTATGTCTAACCCTGTATGATTTTGGTGTAAAGTATTTCATTTGTCAAATGTGGTACAACGTATAAGATATGATTCGTTTTAAATGAATTATATCGACCGACACAGAACCAAGTTCAGTATAAGAACCGAAGTTCGCAGAATTTTAAGTTACTGGCAAAAAGACTTATTATGCGTTATCAACACTAAAGTGTTGAGAGGTATGGGATTACAATTCTACTCCTTGATCATTTCCAAATCATCATTGGAGCCCGTCATTTGCCAATTCGCCAGTGAAATAGGGATATTTCCGATACTGTTCAGGGTATCAAAAAAATCTTTTACCACAAATGGCTTGCCCTGCGATTCTTTCAGTTTGGCATAATCGGCCAATGCGTTTTCCAATAAATATTTACCCGTAATATAACTTGTTCCATAGCCAGGTTGGCGCAAATACAGGTGTTGTTCAAAAATGAGCAGCTCTTTTTCCGTTTTCATCCATCCGCGGGGCGTGTACTCACTGTGAATCCCTCCAGCTTCCTCCATGGTCATTTCATTGGCGTGGGCGTACAAGGATCCTAAACCTCGTGCAGCGCGCTGTGCGATCATGATGTACACAATCTCTTTGGTTCTTGGGCTATCATCATACAATCCAGCTTGCATAAACATTTCTTCGACCGCGGTGGCCGTCCCCTCATTTCTAGAGTCCCAAATGTTATATAACAAAGGGCCTTTGCGTATTTCACTTGTATGGGGTTCGGTATCCATGCGCGCTAGTTCAAACCAATGGTAAAAATGGGAATATAGAGGTCTTGGGTCGTAATGCTCACCAATCGCAAAAAAGTTGCGGGTCTCCTTGGGTATAAATTCACCCAAATGCTCGCGTAGGGCGGGTTCAAAATAGGGTTTTACGGTAACGATGTCCTGTTCGTCCAAAAAATCGATCAAGCTATTTGCGGCTTCGTCGGCCATTTTGTCGTAGGCTTCGGGGGAGTCCGCAGCCACCAAAGGTGGCAGATTTCTATTTCGGTGTTCCTCCAATTTTAAAGATGTCCAAGCACGGGCAAGTTCACGTTTTAGGATCATCACCTCATCCTCCCAAGTTAGTGGCACCAAGTGTACATTCTGCAAATACCAGGTATAATTGTCTTTGCCAATGCCCGAAGGCCCGGTTTTTGATTCGGATTCAGCCTGCAACCAAGAAACAAGGTCATTGGTAGAAGCTATGGCATCGTCTATAACGGAAACCAATTCTGAGTCATCTTTAACGGAAGTTCTGTTTTTTAATTCGGTTAGCACGCTACTCTGATTTTGAATATCCCGAATCCCGGTTACCCATAAATCGCGAGCGTTTCCTGTCAAATTCTTCTTGGCCTGTGTATTGAATGGCGCAATTATCTTTAGGTCGGACAAGAGTTTAGACCTTTCTTCTGAAGATAGGGGGAATGTGTAGGTCCATAATTCTGTTGTACCATGATTGGTTGGCCCCTCGTGAGCAGGAACATCGCTTCTATTGGCCCAAACCGTTTTATAAAAAGCAGGATCTCTGCTCCAAGGCTTTAAAATGCGATGATTAAAGTCGTAACCGTTCATTTCGGCCCAAACAATCATCCAATCCACTTGATTTTCTACGGACCAATTTGTTGTGTCGATAGATTGCAGTTTTGACTGTAATTCCTTGAACCTTGGCCAACGTTTTTCAAAGGTTTCCGTCGTATAATCAGGTGCCCCATCAAGTAGCGGTGGATTTTCGAAGGTTCTCCATGCTTTAAATAAGGTAACTAAATCTCGATAATCGTTAGATGTAAAGTTTTCAGTTTGGGTTTGATTGGCAGCGGTTTCTTCTTTCTTTTCAGTTTGACAGCTAATACATAATATCAATAAAAAAGAAAGAAGGAAATTGGTTGTTTTCAAATGACTACGATTTTTTTATTCAGAAAAGATTTTAACAATTCAGGCAATTTCGTTGAATTTTCCTTTACAAACAATAATTGTACAAATGTGTTATCAATACTAAGTTGTTGGAAGGTGTAGGGCTGTATTCGCTGTACCCACTACAATTAATGAAGATAAATATTAAATATATTGATTATCAATTAGATACATCCTGTTTTTTTGATGCTTCCGGATTGTTTGGACGCCCTCTTTTTGTTTTCACAGTAAATAAAGCTTACAAAGCCAAGCAATTGTTATTCATCTTTGTACTTCTCAAACCAAGCAAGTACAGCAGCTATTTTTGCAACCAAATTACTGGGTTTGTTGGCAATACCGTGAGACGCGCCGGGAATACGTACCATTGCTGTTTCTACGTTCTCCAATTTTAGAGCGGCATAAAACTGCTCCGATTCTGCAATAGGGGTACGGTAATCTTCTTCGCCCGTTAACAGCATTGTTGGTGTGGTTACATTGCCCACATAGGTAAGGGGTGAGCGTCTTCTATAGTTTTCTGGATCTTCCCAAGGTTTTTTTCCGAACCAATATTTGGAGAAAAACTGCACACCATCTGCATAGAGCACAAAACTTGTCCAGTTAATTACGGGTTTTGCCACAACGGCAGCCTTAAAACGGTCGGTTTTGCCCACAATCCAAGCGGTGAGCACACCACCACCGGAACCACCTGTAACAAATAGGTTTTCTTTGTCCACGTAGCCTTTTTCCAAAACGGCATCCACGCCGGACATTAAATCCTCATAATCGTGGTTGGGATAATCGTGGTGAATCAAGTTTCCAAATTCTTCGCCATAGCTTGTACTTCCCCGAGGGTTGGTATAGAGAACCACATAACCTTCAGCAGCGTAGGCCTGAATTTCGGCAGAATACACTGCTCCGTAGCTGGTAAACGGCCCACCGTGTATTTCCAAGATCATTGGATATTTTTTGGAGGGGTCAAAATCGGGAGGGGTTACGACCCAACCTTGAATTTTGCGTTGATCATAGGAGGACTCCCACCAGATTTCTTCCACATTACCTAATTTTTTAAAGGAAAACAGGTCATCATTAACTTGGGTCAAACGCTTTGTGTTTCGGGTATCAGCTACGCCCAAATCCGAAGGGTGGGATGTATCGCCCAGGGTGTAGGCAAATTTGTTGTTGGCGGAAGCGGAAAAACTGGCCGCGTTATAAGGTCTGCCCAACGAAAGACCGCCCAATCCGTCCGTAATAGCATCCACCTTGCCCGATAGGTTCATGGAAGCCAATTTGCCAACGCCTTGGTCGGTGTAAATAAAATAAAGTCCATTGCCTTTACTGTTCCAAGCCATATCTTCTATGTCGCGGTCAAAATCACCAGAAATTAATTGGGAGTCTGTCCCATCGGTGTTCATTACATACAATTGGGTGAGCTGATATCCTTGCAAACGGTCGTCGTACCCTAAATAGGCTATTTTGGAACCATCTGGCGACAATACGGGGTTGGCATCAGGACCGTAACGGTCAGTTAGTGGATTAATCTCACCATTATTTACATTGATGCTATAAATTTCGCTGTCAGCAGGTTCAAATTCCTCATCTTTATGAAAATTGGCGCTAAAAAATAGGTTTTTGCCGTCCTTACTCCAGATAGGACTTCCGTGGTCAAATTCCGAAAAAGTCAATTGTTTTGGCGTTCCCCCGCTTATGGGCAAGGTGAATAATTGTGAATTGCCACCTTTGTAATACCCAGCACCATCGCCACGGTAATTCATTTTATCAATGTATTTCGGCGGCTCGTTCCATTTGGCGCCCTCGGGCTTTTCTGGCATTTTAATGATGGATTTGTTGGCTTCGGGCACGAACATATTAAATGCCAAGTATTTGTCATCATAAGACCATGAAACTGTCCCCGGTGATTGTGGTGTATTGGTA
The DNA here is from genome assembly GCF_010468565.1 of Allomuricauda sp. TY007. GTDB lineage: Bacteria > Bacteroidota > Bacteroidia > Flavobacteriales > Flavobacteriaceae > Flagellimonas. The sequence continues at coordinate 34,251 of NZ_WUEG01000002.1, forward strand.
AGGGCCATAGTTTCCTTGGTATCCAACCACATAAGGTAGAGCTTCATTTTGTCATCTGCCATATTGGACTTGAAAACAATTTTTGTTCCATCGTGCGACCATTTCGGGGCAAAATCGTTATGGTTTCCTGTGGTTAACGGACGATTGTTGGAGCCATCAAAATTGATGATCCAAAGATTGGAAAGATTGCGGTCCGTCATCACATCCTTAAAATTCCTAACATAAATGATTTTAGATCCATCCGGGGAAATTTGAGGATCGGAAACATATTCCATATTGAAGATGTCCAACAGCTCCAAATTGGATTGTACTTGGCTAAAACCTAAAGGAATGATGGCCACAAAAAGTAACAGGGCAACTAGTAATTTTTTCATGAGGAAGCGTTTAGTTAGTTTCGATTCTTAAAAATAGGGAATTTATCTCCTTATTTTTTGGTACAAGCGTATAAAAGTGGTATTGGATGGATTAATATGTAGTGGTCATGTTTTGATCTACACAGATAATGAAATCAGCCAATTTGTTGTTTTCCTCTTCCAGTTTATAAATATTCTTTTGCTCTACGGTCGTGCGGTGGAATCCAATGTTTTGTAGTCTATTTTTCCTGATAAATAATCGTTGTCTCTAATTTGATTCTTCACAAGAATAGTTTCCATATAATTCAACTTTTGTTATCTTTGTGCGTAAAACAAGGACAAAGACTGAATGAGCAAAAACTTTGAAGTTATACTTCTTGAAGAAGCTCTTGACTTTATAGACTCTCTGGATTTAAAAACAAGAAGGAAAATCTATTACAATATTGATAAGGCAAAACAGAGGAACGACCCAAAGTTATTCAAGAAACTGACTGATGAAATTTGGGAATTCAGGACAAAATATAACGGAATTCAATATCGCCTATTTGCGTTTTGGGACAAAACTGACAAGACTAAAACTTTGGTTATTTCAACTCATGGAATTGTAAAAAAAGTTGACAAAGTGCCTAAAAGCGAAATTGAAAAAGCAATGAAGATCAGAGCTAACTACCTAGAAATTAAACTGTGAAAAAATTGAGATATGGAAACTAAGCGAAAAAAAATGAAGATGATGACCCTTGACGAATTAAAAGACAGGGATATTGGAAAGATTGGAACTCCAGAACGAGATAAATACGAGTTTGACCTAAAAATGGAAGCCCTTGGCGACATGATAAAATCGGTAAGGAAAGAGCGTCATTTGACACAAGAACAGCTAGGGAAGCTTGTAGGGGTTCAAAAATCACAAATTTCCAAGTTGGAACGTAATACTAAAAATGTAACCATTGAAACCATTTTAAAGGTATTCAATGCCTTAAAAGCAAATGTGAAGTTCAGTGTTCAAATTGATCATTCAGATTTAAATATTGCATAAAAACAAGAACTACAGGCAACATATCCTTTTTCTCCAAGTTCTTGAGCATTTTTTTTAGGAGACCTTTTTGCCCTTGGCATTGTATATAACGTAGGGTGCCTTCTGTCCATAACCAAAGGTTATGAGTAGGGTGAAGGTTAGAAGGAGGAGAAGATTTCTCATTTGATTAGATTCAATCTTCCCACTCCGTGTGGAAAATACCTTCGCGGTCCAATCGCTCGTAGGTGTGCGAACCAAAATAGTCCCGTTGCGCTTGTATCAAGTTCAATGGCAATCGGCTACTGGTGTAGGCATCAAAATAGGTAAGTGCATTGGACAATCCAGGCAATGGAATGCCATTTGTGGCTCCATAACTCACCAATTCGCGTACTGCATCCACGGTGCTTTGCACTTTTTCCACGAAAGAAGGGGAGAGCAGTAAGTTCTGTAAATCCTTATCAGCTTGGTAGGCATCGGTAATATCGGCCAATAGCGCGGCACGGATTATACAGCCCGCACGCCAAATTTTGGCAATTTCGCCCAGTTCAAGTTCGTAACCGTATTCTTTGGAGGCATCGGCCAATTGGTGCATACCCTGCGCATAGGTAATGATAAACGCAAAATATAGGGCCTGCTCCGCTTTTGAAGTAAAGTCATCTTTGTCCACCGCTTTTGGTGTGGGACGGCCATACAACTCATCGGCTTTAATACGCTCGGATTTTAGGGCGGATATTTCACGCATGCTCACCGCAATATCAATGGTAGGCACGGGGATTCCCAAATCCATGGCATTCTGGGAGGTCCATTTTCCAGTACCCTTCTGCTTGGCCTTGTCCAAAATCATATCCACAAGGTCGTTGTCCGTCAAATCATCTTTTTGTTCAAAGATTTCTGATGTGATTTCCACCAAAAAGGACTGCAAACGACCATCATTCCAACGAGCGTAGGTTCGGTGAAGCTCATCGTTGGTAAGTCCACCTGCTTTTTTGAGCAAATCGTAAATCTCGGAAGTCAACTGCATCAAACCGTATTCGATACCGTTGTGTACCATTTTTACATAGTTTCCTGCGGATTTCGGACCCAGATACGCAACGCAAGGTTCTCCTTCGTATTTGGCCGAAACGGCTTCAAAAATGGGCTTTACGTGTTGGTAGGCTTCTTTGGAACCACCAGGCATAATGCTCGGTCCTTTTCGGGCACCCTCGGCACCACCGGAAACCCCAGCGCCAAAAAAGTTGATGCCCTTTTCTTTTAAATAGGCTTCGCGACGATCTGTATCGGTATAAAAGGAGTTTCCTCCATCAATAATAATATCACCTTTATCCAAATGGGGAAGTAGACCATCAATAACGCTGTCCACAATTTTTCCTGCAGGTACCAATAACATAATTTTTCGAGGAGTGGTCAGCGACTGTACAAAGGTTTTTACATCGGTGGAGGCATTCACTTTTGCGGTATCACCACCTTCATTGATCAAAGCATCCACTTTTTCTTTGTCCAAATCATTTCCAAATGCAGTAAAACCATTATCGGCCACATTTAAAATAAAATTACGTCCCATTACTCCAAGGCCCACAAGGCCAAAATCATACGTATCTGCCATTATATATTTTTCTTCTTCTTTGGTGTTGATACAACCTTGAGGTTGCGATTTCTTGAATTACGAACCTAAAATAAACCTTATATTCGTGATGCTCAAAGATAATGACTCCTTATTAAAAATGAATGGTGTCAAGAAGAGCATAATCTGCCAGAAACCGAAAATACTATGAAAAAGACAGATAATCAGATGCTCGTGATTTTTGGGGCATCGGGTGATTTGACAGCAAGAAAATTAATGCCATCCTTGTTCAACCTTTATTTGGCCGACCAGTTGCCCGAAAATTTTGTGGTGCTAGGGGTGAGCCGCAGCAATCTGACCGATGAGGCATTTCGGGACCGTGTAGTGTATGAAAGTGATTATTTAAAAGAAAAAACAAAGGACTTGAAAGCAAGCAAGGTAAAAAGCTTTGCTGACAAACTTTATTACGAGGATTTGGGCGATAGCTACGATACCGATTATGGCGGTCTGCGTAAGCGGGTGGAGGCCCTAAAAGAAGAGTACAACACTTCTGGAAACATTATTTATTACCTATCCACACCGCCCACACTTTACGAAACAATATCGCAAAACCTGTCCAACGCGGGCATGAACACCCAAAACAATGGCTGGAAACGCTTGATTGTGGAAAAACCTTTTGGTTACAGTCTGGAGACGGCAAAAGAGTTGAACAAAGGGCTTCACAAGTACTTTAAAGAGCATCAGATATACCGAATCGACCATTATTTGGGCAAGGAAACCGTTCAAAACCTTTTGGTAACCCGTTTCTCCAACAGCATTTTTGAACCCCTTTGGAACCGTAATTACATTCAGCATGTGGAAATTACCAATGCGGAAAGTGTAGGTGTTGAAAAACGTGGAGGATATTACGATAAGTCGGGAGCCCTTCGGGATATGTTCCAAAACCACTTGTTACAAATTGTTTCGTTGGTAGTGATGGAGCCACCGATTGGCCCAGATGCTGAAGAAATCCGAAACGAGAAAGTAAAGGCGTTAAAGTCGTTGCGTATAATGACGGATGAAAAGGAACTGTTTGAAAATACCATCCGAGCTCAATATGTTTCGTCCAAAGTAGGGGGAGATAAAATAAAAGGATACCGAGAAGAAGATGGGGTAGACCCGAATTCCACTACGGAGACCTATGCCGCCATCAAATTTTATGTGGACAACTGGCGCTGGCACGGGGTTCCTTTTTATGTGAGGACCGCTAAGCGAATGCCTACAAAAGTGACCGAAATTGTGATTCACTTTAAAAAGCCGCATCATCAAATTTTTAAGGGTTCCGAAATGCAGGAGATGGACAATAAATTAATTATCCGCATACAGCCTGATGAAGGAATTTTGATCAAGTTTGGGGTAAAAGTACCCGGGCAAGGATTTAAAGTCGAGCGTGCCAATTTGGACTTTTATTACGCCAATTTGGCCGAAACCTATGTAATGGAGGCCTACGAGCGCTTGTTGTTGGACGCGATGCAAGGTGATGCCACACTATATGCCCGTGCCGATGAGGTTGAAGCGGCTTGGGAATTCGTGGATCCTATTTTGAACTATTGGAAAAGCGGTAAGGACGTTCGCATGTATGGTTATGCAGCTGGTGCTTGGGGACCAGAAAATGCAGATAATTTGATAGAGGACGAAGGCTATTGGCGCAATCCTAGTGAGAATTTGGCGGACGATCCAGGGTATTGCGTGATTTGTTAGAAGTCAGAAGTCAGAAGTCAGGAGTCGGAAAAATATGTCGGTTCGAGCGTCCCGAAAGCTTTCGGGAAGAACTAAAATTAATTCAAGATGGATTTAAAAATATATAGCAGTAAACAAGAGGTGGCTGAGCAGTTTTCCAGCTATTTTGTAGATAAACTAAAAGATAAGGATGATTTTTATGTGGCTTTGTCCGGGGGTAGTACCCCTAAAATTGTTTTTGATGTATTGGCAGAAAAGTTTGCCGACAAAGTAGATTGGAATAAGGTACATTTTTATTGGGGAGACGAACGCTGTGTACCTCCTTCCGATGATGAAAGCAACTATAAAATGACGGTGGAGCACCTTTTTTCCAAAATTGAGGTGCCCAAAGAAAACATCAATCGCATATTGGGTGAAAAAGACCCTGAAGGAGAAGCTTTGCGCTATGCCAATCTGCTGGAAATCGATTTGGATAGGGTAGAGGAGGTGCCTCAGTTCGATTTGGTAATTTTGGGTATGGGCGATGATGGCCATACCGCATCCATTTTTCCTCATGAGATTGAATTGTGGGATTCGGAAGACCATTGTGTGGTAGCTACGCATCCAGATTCAGGTCAGAAACGAGTTTCCATAAATGGAAAAGTCATCAATGCCGCCAAAGAAGTAGCTTTTTTGGTCACGGGAGCATCAAAAGCCGAAAAAGTAGAAGCTGTAGTGGAGAAAACCCAAGGTTTCGAAGCCTATCCTGCATCATTGGTCAACCCAGCATCGGGTAATTTAGTGTGGTTTTTGGATGAGGAGGCTGCAGCAAAACTCAATCAAAATCCATCTTAACGTTTTCACCTTTTAGAAACTCCAAATATTCGTTCACTTTAAAATTGTTGGATTCGTACTTGCTGTCACGCTTAAAAGCGGATTCTTTACGTTCCTTGCTACGTGCAAAGCGGCGAATATCCTGTTTGGTTTTCAAAATAAGGCCGGGAACTAACTTGTTTTTACCATCCTTTCCCTTGGCCACCATGGTAAAATAGGACGAATTGCAGTGTTTTACTTCACCAGTGGTTACATTTTCAGATTCAACACGAACCCCGACCACCATGGAAGTTTTTCCTGTGTAGTTGATGGATGCTTTTAGTGTGGCCAGTTCCCCAACTTCAATCGGATTTAGGAAATCCACTCGATTCACCGAAGCGGTCACGCAATAACTTTGTGAATGTTTGGAGGCACATGCGAAAGCTATTTGGTCCATAAGATTGAGGATATGCCCCCCATGTACCTTGCCACCAAAATTGGAATGCGATGGGAGCATAAGTTCGGTGATGGAAACTCTACTTTCTCTGGATGATTTGAATTTCTTCATATTTTGTTGGGGTTTTAATCGAATCCTTTTTTTAATTCGATTATACACGACTGTACCAGTGGTCAATCCAAATGTCACATCGAGCGTAGTCGAGATGTCTTTGTCAGCCTTTCGACTGCGCTCAAGAAGACAAAGACAAAAATATTGACAAAAACTATCAATACCATTGGTACAATTGCGGATATACAATTTTTTAAAAAAGTAAATAACAGCAATGTAAAATGATTATCAAATATAATCCAAAGCTAAAAGAGTTGGCCAGGCAATTACGAAATAATGCTACAAAAGCCGAAGTTGCTCTGTGGCAGAAACTAAAGCGGGGTCAAATGCACGGATACGATTTTCATAGGCAAAAACCTATTGATGAATATATTGTTGACTTTTTCTGTAACAGATTACAGTTGGCTATAGAGGTTGATGGTTATTCACATCAACTTGAAGAAGTTTGGGAGAAAGATGTAATAAAGAAAAATCGTTTAAACGAGCTTGGTATTCAAGTGCTACGATTTTCTGATACCCAAGTCGTTAACGATATGGATAATGTTTTGCGCGCGATAGAGGATTATATTTTTCAGTTTGAAGCGAACGGAAATACACCTCCCTCAATCCCTCCTTTTTAGGAGGGAAGTTATTGAGCTCAAGACGAGTTCATTTCCCCTCTAAAAAGAGGGGCTAGGGGTGTGTGAATTAATTCCTAAAAATTGGTGATTTTTCAGATTTGACTTCGGTGATAAAATATTTGGTGTCGCCCAACCAGAAAAAGGTGGCGTAGCGTTCTTTGTAAGTGACTTTGATGTACTGCCCTTGGAACTCCTTCATCTTTTCAATGATTTCCTTTTCACTGTCCTCTACGGAAAACGAAAATACGTTTGTGCCTGACAAACCTTGGCTGATTTGTCCTTCCCAAGTTTTGACCATCACCCCTTTTCTACTGAATTTGATGAGTTCCCCCGAACGATAACCCTCACTGTAGGGTACGTAATAGATAAAAGCAAAATAGCTCACAACGCCAACTATAATGGCGATAATGAAAATGGTCAAGAATTTTTTCATGGTTCGTGTTTTAGTTCATTTCCTCAAAATTGTCCTCATGGGCACGTTTTAAAATAGGTTCGGGGAGCGACTTTTTGGCTTTGGCCCCCATTTTCTTCAACTTTTCAATTGAGGTGACAATGTTTCCCCTTCCTTCGACCAACTTGTTCATGGCACCGCGGTATTCATTCTTGGCCTCGTCCATTTTTTTGCCCACTTTGGTAAGGTCGGAGACAAAGCCTTCGAATTTATCGTAAAGCGCTCCTGCCTGACGGGCAATTTCAATGGCGTTTCGTTGTTGTTTTTCGTTGCTCCACATCGAATCAATGGTGCGTAACGTGGCCAGTAGCGTAGAAGGGGTAACAATAACGATGTTTTGCTCAAAAGCTTTGTTGTACAATGATACATCTTCGTTTATGGCTACGGCAAATGCAGGCTCAATGGGTACGAACATCAGCACAAAATCAGGACTTTCCATTTCGTAGAGGTCTTCGTACTTTTTGGAAGATAGTTGCTCCACGTGTTTACGCAAAGAATTGATGTGATCCTTTAAAAATTTAGGTTTGTCCTCTTCTTCTGCATTGGTGTATCGCTCGTAATCCGTTAACGAAACCTTGGAATCCACCACCATTTTTTTGCCGTCGGGCAAGTGGATGATAACATCGGGCAACACTCTTGTGCCATCTGCACGCTTAAAGCTTTGTTGTACACTGTACTCCCTATCTTTCTCTAAACCAGATTTTTCCAGAACGCGTTCCAAAACCAATTCCCCCCAATTTCCTTGCATTTTGCTGTCCCCTTTCAGGGCTTTGGTCAGGTTTTCGGCCTCTTGGGTTATTTTCAGGTTTTGGGTCTGTAAGGTGAGCAATTGCTCTTTTAAAGCAGAGTGAATGCTGATATTTTCCTTTTGTGATTTCTCTACCTTTTCCTCAAACTCCTTAATTTTTTTGTTGAGGGGTGTCAGGATATTTTCAATGTTTTCTTTGTTGCTCTTGGTGAATTTCTCACTTTTCTCGTCCAAGATTTTGTTAGCGAGGTTTTCAAATTCCTTGGTGAATTTTTCCTGAAGTTTTTCAACCTCTTCCTTTTGCTCCTTGTTCTTTAATTGAAGATTCTCCAAATCGGCTTGGTACCGCACAATTTGATTGCTTTGTTGTTCTTTTTCGTGCTGGAGTTGTTTTTGCTCCTCGTCGCTTTGCAATAATTTATCGTTCAAGGATTTGATAGTGGTGTTCAGTTGCTGTTCCCGTTCCCCCCAAACACTTTCGGTGGACTTGGTTTTTAGTTTTTGAATGTACATCCCCACAAACAGGCCAATAGCCAATGCGATAATGCCAATAATTACATAGATAAGTTCCGTGCTCATGAAAAAGTTTCTGAAGGATAAAGATAACGGATTACAAAGATAAAATATCATTTCTTCCAAAGCAGAAATCCATAAAATGAGTTCGCAGTCGGAAGTCGGATGTCCGAAGCAAGGAGTCCGATGTCAGTTGGCAAGAGCAGTTGGCAAGAGCAGTTGGCAGTTGGCAGTACGCAGTCGGCAGTGGCAGTTTGCAGTAATTCAATAACCGAATAACTCCGAACTCTGAACTTCAGAAGTCTTGGTTCTTGAACTTGATGCTTGAGTTTGTCATTCCTGCAAAGGCAGGAATCCATTTATTAAAGAAACCTGGGAACACATTACAAAGTAGATTTCTCACGCTCCTGTTGATCGGTTCGAAATTTACTTGGTCACTTTAAAAGAACCTGTTTTAGCATCAAACTGCACCATTTCCGAAGGGAATAAACGGTCAAAGTGTTTTTTTTCAATAAGTTGACAAGGGTCTCCGAAGGGATGGTTCTTTCCGTCCAAGATCAATATACGGTCGCACAACTGAATGGCCAATTCGATTTCGTGTGTGGTAAATAGGATGGTTTTCTGTTTGTTGTGCGCCAATTCCTGAAGCATCTTTAAAATCTGCACTTTGTGATAGAGGTCCAAATGTGTCGTGGGTTCATCCAGAAGAATCAAAGAGGTGTCCTGTGCCATGGCGCGAGCTACCAATACTCGTTGTAGCTGCCCATCACTAAGTTCATGACATTTGTTGTTTCGGAGTTTATCCAACAAAAAGGCATCCAAGCTGGCTTGAATTTGCTGTTTGTCTTCTTTGGTCAAAGTACCCAGCCAATTGGTGTAGGGTTGTCGTCCCAATGCAATCAACTCTTGTGCGGTCAGGTTTTTGGAAGCAGGCTGCTCTGTCAACACCACGCTGAGTTCTTTGGATAGGGTGGATGAGGTATATTTCTCCAGATTTTGGCCCTTCAATTTAATGTTTCCATCAAGTTTAGGCTGAAATCCCCCTAAAGTACGCAGTAAAGTCGATTTTCCGATGCCGTTGATGCCCACAACGCCGCATAGCATTCCAGTTTCCAACTCAAAATTGATACGCTCAGCAACTGTTTTGGATTCATACCCGATGGCCAAATCTGTAACCGATACTATGTTTTTGCCAATTTTCACCATCAGAACATCATTTTACGTTTACGAACCAAAAGCCATATCACTACAGGTGCTCCCACCAAGGATGTGATGGCGTTAATGGGCAACACGCTAGCGGAATTGGGCAATTGTGCCAACGTATCGCACAGCAGCATTAAAATTGCGCCGTAAAGCATTACGGCGGGAATCAACACTTTGTGTTCCATCGTATTAAAAATTTGACGGGTAAGGTGCGGCACGGCCAAGCCCACAAAAGCAATTGGTCCTGCAAAGGCTGTAATCCCGCCAGCTAATACTCCTGTGGCTATAATAATGGTCAATCGGGATTTTTTCAAAGAAACACCAAGGCTTTGCGCATAGTTTTCGCCCAAGAGAAAAGCGTTCAACGATTTTATGGAGATAATACTCAGCAAAACACCTAAAAAGACAATGCCTCCCAGTAAAATCAATTGGTTCATGGATAGGTTGCCCACACTTCCGAACGACCAAAAAATGAAACGTTGGAGGCTTTCTGCACTGGAAAAATAGGCCAGAACGCTCACAATGGCCGAGGTAATGCTTCCGAACATCAGTCCAATGATCAATAGAGCCATGGTGTCCTTTATACGTTGGGCAACAATCATAACTATCAAGAGAACCAAAAAGCTACCGATACTGGCAGCAATGGCCAAGGAAACATCGCCCAAAAAGGTAAACGATGTATACCCTGCCAATAAAGAGGTGCCCATCAAAAGTAAAGCGGCACCTAAACTGGCTCCCGAACTTATTCCCAGCACAAATGGGCCTGCTAAGGGGTTACGGAACAAGGTTTGCATTAAAAGTCCGCTCAAAGATAGTCCTGCTCCCACCAAAATGGAGGTAAATGCTTTGGGCATACGATATTCCCTAATAATATATTCCCAAGATGTAATTTCGGGAGTTTTTCCGAGCAAGGTGGATACCGTATCCGTAAATGGGATGGAAACCGAGCCTGAGCTAATGTTCAAGAGCCAAGAACACAATAGCGCCAGTATCAAAAACAGAAAGGAAATGCGATATGTTTTTGTTCCTTGCATTTACTGTAATGGTTTAATGAATTGCAATTGATGTTCCGGTAATAGCTCCGGGTGCAATATTTTGATGAAATCCCTTAAGACTACATCTGGCCGATGTGGAGCCAATTCATAGAAAATAAGTCCACCTGTTTCTCCCTTTTCAATGGCGTTGGAGTACACTTTTTTGTTTTTAAAAGCATCAAACTGTTGATGGTGTGGATTGGCTTTGACCAAATCGGCATAGGTTGTTTCCGCAGATGGGTTGAACCAATATTTGGCATTTTGTGCTTTTTCCAAAACCGATTCCAAGCTTAGTCCTATACTTCCTGTTTCATTGTTGTCTGCCCACAGATAATTGGCATTGGCGTCTTCCAAAAACTGGGCCATCCAACTGTTACCTCCTGCCACGTACCACACATCTTTATATAATCCGCCAGTGAGCACGCTTGGTCTGGACTTGGCTTTTTGTGCCAATGCTTTAGCTTGTTTATAAGATGATTCAACAGCTTTGAAAATGCTATCGCCCAAGGCCTCTTTTTGATAGAAAGGAGCAAAGAACTTTATCCATTCCGCTTTTCCCAAAGGTGTATGTTCCACCCAGTCGCCATTGTAAACTACGGGGGTGCCCGCTTTTTTAATAATGTCGTAAGCTTTATTTTCATTATTGATACTAAACCCGAAAATGAGCTCTGGATTAAGTTCAAGCACCATTTCGGTGTTGAGCATGTCGTTCATGCCCAAATCTTGGATTTGACCATTTTTCACCAGTTTTCGTGCCTCTGGAGATGATATATAATCCGTATTGGGGAATCCGACCACTGTATTGAGTTCCCCCAATTGTTTTAGAGGTTCAATATGAGTGGTGGAGGTAAGGACCACTTTTTCAATGGGCGTGCCAATGATGGCATCGTAGGCATCACGTGGAAAAGTAATTGTGGCCAATTTTTCCTTGGGAACCAAGGCGTATTTAAAATTGTTTGCTCCAGGCCAAGCTGCAGAGACTTCTATCACAGTAAAATTGGCTTCTTTTTTTACTGTAAACCCAGTGGCGTACGTAATAGTTGATGCTATTTCTTGATGCTGAGCCGGTTGTGTTTTTTTTGATTGTTTGCAACTCATCAAACCCATCAAAAGGAAGCTCAGAAATAGAATTGACCACTGTTTTTTTGCCATGCGTCAAAAGTAAGATTATTTAAGTATTTCTGGAGTTTAAGAAATCTCATTATTAAAGATAAGATTGTCATGTCGAGTGGAGTCGAGACATTTTAGACCCTTCGACTGCGCCCTGGATGACAGCTCAGGTTGACAGACGGAAAATCATTGTAAGGTTTTGCATGAAAGATTAAACAGATTGATTAGCTTTGACCCCGAATTTTGGTTCGCACGGAGTTTCCGTGGGATTAAAAGGGAATCCGGTGCAAAACCGGAGCTGTTCCCGCAACTGTAAATGTATGTGCCGAATCGCCACTGATGTTTTTTGGGCATCAGTACGTACTAGGTAATTGTCTCAACTTCTAAACCACTGCCCAAATGGGTGGGAAGGTAGACGACAATATACAAGCCAGGAGACCTGCCAAGTTCAAACAAACAATGTTAAACTTTCGGGATAAAAGTTTACGTATGCATCACATACTATTCTCCCGTTTATTCAATTAAACGAAATGAAAAAAAATCATTTATGGTTAATTACCGCACTATTGGCGGGCAAGGGGATTTTTGCGCAAAATGTACAGCAAGATTCACTTAAGGTGCAGCGACTGGACGAGGTTGTTGTCAGCGATTCAAAATTTGAGTTGAAAAGAGAAAACTCAGGAAAAACGGTCATCAAAATCACTGCTGAGGAAATGCAACGCAACCAAGGCAGGACGGTTGCGGAAATCATCAACACCAAAAGCGGTATTGAAATTGCCGGTAGCCGAGGTCGTGATGGAGATGTACTTGGGGTGTATGCCCGAGGTGGTCGTGGACGTCAAGTTTTGATTATTATTGATGGAGTTCGTGTGCAGGATCCATCCACATTTTCGGCGGAGTATGATCTTCGATTGTTGTCACCCAACACTATTGAGTCCATCGAGATTATAAAAGGAGCGGCAAGTACGCTTTATGGTACCAATGCGGTTACTGCGGTAATCAACATCACTACAAAAAAGAGTTCCAAAAAGAAGATTGCTGGTAATTTTGAAACCAGCATAGGGACCAATCAAACGGCGGAAGACCAAAATTATAACCTTGGTAGTATCCAAAATTCAGCGAATGTAAACGGTACTTTGGGCAAGTTCAATTATGGGGTTGATTTTTCAAATCGATATAAGAGTGGATTGTCTGCTGCCGTTACACCTGAGAATGAAGAGGATGTTTTCTCCCACTACAGTACCAATGTAAAGTTAGGTTATCAGTTTACAGAAAACTTTGGGGTTCAGGTTTATGGAAATCAGACTAAGTTCAAGAATGAATATGACGCAACTATGGCCGAAGCTCCCAATTTGGGTGAGAATGAGCAGCAAAGAGTTGGGTTGTCATCCGAATTCGGTTATGGCAAAGGTTCGGTCCACCTAAATACAGCGTTTACCGATTATGAATCCGTGGCCAATGATACCTTTGGCGAAAGCACCACCGAGGGAAGCAATTGGGTGTTGGATGTGTACAACAAATATGTTTTTGGTGAGCAATTCCATACCATTTTAGGAGTAAACTATATTAAAGATGAAGCTGTTTTTACCGAAGATGTTGATTTTGCCATTGTGGATCCCTACGCCAATGTGGTGTATGTTTCAGATTTTGGACTGAACTTGAATGCGGGTGCTCGATTGAATAATCATTCTGAATATGGAAACCATTTTGTGTACAACGTGAATCCATCATTTGTGTTTGATACTGACAATGGTTATGTAAAGTTGATGGGATCGTATGCTACATCGTACATCACGCCTAATTTAACGCAGTTGTTCGGTGCCTTTGGAGGGAATCCAGAGTTGGAACCTGAAGAAAACTCGACCATTGAAGGTGGTCTGGAATTCAAATTGGATAAAACATTCCGAATCAGTACGGTTTATTTTGATAGAAATGAGACCAATGCCATTGGTTATGATGCCAATTTTATGAGCATCAATGTGGCGGATGAAATCGATGCCAACGGGGTAGAAGTGGAAGCTACGTGGTTGCCTTGGAGTACTTTTAGCGTGAATGCCAACTATACCTTCACAGAAAGAAAAGGGGACAATGCCATTCGTATTCCAAAGCACAAGGCCAATGTATCCTTGTGGTACCAGTTTTGTGAAACCACAAACGCTTCATTAAGCTACGCTTACACAGGCGAACGTTTTGATACGGATTTTGCCGTTAATTCCGACATTGCCCTAGATCCATTCTCGTTATTGAACTTTTCCATTAGACACGAATTGATTAAAAACAAGCTGAATGTGTTCTTGAATGCAGACAACTTGTTGAATGAGGATTACAGGGAACTGCTTGGTTTCACAACTCGTGGCCGAAATTTTAGGGTGGGTCTCAACCTGAACCTTTAACAAAGTCCATCTGTAAAATCAATTTTTGTGAACCTGAACTTGCCCGCCCCGTAGACGGGCAAGTTCAGCTTATACTTTTGATTAATATTTTTGAACCACTAGTTTTATCAATCCCAATTAAATGGGTTTAAGGTTTGTCCCGAGGTAGTTGATTAATATGATTATTCTGAGTGAAACGAAGAATCTCTTTTTCGGTAAAAAGATAAGGCACGCCTGACCACTGACTTTCGACATTTCAACCTTAGTTTTTCCTGAGCGTATCCGAAGGGCTCAACGTGACGAGCATCAAACTACAATGACCCCTGTCTACCAGCAGACACGAATTGCACTAATGGCCACGAATCTGTTAACCTTTACAGTAATGAGAGTAATGCTTTTTGGTTGAAAGATTCGCCAAATGTTTTACACTTTCAGAATGACAAACTAGAACTTGATTCTTGAACTTGTATTTGTCTATTAGTAATTCACATATTCCACTATCTCAAGACCGTAACCTACCATGCCCACACGCTTGGTTTGTCCGGAATTCGTCAATAATCGAATCTTGGAAATATTGATATCGTGAAGTATTTGTGCACCAATGCCAAAGTCCTTGTTGTCCATTTCAATCTTTGGAGCCTTGTTGATTCCCTCTTCCTGAAGCTTTTTGAATTCGGACAATCTACTCAATAGGTTCATGGATTGGTTTTCTTGATTTATAAAAATAATGGCACTTTTTTCTTCGGCGTTCAATGCATTGAACATGCGTTGCAGTGCCTCATCAGGATTGTTGGTCAAAGTGCCCAGCATATCATTGTTCACTAGCGTGGAATTAATACGGGTAAGAACAGGTTCTCCACTTTTCCAATTTCCCTTTAGCAAGGCAATGTGTACTTGATCGTTTGTTGTCTGCTTATATGCCCGAAGTCTAAATTCTCCGAATCTGGTGTTTATGTTAAATGCCTCTTTAAGTTCTATAAGGCTATCATGTTCCATGCGGTACGCGATCAAATCCTCAATGGAAACAATTTTAAGGTCAAATTTTTTGGCAACCTTCATCAATTGTGGCAATCGTGCCATGGTTCCATCCTCGTTCAAAATTTCCACCAAAATACCTGCAGGTTCCAGGCCGGCCAATCTTGCAAAGTCTATTGCAGCCTCGGTGTGCCCGGTACGCCTTAATACGCCTCCATTTTTTGCCCTGAGCGGGAAAATATGTCCAGGCTTTCCCAGTTCGTGGGGTTTGGTGTCTTTGTTTACAAGGGCACTAATGGTTTTGGCCCTGTCGTGAACCGAGATGCCCGTTGTGCATCCATACCCCAATAAATCCACGGAAACGGTAAACTGGGTCTGGTGCAATACCGTGTTGTTTTGTACCATCATGTTCAGCTCCAGTTCCTCGCACCTATCCTCGGTTAAGGGGGCACAGATAAGCCCACGGCCGTGCATGGCCATAAAATTGATCATTTCGGGGGTAACTTTTTCAGCAGCAGCAATAAAATCGCCTTCGTTTTCCCTGTTTTCATCATCCACTACAATAATTACCTTACCGTCTCTAACGTCGGCAATGGCTTCTTCAATGGCGTTTAGTTGTATTTTTTTGTTTTTGGCGATCATTGATCTTCAGCTTCTTTATCTTTCTTTTTAAATATTGATTTGATGCGGTCTATAAAGTGACCAAATCCTACTAACCCCTTATCCGCAGTTGCACGTCTGGTGAGCGATATGCCCAAGGGCAGCATGATCATTGTTGGGAGCCAGGCCCCAATGGCGGGGTGAATGTTTCCTTCCTTGGCATAGTTGCCGGCAAATACACCGATAAAATAATAGGTTAAAAATAAAATGATAGCAACCACCATGGGCAATCCCAATCCCCCTTTGCGAATGATGGCTCCTAATGGCGCACCTACAAAAAACAAAATGATGCACGAAAGCGCCAGTGCATATTTTTGATGCAGCGATAGAATGTGGCTGTTATAGAACTTGTATCTGCTTTGCAGCTCGTTCTTTTTGGAAGTCACTGTGTTCAATATACTGGAAACCTCGTTCTGGGCTTTTTTCATTACTTGAATTTGTTCCCACTGTTCCAAGCTTTGAATAAATCCATCAATGGTTTTAATGGAATCCTGTTCGGTCTTCTCTACCTTTTTTGGGGGTTGAATGAGCTCTAAATTTTGTTTGGTAGTATCTTTTGGCACTTTGGATGGAAATGCGCCCATACGATTAACGACGTTTTTGGAAAATGCAACTACTTTTTCAAGGTTGTTTTCGCGAAGGGAATCAATATCCTTAATGAGCCGTCCCACATTTTTCATCTTGTTTGTGGTGATGTTCTGATCTTCTTCCAAATCCTGATCATTGAGTTCCGAAATATCAATATTGATGGTGTAGGTTTCAAAATTTGATTTGGCAAAAGGTTGTTTACGGCGTTCTTTGGCATCTTTGGGCATAACCTCTTCGTAGTAGTTTCCATCTTTCAATACCAATTGGATAATGTCCGATTCCTCGCTACTGATCAACTCACCGGATTTTGCCTTGATTACGGTATTGTTGATGTTCTGATCTGTTTTTTTATGGATGATGACATTATCCAAAAAGCGATCTTGCTCTCCATGTTTTTTGTCCACTTTAATGTTCATGCCCTCGCCAGTTCCTTCAAAATCACTAAAAACACCTTCGGTAATGGCGGCTGCTGGTTTTACTTTGGCAATGTTTCGCCTTAGGTTGAACATTTTTTGTTCTGATATTGGTATCACATCATTGGCAAAAAAGAAAGTGACTACACCTAAGAACAGTACAAACACGATAAGGCTTCGCATACCACGTTGCAACGATATACCCGAAGCTTTCATGGCAGCAAACTCATAGTTTTCCGCAAATGTACCAAAGGTAAGGATGGAGGAGAGGAGTACCGTAAGCGGCAACACTTTGTCCACCAAAGTTGGGATAAAGTAGAAAATAAACTTGCCAATAATTACCATGCCCAGTCCTTTTCCCGCCAAATCATCAATGAATAGCCATATTCCCTGAAAAATGAATATGACGATGAGAATGAAAAAAGAACTGAAGAAGTTGTAAAGAAATCTTCTTAGTATATACTGATCAAGTATTTTCAATGCCTAGTTTCTTATGATATAATATCCTTTGTCCTCGTATTTTTTCTCGTCAAAGGTAAACAGAGTACTTGATATGGGCTGATTGGTTTTGAAAGAATTAACGGTAATGGTGGTTTTGGTGCCATTGTTGCCCGTTTGAATGAGTTTATAGATGTGTTTGGTCTGCGTATCCACACCCAACAGCACGGATTTGATTTCCGTATTGGAGTCGATGGGGATTAATTTTACATATTGGATTTTTCTGCCCCCTACATTTTGAAGGATATCCCATTGGTAGTTATGTCCCGTTTTGTAGAAGGTCAACATTTTGGAGGGGCTTACGTTGTCGTTGTCTTCGTTAACGTCCTCAATGGTCACTTCTTCGTTTTCGGGAACTACGGTGTACACTTTGTTGCCATCGTACATTTGTTTGGCCCCAAAATAATTGAGTAGGTACTTTTCTCCTTGGAGTGTTACGTTTCCGTTGGTTTCCTGTTTTAAATCGGCTTCGGTGTTTTCCAAGGTGGACTGGAAATCAATATAAATATTGTCGTAGCTCTGTACTTTGTTGTACACTTCGTCCAAAAGTGCTTTGGCTTTATCGGAGTTCTGTCCGTAAGAAGCTAATCCAACGGTAAACAATGCTATAAAAAGAATACTTTTCTTGATCATGGTCTTATTTTGCTTCATTTTCTAATAGTTGTTCCAAAGAATACATATCGGGGACCAATACTTGTCTTGCTTTACTTCCTTCAAATGGCCCCACAATTCCGGCAGCTTCCAATTGGTCTATAATTCTACCGGCCCTGTTGTATCCCAATTTTAATTTACGTTGGATAAGGGAAGCGGAACCTTGCTGAGCGGTTACGATAACTTCTGCAGCTTCTTTGAACATAGCATCCCTTTCCGCGATATCATTATCAAGACTTGTGCCAGATTCCTCGCCTACATACTCTGGCAGTAAGTGCGCTTCGGGGTATGCACGTTGCGAACCGATGTATTCGGTAATTTTTGCCACTTCTGGTGTATCCACAAAAGCACATTGCAACCTTGTAACGTCATTTCCTTGGGTGTAGAGCATATCTCCGCGACCGATAAGCTGGTCAGCGCCTTGTGCATCCAAAATGGTTCTAGAGTCAATTTTTGAGGTTACCCTAAATGCTATCCTAGCAGGGAAGTTGGCCTTGATGATACCGGTAATTACGTTAACCGATGGTCTTTGTGTGGCAATGATCAGGTGAATGCCAATGGCACGTGCCAATTGTGCCAATCTGGCAATGGGTGTTTCCACTTCCTTGCCCGCTGTCATAATCAAATCAGCAAACTCATCTATCACCAAAACAATGTATGGCAAGAATTTATGTCCATCGTTCGGATTCAATTTTCTGGCCTTGAACTTGGCATTGTATTCCTTAACGTTTCGCACCATGGCCGACTTGAGCAGCTCGTAACGGTTGTCCATTTCAATACAAAGCGAATTCAAGGTGTTGATTACCTTGGTGTTATCCGTTATGATAGCTTCTTCGGAATCGGGCAGCTTTGCCAAAAAGTGACGTTCAATTTTGTTGTAAAGGGTCAATTCCACCTTTTTGGGGTCTACCAAAATAAATTTAACCTCTGCGGGATGCTTTTTGTAGAGTAGGGATGTGATGACGGCGTTTAACCCTACGGATTTACCTTGACCCGTAGCACCTGCCATAAGCATGTGGGGCATTTTGGCAAGGTCAACCACAAAAGTTTCGTTGCTAATGGTTTTTCCAAAGGCAATGGGCAATTCCATTTCCGCTTTCTGGAATTTATTGGAAGCGATTACCGAACGCATGGAAACAATGGTGGCATTTTTGTTCGGAACCTCAATACCCACGGTTCCTTTGCCAGGAATAGGGGCAATGATTCGGATTCCCAACGCCGCCAAGGAAAGTGCTATGTCATCTTCCAAGTTTTTGATCTTGGAAATACGGATGCCGGCCTCTGGAACAATTTCGTAAAGCGTTACCGTGGGACCAATGGTCGCTTTAATCTGGGCAATTCCAATTTTATAGTTTTTGAGAGTGCTTACAATTCGGTTTTTGTTTTCCTCGAGCTCCTCTTGGTTGATGGTGATACCGCCAGAAGCACCGTGCGCTTCCAAAAGGTCAAGGGTAGGGAACTTATAATTTCCTAGTTCCAGTTTTGGGTCGAATTCCCCAAAATCCTTTACCAATCTGGCAGCTGTTACATCGGTTTCTTCTTCTTCAACGGGTGTTTCTTCAACTTTTAGATCAATATCGGATTCTTCCTCTTGCGGAAGATTTACATCGAGTCCCGCTTCCTCGTTTAACGGAGGAATGTTTTCTTTATGGGTGTAGGTGTCTATTTTTTCAGGAACCTTATCATCTGTACTCAACTCAATACTGCCCTCCCCATCTTCATTAATGGTTTGGGTGTTGTGGATTGAAGGTTCTTCATTAAAATCAGATTTGATTTTTTGTTTCTGTCTGCGGAAGAAGTTGGCAAACCCTTCGGGTGTAAAATTAAACAGTCGGACCAAGATTACCATCAAAACAAATATCAAAATCAAGAACACACCGACCTTACCTGTATAATCTTGAAGAAAATCGTTCATTTCGTAACCGATAAGGCCACCCAACAATGGAAAATCCGCAGCAAAAAAACCAAGTGCAATGGATCCCCAGATGACTCCGACCAGCCCCCAAATCCATTTGGAGATCAATCGTTTTCCATTCAATCCCAAAAAGAGATAGAGCCCGGTGACGGCCAATAAGAACGGAAACACAAAAGAGGCCAAACCAAAGCCTTTGTACATAAAAAAGTGGCTTACACCGGCCCCAAATTTATTGAGCAGGTTGCTTGCTTGGGCATTACGGTCCGCAAATTGGGACAGCATGCTTTGATCCTCTTGCCATGTGAAATAAAACGACATGAAAGAGAAAAAAAGCGCAATGCTGAGAACGATCAAAAGGCTGCCAAAAATAATCTTGTTCTGCTTGGAAGGCTTAAAGGTTACCTTCTTCTTGGCAGTAGAAGTAGTTTTTTTTGATTTGGATTTTGTTCGTTTTTTGGCCATCAATTGTTTTTAAGCGGGGCTAAGTTACAAATTTACCTTGCTACTCGGGGTGTTGGATTTTGCTAAAAAATTTTAGGCACATAGATGATAAGGCCAACAATGCTTGCCAAGACCGATACTATCATAACGGCTCCTGCGGAAATATCTTTTATCAACCCAATCTTAGGGTCCAAATCGGGCTGGATATAGTCACATATTTTTTCAATGGCAGTGTTTACTCCTTCCACACCCATTACCAAACCAATGGCCAACAGTTGGAGAATCCATTCGGTGTTCGATATTTGAAAATAAAACCCAAAAGCTGTGACCACCAATGTTATAACGAACTGAATTTTAATGCTGGGCTCTGTGCGCAATAACAGAAACATGCCCTTTAGGGCATATCCTACGCTTTTTATCCTATTCTGAAGAAAAGATTCTTTGGGCATTTAGAATGCTTCAAATATTTTTTTGACATTAACCTTCTAGCCGAAAGTTTAATGCGGCTCGGTGTCAAAAATACTAAAAAAACCTTCCCGAAGTCTGTTACGGGAAGGTTCTTATTTGCTGTTTTATATAATATATGTTACTTATCTATGGAGCCGAGCACTCTGGACATAAAACCGTTAAGCGCTTCTTTTTTAGGAGTTCCGTTCTTGATTTCGTTGGATACTTCCAAAGCGCCATAAATATTGGAGATCAATTCCCCGATCATATCCAGTTCCTCATCCTTGAGGCTAGAGACTTCGCAAACACTTTCTAGGGTATCTGCAGTTTCCTGAAGATAATCCTCGTCGTGCTCTTCGGCAAAATTGACCAACTGTTTAATTATGGGCAACTTCATTGATCAAGTCTTTTAAAACAACATATTTATTGGTCTGTACCTGATTCTTTAATGCCCCTTTTGAAAAAGCGGCAAAAGTGGGCAAATTGTCCACGTTGGCCAGCTTTCTGGATTCTGGGAATTTTTCGGCATCGACCATTACAAACTTTATATCTTCGTTCAAAGAGGCTTCCTTTTTGAACTTTGGCTTCATGATCCTGCAGTTGCCACACCAAGATGCGCTGTACTGCACCACTACGTTGTCATTGTTGGCAATGACCTCGCTTAAATTGTCTTTGTCCAATTCTACAACCATAGTGCTTAGTTTACGTGATTGGCCAAGTAATCGGAAACACCAGCTCTGTCCGCGTTCATGGCTTGTTTTCCTTCTTCCCAATTCGCTGGACAAACTTCTCCTTTTTCCTGAACGTGAGTGTAGGCATCTACCAAACGCAAAAATTCCTTCACGTTTCTACCCAATGGCATGTGATTGATGCTTTCGTGGAATACGGTCCCTTCTTCATCAATTAAATAAGTGGCTCTGTAGGTAACGTTGTCACCTTCCACTACAACAGAATTGGTCTCCTCGTTATAGTCTTCTTTCATGATGTCCAAGATTCCCAAGGCAGAAGCCAAGTTTCTATTGCTGTCAGAAACGATAGGGTAGGTTACACCTTCTATTCCTCCGTTGTCCTTTTCAGTGTTCAGCCATGCAAAATGCACTTCGGCAGTATCACAAGAAGCTCCGATAACAATGGTATTCCTTTTTTCAAACTCACTTAGGTTTTGTTGAAAGGCAAAAAGCTCGGTCGGACACACAAAAGTGAAGTCTTTAGGGTACCAGAACAACAATACTTTCTTGTTTTCGGCTTTGGCTTTCTCTAAAATATTGATTTTGAATGTGTCGCCCAATTCGTCGATGGCGTTTACTTCAATGTTTGGAAATTTTCTTCCTACTAAAGTCATTTATTGGATGTTTTTATAAATTTCGAATAGCAAAAATAGGGCGGTTTTATGGCTTTTACCAACTTAAAAATTTGTATTTCTTATGGCTTGATAAGGTGTGACTATGCAATAAAAAAGCACCATCAAAATTGAGGTTGTGGCAAAATTGCACATCAATTTTTGATGACTTCTCAAAGAAGTCGATGTATTGGAAAAGCTGAAATAAAATTTATTCAGAGGCCGTGGTGGTAAGTTGCTTGATCTTGATTCGGAAAGCAGCAAAAAGCAACGTCATTATAGGGCTTAACCAATTGAAAATGGCATACAGGAAGTACTCACCGACACCAACACCCAAAACACTGCTGTGGTAGGCACCACAAGTGTTCCAAGGCACCAGAACGGAAGTCACTGTTCCTGAATCTTCCAATGACCGGCTCAGGTTTTCGGGGGCAAGACCACGTTCCTCATAGGCTTTCGAGAACATTTTTCCGGGCACTACAATGGCCAAATACTGGTCGGAAGCGGTTACGTTCAAGGCCAAACAGCTTCCTACGGTGCTTGCGAACAGTCCAAAAGTGGTCTTTGCCAATTTTAAAAGGGATTCCGTGATGCGTTCCAAAGCCCCGATACCGTCCATGATGCCCCCGAATACCATGGCACAGACAATCAACCAAATGGTGCCGAGCATACCGTCCATACCGCCAGAAGAGAACAAATCGTTCAAGGCTGGGTCGTCGGTGGCTATATTCGTTTCAACAGTTATAGCATTCATAATTCCTTTGTACCCTGTTTCAAAATTCAACGCGGTACCTCCACCAATATTGGCTACGATGTCAGGCTGGAAAATTAGCGCAAACACACCGCCCAACAAAGTTCCTACCAAAAGAGCCATCAATGGTGGCGCCTTTTTAAGAATCAATCCAATTACGACCAAGGGTACAATAAACAGCCAACCATTAATATTGAAGGTAGACCCAATATTGGTAAGGAGCGAACTTGTGTCCGCCACTCCGGATGTATCAATTGTAAAACCAAGAATAATAAAAACAATCAAGGTAACCACAATAGTCGGTACGGTTGTGTAGGTCATATAGCGGATGTGGGAGAACAAATCCCCTCCGGCCATGGCAGGGGCCAAGTTGGTGGTATCGCTCAATGGTGACATTTTATCCCCGAAGTAAGCACCGGAAAGCACAGCGCCTGCCGTCATTCCCAACGAAATGCCCAAGGCCTCGCCGATACCTATCAAGGCAATACCAACAGTTGCCGCCGTGGTCCAGCTACTTCCCGTGGCAATGGAAATAATAGCGCAGATTACTACACAGGCGGCCAAAAATATGGTGGGATTCAAAATTTGAAGTCCGTAATAGATCATCGCGGGAATAATTCCGCTAACCAACCAAGTCCCGGACAACGCACCTACCATTAAAAGGATAAGCAAAGCACCTGTGGTGGACCGAACATTTTCGGCGACCTCATCAATCATTTGATCATAGGATACCTTATTGAAAAAACCAACGATTGCTGCGACTGCACCGCCCATTAAGAGGATAAACTGGTTGGAACCGCTCAGGGCGTCATCACCAAAAACAAAAACATTGTAGGCGAGCATGGCCACAAGGGCGAAAACAGGTATCAACGCTTCCGTGATGCTCAGTTGTTTGTTTTCTACAATATGTTCGTCTTCCCTAAATTTTGGTTTTTCCTCTTTGTTCGGCATTTGGTCTGAGTTTGTTAAGAGGTAATATTACGATTTTGCACCATGTTGTGCAAACTGCATTAGTCGACTTAACTAGGTCAAACTTGCATCTGGCGATAGAATATCCAACTTTTCCATACAGCTTCGCATGGTGGTGTATGTCTTTCGGATATCATTGTCCAGACCAATGGAAAAACGGATAAGTCCTTGGGATAGACCCAATTCCTTTTGTTCTTCTTCTGGAATTTCTGAAGATGTGGAAGTTCCCGAAGCGCTGAACAAGGTTTTGTAAAAGCCAAGGCTTACTGCCAAATAGCCCAATTTTTCTTTTTGCATCAGTTCCATTAAGGTATTTGCCCGTTCCACGGAACCTACATCAAGGGTAAGCATTCCGCCAAAACCGTATTCTGGGTTCATTTGGGATTTCATCAACCGATGCCCGGAATGACTTTCCAAGCCGGGATACACTACTTTTAAACCATCTTTTTCAAACTGTTCGGCGAGGTAGTGGGCATTTTCACTATGTTTTTTTATTCGGATGTGCAACGTTCGCATATTCTTCAAAATGGAAGCGGCACGTAAGCTATCCAACGTACTGCCCAGAAGCATTCCGGCTCCATTGTTCACATCTTTTAAGCTCAAACAAAAATCGGTTGAGGCACAAACAGCGCCGGCAACACAATCACTGCTACCGTTGATGAATTTGGTAAGACTGTGCACTACAATATCGGCACCCAGCTTTGCTGCGTTGATGGTAAGCGGTGAAAACGTATTGTCCACCACCAAGGGCATATTATTTTTCTTGGCGATTTTGGACAACGAAGGAATGTCCGCAATTTCCAGCAAAGGATTGCTGACCGCCTCGCAATAGATCATCTTGGTTTTTGGTGTGATGGAGTTCGCCACGGTTTCCAAATCGGTAATATCCACAAAGGAAACGTCCATATTGAACTTCTTTACAAAATTTTTCAGGAAAGCGTAGGTCCCACCGTAAATGGTTCGGCTACACACAATATGGTCCCCGGCATCGCACAATTGAAGAATCACTGCGGTAATGGCGCCCATCCCGCTAGCATACACATTGGCCGATTCCGTGCCTTCCAATTGTGCCATGGCCTCGCCCAAATACAAGTTGGACGGGGAGGAGTGGCGACTGTACAAATAACAGCCTTCCGTGTTCCCTTCAAAGGTATCGAACATGGTTTTTGCTGACAGAAATGTGTAGGTAGAAGAATCTGATATGGAGGGGTTTACACCTCCGAATTCACCAAAATATTGAAGGTCTTGAATATGTTCCGATGCTTTATAGTCCATAATGAGCTGTTTTTAGTAAAAATAAAAATATATAGACCTAAAATCAATAGATTATGATAAATGAGGATAAATAATCTTATTTCATGGAAATATTAGGAAATTGTTCCGTAAAATTGGATTTTTGATGTTTCAATTAGAAAAATCGTCGGTATGAAACTGGATAATGTAGATATTGAGTTGCTTAGATTGCTCCAAAACGACAGCAAAAAAACCACCAAACAATATGCAGATGCTTTGCATTTGTCCAAAACAGCCGTTTATGAGCGCATCCGGCGTTTAGAGCGCAACGGGGTGATTACGCAATACACCGTTTTGGTGGACAAGGTGAAGGTGGGCCGCGATTTTATGGTGCTTTGTCAGATACGTTTGGTACAGCACACCAAGGAGAATGTTATCAAATTTGAACGTGAGGTCCTGCAGCTTAAGGAAGTTTCCGAATGCTTCCATGTGGGCGGGGATTACGATTATATCTTAAAAATATTTGTAAAGGACATGAAGAGCTATCGCGAGTTTATGCTCACCAAACTAACCGCAATAGCCAATATCGGCAATACACAAAGTTCCTTTGTGATCAAGGAGGTAAAGAATACGCCATCCGTGCACATCGGTGGGTGATTTATTGTTCTATAATTGGGTTATTTTGTTATTAAGTTATTCGGTTTATTGAACTTGGTACTTGAACCTGACATTTGACTCAGAAGTAAGTTTGAAGTAAGCAGGGTGCAATAACCTAATGACTTAGTCGGAAGCACGAAGTCCGATGTTAGAAGTGTTACGTTGAGCCCTTCGGCTATGCTCAGGATAAACTAAAGTTGAAACGTCTGAAGACCGTTCTTGGTTGTTATATTGCTGGACACGGTTATACGTCTAACAGTTTAGCGGTCTGGGTTCTTTTCCTTTTTGATGCCCATTCCAAGAATGACCACGAATGTTTTTGTTCTTGAATCACCTGAGTTTGAACTTACCCGCCTACTGCATACTGCCTACTGAAATCTGCCTACTGTCCCAAACCTCATCAACTCAACCCGTGCATCCATCAATCCAAACAAGGTGTTCATAAGATCATGCCTAAAAAGTTCGCGTAAACTCTGCATCTTGCTTTAATTACCCTATAAATTTTAGTCATGAAAAGCACATTGAACAAATTTGGAACAACAGTAATAGCCTTGGTAATGCTCTGGTCCTGCGAAAAAGATGATGGTCCAAAGTCATTCGCCAATCAACCCCCAGTAATATATGATCAATCCTTTCATGTGCCCGAAGCGATAACTGGTGGCCAAACGGTAGCCGAAGTAAAGGCATACGATTCCAATATGGGCACCAAGCTTACCTATAATATTGCTGCAGATGATAGTGATATGTTCGAGATAAGCCCTAAGACAGGGTTTTTAAGCATAAAAGCGGGCAAAGAACTTGACCTTGAGGCTCCTCAATTTCACAAGATTACCGTTGAGGTATCCGATGGAGTAAGGCAGGATACTGGCCAAATTACCATTTGCGATTGTGTACCCGTTTTTGCGCAGAAAGCCTACGAGTTTGAAGTAAGCGAAGACATATCCACAGAAGAATTGATCCACACCTTTGAGGTCGAAGATGCCGACACGGATATAGCAGACCTTGTTTTTAACATTCCCACCAACGACAATGGGCTGTTTGCTATCAGCGAAGCAGGTGAACTAAGCTTGGCCGCCGGACAACAGCTCGATTATGAAACAAGCAAAGAACACCACATTACCGTAAGTGTTGAAGATGATAATGCGACCGTGGAAGTAGCGGTGAAAATTATAGTTATAAATGATGGAGATACCTTGGCCGAAGACCCTAAGTCTTTTGTCACCACTTGGAAGACCGAGACCGATGGGGAAGAGATAACGTTTGAAATAATAAATAACTATTACACTTACAACTATACCATAGATTGGGGCGATGGCACGGTAGAAGGGCTTACTGAGGATGATGGACATCCTTCCCATATCTATGCTTCCGCAGGCACCTATACCGTGGCCATACATGGAGAGTTTCCAACTGTTCTTTTTAACGACCCACAATATTCTTCGAAGCTTTTAAGTTTGGAACAATGGGGCAGCATAAAGTGGGAATATTTAAGCTATACTTTTGGCAATTGCGAAAACATGGTGTATAATGCCACAGACGTACCAGACTTATCCAAGGTAACCAGCACCAGTGGTATGTTTTATGAAGCCACCTCCTTTAATGGAGACCTTAGTGACTGGGATGTGAGTCATGTGACCACTATGATAGGAATGTTCGCCGGTGCCACTTCCTTTAACGGGGACCTTAGTGGCTGGGACGTGAGCCATGTGACCGGTATGGGGTCAATGTTCAGAGATGCCACCTCCTTTAATGGGGATGTCAGCGATTGGGATGTTAATAATGTGACTACTATGGAAAATATGTTCAAAGGAGCAACATCCTTTAATCAAGACCTTGGTGGTTGGGATATTGGCAGTGTAACAACTATGATTGGTATGCTGGACAATTCGGGGATGTCCAAGGCCAATCTGGGCAGCACATTTATAGGCTGGAACAATTATTTGGAGCAGAACGGAGGCCCTGAGGGCATTACATTGGGGTTGGACAATCTGGCCATTTGTTTAGGTAGTGAAGGTTACAGTGCTTTCCAAAACCTGTACGACAACCATTCTTGGGATTACATAGGCCAATATGCATTTGAGGAATGTAATTGATTTTTAAAATAGGTTTTGAAACATGCCGCCGGAGTGCCTACGGGTTTTTTGGCGGTTTTGTTTTTGGGTTATTCGATTATTGAGTTGTTTGTTTCTGAACTTGATATCCGAAGTACGATGTACGAAGTCGGAAGTCCGTTCTTGGTTTTCAAGTTCAAGTGTCATTCCTGCCGGCCCCTGAGCGTAGTCGAAGGGAGGCGAATTCATTTTTTAAAGAAACCCGGGAACACATCACAAAGTAGATTTCTCATGTTCCTGTTGGTCGGCTCAGAAATGGCATAAAATAATTCGTGGTCATACATGGAATTTTTGTTTACCACAGGTTTGTTGATCCCTGTCTTTTTGTTCTATTTTCCTTTTGACATAAATTTCACGAATCATCACTAATTTTCTGTTCTCGATCTTGATTCGGGCAATTGGTGAAATTCGTGTCAGCCGTAGGCGGGTGTGTCCACTCTAGAAAAAAATACCCCTATGGTCCACTCAAGGGACAATTGCTCTTGAAGTTTAACTTATACTTGAAACTTGTTTCTTTTGCTACATAATTGATTGAGACTGTCCCGAAAAACATTTGTATTTTTACGCTTGTTTTAAAGAAACAAAGCTTTTTGACAATTATCCTTACAAATAATACAATATGAATCAATATGATGTAGCAATCATCGGCTCTGGACCTGGAGGCTATGTAGCGGCCATTCGATGTGCCCAATTGGGAATGAAAACGGCAATAATAGAAAAATACGCAGCCCTTGGCGGAACCTGTCTTAACGTTGGTTGTATTCCATCCAAAGCACTTTTGGATTCGTCACACCATTACGAAGATGCCGTAAAGCACTTCGAGGAACACGGTATCGAAATTCCAGGGGAGGTAAAAGTAAACTTAGAGCAAATGATCGCCCGCAAACAAGGTGTGGTCGACCAGACCACCAAAGGCATAGATTTTTTGATGGACAAAAATAAAATCGATGTTTACCACGGAGTTGGAAGTTTCAAGGACGCTACGCACGTTAAGATTGCCAAGGAAGATGGTGAAGAAACCATTGAAGCTAAAAACATCATTATAGCCACAGGGTCGAAACCTTCATCCTTGCCTTTTATTGATATTGACAAAGAAAGAGTAATCACTTCTACCGAAGCCTTGAAACTGAAAGAAGTTCCAAAACACTTGATTGTGATTGGAGGAGGAGTGATCGGGTTAGAATTGGGTCAGGTATATAAGCGCTTGGGTGCCGATGTTACCGTAGTGGAGTTTATGGACCGTATTATTCCTGGAATGGATGGTGCTTTGTCCAAAGAGCTCACCAAAGTAATGAAAAAACAAAAGGTCAAGTTCAACCTGTCCCACAAAGTAAAATCCGTGGAGCGCAAAGGTGATGAGGTAATCGTAAAAGCCGATGACAAAAAAGGCAAAGAAATTACCATAAAAGGAGACTATTGTTTGGTAAGTGTGGGGCGCAAGCCTTATACCGATGGATTGAATGCCGAAGCTGCCGGAGTAAAATTGGATGATCGTGGTAGAGTAGAAGTGAACGAACACTTGCAGACCAACGTTTCCAATATTTACGCCATTGGCGATGTGGTAAAAGGTGCCATGTTGGCCCATAAAGCCGAAGAAGAAGGGACTTTTGTAGCTGAAGTATTGGCAGGACAAAAACCACATATCGATTACAACTTGATTCCTGGAGTTGTCTATACTTGGCCAGAAGTAGCCGCTGTGGGCAAAACAGAAGAACAATTGAAAGAAGAAGGTGTGGCATACAAAACAGGTCAGTTCCCGATGCGAGCTTTGGGGAGAGCCAGAGCCAGTATGGACATTGATGGTTTTGTGAAGATCCTTGCCGATAAAAACACCGACGAAGTATTGGGTGTTCACATGATCGGGGCACGTTGTGCCGATTTAATCGCCGAAGGCGTTACCGCAATGGAGTTTAGGGCATCTGCCGAGGATATTTCCCGTATGAGCCATGCACACCCAACCTTTGCAGAAGCTGTTAAAGAAGCTGCTTTAGCCGCAACTGATGATAGGGCTCTGCATGTGTAGATGGAATTTTCGTCAACCTGAACTTGATTCAGGTTCTCATAATCATATGTTATTGGTCTGATGAGATTCTGAAATAAATTCAGAATGACGTATTACAATTATAACAAAGCATTCAGTCCAAGGATTGGATGCTTTTTTTAGTTTTTAACCGTACGTAAAACTCTTCTGAGGAACAGTCGAACTCTAATAAAAATTTCTCGAAGTACAGGAATAGAAATTTCTTTCAATTCGATAAGCTGGTTTTTAGTGTAAGAAACGCCCCAAGCCAACTGTGATTTAATGTTAGCTTCGTACTTATTGTATTGCAATGCAAAATATGTGCAGGCAATCATAAAGGCGAGAGCACCGGGAATCACGATTTCCGGAGAAAAGGAATGATTAAAGAAACGGTACAACCCCAAGCCAGTGAAACTTCCGTAAAGAATGACGAAGTGAATCACATAAATGGACAGTGTACTCGCTCCGATGTTTAAAACGGTTTTGTTCGTCATCAATTGGCGAAGTATCATAAACACGGCAAACACCACAAAAACATTCCCTAGTCGAATAAATAGGTAGTTGTTGGTCAAAAGTAGTCCGAGGAACTTAAATCCTGTTCGTTCATAAACCAATTCAAAAGCATTGGTAGATTGATAAATCAACAAATAACCGGCCGTCAATGCAATGGAAATGGCAGCAGGATACAAATACCTGTAATTTTTGAACCTAGTGAACAGTACGGAGATAAACGCACCTATGGTGGTGTAACCAAACCAAGGGATTATGGTAAACACCGACCCATTGGCTTTGGTAAAGTAATTGGCCAAAAAATCGGGCAAAAAGGCAAAAGACCAATCTTTATAAATCCTTTCAAATAGGAAAAGCACCAGGGTAATGATTACAAGAGTGGTTGGGAACACATATTTTTTCTTTTTGGCCGTAAGCACATAAACACCGATCAAACCCAAAATGGAAAGTCCAATACAATGCAGGACGTCCACAAAATAAAAAGAATCATATATTTCACCTTTGAGCAGGCCTCCAAGGTTCAATCGGAGCAAATAACCGATGGCCAAAAGTTGCAACCCCCGACGAATCCCTTTGGAAACCCTAGGATTTTCCATTCCAGTCTGTGGAACCCGAATCAGCAAATAGGTGAAAATGAAACCGGAAACTGTAAAAAACACTGGAGCTGTAATTCCCCTGAAATAAAGCCAAATATTGTATAGGGAATTGTTGGTATCCCTGAAAACAGGATCCAACAAACCATCTATGAAGTGCCCTTGGAGCATCATCAAAATAGCCCATGCCCGCATGGCATCAATAAAAAATAACCTGTTGTTCTTGGCTGTCATTTGGTCTATATACTTGTTTTGCAGGTAGTTTGGATGTTCTTTGCGCCAAAAATATGCAAAATAGTCGCATCTCTGTTTCAATTGGGGTATTTTAGCGAAACAATCAACAATTTTATTATATGGCTGCAATTTTGGCATTTGCTGGAAGCAATTCTTCCACTTCTATCAATTTTAAATTAGTGAAACTTACTACCTCTTTAGTACAAAATCATGATATTCAGACCCTCAACATGGCAGAACACCCTTTTCCCATGTTCAGTGAAGACCTTGAAAAAGAAAAGGGATATGCTGCTTCGTTAAAGGAATTGAAAGCGAACATCAATGGCTCTGATGGATTGATTTTGTCCGTAAACGAACACAACGGGAACCCATCGGCCTACTTTAAAAATGTGTTGGATTGGCTTTCGAGAATAGATCGTAAGTTTTTGGAGGGCACCAAAGTGCTATTGATGTCCACTTCTGGAGGAAAGCGGGGAGGCAAAGGTTCCTTGGCGGTTGTTGAAAATATGTTGCCCAGATTTGGTGCGGAGGTTGTCGCAACCTTTTCATTGCCATCTTTCAATGATAATTTTAGTGAAGAAGGTATTTTGGATGAAGGCTTAAAGGAAGAACACCAAAATGCTTTGAATACGTTTTTGGATTCGTTAAAATAGTAGGTATTGCGAACACAGCGTTCTTTTGGGTTTGATTCCCTTTTACAAAGTAAAAAGGCACTGTTTCAATGGTCCAGAGGTTTTGACGATGTAGTTTGGTTGGACAGCAATTCACACCAAGACCAATATTCCAGTTTTGAAGCTTGTTTAGCCGTTGGCGCATCAAAAAGCCTGGAGAATATTGAGGCGCTTCAAGCCTTTGTGAATCAGAAAAAGGATTGGCTTTTCGGCTATTTTTCCTATGATTTTAAAAATGAGTTGGAAGATTTGACTTCCAGTAATTTTGATGCACTCGGATTTCCCGTACTACAGTTTTTTCAGCCTAGCAAACTTATCATTCTTGCTAACGGACAACTTCATTTTAAGTATTTGGAAGGTGTTGCCCACGAAATTGAAGCCGATTATGAGGAAATAACCAATGGTCAGCAAAGTGAATTGTCTATCGAGCAAAGCGATGCCATCAAAATTAAAATGCGCATTCATAAGGATGCCTATTTTGAAAAAGCCAACCGTTTTTTGGAGCATATCCACCGTGGTGACATTTATGAAGCTAATTTTTGTCAGGAATTTTACGCTGAGGATGTTTCCTTTGATCCATGGGAAACCTATCAGAAACTGAACAGTATTTCCGACCCACCGTTTGCCGTATTTGCGAGATTAAGGGATAAGTATTTGATGTGTGCTTCGCCCGAACGGTACATCAAAAAAATGGGGCAGAAAGTTATCTCACAGCCCATAAAAGGCACCGCGCGGAGAGGGAATGATGAATTTGAGGATAAAATCATCAAAAAAGAGCTTTCACAAGACCCAAAGGAACGCTCGGAAAACATTATGATTACGGATTTAGTTCGTAACGATTTGTCCAAAAGTGCATTAAAAGGTTCTGTGCAGGTCGAGGAACTTTGTAAACCATACACTTTTAAGCAAGTACACCAATTGATCTCGACCATAGTTTCAAAAGTTTCAACTGATAAAAACATCGTGGAAATTATCAAGGAAACCTTTCCTATGGGTAGCATGACGGGTGCCCCGAAAATATCGGCAATGAATATTATTGAGGATTTAGAGGAAACCAAACGGGGTTTGTACAGTGGTGCGGTAGGTTATTTTGACCCACTCGGGGATTTTGATTTTAATGTAGTCATTAGAAGTATTTTGTACAACGCAACAAAAAAGTATGTGTCTTTTTCGGTCGGGAGTGCCATTACCTCAAAATCTGACCCAGAAAGGGAATATGAAGAATGTTTGCTAAAGGCAAAAGCTATGCGAACAGTATTGGAGGAAAGGGGATGAGGTTGATAGTGAGTTCAAGTTCAAACTCAAACATCAAGTTCAAGAGCCAAGAACCAAGACCGCTGCGCTGATGGACACTGAAGTTAGGAGTTCAGAGTTAGGAGTTCGGAGTTCGGAGTTAGGAGTTCGGAGTTAGGGGTTCAGAGTTACAAAGTTATAGGGTTATTCAGTTACTGACTACTGTCTCCCGACTCAAATTCAAGTTCAAATATCAAACCCAAGCATCAAGATTAAACCTCAAAGGTAGGAGTTACCGCTAACTAACTTCGGGCTTCGTGCTTCCGACTTCTGAAACCGAGCATCCAACAACAAAACAACTTAGTAACGTAATAACACAGCCGCAAGGCTAAGGTTTATTTGTAAATTTGCGATATGTTCCCAAAATTCAAACAGCACATAAACAGCGAGATGCCCTTTCTGAAGGGGAAAAGGCTCCTAGTGGCCTGTAGTGGCGGGGTGGACAGTGTTGTGCTGACCCATTTGTGCACTGCTGCCGATATGGATATTGTTCTGGCCCATTGTAATTTTACGCTACGTGGCGATGAAAGTGATGGTGATGAGGTTTTTGTACGCCAATTGGGCTCACAATTAGGGATTGAGGTCTTTGTAAAACATTTTGAGACCGAACAATATGCAGAAACCCACCGAGTGTCTGTTCAAATGGCAGCACGGGAACTGCGCTATCAATGGTTTGATGAAGTATTGCAAACCAAAGGTTTTGATTATGTGTTGACGGCCCACCATGCCGATGATAGTTTGGAAACTTTTCTGATTAATCTATCGCGCGGTACAGGAATCGAAGGGCTTTCTGGAATTCCCGAAGTGAATGAAAAAGTGGTTCGGCCCTTGTTGCCATTTTCTCAAAACGAGATTTTGGAGTATGCCAAATCCAAAAATTTGGATTGGCGAGAGGACAGCAGTAATGCCAGCACTAAATACCTTCGGAACAAGATTCGTCATCAAATTGTACCTACCTTAAAGGAACTGCACCCTACTTTTTTGCAAAATTTTCTGACTACCCAAAATCATTTGCAACAAACCCATCATTTGGTCTCTAATCATTTGAATGAATTAAAGTCCAAGCTGTTTGAGCAGCGAGATGATGACATCAAAATTAATATTGCAACACTCAAACAATTGCAACCGTTGAATGCTTACCTATATGGACTGTTCAAAGATTATGGGTTTACAGCCTGGGATGATGTAAAAGACCTTTTATCCGCCATGAGCGGCAAGCAAGTAGTTTCCAAAACACATCAGTTGCTCAAGGATAGGGATTTTCTAATTCTTTCTGAAATAAAGAATAGAGCAAACGGAACATATCTTGTACATGTGGATGGGACTCCATCCGAGTTGCCCATCAAACTAAAGCTGGAAAATGTTGAAACCCTAGAAAAACAGGGGCGAAATGTCGTATTTTTGGATAAGGAAAAGTTAAACTTTCCCCTAGTGTTAAGGAATTGGGAAAAAGGCGACTATTTTTATCCCTTTCGGATGCAAGGCAAGAAAAAACTGTCCAAATTTTTTAAGGATGAAAAACTGGATGTGATTTCCAAGGAAAAGCAATGGTTGCTCTGCTCAAATAATGATATTGTTTGGGTTGTGGGCAAACGTGCAGACGAACGATTCAAGGTTGAGGATTCAACCCGAGAAATAATAAAGATTACCCAACTTACATGAGATTACTTGTACTCTTTTTAGGATTATTCTTCATCAATTTAACCACATTCGCTCAAACGGATGAGAATCCTGCGGTTTGGAGCCACGAAGTACATAAATTGTCCGAGACCGAATACGAATTGGTCTTTAAGGGCAAAATTATGGATGGATGGCATGTGTATTCGCAATATACCGCCGAAGGGGGTTCCTTGCCCAGCGAATTTTCTTTTGAAAAAGCAGGCGAGGACTACGAACTTATTGGTAAAACCGAAGAAAGTGAGACCATAAAGGAGTACAGCGATATTTTTGAGGTAGAAGAGACCTTTTTCAAAAAAGAGGCCATTTTCACCCAAAAGATAAAATTGCTCGACCCGGAGGTCAATCAGATTTCGGTAAACCTGTTTTATCAGATTTGCAAGGAGGTTTGCATTCCAGCAGACGAACTTTTTCAAATTTCGTTGGATGGAAGCGGGTTTATTTCCGAAGAGGCATCCTTGGATGAACGAAGCGTGGCTCTAGGAGAATCGCTTAAAGTGGATTTAAAGAACAAACAACTACTTAATCAAGATGGAGTAACCGATTCCGAAGGAAAGTCCAACTTATGGGTGATTTTTGGATTGGGATTCATCGGAGGACTTATTGCCTTGTTAACGCCCTGTGTGTTCCCCATGATTCCGTTAACGGTTTCCTTTTTCACCAAACAAACCCAGAACAAATCCAAGGGAATTGGAAATGCACTATTGTACGGCTTCTTCATCGTATTGATTTATTTCTTGTTGAGTTTGCCGTTCCATTTGTTCAATTCGGTGGATTCACAAATTTTGAACACCATCGCCACCAATATTTGGCTCAACGTATTTTTCTTTGTCATTTTTGTATTCTTTGCCTTTTCGTTTTTTGGGTATTACGAATTAACCTTGCCCAGCTCATGGGCCAATAAAATGGATTCCGCCTCATCCAAAGTAGGAGGGGGACTGGGAATCTTTTTTATGGCGTTGACCTTGGCCATAGTCTCTTTTTCGTGTACGGGGCCTATTTTAGGAGGGCTTTTGGGAAGTACAACACTTGCCGAAGGTAATGTGGCTACGAATCTCACTTCGGGAATGGTCGGTTTCGGTTTGGCTTTGGCCTTGCCATTTGCTTTGTTCGCCATGTTCCCAGCTTGGTTGAATTCCTTGCCAAAATCTGGCGGTTGGATGACCACCGTGAAAGTGGTTCTAGGCTTTTTGGAGCTCGCCTTGGCCTTCAAATTTTTGTCTAATGCCGATTTGGTAGGCAATTGGGGCATTTTTAAACGAGAAATATTTGTAGGGATATGGGTAGTGCTCTTTGTTTTGATGACACTATACCTCTTCGGAATCTTCAGGTTTCCGCACGATGGGCCAAAGAAAAATTTGTCACCAGCCAGAAAGATCGTTGGTCTGTTAAGCTTTGCTTTTACTGTGTATTTGGTGCTTGGATTGTTCAATATCAGTAACTTAAAGTTGTTGAGTGGTTTCCCGCCGCCAAGTTTTTACAGCGTTGTGGAAACAGAAAGCGATTGTCCGTTAGGATTGGATTGCTTTAAGGATTTTGAAGAAGGCGTAGCTTATGCGCAAGAGGTAAACAAACCCATTTTGCTTGATTTTACGGGGTGGGCCTGTGTAAATTGTAGAAAAATGGAGGAAAACGTCTGGAGCGACCCCGATATTTACCCTATTATTAAAGAAGATTATGTATTGATTTCCCTATATGTGGATGATAGAAAGGAACTCCCCAAATCGGAACAATTCGATTTTAAATATGATTCTGGAAGGGTAAAAGCCATTGAAACCATTGGTCAAAAATGGGGAACATTCCAGACGATTAATTTCAATGCAGCATCGCAGCCATATTATGTACTACTTTCCCCAAACCTGGAGATTTTGAACGAAGCTGTACAGTATGTGGATGTTGAAACTTATGAGAAATGGTTGAAATCTGGCTTGGAAAAACACCATCTTTCCATGAATAAATAATTGATATTTGTCAATATTTTTTTTCAACCATCTGAAAAAATAATTATACCTTAGGATGGATTAATAGACTTAACCCATCTTCGTGAAAAACTACAAAAAGATTCTTCTTGTTCTTGCAGGATTGCTTCTACTTGTAATTATTGGCATTGCTATATTTATTAACAGCCTTAAACCAGATTATGGTGGAGAAAAATCTTTGCCAGGCCTCTCCAATGAGGTAACAACTTATTTTGACCCCTACGGGATTCCCCATATTTATGCAGATAACGAAACAGATGCCCTTAGGGCATTGGGCTACGTACATGCCCAGGATAGATTATGGCAAATGGAACTGTTGCGAAGGGTGGCCAAAGGACGACTTTCCGAAGTTTTTGGTGAGGACATGATCAAAACCGACAAGTTTTTCTTGTCTTTGGGTATCGCCGACCATACTAAAGAAACAATAGCAGCATTGGACATGCAAAGCGAGACCATTGTGCTTTCCCAAGCTTATTTGGATGGCATTAATGAGTTTATAAAAAATGGGCCAACACCTATCGAGTTCTATTTGACAGGGATTGAAAAAGAGCCATTCACCATTGAAGATGTCTACAATGCCGTTGGATATATGGCGTTTAGTTTTGCCATGGCGCACAAAACGGACCCCTTATTGACAAGTATGCGCAATAAACTTGGTGAGGAGTATATTAACAACTTGACCATAAGTTCGGATACTTCCACGATTTGGATTAAAAACTATGACGGAATCGAAACAGATACTTTGGGGACAAATATTACCGCAAGTGTAACGGCAGCTTTGGATAAACTTCCCATTCCGCAGTTTGAAGGGAGCAATAGCTGGGTGGTAGCCCCACAAAAGACCAAAAATAGTAAAGTGATTTTGGCCAACGACCCGCATATAGGTTTCGCCCAACCCTCAGTTTGGTACGAGGCCCATGTAAGTACCCCGACCTATGAAAAATATGGGTATCATTTAGCAGGGGTTCCCTTTCCGCTGTTGGGTCATGATAGAAAGCTGGCTTATGGCCTCACCATGTTCGAGAATGATGATATTGATTTTTATTACGAAGAAACCCATCCATCCGACAGTACTAAATACAAAACCGTTGATGGTTGGAAGGATTATGAATTTATCCATAAAACCATCAAAGTAAAGGACGGGGATGATGTGGGCTTTAGCTATAAGAAAACACGTCATGGTCCAGTCTTGAACAATATTGCAGATCAAATTTCGGGCGAGCGACCCATCTCCATGTCTTGGATGTACACCAAACCAAAGAATATGGTGATGCACGCTTTGTACGGATTAAGCCACGCCGCCGATATAGAAGAGTTTAAAAGTGCCTTGCCAAACATTCATGCACCAGGACTTAATGTAATGTATGGTGATGCCGAGGGCAATGTAGCCTGGTGGGCTACGGCAAAACTTTACGAAATGCCCGATAGCTTATCCACCAAGTTTATTTTGGATGGAACCACAGGGAAAGAGGAGCCGCTACGTTATTTGGACTTTTCAGAAAATCCCAGGGCCGAAAACCCACCTTGGAATTATGTGTATTCTGCCAACAATCAACCAGATTCCATTGCAGGAATGTTGTATCCTGGCTATTATTTGCCCGAGAACCGTGCCAAGCGAATAGTTCAACTACTCGATGCAAAAGACGATTGGGACAAGGAGTCCATTTCAAAAATGATGCTGGATGTTACCTCGCCGGTAAATACCGAATTGGTTACAGAATTGATAAAACTGTTGGATGTAACCCATTTAAACACCGAACAGCTGGTAATGGTAGATTCTTTAAAGAATTGGAACGGAAAATACGCTTTAACGAGTACTAGTCCAACACTTTACCATAGAGCACTTTATTATATGGTAAAGAATACCATGGAGGATGAGCTTGGACCAGAAATGTTCAAACAGTTTTTGAAAACTCATTTGTTCAAAAGACAGATTGCTTGGGGAGCCAAAATGGAAAATGGGAAATGGTGGGACAACATAAACACAAAGGAGATTACTGAAACAAGACAGGACATAATCATTAAATCCTTTGCCGATGCTTGGAGTTCCCTTGTTAAGGACTTTGGCCCCGACCCTAGCCAGTGGACTTGGGATAAAGTACACACTCTGGAGCACCAACACCCGTTTGGGCAAGTAGCGTCGCTCCGTAAATATTTTAATGTAGGCCCGTTCCCGGTTACAGGAACTCGTGAGGTCATCAACAACCTATCGTTCCCTTATGACAGTACAGGGTTGTACAAAGTAAGTTCTGGTCCGTCCACAAGACGTGTAATTGATTTTTCGGATGTGGAGAACAGTATTAGCATATTGCCAACGGGGCAATCTGGAAACCCTTTTAGCAAACACTATGATGATCAAGCCGAAATGTACGTAAACGGCGAGTTTCGTAAAATGATGATGAACAAGCAGGAAATAGAGGAGACCGCCGAATCCATTTTAATCTTCCGTTAATTCAGAAGGGGCATTCGTCAATTCAAATTGGGGTATTCGTCAAAAGGGGGTTCTTTTTGAAGCGGGATTGGCTATTTTTCAGTCTTTTTTCAACTAGAGAAATTCCATCATGCTCATAAAAGTTTACGGAAGTGCCATTTTTGGCATTGAGGCCACTACCATTGTCGTGGAGGTCATCACTAATTCGATAAATTGTATTTTTGGAGTTTAATTAACTAATATGGTATTTTGTAAATTAAATATTGCCATGTAATTTTCGTAGTAATAAAGCCCTGCGGAATTATCAATTACATTATCTCTCATTTTGGCTCTTTCAACTGGTGTAACTCTCGAAATTATTGAAGTATATTCAAAACTTTTACCGCTCCAGTCCGTATTATTAGACCCAGTCAGAGAAGCGCTCCCTGTTTTTCTTGGTGACGACAAATATCTCTTATGATTTTTCCAATTTATCATTTGAAAAGTCGAACCGTTATTTGAATAAGCCCAAATACTTAATTTAATGTCATCTTTAAAGTCATTTACATCAAATTTAGCTATTGAATAAGTAGCGATGTTTGATGTTAAACTAGAGAGCCTAACTTCGAAAGCCATATTGCTGCCATTTCCATTTACTAGAGGCTCTAGATTTATTGATTCTTTAAGTAGACTGTCTTGAAAAGAAGAACAAGTTATATACAAATTTATGTTGTGCATTGGGTATTTACCCATAACAGTGCATAACAGCTCTAAAGATTGAGTTCTCCACCTTTTGACCAAAAATAGCTTTATATAGCTATCTCCCCCTGTAAGATTATTTTGAATTTCTTTTGATTCAGAGACAATCGAAGTCAATTGATTAACTTGTTCGTTTATTGAGTTCCTGACAATTCCAATAGAACTATCGACCTTAACTAAATTTTGAGCTGATGAATCTATTTTGTTTAGTGCATTACCAAGGTTTAAAATTATTTGAGAAGCCCTGATACTATCCTGTACTATTTGTGCATCTCTTCTTTCTTCTTCAATTTTATTTTTGTTTTCATCATTAATTTCATCCCATACGGTAAGGAGTAATAATAGGAGAGAGCTAATTATTATTATTGGTTTTTTTAATTTTTGCCAATTCTTGTTCTTTCGTTTTTTACGGAAATCCCAAACTTCAACAACAGTAATGCCAACTGCAATAAATGAAATAATGATTTTTAACCAAGGCATTTGTTGTCAATTAATTAGAATAATGCTTAATCAAAAATACCAAAATAGGATAGGGTTAACCAATTGTGTTACTATTAGTTATTAACTCTGTTCTCAACTTTTCCATGGTTGACAAGTCGAGAAATCTATGCTTCTTACAAAACTGAGTTATCTATTTAAATTAATAGGAAACTGCTGAGTCCATTTTAATCTTCCGTTAATTCAGAAAGGGCATTCGTCAATTCAAATTGGGGTATTCGTCAAAAGGAGGTTCTTTTTGGAGAGAGATTGGCTATTTTTCAGTCTTTTTTCAACTAGAGAAATTCCATCATGCTCATAAAAGTTTACGGAAGTGCCGTTTTTGGCATTGAGGCCACTACCATTGTCGTGGAGGTCAATATAGATAAAGGTATAGGATACCACTTGGTAGGATTGCCAGATAATGCCATAAAGGAAAGTAACTACCGGATTGCGGCTGCCCTCCAAAACAATGGATATAGAATTCCCGGCAAAAAAATCACCATCAACATGGCTCCTGCCGATTTAAGAAAGGAAGGGTCCGCCTATGATTTGACCTTGGCCATTGGCATTTTGGCAGCATCGGACCAGATTCGCTCAAATAACATCGAAAACTATTTGATTATGGGAGAGCTTTCTTTGGACGGAAGCCTACAACCCATAAAAGGTGCTTTGCCCATTGCCATAAAAGCCAAGGAAGAGGGGTTTGAAGCATTTATTTTACCCAAAGAAAATGCGAACGAAGCTGCTGTTGTAGATGGACTAAAAGTATATGGCGTTGAAAATATTAAAGAGGTCATTGATTTTTTTGATACCAATGTTCCTTTGGAACAGACCCATGTGGATACCCGAAGGGAATTTTACGAGCACTTGCATCTTCCAGAGTTTGATTTTGCCGATGTAAAAGGACAAGAAAGCATAAAGCGATGTATGGAAATTGCCGCTGCAGGTGGGCACAATATTATTTTGATCGGTCCGCCTGGGGCAGGAAAAACAATGTTGGCGAAGCGATTACCCTCCATTTTGCCTCCGATGACGCTTCACGAAGCTTTGGAAACCACTAAAATACATAGTGTTGTGGGGAAAGTTAAAAATAGGGGGTTGATGAGTCAACGTCCTTTTAGAAATCCGCACCATACAATTAGTTCCGCAGCCTTGGTCGGAGGCGGGAGTTATCCGCAGCCTGGTGAAATTTCGTTGTCCCATAACGGCGTACTTTTCTTGGATGAACTACCGGAATTTGAGCGCCGTGTACTGGAAGTGATGCGACAGCCCATGGAAGATAGGGAAGTGACCATTGCCCGTGCACAGTTTACGGTAACCTATCCCAGTAGTTTTATGTTGGTTGCAAGTATGAATCCGAGTCCCGGAGGGTATTTTAACGATCCTGATGCGCCCGTCACTTCCTCTCCCGCAGAAATGCAACGTTATTTGGGGAAAATATCAGGTCCGTTGTTGGATAGAATAGACATCCATATTGAAGTAACCCCTGTTCCTTTTGACAAATTGTCCGAAGAGCGAAAAGGGGAGAGTAGTGTTGTAATAAGAAAAAGGGTGGAAGCTGCACGTGAGATCCAAACCCAAAGATTTCAAGAAGTTGATGGAATACATTACAACGCCCAAATGGGCACGAAACACATTAGAAAGTTCTGTAAGTTGAATGAGTCTTCCAAAAACCTTTTAAAAGATGCCATGCAGCGTTTAAACCTTTCTGCTAGGGCTTACGACCGCATTTTGAAGGTATCCCGCACCATAGCCGATTTGGAACAGTCCGAAGATGTAGTGGAAAATCATATTTCTGAAGCTATTCAATACCGAAGTTTGGACAGGGAAGGTTGGTTGGGTTGATTGGAACAAACCACATCAAAAGAAAATCGTATTGGATAAAATATAGTTTAAAGAGCTGTTCTTCAACAAATTCGCAATAGCACAACCTTAATTGGAAAGATACTCAAGGAAATAGTTAAATGTTGATTAAACGTCTGTTTTTAAATGTCTTATGCCTTATTTTTGCGCGATTTTAGAAAATTCAGAGAATATGCAATGTGTGGAATTGAACCCAGTAGGGAACTTTGACCCTTGGGAGCAAGAAAGGATTGATGAGTTGCTACATCAAGAAATTAAGGAATCGTTGAGCAATAGATTGGTTTTTGAAGACGAGAGCATAAAATTATGGGATTTGCACCTGGCTCCTGGGAATCGACTTTCTTTTAGAAGACACAATACCAATTATGGTTGGGTATGTACCACCGGAGGTTTGGTGATCACCCGTTACGGCAACGGAAAAATAGATATGATCAAATTAAACCCCGGCGATACCGATTTCTTTGAAAATAGGGGCAAAGACTACATCAACGACTTGGAGAACATTGGAGAGCATACCATAGTCATCAATATTTTGGAATACAAGCAAACCAAAAGGGCGGACAGTATGCAGTTCTGCAATTAAATCGCCTTAATATTAGCCTTTAAGCCTGCAATAATGCCCAAAATGT
This sequence comes from Allomuricauda sp. TY007, assembly GCF_010468565.1. GTDB lineage: Bacteria > Bacteroidota > Bacteroidia > Flavobacteriales > Flavobacteriaceae > Flagellimonas. The sequence goes on from NZ_WUEG01000002.1 coordinate 77,073, forward strand.
TTTCTACGGTTTCATCCAAGTAGTATTTAATGGCCAAATGCGGAATTCTTATGGTGGTAAACCCATTCTTAAAAGAATGCATGGCATCTTCCAGATCGTTTATTGCCTGTTCGTGGGTTATCATATTGTAATTCTTGTCAATCTCAATGTTGAGTTTAACACGGGAAATCGCAATATCAACTGATCTTTTACCGTCCCACCACTCCAGCATAGGGTGAACTCCGGCGTCTTTTAAGGCGTAAAACAAATGTATGGCGTCAATTGGGGTGTCATTGTCGAGTATTACTTTTTTGATCAGTTTTGTATGTCGTTCGCAAAGCGCTACACCTAAAGATTCATTAGAAGCTTTAAACTGTTGGGGGTTAATGTCTTTGCCGCAATCCTTACATGTCATAAGTTTTAGTCAAGTTTAAGTCTAAGTATGATTTGGTGTTATTATAACTTTGAGATTTTTGAAATAGTATAAAAATTCGATGTACGGCAATCCACTTTTAGATGAAATACACTTTTTTGGATGAAATGCATATTTTGTCCAGATATCCTGTTAATTTAATCGCTCCTAAACCAAAGAACCAATGTTTAAAAAAATAGGGCCGGGTGTGCTGGTCGCAGCCGCTTTTGTGGGCCCGGGAACCATAACCATGTGCACCTTGGCCGGAGCACGCTTTGGCTACGCTTTAATTTGGGCATTATTGGTGTCCATTATCGCAACCATTGTATTGCAGGGCATGGCCGGTAGAATCGGTCTGGTGACCCAAAACGGTCTCGTGGATGTGGTTAGAACCGAACTTAAAACACCATGGATCCGAAACTTTGTAATTGCAATAGTTTTGGGAGCTATTTTAGTGGGAAATGCAGCTTACGAAGCTGGTAATATTGGTGGTGCCACTCTTGGACTTGAACAGCTTTTGCCACAACAACAAGTAAAACCCTTTTTGCCAGCGATCATAGGTATTGTTATATTTCTGTTGCTCTGGTTTAGCAGTTATAAGATTTTGGAAAAGATATTTGTTGGGTTGGTCGGTATTATGGGATTGAGTTTTGTGATTTCTGCCATCATCACCCAGCCTTCCATCACAGGAATATTAAAAGGAATGTTTGTGCCACAATTGCCCGAAGGAAGTTTGCTAACGATTATTGCTTTGGTAGGCACTACAGTGGTTCCTTACAATCTCTTTTTGCACGCATCGTTGGTAAAGGAAAAATGGAATTCCAAAAACGATTTAAAGGCTGTTAATTGGGACACCATCATCTCCATTGGTTTGGGCGGAATGGTCTCCATAGCCATACTTATTACGGCTTCTGCGGCACCTATTTCGGATATTAACCATGCATTGGACATGGCCAAGTCCTTGGAGCCCCTATTTGGAAAAATGGCGGTTTACTTTATGGCAACAGGACTATTGGCAGCAGGAATCACATCCGCCATCACGGCACCTTTGGCTGCGGCCTATGTTGCAAGTAGCTGTTTTGATTGGCAGGGTGGCATGCAGAACAGAAAATTCAAAATGGTCTGGGCCATCGTGCTTTTATGTGGCGTGGTTTTCCTTTCTTTTGATATAAAACCCATCGAGGTGATTCAATTTGCCCAGGTCGCCAACGGAATATTGCTTCCCGTGATGGCCTTGTTGCTGTTATGGGTGGTGAACAAAAAATCCGTGATGGGAGAAAACAAGAACTCCTTGCTGCAAAATGTACTGGGAATTGCCATTGTGGTATTTGCTATATTCCTTGGAGCAAAAAGTATATTTAAAGTCATGGGGCTTTTTTAATTCAGTAAGAAGAAAAAAAACTAAAGTTCAAGTAAAAAAGTATTCGTGGTGGTTCGTGAAATTTGTGTATACAGGCTGGCGGGCGTTCTGTGTGACACTTCGGGCATCGAATTTACGACCTTTAACGCAATAACAAAATAACCCAGTAACCCAATAATCCAATAACTCAATGAAAACATGGCAAATAGATATTAATTGTGATGTAGGCGAAGGAGTTGGGAACGAAGCCGATATTTTCCCATATATAAGTTCCTGCAACATTGCTTGTGGAGGTCACGCAGGGAATCAAGAAACCATGTTGAAGGTTGCCTCTCTTGCCAAGAAGCATAATCTAAAAGTGGGTTCGCACCCATCATACCCCGATAAGGCCAATTTTGGTAGGGAAGTGATGGACATTTCAAACCAAGACCTAATACAAAGTATTAAAAAGCAATTGGCAGCTTTTGATGAGGTGTTGGAACAGGAACAAATCACATTGCACCACATCAAGGCACATGGCGCATTGTACAATCAAACCGCAAAGGATAAGAATTTGGCAAAATTATATTTGGAGGCCATTATTGATTATAAGGACAAGGCCATTCTTTATGTTCCCTTTGGTTCGGTAATGGCGAAGATGGCAATGGAAAAGGGTTTTAAGGTTTGGTTTGAAGCGTTTGCGGACAGAAACTACAATTCCGATCTATCGCTCGTCTCCAGAAAAGATGAAAATGCACTAATTGAAGAACCCGAAGCGGTGTTGCAACATATTTTACCCATTATTAAAAAAGGTAAAGTTCTATTGGTTGATGGTGCATCCAAGGAAATCCAAGCCAATACTCTATGTATTCATGGCGATACGGTTTCTGCCTTAAAAATATTAATGTATCTTTCAAAAGAATTAGCCAAGAATCAGGTGCAGACACAAAAATGAAAAGTTACCCCATTAGCATCAAGCCCTTCGGAGAACGAGCTGTTTTAGTGGAATGGCCCGGAGAGGTAAGTGAATCCATTTTGGCAGATATCCTAGATTTTATGGACGCTTTTAAAGAGCTGAAAATTTCCGGCTGGGAAATGTCCGTAGCCTATAATTCGTTGACCATGGTCTACAACCAAGACCATATCGACTTTGAGGAGACCAAAAACATGATTCTGGAGTGCCACGAAAAACAGGCCAAATCCAAAACAGAGCGCATTCAACATTTATGGACATTACCCGTGTGCTATGACCTCGAATTCGGAATGGACATTGAAGAGGCCTCCAAAACATTAGGTTTATCAGTCAAAGAACTTATTGAGCAGCACACATCGCACCAATATGTGGTGTACGGCATCGGATTTTTGCCCGGCTTTATGTATTTGGGCGGACTCCCAACATCTTTGGAGATTCCCCGTCGAGCAGAACCTAGATTAAAGGTTCAAAAGGGTTCCGTGGGACTGGCCAGCAAGCAAACCGGTATTTATCCACAAGATTCACCAGGGGGCTGGAACATTATAGGGAATTGTCCCGTAAACTTGTTCGACCCAAGTAAGAAGGAACCGTGTTTTGTAAAAGTAGGGGATAAGATACAGTTCGAGAGCATATCCAAAGCAGAGTACAAGCTTCATAAAATTGAAGGCGAAGTAGGCATTTACGAACCCGAAAAAGTTGTTTTGAATGCTTAAAGTATTGAAACCGGGCCTTTATTTAACTATCCAGGACCTTGGCAGGTATGGGTACAGGGATATTGGTGTTCCAATTTCTGGAGCAATGGATGTGGAATCCGTAAAAAAGGCCAACCTTTTACTGGAGAATGATGAGAATGATGCCGTTTTGGAAATTACCATGACGGGGCCTACACTACAGTTTGATACCGATACGTATATTAGTTTGTCCGGAGCACATATTGTTGCCACCCTGAACAATGAACCTATTGATAATTACACGGTGATCAAGGTGGAAAAGGGCGATATTTTATCGTATGGCAGGCTGGAGAAAGGCTTTAGAGGCTATTTGGCGGTTAAAGGCGGTTTTCAATCAAAAAAGGTACTCAACAGCCGTTCACAATTCTTTCCTGTTACCAAAACGGCCAGGGTAAAAGATGGCGATGAGATACCATACACGGAAACAAAGGATTACGAGCCAAAAATATCAGAAGTAAAGATTGAGGAACATTTCGAAATAAATAAACTAAAGGTCTATAAAGGACCAGAGTTTTCCTTGTTGTCCGACACACAACTTACAGAGATTTTTGCAAAACCATTTACCATATCCAAAGAAAACAACCGAATGGCCTACCAACTTTCGGAATTAATTACGGGACATTCACATTCCATGTTGACCTCGGGAACTTTGCCGGGCACTATTCAACTTACCCCAGCAGGCCGCATGATCATTTTAATGAAGGATGGCCAAACCACAGGGGGCTACCCTCGCATACTGCAATTGAGCGAGGAGTCCATATCGGTGCTTGCGCAGAAAAAATATGGGGATGAGTTGAAGTTTAAATTGGTTTGATGAAAAAAGTGCCCAAGATTGAAATCAGAAACATTTTTTTTTCGTACCATTGAAGTATGAAAATAAATAATCAAGTCATTGTAGAGGTCATCATTATTCCAGAAATGGAGTGATACAGACTTGCTATTGACTAAAAAAGGCCTGTATCCCATACGATACAGGCCTTTTTTATTACAATAAAATTAATTGAATATTGGAATTTTAATCAATCTAAAAAACTGAAAAACAGTAAATTATGTTTATTATGTTTCCAGTGGATTTAAACAGCCAACAACTGTTAAAAATCTAGGGCTTTTTAAACATTTATCTTTGAATTGCGGTATAAATTCAGAAGAATACTGTATTTGAATGAAATTTGACAATGGAATTGAACAAGTTTAGCAAAAAAGTTACACAAGACCCAACACTGCCAGCGGCTCAAGCTATGCTGCATGCGATTGGATTAACAGACGAAGATTTACAAAAACCTTTAATCGGAATAGCAAGTACAGGCTATGAGGGTAACCCCTGCAATATGCATTTGAATAATCTGGCCCTCGATGTAAAAAAAGGAGTGGAGTCCTCCAATTTGGTAGGGCTTATTTTCAATACCATTGGGGTGAGCGATGGGATATCCAACGGAACCCCAGGAATGCGATACTCCTTGCCATCTAGGGACATCATTGCAGATTCCATTGAAACGGTGATTCATGCCATGAGTTATGATGGTTTGGTCACCGTGGTAGGTTGTGATAAGAACATGCCCGGTGCCCTAATGGCCCAATTACGATTGAATCGCCCCTCCATCTTGGTGTATGGGGGAACCATTGCACCGGGGTGCCACAACAATAAAAAATTGGATATTATCTCCGCTTTTGAAGCCTACGGGCAAAAAGTGGCAGGTGCCATAGATGAGACCGAATATAAAGAAGTCATTCACAAAGCATGTCCGGGTGCGGGGGCCTGTGGAGGTATGTACACGGCCAATACCATGGCATCTGCCATTGAAGCTATGGGCATGTCCATGCCTTTCAATTCCTCGATTCCTGCGGTGAACGATAAAAAACAAGCGGATTGCGAAGCATCTGGCGCTGCATTGTACCATTTATTGAAAGAAGACATCAAGCCAAGGGACATTGTTACCAAAAAGGCCTTGGAAAATGCGTTTAGGTTGGTGACGGTTCTTGGTGGTTCAACAAATGCCGTACTTCATTTTATGGCAATCGCACATGCTGCCGAGGTTGATTTTACTTTGGAGGACATCACTCGAATCAGTGAGTCCACACCTTTATTGGCCGATTTAAAACCAAGTGGAAAATATTTGATGGAAGACCTTCATAAAGTTGGGGGAGTTCCTGCGGTATTGAAGTATATGCTGAAAGAAGGCATGCTTCATGGTGATTGCATGACCGTTACAGGAAAAACCTTGGCCGAAAACTTATTGGATGCCCCGGATTTGGCCGAGGGTCAGGATATCATCAGAAAAAAGGAGCAGCCCATTAAAGAAACAGGTCATATTCGTATATTATATGGAAACCTCGCTTCTGAAGGTGCCGTGGCCAAAATCACAGGTAAAGAAGGGTTGGAGTTTACCGGAACAGCTCGTGTTTTTGATAGCGAGGCCGCTGTTAATGAGGGAATCCACACAGGCAAAGTCCAAAAAGGTGATGTAGTGGTCATCCGTTACGAAGGACCAAAAGGAGCTCCAGGAATGCCCGAAATGCTAAAACCTACATCTGCTATTATGGGTGCCGGTCTTGGAAAGGATGTGGCCTTGATTACCGATGGTAGGTTTTCAGGTGGTTCCCACGGATTTGTGGTGGGCCACGTTTCCCCCGAAGCTCAAGTAGGTGGGGGAATTGCCTTGGTAAAAGATGGAGATGAAATTACCATTGATGCCGTCAACAACACCATCAACATTAATATATCGGACGAAGAGTTCGAACAACGAAGAAAAGAATGGAAGCAACCTGAATTGAAAATAAAATCGGGGAGCTTGTACAAATACGCCAAAACGGTATCATCTGCATCAAAAGGTTGTGTTACCGACTTGTTCTAACAATAATTGTAGGGGTATCTCCCTAAATACAGGCTTATGGAGACATTAAAAGCACAAAAAAAAGATAGTAAAAGTCAAAAAGCCATCAGAATTACTGGTGCAGAGGCAATTATTCATTGTTTGCTCGCAGAAGGAGTTGATTTGATTTATGGCTACCCAGGCGGTGCCATTATGCCCGTCTATGATGAACTTTACAAGTTTCAAGATAAATTGACGCATATTTTGACGCGACACGAGCAGGGTGCTACACATGCCGCCCAAGGCTACGCCAGGGTTACAGGTAGGGTAGGGGTTGCCATGGCAACTTCTGGACCCGGGGCCACCAATTTGGTAACGGGAATCGCCGATGCGCAGATAGATTCCACCCCAATGGTTTGTATCACGGGTCAGGTAACGAGAAGTCTTTTGGGTTCTGATGCATTCCAAGAAACGGATATCGTGGGCATTTCCACGCCGGTGACCAAATGGAACTACCAGATTACCAAAGTGGAAGAGATTCCAGAGATTATGGCGAAGGCATTTTACATTGCTCGCTCGGGAAGACCGGGACCAGTATTGGTGGACATTACCAAAAATGCACAGTTTGACGAGCTTGATTTTGTATACGAAAAATGTACCAAGGTCAGAAGCTACAAACCGGCTCCTAAACCAGAAACAGGTAGTTTGGAGAAAGCTGCCGAATTGATCAACAGTGCCAAAAAACCATTTATCGTTTTTGGACAAGGTGTGATTTTAGGCGAGGCCGAAGCCGAACTCAAAGCATTTGTTGAAAAAACCGGAATACCTGCCGCATGGACCATTCTTGGCCTATCCGCAATGGATACGGACCATCCGCTGAATGTTGGAATGGTGGGAATGCACGGGAACTATGGGCCTAATATGTTGACCAACGAGTGCGATGTGCTCATAGCGATTGGAATGCGCTTTGATGACCGTGTAACAGGTGATTTGAACACCTATGCAAAGCAGGCCAAAATTGTTCATTTTGAGATAGATCCTGCCGAGGTAAATAAAAATGTGAAGGTAGATGTTGCCGTTTTGGGCAATTCCAAAGAAACTTTGAGTGAGATATTGCCTTTAGTACATGAAAATGAGCATAAAGATTGGAAAGCTGAGTTTGATAAGATGTACCAAATTGAATATGATACGCTAATCAATAAAGATATTCACCCGACCAAGGAAGGCTTGACCATGGGTGAAGTCATTGAGCAAATCAATATGGCTTCAGGTCACAAGGCGGTAATGGTTTCCGACGTGGGCCAGCATCAAATGATTGCCTGTCGTTACGCTAAGTTCAAGCAATCCAAGAGCAATATAACCTCTGGAGGCTTGGGAACCATGGGATTTGGTCTTCCTGCCGCCATCGGCGCCAAAATGGGCGCCATGGACCGTGAAGTAGTCGCCATTATTGGTGATGGAGGGTACCAGATGACCATTCAGGAGCTCGGGGTTATTTTTCAACACAACGTGCCTGTCAAGATTGTGGTATTGAACAACGACCACTTGGGAATGGTGCGCCAATGGCAAGAACTTTTCTTTGACAGGAGATATGCATCAACCGTAATGACAAATCCTGATTTTGTAAAGATTGCCGAAGGATATCATATCAAATCAAGAAGGGTCTCCGAAAGAGCTGATCTTCAAGAGGCCGTACAAGAAATGATGGCGTCCAAAGACCCATACTTTTTGGAAGTGAAAGTGGAAAAAGAGGACAACGTATTCCCTATGATTCCATCAGGAGCATCCGTATCAGATATCAGGTTGAAGTAAATGGATCAATCCACTATCACAGAAAAGCCCAAGCAATATCAAGATTTGCTTGAGAAGAGCAAAGAGATGGGGTTCACCATGCCTTCCGATATTTATATTGGCACTTTGTTGAAAACACTGGTGGCATCGAAACCAGCAGGTAAGTTTTTGGAATTGGGTACTGGCATCGGACTATCATTGTCCTGGTTGATTCAGGGAATGGACGAGGATTCAACAATATTAAGCGTTGACAATGATTCGGAGCTTATTGAAGTGGCCCAACTGTTTTTTGAAGACGAAGATAGATTGAAGCTAATTTGTACCGATGGCGGAAAATGGCTGAAGGAGTATCAAGGCGAATCCTTCGATTTGATATTTGCAGATGCGTGGCCGGGAAAGTACAGTCATTTGGACAGAACCTTGGGATTGTTGAAAAAGGGCGGTTACTATGTAATCGACGATATGAAAAAACAGCCCAATTGGCCTGAAGGACATGAAGAAAAAGCAAACGAATTGGTCAAAACGATCGAGAAAAGAAAAGATATTACAATAACAAAGATGGACTGGTCCACAGGACTTATAGTTGCAGTAAAAAATAAAAAATAACATGGGAAAACAATGGTATACCATCTCGGTGTATTCCGAAAATCATGTGGGACTGCTCAATAGAATATCTGGAATATTCCTAAAGCGACACATCAACATTGAAAGCTTAAATGTTTCAAAATCAGAGATTGAAGGCGTCTCCAAATTCACGATTGTAGTCTTTACCACCGAGGATTGGACACGCAAGATAGTAGGTCAAATTGAAAAACAGATTGAAGTCATCAAGGCATACTATCACACAGATGATGAAACCATTTATCAAGAATCGGCATTGTTCAAAATTGCTTCGCACTTGTTGTTCGATGAGCGTCAGATTCAGAATATCATCAAAGAAAGCAATGCACAGATCGTAACCGTGAACCGTGAGTTTTTTGCATTGGCCAAAACTGGCCGTAGACACGAAATAGACGAAATGCACGATGCACTTTTACCATATGGCATTATGCAGTTTGTGCGATCGGGACGAATCGCAGTTACCAAGGCAACAATGCCCATAACCGAAATATTACAGGAATTTCAAGAAAACTAAATAGCGTAAAATCAAATATTAAAAATGGCAAATTACTTTAACACACTATCACTTCGCGAACAACTGACACAGTTGGGAAAATGTAGATTTATGGATTCCAGCGAGTTCGCTGATGGTGTTACCGCACTAAAAGGAAAAAAAATTGTAATTGTTGGATGTGGTGCCCAAGGGTTGAACCAAGGGTTGAACATGCGCGATTCTGGATTGGACATTTCGTATGCCCTTCGTCCAGCAGCAATCAAGGAGGAAAGACAATCCTTTAAGAACGCCAAGGAGAACAACTTTGTGGTAGGTACCTATGAGGAATTGATTCCAGATGCTGATTTGGTCATCAACCTAACACCTGATAAGCAACACACCAACGTAGTGGGTACAGTAATGCCTTTGATGAAAAAAGGAGCAACCTTATCTTACTCTCATGGTTTTAACATCGTGGAAGAAGGTATGCAGGTGCGTGAGGACCTTACCGTGATCATGGTGGCGCCAAAAAGTCCAGGTTCCGAGGTGCGTGAAGAGTACAAAAGAGGTTTTGGCGTACCAACTTTGATTGCCGTACACCCAGAAAACGACCCAGAGGGTAAAGGTTTGGAGCAAGCAAAAGCCTATGCGGCCGGAACAGGTGGGGATAAAGCGGGCGTGCTGGAATCATCATTCGTGGCGGAAGTAAAGTCGGATTTGATGGGAGAGCAGACCATTCTTTGTGGTTTGTTGCAAACAGGATCTATTCTTTCTTTCAACAAAATGGTGGAAAAAGGAGTGGACGAAACATACGCCTCGAAATTGATTCAATACGGTTGGGAGACCATCACCGAAGGTTTGAAGCAAGGAGGTATCACCAATATGATGGACCGTTTGTCCAATCCAGCTAAAATCAAAGCCTTCGATTTAGCTGAAGAATTGAAAGTAATCATGCGTCCCTTGTTCCAAAAGCACATGGACGATATTATGAGCGGACATTTTTCCAAAACAATGATGGAAGACTGGAGCAATGGCGACAAAAACCTATTGGACTGGAGAGCTGCCACTGGAGAAACTGCATTCGAAAAAACTCCAGCGGGAGATATGGATATCTCTGAGCAGGAATACTACGACAACGGCGTTTTGATGGTCGCTTTTGTAAAATCAGGAGTGGAGTTGGCCTATGAGACCATGACCGAATCTGGAATCATTGGAGAATCAGCCTATTATGAGTCATTGCACGAGACTCCATTGATTGCCAACACCATTGCAAGAAAGAAATTGTTCGAGATGAACCGTGTAATTTCAGATACGGCAGAGTACGGTTGTTACTTGTTCGATCACGCCTGTAAGCCATTGTTGACCGATTTTATGAAGAAAGTTGATACCGATGTCATTGGGAAGCACTTTGGCGAAGGTAAAGATACCGGTGTGGACAACGTAAGGCTGATTGCCGTGAATAAAGCCATCCGTGAGCATGATGTAGAAGTGGTTGGTGCCAGATTGCGTGCATCCATGACGGCAATGAAGCCAATCGGATAATACAAAACCATTGGCCCTATGAGTGAAACTGTGGAAACATATTTTCCGCAAATAGCGGATATTTATCAAGCAGCAAAAACCATTGCCCAAGTGGCAGATGTAACTCCTTTGCAGCAAAGTATCCGCTATTCCAAATCCCATGGGGCCAATATTCTTTTAAAAAGAGAGGATCTTCATAGGGTGCGTAGCTACAAAATCCGTGGCGCGTTCAATAAGATAAGCTCCCTCAGTCAAAAACAACTGGATAGCGGTGTGGTTTGTGCCAGCGCAGGAAACCACGCACAGGGTGTTGCTTTTGCTTGCAGTCATTTGCAGGTCAAAGGAACCATTTATATGCCAGTTGTAACCCCTAAACAAAAAATAGATCAGACCAAGATGTTTGGTGGGGAATGGGTTGATGTAGTTCTGGAAGGAGACACTTTCGACGATTCCAAAAAAGCAGCTGAACTGTTCTGTGCCCAAAAAGACAAAACCTTTGTACATCCGTTTGATGATGAAAAAACCATCGAAGGGCAAGCAACCGTTGGTTTGGAGATACTGCAGCAATCCAGCGAGCCCATCGACTATGTTTTTGTGGCCGTTGGCGGTGGTGGATTGGCATCGGGACTGTGTGGCACGTTTCAGGCCTTGTCGCCCAACACCAAAATAATCGGAGTGGAGCCTGAGGGAGCGCCCTCGATGCTCAAATCCATTGAGCAAGGGGAGTTAGTGGAGCTGGAAAACATTGATAAGTTTATCGACGGAGCAGCCGTTCAAAAGGTTGGGTCGTTGACCTATCCCATTTGCAAAGCGCATTTGCATAAAATGATCACCGTTCCCGAAGGGAAAGTGTGTCAGACGATTTTAGACCTCTACAACAGGGATGCTATTGTGGTAGAGCCAGCAGGCGCTTTAACCATTGCGGCTTTGGACTATTTTAAGGAAGAAATCAAAGGTAAGAATGTGGTATGCGTGGTAAGCGGAAGCAACAACGACATTACCCGTACCGCTGAAATCAAGGAAAGAGCTTTGCTCTATGCGCAATTGAAGCATTATTTTATAGTCAGGTTTCCACAGCGTCCAGGAGCTTTGAAAGAGTTTGTAGTGGATATTTTGGGTCCCAATGACGACATTACCCATTTTGAGTACTCCAAAAAATCGAGCAGGGAGAACGCACCTGCCATTGTTGGGGTGGAATTAAAATCGCCCGATGATCTAGAGCCTTTGATTCAACGGATGAAAGACAACAACTTCTTTGGGGATTATCTCAACAACAAACCTGATTTGTTCCAATATTTGGTGTGATGCCACCAACATTTTCAGGTATCATTATTATTAAATTTGGTTTTCAATCCATATGAAGTCATTTGGCGTGGAACCAACAGCATTTTCAATGGATTTTGTGTTAGTTTTGTATGGATTGACGACCATTAATCAACACTAATCGCTTAAAACAACAACTGATGGCAACAACTACAACAGCAATACCAGAAGCTTTTCAGATTACCGAAGAGATTCATCAAAAAACATATTTGGTCAATGGGGAATTACGTAAATGGGAAGGCGAAACAACCCCGGTGGTTTCTACGATTTCATCAACTGAAGAATATGCTCCCACCACTTTGGGGAGCGTTCCGGATATGGGTGAAGCAGAAGCCTTGGATGCTTTAGATGCCGCCTTGGCAGCATACGATAAGGGGCAAGGCCTTTGGCCGACCATGAAGGTAAAGGATCGTATTGAGTGTATGGAGACCTTTGTGAAGAAGATGGAGCAAAAGCGCGAACAAGTAGTGAAGCTTTTGATGTGGGAGATAGGCAAATCCAAACCAGATTCCTACAAAGAATTTGATCGTACCGTTGAGTATATTTATGATACTATCGAGGATTACAAGCAATTGGATCGTGACAGCGCCAAATTTCAGAAACATGATGGTGTTTATGCCCACATCCGTCGTGGTCCTCTTGGGGTGGTGCTATGTCTTGGACCGTACAACTATCCTTTGAACGAGACCTTTGCTTTATTGATTCCAGCCATTATCATGGGTAATACCACCATTTTTAAGCCCGCAAAGCATGGGGTTTTATTGATTACACCGCTTTTGGAGGCATTCCAGAGCAGTTTTCCAAAAGGAGTGGTAAATATACTTTTTGGTAGAGGAAGGGCAGTAGCGGCTCCGATAATGCAAACGGGCAAGGTGGATGTGTTGGCTTTGATAGGAAACAGTAAATCGGCCAATGCTTTGCAAGATCAGCACCCAAAAAGTAACAGATTGCGTTTGGTTTTGGGCTTGGAGGCCAAGAATCCGGCCATTGTACTTCCTGATGCCGAGTTGGACTTGACCATCAACGAGTGTATTTCAGGAACTTTGTCCTTTAATGGGCAGCGCTGTACCGCTTTAAAGGTGGTGTATGTTCATGATGAAGTAAAAGATCAATTTTTGAAGCGTTTCGCAGAGAAGGTTGATGGATTGAAATTTGGAAACCCTTGGGACGACGGCGTGAATTTGACGCCACTTCCTGAACCTGATAAGCCTGCTTATATCCAAGAGTTGTTGGATGATGCTTTGGCAAAAGGCGCAAAAATCATCAATAAAAAAGGAGGGAAGCATTTTGATAATTATATCTGGCCAGCAGTGCTTTATCCTGTAACCAAGGATATGCGGGTGTATCAAGAGGAGCAGTTTGGCCCCATTATCCCTGTGCTTTCGTTTCAGGATATTGAAGAGCCGTTGGACGATATGGCGGAATCCAACTATGGGCAACAAGTGAGTTTGTTCGGCAAGGATGTGTACACCTTGTCCCCGCTGATTGATACCTTGGCCAACTTGGTGTGCCGTGTAAACCTGAACAGTTCTTGCCAACGTGGACCAGATGTTTACCCGTTTACGGGAAGAAAGGACTCTGCGCAATCCACTTTGAGCGTGCATGATGCTTTGAGGTCTTTCTCCATCAGAACATTTGTTGCTTTTAAAGACAATGAGCTGAACAATCAAACCGTGGAGCAACTAATGGAGGCCAAAGTGAGTAACTTCTTGAGTACGGATTATATTTTGTAGTAACAGATTTCTCACTTGCGTTCGAAATGACTGAAAATGCTTGTATGTCATTTCGGGTTTTTTCCAAAGGAGCAAGCTTATAGAAAATAGAATTCTAGTCAACCTGAACTTGTTTCAGGTTCTCATTAAGATTGGACTACTAAAATGATGAGATTCTGAAATAAACCCGCCTACCGGCAGGCAGGTTCAGAATGACGCATCGTAATTTTAGAAACAGGGAAGAAGCATTCGATAGTATATCTGTTGCAATAAAGTAAAAGCCCCGAATTTCGGGGCTTTCTTTTTGGTTTTTATGTAGGGTTGGTTAAATGTTCTCTGCTAACCAGTCGCCAACTTCGCTGGTCTTGTATGACTTTCCACCATCAGCTAGATCTTCGGTAACCACACCATCGGCCAATGATTTGTTCACAACTTCACGGATGGCTTCGGCTTCGTCCTTAAGTCCAAATGCCGTTTCGAACATCATTGCTGCGGATAAAACTGTTGCCAATGGGTTGGCAATATCCTTTCCAGCTGCCTGTGGGTAGGAACCGTGGATAGGCTCGAACAAAGATGTCTTTTCACCCAAAGAAGCGGAAGGCATCAAGCCCATAGATCCTGAAATCACAGAAGCTTCATCCGTTAAAATGTCCCCAAATAGGTTTTCGGTGATCAAAACATCATAAGCGCTTGGCCATTGTACCAAACGCATGGCTACGGCATCCACAAATTCATAGGACACTTCCACTTCAGGATAGTCTTTTTCCAATTTTTGAACGGTTTCCCTCCATAAACGCGAAGTTTCCAAAACGTTGGCCTTGTCCACACAGCATAGTTTTTTGGAACGCTGCATGGCCATTTCAAAACCTTTTTTGGCCAAACGCTCAACTTCTGCACGGCTGTAGGTGCAAGTATCGTAAGCAGTATTGTCGTTATCCTCACGGCCTCTTTTGCCAAAATAGATGCCTCCAGTCAATTCACGAAGAAAAACAAGGTCGGTACCCTCAATCCGTTCTTTTTTCAGTGGAGATTTTTCAATCAAGGAAGGAAAAGTAAAAGTTGGTCGAACATTGGCGAACAATCCTAATTTCTGACGCATTTTCAACAAACCTTGCTCGGGACGTACCTTTGCAGACGGGTCGTTGTCAAATCTTGGGTGACCGATGGCTCCAAAAAGAACTGCATCGGCAGCAACACAGGCTTCGTGGGTTTCGTCCGGGTAAGGTTCGCCAACAGCATCAATCGCTGCGGCACCGGTTAGTGCGGGGGTCCAGCTAATTTCGTGACCGAATTTCGCGGCTACGGCATCGGATACTTTTACGGCTTGATCAATTACTTCGGGGCCAATTCCATCTCCGGCCAAGAGCGCTATGTTTAGTTTCATGTATCTTAGGTTATTCAGTTATTATGTTGTTCAGTTACTGGGTTGTTGTGTAATTTGTTGATTTGTGCAACTACCCGTTCTGGTTTCCTACTTCCGATATCCACATTTAAACAAGGTTTAGCATTTTTTCGGTGGCTTTGATGGCAGATACCGTTTGGTCTGAGTCGAGCCCACGGGTGGTAAAATCCTTTTCTTTGGTCTGCCAAGTGATGACGGTTTCACAAAGGGCATCGGAATTACTGCCGGGAGGTATGCGTACCGCATAATCCACCAATTTGGGCAATTCTCGACCTTCTTTTTTGTACACTTTTTTCAAGGCGTTGATGAAGGCATCAAATTGACCATCGCCCTGGGCATTTTCCTCATAGATTTTTCCTTCAATTTCAATAGAAAGGGTAGTGGAGGGTTTCAGTCCTTTGGAATGTGTTAAAACGTATGATTTCACAAAAACCTTTTGCTGATGCAGGTTGCTGTCCAGTACATCGGAAATGATGTAGGGCAGGTCGTCTTTTGTAACGCGTTCTTTCTTGTCCCCAAGCTCAATGATGCGTTCCGTGACTTTTTTCAGTTCGTCGTCGTTCAGGGTCAACCCAAGTTCTTGAAGATTCTTTTGAATATTGGCTTTTCCCGATGTTTTGCCCAGCGCATATTTGCGTTTTCTGCCAAATCTTTCAGGGAGCAAATCGTTAAAGTAAAGATTCTTTTTGCTATCACCATCTGCATGTATTCCAGCAGTTTGAGTAAAAACATTATCTCCAACAATAGGTTTGTTGTCAGGTATACTGAAACCGGTAAAGGCGGACACCAATTTACTCACTTTGTAAAGTGATGATTCCTTTACACCAATCTTAATTTCCGGTAAAAAATCGTTGATTACCGCCACGGCACTGGCCAAAGGTGCGTTACCGGCACGTTCTCCCATTCCATTAACGGTAAGGTGCAATCCGTGGGCACCAGCTTTCAACGCTTCCATCACATTGGCAACGCTGAGATCGTAATCGTTATGACCGTGGAAATCAAAATGGGTATTTGGATACCTTTCAATGATTTCTTTTATAAAAGCACCTGTCTCGGTGTGTGTAAGAATTCCCAGGGTGTCCGGAAGCAGAATTCGTTTGATGGGTTGCTCGGTCAAAAAATCCAAAAACTGAAAAACATAGTCTTTGGAACCGCGCATCCCATTGCTCCAATCCTCGAGATAAACGTTGGTGTCTATCCCCAGTTTATTCCCTTCTGAAATAACTTTTTCTATTTCCGTAAAGTGTTGTTCTGGAGTTTTTTTAAGCTGATGGGTTAAATGGTTCAATGAACCCTTGGTGAGTAAGTTTTGAACCTTGGCACCAGCTTCTTGCATCCATTTCAACGATACGCCGTTGTCCACAAAGGTCAATACCTCCACTTTGGACAAATAACCCTCCGTAGCGGCCCAATCGGTAATACTTTTTACGGCTTGCAACTCTCCTTCGGAAACACGGGCCGAAGCTACCTCGATACGATCTACCTTCAGTTCTTCCAACAAGAGTTTGGCCAAGGTCAGTTTTTCGGAAGCCGAAAAAGAAACCCCAGAGGTTTGTTCACCATCCCTAAGGGTGGTGTCCATAATTTCTATGGTGCGTGTTTTCATTTTTTAGTGCCGTAGTGTTCCAAGCGATTGATTATAAAGGCGTGCTTTCGGCGTATTTCTCAATATCTTTTTGGATGTTCAACAAATAGTCGATATCATCAAAACCATTGAGCATATTCTGTTTTTTATAATCGTTGATGTCGAAGCTTTCACTTTCACCTGTTGCCAAAATGGTAATCTTCTGTTCTGGCAGGTTGATTTCCAACTCGGTTTTTGGGTCGGCTTCAATTGCCTTGAAGATTTTGTCCAAAAACTCCGGACTCACTTGAACAGGAAGTACACCGATGTTCAGACAGTTGCCTCTAAAAATATCAGCAAAAAAGCTGGATACCACACAGCGGAAGCCGTAGTCGTATACCGCCCAAGCTGCGTGCTCTCTTGAGGAACCTGAACCGAAGTTTTTGCCACCAACCAAAATTTTACCAGAGTAGATAGGATTGTTCAGTACGAATTGCTCTTTTGGCGTGCCATCGGAATTATATCTCCAGTCACGGAACAAATTGTCTCCAAACCCTTTACGTTCAGTAGCTTTTAGGAATCGTGCCGGAATGATTTGGTCGGTATCCACATTTTCTATGGGCAATGGTACCGCTGAACTTGTTAGTATGTTGAATTTATCGTAAGCCATTTTTCTTTCAATTATCAGTTATCAATGTTCAATTAACAATAAGCCACTCATTGCTAATAGTTTATTGTATATTATTATGCCAAAACTTCTTCGTGCATTAATTCCCTTGGGTCGGTCACCTTACCGGTAACAGCTGCTGCTGCAGCCACTAAAGGACTTGCCAATAGGGTACGAGCTCCTGGCCCTTGTCGTCCCTCAAAGTTTCTGTTAGAAGTACTTACCGCATATTTTCCAGCTGGAATTTTATCATCGTTCATCGCCAAACAAGCAGAACAGCCAGGTTCCCTCAATTCAAAACCAGCATCGGTCAAAATATCCAAGATGCCCTCTTCCTTGATAGCCTCTTCCACTTTGTGTGAACCGGGAACCAACCAAGCGGTCACGTTGTCCGCTTTTTTTCTTCCTTTGATGATGGAAGCGAAAGCCCTAAAATCTTCAATTCTACCATTGGTACAGCTTCCTAGGAACACAAAATCGATAGGTTTGCCTACCATGGCCTCGCCTTCGCTGTAGTCCATATATTCCAAGGATTTCTTGTAAGTAGCAGGAGAACCATCAATAGTTTCAGCCAAAGGAATATCCTTGCTAATACCGATACCCATTCCAGGGTTGGTACCGAAAGTGATCATAGGTTCTATCTCGCTGGCATCAAAAGTCACTTCTTTGTCAAACTCAGCATCATCATCAGAATAAAGAGTGCTCCAGTATTCCATGGCAGCATCCCAATCCTTACCTTTTGGCGTGTATTCCCTTCCTTTAATGTATTCAAATGTGGTTTCGTCGGGAGCAATCATACCGCCACGGGCACCCATTTCAATACTAAGGTTACAAACCGTCATACGACCTTCCATGGACATATTTTTGAAGACATCACCTGCATATTCGGCAAAATAGCCGGTTGCACCGGAAGTGGACAATTTGGAAATAATGAAAAGTGCCACATCCTTCGGTGTAACGGCTTCGCTTAATTCCCCATTCACATTAATGCGCAAACTTTTGGGTTTGGGCTGCATGATGCATTGTGTGGAAAGCACCATTTCTACCTCACTTGTTCCGATACCAAAAGCGATAGCACCAAAGGCTCCGTGCGTGGAAGTGTGTGAATCCCCGCAAACAATAGTGGCTCCGGGTACTGTAATTCCATTTTCCGGGCCAATTACGTGTACAATTCCGTTTTTCTTATGTCCAAGTCCCCAATAAGGTATGTTGTGCGCGTTGGCGTTTTCTTCCAAAGCCTTTAACTGATTTGCGGACAAGGGGTCCTTTACCGGCAAGTGTTGATTTCTGGTTGGGGTATTGTGGTCCGCGGTCGCAAAGGTGCGTTCTGGATACAATACTTTTATACCTCTGTTCTTTAATCCTAAAAAAGCTACGGGACTCGTTACTTCGTGAACCAAATGCCTGTCAATAAAAAGTACATCCGGACCGTTCTCAATATGCTTCACCACGTGTGAATCCCAAACTTTATCAAAAAGTGTCTTGCTCATTGTGTCTTCAATAATTTGTAAGCCTACAAAGTTAAAATTTGTATGTAAAACCGAGTTTCGGTTAGTTGTAAAATTACGATGTTCAACCGCAATTTCAAGCGATTGTTTTTAAAGTTAACAAATGGTAAGGGTTGATTTTCAATTTATAACAAAGAAGCTTGGAGAATCGTATCATCTTATAATTACAAACCTAATCGATGTTAACTAATATAATTCCAAATGGTTTTGTTGACCCTCCCTGCTGGTGCGAGCGTCCCGCTCGTATCTATCATCTCTATGTTATTTAAAAGAACTTTTATATAATAATAAAGGTAATCGCAATCTCTTACTCATACTTGGCACAAGCCAAGAGGCTTGCGCTAGCGGGGGTATTGGTCAAGAGGCTCGTCTTTAGCGGAGGTCATGAATCTGTTAATATACAATTCAGGCACGCATACATTTATAAACAAGAACGATTGATGTACTACAATGCGGCTGCTAATTTATTAGTGGATAGAGATTCAAACCGATTGTATTCCAGTCTACGTTCCAAAAAATAGGTTATTTTGAAAAACCGAATTTTCCAACAGGCATTAGTCTGGATGGCAGCAACATTTACCTCTGATATTTTTATTGAAAAGTTTGAAGTGTCTTAAGTGCAATTTTATAATTACGTATAAAAAAACCGCCTCCTGTGATACATCGCAAGAGGCGGTCGGGTTGTTGTTGTCAGAGAAATCCAGTTACTGCACTAGGCTGTTCAGTTGTTGTACCTGAGCATCAAAATTTTTGAGGGTGGTGGCCAACACCCCGATTTGTTCCTGTGCTTCTTTCCATTCCTCCTGCTCAATGGCCTCGCGCACGCCTGGAAGTGTTTTTACCCCATAGCCCGTGTAAAATCCAGGGGCATAGATCTGATGCTTGAACCAATCCCTACGGGGCAGTCCCTTATCCTGCAATAATACCTGCTCCATACCCATCAACTTTTGGTTCAGTTGTGCCTTTTTGGCACTGGACAGGGCAAGTACATCGGCCTTGGAGAAGGTTTCGATACTTTTCTTTAAGTCGGCAACCACATTTTGGATAGGGGAGAAATCCAAATAGGGCACTTCTTCCTTCATTTTTGCGGTAGCTATCGGTTTTTTGGGGTCCATCACCAATTCGTAGGTATCGGCGGAAACCAATTTGTTGTGTTTTTCCACTTCGGCACGCATGTCTTCCAAAGTTTTCATTGCCTCGCCCAAATAGGTTTCAATGGTGCTGTGCCATTGGGTCAGTTCAAAGGGCAAAACCTCGGCATTGGCTAAACGTAACGAAATGCGTCCCGCGGTGTTGGCCAAGGCCACACCGTAGTCAAAACCAGGGTCTTTAAATCGGGTGTAGTGGGTGTAGGTGTCATAAATGGTGTGGTATTCCCCTCCTCGGCCTTCACCACCGTAGCCCAAGTTTAACGAGGCGATACCCGTATGCTGTATAAAAGGTGTATAATCCGAACCAGAACCAAGTGCGGACAGTTTAAAACTGTTATCACCACCACGCATCACATTGGCGGCCTTACGGCGCTCCGCTACGGACACTCCTTTCTGTGGATCGGTCACTGCATTGGCCACTTGGCTTACCATGGCCTGTAGAGAGTGGGAACCTCCGGCACCCAAATACCCGCGGCTGTTCCCATCGGTATTAATGTAGGCCACGGCTTTTTCTTTTAGTTCTGGAATATGATCTTCTACCCATTCGGTGGAACCGATCAGTCCTGGTTCTTCGGCATCCCAAGCACAATACACCAAGGTACGTTTGGGTTTGTGGCCATCTTTGGCCAATTGGGCCACTACGCGGGCTTCTTCCATTAAGGCGACCATGCCGCTAATGGGGTCGCTGGCACCGTGCACCCAAGCATCGTGGTGGTTTCCACGGATTACCCACTCGTCTGGGAATTCATCACCTTCCAAAGTGGCAATCAGGTTATGGGCAGGTTTCAATTGCCAGTCAAACTCCAATTTTAAGTGTACTTTGGCAGGTCCAGGCCCAATATGATAAGTCAATGGCAATCCACCTCTCCATGAATCTGGCGCTACAGGGCCTTCCAAGGCTTCCAATAAAGGTTGTGCATCTTCATAAGAAATTGGTAAAACCGGAATCTTGGTAATGGTCGGTGCTTCTTCTCGATCTAAACGTTTTGCGTTTTTGGTCGCAGCATAACCGGGGGTCAATACATCACCTGGGTACAACGGCATGTCCATTACGGAACCACGTTGAACGCCTGTTTTATTTTTAAAAGGGCCTTCGGGATACACATCGCCTTGGTAGTAACCATCATCCTTAGGGTCGGAGTAGATGATACAACCAATGGCACCCTTTTCGGCAGCCAGTTTCGGTTTAATTCCTCTCCAAGAGCCGTAGTATTTGGCAATAACGATCTTACCTTTTACATCGATGCCCAATTTTTCCAATTCTTCGTAATCCTTGGGTACACCATAGTTTACAAAAACCAGTTCCGCTTCCACATCACCATCGGTGGAGAAGGCGTTGTAGCTCGGTAATAGTTTGTCGCCTTGGGCGGTGTACGGGTCGCCCTCTACGGGAACGGCTTCCAGTTTGGCTGTGTATTGGGTTGGTGCCGTAAGTTTCAGCACGCGTACTTTAGGGTAGGGGAAAAGCACGTGGTACGTGTCAATTTGGGTATCGTAGCCCCAAGATTTGAATTGCTTTTCCATCCATTTTACGTTCTTTTCGCCATATTCGGTACCAACCCAGTGGGGTTCGGCAGCCAGGCGCTTCATCCATTGGTCCAAATTGTTGGCGGAAAGTTGTTTTTCGTAATCTGCTTCGAGTTGTAGTTGCTCGTCCGAAGCTTTTTCACTGAACCCAATAATGTTGTCCTGGGCCGAGACACTGATAACTCCAAAAAGGAGCAGCAGAGGTAATAATTTATTTTTCATTGTTTTGAATTAGCATTTAAATTTAAGTATTTCTGTGGTTAATTGGTTGCCGCTTACTGAGTTATTCGGTTATTGAATTATTTGTGTTTGAACTTGGTACTTGATGTTGGAAGGCAGTTTGCAGTTTGCAGTAGGCAGTAGGCAGTCAGAAGTAACTCAATAATCCAATGTAGTCGGATGCACGATGCATGAAGTCTTGCCTCTTGGCTCTCTTTCTTTGCTCTTGAGCCTGATACTTGAACTTGACACTTGAGTTTGCAATTCACAGTAGACGGTAAGCAGTCAGCAGTAACCGATAACCGAATAACCCAATAACTCCTAACCCCAGTCCAGCAGCGCAGCGGTCTTGGCTCTTTGTTCTATTTTCCAACCATTCACCCTTTACCTTTTACCCTTTTGACACCAATTCCACGAATCATCACGAATTTTCTGTTCTTGAACTTGCAGTCAGCAGTTCGCAGTAACCAATAACCGAATAACCCAATAACTCCAAACTCTGAACTTGAGTCTTATCTCTTTTGTATGCTCTTGAACTTGATATTTGAACTTGAACTTGACACTTGACACTTGAACTTGACACTTGAACTTGAACCCATCAACCCAACCCCTGCATCCGTCAATCCAAACGGGGCATTGGTAAGATCGGGCCCAAAATTCTCCCGCAAACATCGCATCTTGTCCCAATTTATAATCAAAAACAAAAATATTATGAAACACTTTGCAAAGAAATTAGGTATGGCACTCATGGCCACCATCATGATCTGGAGCTGCGGCAAGGACGACGGCCCAACACCGCCCAAGAACACCGCCCCTGTGGTCAAGGCCCACACCTTTACGGTAGCGGAGACCATTGCGGACACCGAGACCATAGGCACGGTAACCGCCACCGATGCGGAGGGCGATGCCCTTGCCTTTAGCATTAAAACGAACGACGGCAACCTTTTTGAGATCACCAAGGAAGGCAAACTGAGCCTGGCCGCGGGCAAGGCACTGGACGCGGCGAGCAGCGACAAGCACAGCATAACGGTGAGCGTAACCGACGGCACGGCCAAGGCCGATGCCACAGTAACGATAAAAGTGACCGCTGTTGACCCAGATAATCAGTCCCCGGTGATCGAGGCGCAGGAATTTACGGTCTCCGAAGCGATCACCGATACCGATGAGATCGGGCAGGTAGCGGCCACCGACCCAGAGGACGATGAGCTTACCTTTGAGATGATCGCGAACGACAACGACCTCTTTCTACTGACCACGGCAGGGATGCTGACCTTGGCCGAGGGCAAGACCTTGGACTTTGGGACCGCCACGGAGCACAGTATAACGGTAAGGGTGAGCGATGGCAACACCACCGCCAATGCGGAGATCACCATAAAAGTGACCCAGGGCACTACCAACTCGGCCCCGGAGATCGAGGCACAGGAGTTTACCGCAAAGGAGGATATAGCCGATACCGATATGATAGGCACGGTGACCGCCACCGATGCGGACGAAGACGAGCTTACCTTTGAGCTAAAGGAAAACGACAACGACCTCTTTTTGCTGACCACGGCAGGGGAACTCACCTTGGCCGAGGGCAAGGCACTGGACTACGAGACCACTACGGAGCACAGCATAACGGTAAGCGTAACCGATGGCGAGGAGACCGCCGAGGCTACAATAACCATAACCGTGGAGAATGTGATAGAGAGCATGGCCGAGGACCCCGCCTCCTTTGTGACCACCTGGAAGACCGAGACCGATGGGGAGGAGATTACTATTGGTATAAACTTTTTTTACACCTACAACTACACCGTAGACTGGGGCGATGGCACGGTGGAAGAGCTTACCGAGGCTGATGGAAACCCATCCCATGTTTATGCCACAGCGGGCACCTATACCGTGGCCATACAGGGAGAGTTTCCAATAATTGATATGTCTGTTTCCAACGACATGGATAAACTTATCGGTTTGGAGCAATGGGGCAATATACAATGGAAATCTTTTAATAATGCTTTTGCTAATTGCATAAACATGGTTTATAACGCCACGGACGCCCCCGACCTTTCCAATGTAACTGACATGAATTATATGTTCTCTGGGGCTACTTCCTTTAATGGCAACCTTAGTAATTGGGACGTAAGCAATGTGACCAATATGAGACGTATGTTCTGGAATGCCTCTTCCTTTAACGGGGATATCGGCAATTGGGACGTAAGCAATGTGACCGATATGAGTTATATGTTCTCTGAAGCCGCCTCTTTTGACAGGGACCTGGGCAATTGGAACATTGGTAAGGTAGAATTCATGACTGGTATGCTAGACAATTCTGGGATGTCCAAGGAAAACTTTAATGCCACATTGATAGGGTGGAGCAACTTTGTAGAACAGAATAATGGCCCAGATGGTATAATCTTGGGGATGGACAATCTTACCTTTTGTGGACAAGAAGTAGGTGATGCCGCTAACACCCTGAGTAACATTCATGCTTGGAATTTTATAGGAAACTACACCTATGAAGGTGTGAATTGTCAATAAAATTAAGATAATTCCTTAAAATTTTACAGTAACAATTATTTGCCACCGGAAGGCCTAAGGGTTTTTCGGTGGTTTTTGTTTTTAGTTGTGGGGTTGTTCGATGCTCGGTGTTGGAAGTTGGAAGCACGATGCACGGAGTCTTGTGTCTTGATTTTCTTCTCTTTGTGCTTGACGCTTGATACTTGAGTTTCTCATTCCGTGCGGATGCTGAGCGGAGCCAAATCGTCATTTCGAAATGAGATGCAGCGCATCCATTGAGAAATCTCTTTTGAAAGATCAAGGTATAGTCTTGAATAGATTTCTCACACTCCCGCCACTCGGTTCGAAATGACATGGAACCGAATTAGGATAATTCGAGAAATTCGTGTCAAAGTCGGAAGTCGGGAGTCCGTTTCTGGTTTTGGGTTTCAAGTTGCTGATTTATTGGTTGTTTGATGCCTGCTGCTCGATGTTGGAAGTTGGAAGCACGATGCACGAAGTCTTATCTCTTGGGTCTTGATTCTTGATTCTCTTTTCTTTGTACTTGACGCTTCATAGTTGAGTTTGTCATTCCTGCTGGTCCCTGAGCTTAGTCGAAGGGAAGCCTTCATAAAAATCGATCAATTGTCTTTAACCCTTAATATGACCTCAAAATTGTTAAGGTAAATTTGCGCAGTTAAATGGTTGCACTTATATTTGCAGTCAAATAACTGCATAAATGGAATTGCGAAGAGATGTTTTTCAGGCGATAGCCGACCCAACCCGAAGGGCCATTATTGCCATGGTGGCACTTAATGCCATGACACCAGGAGCTATTGCGGCCGAATTCGATTCGTCCCGGCAGACCATTTCCAAACATATCCGAATCCTTGCCGAATGTGAATTATTGGACAAACAACAGCAGGGGAGGGAGATATATTATCATTTTAATCCACAGAAATTAAAGGAAATAGCAGATTTTATTGAACCTTTTAGAGATATGTGGGACGATAGGTTCAATGCCTTGGAGGCCATCATGAAAAAACAACCACCTAAAAAATAAGAATGGAACGGAAAACAAAAATCCACGCTGAGGACGGAAAACAGGAAATATGGATTACCCGAGAATTTGATCTTCCCGTAACCTCTTTGTTCAAAGCATACGAGGAGCCTAAAATTGTGGAACAATGGATGGGGACACAGGTAATAAAGCTGGAAAACCGCAGGCATGGTAGTTATGAGTTCGAAACTACAGACCCGATGGGGAACAAGCACCGGTTCAATGGTACCATACACGAGTTTGTACCCAACTTAAAGATTACCAGAACTTTTGAAATGGAAGGAGACCAGTTTCCGGTGCAACTGGAATTTATGGAATTTGAGGCATTGACGGATACTACGAGCAAATTAACCATACACATGGTATTTAAATCGGTGGAAAATCGTGACCGTATGCTCAAGTTGCCCTTTGCACAGGGCATTAATATGGCACACAACCGTTTGCAGGAAATAGTGGAACAATTAAAATAAACAAGATGACGAAGCGAAATAAGATTATTTATTGGGTGGCCACAGTTTGGTTGGCCTTGGGCATGACTTCAACAGGCATTGTTCAATTGATGGGGATGGAAGAAGAGATCCAAATGATGGAACATTTGGGGTATCCGTTGTATTTTCTTCTGATTATCGGGGTATGGAAAATTTTGGGTGTAATTGCTATTTTACTACCCAAATTACCACTACTTAAAGAATGGGCCTATGCTGGTTTTGTCTTTACCATGTCGGGGGCCATTGTGTCCCATTTGGCGCTTGGCGATGCAATTATTGACCTTTTTGGGCCATCGTTATTATTGACATTGACCCTAATTTCTTGGTATTTTAGACCAGCTAGCCGAAAAGTGCCCAAAATTCAAACGTCATGAATACAAATCCAAAAGTCGATTTCTTTTTTGAAAAACCATCCCAATGGCAGGAGGCCTATCGTGAATTAAGAAGAATAGCGTTGGACACGGGAGTTGCCGAAGCATTAAAATGGGGTGTTCCCTGTTACACCCATAATGGCAGTAATATTTTTTTGATCCACGGTTTTAAGGATTACTGCGCGTTGTTGTTCCACAAAGGTGTTTTGTTGAAGGATACCGAAGGTATATTGGTACAGCAGACGAAGAATGTCCAATCGGCACGGCAGCTTCGATTTACTCATGTGGATGAGGTCAGGAAGCTTGAAAAGGTGATAAAAGCCTATATCCATGAAGCCATTGAGGTGGAAAAAGCGGGATTGGAAGTCAAAATGAAGAAAACTTCTGAATTTGATATGCCCGAAGAGCTTCAGGATAAACTGGATGAGGACACAGCATTCAAAACCGCTTTTGAAGCGTTGACCCCAGGGCGACAGCGTGGGTACATGCTCTACATTTCACAAGCCAAACAATCCAAGACCCGTGTATCGCGGATAGAGAAGTCCATTCCCAAAATTTTTGAGGGCAAGGGGTATAACGAGCGGTAAGTACAAATAAAATCAAAGAAAAGCAGTGCGAAGAATAGTTCCCAATATGTATTCCGATAATCTGGAAGCGAGCAAATTGTTTTATATGGATTTCCTTGAGATGGAGTTGGTTATGGACCTAGGGTGGATCATAACGTTTGCTTCCAAAGAAAATCCAATGGCACAAATCAATATCTTTAAAAATAAAAAGCCGGAGCCTGTAGATAATGAATCGATCTTTCTGTCCATTGAAATATCCAATGTGGACCAAATGTACGAACGAGCCAAGAAGTTGGGACACGAAGTGGTTTATGGGCCAACAAATGAAAATTGGGGCGTGAGACGGTTCTTTGTAAAAGAGCCAAACGGTGCCACTATTAATCTATTGACACATTTATGAATCCCGAAATAGACGCTTACTTACAGGAGGGCTGTGGTCGCTGTGCCTTGGGCGGTACCCCAGAATGTAAGGTGCACAATTGGCAAAAAGAGTTAAAATACTTGAGAAGGCTAGTGCTGGATTGTGGGCTTACCGAAGAGCGAAAATGGAGCGTGCCCTGCTACACCCACAACGGTAACAATATTCTTATGGTGGCTGCATTCAAGGACAATTGTACATTAAGTTTTTTTAAAGGTGCCCTGTTGAAGGACGACCATAAGATTCTGGAAAAACCAGGGGAAAACACCCAGTCCGGCAGGGTAATCCGTTTTACCGATATTGAACGGATTGCAGCCCTTGAGCCCGTTTTAAAAACCTATATTTTCGAGGCCATTGAGGTGGAAAAAGCAGGACTGAAGGTCGATTTTAAAAAAGCATCGGAATATGTGGTTCCTGAGGAATTTCAAAAGCGTTTGGATGGAGACCCCGAACTCAAAGCAGCTTTTAACGCCTTGACACATGGAAGACAGAAAGGGTATTTGTTATACTTTTCCAGTGCCAAACAATCCAAGACCCGTGAGGCCAGAATTGAAAAACATACCCCAAGAATTTTCAAGGGACTGGGGCTGCATGATAAATAAAGGCAAGGCCTAAAAAGCTATGCTTATGAAAAAAAGCAATGCATAACTAATTATTTTACCATTTCATGTCTCATTAAAAAGGTGTAGGAAACCATTGGATATAAAAGCAAGGACCATAAATATTTAAAAATTTATCAAACACTCAATTTTTTAATAAAAAATCAGGGAAATCAAAAAAAGCTAAAGCATTTATCATCCAAAAGGTTTATTGGTTTCGTAGCTTATTGTGACTATCAACTAACCTGTAATTTCTACATAATGCAGCCCTCTAAAAAAAGGCTTTTCCCGGTATTTTTCTTTTTGGCGTTAACGCTCCACACATTTGGTCAAGAACTCAAAACGTACGAAGGACCTCTTCGAGTGGGGCCTTATTCGGGAAAAGCGGTTTACCAATATACTATTTCCGACCTTGATACCATTTTTGATGGTGATTTTGAGTTAGAGCGATCCAATCTTGAGACTCTTGTGCAAAATACGGACAATACGTTTCGTTTTTCGGGAGCTTTTGATAAGGCCATCGCCCATGGACCATGGCAATTTGAATTTGGTGCCTACCAAACCAATAGCCAAAGCCAAGTGGTGGGCTACCAATACAGGGTTTTGGTAAGCGGTGTACAAGAAATAGGGAAGGGCAGCCTTGTTAAGGGCAAACCGGATGGCACATGGACATACACCATTAATCAAATCAAGGATTCTGAAATTGAAAAAATACTTTTTAAGAGCAGTATTTCTTTTGATGAAGGAGTGCCACAACAAAGTTTCCAAATAGAAAACGATAGCAGTGTGCTGGTCGGAAGGCTGTTGAGAGACGGTCTGGCCCACGACGAATGGTCGTTCTATGCCACAGAAAACGTTGAGGACACCGAAAATTGGTTTTTTGAGGATGGGTTGCTCCGCCGTATCCAAATGGTTTTAGGCGGCACATCCAAAGCGGTTCCATTATTCGATACCCATGCATCCAACTATAAAACCATTCAGCTAAACGCCCAATACATTGCTTTGTTGGGTGCGGTTTTGGACAACGATAAAGAAAAAAGCCATATATCCCGATTGTTGGAACAGAACAATGGCTATTATAAAAAAATAAGTAAGGTCTTAGATCATTTGGGTTCACCGGATTTTGAAACCAATATGAAGGTAAAGGTACCATACTACCCGTTGGACTCTCTTCAAAATAAGATGTTGGAACAAATTGCCTCGGATTACAAAATAGCGTCGGATTTGAGCAATGCCATTTTAGGGAACAGTCACTTGAACATAGTAAAGCGTACCGATTCAGAAGCGTTTTTCTATTACAATGTTGCCGAAAAAATATACAACGACTTTCTTGTGCCTTTGGGAACCTTGGTAGGGTACAAAGAGCATGAGATTGTACAACACCTAAAAATTCCGGGCATGATGCAGGGATTGTGGCCCAAAGGAAAACCAAATACGGAAATTGTTGTTGCCGATGAAAAAGGCGGGCAACGAACCTTTAGCCTACCAAGTTCTGAGGAATTTGGTTATGAAAGTGATGATTTACTGTCCGCAGCTGCCATGGCCACCTATGCCAAAATGAGTTTGGAATACATAAAAGGGTCGCTGGCCTCAAGGCTCACCAATGATGAACAATTACAAATTTTAAATGGGTTGGAGGAGGAGCTCATAGCACTAAACAACAGCTTGGAAAAACAAGTTGATTCGCTTCCCGAAAAGTTTCCGCAAAATTTCCGAAAAGCAGTGAAACAACTCCAAAATGTAGCGGATAGTTCGTTGACCGAATATGCCTCCATTAAAAACCCGAACAAAAAATTGGAATATGGAAAAGAGGCGAAAAATTGTCTTTCGCAACTCAACGCACTCGCCATTACGATTAAGGAGCTTCCACAGCGTAGCGAAGAAATCCAAAAGAAATACACCGATGCCGTTTGGAACCCTTTTATGGCCAATGTTATGGAAGAAGAGGTAAAAAAGCGAATCGTAAATGCATACGAGAACATTTTGGTTCCTTATTTCCTTACAACGATAACCCAAGAACTGCAATGTGACAATGCGGACAACCTTAACAATGAAATTATCTATACCAATCAAAGCATATTGGATTTACGGGACAAGGATACCAGGAAATTGGAACGTAAGCTACGAAAGGAAAAACGCCCCAAAGAGGTACTGAAACTCTTAAAGGAGCAATCAACTTCTAAAAATCAATAGGCATGGTGAGTTTCAGAAGTAGCTTTTTGGCGGTTGTTTTGATGATTTTCGGATTTGTTGGTACTGTTTACGCACAAGAGTCGGAACCAGAGGTTTTGCCCGAAACATCGCAGTACAAGGATCCCAAAACCAAGGTTTGGATCAATACGTATGGGAACATTAGAATAGGAAAACGGTTCTTTTGGGATGCCCAGACCCATTTTAGGTTTCAAGAAACCAAAAACACCCCTTTTATAGGACAGATAGGTCAAATTTATAACCGACATGCCATTGGGTATATTTTTAACAAAAAGACCAATTTTCGATTGGGTGGGGTAGTGCGCATTAACTTTAACACAGATGAAGAATCGGAAGATAGAAATGTAGTTCCCGAATGGCGTATTTGGCACCAATACCAATTTGCCATGCCCTTTTATTCGGCCATGCTGTATCACCGCATCCGAATAGAACACCGTTGGACCCAGGGCTTTGCAGAGGATAGCGACTATATATTCAGGAACCGTTGGCGCTATATGTTCCGGGCAAAAATCCCATTGAACAACACCAAACTGAGCCCCAAGACTTTTTACGTTGCACCGGAGGCGGAATTAATTATGCAAAGTGGCAAGGAAGTGGTGGCCAGTCCCATGGAGGACCTTCGTTTAACTACCACTGTGGGCTACATTGTAACACCTCGTTTAACCTTTGCAGCGGGTGT
Source organism: Allomuricauda sp. TY007 (assembly GCF_010468565.1). Lineage (GTDB taxonomy): Bacteria > Bacteroidota > Bacteroidia > Flavobacteriales > Flavobacteriaceae > Flagellimonas. The sequence continues at coordinate 107,662 of NZ_WUEG01000002.1, forward strand.
TTTGTATTCCCAAGGACAAGAGCGGTACAATGGCGGATATTATCAACAAGGGTGGACGTTGCGCTTTCACATGTACTACTCACCGGACTTTAGGAGGGTAAAAAATAAGTTGCCAGACATCCATTTGACCGATTGAATCGTATTAAATAGTGAACCAAGCAATTAACGCATGAAAATAAAGAAATACCTTCCCTTTGTTCTTTTGGCCCTTGTTACGGCGGGAATGCTGTTCTTCGTAAGCAAATCCATCAAGTTGCAAAAAGAATTTGCCCAAGCTGCGGAGGAAAATAAAATCATTTCGGAAAAGCTTAACGCGTATGAACAATTAACGGAGATAGACTCCTTGTTGCTTCAAGGTGATTATAACACGGCCATTGATTCCTATAATGCTGCCATGAATTTCAAAGAGGAAAACAATAGGGTAATTCCGTTGCGGATTGCATTGGCAGAAAAGCTGAGAAATACCAATACCGGTGTATATGCTGTTCAAAACAGTACAGTAGACGAGCAAGATACGCTTCCCGCTTCGGGTTGGAACGAGGAATTGGCCGTTAGAAAATATGATTCCCTTAGTTTTTCCTTGAAAAAGACCAAGGTGCAATTGGCCCGTTTAAAAAAGCAGCTCCAACAAAAATCGTTTGGGGAGTACCTTACATTTAAGAGCAAAAAGGGAAGTCAAATGCACTACATAGGTCAAGTTAAAGACGGTAAGGCCCATGGCTTTGGTGTTGCTTTGTTGGATACAGGGAGCAGGTATGAAGGCGAATGGCAAAACAATCAGCGACATGGCGAAGGTACTTTTTATTGGCCCGATGGCGAATATTACGTGGGCAACTATAAAAACGATAAACGCAGTGGTTTTGGCAGCTACCATTGGCCCAATGGCGAAAAATACACAGGCGAGTGGGAGGATGACAAGCGTAGCGGAACCGGTAAGTTTTACGATGCAGAAGGCGATGTGGTCGCTGGTGGCGAGTGGAACGACGATAAGCTGGTAGAGGTCAACGAGAAGTAATAATGCACTTTTTGGAATTACATCAAAATTAGGAAATGTACGTAATTGAATTAATTATACTACACCAACTTTATAGTCAGGGGAGTTAGTTTTTTATGGTGATTGAGCTAACAGATATTGAAAAATTGCCAAAACCATCTATACTTTTAACACTAATGCTATACGTTTCTCCTAGATTAACTACGATGGGATCCAAGGTAGTTTCGGCCATACCAGTTTGGTTCACTACGTCTATACCCTTGCTATCTTTTACAAGTATATTGTATGTTAGGGCGTCACCATCTTGATCACTACCTGACCAAGAAACTATTAGTTCGGAAGTTTCACTTTTAAACTCGGTACTTATTTCTGCCGCATAGGGCGCATAATTGGCAACAGACTCACCTGGAGTGGTAAAGGACATTGTATCGCTTTTTGTTTGACCTGCACTATTTTCTGCAGTCACGGTCCATGTATAGGATTTACCTTTGTCCAAAGTGACTTCTACATCTGTTCTGGAAGCACTAATGCTATTCTGGATAACGTTTCCATCAAAAACTTCTAAAACATAACCGGTTGCATTTGAGACACTGCCCCATGTAAAAAGAACAATGGCTTTGGTTTCATCTTGGGGGACTTCGATAAAATCAGAACAAGTTTCTCCATTTGTTGGAAGAATCCCGTTGGGTTTACCTGGGGGCATCACTTCTACCTCTTCAGTTGATGAAGATGATGAGCATGCGCCTACCAGCATCAATAAAATGATTAAAGCTAGAGTTTGACTTATTAAGGACTTTATCATTGTTTAATTATTTTAAATCTTTTGATTTTATCTTCAGCAACCAAGTGAACGACATAAAATCCAGCAGACTGGTTTTCCAAATGAATGGTTTTGTTGTTCAAGGAATTCATTTTTTTACTTAATACAAGTTGGCCAATGGAGTTGTATACGTTTATTTGGTTGATTGTGGTTTCTCCTGAGATGGACAACATGCCCGAGGTAATGGTAGGGTAGACCTGCATTTCGGTTTCCAAGACAAGATTATCTTCTATGGTTCCCTGACATTCACTCTTGCCTGATATATGAACCGTATTGGAATCTTGTAAATTTCGTATCAAAATCTCGTTTTCATCATCAGTACTAAAAGAATAGTGACTTTGGACACCATTAACATCGACTACATACTCTTTGCTACCAGAAACAAGATACTTTGCAACCTTATTGCTTTTGTCGACAATGGTCCTTTTTCCGGATATGTTGTTCATTTCATTGATGGTAAGGCCAAATAACTGTTCATAACGTATTTCAGGTATCGAAACAATCACTTCGTATGAGCCCGGAGCAAGATTATCCAATATAAAATCGACTTCCAGACTTACATTTTCGAAGCTTTCACTAATTCCTTCACCTTCCAAACTGATATCAAAAGCATAACCGGATAGGGTGGTGCCCACTTCTATTCTGGCATTATCCACATTAGGGCATGATTGTGATTTACCAACTACGCTTAACGCGTCCGGAGCTATAAAATCACAACCATCTTCATTAACAGCTATGCCTGGGTAGGTATCGGGGCAAAGATCATGCGCATTGGCGACGCCGTCGTTGTCATCATCAGGAAAAGGAACCACTACTTCGGATACGGGTCTAGACCAAACACTAAATCTATAAGTGCCAGCGAACAATTGTCCATTATTAAGGAAAATACTGGTAGTGCCAAGGTTTCCCATACCGTCGGTGAACGAATACCAAACATCTTGATCTATAGTTGTGGCCTTGAAACCTTTTCGTGTCGCCAAATACAGAACATCTCCCTCAACCGTAATGTTCTCTACTATGCTATAGTCTGTATTTTGGTAGGTGGTCCAAGTTTGGCCCATATCGGAAGATTTATGAAGGCCATAACTGTCTGAAACAAAAAGTTTACCATTGATAATGTCAATATCTTCAATAAAAATAGAATCATTCTCTAAAGTGGTGATGAGATTCCAACTTTGCCCCATATCCGTAGATAGGTAAACATCGCCGTTTCCCGAATCCAGAAGCATTGTAGATCCTTCTAGTGCTATTTTCACATAAGACTCCCCTGAATCCAAACCTTCGGGTACAAAAACATCCCATGTTTCTCCTAAATCCTCGGACAAGTAGATGCCTTCGCCCAGCATTCCTGAGACCAAAACACCATTGCTGTAATCCAATGCAGAGGTAGCGATATTGACACTTGGGTTTATCTTTTTTTCCCAAGTATCACCATTGTCATTGGATAAGAACACCCCTCCACCGGTGGCAATAATTAGTTTATTGTCCACTTCTATCATTTCATGGATAGTGAAAGCGTTTGGTCTGTCGATTCCTGAATTAATAGCGGTCCAGGAGACACCATTGTCAGCAGAACGGAACAGCCCATTACCTCCAGTACCTGTAAAAAGGTAGTAATCATTTGAAGCAAAAGTTGTAATGTTTTGTGTTCTTATGCCTGTATTGTTCCATGTCCAAGACATACCATTATCCAATGATTCATAGTTACCAGAAGTAGAGCTGACTATTATTTTCCCATTTGATATTAGTAAAGACTTCAAAATGCTATAATTGTCAGGGGACAAAACCGAGACCTCACTCCAAGTGGCTCCATTATCGTTTGAATAAAAATATGAACGTGACCCACCAACAGCATATACAGTATTTTGTATGGAAATTAGGTCTGAAATACTTGCGTTCCCGGTGTTCATTGCTACCCATGTACTCAAATTATCATTAGAAACATATACTTCACCAATACCTCCAACATACAATATTCCGTTTTGAGTTGTTAAAGACCATGCGCCATGGGTAAGTCCAGGTATGTCCACTTGTGTCCAGATAGCGCTATTACCATCATTTTCGAAAACCCCGTCTAGTGTGCCTACATATATTTTGGAATTAAATACTACAAAATCGCTGACTTGATAACCTGTAACTCCAGTACTCCAAACTGTCCAATTTTCTCCTGAATCAAGAGATCGATATATTACACCTGTATCCGTACCACCATAAATTGTGGTACCATTGGCAAATACCTTGTAAAATGTAAGGTCCTCAATATCTTTATTTGCGGGAACCCAAGAATTTCCTTCATCTGTTGATTTATAAATACCGTTTCCGACCAAAGCAACATAAATAGTATTGCCATCAGTAGTTAAACTAGTTGCCCCGCCATCTTCCGGTAGACCAGAAATACTTTGGGTCCATGATTCCCCATTATTTGTAGAAGAATGAATTGTATACGAAGAAATCACCAGTAACGTATTGTTCACTTTGATAATATCACCAGTAGCCCCACCCTCAGGCCCCGGTGTAGGTGTCCATTGAGAATGAGAAAGTGCAGTAAAAAAAAATAAACAGAAACAAAGAAATGGTTTGAGGTTGGTCATTTATGTTAAGATTATTACTTCAGATTTGTTAAAGAAAATAAAATTTTATTGAAACCTTATCACAAAATGATAAAAAGCTAATAAAAATCGTCAACTTGACAGCCCTTGTTTAGGATGGGGAGAGGGAAGTTACAAATACAAAAAAGGATACCATTTAAAAGCTTTCTGGTAAACCTTAGGAGAATTAATATTAAGCTTATTTACTCCTTAAAAATTGAGGAAAACCTCTAAAAAACAACGACAAAAACCATTGAATTTTTAAGGTGTTTCACCAAGTGCGTCTTCCAATAAATCAATATCTTTAAGATTGATCGGGTGATTGATTTCGTATCCGTTCCCCCTCGATATTTTAGGTTCAAAAGGTTTCCCATATACATTGTAGAACATCTTTAAAACAAAAACATGTGGTACACGGATCTTAGGCCGGACGAAGAGCTCAGTACCAACCGCTACTTTCTGGTAATGCTCGACAAATACAACGACTACGCCAGGTTGTTGGACAACAAGGGCAAGGAACGCACCATAAAAGGATTGCTAAAACTAAAAGAAGGCCTCATCAACAACATTCCGCCGAAGGGAGTGGACAAAAACCTATTGTTGGCCTCTTGGAACATTAAAAACTTTGGAAGATTAAAGGACCGGACGGCCGAATCACTTTTTTACATAGCGGAGATCATCAATGCGTTCGACATTGTGGCACTGCAAGAAATCAACGGTGACTTAGACCATTTTGACAAGGTAATGAAACTCTTGGGAAGCGATTGGAAATATACCATTAGCGATGTGACCGAAGGTGACGCGGGCAACGAGGAGCGCTTTGGATTTATTTACGATTCGCGGCGGGTGACCCACTCGGGCTTGTCCGGCGAACTGGTAATCCCGGATGAGTTTATCTCGGCAAACCCCATTATAAAACAACTGAAACGCACCCCTACGTTCACTGGTTTTGAAAGTGGATGGAAAAAGTTCTCCATCGTGAGTTTGCATTTGCACCCAGGGGATGGTGCCAACGACCTGGGAGAACCTACGGACAAAGAAATCCGAAAGGAAGAGGTACGGCTCCTGATGCAGCTTTTGGAGCTGAAACTGAACCGTTCTTCCTTAGAGGAACGAAACCTTATTGTGTTGGGCGACACGAATCTATATGAAGCGGACGAGGATATTGTCCAATTAATGAACGACAAAGGTTTTTTTGAAAGTGATGGCCTCAAGGGCAAATACACCAACACGAGCCTCAACCAGATTTATGACCGCATTTTTTTGCATGTTGACCAATATTTTAAAATTGGCAAGGATGAAGATGGGAAGGAGCGGGGAGGCGTCTTTAAATTGTTCGATTATGTGTACAAAAACACCCCGGACGCAATTTCAACATACCACGAGTTGATGTTGAGCCATAAAGATGACCCGTCCACATTGACTTCCGATGAAGCATTCCGGACGTATTTCAACAGGTATTGGAAACGGAACCAGATAAGCGATCACCTGCCCGTATGGTTGGAAATTGAGACCGACAGCACACAGAGCTTCTTAACCAACAAATTGGCACTTTTGGAGTAAAGAATCGGTACAAATACCCGTTTTTAGTGAAACCAATGGGCAACTCCTTCGTTTAACCGTTTTATACCCTGTATATTTGCAACGTTTTGATTTTAAAACTATAAACAAAAATTATGAGTACAGTAAAAGAGAATGACACTGTAAAGGTGCACTACACAGGTAAATTGACCAATGGACAGGTTTTTGACAGTTCGTTGGAGCGCGAACCTATGGAGGTAGCCTTGGGTCAGGGTCAACTTATACCGGGATTTGAAAAAGGACTTATCGATATGGCCGTTAATGAAAAGAAAACCATTACCATTGATAAGGAAGATGCGTATGGAGAGGTCAACGAAGCACTTTTTCAAAAAATCTCAAAATCACAATTGCCCGAAGACCTTAAACCAGAAGTTGGGATGGGATTGGTAGGTTCCAATGCACAAGGGCAAGAACAACAATTTCGTGTTGCAAAAGTAGAAGAGGAAGATATTATTATAGATGCCAACCACCCGTTGGCGGGCCAAGATTTGGTGTTCGACCTTGAAGTGGTCGAGATACTTTAGTGTAACAACTACATTGAGAACAAAAGTGCCCTGTCAATACGATGGGGCTTTTTTTTGGATTTACGTCCTGCTCATGGGTAAACATTTTGCTTACTGTTCCAAATGGATAGCAACGACCGCTTCTTTTAGTTCCATAAGCACATGACACACATTTTGGCGCTCCAGTTCTGAAAAGGCATCCGCGGGGAGATAATGGAACATATAAATGGCCTTGTCCAACCATTGGGTAAAGGACAGCAGGTCGCCTTCGTGGCATTCCTCGAAGTAGGAGAGGAGGGGGAGTAGGTTAATTTCTTTGGGATTCATACTAGAAAGTTATTAACAAGGAGTGAAGTAACTCACACTTATTTATATGTAATTTACACTTAAACAAAGCAAAGTTAAACTTACATAAATAAATTTGAAAAAATAAGGTTTTGTTATATAAATGAAAGTTTAAGTTACATTTTAACAAGTTTGAATTATATCTTGTAGTTTCTTAAAGATATCATGGTAGATAGAATTAACAGGATAAAAGAAGTATTGGTAATACAAGGAAAGTCACAAGTTTGGCTTGCGGAGCAACTTGGAAAAAGCACAACTTCAATAACAGCCATCTGCAATAATAAATCCCAGCCACATTTAAAAGATTTAAAAAAGATCGCTGAAATCCTTGATGTCGATATTCGGGAGCTATTGGTGCCGACAAAAATTTGATTTAAATATTTTGGTCAGAAAATGGCAGTTTAGAAAGTTATACATTAACAAAGACAGCTTAGATGTCAAAAAAGGCAAATATTCGTTGAGGAAAATTGATAGGCGGATATTGAAATATGTGCCAAAGTTATTTGAAATCCTTGGATGGGCAGCTATATTGGGAGTGTTCAGATATATTTCCTTAGACAAAGAATTGATTTCAGCTTTGGTTATCTATGGAATCGGCTTAATACTATTTTCTCTTTACATTCAAGTTTATATTTTCTATGAGGTATTGGGGAAAAGTATTCCAGTAAAAAGGAATTTATTTTTTAATAGGTGCTGTTTCAGGTTTATCTATGTTTTGGCTTTTGGAATCAATAATGCCTCATTTTAGTTAGTATTAATGAAGTTGAAATTGGCCAGAAGAAAATGCGGGCCAGCGTTGGGGTGAACCTGCCTGTCGGCAGACAGGTTTGTGGCTTGCACGTCAGCGCCATTGCCCTGGGCTTTGAGTTGGGGCGTTCAAAAAGCCCTAATAGCGAAGCTATAAGACACAAAGGGCGCGTGGAAGCCTATTTTCTTCTTGATTTTTTGTTTCTTTTTTAGTTCTGCTGAGCACGACCAAAGTATCAAGAAAAAAGAAAGGAACACAAGTAATGTAATCTAGATTACCTAATTTACGGTGTAAATTTGGAACGCGTTATCTGTTTCAATAGGGGAATTAATAAAGTTATTTATAATATATAAAGAATAAAGATGAGTTCGAACTCACAGGATATAAGGTGGCATCAGCGATTGAGTAATTATAGCAAGGCATTATTACAGCTTAATGAAGCTGTTAAAATAGCTAATCAGAGAGCGTTAACCAATCTTGAGCAACAGGGTTTAATCCAGTCCTTTGAATTTACGCATGAGTTAGCATGGAATGTAATGAAGGACTATTTTTATTATCAAGGGAATACAGAAATAAGAGGTAGTAGGGATGCTACACGTGAGGCTTTTAAATTTAATTTAATTAGTCATGGCGATGTTTGGATGGATATGATTGTAAGCCGAAATAAAACGAGTCATACTTATGATGAGGATACGGCTTCTGAAATAACTGAAAATATCATCAATGATTATGCTACATTATTCAACGAATTTCATAGTCAAATGGTAGAATTGAGGGATGGAGAGCAAAATGAAATATTTAAAGAAGAATGAGATACGGTTTAAGTAGTAATACAATACAAAAAATCACCAAGATTTTTAAGAGCAACCCAAATATTCATGAAGCAGTAATTTTTGGGTCCAGGGCAATGGGAAATTATAGAGAGGGCTCGGACATTGATATTACCTTAAAAGGAAATTTAACTTTCGATAATTTATTAAGAATAGAAAGCCAACTTGATGGAGAAATGCTCCCATATAAAATGGATTTGTCAATTTTTGAAAATATCAAAAATCAGGAGTTAATATCTCATATTAATCGAGTTGGAAAAATCTTCTATCAAAAATCTAAAGTTTCAACCAATTAAAAATATTTTAGGTACTCAAAGGAAGGTTGAATCAGATAAAATATAACATGAAGACATTTGTACTATAATGTTCTCGCGTTATGTAACTTGAGCTTTGGTACGGCATAAAAAGGGAAGGTCTGGAAGACCTTTTCTTTTTTGAGCGAGATGGTGCGTTGGCAAAGTTGGTACTGCACTTTCTGAAAAATTTCTTCTAAAAATTTCCTTTTTAATAATATAATGGACACTTTTTATACGACCCGAGGTAGGAGGGAAGGGTAATGTGTGTGGAATGGTATTTTCGTGATATTGTTGAATTATCGAGAAACATTAATTATATTGCACCAATAGTATGATAATTTAAACGCAAAAGATATGGCGGTTGTACGTAAAACGGTAACGTTTACCGAACAACAGGATAAGTGGATAAAGGCGCAAATCGAATCTGGAGATTTCACAAATGATAGTGAATACCTCCGAAATCTGGTACGATTAGACCAGGCCAATAATGCTAGGCTTCTTTCGCTTAAAACAAAACTTGTTGAAGGATTGGAAAGCGGAGTGAGCGAGAAATCCCTACCTGACATCATGCGGGAAGTCGAAGCACGTATGCGGGAAGATGGGCGTTTATAAACTTTCCAATAAAGCCGAAACGGATTTGGCGGAAATGTATGAGTTTGGTATCTACAAATTTGGATTGTTACAAGCTCAAAGATATTTCAATGGTATGCATGAAGTATTCGGAGTGCTTGCGGAAAACATAGATTTAGGATGTGATGCCTCTGAATTTATAGGAGATTTGAAAAGATTCTCCTATAAAGCGCATACTATATTTTATTTTCAAACGACAAGCGGAATTTTTGTTTTGCGAGTGCTGAGCCAGCGCATGGACTATACACATAGCCTCCAAGAAACCTAGGTATCCGCTGAAATTCTTGATAAACTTCCCGCAATTTTACATTGCGTCGGATTATGTTCCGAAAAAGGAACATAATGTTCTCGCGTTATGTTTTTTTGCTTAAGTATAAGCAAAGCTTACTTCCTAAAACTTCCTATTAAAAAATGTAATGGAATACTTTTTATGCGACCCGAGGTTGGAGGGGAGTGTAATGTGTGTGGAATGACAAAAAGCTCAGAACTACTATACCAAATCAACTTTCACCCCTAGCACTTCAGAAATACGTGAAAGTATATCGAGACCTACTGAATATCTTCCCTGTTCAATCCTACTTAAATTGGCAGCGTCAATATTTGCAAATTAAAACCAAGGCATTTGAAACTAGAAATTTCGATAAACACCGATTATTAAAATCTAATTTAAGAAAAATAGTGTTAATTTAAGGCAAGAATTAACCAAACAAACTATCCAAACTATCTCTTAATGAGAACTACAATATTTTTCCTTTTGGCTTCAGCATTTGTACTGATTTCTTGTTCATCCGAATCTACATCCGAAGATTTAATACCCTCAGAAATTGATGGTGTCCATGCATTTCAAATTGATTTTACCGAACTAAAGGCACAGAGTACATCACAAAAAGGTACGGAAAACCTTGAACCTATTTTTGCCTTGATTAGCATAAAAAGTAGTAATGGGAGCTCAATTCTCAAAAGGGAAAGGGTTAATTTGATCCATGTGAACGGAAGTTACAGTACTTCTGAAATAACGTTGAAAGTAGGTAATTATAGGTTAACAGAGTTTATTGTGGTCGATGAGAATGATGTGGTTCTTTCAATGGTGCCATATGAAAGTTCAGCAATGTCACAGTTCGTTGCCAATACTTTGCCCATAGCATTTGAAGTTTCAGAAAATGAAGTAAATAATACACTTACAGAAAACCTGTTTACCGCTGGTTTTACATCCACTGATTTTGGGTATACTGGCTTAAGCTTGGAGTTTCCTGAGATTTCCGATTTTTTTGAATTACATATAGATGAATCCGAACTACAAACAACCAAGACTTTGACTATTAAGTCGCTTACGGGTTCGAATTTTTTGGTGGATTGGGGAGATGGGGTTGTCGATGATTATACTACCTCCACAACCGATACAGAAGAACCAATTGAGCTTGTTCATATTTATGAGACCGCTGGAAATTATACTATAACTATTAATGGTCCCATTGAGGTTATCGAATACTTTACATTTATGGGAGGTGAAATTCCAAATGAGATATATCAATATCAAAATAATTTGGTTTCGGTTGACTTAACTAAATTAAAATTGTTGAAGTATGTGGCGATTAATGAAGGAAGATTATCCACCATCGATGTTTCTGGTAACCCTGTGTTGGAAAACTTAATAGTGTATCGAAATAACCTGACCAGTATTGATTTATCAGGCAACCCGAATTTAAAGCAGATATTTATAATTGAAAATTCCTTGACAAGTTTAGATATCACACAAAATCCAAATTTAGAACGAATCTACGTGTCAGAAAATCAGTTGACAACATTGGATTTGGCTAACAATAAAGATTTGGTGCTAATATCTGCCAATAAAAATCAATTAAGTAGTTTGGATATATCTAATAATACTAAACTAACCCATGTACATTTAGGTAATAACTTACTGACAAATTTAGATACAGCGAATAATGCTGAATTGATTTCCTTGTCTGTTGGATTTAATCAGGTAACTTCTATTGATGTTTCGAACAATCCATTGTTGAAATTCTTGCAAATTAATGAGAACCAAATAAGCAGCTTGGATATTTCGAACAATCTAAATCTCGAAAGGTTGGATGCAAATGACAATTTGTTCACCGAGTTAAATATTTCAAGTAATGAGGCCTTAAAATCTTTAGTGATTGGCAATAACAACTTTCAAGCCATTGATATATCCAACAATCACTTTTTGACTTCATTGCAGCTCACAAACAATCAATTCGATAATGAAATTCTAGATGAAATTATTTCCATCTTGTATGACAATGTTGTATTGTACTCATTAACGGAGGGTACTTTATATTATTGGGAAAACCCAGGTACGGATAATATCGATGCTGGCAGCATAACTAAATTAAATGAAATGTCAGATTCCTACCAATGGAGTATTTACAGCAATTAGACTTGTATCATAATTTACAAAGGGTACAACCGAGTGACAGGTAAGACTATGCTAATATAAGTATTCCAAACAAAAATTATGTTGCCTATTTTAACTTTTTCGATGTATGGCAAAAACAAATTTAATTGTTAGCTAACACCATCAAATAACCAAATAGTCAATACATGCTCTTTCCCTGTTTTGTCAACGATTAAAGCCATTTCAGCAGGAGTAACCTCTAAATTTCTAGTTTGACTACCCCCCATAATCATTAAACTTATTTCCGTGGGAGCAAATACAAAAAGTGATTCACTCAAAAACTTTTTATCCACTATTTGACCATCAGTCAAAGGCTCAGCATCAAGTGCTTGATTAGTATCGCCGTACTTTATTTGGTCAATATAATCAAATGAATAAGAGCCCAAATTATCTGTGTTAAAAACAATTTTTAAAGTTCTATCATCTAACGAAGTCAAAGCATTTTTTAAACTAATCTCATAGCCCGAAAATGTATCATAAATAGGGTTAGGAACATTATCAAATAGAATATCTACACCAGTTTCAAGAATTGGCAAATCCCGATATTGCAAGCCGATATCATTCCTAGGATTATGGAATGAACCATAATAAACCGTTTTCCCATCATTATAAAAGGGATCATCCTTTGATTTAATAATCGGGTTTATGCTTAAAACCTCATTCTCTGAATATAAAGCCCTAACAGCTTTACCAACTTCGCAACAACTAAAATCAATCATTATACTATCTTTTTCACTTTTTCATAGGTTCTATATCCCGACATACCAAGCATACCAAAGATGATGCTTAAAAGTTGCCCTAGTTCCAATGCGGGCAATGGTTCAAGACTCAAACCAATAACAGTTAAAAACCACATCGCCAAATCACGCAAAATAAAATGGTAGAGTAGGGCAGAACCACAGACCCAACCAATGAAAGGACGCCAACCACTAACAAAAATACTTTTGTGCCTGGCTTCAACTTTGTTCAATTCAATTTGTTGGAAATTGGCTTTTTCCAATTCTTTAATAAGTGCTAATTGAAATTCCTGTAGTTTCCTTTCCTTGCCCTTAAAAAGGCTCAGAAACTCAGAACTACCAACAAGCCCCCCAAAAATGCTAAGTATCTCTTTTATCATTTTTATCAAATAATTTTCTAATGTTCAAAACAATAGCGGTAACCAATAGAAGAATGGTTAACCCACTTTCCAAATTGCCCAAATAGCTTGCAACACCTACAAGGCTAAAAACATTGCATTCCCACAACTTAATCATCAACAAACTCTAAAGTATTTCCTGTTTTTAAATTATAGGCTTCCAAAGCGTTATAAGACCGAGCAAATGGAACGAACATTTTTAATGTCTTATTAAAACTCCTTTTCTTATAAATCTGGACCATTAACCTACTTTCCAAATATTCCATCTTGTACCACAAATCAAAAAGATGATTCTCATTAAAGAATGGCAAAGAGCAATATATAAACCACATACGAGCGTTTTTTACATCCTTGGAAGTATGTTGCTCAGTAAGCTTTTTAAACGTCAGCAATTCAATTAAGAACGCCAATATGTAAATGATACCGGAGATGAACGTAGGAACGAAAAGCCCCCACTTAATGAATAGGTAAAAACGGGTTTTTTTCCCTGATTTCTTCTTTTTGACTTTCATACAATGTTTTATTTAATACCTCTGTTAAATTTGAATCATCCCCACCAATTTCACTAAACTCATCAAATGTTGAGTTGTACGGAACAATGCCGAAAGCTGCCTGTACCTTATAGTAATCGGGTAGGCTCAACGGTAACAGATATTCAACTATTTTATCCTCATCCGTTTGCATGGCGTTAACCTCTGCATAAATACTTGAGGCAATCGCTTTGGCCTCATCCGAGGTCAAAGAAGACCCCAAGCCCCTAACTGTATTTGATATGTAGGCAAAAGATTTCCTTAGAATTGACCACAAGGCAACCACAAGAGCCAAGGCAAAGGCCACAAACACCAATATCAAAATGGGATTCGTTTTCCACATTAGTTTAGCCTTTTCTAACATCCGCAACCACAATTTTCAGTACCCTTTGAAACGAGTGCTTCTTTAATGGCGTCCAAGGAATTCACAACCTCCGAGTTATCCACAATAATATCTTTGTCCGAACTGCCAGAGCCACTATCAGTAGAACCGCCACCAGTACCACCCTTTCCAGTTTCTGAGCCAGTACCAGCCTTATTTGACGAACCGCCCTTTAAAAATCCAGCACCATTTTTCCAAAGGAGCCAAATGATCGCCACAACGGAAGCAACACCCAAAGCGATATATATTTGCTTAGCCTTTTTTGTTTTCTTTTTCATTTAAAAAAATATTTCGGGATTGATAAGTGAACCCTTTGCATACAATTCAAAATGAACATGATTGGTCATTGATGAACTATACTTTTTGGTTATATCATCCGCTTTGCACAAAACTTCTTTTTCATTGAACACAGAACCAACAGCAGGAAAATCCTTTACATACATAATCTTTGCTTTGTAATCGGAATACCCACCAGTACCTTGGATTTCTATTAACCTGTATTCATAATCCCCTGCATAGGGGTAACCATGCCTAACAACCTTACAAGGGAAAGGAGCGTAAATATTTTCGTTTGGTTCAACGGCAAAATCCAACCCTCTATGAGAGTGAGAACCACGGGAAGAACCAAAGGAGCCACAGCCCCAAGCATCACACCCACGAAATGCTTTTTTGTAATTCAATAATGTAAACCTCATAAACCTACTTAACATCAAAATTGACAATACAAGACAGCCAATTATTAAGCCGTCTTTTTTTCCAATATATCTGGCCATATAAACACAATCATCAAGGGAATAATGAGAATACCCATCAACACCCAAAAACCTAAATTATCCTTTTTCATTCTCCGTAGTTTCTATGTCCTTTTCCTTTTTAAGTGCCTTTTTTACAACCTCTTTGACCGTCTTTACTGGCTCAGTTTTAACCGTTTCTGAATTTCCCCAAATGTCCTGCAAATCGGCATCAAGACTTTTAAAAGCCCTAGCAATGGCCTGAGCAGAAAGAGCATATTTTTCTATACTCTTTCCATAACTCAGAACCTTTAAAACACCTTTCAACATTATCTAGAGAATTTCCCGAAGTAACCAGTTACTTTAACACCGCCAGAGGTTTGACCAGAACCGTTAGGAGTAATGACCATACCCAAATCAGATAGGACGATAACCCTTGTTTGTTTGTTCATGGAACATGGCACAATCATTTTTTGACCTGTATCACGATAAAATACCTCTGCTATCATAGTGATATAGGTTTTACCTGATGTTTTTGCCGTGTATTCCTGTGAATCCTTGTACGGTGCCACTTTGGCGGTAATCATTCCCTTGGAACGGGATTTGTTCCAAGCGTTTACAATCAAGAAACCCTTAAAATCCCCTTTGGATATAACGGAGTATTTTGCACCACTTCTTTTAGGTGCGGGCTGATTGTTTTGGTAGTTATTGCGGTTATTGTAACCCCTGTTACCACCATTATAATTGTTGTTCCTATAACCTCGATTGTTATAGTTATTTCCGTTGTTATAATTGTTGTTTCTGTATGCCATTATCTACTATTTTGAAAATTTCCTTACATAGATGATTGACGCAAGAACGCCCAGAACAGTTAGGGTTAAATGCCCAACCGTAAGACCCCAAAACAGAGGTTTCATAAAAAATTCCTTTACTTTTTCCATAGTTTTAAATTGTTATTTCTTGAAATATTTGATTATCAATTCGATTATTAGGAACAGACAGAGAGCAGCGAAGCCCAATAAGACCCAACCAATGATATTTATGCCGTCTAATGCATCACTACCCTTTGCCATTACCTAAATAGCTTTTTACCCTTTTTACGCTTTTTGCCATCGGGATTTTTGGCGAACGCAGCAAACAAAGCAGCCACAACCAAAGCAACACCGCCAAACAACTGCACAGACTTATTACCTGCCAAGTCCTTCACATCCTCAACAACATCAACCTTTAATTCAAGCTTGACTTTGGGAACAGTCTTTTTGTAAGGCTTTTTATTGTCCTCGGTACGGTACAAAGTGATTTCCCTAGTAGTAATCGTAGGAACCGCATTAATCTCTTTACAGACTTCTTTGATTGCGTTTACAATAGTTGTTGAGATATAATCATCAACACCTTTTTCAAGGGCAACAAGCCCCCTGAGCGTACAATCCTTAGCAGAATCATATCGCCAACCTATCCAACTTTCCAAAGTTTTACGGGAATCATAATCACTTGCAATATCTCCCCAAAAGTTTTGAAAGAAATTGTTTAGAGAATCCTCTAAATTATTTCGGGTAACGTCCAAGCTTTCCTTAAATTCCTGAGCAATCAGAGAACACCAATAACCCATTTCATTTTCAGCACGGCTAGGAGTCCAAGTTGAACCCCAACAATCCCAACCGTCAGAAAGTGCCTGACCGATGGTTTTTGCAATGGTCTTGGAAGAAATCAACCCACTAAATACCGATGTGATACTGGAAAGCTTTGAAACAGTCGCAAAGACAGTAGAAACACCACCGCCCGCAACATTCCCACCACTATTACCAGTACTTTGAATAGTTGAACCACCATTATATACTAAATTCATTTAAACACTCTTTTGATTAATGAAAACCCCCGCTATAAGATTAAATCTCACAAAACTCCTTATGGCAGGGGAATCCGATAAACGACCAAAATTTATTTTAAAAGCCTTGTTTGAGTAGCTTTATAATCCACGGTTAGGTAATTCAAATCCTCGCTTGCACCTGTATCATGGTGGATTGTGACGGCATCCAATTGGTCAATTGGATAACCAATGTTGTACACGCCATTGGAATAGGTTTGATTTCCAAGATTGTACATACTTGCTTCAAAACTTCTTTGATAAGCCCTCATTTGCTCAAATGAAACCTCAACTTTTCTTGCCTGTGTGGAACCGTCGGCAATCAAATCATTGACCAAGAAGGTCAGTTTTTCAGGGTTTGTATCGCCTGAGAACAATAGGAAGTCAACATTAAGGTAATTTTCAGTACGCTCAGAAACGGTACTTCGCACCTCTCCTTTTTTGATGACCATTGGCGTGCCAAGTTTGGCACTGTCCAAATTGAAAATATCAAAACTTGCACCGCCTAAGTTTGACAATGTTACTTTGTACTTGGTATCATCATCAAAAGGAAGAACACCATCAGCAGAGAATAAAACCAAAGGGTTTTCAGTCCATGCATCATTACCCATATCATAATTGCGTACATGGTCAAGACCCAAATAGCAATAAATGTCAAGTAACTCCTCAATCGTGATTTCTGGAATACGGTTGACATCATTGGCATTTGAAGTTACCAAGTCAACCTTGATTTTTGCCCCCGCAGGAATCTCCTCAAAAATAAGCCCCATACTTGGAGTATCGATTTCAAACGTAGACGTTTGAGCAGCTTGTACGCTGTGTAGTTTCATATTTGTATTGTTTTAATTCTTATAATCAATTACAACACAAACATATAGAGTAGGGGAGTACAGGATTTAATAACACTAAGAATCGCTATGTATCACTAAGAATCACTATATTTCGCTCATTATATGTAGCAGAATATGGACAATGATATAATAAAACATCTCGAAATAGTCGTAAATGGTAAATCCTATACAGGAAATGAAATATATAATTCCCCAGAAATTTTTGAAATTGCAAGACGAAACCAAATCCTCCTACCTGTAGGTGTATTTGAAAAAGTCAAAGCGGAAGGGGGTACAATGCGATTAATTATTGCCGATGACAAAACCGTTATAAGGGGCTTAAAAAATGTAAGTCAACAATTATATCAGGAATTTTTAAAAATATACCCCGATTAATTTCTGAATTAATTTATTTTTATTTTTTCAGGGATAAAATCACACTTAACATTTACCGTGATACCCATCAATTCTGCTACGTAGTCAATTGTGACACCATCCAAACGAGCAATATCAGATAGTATCAAATAATTTCTTTTTAACCCCAAATCTTGTAAATAGCTATCATAATAAGGCTTAATATTGGTAGGATGGATTCCCAAATAGTTAGCAAACATTTTCTTAGATACTTTCATTAGGCATATAATTTAAAATCCTGTTCGTATTGTTTCAAGTCTATAATCTTGATTTTTTCCCGTTCCCGAAATTCCTGTATGTATTGCGGTACTTTCATATTGTACCACTCCCATAAATCAAACGTATCGAGAATACCACGGACGGGGAGGAGGAAACGAATATCGTGACCCGATGAAAAGTAAGAGCGCAAAAGTCCCTTAATCATACGTTGTTGGCCTATAAAGGTTTCCTTGATAGTCCGTTTGAGTTTACCGATAACGCCCCCAATCATACCAAGGAACTTTTTGACCTTAGCGAAGTCAATAATATTATAATCCTTTTCCTTGTTAACCTCAGATTTTCCTGTGTTGTGCTTCAATTCAAAATGATTTTCACGAGCCTTTTGAAATAGATTGAAAAGAAAGTTTTTACTGAATAGCGTATCTAGGGAAACATTCTCCAGTTCCCGCATGAATTTGTTGCTTAACTGGTATTCAAAACGCCAAACAGTACCGTTTAAACCGAGGTTTTTCCAGTAATCCGCTATGTATGGTTTTAAATCTCCCTTTTGCATTTCAACGGACTTGTTATAAATCCTGCAAAATCGAGAAGTACCACGTTTTCCAACCTGTACACCATTAAGGATGGTTTTTCCTTTTTGGGTAGTGGTGTAGTAGTTCACATCTTTTTGCCTTCCCTTTATCAAGAATTTACCCTCAAAAATGCCTTGGAAAAGTTGTTGCATTTCGACTTGTTCCCGCATATAATCGAGAGCCACATCGATACGGTTCACGCCCTGATAGGTCAAACCCAGCATTTCAACTACGGTTTTTACCATTTCCTTTAACTCATTGCCATCCGTTGTATAATAAAGGTGGTTTTCGAGTTGCATTTGTACCAAGTTCTTTGGAACCACAGAGGAACGAGGTTTGAACACGATTGTTCCAAATTTTTCGCCATCATAGGTAAGGTTTGCCCGATGTTCGTAAACCTTGGTGCCGTATTCAGCCAATTCAATGGTAAGGCCGTCGATACTTTCCGTTAACGGGTTTCCTTCAAGGTTCAATATCAAAAAATCCATGTTCAGACCGTACCCGTCGAGTAAGTCCCCGTTATACCTATCGGGGACGTGAACGCCTGTTTTTACTGGTGCTAGCATATTCCGAAGTATGTTAAAAGGTTAAAAAAGAAGTAAAATGTAGAGCTGATGCACACGGTCATTAGAAATGACCAAGTGAAAGCGATTTTGAAATCGCTTTTGGTTTGTGGATTGGTTTTCCAGAATCTTAATCGTAATCTCATTAGAAAGTTGTTTTAGTGTTTGCTACGCAATCACACCGCTAAAGCGGATTCGCTACGCTATTGAACCGCGGGGATGAGTAGTAGAAAAAATTTTAATTATACTTTGTGGTCAGAAAGCCGTCTTTATCCCAATAGATATAGGCAACATGAGGTTTTATCGGGTATCCTTTTCCTTTGCCCAATCTCTTGTACAGGTAAATCTTTGCATAGTAGAAATTGGGGAGACGGGAGAGGGAACGAGCCAAGTCATCAACTTTACGCCTTGAAAGCCTAAACCAATCATAGCCAGTTCTACCAGTTTCCTTTGTGCCAAATGCTACAAATGCAATTCCCTGTTTAATCCTCATATTCAAAAGACATTTCCAATCCGTTCTAAATTCCTGTTATGGCTTTCCATAGCCTTGATTATTTCGGAATCCCCAAAAATCTCCTTATGGGTTTCCGTTAGGTTGGTATTGACCATCCTCAAATACTTGTTTTGATCGTAGGGCTTAAGGGATTGAAAGAATGAATCCTCTTTATTTTCGTAGTAAATACAGGAATGCATACAATGCTCAACCTCAACCCAATACGTACAAAAAATCCATTTCGTTTTGGACATGGTTTGCCCATGCATGCATTTTCTGCATGCTGCTCCAAGATTCTCCATAAATGTTTGTGGTCGTTACAGTATATCGTGCTTCAAAAGCTTCAAATACAAATCCCTGTGAGATTTAGCGTGTAACCAAATGCTATAGTTTACCGTAGTTGTACCGTAATTAGCTTCTTTGGATGGTACAAATGGCTGTACATGGATATAATTGTCCTTTTCGTAAAATGAAAAGTCAAGTACAACGGATTTCAAATAGCGTCCATGAACGTCAGTAAATGGATGTGACAGTACCAATCTGGTACCAAGTAGCTGTGTAGCGTAATAACGCCTAGCATTCCTTTGAAAAGTGTTTAGGTCGAGAGATGTATCCCTCATTTGATAGGCCGTCTTAAACGTTAAGAGTTCTTTGCGCTCATGCTTTTTAACGATTTTCTTTAAACGGCGTTGGCGTTTAACGCCAATTGTAGTAAATTGGTCACACATAACTATGAAATTTAAGTTGAACGCACTAGAAGGCAGTMACACCAATTACTAGTGCGTTCTTTGTTAACAATCCTTGTACATCGCTAAGCGATGGTCGGAGAAAGGGCATCAAGAAAACTGGTAATTATCTTCGCCCTTTTTCCTTTTTTTTAATCGTTTCTTTTTCCTACATATTTTATCAGAATCCCGAAAAAACTGTAAGTGTCTAATTGTCAACAGTTGTACTATAATTTACATTATGTAAAATAGAATATATCAGGAAGCAAAACAATACTCCCCTAAGTCCTTTATTTCGCCAAAACCATTAATGGCACCTTTGCTTTTCTAATTACAGATTTTATAGGGCTCGGTGTAAACATAAAATTTTTGCTGCCTTTGGGAATACACAAAAGTTGCGTATTGGTGCGTGACACATAATTTACGAGGCCATCCAAGGCATTGGCTCCTTTTCTAAACTTGTACGAAACTGTTTTGTGCCAAGGATAATCATGGTTTTGGGATGTTTCTTCGGTCGAAATATCAAAATGGCGCACAGGTTTTTTACTGTCCCGTTTTAAGTCTTGTATCACTTCCAGGTTGGTTTCTGCAAGCTCTGCTCCAAAAAATCCCAAATTAATGTCCTCAAACGAATGGAATTTATCGTCCTCGCCCAAAATCAACACATTGGTGTTGTTCGTCTGGTTAATTACAAAATCCGTAATACTTTCAGAAAATATTCCCAATCTTGGCCTACGCTTGCCCAAAACTAAAATATCCGGGTTTTGGAGCGCCAAATAATCCCTGACCCTGTTTTTTACGTTGCCATACTCCAATTTATAGCCAATGGAAAGGTTTTCCTTTTCACTTATCTTGGAAATAAGTTCATTGATCTCCGCTCGTGTAGATCGATCGTCCTGGTTCAATGTTCGTATGGCGGAGAGTTGGCTATCCCCTTTAATAATGTTTGTGGTAGGTTTTACATGGAAAACCTCAATGGAGCCCTCTACCCTTTTGGCCAATTCCACGGCACTGTTCAATACAAACAAAGAATTCTTGGACATGTCCAATAAAACGGAGATGCGATATTTTTTTTGGTTCCCTTCCATAGATGTAGTTTTGATGATTCACCCTAAGATAGTACCAAAACCCTTAATATTCAATGGTTTAACGTTAGATTAAGATAAAAAATGTGATATTGCTAAAATGACCTTATAAAATTTGGTAAAACCTTGATCCATCAAAACAAGTGCTTTATTTTTTTTACCCATTTCAAAGGAATATTGTAAGGTGCATATCGCAGCGGCACATCTAACCACGTACCTCTTTTTGTCACGGATTTATGGTGCGAGAAAAGGTCAAAGGTAAATTTACCATGGTACCCCCCTATTCCCGATTGCCCTACCCCGCCAAAGGGTAAATCCTTGTTGCTGATGTGTACCACCACATCGTTAATGGTACCTCCACCAAAGGAATATTGGCCCATCAAGCGTTTTTGAAACTTTTTATTGCTGGAGAATACATAAAATGCCAAAGGGTTCGGGTATTTGGAAATATATTCCTTTAATTCATTCTCATCTTCAAAAGAAATTATGGGAAGAATGGGGCCAAATATCTCCCCGTTCATAATTGGGCTGTCCAGTTGGGGCTCGTCCACCAAAGTGGGCGAAATGTATTGCTCATCATCTATAAAATTCCCTCCAAAAAGTATTTTTTGACTTGCAAGCATAGCTTTAAGTTCTTGGTAGTGCTTGGTTGTGGCAATCCGGGCAAAATTCCCCGAGGTTTCCATTTCTTCCCCATAAAATTGGGTAATGTTTTGTTTAAGATGATCTACCAAGGAATCCTTAATGCTTTTGTGCACTAAAATATAGTCCGGGGCAATACAGGTCTGACCTGCGTTGATAAATTTACCCCAGGCAATACGTTTTGCGGCCAGTTTTACGGATGCCGTTTCGTCCACAATACAAGGATTTTTGCCGCTCAGTTCCAAAGTGACCGGTGTTAGGTGTTCCGCAGCACTTTGGTAGACAATTTTGCCCACTCGGGTGCTTCCCGTAAAAAAGATATACTCCCATTTTTCCTTTAAAAGCTGGGTGGATACCTCTACTCCACCTTCCACAACAGTTACGTATTCCGGAGGAAATACTTTTTGAATAATTTGTGCAATCATCTTGGAAGTATGCGGACTAAATTCCGATGGTTTCAAGATGGCGGTATTGCCAGCGGCCAAGGCTCCCACCAAGGGTGCAATAGCGAGCATAAACGGGTAGTTCCAAGGCGAAATAATAAGTACTTTTCCATAGGGTTCGGGTTGGATCCAGTCCTTTGATGGAAAGTTGGACAATGAAGCCCCTACGCTTTGGGGTTCGCTCCATGAGCGTACATTTTTAATAGCATGCTTGAGTTCGGCCAAAACCAATTGGGTTTCGGTGGCGAGGCTTTCGAATTTCGGTTTTTTAAAATCGGCATAAAGTGCATTGCAAATAGCATCTTCTTGATCAAGAATTTCTTGCCGTAATTTTTTGAGGTGGTATTTTCTATATGAGACTTCCTTTGTTTTCTGAGTGGCAAAAAACTCATTCTGGGCCGCTACCAAATGCTTCACGATAAATAGATTGTTTCCTTAAATATAAACAATCTAACTAGGAATTTCATTAAAATAAAAAGCACCGGTACAGACCGGTGCTTTTAAAATATATTTTAAAGACGTTTAAAGCGTCAACTCTTCTGTGGCTCCGTTCGGGTAGATGATGGTGACCATATTATCACATTCCCCATTACCAAAATCCACGGTAACGGCCAATCCATTTTTGGAAACAACCATAGTTCCGGTGGTCATGTACTGACAAGAAGCATTTCCTTGCAGGTCTTCCAAAGTTTCCACGGCATAAGTATTTCCATCCGCTTCAACGGTCCAACTGCCCGAAAGGGTAAAAATGGCACTTTCCAAGCTATCACCAAAGGTGATGCCGAATGTTTTTGTCCCATTTTCAGAAATTACAGAACCATCTTCCATTTCAACGGACATGTTGCTTACTACCGAAAAAGTAATTGAAGTTTGGTCGCTGCTCGCTGATATTTCAAAAGTTCTAGTACCGTTTATTTTGATGTTGCCCACGTAGAAATCCTGATAAGTAGCTGTGAAGGCGGTGGTCTCCCCCCCTACCTCGTAAGTAACGGTCACGGTTCCGTTTACGTTGTCCGTTCCGTTGAGCACGCAATTGTTAAAGGTTGCCACAAATCCAGTTTCAGTATATTCGGCTGAGTAGCACTCCCCGTCCTTTGCTGTGGACGTTTTGGCGGTATTTCCGGCAAAAAGCCCTGCCAATGTAGTATCGGCCGCTCCAGCAATATCGTCGGTGGTTAAAATGGTCTTTAATTCCGCTTGGGTAAGTGCTTCTCCCTCGCCAGGCTTGGCATCATCACTACAGGATTGAAAACCGATCAGTGCAAAGCTGGCAAAAGCAATCGATAAAAATCTTAGGGTAAGTTTCTTCATTTGATTCTGTATTTACCAAAAAAACGTTGCCATTTACCATTTAGTGTAGAAAGCATCGTTAAATCGATGAAATACAGCGGATATTAAAATATTATTCTTGAAATTATGTTATTTTCAACACGAAGTAAGCAAACTTTAGGCAAGCCTCGGAGGTCAAATCTCGATTATCCCGTAAATTAAGGTTCTATGAAAAAAATCAAATCACTTTCGCTATTGTTTTTAACCCTGCTCCCCGTCTTTTCTTGCAGTGATGATGGTAATGGCGATAATGGATTTTCCAGCTCAGCCCTTGTAGGTACTTGGGATTTGGTAGAAGTCAATTTAAGTGCTGCTGTGGACTTGGATGGTGATGGACAACTCTCCTCCAATCTCTTGGATGAGGAAACTTGTATTTCGGGAACCCTGGTTCTTAAAGACGACACCACCTACCAATATGAACAATCCAACTTTAACATAACGGCCATTACCAATAATCAATACTATGTGGATTGTTTTGGTACCAATTCATCAACCGGGGCCTGGGCCAGTGATGGCAACGAAATAGCTTTTCAAGGCAGCGTTACTTTGGATGTCTTACAATTGGATGGCAATAGAATTATAAAAAATGAAGATAATGAATTACCGGGAGTAGAGAGCTACGTTTATGAAAAACGGTAGTGATTTTTATTGCAGCGCGAATAATTAAAGACCCGATACTTGACTTGAAGCTATGGCCAAACAATCTATTTTGAGGGATAAAATAAAAGAGCATTTGTTGCTTCAAATTCAAAATGGAGCGTTAAAAGTGGGCAAAACCATTAACTTGGCGGCCCTTTCCAGAGATACCGGGGTCAGCGTTACCCCTATTCGCGAAGCCTTGAGTCAGTTAGAGCAGGCTCAGGTATTGCAAGCCAGACCCAATCGCGGTTTTGTAGTGGCAAAACTTTCCAAAACCGAAGTTAAGAACCTTATCGAAATCGTAGCCCAGCTAGAAGTTATGGCATTGGAGAATTCCGTGTTTAATTTTGACGAAATGGATCTTTTGAACACGCTCCAAACCAAAATGGAGAATACCGAGAGTACTGCCGAAGGACTTGCAATTCGATACAATTTCCACAATCAATTGGTACGGCATTGTACCAATAAAATTTTGTTGCAAATTTTAAAAGACCTCAAGCTAAGGCTTCATTTTTATGAGCATGATTTTATCCAAGACTTTTTGTTCTTCAAAAAACTAAGTATGCAAACCCGCTCCGTGGTCGAGGCCATCCAAGAAGATAATGTTCCTACGGCCGCCTTGATTTTACGAATGCATTGGATGTCCATTTTGGAACATATTGGAGGACAAATCCACATTAATAACGGTTGACTTTTTTATTGTTGGAGTTATTTATCTTTTAGATTTCTCACGCTCCCGCTGGTCGGTTCGAAATGACATTTTTTCTTCGTTCAATATTGATAGCTCCCCATAATCCAAGTGGATGGATTCCTGCTTTTGCAGGAACGACAAACTATCGGTTTTTTTGATAATCTTAGTCATTTCGAGCGAGCGAAGCGACGAGAAATCTCTTTTCGGGCAAGATTTCTCACGCTCCCGCTGGTCGGTTCGAAATGACATTTTTTCCTCGTTTAATATTGATAACTCCCTCATAATCCCGCAGTGGATGGATTCCTGCTTTCGCAGGAACGACAAACAATCGGTTTTTTTGACAATCTTCGTCATTTCGAGCAAGCGAAGCGACGAGAAATCTCTTTTTGGGACTAGATTTCTCACGCTCCCGCCCGTCGGTTCGAAATGACATTTTTTCCTCGTTTAACATTGATAACTCCCCATAATCCGGCAGTGGATGGATTCCTGCTTTCGCAGGAACGACAAACAATCGGTTTTTTTGACAATCTTCGTCATTTCGAGCGAGCGAAGCGACGAGAAATCTCTTTTTAGGGTTAGATTTCTCACGCTCCCGCTGGTCGGTTCGAAATGACAAAGTACTGTTATTGGGCTACAGCATACTACCTGAGTTCCCCCAATTTCTACTCCACAATCCCTTCAATACACTCCCAAAGGACTTTTAAATTGAAGAGCGCATCTTTTTCCGCTTCATCCAGAGGTTCATGGGAATGGTAAAGGACAACATCGTGTACCAATTTTAGGGATTTTACCAGATCCGGGCCATCCAAATAATCGGCAAACTCCAAGAGTTCAACTTGTTCTGGGGTAAGCATTCGGGAAATTTTGGGTGCGCTTTGAGCTTTGTCCTCGGTAATGTCCTTCTTGCAATGGGGACAATACCCTTGACCTTCTGTGTTTCGCATAACAGGAGTGGTTAAAAAAGTTAAACAAAGAGGATAGGTCACCGCGAAACACATCAAAGCTACGCCCTGATTGGTCTTCGGGACTTGCACCCGTTTGCCTACCCTTTATCTTCTATTTAAGACACGTTGAGGTTGGTGGGCGGTAGGATAAAAAGATGTGTTTCGCACTCCAAATATACATTTTATCTAGAAACGCATTGCAATTTGGCCATAAGTGGTTGATAACTTCGTGGAAACATTGGGCTTAACCTATTGATTTTGAAGGGAAAATCAGTGAACTTCGTTAGCTGTGCTGAGCTTGATTTAGTATCGGTTGATATAAATCATTAGAAACGAATCATATCTTTAACGTTGTATTTCATTTAAGAAACTCAAACGAAGAATCAGAATCAAATAATATGTGGTGGAAAAGAGTTTTGAATAATTCAAAAAATAGAAGAGTAAAACAAGACCTAAAAAGCACTGTTGACAAGTCAATTGAAATACGAAATTCTGATATTCAAACTACTCTAAAAACCTGGAATAATTTACAAACAAGTAAGATTCATAAATATGATGAGTTCTATAATGTTTGTCTTTATTCATCAGTTGTTACACGAGATATTTCGATTTTATGGAACGATTATTCATTAACAAATAATAATACCAAGAAGAATTTATATGGACGCTTGTTAAGTATGACTATTATCGAATTTCTTGATGACATTAATGGATTACTTGGAAAAAACTTACGAATTGAGCTAAAATCCAATAATATGTCTGAATTCATTAAAGAGCTTAATGAAATAAATAAGGCATTCTCAACAGTAAAAAAAGAAAATAATACGGTATTAAGACTTATAAGAAATAATTCAGCTGCGCATAAATCTAAAAACGCAAAGGATTTAATAGATTTTACAGATCAAGTTCATTTTGAAAATTTACATAAAATTTCTGTTGAAGTTTCTGAAACAAATATCAAGTTGAATGAATTAACCACAAAGATCATATATAAAATTACTGAAAGAATTAAATTAAATGTAGAGAAACTAAAAGAGAAAAGAATCGAATTAGAAAAAAACGCCATACAACACCGTGTCCTATAGTTCATTGCAGCTGAAGTGCTAAAGCGAAACAACAAACATATAAACAAAGGGTCAGTGAAAACTGAAAAGTTTGTATATAGAAATCCGCAACGTTTCATATACAAAACCAATAATGCTCCCACCTCCCCTATTTTACACATATCACAAAATCCCGCCTAGGGTTCCCTTCATTTTTTCCTATCTTGTTTAGCAATTAAAAATTAAAACATCGTAAACAAAAAATGGAAAAAAAATCCAATTCCCAAAGTAGAAGAAAGTTTGTAAAGAACACCGCGCTGGCATCCAGCGTGTTTATTGTACCGCGCCATGTTTTGGGCGGTCCCGGCTTTTTAGCGCCCAGCGACCGCTTGAACATCGCTGCCATAGGCGCTGGCGGTAAAGGCGCGAGCGACATTGCCAATGCATCCGTTAACGGTCGCGAAAATGTAGTGGCCCTCTGTGATGTCGATTTTTCCGGATCGGCAAAACGGTCGGTGGAGCGTTTTCCCAAAGCAAAACTGTTCAACGATTATCGCGAAATGCTCGATACCGTAAAAGATATCGATGCAGTCACCATAAGCACACCCGACCATGTGCACGGTCCTGCCGCTGCTTATGCCATGCAACGGGGCAAGCACGTTTATGTGCAAAAACCCATGACCCACAATATACGCGAAGCAAGAATGCTGACCCAAATGGCAAGGGACAAACAAGTGGTGACCCAGATGGGGAACCAAGGAGGGTCCAACCCGCTATTGGGCTTGGTACAAAAGTGGGTAGATTCCGGAGCTTTGGGAAGAATCACCAAAGTGGAAATATGGACCAACCGCCCCGTATGGCCACAAGGCAACGAAATGCCCAAACCCGATCCTTCCGGCAAACCCGACGACCTATTTTGGGATCTATGGTTAGGCCCCGCCCCAATGCGACCATACACGCCAAACCTTCACCCATTTAACTGGAGAGGCTGGTGGGATTATGGTACTGGAGCCTTGGGCGATGTTGGCTGCCACTTGATCGACATTCCCTACAGAACCCTAAAATTGGGATACCCTACCGCTGCAGAATGTAGCGTGGGTACGGTGTTCTCTCAAATGTGGAATCCGGATTACCATCCTGAGGGGTGTCCGCCTTCTTCGTTCATCACCTTAAATTATGAGGCTACCGACAAAACTGCCGCTCCGTTGACCATGACGTGGAGCGATGGAGGAATTAGACCATCCCATCCAGAGATTATTCCTGCCGACAGTGATATTGGAGGGCCAGGAAGTCAAAATGGGGTGCTTATCCATGGGGAACATGGCGTTATTTCCACAAACATTAACGATAGTTCGCCTTTAACACCCAAGTTATATATGAACAATGGTGTTACCGAGTTTGGCCCCGAGGTTGAGGAAATGCCCGAACCCGAGTATGGCCACCAACGCAAATGGGTGGATGCCTGCAAAGCAGGTTTTGGCAGTCAGGAACACTTGGACCTTACCTCTTCTTTTGATTACGCCGGGCCTATGACCGAAACTGTGTTGATGGGCAACCTTGCTATCCGCAGTTATATGTTACGAAGAGAAAACTCCGAGGGGAACATGGAGTTCTATGGTCGTAAAAAACTATTGTGGGACGGGGAGAACATGAACATCACCAATTTTGATGATGCCAACCAATTTGTTACCCGCACCTACCGTGAGGGATGGGAAATGTGATAATCAAATTTGAATGTCCGCAATGTGTCATAATATTACCAACGTCACCCTGAACTTGATTCAGGGTCACATAAAAATGCTCATATTCAGCAGGATGAGATGTTGAAACAAGTTCAACATGACGCCAAAAACACCATTATGACATTAAACGGACAATCAGATAATCAAAAAATAAATTAAGGATACCCTTTTTTTATCCACATTTGTAAATTCAATCGAGAATTAGAGTTTTAAGGCCGCGTATTGCGGCCTTTTGCTTTTGAAGAGTTCGATTCCTCCTGCTTACTACGTCATTTCGATATAAGATGCAAAGCATCGATTGAGAAATCTCACCATGCAAATTAGATTTCTTACTCTCCCGCCGGTCGGTTCGAAATGACAAGGTTGACTCGAAAGAATCACAAACATGGTGGCACCTTTCTCCATTGCGTCATATCGAGCGAGCGAAGCAACGAGAAATTCCTCAAGTGTCATTCCGTGTTTGATATGGAATCCAGTGCCGTTTGTCACATCACTTATTTTCAACTTGGTTCAATGACCGTAGCTCAGGGACGGGAACCAAATCGTTATTACATAAATGACTGTTTCTAAACGCAATAATAATCCATCGACCAACAAAAAACGAAAACAAAGGCCCACTTCCTTTTTACATCCCAAATCGCTACATTTGAGGTTTGCTATGATTTATGATCAATTACGAAGAACATATTGAGGTTAAGGGCGCAAGGGTCCATAATCTCAAAAATATAGATGTCACCATTCCGCGAGAAAAGCTTGTTGTAATCACAGGGCTTTCGGGCAGTGGGAAATCTTCCCTAGCCTTCGATACCATTTATGCGGAGGGGCAACGTAGGTACATTGAAACCTTTTCGGCCTACGCCAGACAGTTTTTGGGTGGATTGGAACGTCCCGATGTGGATAAAATTGATGGACTTTCCCCCGTAATCGCCATTGAACAGAAAACCACATCAAAATCGCCACGCTCCACGGTGGGAACCATCACCGAGGTTTATGACTTCCTTCGATTGTTGTTTGCCAGAGCCGGTGACGCCTACAGTTACAATACGGGCGAAAAAATGGTAAGCTACAGCGATGAACAGATCAAGGATTTGATTATTGAAACCTACCGCGATAAAAAAATCAATGTGCTTGCTCCTGCCATAAAATCACGTAAAGGACATTACCGAGAACTTTTTGAGCAGATTGCAAAGCAAGGTTTTGTGAAAGTGCGGGTCGATGGTGAGATTACCGACATTACGAAGGGTATGAAAGTTGATCGCTACAAAACCCATGATATTGAAATTGTTATCGACCGCTTGAAGGTTGGCGATACTGAAGATTTCCATAAACGGCTAAGTGAAACCATTAATACCGCCATGTACAGTGGGGACAATGTGCTCATGGTCCTAGAGGAAGGCGAAACGACTCCCCGATATTTCAGTAGGGATTTAATGTGTCCGTCATCGGGCATCTCCTACCCCACTCCCGAACCCAACACGTTTTCCTTTAACTCTCCAAAAGGCATGTGTCCCGAATGTAGCGGACTGGGCCATGTGTTTCAGGTCAACGAGAATAAAATCATCCCGAACAAAAAAGTATCCATTAAATCCGGTGGACTTGCCCCTTTGGGAGAATTCAAGAAATCCTGGGCCTTCAAACAACTGGAAACCATTGCACAACGCTACAATTTTGAGCTAACGGATGCCATTGAAAAGATTCCACAAGAGGCCATGAATGTTATTTTAAACGGTGGCAAAGAGAGTTTTGAGGTGGATTCCAAAAGTCTGGGCGTAAAAAGGCAGTACAAAATTGATTACGAAGGCATTTCCAACTTCATCAAAACCCAATACGAAGAAGCCAATTCAACATCCATAAAGCGATGGGCCAAGGATTACATGGACAAAGTGGAATGTCCCGCTTGTGAAGGTTCCCGGTTGCGTAAAGAGTCACTCTATTTTAAAATAGATGGGAAGAACATTGCCGAGCTTGCCCAAATGGACATCGCCGAGCTCGCCAATTTCTTCAAACATTTGGAAGATACATTGGAAGGCAACCAGAAGAAAATTGCGGAGGAAATCATAAAGGAAATCAAAGCCCGTGTTGGTTTTTTGTTGGATGTGGGGCTTGATTATCTCTCCTTGAACCGAAGCTCCAAATCCTTGTCAGGTGGCGAGGCACAACGTATACGATTGGCAACACAAATAGGTTCGCAATTGGTAGGTGTGCTCTACATTTTGGATGAACCCAGTATTGGTCTCCACCAGCGAGACAACGAACGTTTGATTCATTCGCTGGAAGCACTTCGCGATATCGGCAACTCGGTTATTGTGGTGGAACACGACCGCGATATGATAGAATGTGCGGACCACGTCATCGATATTGGTCCAAAAGCCGGAAAACACGGTGGGGAAATCATTTCCGAAGGCAGTCCCAAGGAATTGATAGATCATCATACCATAACGGCACAATATATTACCGGGGAAATGGAGATTCCCGTTCCAGCAAAACGACGCAAAGGAACAGGTAAAAAAATTACACTTTCCGGCTGTACGGGCAATAATCTTAAGAATATTACCGTGGATTTCCCTTTGGGAAAAATGATTGGGGTCACAGGTGTATCGGGCAGTGGTAAATCCACCTTGGTCAACGAGACCCTCTACCCTATCATGAACGCTCATTATTTCAACGGCGTTAAAAAACCGATGCCGTATAAAAAAATCAAGGGGTTGGAGCATATCGACAAGGTTATCGACATCAACCAATCGCCTATTGGACGTACGCCACGATCAAATCCAGCCACCTACACAGGCGTTTTTAGTGAAATACGTTCACTTTTTGCCAAAACTACCGAAGCTACCATTCGCGGCTATAAACCTGGTCGCTTCAGTTTTAATGTGGCTGGGGGAAGATGCGAAACCTGTCAAGGTGGTGGACTCAAAGTCATAGAAATGAACTTTTTGCCCGATGTGTACGTAGAATGTGAGACCTGTAATGGTAAAAGATTCAATCGGGAGACTTTGGAAATAAGGTACAAGGGGAAGTCCATTGCAGATGTTTTGGAAATGACCATCAACGAAGCAGTGGATTTCTTTGAGAATATTCCAAAAATTCATCGTAAACTTAAGACAATAAAAGATGTAGGTTTGGGTTATATATCATTGGGGCAGCAATCCACTACCCTCTCTGGTGGAGAGGCCCAACGCGTAAAATTGGCTACGGAACTCTCCAAAAGAGATACTGGAAACACATTTTACATCCTCGACGAACCGACAACAGGCTTACATTTTGAAGATATCCGAGTGCTAATGGAGGTACTTGATCGCTTGGTGGACAAAGGCAACACTATTTTGGTGATAGAACACAATATGGATGTTATCAAAATGATGGACCACATTATCGACATTGGTTACGAAGGTGGCAGAGGCGGTGGAATGGTTGTAGCAACAGGTACCCCTGAAGAAGTCGCCAAGGATAAAAAGAGCTATACAGCTAAGTTTTTAAAGAAAGAATTGGACAATACAAAGCAAAAAATTAAACGTGCAGTTTAAAAAATACTGAAGAACAATGCATATGCGAAGAGAAAAACATTCCAAAGGATGGAATGAGATAAAGACAAACGATTCATGGGCCATTTTTAAAATTATGGGCGAGTTTGTCAACGGATTTGAAAAAATGAGTGTTATAGGCCCTTGTGTCTCCGTTTTTGGTTCGGCAAGGGTACGTGAAGGACATCCTTACTACGATTTGGCGGTAAAAATATCCCAAAAGATTGCCGAAGCCGGTTATGGTGTCATTACTGGTGGAGGGCCCGGAATTATGGAAGCGGGCAACAAAGGTGCAAACTTGGCAGGAGGTACTTCCGTTGGATTGAACATTGACCTGCCTTTTGAGCAACACGACAATCCTTACATTGACGATGACAAAAGCCTTGATTTTGATTATTTCTTTGTTAGAAAAGTAATGTTTGTAAAATATTCCCAAGGCTTTGTGGTAATGCCGGGCGGGTTTGGGACCTTGGATGAATTTTTTGAGGCACTTACCCTTATACAAACACACAAAATACATACATTCCCAATTATACTTGTTGGTACGGAGTTCTGGAAAGGACTTATGGATTGGATCAAGAATACCCTGGTCGAGGCTGGCAACATTAGCGAAAAAGACCTGGATTTAATCAAATTAGTGGACACCGAGGATGAAGTTGTCGAAATTATTGATGCCTTTTACAAGGGCAGAACCCTTAGTCCAAATTTTTAATCTTGTTGTATTGATCAACCATCGGGTATTACTTAGCATTTCGCTGCTTGTTATAATGGTGTGTCCCAAACTTTGGGGACAGCACAAAAATGAAATAGTGGCCACACTCGATGGACCCACCAACCAAATACGGATTCGGCAACATTTCACCTATGTCAACCAATCGAAAAGGGGACTGTCCACATTGTATTTTAACGATTGGAACCATGCCTATTCCAACAAAAACACAGCACTGGCCAAACGGTTTGCGGAAGAATTCAACCGAAGCCTTCATTTGGCAAAAGACAGGGAACGTGGCAAAACCACCATTAAAACTATTGTGGATGACAACTACGCTGGTTTGGATTGGAAACGGGAGGGGAATTCGGATATCATTTCCGTTACGCTGAACGAAGTCCTAAAACCCAGTGAATCCATTCAGTTGTTTTTTACCTACACCATTAAATTGCCCAGTGCCAAGTTTACGGGTTACGGACGCACCGATAACCTTGGCTACAACTTACAGAATTGGTACTTGACCCCAGCAGTTTTTGATGGCGACTGGAAATTGTACAACAACATAAACCTTGACGACCTCTATACGGATATTACGGAGACCCGAATCAATTTTACCTTCCCAGAGCAATTGTTTTTGGCATCAAACTACCGAATGTCCAGTATTGCTAGTTTTCCGGGAGGACAACATGTACAACTTATTGGCGACAAAAGAAAAAACTGTGAAATCATTCTCACCATTGATGAAAGGTTCACCAAACATGTTACGGATTACCTCACCATCACAACAGATATTGAATCGAATAAGTACGAGGAAATATCCCAAGGAATATCCATTATAAAAATTGCACAATTTCTTCATGAAAACCTAGGGAAATACCCGCATGATAATCTTCTGGTGAGTGAATTCGATTATAATAGATCTCCATTATACGGAATCAGTCAGCTACCATCTTTTATAAGGCCATACGAAGAACAGTTTCAATTTGAGATGAAGTTTTTGAAGACGGCCATTCGCAATTATTTAAAGGAGTCCTTATACCTAGATCCACGAAAGGAACGATGGGTGAACGATGCGATTGGATACTATTTAATGATCAAATATGTGGAAGAGCATTACCCTGATCAAAAGCTGATAGGCAAACTTTCCAAAATCTGGGGATTAAAAAACTTCCATTTGGCACAAATGGATTTTAACGAGCAGTATTCCCTGTTCAGTATGCTATCGGCTCGTAAAAACATAGACCAAGCACTAACAACTTCCAACGATTCCCTGATCAAGTTTAACCAAAAAATTGCCAACGGATACAAAGCTGGTCTTGGCATGTCCTATCTGTCCGCTTATTTGGGTGAAAAGAAAATTGACAGCACGGTGCTGGATTTCTTCAAAAATTACAAACAAAAACAGTTTGTATCGGCCACTGATTTTAGAAAAACCATCGAAAAGTATGCGGACAAGGAAGTGGATTGGTTTTTTGATGAATACGTGTCCACGGACAAAAAAATTGATTATAAAATCAAAAATGTTGATAAGACAGAGGACTCCATCACCTTTGTACTTAAAAATAAAAGGGGGACCAACGTACCCATCTCTGTTTTTGGACTCGAAAAGGACTCTGTAGTGTCTCATTATTGGTTCACGGATATAGATACCACAAAAACTTTTACCATTCCTCGAAAGAGTGAAGATCGTTTGGTGCTCAACTATGATCAAAAAATCCCTGAGTTCAACCAGCGTGATAACTGGAAGACACTGAACGGTTGGCTATCCAGCAACAAAAAGCTAAAGTTCCAATTCTTCAAGGATACCGAAGATCCGTACTACAATCAGGTTTTTTATGTTCCCATTGCAAACTTTAACCTATACGACGGTATAACGCCCGGACTAAGACTCTACAACAAAACTTTTTTGGAAAGACAGTTCCAGTACGATATATCGCCCACATACTCCTTTTTAGAAAAAACCCTGGTGGGAAAAGTTGGTTTCAGGTACCGCAAGTATCATAAAAAAACAGGACTGTACGTTACCAATTATTCGTTTTCGGCATCGTCTTCGCATTTTCAGGAAAACTCTAGGTTTTCCACATTGACGCCTGCCGTGAGTTTTGGGTGGCGACCCGAGGATTTGCTTTCCAACAGAAGACAATATTTGCTATTAAGGTACAGGAGTGTTTTTAGAAGTATAGACGATAATCTTGTGGGCGAATTGGACACTGATCCAGATTACAGTGTTATGAACGTTAGATATACCGATGTGGACAACAATATACTTAACTATTCCTCTTGGTCGGTAGATGCCCAACATTCCAGTGAATTTACCAAACTAGCTTTTGAATTGGAATACCGAAAATTGTTTCAAAGTAACAGACAATTGAACGTAAGGTTTTACGCAGGTAAGTTTTTACGCAACAAAACAGAGTCCAACTTTTTTAGCTTTGCCCTGGACAGGCCCACAGATTATATGTACGACCTGGCCTATTTGGGAAGATCGGAAGATTCTGGACTATACAGCCAACAAGTTATTATTGCCGAAGGCGGGTTTAAATCAAAACTGGAGAACCCGTTTGCCAACGACTGGATAGCCACCACAAATGCCAGCACCAACATTTGGAGATGGATAGAAGCATATGGCGATCTTGGTTTTATAAAAAACAAAGGAGATAATGCCCGCTTTGTTTATGATTCTGGAATACGGCTAAATTTGGTTACCGATTATTTTGAACTTTATTTTCCCGTATATTCAAATAGAGGTTGGGAAATTGCTCAAAACGATTATGAGGAACGTATTCGTTTTGTTGTGACCATAAGCCCTAGAACCTTGATTGGGTTGTTTACAAGAAAGTGGTTTTAATTATTGATTTGATAATTTACAGTTCAAAAAGCATGCTTAAATTAACGAATTTTTAATTTAAAAAGTTTATTTTGAATTATCGGTAATTTATTAACCCCAAAACATATTGCTATTTTGATGGTTTTTTAGTAATTTCGCAGAAATCATGAACGATCTATGAAACCTAACCCAAGTACAAGTAGCGACATTTCCTTTGACGATTTCAAATCTCAGATTCTTCAAGATTATGAGACAGCTGTCACCAGCAGGGAATGTAGTGTAATGGGAAGGCGGGAAGTACTTTCCGGGAAAGCCAAGTTCGGAATCTTCGGTGACGGAAAGGAACTTCCACAGTTGGCCATGGCAAGGGCATTTCAAGATGGTGATTTTAGAAGCGGATATTACCGTGACCAGACCTTTATGATGGCATTGGGTTATTTAAGTCCAAAAGCCTTTTTTCATGGACTTTATGCCACTACCGACTTGGAAAAAGAGCCCATGAGTGCCGGAAGGCAAATGGGCGGCCATTTTGTGACCCATAGTTTAAATGAAGATGGTTCATGGAAGAACCTAACAGAACAAAAAAACAGCAGCGCAGATATTTCTTGTACAGCAGGCCAAATGCCCCGTTTGCTCGGTTTGGCCCAAGCCTCTAAAATATATCGTAACATTGAAGGAATTGATCGGACCAACTTCTCCAAAAATGGAGATGAAGTAGCCTGGGGGACCATAGGTAACGCCAGTACCAGCGAGGGACATTTTTTTGAAACAATGAATGCCGCCGGGGTAATGCAAGTGCCCATGGTTATCTGTATTTGGGATGATGAATACGGTATTTCCGTGCCATCGGAATACCACACCACCAAAGGTGACATCTCCGAAGCCCTTAGCGGATTGCAACGTGATGACGATAAAAAAGGCTTTGAAATATTAAAAGTAAAGGGCTGGGATTACACCGCCCTGATCCATGCTTTTGAAAATGCCTCGGATATTGCCAGGGAAGGGCATGTGCCCGTACTTATCCACGTAACAGAGCTTACCCAACCTCAAGGGCACTCCACTTCGGGCTCGCACGAAAGATACAAGTCCTCCGAGCGTTTGGAATGGGAGCGGGAAAATGATTGCAACAAGCGTTTTAGAGAATGGATTCTTGAGAACGGCATAAGTACCGAAGAGGATCTTAAAAAAGTGGAGCGTGAAATAAAACATAAAGTACGTGCCGCCAAAAAAGAAGCATGGTCCGAGTTTTTAAAACCACAATTGGCCGCTAAAAAAGAACTGGTGCCCCTACTTGACAAGGCAGCGAGCCAGAGTCCAAATCGGGCTTTTATAAACAAGTTGAAAAACGACTTAATTGCCATCGAGGAACCCTTGAAAAAGGATTTAGCTTCCAAATCCAGACAAGCACTTCGTTACCTTTTGGGGGAATCTACGCCAGAGAAAAAACAGCTTCAACAATGGGTGGATGATTTCTTGACAACCAACGAACCACAATATAGCTCACATCTGTATAACGAACTTGGCAATAAAGCCACCAAAGTGAAACAGGTACTCCCCTCCTATTCCAATGAGGACGAGGTGGATGGAAGAATCATTTTAAGGGACAATTTTGATGCCCTTTTCACGAAGTACCCAGAAGCTTTGGTATTTGGTGAGGATACTGGGAATATTGGAGATGTAAACCAAGGGCTTGAAGGGCTTCAAAAGAAATATGGAAAATTAAGGGTTGCCGATACGGGAATACGAGAAACTACCATAATAGGCCAAGGAATTGGAATGGCCCTACGTGGGTTGCGCCCCATTGCCGAAATACAATATTTGGATTATATTCTTTACGCCATCCAAACATTGAGCGACGATTTAGCCACCCTAATGTACCGAACTGTTGGAAAACAAAAGGCTCCACTTATTGTACGTACCAGGGGACACCGTTTGGAAGGAATATGGCACTCTGGATCGCCCATGGGCGGATTGATCAATTTGTTACGGGGAATGTACATTTTGGTCCCAAGAAACATGACACAGGCCGCAGGTTTCTATAACACACTTATGAAAAGTGACGAACCTGCCTTGATTATCGAAAGCCTGAACGGGTATCGTTTAAAAGAAAAGAAACCTTCTAATTTAGGTGAGTTTTGCACACCAATCGGTAAAGTAGAAACCCTAAAAGAAGGAACGGACATTACGTTGCTATCCTACGGTTCCACCCTTAGGATCGTGGAAAAAGTTGCCAACGACCTTTTGGAAGTAGGTATAGATGCTGAAGTGATCGATGCACAATCATTGCTTCCGTTCGATTTGGAACATGATGTGGTAAAAAGTCTACAAAAAACCAACAGGTTCTTGGTAATCGATGAAGATGTTCCCGGTGGATGTTCTGCCTATTTATTGCAAGAAGTGGTTGAAAAACAAGGAGGCTACCGTTATTTGGACAGTGCTCCGCAAACATTGTCGGCAAAAGCACACCGTCCAGCTTACGCATCGGATGGGGATTACTTTTCCAAACCCAATGCCGAGGATATTTTTGAGAAAGTTTACCAAATCATGCACGAATCCGACCCGAAATCCTACCCAGTGCTTAGGTAATGTTTTGGGCACAGATCAATCCAAAAACACTTTTCGTCAATTATTGTTACGTTTTTTAAAACATAATTTATACATTCACGTGGATTAAAAATTTTTCCCCAAGAATGAAAAACAATACTTTGATACACCTAGGGCTTGCTTTGCTAAGAATTGTTCCTTCTGCATTTATGCTAACCCACGGCTACCCTAAACTTATGAACCTTATCAACGGTAACACGGAATTTGCCAATCCTTTTGGCATTGGTCAAGCCCCGTCTCTTTTTTTGGCCGTTGTTGGTGAATTTATCTGTCCACTTTTGATCATTATAGGTTTTAAAACCAGATGGGCCGCTATACCTACCGCAATAACCATGTTTGTTGCAGGTTTTATGATCCACGGAGCTGATCCATTCGGAAAAAAGGAGATGGCTTTACTTTACCTAACCATATTTGTGGTCATCATGCTATTGGGTCCCGGTAAATATAGTGTGGACAAAAGGTAATCCTAAATTATTTCGGAAAGGAGTTCTTTTAATAAGTCAGCTTGTGTCATGTTGCTGGCCCCTACCCCTTTGCCTTTTAAATCCAATGTCCTTAGACTGGAGATAATACCGCTCACCCTTTTCATAGGGTAGTTTTTTGCGGCCACTACGTATTCGTTCACAAAGTATGGATTTACTCCCAAGGCTTTGGCCACATTACCTGGAGAATGGTCTTTAAGCCCATGATACTGCAACAACTGCGTAAAAAATGTGTTCAACAGTGTAACCGTTACCACAAATGGGTTGTCCTTTGGATTTTGGGCAAAGTAGTCCATAATTTGGGACACTTTTTTTACGTTGCGTTCACCAATTGCCTTTTTCAGCTCAAAATTGTTGAAATCCTTGCTGATGCCAATATGCTCCTCTATCAAATCAGGTGTGATTTCGGTAGTTGGGGGCACCACCAAGGTCAATTTATCGAGCTCGTTGCTGATTTTGCTCAAGTCCGTCCCCAAAAACTCCACGAGCATCACGCAAGATTTTGGTGATATCTTATATTTTTTGCTGGCCAAAGTTCTCCTTATCCAATCTGCAACTTGGTTATCGTAAAGCTTTTTACTTTCAAAAAGTTCCCCACTCCTTTTTATGGTCTTGTAGAGCTTTTTACGCTTATCCAATTTTTTATATTTGTAACAAAGCACCAAAATCGTTGTCGGCTGCGGATTCTCGGCGTAAGAAACAAGGTTTTCGATGGTTCTGGAAAGGTGCTGTGCCTCTTTAACTATAACAACTTGGTGCTGAGCCATCATCGGAAATCGCTTGGCATTGGCTACTATTTCATCAACAGAGGTCTCTTTGCCATAAAGCACCATTTGGTTAAACCCCTTTTCATCTTCCGTAAGAACATTTTCGGCTATGTACTGGGAAATACGGTCAATATAGTAAGGCTCCTCCCCCATCAAAAAATAAATAGGTTTTGGGTTTCCCTTATTGATTTCCGATACAATCTCTTTTACTTTGTCCATTCAATTTATATCACCAGTTTTGTAGCATGCAAGCTTTGAACTTTCCGTCTTATTCATTTCGAATCAAAAATAGCCAAAATAGACAGTACATTTTTGACGATATACGTAAAAAATTTGTGGTACTCCAACCTGAAGAATGGGTACGACAGCATGTACTTCATTTTTTGGTGTATACGAAAAACTACCCTAAAAGCCTGGTGAATGCCGAAAAGCAACTAACGGTCAACAAACTCAAGAAACGCTACGATATTGTTGTTTTTAATTCGGATGGTTCCATTTTTCTGCTTGTGGAGTGCAAAGCACCCGAAATTAAAATAACCCAATCCACCTTCGACCAAATTGCGAGGTACAACTATCAACTAAAAGCGGATCACCTTATGGTGACCAATGGTTTGGAACATTATTATTGTGAAATGGACCACGGAAATGAAAAATACAGGTTTTTAGAGGAAATTCCTGATTTTAGCCGTTAATTTGCCTCCGTTTTGAAAATTGCCGTCGTCATACTCAATTGGAATGGGGAAGCCTTGCTCGAAAGGTTCCTGCCTTCCGTCATGGAATATTCCGAAGGGGCCGATATTTATGTGGTGGACAATGCGAGTACCGATGGTTCTGTCGATTTTTTAAAGCAACACTACCCTACTATTGGGATTGTTCAAAATGCTGGGAACGGAGGTTTTGCCAAAGGTTACAACGATGGGTTAAAAAACATTGAGGCAGATGTGTTCTGCTTGTTGAATTCTGATGTTGAGGTAACTCCAAACTGGCTAAAACCCATAAAAGAAGCCTTTAACAACCTTCCCGACGCTTCCATAATCCAACCCAAAATATTGGATCTTAACCAAAAGGACCATTTTGAATATGCCGGTGCAGCTGGAGGGTTTATAGACATGTTCGGTTATCCATTTTGCAGGGGAAGAATTTTTCAGACCATAGAAAAGGACGAAGGTCAGTACGACGATGTAAAAGAAGTTTTTTGGGCCACAGGTGCATGTATGTTTATCAAAAGTGATGTGTTCCGAAAACTAGGTGGCTTCGATGAGGACTACTTTGCCCATCAAGAAGAAATTGACCTGTGTTGGCGGGCCAAAAATGCCGGGCACAAAGTGTATTACGTTGGTCAAAGCCATGTGTATCATTTGGGGGGCAGTACATTGTCCAATATGAATCCCAAAAAAACTTTTCTCAATTTTAGGAACTCACTCTACTCCATCACAAAAAACCTTCCAAGAAAAAAAGCACTTCCCATAATTTTTGTCCGTTTACTACTGGATGGCATTGCTGCAGTACGATTTATTTTTCAATTAAAGTTCGACCACTGTTTTGCCATTTTAAAGGCTCATCTCAGTTTTTATGTTAACTTTATAAAAATGTACAGAAAGCGCGAAAAAGCTAATTTTTTATTAAAGTACCACATTACGACATCCATAGTATGGTCCTATTTCGTACATCAAATAAATAATTTTAACATTTTAGTAAAAGATTAACGATGCCTAAATATAGATACCTTGCTTTTTATCTAATTTTGGTATTGTTTTTCGACATTTGATAAATCTAACAATCCTTAAATTATATTCTGAACTATGAAAAAAATTTTTCTAGGAACATTGGCGATGACAGTTCTTCTATCTTCTTGCGTATCGCAAAAGAAATATGCCGATCTTGAAGCCAAACACAAAGAAACCCAAGACCTATTGAATTCTGCAACCGTTAAATTGAACGATTGCTTGGAAGAAAAAGCAACTGCAGATTCCAGGTTGAAAACACTTGAAGACCAAAACGCATTCCTTAAAGCAAATAACCAAGAGCTCATCAACAACATGGGCAACTTGACAACGCTTACTACAAAAGGTGCCGAAAACCTTGAGAAGTCCCTTGAAAGTCTTCAGGAAAAAGACCTTACCATCAGAAAATTGCAAAATGCCGTTACACGTAGGGATTCTGTAAACCTTGCTTTGGTACAGAGCCTAAAAGGCGTATTGGGCAACTTGGATGACGAAGACATCGAAATTAGTGTTGAAAAAGGTGTTGTATTCGTATCCATTTCCGATAAATTGTTGTTTAGAAGCGGAAGCTACAACGTAACAAACGCAGCAAAAGAAGTGCTTGGCAAAGTAGCCAAAGTAGTGAACAACAAGCCCGATTTTGAATTTATGGTAGAAGGACACACCGATAATGTGCCGATTAGAACTTCAGAACTTGCAGATAACTGGGACTTGAGTGTGAAGAGAGCAACTTCTGTTGTTCGTATCCT
The DNA here is from genome assembly GCF_010468565.1 of Allomuricauda sp. TY007. Taxonomy (GTDB): domain Bacteria; phylum Bacteroidota; class Bacteroidia; order Flavobacteriales; family Flavobacteriaceae; genus Flagellimonas. Next base: position 149,836 of record NZ_WUEG01000002.1, read on the forward strand.
TCAAAACGACTTTGGTGTAGATCCAGCTAGAATGACAGCTGCAGGACGTAGCTACTATGTGCCACTTGTTGATAACGATACTTCTGCCAATAGAGCTAAGAACAGAAGGACAAGAATTGTCGTACTTCCAAAAATCGATCAGTTCTACAACATGATCGAAGAAGGAATGAAAGATCCAGCAATAGGCGGTACAGGCAAATAAGAAATAAGCTTTAGCTTACAATTAAAAGCGGCCAATTGGCCGCTTTTTTTATTGGACTTATTAGGAATTGCAATTGAAATGGGGTTTACAGGCCCTTAAAATATCTCAAGGCTACCCTTGCCCTCCCGGATTACTACGGGTTCATCGCCGGAAAGGTCTATTACTGTAGATGCCACATTATCCCCATAACCACCATCAATCACAATATCCACAAGGTTCTTCCATTTCTCGTAAATAAGTTCAGGATCTGTAGTATATTCCAAAATATCATCATCGTCCCGGATGGATGTAGAAACAATAGGATGGCCCAATTCGGACACCAAGGCCCGGGCAATTGCATTATCGGGCACACGGATACCCACCGTCTTTTTCTTTTTAAAATCTTTTGGAAGATTGTTGTTCCCCGGAAGTATAAAAGTATAGGGCCCGGGAAGGGTACGCTTTAATAATTTAAATGTTGGACCATCTATTTGCCGAACATAATCGGACAAATTACTCAAATCCGCACAAATAAAGGACCAATTGGCCTTTTCCAACTTTACACCTTTTATCCTTGCTATGCGCTGTAGGGCCTTTGAGTTGGTAATATCGCAACCAAGACCGTAAACAGTATCCGTGGGATAAATCACAAGCCCTCCTTTCCTAAGCACGTTCACAATTTTTTCAACTTGCTTGGGATTGGGGTTTTCTTCGTAAAGTCTTATCAACTCTGCCATTTTGTTAAATAATCTATAACAAAGATAATACTTATGCACTCAAAACTAAGCCTTCTACTGTACATGTTAAATGTTTGATAATACACACAACCAATCATCAGACCCGAATCTTTATAAAGGGAAATGGGCCATTCATCAATTCATATAGGCCATTGGTTGATTTTGCCCCTTAACATTGAAATTTATATCCCACCTTTAGATAAAAATCACATTCTTATGAAATTGAAAACACTATTTATAGCATGCATCAGTTTTGGACTTTTGATACCTTTCACAAGCTGCAACAATTACAATTCTAAGGAAGACGAACAATTTGATGCAAAAAACACTCTTGCCCAATTGAACAATTTATTAATTCAACTTAATGGGCTAGATACTGTTGATTGTCAAAACTTGGACGAAATAGTGACCATAAACGAAAAAATACGGGGAATAATTGAAAGCATACGGTCCACCAAAAAATTTGATAGTTTGGCAACCACATATAATAAAGCTGAGCACCAGATTGGGTTCGTGGTCTCGGACAATCAACAATTCGGTGTTTTTTCCTGGGAAACCAAAATGGATTGTATGGGGCACAACATTAAAAACATTGCCCTTTATAAATCCAAAAATAGGATTGTAGCATCCTCCCTTTATGGAAAACCCATGATCTACCATGGGATAATATCTAAGAATCAAGGCAACGGTAAAACCATATACCTTCTCAATGGCAGATTTTCTTCGAAAAAAAAGCATTTTAATACAACTACCAAAGCCTATACTATAACCAATGGAAGCTTGGCTGAATCGCAAATTCCGTTGTTGGGAAAACTCCACGAAGGATATGCTACAACTGAATTTGAACAATAACATGCTTTCATATTTGGCAATGTGAAGTACACAGCAACCCTTGCCTTTGTGTTTGAGCTTGAACTTAAGTTTGATGCCCGATGCTGGTTGCTCGATGCCTGAACCTATCATCATAAAAGTGTAAATATGTTCGTGCAAATCCGTAAAATTCATCAACCTAGCCAATCGTCATTCCGAACTGGTTTCGGAATCCCATAAGAGGAGACCCCGAAACCTCCTTTGCTGGTAGACAGGTGAGTTCAAGGCAAGGAGGTTCTTTGCTTTTGTTTATCTTCTTTCTGCATTTGAACTTGAACTTGAACTTGAACTTGTCGGAAGTCAGTTTGTAGTGGCAGTAACCCAATAACTGAATAACCCAATAATATTTTCCATTGACAAACTTTATTTTTAGTTGCTTTTCCTGTATAACCCAATATCATCCAAAACAACAACCCCCAAAGTATCCTTGTCAAAAACTAGATTGATGCTTTTCAGGTTGGATAGATTCAAACTGACGTTCTGTTTTAAGAAAGAGGAAATTGGCACGTAACAACTTTTCAGTTGGATTTCGGAAGCTTCACCAATCATTTCTTTATCCAAAAACTCGAATTTGGTGAACTTGGTTTTGATGGTACTTGGCAATTTGTTGTCCTCAGCCAAGGCCACCGAAGCGGAATTGCCCAAACTATCCTTGAGCATAATGCTAAAATTGAAGCCCACATCAGGCATTTCAGGTTTTTCTTTATCCTCCATTTTTAATTCTGAAACATCCCCGATAGCCACGGAAAGGGCCAGAGTATCGACAGAACCAAAGTTCTTTAAAGTATCGGGAAGAGCTATACTGTAAATTGGAATGGAGTCCTTGTCAGCCTTCGCACCATAGTTCCATCCCAACACCAAGGCATTGTTCTGTTGACTTTCCCCATCTCTGGACAACAATTCTGTTTCACGCCATACCTTAAAATTTTCGGCATGCAATTTTATATCTTCTGAAGCACTGGTTACATCCAGATCACTTTCAAAGTTCACGAGTATTTTTTTGTAGGTATCACTATATTGACTCAAATAATCTTCTTTGGGCAGCCAATCACTTACCAAATCCACATTTTTGAACATGGGCAGGTAATCTCGGTTTCCCTTCAATACAGCTTCTGCAAAAGCGCTTACATATACTTTGGCGACTTGACGTTGTTCTTCGCCAGTTACCAAAGGCTTAAGATTGAGCAACCACTTCATGGGCGCGCCAAAATCCGATTTGCCCCATGTGGAGTTAAACTGACCATGATTGGCATGGTTCATATATAAACCTGCTTTAAAACCATCAAAACCTTCTGAAAATTGCAAACGATGAAAAGGCCGCATCCCCCAAAAACTGGTCTCATCCGAGTCATATGCCCCTTGAATTGACAAATAATTGATATCCTCGAGACTAATTTCACGATTATAGCGGTAATCCGTTGGCGCTATTGTGACGATTCCTTGTATGCCAAAATTAAAATTGAACTTCTCGTTGCCATTGTCGGGAAATCTATCTAATTTATTGAAAGCTGCTGCGATGGATACCGCTTCGCCTCCTCGGGAATGCCCCACAAGCACAATATTGTCCATGTCCACTTTACCCTCGATATCCAGGTTGGCTCCATCGTTCCATTTTTGCCATTGTTCCAGATGTTTTAGCAAAAGCCACCCACGAGCGGGCATTTCTTTTCCCATAAAATCTCCGGACCAATGCCCATTGATGAAATTCTCATCAACTGAAACACCTATGACCCCCCTGCTGGCCAAAAGTTCTCCAAGATAGGCATAGCCTCCATCCGAATAATCGAGCATACTATGGTTACCGTGCACCATCATTACCATAGGGAAAGGTCCTTCTCCTTTGGGCATATACACACGTGCATTCAATGGAAAGCTATCCACACCAAAGCCCCAATATTTTTCACGCCATTTCTTCTTTTTCCCTTTCCACTCAGGAAGCAATAGTGAAGCATCAACCGTCGGGGTTTTTATCTTAACACCTTCTGCATATTCAGGTCGTTTTTCATCCGTTCCGCTTCCGTAGGTAAAAACTTCTACCTCAAAATTTCCTTTTTGGGAAGGGTCATCAATACCTCTTTCACTCAAAAAGGTAACATCAATAGTTTCTTCTGAAGATGAATTTTCCACGTAAGGATCACCATCCAAAGCATTGAATCCATAAAAGCCTAAAACTCCTAGGGCAACACCTATAACAACAAGAACGGTCCCTTTTTTAGTATTCTTTTTTTTGACGATTTGCCAAATTCCAAAATTGAGCAAGATGAAACAAATAAAGCCAAACAATGCCAATCCGTAAAATAAAATAGAAGGCCACCTGAAGGCATACATTCGCATAATACAAAGTGCCAAAAAACCGCTAAGAGCGGTAGTCGCCAGAGTAATTGGGATTTTTTTGGTGAAAGGGGCAATCCAAGTCAATACTAATTTTAAGATGATGAGCAATACAAAGCCAATTAGAACTCCTGCCAGCATTGTCACCCATGCAGGGTATCCAATGGCATAATGATAGCCTGCCACTCCGAAAAGTGTAATAACAAGAAATGCAATTGCTAAAAAAACAGGTTTAAAAAAGAGGTCTTTCATAAAGAAGAGGTTGGTTTGGTCTATTAATTGAAAATAATAGCACTGAATTTAAGCATTTTTACCCTCCCTAGTAGACCCCGAAAAAATTATTTGGAGAATCTTAAATAGGTTTAGGCATTATCCAAAACCTCAAGTTTGGCAAAACGGAGCAGTAACTTTTTAATGCCGCCCTGATCAAAATGGATTTCAGCCTTTCTATCATTCCCCACACCTTCTATATTTAGTATTTTCCCTCTTCCGAATCGGGTGTGGTTCACTCGTGCACCTGTCACCAGGCCTGGATCTAAATCCATAGGTTTGGTCGGGGCAGAAATTTCAGGTTTGAGCTTCCTTAATTTACGCAACTGGTTTTCGCTGGGCTTTTGCACACTTGGTGGCGTCCCGTTTTTCGGTTTCACCTGTCTTAGTTTGCTCTTGTCCACCTCTCCAAAAATATTCTTGTCGATCGTGGATTTATACCGATAACCATCGTTCACGGGAGTTAGGTTCTCCACATACTTCTCTTCTATTTCCTCCAAAAACCGACTCGGTTCGGCATCAATGAGTTTGCCCCATCTGTATCTGTTTTGGGTATAGGTAAGAAATGCTTGCTTTTCGGCCCTTGTTAGCGCTACGTAAAACAACCTTCGCTCCTCTTCCAACTCACTTCGGGTATTCATGCTCATGGCCGATGGAAACAAATCCTCCTCCATTCCAACAATGTACACGTAAGGAAACTCCAACCCTTTTGCCAAGTGGATGGTCATTAGAGCTACCCTATCATCATCCTCGATATCTTTATCCATATCTGTGGCCAGGGCAACATCTTCCAAAAACTCGGTCAAGCTACCTGTGGCATCGGCAATTTCTTTTTGACCCTCTACAAAATCTTTGATCCCGTTCAATAGTTCCTCGATGTTCTCCATCTTGGCAATACCTTCGGGCGTACCATCTTTTTTGAACTCCAACAACAGCCCTGTTTTTTTGGCCACATGTTCCGCCAGGGTAAATGCATCGGAACCCTCATTCATGATTTGGAAGCTCTTGATCATGGTAACGAAATCCGTCAACTTACGCTTGGTTCCGGCATTGATGTTCAAATTGAGCTTGTCCAGATGCTCCATTACCTCATAAATGGAACGTCCGTAATGGTTAGCTGCCACCACCAGCTTATCCACAGTGGTCTGCCCTATCCCACGTGTGGGGAAGTTGATGACCCGCTTTAGCGCTTCCTCATCTTTAGGGTTGATGATAAGTCGCAAATAGGCCAATACATCCTTAATCTCCTTTCTTTGGTAGAACGACAATCCGCCATAAATACGATAGGGAATATCCCGCTTGCGGAGGGCATCTTCAATGGCACGGGATTGTGAATTGGTTCGATACAAAACAGCAAACTCACCGTTTTGCATTTGTTGCTGCATTTTGTTCTCAAAAATGGAACCTGCCACATACCGTCCCTCTTCGGCATCGGTAACGCTCCGGTGTATTTTTATGAGTCCGCCATCATCGTTGGAGGTCCAAACATTCTTTTCCAACTGGTTTTTATTGTTCGCGATGATAGAATTGGCTGCGTTTACAATATTTTTTGTGGAACGATAGTTCTGTTCCAAACGATAAACGGCAACATTATCATAATCCCTTTGGAAATTTAAGATGTTACTGATGTTCGCTCCACGGAACGAATAGATACTCTGGGCATCGTCCCCTACCACGCAAATGTTTTGGTATCGGTCCGACAGTGCTTTTACAATCAAGTACTGAGAATGGTTGGTATCCTGGTACTCATCCACCAAAATGTATCGGAAACGGTCCTGATACTTCATCAATACCTCTGGGAAACGGGTCAACAACTCATTGGTCCGCAACAAAAGGTCATCAAAGTCCATCGCACCCGCCTTGAAGCATCTATCCACATAATTCTGATAAATCTCCCCTAATCTTGGGCGTTTGGCCATGGCATCGGCCTCCATTAATTCAGGGTTCTGAAAATAGGCTTTGACGGTAATCAAGCTGTTTTTGTAAGATGAAATCCGGTTTTGTACCTGCTTGTATTTGTAAATATCCTTGTCCAGCCCCATTTCCTTGATGATGGAAGCAATCAAACGTTGGGAATCCTGTGTATCGTAAATGGTAAAGTTGCTTGGATAGCCCAGTTTATCGCCATCGTACCGAAGCAGTTTGGCAAATACGGAGTGGAACGTACCCATCCAAAGATTCTTAGCTTCGGAATTACCGACAATGGTAGCAATACGTTTCTTCATTTCGCGCGCTGCCTTATTGGTAAAGGTCAGGGCCAAAATATTAAATGAGTCCACCCCTTGCTCCATCAAGTGGGCGATTCTGTAAGTGAGCACCCGGGTTTTACCAGAGCCTGCACCCGCAATTACCATCAACGGACCATCTTTGTGCAATACAGGGGCACGCTGCGCATCATTCAATTCATCTATAAAACTGCTCAAGGACTAGAAACTTTTAAAGTAGGCGTGAAATTAGCCATTATTGAGCTCTTGCTAAAATCATCCTTTCAATTTTTATAAACACCGTAACCGGTTTTCTTCTGATTTTAAATATATTTAAGGTCTTAACCAAAATAGCTGATGAATTTTCACCGCCTCCCCCTATTCCTTTTAGTTTTTGTTACATTTTCTGGAATTTCACAAGAAACCAAATCAGGTCCCATTGTAGAAAACTACGGTGCCGTTTGGGAAATAGACAACCCAGACTTTAAAACAGACAAATCACAAGAGTTTAAAGTGGTTTTTGATGTTAAAAATGGACCAGAATCCGACACCGAAATCAATAAAAACCTGAATACAGTAGCGCGTTTTTTAAATATGCACGCCCAAAGCGGCATCCCTGCTTCGCAATTAAAAGCTGCACTTATCGTGCATGGGACGGCTGCAAGAAACTTACTGACGGACGAAGCTTTTCGAAACAGATACAAAGTAGACAACCCAAACCGAGAACTTGTAGAGGATTTATTGGAAGCTGGTGTGGAAGTCATTATATGCGGACAATCTTCAAAAACCAGAGGTCTTCCAAAGGAAGATTTGATTCCTGGTGTTAAAATTGCCCTCTCCGCAATGACGGCCAATATCCAGCTTCAAAATCAAGGATACCGTCAAATTAAATTATAAACCAACACTTATATTATGAAGAAAATTTTAGCACTTGCACTATTTTCCGCAAGTTTATCCATGTATGCCCAAGACCATGGGCTCGAAAAGGACATCGCTGCTGTCGAATCTAAAGTAATCGAATGGCGCCGCGATATGCACCAAAACCCAGAACTCAGCAACAGAGAATTTAAAACGGCTGAAAAAATTGCCACTCATTTAAGATCTTTGGGTATCGAAGTACAAACAGAGGTTGCCCATACGGGTGTAGTCGGACTTTTAAAAGGGGACCATCCCGGAAAAGTAGTTGCCCTTAGAGCTGATATTGATGCCCTACCGGTTACCGAAAGAAACGACCTTCCATTTAAATCTGAAGTCAAATCTGAATATTTAGGCGAAGAAGTCGGTGTGATGCATGCTTGCGGACACGATACCCATATTGCCATTATGATGGGAACCGCAGAGGTTTTGGCCAAAAACAAGGATAAAATCCACGGAACCATAAAATTCATATTCCAGCCTGCCGAAGAAGGAGCTCCTCCAGGAGAGGAAGGCGGTGCCGAACTTATGGTGAAAGAAGGCGTACTGGAAAACCCCAAGGTAGATGCCATTTATGGCCTTCATATTGGTTCCTACCTACCTGTGGGACACATTGCGTATAAACCAGGTGGAGCTTTGGCTGCAGCGCAGCGATTTGTCGTCAAAATCAAAGGAAAGCAATCTCACGGTTCACAGCCTTGGGGTGGAATCGACCCTATTTTTGTAGCCTCCAAAATTGTGGATGGCTTTCAATCCATCATTAGCCGTGAATTAGAATTGACCAAAGAGGCGGCAGTAATTACCGTTGGAAAAATAAGTGGTGGTGTACGAAACAATATCATCCCGGAAAGTGCCGAACTTATCGGAACTATCCGTACCTTGGATTACGACATGCAAAAACAAGTTAACGATAGAATGAAGGAGATGGCAGAAACCATTGCCAAGGCATATCGCGCCGAAGCTACTGTGGAAATTGCCAAAGGAGTACCAATCACCTATAACGACCTTGACCTGACCGCAGCATCACTTCCAAGTCTTCAAGAGGTGGCCGGTGAAGAAAACGTACATTTGATCAAAGCCATTACGGGAGCAGAGGATTTTTCGTTCTACCAAGAAAAAATCCCAGGTTTCTTTTACATTTTGGGCGGTAAAGACCCCAATGCCGGTCCCGACGAGCATTTTCCGCACCACACTCCCGATTTTAAAATTGATGATAGTGGGTTACAACTAGGTGTAAAAGCTATGACCGAAATTGCATTGGATTATTTGGACAGAAGCAAATAAATATTTTTTAAAAGCTTGGTGTCGATATCCATCCAAAGGCGAACAGGCTTTTCCAAAGGAAAAACCCGAACTTACACTATTTAAAATAACATCAAACTAAGGCCCCAATATCTCCCTAATTTGGAAAATGGATATTGGGGCTTGATATTTGTAGTTACTCTTCAAATTAAAAAGATGGAAGCATTCCTTGATTTTTTGGCCGATATACCATGGTGGGCTTGGGTATTGATTTTTCTATTATTGGTTGCCGTACGTGATATCTTTCTTCAAAAAGCCCATACCATTAGCCACAACTACCCTATTGTTGGGCATCTGCGCTATTGGTTGGAAAGCATTGGCCCGGAAATGCGGCAGTATTTTGTGGCCAACAATCGGGAAGAACTCCCCTTTAACCGCATAGAACGTAGCTGGATTTACGCATCTGCAAAAAAAGAGAACAATTATGAAGGCTTTGGAACGGATAGGGATATCTACAAACACCAACATATTTTCATCAAAAATGCCATGATCGGTTTTCAAGTGCCCGAAAACCATCCAAATATTGAACACCCATATTTTCTACCCTGCGCCAAGGTGATGGGTGCCTATAATAAACGGAGAAAACCATATCGTCCCGCATCCATCATCAATGTTTCCGCCATGAGCTTTGGGTCGTTATCGGCCGCTGCCATTGAATCATTGAACAAGGGAGTCGAAAAATGTGGCGCTTACCATAACACAGGCGAAGGTGGACTTTCTCCCTATCACAAACAAGGCGGGGACGTTATTTTTCATTTTGGTACAGGCTATTTTGGTGTGAGGTCACGAGATGGAGGATTTTCCATGGATAAACTAAAGGTTTTAGTGGACGATAACCCATGCATCAAAGCCATTGAGATAAAACTATCCCAAGGAGCAAAACCCGGTAAAGGCGGTGTGCTTCCTGGCTCAAAAATTACACCAGAGCTTGCAGAGATACGTGGTGTTGAAGTCGGCAAGGATGTTATTTCCCCCCCCACCCACAAAGCATTCACAACAATCCCAGAACTTTTGGAGTTTATCGAATCCATTGCAGAGGAAACTGGATTGCCCGTCGGCATAAAAGGTGCCATTGGAAAAGTCGAGCAGTGGGAAGAATTGGCCGATTTAATGAAAAAGACGGGCAAAGGACCGGATTTTATCACCATTGATGGTGGCGAAGGGGGTACAGGAGCCGCTCCCCCTAGTTTTGCCGATCATGTATCCTTGCCGTGGACGTATGGATTTTCCAAAGTATACAGTTTGTTCATGGAACACGGACTTACGGAAAGAGTCGTATTTATTGGCAGCGGCAAGCTGGGTTTCCCTGGAAAAGCCGCAATGGCATTTGCCATGGGTGCCGACTGCATTAACGTAGCCCGGGAAGCCATGATGAGCATTGGGTGCATTCAAGCACAGGTTTGCCATACCAACCGTTGTCCTGCTGGTGTCGCCACCCAAAGTAAGTGGCGTCAAAGCGGCATGAATGTGCCTTTAAAATCCGATAGACTGGCACAATACTTTAAAACATTCAGAAAAGAGTTGTTGGAAATCACCCATGCTGCGGGTTACGAGCATCCTTGTCAATTTAATATGGATGATGTACAAGTAAACGTGGATGATGATTATCTTAGTAGCGATTTAAAATCTGTTTATGGATATCAAAAAGAAAAGGTGAAATTTGAATCCATGCAGCAGCTTTTTGATTGCGAACACTTAGGTGGAAAGCCAGCATTTAAAAAAACATTTTAATTTAGACCCAAATATATAAACAAGCAATTGTACTACTTATGAAACGAAATTTACTCCTAATCCTACTTCTGGCAATAACTACAAGTGCTTTTTCACAACGAAAAAGTGAACTTTTTGCTGAAATAGACACATTGAAGACCAGAATCTCCGAAGTGGAGCAGGAATTAGCAAAGGCAAGACGAGAAATATCATCAGCCAATGCCGAGGCAGAGACCCTTAAAGCAGAAAACGTAACCCTTCGTGATGCCAATGCAACACTTTTGGGCAATATGAGCAACTTCTCACAACTGTCAAAACAAAATTCGGAGAACGTAGATCGTGCCATGGAAGCCCTGGCCAGAAAGGAAAAACAACTTAGTGGCATCAATGATATGATTTCTTCCAACGATTCCACTGCCATTGTCTCCTTGACAAATATTAAGAAAACTATGGGCGAAAATGCCAAAGTCGGTGTGGAACAAGGCATCGTAACCATCAGCAACAGTCTAAGCTCACTTTTTGGTTCGGATACTGGTGCAGAGTTGACCGAAGAGGGCAAAACATGGTTGGCCGGTGTTGCCAACGTGATTAAAGCCAACCCCAATTTTAAAGCAGAGGTCGAAGGATTGAACATTACTGGGGAGTTTGCCCCTACCTACAACCAAGTAGCCGTTGTGGCTTCAGAATTGGTAACTGTTTTGGAGGTTCCCGCAGAAAGCATCAGTGTTACTGCCAAGGATGGTAATTTCAAGGAGGGCATTAACATCAAACTACAGCCTGACTACAAAGGTTTTTATGCAAAGGCCAAAGAAAGTACAAAAGGTAACTAATAACCTTTTGGCTTAAAATACTTTTTGGGATTTTGATGCGTTCTAGGTAGTGTAAAACCAATAAAAAATCAAACTTCCTTATGAGTGGAGATCAAATCCTTCAGTTATTTGCTTATTTATTACCCGCGGTTGTTACCGGAGCAGTTGCTTTTTATTTTTTTAGGTTACATACCCGTAACGAAGATGGCCGCAGACGGTTTTTGCTGCACAAAGATTCCCAAAAAGAAACTTTGCCCGTTCGTTTGCAAGCTTATGAGCGCATGGCCCTTTTCTTGGAACGAATTGCTTTGAACAGCTTGGTTGTGCGCGTTGCACCTACCGGAAAAAGCAAAAGCGATTACGAAAACCTATTGATCAAACAGATAGAGACGGAGTTTGAACACAATCTATCACAGCAGATTTATATGTCCGATTCTTGCTGGAACATCATTAAAACGGCCAAAAATGCTACCATACAAATCATTCGTTCCGCTGGGATGAGCGAGACCGATTCACCGGACAAGCTACGTGAAGATATTCTTAATCAAACCATGGAGAAGGAATCTCCGTCCAGTGCCGCTTTGGCCTTTGTAAAAAAAGAAGTTACCGAGCTTTGGGATTAATGCGGTTCAGTAATACAGTACAGTGGCAGTTGGCAGTAGGCAGTAGGCAGTAAGCAGTAAACAGTAGGCAGTCCGAAGTAACTCAATAATCCAATGTAGTCGGATGCACGATGTACGAAGTCTTGTCTCTCTCTTCTTTGCTCTTGAACTTGGTATTTGAACTTACAGTTCGCAGTAAACAGTAAACAGTAGGCAGTCTGCAGTAACCAATAACCCAATAACTTCTATGAACTTGATATTTGAGTTTGTCATTCCGTGCGGATGCTGAGCGAAGCCAAATCGTCATTTCGAAATGAGGTGCAGCGCATCGATTGAGAAATCTCTTTTGAAAGAGTAGCATCGAGCAGATTTCTCACCTTCCCGCTGGTCGGTTCGAAATGACAATGAAACAATTGTTGGGAGTCGGAAGTCGGATGTCCGAAGCACGAAGTCTTGGTTCTTGTGTCCAGCAGCGCAGCGGTCTTGGTTCTCTCCTCTTGCTTCTTTGTTCTATCTTCCATCCATTCACCCTTCAGCTTTCACCTTTTTGACACCAATTCCACGAATCATCACGAATTTTCTGTTCTTGAAATTGACGCTTGAGTTTGAACTTGCAGTGACAGTCCGCAGTAACCCAATAACTTAGTCAGAAATCCATTTTTTCTTGAAAAACCAGGCTAAATAACCTCGTGTGCCAAAAAACCATCAACAGAATAACCCTACTACAGAGTACTCGAACAGCCTATTCTTGCTTTTCAGGTTCAATTGGGCTCGTTTGCTCGTTCTTGTTCTTCGCATACAAATAACCGCGTTTCCACCATAAGGTCATTCGCTCCTTATTAAAGATCAATGAGTTTGTGGTAAGGACCGTTGGCGTATAGTAAAAATTAATGATCGCCCCCTTCCGATTGGCCACTAATTTGCCAATTCTGATATTTTGGTTTTCGATACGGTCCAGCATAAAGCCAAAAATGGTGGTAATCAAATCAAACGGGTTTTTAGAGGACATACGGTTTAAATGGTTCACCTCGGTATGGAGCACCACCACATCCACCTCAGTCGCTCCACGGTTCAATGCTTCTTCAATGGGAACTAAAGTTCCCAAGCCCCCATCGGCATACTCACAACCATTTTTCTTGACCAAACTCATAAATGGTGTGTAGTTGGACGAAATCCATATCCAATCACAGAACTCATCATACGTGCAATCGTTTATGGACTTATACTCTACTTGGTTCAACGAAAGATTGGAAACCGTTACGACCACATCCATCTTGCTTTGCTTCAATTCGTTGAATTCCTCCACTGTAATGGATTTTCGAATCAATTTTCTGAGATTTTCACTTTCTCCAAAGGTTTTTTTTCCTTTGATAAAGTTTTTGATCACATTCCAATGGTTTATGGCAATGATCTCGACCCCATACTTTTTTTTAATGATGAATGGACAATTACTGAAAATACTGTCTTGATTAACGTTTGAATAGATATTCTTGATTTTGTCCAACTTGTTCAGGGCCAAATGGGAAATCAATAGGCTCCCTGTGGATGTCCCGACAAATAAATCGTAATCGTGTTTGGCTTCTTGAATCAAAAATTGGGCAACACCGCCTGCAAAGGCTCCCTTGCTACCTCCTCCCGAAATGACCAATGCCCTCATTCCCCTAAAGTTTTTTCCAAATATTGTTTTTCTTGCTGACTTAGCAAAGGGTAAAGACTCTTAATGCGAGCTGTATTCCCTTCAGATTGCAAAAAGTCGTTGAGTATCTCCCTTGCCGATTTTTTAAAGTGCCACACATGATGATTGCAGGACTCCACCAAGTTCTTGAGTGTAGTATCTGTAAACCCACCTATATTGTTCAAGTATTGGAATGCAAGTAGGCGTGTCTCAAAATGATGTTCAGAACCCGTATAACCGCTTAATTCATCAAAATACAATGGTTTTGCACCTGGATTGTATTCAGGCGATACCAAAGCTAGGGTTAGCCATAACAATCGAATGTTTTTGTTGGGAAACCCTGTGATTCCATCCGTTTCATTAAGATATTTGCTTCTGTTTTGGGGAAAATCGGTCCATAATCGGTACAAAGCAGCCTCTAAGGTCGTGTAGCTTTTGTCCTTTAAAAGTCCTTCGATATCCGTTTGAAGTTCCCCCGAAATTTTATTTTGCGACAAAATAACGGCCTGCCTTATTTTTAAACCTTCAGATTTGATGATCTCCCCCAAAAAGTCTACGGACAGCTTATCCCCATGATCCAAAACCAAGTTTTCCTTTAATTGGTCGGATTTTATCTTGGCCCAAGCCCGTTTTAAAATCTTTTCAATATTCTCAGGCTTTTCTGCCATCCTATTTTTAAGCTCAAAATATGTTTTGATGGACGAGTTCTTTTCTTTCAAGAACGAAAGCACATGCTCATAAGGGAAATCAGGATTCTCCAACCATAATTGCTCAAAATCTTCAAGGTCGGTATTGGAAACCATTTCCATTTCCTCGATAAAATTGGGAATGGTCACATTTTTAAACGCATATGTATTGAGATAGTTCTGCACCCCCTTTTTAAAAGCGTCCTCTCCTACTCTATCTCTAAGCATTACCAAGGCCCAAGCGCCTTTTTCATAAAAAGTAAGGCTGCCTGCGTTCGGATTGCGAAGCGCCTCGCCCCCATCATCTCCAGAAAAACGTTGTAAGGCATTGGCCGTTTCCAACAGATGCCAATAGTAATAATCATCCCCAAAAATGTCCTTTTCCGCAAGATAGGCGTAAAATGTGGCAAAACCTTCGTGCAACCAATGGTGTTCGCTGCTGGTTTCGGTTACCAGATTTCCAAACCATTGGTGCGCCAGCTCGTGTGCATTCACATTCACGTAGTTTTTATCCACAAAAGCCGTGGAATCTATCACATATTGATTGGAAAATATAGTACAGGTCGTGTTCTCCATCCCTGCGTAAAGAAAATCCTGAACAGGAACCTGTTTATAATTCTGCCAAGGATAAGCCACGCCTATTTCGTTCTCCAAAAAATCGAAAATTTGCTTTGTGTATCTGTAGGTTGGCTCCACTTTTGTGAAATCCGTAGGTTCGTAATACAGTTCAAGCGGGACTCCTGAGGATGATTCAACCGTTTTTTTATTGTAATCTCCAATAGCAAAACCGACCAAATAACTGCTCATTGGTTTTTCCATATCAAACTGCCACAGATAGCCCTTGAAATCGGGCAAAGTGTCTTTCTTGACCAAATTCCCGTTAGCGATTACTGTATAATCCCGTTTTAGAAGAATATCAAGGTCAAACTCCACTTTTTCGCTCATATCGTCAAAACTGGGCAACCAATGGCTGGTGTATTTTCCCTGTCCTTGGGTCCAGACTTGCTCATTGTTCCTAACAGCATCGTCCCACCCTAAAAAATATACCGTTTGTTTTGGTTTGGCCACATAATCTAATTTTAGCTTATGGGTATCGCCTTTCACCATCTTTTTTTTGATGGTTATTTTCTGCCCATTATAATCATAATTTATTTTTGTGTCATCTAGAAAAACAGATGAAAAATCTAGATCTATGGCATCAAGATAAATGGAATCCACAGCTTCAATCACATTAAATTGATAGATCACACTACCATTAATGCGGTTTTCGGATGGTGTGGGCTCGATCAAAACGTCGGCCTGGACAAAGTCCACCTTACCCTGAATTTGTGCGAACGACAACTGTACAAATAAGAAAAAAACAAGAATGGGGCTCAGCTTCATACCATCATCTTATCAAAAGTCCTTCCAAATTACATATTTTAGTTCGATGAATCCCAATTTTCTGCAAACTCCCATAGCATATTTAAAAGGTGTTGGCCCCAACCGGGCCGATGTTTTAAAGGCCGAGTTGGGCATTGAGACCTTTAGGGACCTGCTGCATCTGTTCCCTAACCGTTATTTGGACAAAACGAGTTATTATAAAATCAATCAACTGCAACCTAGCGGTGCCGATGTACAGGTAGTGGGCAAAATTGTCCACATAAAAACGGTGGAACAAAAACGGGGAAAGCGCTTGGTGGCCACTTTTGTGGATGAAACGGGACAAATGGACCTGGTTTGGTTTCGGGGACACAAATGGATCAAGGAAAATTTAAAGTTGAACGAACCCTACGTGGTTTTTGGGCGGGTCAACAAATACGGGAGTACCTACTCGATGCCCCATCCCGAAATGGAGACTTTGCAAAAGCATCAACAGGGATTAAAAATGGTGATGCAGCCCATCTACCCTTCCACTGAAAAATTGAGCAATAAGGGCATCACCAATCGGGTTATTGGTAAAATGATCCAACAATTGTTCTTGGAATGCCAAGGCAAGTTTTCAGAATCGTTGTCGCCCGCTATTTTGGAAGAATTAAAACTGATTTCGAAGAGCTCCGCGCTTTTCAACATTCATTTTCCGAAGAATCAAGAATTATTGGCAAGGGCACAATTTCGATTAAAGTTTGAAGAGTTGTTTTTTGTGCAATTGCGGTTGATATCCCAAAATTTACAGCGGAAACAAAAAATAAAAGGAATGCCTTTTGAAGCTGTGGGCGAAAAGTTTACCGAATTCTTTGAAAACCACCTGCCCTTTGAACTAACGACAGCCCAGAAAAGGGTAATCAAGGAAATCCGTAACGATTTGGGGAGCAATGCCCAAATGAATCGACTTTTACAGGGCGATGTAGGTTCAGGAAAGACCATAGTAGCACTAATGTGCATGCTATTGGCCATTGACAACGGTTTTCAAGCCTGTTTAATGGCTCCAACAGAGATTTTGGCTACCCAGCATTACAACGGCCTCAAAGAGCTTTTGGAAAACATGGACGTTAAGATTGCCTTGTTGACAGGCTCCACAAAGAAATCCGAACGTACTTTGCTGCACAATCAACTGGAAAATGGCAATTTGAACATTTTAGTGGGCACCCATGCGGTTTTGGAGGACAAAGTCCAGTTCAAAAACCTTGGTTTGGCCATTGTGGACGAACAGCACCGATTTGGTGTGGCTCAGCGATCAAAATTGTGGCATAAAAATCAGACTCCTCCGCATGTTTTAGTAATGACAGCGACCCCCATTCCCAGAACTTTAGCTATGAGCCTGTACGGGGATTTGGATATCTCCGTTATAGATGAACTCCCTCCTGGCAGAAAACCAATCAAAACAGTACATCGTTTTGACAGTAACCGTTTAAAAGTATTCAGGTTCATCAAAGATGAAATCAAAAAAGGGAGACAAATCTATATCGTGTATCCGTTGATTCAAGAATCTGAAGCGCTAGATTACAAGGACTTAATGGATGGTTACGAAAGTATTGTCCGTGATTTTCCACAGCCCGAATACCAAATTTCCATTGTACACGGAAAAATGAAACCTGCCGACAAAGATTATGAAATGGAGCGCTTTGTAAAGGGGGAAACACAGATTATGATAGCCACTACGGTAATCGAGGTGGGTGTTAATGTACCCAATGCATCCGTAATGATCATTGAAAGCGCCGAACGGTTTGGATTATCGCAATTGCACCAGCTCCGAGGGCGTGTGGGCCGAGGCGCGGAACAAAGCTTTTGTATTTTAATGACAGGCCATAAACTTTCCGAGGATTCCAAAACCCGATTACAGACCATGGTACGCACCAACGATGGTTTTGAGATTGCCGAGGTCGACCTTAAGCTTCGTGGGCCGGGCGATTTAATGGGCACGCAACAGAGCGGTATGCTCAACCTTAAAATTGCTGATATTGTAAAGGACAATCAAATCTTGAAAACGGCCCGTTACCATGCCATCCAATTGCTAAAACACGACCCAAGACTGGAAAAAGCGGAAAATGCGCCTATTTTAACTGCCTATTCCAAGATGATGGCCAACAAAACCATGTGGAATTATATTAGTTGATTAAATTATCTGGTTTTGTTTTTTCACGGGCATGGACTACCTTTCCCAAACCCAAAAATGATAACATACCTACCATGAACGTACGGCTTACCAAAGAACAAAAGATTAAAGTGCTCAACTCCGCGGACATATATGCGATCATGCAGCAGGTATTGCTGCGCGAGAACAAGATACGCCGCAACCAAGAGCATTTTTGGGTGGTGGGGCTTAACCACAACAACAAAATTTTGTTTGTGGAGCTTATTGGCCTTGGGGCGAGCAACCGCGTAAATGCCGACCCGCCCGATGTGTTTAGGATGGCGATCTACAAACTGGCCAGCAAGCTGATCTTGGTGCACAACCACCCCAGCGGCTCGCACGAGGTTACCGATGCCGATATTACCTTTACCGACCATATGCTAAAAGCGGGCAAACTGATAAAAGTGGAGGTGCTGGACCATTTGGTGATCACCGAAACCAACTATACCAGTTTTGCCGACCAAGGTGTGATGGACAAACTCCAAAAAAGCGGCCTGTTTGAAATTATGGACCCCGAAAGGCAGGAACTGGAACAGTTTAAAATTGATACCGAGAAAAAGCGGGCGGAAAAAGAAAAGGCCATCAGTATTGCCAAGTCCTTAAAAGCTAGCGGAATGTCCGATGCTGACATTAAAAAGCATACGGGGTTGAGTTTGAAGGTTATTGGGGGGATTTGATTAGTCTTTCCTTAATTAAGAAATTTTGTTGCATTGGTTTCAAAAACACGTTCAGCAACAATATCTGACTGATCAGGATGTAATATATCAATTAGCTTGTTGTTATAAACCCTGTCCCAAATCTTATACGTTTCACTCTTTACATCTTTAGGTTCATTTGCAATGAGATAAAATCTATTGTCCTTAAGACTTTTACTATACTTATAACTAAGGGATGTTATCAAAGTAATATAGTGAGAAACGTATTTATCAACAGTTTGATGAGAATGTTCAAATGACAGAGATTTAGCCCCTACTAAAGATCCATTCATTCCGATACAGTCTAATTCGTATGGAAAAATGATATCAGAAATTAAATTACTGTCAATTTTAATATTAGTATGAATTCTTTCCTCTACTTTAGAAATCAACCTTTTTTGAACATGAGATTTGATTATTAGAAGATCTTCTTCCCCTTTATTATCTTTTATATGTTCAACAGGGTCAACATAAAGCTTGAACAGCTTATCCAAGTCAATTGAATGAGAATCCAGAATTAGTTTCGGAGAACCGAATTGAATTAACCCCGTGGTGTAAGCATTAAGGTAAGTGAAATAATCTGATTTTAATTGACTATTATACTCTGTTAAATCAAACAGCCCTATTGTCCCCTCTAAATTGATACTTTTATTAATTTCTTCAATTCTTTTTTCAAGTTGCTTTATCGCAAAATCAATATCATCAGAATCAGACTGAAAAAGTCTTTTGGCTATACTTTTTTTATAATCAGAAAATTTAAACAAAAGCCTGGTGCCATCATTAACAATGATTCCAGTAGAAATACTGTCATTCACCGTCATGTCGGTCACTATTTTTACTATGCTATAAAATTTCTTCATTAGTTTGAAAGCCTATATATATGTTCGGCAAACACTTTTTCGTTTCTTTCTTGATTGAATAGAAATTGACTCAGAAAGTTAGTCAAGTCATTGTTCAAACCCAAATCAATTGGGATATTATTAATGATCTTTTCAAAGTTTTTCAGTGATTCTTCAAGGCAAAAATAGAAATATTCTCTTTCTGATTTAACGAAAGATTCATCAATGTTCGTATAGCGCTTTACAATTTTGGCTAAATCCGATAGTATTATATGGTCATTAATTGATGGAGAAAAGTGTTTTGGATTCAAGTCCTGATAAGGAAGAGTTTCAAAAATGAATGCGTGATCAATTGCAGTGATGGTATACTTCCCACCATCATCAATTGAAAGAATTAAATTTTGATTTGTAGGCTTTCTATCATCGTTTGACACCCATAAATCGAAGAGACCAATTCTTAAAATATCAATCGGATTGCAAAGTTTGTTAAAAACAGACTTGTTTTTGGCAACTGTAAATTCATTTAAATCTAATTTTTTGGGAAGCACTCTTGATCCAAAAGAAGAATAGTTATAAAACCTGGCTTGATGATTATTTGAATAACCGACTACAAGCGACGAATCAATCTTTAAGATTGCACAACCAGGAGTAGGTATCTTCCAGCATTGAAGGAGCCCATTTGCTAGAAATTCATTAACAAGGTCAAATGCAGGTATTCTTCCTTTAGAGTTTTTAACAACATATTTTTCATAATCTTCACCTATAGTTAGAAGAGGACTGTGACCATCGGTGTAGATTTCCCTATCAACAGATATTGCATTTATTACACTAATAGGTTCAAGCATAGACTTTTGAAAATATTTTCAAAGTTAAATGCTTTTATTTCAGAATTAACAGGAAAGAATTTACACTTATCAACAGTAAAATGTTGATTAATAAACCATTAATTTATCAAGGTCACCAAATAGCACTCTGTATAACGCTATCAATCTTTCTCAAACATTCAAAAAAATCCAAAAATCCAACCCTCCTTAAAAAGAAAGTATCCCCTGCACCCGCTCCAACAACTCTTCCACCATTGCAGCGTCCAACCCATAACCCTGTAAGCTGCCCACCGGATTTTTAAAACTCAGTTGGGCGGTGGTCTCATCCAGTTGGTGCAATACCAGTTTTAGGGGAATATCGTTTATGGCCAAAGGATCGTTCGTCATGATCTCCGCAATATATTTCGGGTGGAAAAAGAGCAATTGCCGCAAGGGCGGTATGCTTACGCCATGCTTCGCCACAATGGCTTGGGTGTCAATCTCGTGCAGGAGCAAAAAGCCGTGCTCCACAATGCGTTTTTTCAAGGCGACGTAAACCTGCCCAAAGGGCATAGGCAGGGTTTGGTGTATTACATGTGTTTTCATAGGGTTGGGTTACGCCATGGCGGCACGGGCAAAGCCCACCGTTTCGCGATAGGTTTTGGGCGAAATGTCCGCATTGTTCTTAAAAAATCGGCTAAAGTAGTGCTCATCGTCATAGCCAAGGTCGTAGGCAATCTCTTTTACCGTTTTGTTGGTGAGGTACAGCTCGCGCTTGGCCTCAATAATGATCCGTTCACTAATCAGATTGGTCATAGTCTTCTTAAAATGGTTTTTGGTCATCTTGGCGAGGGCCTTGGGGCTAATGTTCAATAAATCGGCATATTCCCTGGCAGAATGTTTGGTCTTGTAATGGGTCTCTATCAGGTTTTTCAGCTTTTGCAGGATAAATGGCTCCTTCTCGTCCGGGGTGCCCTCCAAGGCTTCGGGCTGTTGCTTGGCCTTGGCACGGGAGGCCGTGATCAAAAATATTTTAAGGTAAGAGACCAACAGCTCGTACTGTGCCAGTTCCGATTTCTGTACCTCGGTGTACATCTGCTCCAGTACCAGTTCAAAACTTTGGCACATCTCATCGGTAACGCAGAGCATGGGCGGACTGTAAATATTGTTGAAGAGCACCCCATTGCAGGCAACCTGTTCGTGGTGCTTGTGAATGCAGAAAAAATCGGGATGGAAATTCAACACCACGCCCTCAATGGGTTCTTCCTCGGTTAGGGTAAAAGGTTGATAGGGCGTTACGGCAATTAGGGTGTTTGACGTAAACGCGTACTCCGAAAAGTCCACTTGGGCGGTACCCCTCCCCTTTTTTATCCAGATCAAGGAATAGTAATTTAAACGGTGCGTGTCGCAAAACTGGCAGCTATCCTCAAACTCGGAGAGTTTAAAGGCCAAATTCCCCGTTTGTTCGTCGATGAGCGTGTTGGTGTTGTAGATGTCCATGTATGTTCAGTTAGCAGTTGTCAGTAGGCAGTTAGCAGTTATCAGTTTTCAGTAATCAGTTTTCAGGTCGAGTTTTTCGACTGGGCTCTAGATCAACCAAGGCGTCATTTCGAGTGGTTTTTGGACCGGGGTCCAAAAATTGTATAGAAATCCTTCTTGCATGCCAAAACCTTGTCAGGTCGAGTCTTTCGACTTCGCTCAAGATAAACTCAAATCGAGACCGCACAATGAGCCATTGAATTTGATAACTTCTCGACTGCTCCTTCGACTACGCTCAGGATGACAGCTCGAAGTGACATATCTTCAAAATTGACTAAAGTCTTCTCTCCGATTCATCTATCGGCAGGTCGTTGATACTGGCATAACGTTTCTGCATTAGGCCGTGCTCGTTGAATTCCCAATTCTCGTTTCCATAGGCGCGAATCCACGCTCCTTCGGCATTTTGGTATTCGTATTCAAAACGAACTGCAATCTTATTGTCGGTAAAGGCCCATAGTTCCTTTCTTAATTTGTAATTTTTTTCTTTTTGCCACTTTTCCGTCAAAAAGGCAACTACTTCCTCTCGCCCGGTTATAAACTGCGAACGGTTGCGCCATTCGGTGTCCACAGTGTACGCTTTACTTACTTTTTCGGGGTCTTGGCTGTTCCAGGCATCTTCGGCCAGTTGTACTTTTTCCTTGGCAGTCGCCTCCGTAAAGGGTGGCAATGGGTATTTTTTTTCTATTTCCATGGTTGTGCTTTTATAAAATTGAGAAAGGGCAGGACCTATGGCGGGGCCCTACCCTATCAGCTAATTAAAACTACTTGCTGTGTTGCACTTTGGGCCAATTGGCATGTGCTGCCTTTTTGAGCTCCGTGGTACGTTGCCCCCAATCTTCGTAGGTGTTGAACGGTTCCCCGTTGAACGGACCGTTAAAGAAAAGGTACAATTTGCCGTCGATTACCGTATAGGTTTCCGGGTTGATGGGAAATTTGGCCTCTTTGGCCCCCACGCCCCAGGCACAATACCCATCGAACTGAGGTAAATAATTGTTGGGAGACTTTTTAAAGGCATTCTGATTTGCCTTGCTCGAAAAGTAATACGTAGCACCATGATTATTTACCGCATAGCTTTTGCTCCCTTTTTGAGCCTCTCCAGAAAAATAGGAGACTACATCGTACCCGCCAATGGCAAGACCAGTATCGTCTACCGGAGGGGTTTGTGCCTGCATGCTGACGGCAGCGAAGAACACAAAACCCAGAAGCACTAGATTTTTAATCGTTTTCATCTTTTCTGATTTTAAAGGTTATTGACTATACCGTTGCGGCTTCCACTACGGGAAAGTCGATATCGGTATTGGCCGTATTGTTGAAATAATTGGTCAAAATGTTCAAGGCTACGTGCGCCACGATCTCGCCCACGGCACCATCGGAAAAACCGGCAGCTTTTACGGTTTCTACATCTTCGGCGGAAACGCGTCCGTTTTTGGAAATCAAGGTTTTTGCAAACTGAAGTGCCGCGGCCACTTTGGGGTCGGAGTTGATGCCATCCCTAGCGGATTGAAGCGTAGTGGTGTCGATGCCTACCAATTTTTCGCCGATAAAGGAGTGTGCGGAAAGGCAGTAGTTACAGACGTTGGATTCGGCAACGGTCAAGGCCAACAATTCGCCCAATTTTCCGCCCAAGGACCCTTTGCCCAAGGCATCGCTCAAGTTCAAATAGCCTTCCAATACGGCTGGGGAGTTACCCATGGTTTTCATCATGTTGGGCACCATGCCCAATTTGCCTTGGATGCCTTCAAATAATTCTTTTGATCTTCCGGTTGCTTCCTTTGGATCTAATGCTTGTAAACGTGTCATAACTTTCTGTTTTTTTAATGAATAAATGGTTTGTCATTATTGACATTACAAAGGTGCGGCGATGTGTGTTCAGATAAAATGGACAGATGTCGCAACTGCATGGACAATTTTCCCTTTGGGTACTCAAACTGATGAATAGCAACTAAAAAGAATTGCTATGCGTCATTCTGAATTTATTTCAGAATCTCACCGAGTGATGACCCAATCATGATGAGAACCTGAAACAAGTTCAGGTTGACGAAAACTACATCTTAGCCAGATGACTCTCAACAAAAAAGAAGGGCCGAACCTATGGTTCGACCCTTCTTCACTCCACTGTAACATCACGCTCACTGATGTTTATTTGATTGGATGCATTTTCAATTCCTTCACCAATTCATCTGTGGTAAATACTTTACTGGAAATCATTTTGTAGTTGGTCTGGGCAGCTTGGTCGCCGTCCAATCCAGGCAGTTTGGCAGAAGCGGTGGCGTCGCCCACAACAGCAACTTCAAAGCCGTTCTCCACCAGTTCCCTCATGTGCGATTCGGCACAAAGGTTACCTGACATACCTGCCAAGATCACTTTGTCCACTCCTTGTTTGCGCAACTGAAGGGCCAAATCGTTGGATTCGGAACCGAATACTTTATGTGGACTGGTCACCACTACCCTATCCTTGTTGATGTACTTTTTGTAACGGGGCAACCAATCGGCTCCCGAACCTTCAAATCCTTTAACGTTCAATTGGTCTCCACGGTCGAACATGTTGATGTTGTGCATCAATTTTTCAAGGGTTCCCTCGAACTTCCACACGTGATCATGCTCGTAGTAATAGTGTGGAGAAACAAATACGGGAATGTTGTACTCTTCGCCCAATTTAAAAATGGTCTCCAGGTTCTCAATGGTGTTGTTTTCCTGAACGCTCTGTCCCACGGCACCCCAAGCCACTCCATCGGGACTTAGGAAATCGTTTTGTGGGTCGGTAATGACAATGGCGGTGGTTCCGTCAATGGCAAAACCGGGTTCTGGCAATTGGGCATACACGCCCGTTACGGTAATCAAGAACAGTGTTAATGTTCGCATCAAATTTTTCATGGTATTCTTTTTTAACTGATTAAACTTAAATTTTGATGGAACAAAGTTGCGGCAATGCCATGGGCGAAAAAATGGACAAACTTCGCCACTCAATGGACAGTTTTCCCCTTGGTTTTACTCGGTATAAAATTTTGTTGCTTCAAAAACACCATTCGTCAATCCAAATGAGCCATTCGTCAATTGCATGCGTAAAATATTTGCATAAAGTGTAGTTTCGCCCTCAAAATAAGAGTATGACTACATTAGAAACTATAAACGCCTTACAGATATTCTGCTTGGTAGCATTGGGGTTTATTATTTACATAGCCGGATGGCTCCATGGTGCCCATTGGGGCAAAAGAAACAAGGTTTAATACAATAGCCAGGTATATATTGGCGTTGAATCCATTCCAAACCAACTTAAACCTACTTAGCCATTTTTTGGAGACACCCCAATATTGAGCGTATTTTGGCCTATTTCGGCGATGGGCGATACACCATTAAGATCGACATGCTACGCACCGGGGAAATACGCTATTTGTGTTGGCACAAGAGCAATAGTATTTTGGCCGAACCCAACTTGATCCTTCGGAACGGAAAAATGAAGCAGGCCCCGAACGGAGAAAACACGGAATATGTTTTTTTATTTGAAGAACGGGTTTTTACCGTAGAACACATTGCTTCAAAAGTGAAGGGAGGGACAAATTACTTTTTTATCGAGGTCACCGATGAGTATCATAAAAAGAGTACATGGAAAATGGAGCAAATACCCATTCCCAAATACTTTCGCCACTTAGTTTGACCCGTATTGCATTTTGATACTGTTTTGAGTGATATTAGTTGTTTTTATTCTTGATGTTGTTTTTAACGAAAAATCAGCGAAATTAGCATCGTGCACCATTAAGGTTAGATCTTGCTTTGTAAAGTCCTGTTCAGGAAATTGGCCTACTAAATTTACTAAAAGATGAATTTTAAGCATTCACTTATTGTGCTATCTTCCATATTGGTGTCATGTAATTCCACTGACAAGAATTCACCGACTTATTCCCGTTGGGTTGGAGATATTGCACACGACCCACAAATAGACGGGGAACATTTTCAACCATGCCATGGAGATGACCAAATTTATCAATACTTCAATATGCAGCGAGGTTTGCAGTTTGAAGGAGAAAAAATAGCAATAGAGCGTTACTTCTTAAAAAACTATCAACCAGTAAAAACCAATCAATCAGGTTGGATAAGGGTACGCTTTATAGTCAACTGTATAGGGGAAACGGGAAGGTTCAGAATATTAGAGTCCGACGAAAACTACCAGGAAAGACCATTTGACAAAAAAATATCACATCAATTATTACAATTATCAAAAAAGTTGAAAGGATGGGAAATCCAAACCAAAGACGAGGAGCCTGTAGATTATTATCAGTATTTAATATTCAAAATCAATAATGGTGAAATTGAAAAAGTAATGCCATGAAAAAACTGCTATTTTTTATTTTCCTTCCAATCAATCTATTACATGCCCAACCAAATTGCAATTATTTTAAATATACTGGGCAAATGGAACGCTACAAGGCGTGTTTGGCAGCCGAAAAAATTTCCGAACATTATCAGTTCACCAGAGAATTTCAATCCATCCTCGACAGCGCCATTACCATAGACCCCACATGGGATTACCCATATAGGGCAAAATCCACGGCCTATTTAAAGAGTGGCGATTTTATTACATGGAAAAAATTGATAGACAAAGCTGTTGCGTACGACACCTTGGCCAATTTATATTATCGGGGGCGGTGTAGGTTTAATTTTTTTAGGGATTATAAAGGGGCCATAGCAGATTTTAAGATGCTTAAACAGGTAATTTACAACCAAAATAAGGTCAAAGAATTATTGATTCATGATGATACCCACGTAGATACTTTTTTAGCCCTGTGCTATAGATCTTTGGGAGAAACAGAAAAAGCCATCGAAATAATGACATCCAGAATGGCCACCCCTTCCTACTCTTCCGGATTGTTTGATCATTTACATTTGGGCTGCATGTATTTGGAACAAGAAGAATACATTGAGGCGATAGAACAGTTCAAAAAACAGGAAGCCATTAACGATTTGGCCGAAAATAGATTTTACATTGCCATTGCCTATAAGAATGTCCTTGATCAAGAAAATTATCTAATTAATTTAAAAACAGCCAAAGAATATCTTCAACAGGGCAAGCGGGTCCACGACTACTATGTGGAAAATATTGATAAAATTTATTGGGCAAATATTCTGGAAGAAGAAAAGGGCATACCAAAAGGGATATCGGTTCAGAAATAAAATTGAACAAACTATAGTATCTTTACTTAAGCTGAATCAGCATTCTTAGTTGCATCAATTTTTGACCAAAATATTGGTGACAACAAAATATAAACTGGTACAATTATGACAACGAAAGAGTACACCAACGGAGAGGTCACCATATTATGGCAGCCCGAAAAATGCATTCATTCTGGAATATGCGTCAAAACATTGCCCAAAGTTTACAACCCTAAAGAAAAGCCTTGGGTCAAACCCGAAAATGCCACTAGTCAGGAGTTGATAAATCAAGTATCTAAATGTCCTTCGGGCGCATTGAGTATAAAAAAGTAAGGTGTTTTGGTTAAAATAGAGAGAGAAGAAAATCAAAGAAAAGGTAGGTTTGCAATCTACGATGAGGGCAAATTTGCTGGCGAAATGACTTATACTTGGGCCGGAACAACCAAATTTATTATAGACCATACCGGAATTGAAGAAGCGTTCGGAGGAAAAGGATATGGAAAAATGTTGGTGATGAAAGCCGTAGAATTTGCTAGAGAAAAAGGCGTGAAAATTTTACCGCTCTGTCCATTTGCAAAAGCAGAATTTGATAAAAACAGTAGCATTGCAGATGTCAGGTTTTAGTCAAGTGTTATGAACAAGTTGGAAAACGGTAAAAAAATAATTCTGTTCGATGGGGTCTGCAATTTGTGCAATGGTTCTGTCCAATTTGTAATCAAACGGGACAAAAAAGATGTATTCCGCTATGCGGCCTTGCAAAGTGAGGCTGGACAAGAATTGGTAAAGCAACGCAATATTGATACCAGTAAGGTGGACTCCATTATCCTTATCGAACCCGGAGTGGCCTACTACACAAAATCCGACGCAGCTTTGGAAATTGCCCAAGACCTTGGTGGATTATGGAAATTGACCGCTGTTTTTACATGGATTCCCACTTCTGTTCGAAACGGAATCTATGATTTTATTGCCCAAAACCGTTATAAATGGTTTGGCAAGCAAGAATCTTGTATGATTCCCACACCTGAGTTAAAGGCCAAGTTTTTGGATTAACTATCCTTTCCTTTTACTTCATCCAAATGATCATCCCATTCCTCTACATGCGGGTCCCCAAGTTTATCAACAGATTTGGCAACCAACATGGAAACGGTAGCATCACCGGTAACATTTACAACAGTTCTACACATATCCAACGGTCTATCAACGGCGAAAATCAAGGCCAAACCAATGGCCAATTTATCGGCCGGGAATCCAATGGACTCCAATACGATGACCAACATTACCATTCCTGCACCTGGAACTGCTGCTGAACCAATCGACGCCAATAAGGCCGTCAAAACGATGGTCAACTGGTTACCAAAGGTTAGGTCAAACCCAAGGGCTTGCGAAATAAATACTGCGGCCACACCTTGGTACAGGCTTGTGCCGTCCATATTAATGGTAGCGCCAACGGGCAACACAAAACTGGATACTTCTTTGTCCACACCAATGTGTTCCTCTACCCTTTCCATGGTCACAGGCAAAGTGGCTGCACTGGAACTGGTCGAGAAAGCCAATAATTGTGCAGGACTTATCTCTTTTAAAAACCAAAATGGATTTTTCTTGGTAACTAGCCCTACAATAGTCGCATAGAATACAATCATTAAGGCAAGCCCCAATACTACCACACCAGCATATTTCAACAGGGCCAATAACAAGTCTGGATCACTTGATGATACCACTACGCCCGCCAATAAGGCAAATACAGCGTAAGGGGCCGTCAACATGATCAAATCCACCATTTTTAGGACGACATAGTTGAGGGAATCGAAAAAATCTTTTAAGGGCTTTGCCTTTTTCTCCCCGATCAATAACATGGAAATACCAAGAAAAATGGTGAAGAAGATAACCTGAAGCATCAACGCATTGTCAGTCATTGCCGCCAAAGCATTGTCCGGTACCATATCTTCCAAAAATTGTAAGGGTCCGCTGTCCTTTTGTCTGGAAGCCTCTTCCAGTTTGGAGGTAACACCCGCATCTCCGGCGTAGGTGTCGGTAAGTTTGGTTACCGTTTCTTCCGAAATTCCACTACCTGGATTCAATACATTTACCAACAAAAGTCCGATGGTGATTGCCACCACCGTTGTGACGATGTAAGTTCCAATGGTCCGGAGGCCTATATTTCTGAATTTTGAAATGTCTTTAAGATCGGAAATCCCTTTGACCAAAGATGCCAAAATAAGCGGTATGGCAATTAACTTGAGAAGTTTTACAAAAATGGTACCTAAAGGCTGAATCCAATCATTTACAAATTCCTTGCCCCAGCTAATTTGTGTCATCGCAAATCCAAAAAGAATACCAAGTAGCATCCCGATTAGGATTTGCCAGTGCAATTCCAGTTTCTTCATAAAAAGTTAAGTTAGCGACGGAAAGATACTTTTTTGAATGGAAACGTCCTAACGCGGGCTAAATTTTGTTGGTTCGGGCCAAAAGTGAGTAGTCTGCCAAAACCAATGCTGCCATAGCTTCTACAATGGGAACTGCCCTTGGAACAACACATGGATCGTGCCTTCCCTTACCCTGCGTGGTCACTTTTTCGCCTTCCTTATTGATGGTCTCGTAGGATTGTAGTACCGTGGCCACAGGTTTAAAAGCCACACTGAAATAAATATCCATTCCATTACTGATTCCACCTTGAACCCCACCACTGCGATTGGTTTTTGTAGTGCCATCCGTATTGAAAGCATCGTTATGTTCGCTTCCTTTCATGGCAACTCCAGCAAAACCACTTCCGTACTCAAAACCTTTTACGGCATTGATGGACAACATGGCCTCTCCCAAGCGGGCATGAAGTTTATCAAAAACAGGTTCGCCTAAACCAATAGGTACATTTTGTATGACACAGGTAATTACGCCACCAATGGTATCGCCCTCTTTTTTGATGGATTTGATGTAGTCCTCCATCTTCTGGGCGGTTTCGGTGTCGGGACAACGAACGGCATTCGACTCGATATTTGAAAAATCCAATTCTTGATAAGGCTTGTCCAATTTCATCTCCCCAACTTGGGAGACAAAGGCGTTTATTTTAATATCACTTAAAAATTGCTTTGCAATGGCGCCTGCCACTACCCTACTGGCCGTTTCACGAGCGGAGCTTCTTCCACCACCCCGGTAATCACGGAAACCATATTTTTTATCATACACGTAATCCGCATGCGATGGTCGGTACGAATCTTTGATATGTGAATAATCTTTCGACTTTTGATTGGTGTTATGAATGGCAAAGCCAATCGGCGTACCCGTAGTTTTCCCTTCGAACACTCCCGAGTAAATCTCGACTGTATCAGGTTCCTTTCGCTGGGTTACAATAGCGGATTGCCCGGGCTTTCTTCTGTTCAACTCCTCCTGGACCTTTTCCAAGTCCAATGTTATCCCTGCAGGACAACCATCAATGATGCCCCCCAATGCTTTTCCGTGAGATTCACCAAAGGTGGTGAGTCTAAAAAGTTGTCCAAACGAATTTCCTGCCATTCGGTATAAAAATTATTTTGCTTTCAAAGGTAGATGTTACAAATCTAATTCAAAAACAAGGTTTTGGCTTTCTAATTGTCCTTAAATACTTCATAGTAGTGTTTTTGGTGTCATGTTGAACTTGTTTCAACATCTCATCCTGTTAAAGATGAGCATCTTTATGTGACCCTGAATCAAGTTCAGGGTGACGTTGATAATATTATGACCCATTACGGATATTCAATTTTAGCTTAATGTTATTGTAACATAATTCATCTTAACGTGATATTTTTTTAACAATATGCTCATGAATTAATGATTTGAATTTGATTTCTATTTTATTCCAATCTTTTTAATTTGTATTAAACCCTATACCATTGAAAAAAAGGAAGATAGAACTGGCGGTTATCTCGGATGTGCATCTGGGAACCTATGGCTGCCATGCAGATGAACTCATCACGTATCTAAACAGTATACAGCCTAAAAAGCTGATTTTGAACGGAGATATTATTGATATTTGGCAGTTTAGCAAGCGTTATTTCCCGCCTTCCCATCTTAAAGTGTTGAGGAAGATCATCGGAATGGCCTCAAAAGGAACCGAAGTTTTCTATATCACTGGAAATCATGATGAAATGCTTCGTAAGTTCAGTGACACTTCAATGGGGAATTTTAAAATCATGAACAAATTGGTGCTGAACCTGGATGGCAAAAAAGCTTGGATTTTTCATGGTGATGTATTCGATGTCTCCATTCAGAACGCCAAATGGTTGGCAAAGTTGGGGGGTTACGGCTACGACCTGCTTATTTTGATCAATAGCTTCCTCAATTGGTGTTTGGCAAAAATGGGACGTGAAAAATACTCCTTGTCCAAAAAAATAAAAAATAGCGTAAAGGGTGCCGTCAAGTACATCAATAATTTTGAAAAGACCGCGGCAGAGCTTGCCATAGAAAACGAATATGATTATGTGGTTTGTGGACACATCCATCAACCCAAAAAGGAGATATACGAAAACAAACACGGTAGTTGCACCTATTTAAATTCAGGGGATTGGGTGGAAAACCTGACCGCTTTGGAATATTCTTTCAAGCGTTGGAGAATCTATCACTACAATCACGATAGACTATCCCCGTTCTTTGTTGACGAGGATTTAAAGGAAATGGACATGAACGACCTTATCGCCTCCATTACCGACAAAGAAGTCCGCATTGAAGATGTCACGGAAGAACACCTCAGCGAAATTGAAGAAGAAAACGTTGATCAGGACTTCTTAGATGACAAGGGCCTGTCTCAAGATTGAAACCGGATGCTGCGCCTCCCTTTTCGTCCCATCCTTAATTTGATGCCTACAACTTGTTCCATTGGCCGCAATCAAAGTTTCTACAGGGCTTTTCTCCACGGCTGGGAACAACTTTAGTCCACCTACCTGCATACTTACTTCGTAATGCTCTTTTTCGTAACCAAAAGAACCCGCCATACCGCAACAACCTGATGGTATGATGGTCACTTTGTAGTTTTTGGGCAGATTCAACACATCAAAGGTCACCTTTTGGTTGCTCAATGCCTTTTGATGGCAATGCCCGTGAATTTTGATGGTCTTCTCCTCATCGGTAAAACTGTCCGAAGAAATATGCCCCGCTGCAATTTCGGCAGCCAAAAACTCTTCGATCAAAAATGAATTGGATGCCAACTTGCTTAATTGCTCCTTATCCTCATGCAATCGTTGGTACTCATCCCTGAACGATAAAATTGCAGAAGGTTCCAGCCCCACAATTGGAGTTCCTTGGTTTAAAACATCTTTGAGGTTCTCCATATTCTGGGCCACCAATTTTTTGGCTTGCTTCAAAAACCCTTTGGACAGATAAGTTCTGCCGCTTTCACCATAAAACAATTCCACATCATAACCCAATCTGCACAATAGCTCAATGGCATCCTTGCCGACCTGAATATCCAAATACTTCACAAACTCATCAATATAAAGGACAATTTGCTTTTTGGAAATGTCAGTTCGCTTTACCCGATACTTTTTTAAATGATTTTTAAAATCAAATCGGCCTACTTTGGGCAAATGACGCTCTGGCGCAACCCCCACTGCTTTTTTAAGCATTCCCCCGATGGATTTGGACTCGTACATCCAATTGGTAATACCGGCAACTTTGCTGCCTATGGCATTTAATTGCGTATTGTAGGCAAATAATTTGCTTCGCAACGAATACCCGTTAGCTTCTTGATAATTGTACAAGAATTCCGCTTTAAGGGCGGCAACATCCACATTGCTGGGACATTCACTGGCGCAGGCCTTGCAGCTCAAGCAAAGGTCAAAAGCCGTTTTAAGTTCTTCGTGATCGAACCGATTGCTTTTTTCTGAATTGGTCAAAAACTCCCGCAATGCATTGGCCCTAGCGCGTGTTGTATCCTTTTCATCTTTAGTGGCTTGGTAACTGGGACACATGCCCCCGTTCATGTGATGACTTTTTCTACAGTCGCCACTACCGTTGCATTTTTCTGCTGCCTTTAAAATACCTTCGCTATCCGAAAAGTCCATCAAGGTTTCAACATCTGGTTCATTACGGTCAACTTCGTATCGAAGGGATTCATCCATAGGGTAGGCATCCACAATTTTACCAGGGTTGAGCACCAAATTTGGGTCGAAAAGTGCTTTTACTCTTTTTAAAAGTTCATAATTGGTTTCGCCTATCATCAGCGGGATAAACTCGGCACGAACAATACCATCGCCATGCTCTCCACTAAAACTTCCTTGATACTTTTTGGTGAGTTTGGCCACATCGGTAGTGATGCTCCGGAACAAAACTACATCCTCGGACTTTTTTAGATTGAGAATGGGTCTCAAATGCAATTCGCCAGCACCGGCATGGGCATAGTACACCGCATCTTGATTGTACCCTTTCATGATTTGGGAAAACTCCCCGATGAAATCTTTTAAATCCTCCAAAGCCACGGCCGTATCTTCAATACAGGCTACCGCTTTTCTGTCCCCCACCATATTGCCCAATAGGCCTAGCCCTGCCTTTCGCAGCTCAATGGCTTTATTGATGTCGTCACCGTACAAAATGGGGTTGGCATAGCTCAAACCTGATTTTTCAATGGTTTTTAGCAACTCATCTAGCTGTTGGTCCAATTCTTCCTTGGAATCGGCCTTTACCTCCAACATCAAAATCCCAGCGGGATCCCCTTCCACAAAAAAACGGTTGGCCAATTGCGCCCTATTGTTTTTTGTACAGTCAAGAATCACTTTGTCCATCATCTCGCATAAATGCAGACTATGCTGCATCACAGGTGCCACATCGCTCAAACAATCCTCCAAAGTTTTGTAATGCGTGGCCACCATCGCCGCATATGGTGGTGGCAAATCATCCAACTGAAGCGTAACTTCGGTGGTAAAGGCAAGGGTGCCTTCACTCCCTGATAGCAGTCTGCACAAATTGAAATTGACATCTTCTTCTCCAAAAATATTGTTCTTGAGCAGTTCATCAACCGCATATCCAGTATTTCTTCTGTGAATACTGGGTTTAGGGAACTCCGCTTTTATATTGTTTTGTATTTCTGGATTGGAAAGTTCTTCGTACAATTTATCGTAGATCTTGGCTTCCAACGAATCGCCCTTTTTCCTTTCTTCAAATTCCTTTTTTGATATTTCCGAAAAGAATGCATCACTTCCATCAGATAATACACACTGCATAGCAATTACCTTATCTCGGGTAACCCCATATTGTATGGAAGTGGTGCCCGAGGAATTGTTCCCGACCATTCCACCGATCATACATCGGTTGGAGGTAGAGGTATTTGGCCCAAAGAAAAGACCAAATGGTTTTAAATATTGATTAAGCTCATCCCGAACTACACCAGGCTGTACGGTAACTTGCTTTTTATCCTTATCCAGACGAACAATTTTGGTGAAATACCGGCTCACATCCACCACTATACCTTCTCCTACACACTGACC
Source organism: Allomuricauda sp. TY007 (assembly GCF_010468565.1). Classification (GTDB taxonomy): domain Bacteria; phylum Bacteroidota; class Bacteroidia; order Flavobacteriales; family Flavobacteriaceae; genus Flagellimonas. The sequence continues at coordinate 184,153 of NZ_WUEG01000002.1, forward strand.
GGCCAAAGAAGTACCCGCAGTCCGAGGAATGAGCCCAACCTTGTTTTTATTGGCAAATACAAGCAAGGTTTTTAGATCCTCGGTATTTTTAGGGTAAGCTACCGCAGTAGGCAACTTCCTATATACAGAGGCATCCGTTGCATAAATGGCCTTGCTCAATTCATCGAACAACAACTCGCCTTTCATTGCTTCAGAAAGGTCTTTTAACATTTTTTTATCCAATTTGGAATACTTTATGGGAACTAAAACGGTTTTTCAAACGTAAATCTAACACAAAACTATCTCTAATTTTTAACTTAAAAGAGAAACACATGAAGATTACCACATTATTTGCAGCACTTATGTTATTTGCAACAGCCAGCTTAAGTGCACAAAGTATATCCGAACATGCCCTTGGGCTACGATTGGGTGACAGCGACGGCTTTGGTGCCGAAATTTCCTACCAAAAATCCATTGGGCAAAATAACCGTGCCGAATTTGACCTCGGTTGGAGGGACAGCAGACATTTTGACGCGTTTAAATTGACAGGAGTGTATCAATGGGTACACCAATTGGACGGCAACTTTAACTGGTACTATGGCGTTGGCGGCGGATTGGGAAGCGTGGATTTTGATCATCCAGACCCTGATTTTGACGATGATTACGATGGACTTTTTGTGTTTGCCGCCGGGGATATCGGGATAGAATATGATTTTGACATTCCTTTGCTACTCTCCTTGGACTTTAGACCTGAAATAGGTTTGGTAGGTTACGACGGTTTTGACAACGATTTTGATTTTGATATAGCTCTGGGTATCCGATACCAATTCTAATTGCATATACATTTAAGAAGAACCCTTGGCCTTACCAAAACGCCAAGGGTTTTTTTATGCCATAAGTATTGAATACCTTAGCAATCTAAACATTTTGAAATGAAAAGACTATTTGCAATATCTTTGGGAGTTCTGTTTTTAACATCTTGTAATTCCGATCCCAAAGGATACACTTTAAAAGGCACCATAACCGGCGAACCCGAAAATGGCACCCAAATATTTTTAAAAACCACGGATTCCGTCAACCAATTGGTGGATGTTGATACCGCAACGGTCCAAAATGGTTTGTTCAGCTTTAGTGGAGACCAGGTAGAACCCAAAATGCATTATATTTTTGTTGATAAAGTTCGGGGAAACGTCCCTGTGATTGTCGAAAATGGAGCTATTGAAGTAGAGTTCCAAAAGGACAGTATTGCCCATGCTGAAATAAAAGGAACTGTTCAGAATGATCTGTTCATGGACTTTTTGTCCGAATCCCGAAAATTGTCCGATCGTGCAAGATCTATGCAAAACGATATGCGAGTGGCCGCCCAACAAAAGGATACCGCCACAGTTACAGCATTGCGGGAAGAATTTATCGAGTTCCAGGAAGATGCCAAAAACTTCAACATTGATTTTGCCAAGAACAACCCCAACGCATACGTATCCGTACTCGTTATAGGAAATCTTTTGGCCACCAAAGCAGTCCCTGTCGATGAAATAAAAGCAATTTTTGAAAGTCTTTCACCTGAAATGAAAGCAACCGAACCAGGTAAAAAAATAGCAGAGCAACTGGAAAACTTGAAATCCACTGAAATTGGTGCCAAAGCACCGGACTTTTCAGCCCCTACCCCAACCGGTGATGTACTTGCACTCAGCGATGTTACAAGCAATGCCAAACTTACTTTAGTAGATTTTTGGGCCGCTTGGTGCAGACCATGTCGTGCAGAAAACCCGAACATTGTTTCCGTTTACAAAAAATATCACGAAAAAGGCTTTGATGTGTTGGGCGTTTCTTTGGACAACAAAGAAGAGCATTGGAAAAACGCCATTGAATCCGATGGATTGGAATGGAACCATATTTCCAATCTACAGCGTTTTCAAGACCCAATCGCTCGTTTGTACAACATCAATGCGATTCCTGCTGCATTTTTATTGGACGAAAATGGTGTTATCGTGGCAAGAGACCTTAGAGGTCCTGCATTGGAAGAAAAAGTAGCCGAAATTCTAGGTAAGAGCTAGGCAACAAAATATATTTTAGATAAAAGGAGGTCTTGATAATTTCAAGGCCTTTTTTTGTTTTATAATTGCAACAGGTACGAGTGTCATTCCGTCCCGATAGCTATCGGGATTGCTTCGGAATCCCATAGGAGTGAGACTCTGAAACCAGTTCAGCGTGACGGGATTTCTGACACTCCCGCTGGTCGGTTCGAAATGACATGAAATAATTAGTGGCCATTTGTGCAATTCGTGTCTACCATAGGCTAGGGTTATTGGAATTTGGAGTTTGATGCATGAAGTCCGAAATCAGTTTGCAGTAACCCAATGACTACACAATCTCTAAACTCCTAACTTCAGAAGTCTTGGTTCTTGGCTCTCTTGTCTTTGCACTTGAACTTGATGCTTATATACTTGAAAACCTAAATCTTCCCCATCTTATCCAACACAAATAGTATGATAATCGGAATAGCAAGCAATATCACAATTAAAGTGTCCGTAACAAAAAGCTCCGGTTTAAACAGCAATGTAGTTGCATACCCCCCAATGGCACCTCCAAAGTGAGCGGTATGGCCAATATTGCCCATTCGGCTCTTCATGCCCCAAATCGAGTACAATAAATAAGCAATACCCAGTACATAGGCAGGTAACGGAATAGGGATGAACATAATGCCCAATTGCATGTCGGGGTTCAACAATATGGCAGCATAAAGAACCCCCATTACGGCTCCACTGGCGCCTACCGCGCTGTAAAAAGGTTCATCTTTATGAAAAACAAGCGCCAATAAGCTTCCCGCTATCAAACTGACCAAATAAATAATCAAGAATTTTATAGACCCGAACCAACCGATTACTACTGGAGCAAAAAAGTAAAGGGTAAACATATTCAGGAACAAATGCGAAATATCCACGTGCAAAAAGCCAGAGGTCACCATACGTTCCCGCTGACCTGCCTGTATGGCATTGATACTGAACTTATATCTATCAAAAAAAGCCATGTTGCCGAATCCACGAAGGGAAACCAAGACATTAGCAGCCATAATAGCAATAGTAGCGATATGTAAATTGAGCATGTAAATAAAGGTTTGGGTCCAAATATAGCTATATTTGCACACAAGAATAGTCTATGCAGCTGGTAGTTTATATCCTTGTTTATCCATTGCTCTGGTTGATTTCCAGACTTCCCTTTAAAGTCATTTATTTTATTTCCGATGGTGTCTACCTACTCTTGTACCATGTAATCGGGTATCGTAAAAAAGTGGTCCGTAACAACTTGGCCCTAGTTTTTCCCGAAAAGTCGGATGAAGAACGATTGATGATCGAAAAAAAATTCTTCAGGCACATGTGCGACATCTTCTTGGAAATGATGAAGACCATGGGCATGAGCAAAAAAGAAATTCAAAAGCGGTTCACCGTAACCAATATTGAGCTGCTCAATGGATTGGAAAAAAAAGGCATCAATACCATGCTTATGCTTCCCCATTATGCCAGTTGGGAGTGGGTATTGTCCTTGAACCTTCAAATCATATCCAAAGGCTATGGTATTTACCAAAAAGTAGAAAACAAATATTTTGATAGATTGGTGAGAAACATCCGAGGCAAATACAACACCGAGTTGATTTCAACCAAAGAATGCAGAAAAATCCTGAAAGAGGCAAAAGAAAGTAAGAAATTATTAATGGTCGGGATAATCAGCGACCAATCTCCCATGGTGAGCAGAGCCAAGTACTGGACCGACTTTATGGGCATTGTAGTTCCAGCTCACGTAGGAGGCGAAGAAATCTGCAAAGCAAACAATATTGTACCCGTATACCTGAAAGTTCGAAAAAAGAAAAGAGGGTATTATGAAGGTACATTTAAAATACTTACCGAAAACCCTACCGAAGTTCCTGATTACGGAATTACGGATGCCTTCTTAAGAGAAACAGAAAAATCCATTCGTGAGGCTCCGGAATATTACTTCTGGACGCATAAACGCTGGAAACACAAGGACAAAGTACCGAAAGAGTTCCAAAAAGAACCAAAAAAAACAGCCTAAATTCCCGCTACTTCCTTGATTTCACCAATGATTCGGTCGGCCAAGCCATCCGCTTCGTCCTGTGATTTTGCCTCGGTGTAAATTCGGATGATTGGCTCCGTATTCGATTTTCTAAGGTGCACCCAGTTTTCGGGGAAATCAATCTTTACTCCATCAATGGTTGACACCTCCTCATCTTTGTATTTGTTGTGCATGGCCTCCAAAAGGGCATCTACATCCAAATCAGGGGTGAGTTCGATTTTCTTTTTGCTCATAAAATAACTCGGATAGCTGGCTCGCAGTTCGGCAACGGTTCCGCCTCGCTCCGCCATCAACATCAAGAACAAAGCTGTCCCAACCAAGGCATCACGCCCATAATGGCTTTCTGGGTATATGATTCCACCATTGCCCTCGCCGCCGATAATGGCATTGTTGGCTTTCATTTTGGTCACCACGTTAACCTCGCCCACAGCAGCAGCTTCGTATGTACCGCCATGTTTTTCGGTAATATCGCGCAATGCTCTTGAAGATGATAGATTAGAAACCGTATTCCCCTTGGTTTTGGACAGTACATAATCGGCACAGGCCACCAAGGTGTATTCCTCTCCGAACATTTCCCCATCATTGCTGATAAATGCCAAACGGTCCACATCGGGGTCGACCACAATACCAAAATCAGCCTTTTCCTCAACAACTTTTTTACAGATGTCACCCAAGTGCTCCTTTAAAGGTTCTGGATTGTGCGGAAAGCGACCTGTTGGGTCACAATAGAGCTTTACCACTTCCACCCCCAATTCTTCGAGCAATTTGGGAATGGCAATGCCTCCCGTGGAGTTTACACCATCAACAACTACTTTGAACCCTGCTTTTTTGATGGTTTCGGCGTCTACCAAGGATAATTCCAGAACTTCATCAATATGAATGTCGATATAGGAATCATTTTTAATGATTTCGCCCAGATCATCCACTTCAGCAAATTCAAAACCCTCTTCTTCGGCCAGTTTTAAGATTTTGGCGCCCTCTTCTGCATCCAAAAATTCGCCTTTTTCATTCAATAATTTCAAAGCATTCCATTGCTTGGGGTTATGGCTAGCCGTTAAAATGATACCGCCGTCCGCTTTTTCCAGTGGAACCGCAATTTCTACGGTCGGTGTAGTGGACAATCCTAGGTCAATTACATCAATCCCCAACCCGACCAAGGTGGAAACCACTAAGTTCTGGATCATCTCGCCCGACAAACGGGCATCCCTTCCAATTACAACCTTCAATTTATCTTCATCTGCATACGATTTTAACCACGAGCCATAGGCAGCTGCAAATTTAACCGCATCAACAGGTGTTAAGTTGTCGTTTGTTTGGCCCCCAATGGTGCCTCGTATACCAGAAATGGATTTGATCAGTGTCATAATTGTTAAAAAAGTTTTTGCAAATATAGTTGGGCTTACCCGATTACATGTTTTGAATTTGTAAATTTCGACAGAAAAGGAATTTGCCCCGATGAACTTCTTAGCGCATATCTATCTCTCTTTTGATGATGAGGAAATCACTTTGGGTAATTTCTTTGCCGACCATATTCGCGGTAACAAATACAAACATTTGCCCGACAAAATCCAGAAAGGCATCCTCCTACACCGTGAAATCGACACCTTTACCGATGCACACCCCACTGTAAGACAAAGCAGTAAACGCCTGCACAAAAATTATAGTCACTACAGCCGAGTGATCGTAGATATTTATTACGATCATTTTTTGGCCAAAAACTGGAGTGATTATTCAGATGTGCCCTTGGAGGAATATGTCGAAAACTTCTATGATCTATTGGAGGACAATTATGATATACTCCCCATGGCCACCAAACGGATGATGCCCTACATGATTACGGACAATTGGCTGTTGAATTATGCAAATTTAGCTGGAATTGACCGAGTTTTGAACGGAATGAACCGCCGAACCAAGAACAAGTCCCGAATGAATTTTGCCATTTTGGACCTCGAAGAACACTATAGTGATTTCGAAAATGAATTCACTTCATTTTTTAAAGAATTGATTACCTTTTCCAACCAAAAATTTATTTCCCTATGCGAAGATTAATACTCTTTTTGCCCCTGATCTTATTCATCAATTGCAAGCAACAACCTGCAACACCAACCGGTCTGGTCACTGAAAAAGCCATGGTGGTATCCGCACGTGAAGAAGCTTCACAATTGGCTGTGGACATCATGAAAAAAGGCGGAAATGCCTTTGATGCCATGGTGGCAACGGAACTAACCCTTGTAGTCGCTTATCCGTTTGCGGGAAGCGTTGGCGGTGGAGGGTTTATGGTCTACCGGAAAAATAATGGCGAAGTTGGAGGAATCGATTATCGCGAAAAAGCTCCGTTGGCAGCCCATAAGGATATGTATTTGGATTCACTGGGCAATGTAATCCCGGGCATGAGCACTTCTGGAGGAACTGCAGTAGGAGTGCCCGGCACCGTGGCGGGTGTGCTCGAAGTGCACAAGAAATTCGGGAAACTTCCTTTGAAGGAAATCATACAACCTATTATCGAACTCGCCAACAAAGGTCTGGTGGTCACTGAAAAGCAAGCCAACCGATTGAAAGGATATAGGGAAAGATTCATTGAGGCCAATGGCGATAGCACCAAATTTGCAGGTCCTTTTGTCGCTGGAGACACCATAAAGCACCCAGCCTACGCCAAAACACTACAGAAAATCATGGAAGAAGGGCGTGATGGCTTTTACAAAGGCGAAGTGGCGCAAAAATTGGCTGCTTTTGTTCAGGAAAACGGCGGTTTGATCACAGAGGAAGATTTGGAAAAGTACGAACCGGTTTGGAGAGACCCCATTGTTTTTGACTACAAGGATGTAAAAATTATATCCATGAGCCCACCCAGTAGCGGAGGGGTGACCATCAACCAAATATTTAAAATGATGGAGCCTTATGATGTGTCAAAATTCGGACACAATTCAGCAAAAACCATCCAGTTGTTTACCGAGGCTTCGCGAAGAGCGTATGCCGATAGAAATTTCTTTTTGGGAGACCCCGATTTTGTGGACATACCATACGATATCTTGTTAAGTGATGATTATCTCCAAGATCGAATGTCCAATTTCTCTTTTGACAAGGCCACATTGTCATCAGAAGTGAGCCACGGGGAAGTGGAAATCGTTGAAAGTGATCAAACCACACATTTTTCTATTGTGGATAGCGAGGGTAATGCCGTTTCGGTCACATCAACTTTAAATGGCGGATACGGATCAAAATTATTCTGCGAGGAGTTGGGCATCTTTCTGAACAATGAAATGGACGATTTCAGTGCCAAACCCGGCGTACCCAACATGTTTGGGCTAATAGGTGCAGAAGCCAACAGTATTGCTCCTGAAAAACGTATGCTGAGCAGTATGACCCCCACAATTGTAGAAAAAGACGGGGAATTATATATGGTCGTAGGCACACCTGGGGGTTCAACTATAATCACAGCCGTTGCACAGACCATTTTAAATGTGTACGAGTTCAATTTGAGTATGCAAGATGCGGTAGGCGCACCAAGGTTCCACCACCAATGGTTGCCCGATATGATAATTTTTGAACCAGAAGGTTTTTCTGAGGAACTCATCAACGAGCTAAAATCCAAAGGATACATTATCAATAAAGAACGTACGCCCATCATCGGAAAAGTAGATGCTATTCGTGTACTGCCCAATGGTAAACTTGAAGGAGGAGCCGACAAACGTGGCGATGATACGGCAGTTGGATATTAATTTCATTTGAATGAAATATGATGTTGTTGTTTTGACGGACCATCGATATGTGTCCCCCAAAAAAAGTAGCACTTATATTGAAAATGTACTTTTGGAAGACCAATTGGTTGTAGATGCATTGAAGAATAAAGGTTTAAAGGTAACCAGAAAAGCTTGGGACGACCCCTATTTTGATTGGTCGACCACCAAATATGCCTTGTTTAGAACTACTTGGGACTATTTTGACCGATTTGAAGAGTTTTCCAAATGGTTGGAAAAAGCTTCGGAACAGACCCAGTTCATCAACTCCAAAAACCTTATTTATTGGAACATTGACAAGCATTATTTGCAAGATCTATCAAACGCTGGAGTTGCCATTCCCAAAACGGTTTTTGTGGAAAAAGGCACAAAAATTACCCTTGCCGATTCTATTGCAAGCGCAAAATCAGAACATGGCTTTACAGCGAATACCTATATTTTAAAACCTTGTGTTTCGGGCGCGGCACGGCACACATACAAAGTCCAAGAAGGTGAAATTGAAAATTATGAAGCCATTTTCCAAGAATTGGTGGGGATTGAAGCCATGATGCTTCAAGAATTTCAGCATAACGTGGTTTCGGAGGGCGAAATATCTATGATGGTCTTTAATGGAGTTTTTACACATGCAGTGCTTAAAATTGCCAAACCTGGGGATTTTAGGGTTCAAGATGATTTTGGGGGCACCGTTCATGATTATTCTCCTAATGCCGAACAAGTTGCCTTTGCCAAAAGGGTTGTAAATGCCGCACCAGAACTACCCGTTTATGCTCGTGTAGATATTTTTAAAGATAACAATGGAAATTGGGCCTTGGCCGAACTGGAAATTTTTGAACCCGAACTCTGGTTTCGGCTACACCGAGAAGCAGCAGAGATTCTGGCAAAAGTTATCAAGGGGACTCTCATGCTCAATTAATATCAACTTTAATCTATCTATCTTTTTATATTTATATAAATATTTAAAAATGAAAACCTTACCCTTTCTCCTGCTAAGTATTTCCTTAGCATGTTTCGCCCAACAAAAAACCACAGGAAACTTAGTTGCCTTGGATGATGCTTTTTATGACTACTTGGATAAAAATGCAAAAATAGAAGTACTTGCCGAAGGATTTATTTGGTCCGAAGGTCCGGTATGGGTAAAGGATGGTGAATTTCTTCTCTTTTCCGATGCACCACAGAACACCATTTTTAAATGGAAGGAAGACGAAGGTATTTCCTCATTTTTAAAACCATCGGGCTACACAGGCATTTTGCCTTATGGTCGTGAGCCTGGCAGCAATGGATTGATTATCAATAATGATGGCGAATTGGTAGCCTGTGAACACGGAGACCGAAGAATATCCAAAATGCCCCTGTCAAATGGAGGAAAAGTGACAGTGGCAGACACTTGGCAAGGCAAACGATTCAATAGTCCGAATGATATTGTACAAGCCTCCAACGACACCTATTATTTTACAGACCCGCCCTATGGCCTACCCCAACAAGAAAATTCAAAAACACGGGAAATCGATGCTTTTGGAGTGTATAAAATAGATGCAAACGGCAAGGTTGATATGGTCGTGAGCAATCTTAATCGTCCCAATGGGGTAGCTTTGTCTCCAGATGAAAAAATACTTTATGTGAACCAGTCAGACCCCAATGCCCCTTACATTATGGCTTACAATATTCATCAGGACGGCTCATTGGATGAAGGTCGTATCTTTTTTGATGCAACTTCGTTGATTGAGTCTGGATTTGTGGGTTCTTTGGATGGTTTAAAAGTGGCCCTAGACGGAACTATTTTCTCTACAGGACCTAGTGGTATATTGGTAATCACTCCTAAGGGTAAGCTTTTAGGACGCATAGAAACGGGACAACGTACAGCAAATTGCGCTTGGGGTGATGATGGTACTGTCCTCTACATGACAGCGCACAACTATTTAATGCGAATTCAGACCAAAACCAAGGGGGCTGGTTTCTAAATGTTTACTTGGCTATCTGTTTTTTCAACTCCTCCATGGATTCTTGAAGCTGTTTGAGCAAGCCTGTTTCGGTAGTGGCATCCACATTAAAGGTAAGTTTGCTGCTCACCTCCCAAATTTCTTGGATTTGAAACGGTTTGATTTCGTATGGTGGATAAGTTTCATTTAAAGAAACCAAAGTAATGTTATTGGAATTTGGTTTACGCTCAATTTTCTTTACCATAACTGAATCCTGAAGTACTACTACGTACATCTTGTTTGGGCTCACATGGTCGATATGCTCAATGGACTTGGCCAAAACCCAATCATTGGGCCTTAAATTGGGCAACATACTATCTCCCTCGACCTGAAAACCTCGATAGGTGGCATTACGGAACTCGGGAATGGGCATATCAAAAGCAGGCAATTGCCTATACCAACTTGTATCCGATATGTTTTGCGGATATCCTGCAGCTGCCTTGGCATTTACCATCACCATGTTATCATTATCGGAATTGTCCACGGTGACCACTTTGGGAATAACACTGGTTCTGGAAGTATCCAAATGTTTTTGTTCACTCTCTCCAAACAACCAAAGCGGATTTATTTTGAATTGGCGCAGAAGCTCCGTTACAACCTTTCCGGATAATTTGGTTCTCCCCCGCTCTATATCGGCCGTGGTGTTCCTTACGCCCAACAATTTGGCAAATTCGGTTTGTGTATAGCCGAGTTCCCTGCGGATATCGGTAAATCGTTTTAGGGTTATTTCATTTTCCATCATCAAGTCAATAATATCATGGTTGGCATAGTCGAGACGTATTATTATTTGTTTGACAAACAAATCTCTTGATTGCACTCACCATGACAATCCATGTTCAAATATACATTTTTTGGAAAATATCCAAAAATTATCATGGAATATTTCCATTATTTGGATTATATCCATATATTTGATTGGATTATTTCCAATGTACAAATGTTTCATTTAAAAGGATACCATTATGAAACCTACAAAAACTCTGATTTATGACGGTAGTTTTAACGGATTTCTGACCGCAATCTTCATAGCTTTTGATGAGAAAATCAATGTGGCCGATATTCAAAAAAACAATCAATCCCAAAACGGCTTGTTTTCTGACACCGAAACCGTTTTCACCAATGTAGAAAAGGCCAAACGCGTTTGGAATGGTATCCGTAATAAGAGCCACAACGCCATATCCAATGTATATTTTGCTTTTTTAAGTGAAACCGAAGGTGTTGAAATGATGCTCTACACCTACATCCAAAAATTGATGCACACCAAAAACGGTAAGTATTTGGATTATTCGGATAGTACCGTCGTGTACATTGGTCAATTAGCCAAAAAAGTGGGGCGTGAAAAACACCGCATGGAAGCTTTTGTACAGTTCCAGTTGACCAAGGACGAAATCCTCTTTGCCAACATTGAGCCCGATTTTGATGTGCTACCGTTAATGTCCAAGCATTTTCGTTATCGCTACGCAGACCAAAAATGGTTGATCTATGATGTAAAACGCAAGTATGGCATCTTTTACAATTTGGACCATGTGGAGATGGTATCTCTCAATTTAAAAGATATTCACCACAATAAAACAGTAATTGCTCCCGACCAAACCCTTTGGAACGACTATTTTAAAAGTACCAACGTTGCATCGTGCATCAATCCAAAATTACACACGCAGCATATGCCGAAACGAAATTGGAAGTATTTGAGTGAGAAGAGAGAGGCGGTTTGATTATCCTCTATTCCTCTCCCCCACAAAATGGTTGCCTTTGGTCTTGAACAGCACATTAAAGCTGGTCAAACTGCCATAAACTCGGGTAATGTATTGTTGTAAATCCATATTTTCTTGGTCTTTCACTTCTTTGCTGCTATTTATTTTTTGCTCCATCACGCAAATAGGGTAAATAACAATTCCCAAGCGACTTGATACGAAGTTATCCCTTGTAGGTGACCCTATAAATAGCGTCCCCTTCATCATCGGAAATCAATAAAGAACCATCTTCCAAGAAAAGCAAATCTACAGGCCTACCAAAAGCTTCTTGCGACTCTTCGTCCAACCAGCCATCTATAAAGGGTTCGTAACTTACGGCTTCTCCATTTTCAAGCTTCACCAAGGTTACCCTGTAGCCTACCTTGGAAGAACGGTTCCAAGAGCCATGTTCCGCCAAAAACGCATGCCCCGTGTATGCTTCGGGAAACATAGGGCCTTTACCAAACTTTACGCCCAAAGCCGCTACGTGGGCCTGTAATGGCTGTACTGGTGGTACAAAATCGGAACAGGGGCGTTGGTCACCATATTCAGGGTCCTTAACGGTTCCGCCATGGCAAAATGGGTAACCAAAATGCTGTCCTACATCGGTCAACTTGTTCAATTCCCCTGGAGGCACATCGTCTCCCATCATGTCCCTGCCATTGTCGGTAAACCACAACTCATCGGTTTCTGGATGCCACGTGAAACCCACAGTGTTTCTCACTCCATGTGCCACAATTTCCCTATTGCTGCCATCGGGATCCATTCGAGTGATGGACGCATAGCGTTTATCTACCGTAGCACTATCACAAATATTGCATGGAGCTCCTACGGGAACGTATAATTTACTATCCGGACCGAAGGCGATATACTTCCAACCATGGTGAAATTCGGTTGGGTAATCGTCATAGATCAATTCGGGGTCTTGGGGACTTTCCAACTGCGATTCAATATTGTTGTACTTGAACATTCGGCTTACTGCGGCCACATACAAAGCACCATCTTTAAAAGCAACGCCATTGGGCTGTTCCAAATCTGAAGCAATGGTATAGGTTTCGTCCACTTTATAATCGCCATCCACATCTTTTAAAGCATACACCTTTCCTTCGTTTCGGGTACCTACAAACAGGGTTCCGTTTGCTCCCATGGCCATGGAACGTGCGCCTTCAATATTTTCCGCATACACATCTATGCTGAATCCATCGGGGAGGTTGAGACGATCTAATGGTAAATCACCTGTATATTCCGGTGTTTCTTCCGTTGTTGTTTCTTCGGTAGTTTCTTCATCTTTGTCATCCTTTTTTCCGTTACATGCCAAAAATGTTACCGAAAGCATCAGCATTAATATTGACCTTAAGGTCAAAGTATATATTTTCATCTTGTTTTTTAGGTATTTTGTTTCTGATTCAATAAAGCTATGATAAAATCGCGGAAACCTAAAGGTGTTTTGGAGATTTATAATATTCCATCGGAAACTGTGATTATTGTAGGTGACAATAAATACGTAGAGGACAACAATTAAATGTTCCTTCACAACAATTATTTCTTCATGGCAGTGCTACCAATGTACATTTACCTGTAATTAATTCTGAAAGTAATTTTTTCATTTTCATATAGTGTTCTCGTAAAAGAGTCTTGACCCAAGTGACAGGGCTCTTTTTGATTTAAAGCTATTTTCAATAAAAAATTACTCTTCATCCTTTTTATATTCCGAAAGATGGCCTTGATACCAAATATTGGTTCGGTGGGAACTGGAAACGGCAAGTCTAGCCTGTCCACTCGGATAGAGCTGTGCAATTACCTGAAAATTCTCGGATTCTTGGCTAATTGTAAACCGCATGGTTTTTCCAGTATCCTTTTTGTTGGAAGAGAAAGAGAGATCCTTTGGAATTCCCTCAAATTTGATTCCCGCTTTATCTGGATGGTAATACCCTCCCATTTGGCGTTCCCCAAAAAAAGGAAGGTCTGCTTTAACGCTATCGCCCACCATGCGTAAATATCCGCCCGTACCCGAAATATCTATTCGGCTGGCCGTGCTCCCGAAAGGTAACAGTCCAGCATTGGCAATGCTATTTAATCCTTGACTGGCCATGGGTTGTGCCCAATTGGCTTCAATTTTGAACTGTTGGTCGGAAATCATCCTGTCCAAAGCAGCAATCTCCTCGGGTGTTGCTTGGTTTTTACTCGATGCACAAGCAATGGACACCAATAACACTATATAAGCTCCAATTTTTACAATAAACTTCATTGGTTTGACTATTAACATCTTACAAATTACAAAATAACCAAACCAATTCCGAGACAAATAACGGTGTCTTAACGTTTAAAGCGTTCAAAAATGGCCAACGTTTTTTTAGTGTTGATAAAATACACTCCTGTTAAAAGAATCGCAGCGGCTATGATGGATTGCAGGGTAATCTTCTCATCGAGAAAATACCATCCCAACAACAGCGCTACAATTGGATTTACATAGGTAGAGGTTGCCACTTTTTCCGGAGAAACGGCCTTAAGCAGATAGTTGAACGAGGTAAAGGCTACTATACTTCCCAAAAATATAAGCAATACCATGGCCAACTGCACCTTACCCTCCCAAGCTAGTGGTGAAGTCCATTCTTCCCCGAAACCAAGGCTCATCAAACTTAAAACAAGACCTGCAAAGAACATTTGGTAGCCTGTGTTCACAAAATAATTGGTTGGCAGGTCTGCCTTTGCCACAAAAAGACTGGCGTAGGCCCAGCAGAACATGCAGAAAAAAATCATGATCATACCTACAATGGACTCTTCTTGGGCAATAATCTGTTTTTGACTTACCAATAAATAGATTCCAATTATCCCTAAAACAACACCAACAACTGACATGGGCTGAATTTTTTTGCCTTGCAGTACGCGCATCAACAAAAGTATGATAAGTGGCTGGGAAGAAATTTCCAAAGCTGCGAAACCAGTATCCACATAACGCAGGGCCCAAACTACCAAACCATTGCCAATGCTCAAGAAAAGTACTCCGGCAATTAGGGTATTCAAAAGTTGTTTTTTTGTGATTCGAAGGGATGTGCCCATGATTTTGGCCAGCAGAAAAATACAGAGACCTGCCAAGGTGAACCTGAAACTGGCCAGCATAAAGGGTTCCAGTTCCAATACAGCTATCTTGTTCAACAAATAGGTGGAGCCCCAAATCACATAAATGGCAAAAAAAGCCAGAATGACGAGAGCAGAGTTGGAGGATTTTGCCATTTTTAAGGACAGTTTAACCGCCCTGCAATATTACGTATGTTTACTGAAGTATGTAATTATGAAGCTAAATTTTGGTTGATTTTCCCGTTTGAACCGTATTATAGCGGTTTTTTTAAATCGAATATGTAGGATGCAAAGTCGCTTTCCAATTTTTTGAAGCGATTTAAATGTTCCTCAATTTCTTTGTTTTTTGCGTTAAAATCTATCTTTCGCTGTTTAATTTTGAACATGAGCTGCTTTTCGTGAGTTCTATAACTCTGGATGCTTTTGTTCAGTTCGTAAAATTTTTCGAACCGTTGGGGGCATTTAGGTTCATAAGTGTACGAACTTAGCTTTTCTGATAGGCGCTGCACCATTCTGTTGTTTCTTTCCACCCGCACCAGTAATTCTTGTTGTTGTTTAATACTATTTTGGGTGATATGTTCCATAGGCTCGCAAGGGTTTTTAACATTAACGGATTGACATCCTTTAAGTTACTAAAATTCTTATAAACTTTGGTACGGTTAACCATCTTTTAATGATTTATTTAAGATCCATAAAAAAAGCCCGGAAAAACCGGGCCTTTGCTAATTTGAATATTGAAAAAATTAATTTTCGGTCTGCTCGTAAGCCTCTTCTTTCAATTCGTCAGAGGCAATAATGGCCAATTCCACTCGTCTGTTGGCTGCTTTACCCGAAGCGGTGTCGTTGCTTTCCACAGGTTGTTCTTCGCCATACCATTTGGTGGTAAAACGTCCACTGGAAATGCCTTTGGCCACCAAATACCCGGTTACGGCTTGTGCCCTACGTTGGGAAAGCCCCATGTTGTATTCGGCTGCGCCGTCACTATCAGTATGCCCTTCCACCAAAATATTGGTTTTTGGATATTCCATAAAAATTCCGGCCAATTTGTCCAATGTGGTGGCAGAAGCTCCTTTAATGTCTGACTTGTTGGTGTCAAAATAAACACCGTTCTCACCACTAAAGGTAACGTTGATGCCCTCGCCTACCCTTTGCACTTCTGCGCCTGGGATTTCCTGTTCAATTCTTTCGGCTTGCCTGTCCATGCGATTACCAATGTAACCACCGGCAGCACCGCCAACAACAGCTCCTATAATGGCGCCAAGGGCAGTATTTCCTTTTCCTACATTGTTACCGATAACACCACCGATAACGGCGCCGCCACCGGCACCAATTGCGGCACCCTTTTGGGTATTGTTCGCATTTTTGATGGCATCACAACTAATAATAATGGTCAACGCCAAAAAAGCAGTTGCCCCTTTTAACACTATATTTTTCATGAAATTATTTTTTTGAGAATTCGTAAACAACAGTAACGGGCTGTCCGTCAACTGATACATTGGACTTAAGCGTCATGGATTGTTCGGATAGGCTAACAATGTTCAAGCGGTATCCATACCCTCCGGAAATATCCTTTCGCTTATCATCAATAAACTTAAATTGAAGTTGGCTCTGATAGTTTTGTTGTGGCTCCACCACGGACCATCTAAAAAAACGGTCGCCACCTTGACAAAGTGAACTTTGGGCAATAGTATAGCGCCCTGTACTGTTATTGTCGCGGAAAAACCATTCGCTATCCTCAAAGCAGATATCCTCTGCATCGTTGAAAATAACGGATTTAAAGTTTCCAGTGTTGTTTTCGTAATAAACATTGTCCAAGTTCCAAGTTCCACTGAACAAGTTTCGCTGTGTTCTGGCACTTTTGGAAATGGAACACGATGAGAATAGAAGTCCCATCGCTGTAATCAATAAGAGTGATCGTTTCATCATAAGTATTAAGTTAATGTTCTAAAAATATACGTTTGGGGACGTGTTTATGGTTGTTAAATTATCAAAAAAATGTTAAACGACTGATATTAATACTGATACAATTCAATTAATTCGGTTTCAAATCGGTTTTTTGGTAAATAATTGGCTTCAAGTGGTTTTGCAAAGGGTACTGGAGTTTCTAAACTGCCAACTCTTTTTACGGGAGCGTCCAGAAACTCAAAACAGTTTTCCATGACCAAGGCCGATATATCGCTGGCAATGCCTCCAAATAAGGTGTCTTCTTGAAGTAGGATCAATTTCCCGGTCTTTTTTACCGAATTGAAAATAGTTTCGGTGTCCAATGGTTGAAGCGTTCGCAAATCAATCAAATCTGTATCAATTTCAGGGTGTTTTTCGAGAATCTCCAAAGCCCAATGCACGCCTGCACCATAGGTGACCACAGTTATGGAGTTCCCTTTCCTTAAAAGTTTGGCCTTGCCAAACGGCAAGGTGTAGTAATCTTTAGGAACATCGCCTTTAACACTTCGATACAACCCTTTGTGCTCAAAAAACAGCACTGGATTGGGGTCGTTAACCGCTGTGGCCAACAATCCTTTGGCATCATAAGGAAATGCGGGGTATACCACTTTGAGTCCGGGGGTTTTGGTGAACCAAGCTTCATTCGTCTGGGAATGGAATGGCCCCGCCCCTACACCGCCGCCGCAGGGCATTCGAATGACTACATCGGCTTTTTCGTTCCAACGATAATGCACTTTTGCCAAATAGTTGACAATAGGGTTGAACCCAGAACTCACAAAATCGGCAAACTGCATCTCTACAACAGCCTTCATTCCGTTAATGGACAAACCCATGGCTGCGGAAACGATTGCAGACTCACAAATGGGTGTATTCCGTACCCGACTTTTTCCAAATTTGGGCACAAAACCTTCGGTAATTTTAAAAACACCCCCGTAATCCGCAACATCTTGCCCCATAATAATGAGTTCGTTGTGGCGGTACATGGATTGCTCCAATCCTTGGGAAATGGCATCAACAAATCGAATGTTTTCAGATTCATTTGATTCAGGTTCAATATTCTGATAGTTAAATTCTTGGTAAACCTCATTTAATTCTTTAGTTTCATTTAGGGAAACTTCAGGTTCATCAAAAGCAAGCTTCAAATTGGTATTGATTTCCTCAGAAATGTCTTGCTTGATTGCCTCAATATTTTCCTCTGTAAGCACCCCTTCTTCCAATAGAAAACTTTCATAATTGGAAATAGGGTCTTTCTTTTCCCATTCCTTCATCAACTTATCTGGGACATATTTGGTTCCGCTTGCTTCTTCGTGCCCACGCATCCGAAACGTTTTGAATTCCAAAAGCACTGGTCGCGGCCTCCTCCGAATGGCTTTGCACAATTCATCTACTTTTGCGTACACTTCCAAGATATTGTTGCCATCAATAATTCTGGACTCAATGCCATACCCCTTGGCCCTATCCGCCAAATGTTCGCAATTGTATTGCTCGTTGGTCGGCGTGGAAAGCCCATAACCATTGTTCTCAATACAGAACAATACGGGCAAGTTCCAAACAGAGGCCACATTCAAGGCTTCGTGAAAATCCCCTTCACTGGTGGCGCCCTCTCCCGTAAAAACGGCAGTTACCCGCTTCTTTCTCCGTAACATATCGGCCAAAGCAATTCCATCGGCCACTCCGAGTTGAGGCCCCAGATGCGAAATCATGCCAACAATTTTATATTCTTGGGTGCCAAAATGAAAACTTCGGTCCCTACCTTGGGTAAAACCGTTTTGTTTTCCTTGCCATTGCGCAAAAAGTCGGTTCAAAGGAATGTTTCTTGAGGTAAACACCCCAAGATTTCGATGCATGGGCAGAATATACTCACTTTCCTTAAGTGCCTTTGCAACACCTACGGAAATAGCCTCCTGCCCTATCCCACTAAACCATTTGGAAATCTTGCCTTGCCGCAGAAGAATCAGCATCTTCTCCTCTATCATTCTCGGCTTCAGCATACCTTTGTACAAATCCAGCAACTTTTCGTGTTCCAAGCTGCCAACATGATATCTCATACAATAAAATTCTGTCGGTTAAAAGTAGTAAAAAGCCCTTCAAAACACCTTAAATTTTAAAAACCTTCGGCATTATTCCCTATTTTTGGTCTAACATCAAAGATGACAATATGAGTGCTATTCCAAGTGTAGACCTGAAAGACTTTGTTTCGGGCGACCCAAAAAGAAAAGAAAAGTTTGTCAAAGAAATAGGCGCTGCGTTCGAGGATATTGGTTTCGTGGCCCTGAGCGGACATTTTTTGTCCGATGAATTGGTCGAAGACCTATATTCAGAAATAAAAAAGTTCTTCAACCTACCGCAAGAGACGAAGGACAAATACGAAATTGAAGGTATTGGAGGACAAAGAGGATACACTTCCTTTGGAAAAGAGCATGCGAAAGGCAAAAAAGAAGGTGATTTGAAAGAATTTTGGCATTTCGGTCAATATGTGGAAGACAATCCGGAACTGGAAGCTGAATACCCAGATAATGTTATGGTTGAAGAACTTCCAGATTTTAATCGAGTTGGAAAGGAAACCTATAAAATGCTGGAAAAAACCGCAAAATATGTGTTGCGAGCATTGGCTTTACATTTGGATTTGGAAGAAACCTATTTTGATGATTACATAAAAAATGGAAACTCCATTTTAAGGCCCATTCACTATCCGCCAATTACCGAAGAACCTAAGAACGCCGTCAGGGCTGCCGCACATGGCGATATCAACTTGATCACCTTATTGATGGGCGCCCACGGAAAAGGTCTTCAAGTTAAAGATCATGAAGGAAACTGGGTAGATGCCATTGCCCAACCCAACCAATTGATGATCAATGTTGGGGATATGTTGTCTAGACTTTCCAATAACAAACTAAAATCCACCATCCACCAAGTTGTAAATCCTCCGAAGGAGCTTTGGGGCACATCGAGGTATTCCATTCCGTTTTTTATGCACCCTGTTAGCGACATGCCTCTTGACTGCTTGGAAAATTGTATTGATGATGAGCATCCCAAGGCTTTTGAGGATATTACCGCAGGAGAGTATTTACACGAAAGATTGATAGAACTAGGACTGATCAAAAAGTAATTATGGATTTAGGAGACCAACTCAAAAATTTATTCCCCGACCACGTTCCAGAAGAGGAACCCGACAAGGAAAAGGAGAAATCCCCATATTGGTTGCAAGACAATCCCATTATCTGTAAATACGAAAAGCGCAAAGGCAAGCCCGTGACCATTCTGGAAGGCTACAACGGTGCGGACAGTGACTTCAAAAAATTGACAAAAGACCTGAAAACCCTTCTGGGCGTGGGCGGTAGTTTTAAAAACGAAGCCATTATTATACAAGGCGATTACCGGGATAAAATTATGGACTTCCTAAAGGAAAATGGCTTTTCGGTGAAGCGTGTGGGCGGATAACTGCTAATTCTTCAAAAAATCAGAATTGGTTTTTCGTACATGTTAAAAAGCAGCCGCAAATACCAATGTTTTGTGAAAAAATTTTTGTGTTCTTGCTTTAAACATTACTTTTATTCTTCCTAACCAACGAAAACTGAGCTGAAAATGAAATCACTGTTGCACATAACCAACGGGGACAGTTTCACGTCTAGATTACAATCTTTGCAATTAAAAGGAGATGTAATAACCTGGAGAGAAATGCTTTGCGAAGGCAAAACCCTTTCCTCTGTAGGAAGCGAATCTTTTTGGAAAACAAGGTTCGAATTCTTGAACAAAAATTACAAAGTCTCCAAATCTTGGTTTATTGAAAAAACCCTGAAAGAATACAGGTCCCTTTGCAACCACAAACAACAGGACCAAATTGTTCTATGGTTTGAGTACGACCTTTTTTGCCAAATAAACATGTTGGCCGTTCTTAGCTGGCTAAAACAGCACAGAAGGCATGCCGAAATATCTTTGGTTTGTAGCGGCAAGGTCGAAGGCTCCAAAAAGCTTTATGGCCTTAATGAGTTAAGCGACGAAAAGCTGATTGCGCTTTATGACAATAGAAAAATTCTCTCACAGGACGATATAGAGTATGCTGACTATATTTGGCAATTGTACTGTAGCGACAACCCTATTCGTTTGGAAAACCAAATCGCCAACAACGACTTTCAATTTGAATACCTATCGGATGCACTGAAAACCCACCTAAAGCGATTTCCTACCATTAAAAATGGACTTAATGATTTGGAAAATCACATTTTGGAAGTGGCCAAGAAGCATAAACCAAAGTCCAAAAATGAATTGATGGACAACTTGTTGACCGATCAAGGTTTTTACGGTTTTGGGGATACACAGTACGAGCGTATGATTTCTTCCTTAAAACCTCTGTTCAGTTCTTTTGACCCTGTAAAATTGACCAAAAAAGGATTGCAGGTATTAAAGCAAGAAGCAAATTACTATTCGGAACTTCGTGATAATCAAATGTATTTAGGAGGCTCTTTAAAGTATAACTTCCTATATAATTCTGATACCGACCGAATTTTAAAACTCTAAGCAGATGGCCTCCTTAGGTGACTCAGAGCTCATTCTGAACCCTGATGGGAGCATTTACCATCTCAATCTTCTTCCTGAGGACATTGCTACCACCATTATTACTGTTGGTGACCCTGATCGGGTCCATGAAGTTTCCAAATACTTTGATTCTATCGAAGTAAAAAAAGGAAAGCGAGAATTTGTGACCCATACCGGCCATTATTCCGGTAAGCGCATAACTGTAATCTCCACAGGTATCGGAACGGACAATATTGACATTGTTTTTAATGAATTGGATGCCTTGGCGAACATAGATTTTCAATCTCGTCAAATAAAGTCACAAAAAATACAGCTCAGTTTTATACGGGTCGGTACATCTGGCTCTTTGCAACCAGATATCCCTGTTGATTCCTTTTTGATGAGTGCCACTGGTATTGGCCTTGACAATCTTTTGCATTTCTATGATTGCGGGCACATCAAAAACAAAGAGATGGAACAAGCACTTACAGTCTACTTAAATTGGAGTAAGTACAATATCCACCCCTATGTGGTTGATTTTGATAAGGATTTAGCGGATATTTTCATTTCAAATCGTATACGATTAGGATTAACTTCTACAAATTCAGGGTTTTATGGGCCGCAAGGAAGGGTGTTACGCTTAAACCCAACCATCGTCGACTTCAATGAAAAGCTAGCGGGTTTTTCATTTGGAGATTTGAGAATAACCAACCTAGAAATGGAAACAGCAGCCATTTACGGTATTGCAAAACTACATGGACACCGAGCTGTTTCCCTTAATGCTATATTGGCCAATAGGGCCACTGGCGAGTTCTCCAAACAAGGGCATAAAACTGTTGACGAGCTGATTCAATACACCCTAAAATGCATTGCTGAAAGTCAACTGGTATAATTTTAACCCCAATCAAGAATCCAAACAGATGAAAACCATAAAAATAATAGGTGTTCCCGAACATTTTAATCTTCCTTGGCATCTGGCGATGGAGGACAATGCTTTTGAAGACCGCGGCATTCAATTGGAATGGACCGACATTCCTGAAGGAACGGGGAAAATGACCCAAATGCTTCAAAATGGTGAAGCGGACATGGGTGTCATTCTCACGGAGGGTATCATAAAAAGCATATCGCAGGGTAACTCCAGTAAGATTGTTCAAGAATATATTTCTTCCCCCCTACTTTGGGGCATCCATGTTGACGCTGCTAGTGATAGAGAAACGATAGCATCATTAAAAAATGACAAGGTCGCCATTAGTCGAATGGGGAGCGGAAGTCATTTAATGGCCTACATCAACGCACAAAACCAGAGATGGAACACCGAAAACCTCGAATTTGAAATTGTAAACAACCTTGATGGCGCAGTGGAAAATCTGACCAATGGTTCAGGAGCCTATTTTATGTGGGAACATTTTACTACAAAACCCCTTGTGGACAATGGCACATTCAAACGTGTGGGTGACTGCCCCACTCCATGGCCCTGTTTTGTAATAGCTGCTTCGAACAGTTTCATCAAAGAAAGTGAAGGCTTGCTCAAGCATGTTTTGGAGGTTATCAACACGTATACCGCTGAATTCAAACAAATTCCCAGTATTGACAGGACCCTGTCCAACCGATACGAACAAAAACTGGAAGACATTCAGGAATGGTTGTCCAAAACCAACTGGGGACAGGAACAACTCTCCGAAACAATGGTAAACGAGATTCAGTCCAGATTACACGACCTTAATTTAATCGAGGAAGTCAAGGATGCTTCAGCATTTCTTTGGAAATAGACGGATGTCAGGTCGAGCGCAATCGAGACCACATAAACCAAAAGCGGTTCAATTTAATTCTTGACTTAGGTTCATCTTGAGCGCAGTCGAAAGACTCGAGGTGACAGAATTTACCAATCAATCGGTTCTTTACCCATTTGGGCGAGCAAACCATTGGTTTTACTAAAATGTTGATTGCCAAACCACAATCCTCGATTGGCGCTCAAAGGCGAAGGATGTCCCGATGTTAAAATATGATGTTTGCTTTTATCGATCAAGGATGATTTTTTCTTGGCGAATCCTCCCCAAAGCAGAAAAACAACACCTTCCAGTTCACTGGAAACCGTTTTGATTACCGCATCGGTAAATTGCTCCCACCCTTTTTTCTGATGGCTCCCTGCCTGATGTGCACGAACTGTCAGCGTGGCATTCAACAAAAGAACCCCCTGGTCCGCCCAACGTTCCAAGTTACCGCTTTTGGGGTATGGCTTTTCAACATCGGTTTTGATTTCCTTGAAAATATTGACCAAGGATGGCGGATGCGGAATACCATCTTTTACGGAAAAGCACAACCCATTCGCTTGGTTCGGCCCATGGTAGGGGTCTTGACCAATGATGACCACTTTGGTTTCTTGAAACGGACAATGATCAAAGGCAGAAAAAATGTCATTACCCTTTGGGTAACAAGTATTCTTCTGGTATTCCTGCTTCACAAAAGCAGCCAATTGCTGAAAGTAAGGTTGTTCAAACTCGTTGCTCAATTGTGTTTTCCAACTTGGCTCAATGTTTACGTCCATATGATGACTTTACTTCTTTTTGGTCAGTTTATAGATCAAATACCCAATGCCCACAACAAAATGCAAGAGTATCACGCCTGCAATGATAAAAATGACGGTATTGTCGCTCCTCATTTGAATTGGATTTTAGTGAAGAATTCAGGTATGAATCAAAAGTACGTAAAGCGAATTGTTTTTGCTAAAAGGGCAGGCCTCAAAAACACATCAAAATCCTATCTTTGCGCTGCTAGTAGAAAAAGATGCGAAACATTCACCCCAAAACACTTCAAGATCTAGAGTTCCCAACGGTATTGACACAAATCGCCGCGCGATGCAATACAGAATTGGGGAAAGAAGATGCGCTTACCCTACAACCATTCCGCCACAAAGCCGAATTAATGGATGTATTGGGGCAGACTTCGGAGTACTTGGCGTCTTTTTCCAACGACAACCGCATTCCCAATCATGGTTTCGACCATATCAACAGCGAATTGGGGCTGCTCAAGATTGACAACAGCACTTTAGAGATTTCTGGTTTTCGAAAGATTGGTGGCATCTGCAAGACCGTCGCTATCCATCAAAAATTCTTTAAAAAGTTCAAGGAATACTATCCGTTGCTTTTTGATAAAGTGAATGCCCTGGAGTTGCATCCTGAAATTCCGGATGCAATTGATGATGTTATCGACAAGTTTGGGGAAATCAAAGATTCCGCCTCTGACGAGTTACGCTACATTCGAAGCAAAATCAATGAAGTGCGCAGTAAAATCAACCAAAGTTTTAGTGTTGCACTAGGGCGTTATCAATCCTCGGATTTTTTAGATGAAATCCGTGAATCCGTGGTGGAAAACCGTCGCGTTTTGGCCGTAAAGGCCATGCACCGCAAAAAGGTGAAAGGCACGGTAATGGGCACATCCAAAACAGGAAGTATTGTGTACATTGTGCCAGAGACCACCTTGTCCTACACCAGAGAGCTCAACAATCTTGAGTTTGAGGAGAAAGAAGAAATCCAGCGCATCCTGAACAAGCTCACCGACGAGATTCGACCTTATTTGGAATTGCTTCAGGAATACCAAAAACATCTTTCCGATACAGATATTACCGCAGCCAAAGCAAGGTATGCAAGCGAAATGGATGGTTTATTGCCTGAAATTAATGAGGAGCGGGAATTGTTTCTACGTGATGCGTACCACCCTCTACTCTATTTATCGAACAAAAGAAAAAACGAGAAGACCTGGCCACAGACCATAAAACTGCATCAGGAAAACCGAATCATTGTGATTTCTGGGCCCAATGCAGGTGGAAAAAGTATCACATTAAAAACCATTGGACTGCTTCAAGTAATGCTTCAAAGTGGTATGTTGATTCCAGTGCACGAGCGCAGTTCCGTTTGCTTTTTTGATAAGATTTTGACGGATATCGGAGATAATCAATCCATTGAAAATCATTTGAGCACATACAGTTATCGACTTAAAAACATGAACCACTTTCTAAGAAAGTGCAACAACAAAACCTTGTTCTTGATCGATGAATTTGGTACCGGTAGTGATCCCGAATTGGGCGGTGCCCTTGCCGAAGCTTTTTTGGAAGTGTTCTACGAGCGCGAAGCTTATGGGGTTATCACAACACACTATGCCAATTTAAAGGCTTTGGCCAACGAATTGCCACATGCTACCAACGCCAATATGCTGTTCAACTCCAAAACCTTGGAGCCTACCTTTCAGTTGGTTTTGGGCGAAGCGGGAAGCTCCTTTACGTTTGAGGTGGCACAAAAGAACGGTATCCCCTACTCCTTGATCAATAAGGCAAAGAAGAAAATTGAACGCGGAAAGGTCCGCTTTGATGCAACGATTGCCAAACTGCAAAAAGAGCGCAGTAAAATGGTGGAGACGGGCTCCAAGCTCAAAGATGAGGAAGCCAAGGCCCGTGAAGAATCAGAACGATTGGAGAAGCTCAATTCCAAGATCAAATCCAAGTTGGAGAGTTACCAAGAGATGTACGACCATAACCAGCGTATGATTCAATTAGGCAACAAGGTGAACACCGCTGCGGAGAAATACTTTATCGACAAGAAAAAAAGACCGTTAATTTCCGAGATGCTCCGCATTGTGGAAACAGAAAACAGTAAACGCAAAAAAACCACAGCAAAAAAAGCCAAGGCCAAGCAACAAGAGAAAAAACAAGTGGCCCAAGAATTGGAGCAAAAAATCAAAAAAGTACGGGTAGAGAAGAAAATTAAAAAGAAAAAAGAAATTCAGGCCGAAAAGAACAAACCGCGACCTGTTTTTAAGGTTGGTGACCGTGTCCGTTTAATGGACGGCAAGGCCGTGGGTAGCATTGACACTTTAGAAAAAGGCAAGGCCGTGGTGAATTATGGTATGTTTACCACCAACGTAAGCGTGGACCAATTGGAATTGGTAGAGGCGAAGAAGTAATAGATTTATTCCTACGTTGCGTTCTTTATCAGGATAAACAAGCAGAACTTAAATTAACCAATATATTTTTTTAAATAAATTGGATTAATTATACTGAATTTCAGTAATTTAATTGTGTATTAAATAATAAAACAGCTCTGAACACGTTTTTGGATAAAATATTTTCCCGTGAATTTTTTAAATAAGGAAATAGAATCGCGTACCAAACGAAAAAAGTCACGATCACTCATTAAGAGGCAGATTTCTTGCGGAACCTTTCAAGATTTGGAAACTTTGGACTTGGACAATCATAAAAAACAACCCTCAAGAGCTAATTCTTAAATTCTTGCAGGGAACTTTTATAACGAGCCATTGTCGAAAACTTGGTAGCCCTACTTCTGAAAACCTACTACAATCATTAGTTGTTTGTTGTACCTGCTCCCTGGTTGATAGGTTACTGGCATGCCCATACAGCTTTTTAAAGCCATACCGAACTACTCCTTCTGCTTTGCTTCAATCCATTTGGCCATATACTTGGTACTGGCCATGGTTTGGTGCTGCAGTAGTTTCCCTATAAAATTTTGCGCACGATGGGTTTGCAAAGCTTTGCTTAGTTGTTGTAACCGATCTTTTAATCGAGTTTGCAAACTTTCTTTATCATAAAAAGTTTGAAGCAATTCACTTCCTCGCCGTTGGGCATTTTCCCAAGCGGTCGGGTTTTGGTGCAAATCCACTGCGGCTTGTGCAAACCTGTCCCAATCATTAGTAATTGTACCGTTCCAAGGCAAGTCGCCATGCATGCCCTCCGCTCCAATGGATGTGGTTATGCTTGGGGTACCTGTTTTCATCGCATCCAATAATTTTCCTTTAATCCCCGCACCAAATTGTATGGGGGCAAGCAATACTTTGGCTTTTTTAAGCACTACATCTACGTCTTCTGCCCATCCGTGTACATAAAAACGGGTTTTGGGGCTGTGCATTTCATTCAATTTTTGGGGTAGGTACGCTCCGTAAATATGCATTTCGGCTTCCGGTAGCTGTTTGCGTATTCTGGGCCAAATCTCTTGCTTCAAGATGTGAACGGCATCCACATTGGGTGCATGTTTTCCGTTGCCAATGCTTACAAAACCTCTTCGAGCATCAAAAGGAACCAAATTCTTCGTGGACTTACTGGAAATATCAACCATAAATGGTAAGTAGAACAACAATTCAGCAGGAATCTTAAGTTCCTTTTGTAGAATTTCCGTTTCGTAGGTGGAAATCATCAAACTTAGGTCACAACGGTAAATACTAGCGACCTCTCGTAAAGTCATCGGGTGATTTTTCCAATGTTGTAACGTAAAGGATTCCTTCTTTTTATGGACCTCTTCCCTAGCCTTTCGCAGTGAGTGTAAATCTTCGGTATTCAATATACGGATGGCATTCGGGGCAAATTCTGCAACGCGCCATCCAAATTGTTCTTCCATCATAAAACGATCGAACAACACCATATTGGGAGATAATTTTTTTACAAATTCATCAAAACTGGAATGGTTAAGCTGTATGGGAACCTCCCGAATCCCCATTTGTTGCAAGTCTAAACTATACTCGGTTTTACTGGCGGTACTGGCAAACGTAATGTCGCAACCAAAGTTTATAAAGGTTTCCAGCAATTGTTGCATTCGGCTGCCGGCAGCCGTGGTGTTGGGCTCGGGCCATACATAACCGATTACGAGGAGTTTTTTTTGCATGTTGGGTTAAGGATAGTTGGGTAAAAGATTATGGATTATAGGTAAAAGTAGTAAGTGTACATACAATAATCAAAAGACATCTCGACTGCGCTCGATGTGACAAGTAGGAAATATAGGAGTGAAATTCAAGTTCAAGTATCAAGTACAAGTTCAAGAACGCAGTAAGCAGTGGGCAATTGGCAGTCAACAAGTGTCAAGTACAATAATAAGGATTTAAGAACCAGGATACAGGACGCTCTTCTTTCTGGCAGACAAGTTCCAAATAATTAAACCTGAAACCAGACCACAGAAAATAGACAAGAGTCAGGGAACAGAAAACCGAAACCTCAATAACCAAATAACAGAACACCTGACATCGAGCACCGAGCATCAAACTCCAAACTCAATAACCAACTACATCCGCGCCGCAAACATTTTGGAAATACTGGAACGGAGTTTTCGTTCATAATCTTCTTCCAACCACTCCTTGTAGTTTTTAGTGTTGTTCATAATGCAATACGAATACTGCTTTACACGATAGGAAATCTCATCTTTGAGTTCCTTGGCCAAAATACGGGCATCGAATACATCTTCGCTATTTTCCACACATATTTGGGCGTGTTGTTCTATGCTTTTTTCCAGTACAACCTTGGATTTTTTACCTTGCGCGAATATTTTTTTGTACTCTGCTTTTACATCAAACGTAATGTTGTCGGACTTACTAAATTTGGCACGGAGCTCATCGGGCATCTCGTACACAAAATCACGCTCGATTTCCTCATCATTTTTAATGTTTTCCAGATAAAAGTCTGGAAAGTGGAATATTTCCTGCCAATCCACCGGTGCATCCCAAGGACCAAAACGGGCAATGTTGTTACCCATATCAATAACGTTGAACTCATCTTTGTTAGGCAACACCCTGGAGCCCCGTCCTATCATTTGAAAATATAAAGTAAGCGAACGTGTAGCCCTATTCAGGATAATACTCTCCACGGTGGGCTCATCAAAACCTGTGGTTAAGATACTTACCGAGGTTAAAATAGCGTCTGGTGTTTTGGCAAACCAATCCAGAATTTCTTTTCGTTCGGTAGCTGTATTCTTGTTGTCCAAGTGCCTAACGTTGTAGCCGGCCTTTTTAAAGGTCTCGTACACATACAAGGAGGTGTTGATACCGTTATTGAAGATCAGTGTTTTGGTACCCTTGGCAATCTCTTCGTAAGCGGTGAGCAATTTGCCCAACATACTGTGAGCACTGTAAAACTCATCGGAAGACTTTACGGTATAGTCTCCATTAATGCCAAGTTTCAAGGTCCGTAAACTAACATCGTAATTATAAAGATTGGCCTTGGCCAAGAACTGTTTGTCTATCAACGATTTTATGGATTCCCCAATGATCAAATGCTTATAATTGTCCTTCATGGGAAGTTTAATGTTGGAACTCAACGGTGTTGCCGTTACGCCCAAAATCGTGGAATCCTCAAAATATTTAAAAAGTTTCCTAAAGGAATTGTAATGGGCCTCATCTATAATGACCAGCCCAATATTGTTGATTTTTACTTTTTCTTCCTGTAACCTATTGTTCAGTGTTTCCACCATGGCCACAAAGCACATATAGTTGTCCTGGTCGTAAAGTTCCTTGACCTCGCTGTTAATTACCTTATTGGCCACACCGAACCCATGGAGCATTTTGGAGGTTTGTTTACTGAGCTCAATACGGTGGGTAAGCACCATCACCTTTTTACCGGTCTGCTCAATAAATCTTCGGGTTATTTCGGAAAAAACCACGGTTTTACCACCTCCTGTGGGCAATTGGTACAAAATATTGGTACCCTTAGGAAGTTTTTCCAAGTGCTTGAAGATTTTGTTCAGGTCTTCTTCCTGATAATCGTATAATGTTTTCTTCTTGATTTCTTTGTTTACCTCCAAAGGGAAATTGCGTTAAGGGTTCTTAAATAAAAAACCCTACAAAATTAGAGGTTTTTTGCGCTTGAGACCAATACTCGGAGGCTTTTATATTAAAATAGTATCAACAATCCTTGTTGAATCCTTTTTTTTCGTGATTGATGTATTTGCTTATAACATTTTGATAACAATAACATTTTGGACTTGGAAAAATGAAGATTATAATGTATAATGATAGCTTATAATACTTGTTAAACCAGATATAAGAATGAGGCAGCTAAAAATCATTAAACAGGTCACGAACCGGGAATCCAAATCACTTGACAAATACTTGCAGGACATTAGTAAAATTGATCTGATCACCGCGCAGGAAGAAGTTGAGCTAGCACAGAAGATTAGGGCCGGAGACCAAGCTGCCTTGGAAAAACTGACGAACGCAAACCTAAGGTTTGTGGTCTCCGTGGCAAAACAATATCAAAATCAGGGCTTAAAATTGCCCGATTTGATCAACGAGGGGAATGTTGGCTTGGTAAAAGCTGCCAAACGATTTGATGAAACCCGAGGATTTAAATTTATTTCCTACGCGGTTTGGTGGATTCGCCAATCCATTCTGCAAGCCTTGGCAGAACAATCCCGTGTGGTTCGATTGCCTTTGAACAAAATCGGGTCCATAAACAAGATAAAAAAGACATTCTCTTACTTGGAACAAGCGCACGAGCGTCCACCATCCCCCGAAGAAATTGCCAAGGAATTGGATATGACGGTCTCCGAAGTAAAACAATCTTTGAAGAATACTGGCAGACACGTATCCATGGATGCTCCTTTAAAAGAGGGAGAAACGTCCAACTTGTATGATGTACTAAACGCCGGAGATTCCCCAAAACCGGACAAAGGTTTGATGCACCAGTCTTTGAACACCGAAATAAACAGGGCGTTGGATACACTATCCCCACGAGAAGCCGATGTGGTAAGACTGTATTATGGAATTGGCGACCAACCCTCTATGACCTTAGAGGAAATTGGCAGCACCTTTGATCTGACCAGGGAGAGAGTGCGTCAAATCCGTGAAAAAGCAATCAGAAAATTAAGACATACCTCAAAAAGTAAGATATTAAAGTCTTATTTGGGATAAAATGCCAAATGGTTATGAGTTCAATAAAAAAGGGGATGTTGTTATCAATTCAACATCCCCTTTTCCATGATATTCACTTAAAAAACATCACGATTTGCTCAAAAGACTAATATCAAAGTCGGTGAGCATGTCTTTCAAATCTTGAATAAAATTCAAGTAGGCCGTGTTTTCTTTGTTATGGTTTTTCATGGTAACAAATTTTGGGTTGTTTGTCAACTATAGGTAATCAAGTTCGGCAAGTTCGTTTACTGCCAAAATTTCGTTCAGTTCTTGTAAAAATGCCAAGTATTCTTCGCCGTAGGTATCGTATAACATGGTAATCTTCGGTTTTTGTTCGGGGTTTTAGGTATAACGTAATTTTATTTTAAAGATTATATTGTTCTTATAAAATGCGGTAAAACCCCTACTTTGTGTTTAAAATATCCAGTTCTACTTCAAAATCAAGGTCTTTGTCCACTTTGCTTGGCCTTATGTTGAATTCATCATAAATAAAACACAAATTCATCGGCAACCTTCGTCGTTCGGTATCGGACATTACACCCAATTTGGATTGTAATTCATTTTTGATTTGAAATGCTTTATTGCTGATTTTTGGGTTTTCATGGGATTCCAACTCAGAAAGAAAAGGAATTTCTTTTCTGTCCCCTACTTCTAACATTTCATCCAACAACATTAATTGGGTCTCAAGGTCCTTTGTATATTGGAACAAAGGATAAAAGATGCTTTGAAGGTACTCGGGGAGTTGGTTGTTTGCCATGGTGTAGGTATTTACATTGTTCGGAACATTTCCATTTCAAAATCTATCAGCTCTTGCACTCGCGGATATTCCTGAAGAAATTGGTCATATAAAAAAGTAAGGTGTTTTACATCCTTGTCGGTTTTACAGAGTCTGGAAACTTGCTGGGTCACTTCCAAAAGGCCGAAGGTTTTCATCATGCGCAACGATGGCATTATTTTTTGGCACGCAAGCTCCAGTTCAGCGAAGTTTTCACTCATTAGATTAACCTTGGCGCTGCCAATAAATTCCCAAACGTTCTGTTTGAACATACGGACCAATTCTTCCAATAGATTCATCTGCCCCATACAATCTTCCAAAACAGGTTTAAGATCAATGTCTTGGCCAACAAACCCAGCTTGCAAGCTTTTTTCTATAAATTTAAAATCGGTAGACATGCTGTCGGTATTTTTATCAGAATGTTGAGCACTATCACCCTGCGGATTTTGCACCAGTTTTTTTAGTTCTCTCACAATGGCACTTTGCTCATCGGATAGTGGGGTATCTTCCATTGCTTTGATCAGAGCTAAAAACTTGGTGTTATCGGATTCGGTGAATTGTTTGTTGTCCAAGCTTTGTATGCCTATTTTTTGGTAGATACTTTCAAGTTGTCTCATTTCTGAGACGCCAAAAACCTTGTTCTCCAATCCCATCTTAAAAACTTCAAAGGATTTTTTAAGCTCTCCTGCTTCCACAACGCCCAATTCCTCATAAGAAAATGAGCTTAATCCTATTTCCAGTTTTTCTAGATATGTCAACAATTCACGTGTTCCCAATTCTTTGCTTTAATCAATTATCATTAACTAAAAATGTTGATTATACTGAGGGATTACAATTTATTGTTCCGTAGCATTCGGATTTTGTTGTCAAATTGCGTTATTTGTATGTGTAAAAAAACCAACCATGAAATATTATTATCTATTCTTTAGCCTTACCCTATTGATCTCTTGTGGAGAAAAAAAACCTGAAAAAATAGAAACCCTGGAAGAAAAAGCCCAAAGAATCCACGATTCCGTGATTACGATTGATACTCATGACGACATTAACGTGCAGAATTTTACGGATAGTATCAATTACACCCAACGATTGGAAACTCAAATCAATATTCCAAAAATGGAGGAAGGCGGATTGGATGTAGCTTGGCTGATTGTGTATACAGGTCAGGACACATTAACCACCGAAGGTTATGCCAAGGCTTCCAAAAATGCCATTTCAAAATTTGAGGCCATTCACCGGTTGTGCGAAGACATTGCACCAGACGAGATTGAATTGGCATTGACCTCCGATGACGTAAGAAGAATTGTGGCGTCAGGCAAAAAAGTGGCCATGATCGGTGTGGAAAATGCGTATCCAATCGGTGAAGACCTTTCCAATATTGAGGAGTACCAAAAACGGGGTGCCCGCTATATGTCCCTATCGCACAATGGCCATAGCCAATTTAGTGATTCCAATACAGGAGAAAAAGACAGTGTTTGGCTGCATAACGGTTTAAGTGACCTGGGTAAAGAAGCTGTTGCCGAAATGAACCGTGTTGGGATGATGATAGATGTTTCGCACCCATCCAAAGAAGCCATGAAACAAATGATCGAGTTGACCAAAGCACCCATTATTGCTTCGCACTCTTCGGCCAGGGCTCTTTGCGACCACAGCCGTAATTTGGATGATGAACAATTGATGTTGATGAAAGAAAATGGAGGCGTGGTGCAAACCGTTGCCTTTAGCTCTTATTTGAACACCGAAAAGCACGAAGCCCGTTCTGCCTATATGACCGAAGTATATAAAAAAGTAGCCGATTCATTGGATGTGGCTTGGTATGAGCGTTCCCAGTTCTCTTCTTTGACCGATGAGCAGCGTGAGGAATTTTTTACTAACTACGGTAAAATCCGAAACATTGGTGAAGAATTGGCCGAAACGGACCCCAATGTACCACCAGCGGTAAATGTATCCGACTTTGTGGACCACATAGACTATATGGTGGATTTAATCGGAATTGACCACGTGGGCATCAGCTCCGATTTTGATGGAGGTGGTGGCATCGAAGGCTGGTCAGATGCTTCTGAAACCTTCAACGTAACCTTGGAACTGGTGAAACGAGGCTATACCGAAGAAGAAATAGCCAAATTGTGGGGCGGCAACCTGTTAAGAGTGTTGGACGAGGTTCAGGCCGTGGCCAAAACTTTGAACTAAGAAGCGGACTTTTCCTCTTCTTTTTCCTTTTTGGCCAAACGGTCTTTAACGTATTCTATTTTCGTTTTTCCATGGGCCTTGGGGTTACCGTTCTCGTCTAGGTTAACCATTATAATATTGTCCACCGTAACAATGCTCTCGTGGGTCATCTTATTTCTAACTTCGCAGTTTAAGGAAATTGAGGTAGTCCCAAATTTTATGACCTCAATACCAATTTCTATGATATCGCCTTCTTTGGCAGTACTCATAAAATTGATTTCGGACATGTATTTGGTTACAATTTTTTTGTTCTCGAGCTGAATGATGCTGTACAATACAGCTTCTTCATCTATCCAAGCAAGGACCTTACCTCCAAACAGCGTTCCATTGGCGTTCAAATCCTCTGGCTTCACCCATTTTCTTGTATGAAATCGCATAATTGAAACTTTTAGAATTCAAGTGCAAAGTTAGCGGAATCCTTTGAAGGTTTTTCCTGTTAATCCCTTTAATTGATGCGAATTATGAATTTAAAATATTTACTACAGACCAAATACTAAGTGAATAATTTTAAATGCCCAAGATTTTAAACTTGATCAATTTGAAGTGTTTTAACTGAACAAATCCTTTTGTGGGGGCAAAGTGGTCTTGGGAATGTGCAAATTGAAGCCCATTTTGTCGTTTAACTGTTTTATAAAGTATGCAGATAACAAAGGTGACTCCAACTCAAGGTTCTGATGTACAAAGAAATGGATGTTTTCCAATCCCATGGACATCCAAGAAGACAGGCGTTCAACCCAATCATCCAAACGAGAGTAATCCGATTTGTGATTGGCTCCCACATAGCGAACAAAAGCTTCGTTATTGGTCAGGCGCATGTGCATTAGATCTCGCCTACCTGCTGTATCCACCAAAATATTGGCAATGTTGTTTTCTTCAAGCAAGTGATACAATTCCTGCGCTACTTTTTTATCGTTGAACCAGTCGGTGTGACGAAACTCCATGGCCAATGGAAACTCTTTGGGCCAATATTCCACAAAGCGCACTACCCTATCCCAATTTTTAGGTCCAAAATTGTTGTGCATTTGTAAAAAGATGGTGCCCAGTTTATCCCCAAGCAGTGGGGTTACTTCCAAATAATGGTCCGCAGCTTCCAGGGCTTTGTCGTTCATACGTCTTAAATGGCTGACCTCGTTGGTCATTTTTGGAAAAAACTTAAAGCCTTCAGGGGTTTTGTTCCGCCATTTTTCATATTGTTCTGCAGGAAAAATACGGTAGAACGTGGCATTCAGCTCAATACTGTTGAATTGTGAGGAATAGTATTCCAATTCATCTTTTGTACCTCGAGGGTAAAAATTCTTAAGATCTTGACGGTTCCATTTAGCACAGCCCACATGAATCTTGGTCTTTGCGCCTGTTTTGGTTTTGGATAACACCACAGGAGTATCGGGGTGGTCTGGTGGGATGGTAAAATCTATAAGTTCGGGATGGTCTACTTTTCCGAATTTCATGGGTAACTTAATTTAGTTCCAAGTTAAAAAAATAAGAATTTTGGCTTGTTGGACAAATAAATGTGGATTTACATCATCTTTCACTATATTTAAACATGTCATTCTTCAATACATCTTTTAAATTCCCCAAGTTATTCAGGTACTGGGTTCTGCTTGAATTTTTAATCTGTGTCATGTGTCTCTTGGTTTATTGGGTTTCTAAATTGCTCTAAAATTTCCTGTAGCTTCTCGCGTAGTTGTTCATAACATCGTTGACAACTATTGCCATATTTAAAAGTGTGCGGTTGATCATTCTGTAATTTTAGTAAAAATCACAGCCATGGATTCACAATCCGACCGTCGATTGGACATTCGTCCAGCCATTCCAGAGTCACATTTTAACAGCCAAATGGGTTTCGATGAACATTTTCAGAACAAGACCCTGAGACCCGTGATCAAACTTCAAAACTATTTGTTGGTAGAGGCCTTCAAGAACTATGCGAACAAGCATAAGGGAGTTTTCTACGAGCTTTCGTTGGAAAAAAAGTTCCACTACATTGAACGGGCTATCCAAAAGGACATCAAATTCAGGAATTCCCTTAAGGGAATGATCATTGGCCAATTTACCGTGGAAGAATACCGCGATTACATTACCAATTCCTCTGCTCTGAACAAAAGAATGATGAATATGGTGGTGGAACGCCTTAAGGACCAAGTTCAACTTTTGGAAGAGGAAGCCTTATTCCAAAATTGATTCGCCGTTCAAGTTGGTAGTGAGAATATCGCTCATCAAGTCAAAATAAGGGCGGATTGCTTTATAGGATTTATCCACTTCATCTATAAATGATGAAGAAAGGACTTCTTTGTCGTTGAACTTTCTAATAAATATAAACTGCTTCTTTCTGATTAAGTCAATATCTGGGTGTTCTTTATCAAAACCCTTTGGGGCTGTTTTCACCCCATCACCTTGAAGTTCTCCCCAAACGGATTTCAGCTCTTTTTGATTGATGACTTCGCGAAATTCATCAGTATCCATCTCCAGTTCTTTTCTGATTCGGAAGAGATCTTCTTTGTTCGGAGCAAAGAATCCTGCGCCTAAAAATGATTCTCCTGGTTTGATATGAATGTAGTAACCACCTCTCAAGTGTGCGCCTAGTCTGGAAAAAAATCCAGCAAAATGGGCTTTGTAAGGTGTTTTGTCCTTGGAAAAACGAACATCACGGTAAATACGGAACAATTTCATTTTCTCAATCTCATCATGATGATTCAAGTTGAGTTTTACCGCTTCAAGAAATGCCTTTACATCGGATTGATGTTTTTTAAATTCAGGTTTATGTGCTTCAAACCAATCCCGATTGTTATTGCTTTTCAACTCCTTCAAAAAATCAAAAACACTTTGGGAAATTGTAATATTGGACGTCATATATCGATAATATGTTATTTTTAAACTAAAGTTAGCCTTTTATACCTTCGTAGCGTAAGGATTTGTCTAATTTTAAGACAATACAGAGCAGTATGGACAAGGATAAAATCATCGCCGAACTCAATAGGCACAAAAAACTGCCTTATCTGGATTACAGATTAAAGCAGGAAACAGAGGATTTCACCGACACGCTTTTTTATACCCTATTTGATGCCAACACTCCTGTTGCCGTTAATTTAGAGTTGTTGGAAAACAAGTTTAACAAGCTCATGGATATGGCGTGTTGGGATTTGGAAAAACCCAGCGAAGAATTGTGGAGCAATTATATATCCCACCTACCTCAGATTTTGGAAAACTTGAATTTGGATGCAGAGGCCATTTTGAATTGTGACCCTGCCTCTCTTTCCCTCCAGGAAATATATATGGCCTACCCAGGGTTTTATGCCATTGCCATCTACCGTTTGGCTCACGAGCTTTATGAAGAAGGAGTGCCATTAATCCCCAGAATGATGACCGAATATGCGCACAGGCAAACTGGTGTGGATATCAATCCCGGAGCTAAAATCGGGAAATCGTTTTTTATTGACCACGCAACAGGAGTTGTAATCGGGGAAACAGCCATTATTCGTGATAATGTAAAGATTTACCAAGGAGTTACTTTGGGAGCATTGTACGTTGCCAAAAATCTGGAAAAAACCAAGCGTCATCCAACCATAGAAAATAACGTGACCATTTATGCCAATGCTACTATTTTAGGCGGAGAAACCGTTGTTGGCGCCAACTCTGTCATTGGTGGTAATGCTTGGATTACCTCGTCCGTTCCGCCCAACTCGACCGTTTATCACAAACCAGAAATCAAAATAAAGACAACCCCAAATGTCTAACAGCATACTAGACCTTATCGGAAACACCCCCATGGTGGAGTCCAAAGTATTGAACACCAATCCAAATGTAAAAGTCCTGTTTAAGCTCGAAGGAAACAATCCTGGCGGAAGCGTTAAAGACCGTCCAGCTTACAACATGATAAAAAGTGGGCTTGAACGTGGCGATTTTACCAAGGAAACCAGATTAATCGAGGCCACAAGTGGAAATACAGGTATTGGATTGGCCATGATTGCTGGTCTTTTTGGGCTTGATATTGAATTGGTGATGCCCGAAAACTCTACCAAGGAACGAGTGCAAACTATGCGAGCCTACGGTGCAAAAGTGACGCTGACCCCTGCCGATGTAGGCATTGAAGGAGCTCGTGATTATGCTGAAGCCAAAGTTGAGGAAGAAGGTTTTAAGATGTTGAACCAATTTTCCAATGATGACAACTGGAAGGCTCATTATAAAACCACTGGACCTGAGATTTGGAGGGATACCGATGGAGAAATCACCCATTTTGTGTCCAGCATGGGAACTACCGGAACCATTATGGGAACCTCCACTTATTTAAAGGAGCAGAACCCAAACGTACAGATTGTGGGGGTTCAGCCAACGGATGATTCTAAAATCCCAGGTATTCGTAAATGGCCTCAGGAATATCTGCCCAAGATTTTTAATCCAGATAAAGTGGATAGCGTGATGGAAGTCAGCGAACAGGATGCCACCGAAATGGCCAAAAAGTTGGCTAAAGAAGAAGGCATTTTTGCAGGAATGAGTAGTGGTGGAGCTGCTACCGTTGCGCTGCGTCTGGCCGAAACTTTGGAGCGCGGCACCATTGTATCCATTGTATGCGATCGTGGCGATCGTTATTTGTCCTCTGATTTATTTGATTAGGTAAGGGTATTTATATAGGTTTTTATGGCTTTTATGTCGGATTTTTCGCATTATCCAACATTATTTACGGGTTGTCGATTTCTTTAAAATAATATCCCAAAAAGCCTGTTCTTTATGTTAGATAAAGTCCCAAAATCTTGTGATTGATATGAATACCCTGTCAAAAATCATTACCTGGAAAAGAAATATACTGGCTAGTGCGGTTGTGCTGTTCACCTTGATTGTATTGAGCTTTTATGGTGTTTATACCAATCAATTCTACTTTTTAAAAGCAGACAACTATATTTTTCCCATACTCACGTCTGTACATTTTCTTTACCTGTACGTTATTTGGTTTAAAATTACCGAGGATGAGCTGCCAGACCCGAAAATGCGAAATATAGAGTATGTGCTCTATGCCATCATGATTGTGTATGTCTTCAAAATTTATGACAGTATTACGGTTCTGAATTCCATCAAAACGTATGGTGAACATGTAATACCCACCACATTTAAACCCATGGCAACTCTTTCTGTATTGCTTTATAGTATTCTGCCGATTTTAACGCTTTACTCATTTTGGTTGAGAAAGCACTATGTGGGAGTTTACAATTTTGAAAATTATAACGACAACCTAAATATTTGGCAATAGTTACAGTCCTCGAATGTAACTTCCATACAAATCTTTAAACTGATACCCTTGCTGAAAACGATGCTTGCTCAATTTTTTATGGGCAACCAATCCCCAGAGCAGCAGTTCTTTCAAAAAATAAGAATCTTCTTTGGGTGCATCGGGTTGATATTCCTTTAAAAGATTGTTCAAGGGGCCGATGGAGTCCAACTTGGATTTGTACTCCTCCTCTTTTTCATCATCCAAAAGGTCAAAACCTTCTCCATCAAAAAACCAACTGACCAGTTCATCGTACTCGTTTTCCTCCTCTTTTCGCTGAAGCTTATCAATTTTCGGGAAATAACTCGGAAATAATGATTTGGCGGCATCTTCTATCAAATTCTCTGCTACGGAGCCTGCTCCCTCCTGCTCTCCTTCATATACCAACTCAATTTTCCCTGTGATGGAAGGCACTACACCCATAAAATCACTCAAGCGAACAGATGTCTTCTTGTCACCCGCAACAATGGCCCTACGTTCAGCGGTACTCAATAGATTCTCAAAAGCTGTGATGCTCATACGGGCGCTCACGCCACTTTTAGCATCTACATATTCACTGTTTCTAGCCTCAAAACTGATTTGCTCCAATAAATCCATTGCGATTTCGGGCACATATACAAAATCTGATTGCCGTTTATCGAGTTTCGCTTCTTGTTTGGTGATTTTCTTTGCAATCTCAATATTTTCAGGATAATGGGTCAAAATTTGTGAGCCGATTCTATCCTTTAATGGTGTTACAATGCTTCCTCTATTGGTGTAGTCTTCAGGGTTGGCGGTAAACACAAATTGAATATCCAGGTGCAATCGAAGTTTAAATCCTCGGATTTGTATATCGCCTTCTTGTAGTATGTTAAACAACGCCACTTGAATTCTTGCTTGAAGGTCTGGAAGCTCATTGATTACAAAAATACAGCGGTTGGCCCTTGGTATCATTCCAAAATGGATCACACGGTCATCGGCGTAGGACAATTTGAGGTTGGCCGCTTTTATCGGGTCTACATCCCCAATCAAATCCGCTACGGTAACATCGGGTGTGGCCAATTTTTCATAGAAACGCTCGCTTCTGTGCACCCAAGTAATTGGAGTGTCATCTCCTTTTTCTTTAATGAGCTCCGTCGCATATCGAGATATCGGGTCCAATGGGTCATCATGTATTTCAGACCCCTCTACAATGGGCATCCATTCATCGAGCAGTTGCACCATTAAACGGGCCAAGCGTGTTTTTGCTTGTCCTCGTAAACCCAATAAGTTAATATTGTGACGGGAAAGAATAGCTCTTTCCAATTCTGGAATCACGGAATTTTCATAACCCCAAACTCCTTCGAACACTTGTTCTCCTTTGGATATTTTCTCCAAAAGGTTTTCCCGAAGTTCGTCCTTAATGCTTCTGCTCGTATATCCCGCTAACTTTAATTCACCTAGCGTTTTGATTCTGGTATGGTCCAATTTCATTTGTTGTGTTATCCTTTTATTCTTCTTTTTCTATTTTGTTCGTAATCTTCAAAAATCATTTCGCCCAAACCTTTCAGTCCTGTATAGAAGGCTTTTCCCTTGTTCGCTTTGGTAAATTCACGCACAAACTGCATCAAATAAGGGTCTTCTGCAATCATAAAAGTGGTTATGGGAATATGAAGTTTTCTCGCTTGCTGGGCCATCGCGTAGCATTTTTCAACAATATACTCGTCCAGTCCTACGCTATTTTTGTAATAATCACCATTCGGAAGCCGTAAACATGAAGGTTTTCCGTCGGTGATCATAAAAATTTGCTTGTTGGTATTCCGTTTTCTGCGGAGCATGTCCATGGCGAGTTGCAATCCCGCAACGGTATTGGTGTGATAAGGCCCCACACGTAGATAAGGTAAATCCTTAATCGGAATAGGCCAGGCATCGTTTCCGAACACCAAAATGTCCAAGGTATCCTTTGGATAACGGGTCGTAATGAGTTCAGCAAGGGCCATTGCCACTTTTTTGGCGGGTGTGATTCTGTCCTCACCGTACAAAATCATACTATGGCTGATGTCGATCATCAACACCGTGCTCATCTGGGCTTTGTGCATGGTATCTTCCACCACCAAATCCTCTTCGCTAAGTGAAAAATTGTCCAAACCGTGGTTTACCTGGGCATTTTTGAGGCTTTCCGTCATACTGATATGCTCCAACGAATCCCCAAAACGGTATTCACGGAACTCACCTGTATGCTCATCACCTTTACCGGATTTCCCTGTTTTATGATTGCCAGAACCACTTCGCTTGATCTTTCCGAATATTTGGTCCAAGGCTCGTTGACGCAGCATGCGTTCCAACTTGGCAGTAACGAACAGGTTTCCACCTCCGCCGGTCTCATCACCCTCTTCACCTTCGCCCCCTTGTGGACCATCCATGTCAAATTCCTCACGGATATATCCTTTGGCCTTGAGGTCTTCTATAAAATCATCAATAGTGTAATCGTCGTCGGTAAGCTCGTATTCTTTGTCCAATTCCCGGAGCCAATCCAGCGCTTCCTCCACGTCACCCGAAGTATGGGTAACAAGCTCCTGAAAAATCTCAAAGAGTTTTTCGAACGGAGTTTGGTCTGGTGCCTCGTAATTGGTAAAACGAAACCCTTTTCTTGTGTTCATAGCCATTACATAAATTTACGGTATTTCGCTGTAAAGGCTAAACGTTTAGA
The DNA here is from genome assembly GCF_010468565.1 of Allomuricauda sp. TY007. Classification (GTDB taxonomy): domain Bacteria; phylum Bacteroidota; class Bacteroidia; order Flavobacteriales; family Flavobacteriaceae; genus Flagellimonas. Next base: position 225,811 of record NZ_WUEG01000002.1, read on the forward strand.
AAAAACTTAACGGATTTGTTTAATGACGCTTTTCGAGCACTTGGGCAATATCGTCCAAGGCATAGCCTTTGGCTTGAAGTAAAATCAAGTAGTGAAACAATAAGTCAGCACTCTCGTTCAAGAAAAGTTCCTCGTTGTCGTCTTTGGCCTCTATCACGGTTTCCACAGCCTCTTCCCCTACTTTTTGTGCTATTTTATTGATGCCTTTTCGGAATAAGGAAGCTACATAACTATCTGGATTTTCTTGGTCGTTTTTTCTGGACTCGATGACTCCTTCCAAGGTTGACAAAAAGCCATAATCTTGAACATTTTCCTCGGCCCAGCAGGTGTCGGTTCCCTTATGACAGGTAGGGCCAACGGGGTTCACTTTAACCAAAAGGGTGTCGTTGTCACAATCCACTTGCATATCCACAAGGTTCAAAAAGTTGCCGCTTTCCTCGCCTTTGGTCCATAACCGTTGTTTGGAGCGGCTAAAAAAAGTGACTTTTTGGGTTTCTTGGGTTTTTTCAAACGCTTCTTGGTTCATATAGCCCAGCATCAACACGTTTTTGGTGGTTGCATCTTGAACAATGGCCGGTACAAGTCCGTCCGGATTTTTATTGAAGTCTATTTGCATTGTTATATTCTTACAGGAATTCCTTCTTCCTTTAATTCTTGTTTAAGTGTGTTTATTTCAATTTCCTTAAAATGAAAAACACTGGCAGCCAAAGCGGCATCTGCTTTTCCATCCTTAAATGTATCGGTAAAGTGTGAAATGGTACCCGCACCACCTGATGCAATCACAGGGATATTCACCAAGTCTGACAATTCAGCCAAAGCTGCATTGGCAAAGCCATTTTTGGTGCCATCATGGTCCATGGAAGTAAACAAAATTTCTCCGGCACCTCGTTCTTCCACTTCTTTTGCCCAATTAAAAAGGTCCAGTTCCGTAGGAACTTTTCCTCCTACCAAATGGACTTTCCATTTTCCATCAATCTGTTTGGCATCAATGGCAACCACAATACATTGCGAACCGAATTTGGCCACCAATTCATTGATCAATTCAGGTCTTTTCACCGCTGATGAGTTAATGGAAACCTTATCGGCCCCGTTTTTGAGGAGAATATCCACATCTTCCACGGAAGAAATTCCTCCGCCAACGGTAAAAGGTATGTTGATGGTCTCCGCCACGTGATATACCAATTCCGCCAAGGTCTTCCGTTTTTCCTCCGTAGCCGAGATGTCCAAGAAAACCAATTCATCGGCACCTTCTTTGGCATAAATGGAGGCCAATTCCACAGGGTCCCCTGCATCACGCAGGTCCACAAAGTTGATTCCTTTTACGGTGCGTCCGTTTTTAATATCGAGACAAGGAATTATTCTTTTTGTTAGCATTTATTTTTCTTTGATTGCACTAATGTGAGACTACTTTCAAACCAACAATTGAAGCAATTAATGTGGTAATAAAAAATAGTCTCCAAAATGTTGCGGGCTCTTTAAAAACAAAGATACCAAACAGTACGGTCCCCACGGCACCGATTCCGGTCCATACAGCATATGCGGTACCTATTGGCAATTCCTGTGTGGATTTTACCAGCAAAATCATACTGATCGCTAGGCAGACCACAAACCCTATATACCAATACATCATTTCCGTGCCCGTTGTTTCTTTCACCTTTCCTAAACATGCTGCAAAGGCAACTTCAAAAAAGCCTGCAATTATTAATAATATCCAGTTCATAGGCTGTATTTACAACGCTAGCTTTCGTTCTTGGCATTCAGGTTGACACCTCCATAAAAGCCCAAATCCCGGTTCTGTAAAATTTTGGTCCAAAGTGCTATTTGACCTGTGTGATAAGATAAATGCTCCGTTACATGAATAATGTTGCCCACACCAGAAAAATTAAAGCCCTGTACGTTTCTTTTACGTAAAAGTTCGTTGAGCGGAGCATCATAGAACGCCCTTTTGGCATCGGATATGGTGTCTTCCAATTTTTTAATGAGCTCTTCTTTGGTATAGCCAGATTCAGTTGAAAATTCCTCATCCCGTTTGCGCTCGTCTTCCAAATTTTGAATAGATGCAATTCCGTATTGCGTAATGTTTCCGCAGAGATGAAGTATGAGGTTCCCAATACTATTGCTAGACTCGTTGGGTTTTTGCCAGATTTCATCTTCCGACAATTGCTCTAAGCAGATTTTGATCATCCGCAGGCTTTCGTTCATTCGATACCCTGCGTTCCATACCAATTCTTCTTGGAGTTCTCTTTCTTTATCCATTTTCAAGAATATAATGTTCCAATTGCTTTAAACTGATCTTGCCTTCATAAATGGCTTTTCCAATGATTGTACCTTCGCAACCAATTTCGGCTAGTTTGGGGAGTTCATCAAAGGTGGAGATACCTCCACTGGCAATTAAATGTAAGCCTTTTTTGGTTTGTGCCAGCATTTTTTGATACAAGTCAAACGCTGGACCCTGCAACATCCCATCCTTGCTTATATCCGTACAGATTACATATTCAATTCCTTCCGATTGGTACTGCTGAACAAAAGGAATCAATTCCAAATCAGATTCTTCCTGCCAGCCCGAAACAGCTACTTTCTCATTGTTGGCATCAGCCCCAAGAATGATTTTATCAGCACCATAGGTCGACAACCAGCCCAAAAAGGTTTCTCGGTCTTTTACGGCAATGCTTCCTCCTGTAATTTGGTGTGCTCCACTTTCAAAAGCGATGTGCAAATCTTCATCGGATTTCAATCCTCCTCCAAAATCAATCTGTAAACTGGTTTTGGTTGCAATCGTCTCCAAAACTTTATGGTTGACAATATGCTTGGATTTTGCACCGTCCAAATCTACCAAATGTAAGTGTCGAATACCGTGTGCTTCAAATTCCTTGGCCACTTCCAACGGATTTTCGTTGTATACTTTTTTGGTGTTGTAATCTCCTTTGGAAAGTCGCACACATTTCCCCTCGATGATGTCTATTGCTGGGATCAATCTCATTCTTTAATCGTATTTTACTCTGTCTATGGACATCCACATTTCCGAATCCCCTATTCTTTTAAAGCCTAAACTTTCATAAAAACTATGGGCATCCAATGTTTTAAGCGCTACGGTGTTGACCTTTTTTACTTCTGGCCGGTCCAAAATATGTTGAATCAACTTTTTTCCAAGCCCTTTTCCTTATATTTGGGTCGAATACGACCACATCCATGATGTAAGCAAAAACTAAACCGTCGGTCATTATTCTGGTATAGGCAATCTGCTCACCGTTCTTATCGAACATGCCAAAACAGATGCTTTTCTCAATGGTCATCAATGTTTCTTCCCAAGTTCTCCCCTTTCCCCAATAAGTTGAAGAAACCTCTTCATGAATCTTTTGTTTATTCAGTTGGTCTTTGTCCGTTGATATATAGAAATCCATTTTAGATTAGGGTTAAAAAGTTCTTCAATATTTCACTCCCCACATCACTGCTTTTTTCGGGGTGGAATTGTACGCCATAAAAATTAGCTTTCTGCAAAGCAGCACTATATTCCACATCATACTCGGAAGTTGCAATGGTTTCTTTTCCAATAGGTGCATAAAAGCTGTGGACCAAATAAATGTATGATTTCTCAGGAATATTTTTGAACAGCTCACTTTTTAAATCCGAAATCTGGTTCCATCCAATTTGAGGTACTTTCACCTTGTTGGAAAATTTCACTACATCCAAATCAAAAATGCCCAAACCTTTGGTATGACCTTCTTCGGATGAATGGCACATGAGCTGCATACCCAAACAGATGCCCAAAACGGGCTGTTTCAATGTTGGAACCACCTTGTCCAAGCCCGTGGCTTTTAACTTGGCCATAGCGGAACTGGCCTCTCCTACTCCAGGAAAAATGACTTTATCGGCATTTCGAATTTCTTCAGCATCATGGCTTAAAACAGCTTCGTAACCTAGGCGCTTTATGGCAAACATGATGCTTTGGATGTTCCCTGCTCCGTAATCGATTATGACTATATTCATTTATTTCTTGTCTTTTTGTCATTTCGAGCATAGCGAGAAATCTAGATTTCTCAGTCGCAAGCTCCTTCGAAATGACACTTTTTACAACATTCCCTTCGTAGAAGGCAACACCATTTTTTCCGCATCACGCTTCACCGCCATTTTTATTGACTTGGCAAATGCTTTGAAAATCGCTTCGATTTTATGGTGCTCGTTGGTTCCTTCGGCTTTAATGTTTAAATTGGCTTTGGCACCATCGGTAAACGATTTAAAAAAGTGCATGAACATTTCCGTAGGCATATCCCCCACTTTTTCACGCTTGAATTCGGTGTCCCAAACCAACCAATTCCGTCCTCCAAAATCAATGGCTACTTGGGCAAGGCAGTCGTCCATTGGCAGGGCAAAACCGTAGCGTTCTATGCCCAGTTTGTCGCCCAGTGCTTTGGAAAACAATTCACCCAAAGCAATAGCAGTATCCTCGATGGTGTGGTGCTCATCTACCTCCAAGTCCCCATCCACCTTAATGTTTAAATCCATTTGGCCATGCCGTGCCAGTTGGTCCAACATATGGTCAAAAAAGGCCAAACCTGTGTTGATGTCACTCTTTCCGGTTCCATCAAGGTTTATCTTGATTTTAATGTCGGTTTCATTGGTTTTTCGGGATATTTCCGCAATCCTGTTTTCCAATTTTAAAAACTCATAGATTTTCTCCCAATCGTTGCTTTCTAGAGCAATAATATCATCCAATTCTTCACGCTTTACCGTGATTTCTCCAGTACCCAAATGGGTTTCATCATTGATAAAAATTCCTTTGGCACCAAGGTTTTTCGCCAACTCCACATCGGTTAAACGGTCACCTATCACGAACGAATTCTCGAGATCATATTCATCAGAAAAATAGGAAGTCAACATTCCCGTGCCCGGTTTACGCGTAGGGGCATTGTCCTTTGCAAAGGTTCGGTCGATATGGATTGCATTAAAAACCACTCCTTCATTTTCAAAGGTTTTTAAAATAAAATTTTGTACGGGCCAAAAGGTGTCTTCTGGAAAAATATCCGTTCCCAACCCATCTTGGTTGGTAATCATTACCAGTTCGTAGTTCAGTTCTTTGGCAATCTTTCCCAAATAAGTAAATGCCTTGGGGTAAAAAACCAACTTCTCAAAGGCATCAATCTGCTCATCTGCAGTTTCTTTGATGATGGTTCCATCACGATCAATGAATAGTACTTTTTTGCCCATTATTATAATTCTTTTAAAATGGCTATCAATTTTTTGTTTTCGTTCGGCGTACCCACGGTAAAGCGCAACGTATTCTCGCAAAGCGGCTGCGTACTTCGGTTTCGTACCACAACCTGTTTTTCAAGCAATTGTTGGTAACGTTTGTTGGCATCATCAACTTTGGCCAATACAAAATTGGCATCGGTTGGATATAATTCCTTTACAAATTCCAAACCGTTCAACGCTTTAATCAATTCTTCTCTTTCATCCAGTATCTGCTGAACCTCTTGCTTGACCAAATCTTGGTTTAAAACACGTTGTAATGCTCGTTGCTGTGTTAACTGATTGACATTATATGGTGGTTTTATTTTGTTCAACACACCAATAATTTCTTCCGATGCATAGCATATCCCCAATCGGATACCTGCCAGCCCATAGGCTTTTGACAAGGTTTGGGTCACAATCAAATTAGGATATGTTTTAAGCGCTGATACCCAACTTTCTTCTTTTGAAAAGTCAATATAGGCTTCGTCAACCACCACTAATCCACTGAAGGATTCCAATAATTTTTGAACTCCTTCTTTATTAAAAGCGTTTCCTGTTGGATTATTGGGCGAACAAATAAACAGTAACTTGGAATTAGCATCTACAACTTTTAAAATTTCATCCACATTGGGTTCAAAATCTGTAGTCAGCAATACTTCTTTGTTTTCTACCGCATTTATTCCAGCAAGCACCTTGTACATTCCGTAAGTGGGGGGCAGACTGATGATGTTATCTTGATTGGGTTCGCAAAATGCCCTGTAAATCAAATCCAAGACCTCGTCACTTCCGTTTCCAAGTAAAATTTGGCTTTCCAATACTCCTTTTTGCTCTGCCAACAATGATTTTAAGCTTCGTTGATAAGGGTCCGGATAGCGGTTTACTCCATTGTCAAAAGGGTTTTCGTTGGCATCTAAAAATATCATTTCGGAGCCATCGGAAACATATTCGTCTCGTGCCGATGAATACGGTTGTAGCTTACGAACCGATTCCCTGACCAATTTATTTAAATCAAACCCCTCCATTATTTCAAACTTTTTAATCTAAGGGTCACTGCGTTTTTATGCGCCTGCAAACCTTCCGCTTCCGCCATCAACTCAATAGCAGTTCCGATGCCTTGAATTCCCTTTTCCGATATTTTTTGAAAAGTCATGCTCTTCATAAAACTATTCAGATTTACACCGCTATATTGCTTGGCGTAACCATTGGTAGGCAGGGTGTGATTGGTCCCCGAAGCATAGTCGCCTGCACTTTCTGGCGTATAGTTTCCAATAAAAACCGAGCCGGCATTTTGAATATTCTCGAGATAGTATTCCTCGTTCTCCACACAAACAATAAAGTGTTCCGGACCATATTCGTTGATGAGTTCCAACGCTTCTTGGTCATTTTTGACCAAAATCAGTCTGCTATTCCCAATGGCTTTCCTTGCAATCTCTTTCCGTGGCAATTGCTGTATCTGGCTTTCAATTTCCCTTTCCACGGCATCAATCACTTTTTCTGATGTAGATACCAAAATCACTTGACTGTCCACCCCGTGCTCGGCTTGACTCAACAAATCCGAAGCTACAAAGGCGGCATTGGCCGAATCATCTGCAACTACTAACAATTCACTTGGACCAGCGGGCATATCGATGGCCACGCCATATTTTGTGGCCAATTGCTTTGCCACGGTCACATATTGGTTCCCAGGGCCAAATATTTTGTACACTTTTGGAATACTTTCCGTACCAAATGTCATCCCGGCAATGGCTTGAATGCCTCCAACTTTAAAGACTTGCGTTACACCACACAATTGCGCGGCATATAAAATTGCTGGATTGATATCGCCATTTTTGTCAGGAGGACTGCAAAGTACAATTTCTTTACACCCAGCCAATTTTGCAGGAATGGCCAACATCAAAATGGTTGAGAACAAAGGAGCTGTTCCACCTGGAATGTACAATCCCACTTTTTGAATAGGACGTTTTTCTTGCCAACACGCCACCCCGGGCATGGTTTCCACTTCAACTTTTGAGGTTTTTTGTGCAGCATGGAATTTTTCAATATTCGATTTGGCAAGATTGATGGCCTGCTTCAATGCATCGGAAACGGAATTACTTGCGTTTTCAATTTCGGCTTCTGTGACCAAAATAGAATCCAAAGTGACTTTATCAAATTGGGCCGTGTATTTTTTGATAACCGTATCACCATCAGCCTGTACCTCTTTAAAGATACTGTTGACAATCTCCTCAATATCTGAAACGCTCTGGGTGGGACGCTTTAAAATTTCGTTCCAATCACTTTTATTTGGTTTTACTATTTTCTTCATTTTACACCCCTAAGGTCCCCTCAAGGGGACAATTATTCATTAAAAACGTATCTGTTATTGTCTACAATACCATTTTTTCGATTGGACACACCAAAATTCCCTCTGCCCCGGCTGCTTTCAGCTCATCGATAACTTCCCAAAAGGTCTCACGGTTGATTACGGTGTGCACCGAGCTCCACCCCTCTTCGGCCAATGGCAAAACAGTAGGGCTTCGCATTCCCGGAAGTATAGAGATAATCTTATCCAATTTATCGTTTGGAGCGTTCATCAAAACATATTTGTTCTGGCGAGCCTGCAACACAGACTTGATCCTGAACTGGATTTTCTTCAATAATTCCTTGCGCTCTTCAGAAATAGTGGGCGATACAGCCAATACGGCCTCACTTTTGAGCATCACTTCCACTTCTTTCAAATTGTTTTTGAAGAGCGTACTGCCACTAGAGACAATATCACAAATCCCATAAGCCAATCCAATATTCGGAGCGATTTCCACTGAACCGTTGATGATATGTAAATCGGCGGTCACACCTTTGGAAGCTAAATAATCCTTGACTGTATTTGGGTAGGAAGTGGCTATTTTTTGCCCTTCAAAATCCTTTATGGAGTTATAGTTTACATTTTTGGGTACAGCAAGGGAAACACGGCATTTGGAAAAATTTAAACGTTCTGCAATGGAAATATCTTTGCCCTTTTCTATCAAAACGTTTTCTCCGATAATGGCTATGTCCACTACCCCATCCCGCAAATACTGTGGAATGTCTCCGTTACGTAGATAAAATACTTCCAAAGGAAAATTACGGGAAGTTGCTTTTAATTGGTCCTTCCCATTATCAATGGAAATACCACAATCCTTTAAAATTCCAAGTGAATCCTCGTTTAATCGTCCACTTTTTTGAACAGCAATTCTAATTTTTGTCATTTTTCAATCTTTTTGTCTGAAAAACCAAATGGGTACAAAAAACAAACCCGTTTGATTTCTCAAACGGGTTAGAATATATTTTAAAAACAACAATACATTTCTATCTCGCTTGAGGGCAAGTATAAAAATGATGATGTGTGTTTTTGTTTCTCATGATGCTCCAAAAGTAGGATATATTTTTATATCAAAAAAGGGGAATTTAGTTATTTCCCAAAATTAATGGCAATCCATCATCACCGGAACCTACCACCACTACTTTAGCATTTGGTGATTCTGCAAGTTTCAATGTTGCATCTATACCTTTGTCTTGCAATATCTTATCTGTTAAAGAAGCACTCAAAATGCGGTTGGCATCGGCCTTGCCCTGTGCTTCTATTCTAACTTTTTCCGCCTCTTTCTCAGCAGTTACCAATCTAAATTCATATTCTAAAGATTCCTGCTCCTGTCGAAGTTTACGTTCAATCGCATCTTTAATGGTCGGAGGTAAAGTCACATCTCTTACCAATACTTCGTTCAGCTGAATATATTGGTCGTCCACAATGATTTGTGTCTCCTCAAAAATCTCTTGTTGAATTGCATCACGTTTGCTGGAGTATAACTGTTCGGGGGTATAACGCCCAACAACGCTACGTGCTGCAGACCTAATTGCAGGAAGTAGAACACGCTCTATATATTGTTCACTTTTTTCCTGATGAAGTTTGCCAAGGTCATTGTATTTGGGCTGAAACCATACGGAGGCCTCCAATTTAATGTCCAACCCGTTTGATGAGAGCACATTCATTTTTTCCAATCGTTCTTGTTGGCGTACTTCGTAAATGTATACCTTGTTCCAGGGCGCCACCAAATGAAAACCTTCTCCCAATGGCGGTTCGTCCGTTACTACACCGCCACCGAAGTATTTATACAATACGCCAGCTTCACCCGATCCAATTGTCACTGTTGACCTTGAGGCAAAAATGATGAGAAAAATAATCGCTGCCAATGCTGGCAACGCAATCTTTGGTAATTTATCCATGTTAACTTTGATTTATATTAATCCGTTATATTTTCTAATGAACCATTCCGCAGCAAGCGAAAGAATGATGAGTCCGAGTAAAATACGGAAATCTATTAAAGATACAACATTATCCCTGCTTTTTTGAACAGGTAAAAACCGTTGCGATGTAACCAAACTGTCCTGTAATTCTTCCAGCTTGTTCAAATAATATACTTGCCCCCTATTTTTTGAAGCTAAGCGTTCCATTTTTTTATAGTTCGCAGAAATGAGTTGCTTTTCTGGATTAAAATCCAAAATCCTGAAAGTTCCCGAGCGGCTCAAATTTTCATCCAGAACGGTAACGGTAAATTCATACGCTCCTGCCTCCAGGTCGCTTAGGTCCACTTCATAAAAAGCACCTTGCAATAGCATGGGAGCTTCTCTTGAGAAATCGTTTTCCTTTCCTTTTATACTGATTGAAATGTTTGCATTGGTATCGAACTGATAGCTTTCATCAAAATAGGAAGCCCTTATTTTGGCCATGCTTGCATTGTCAAAGACCAATTCGTAATCCAGTTCCAAACGGTTTCTTTGCTTGTTGGAGCCAAGATATACCATCAAATTCCCGATAAATTCATCAAAGGTGTCAAAACTCTGCTCATTTCGGTACACTTGTGCACGCCATCGCCAAATATCCTCTCCGAAAAGTACAGCTTCCTTTGTGCTGGATTCGGTCAAAATGGCAACCAAAGGTTTTTCCAAGTTAATGCCCTGCAATTGCTGGAACATCAATATTTCACTATCCTTGTTCAGTTGAATATCTGCAAGAGTCCCTTTTACAGGCGGGAAGCCATCCACAACAAAATTGCCAAGCCCGAATAGCCCGAAGGCGTTGTTTAAAACAGGCAAAATATCCTCTGCCTGTCTGCTACCCGAAATCGTATAGCTGTTTTGTACCCTATTTAAAAAGTTCCAATCCGTTTTGCTACCTGTAATGGTAAAATAATTGGTTCCAGAATTCTTCAAAAACTCGTAAACACTTCTAAAATTTCGGTTGGGTTGATACAGAATCAGCAAACCCATATCTTCCAATTCAGATTGACTTGCATTAGGTTTTAAAAGGGTTACGGAGCGCTGTTCATTGGATTCAATGGATTTTTTAAGCGCACCAATATCAGGGTGAAGCATATCGGAGACAATGGCGACATTGGTTTTTTCATCAATTACTTCGATGGCGGTTTCCTTGGAATTATTGGCTGTATTACGCTCATTCTCCAATGCCTCTACTTCAATTTTGATGGTTTTGATGCCAACGCTCTGCGCCTCGATCAACGTATTTAGGGTTTGACTGTTCTTTGTGCCATCTAGATTTACCTTTTCTTGATGTACCCTACCACCGTTGATGGAAATAGTAACCGTGCTTGAGATAGGCCTAGAACCTTGATACCGAATGGAGGTTTCGATAGGAAAACTGTTCCGTAAAAAAGCAAATTTGTTGACGTTGATGAGTCCAATGGAAACATCTTCATATTGCGTGGTATCGCCAACCACAACAGGGTTTACCGTAGTATTTTCATTCAGGCTAATGTATTCATAGTCCCTGCCCAGGGTTTGATTTCCATCAGAAAACAGCACGATGGCATTGTTTCCATTCACGAAAACATCGTTCAGAGTAGCAAGTGCATTGGAAATATCGGTATTTCCCTGATTAAATCGCATAGAATCGGTAGCAGAAACGGTATTACCAAATCCATATTGATGAATGGTAAACCGCTCATTTATCGCGTCATCTTCTTTAATTTGATTGATGGCTTGGGAAATCTCTTCCTCGGACGAAGCACCTTCCATAGAAGTGGAATTATCCACCAGCAAAATCAAATTGGCTTTTTCAACAAAATAATCCTTGCTGACAAATTTTGGGTTTATCAAAAGTAAAAGGCCGCAAAACAAGGTGACAAACCTCAATGCGGCCAATATAATCTTAAGTGAACCCTTTCTTGGGTTTTTATAGAAGTATTGGAAATAGACAAGGGTAAGCGCGGCAGCAACAGCTAACAAAATAAGAAGTACCGTGCTCAACTCCATTCATTTAGGTTAACATTCCACCATCAACATTCAACACCTGTCCTGTTACGTAGTCGGATAGGTCGGATGCCAAGAAAACACAGGCATTGGCAACATCTTCAGGACTTCCACCACGTTTTAACGGAATGCCTTCTCTCCAGCCTTGAACTACTTTTTCGTCCAATTTCTCGGTCATTTCGGTTTCGATGAAACCTGGGGCAATGGCGTTGCAACGGATGTTCCTAGATCCCAATTCCAAGGCCACGGACTTGGTAAAACCAATCATCCCGGCTTTGGAGGCTGCGTAGTTCGTCTGTCCGGCATTACCTTTCACGCCCACCACGCTACTCATATTAATGATGGAACCTTTACGCTGCTTCAACATGGTTCGTTGTACGGCTTTGGTCATATTAAAAACGGACTTCAGGTTGATTTCAATTACTTTATCAAAATCATCTTCACCCATTCGCATCAACAGGTTGTCCTTGGTTATACCTGCATTATTGATAAGCACGTCGATTCTTCCGTCAAAATCTTCCAACACCTTTGCCACAAGGGCTTCGGATTCTTCAAAACTGGCGGCATTGCTTTTATAGGCCTTGGCCTTTACGCCCATTTCGGTCAATTCCTTTTCCAATTCCAAGGCTGGAGCTTCACTGGAACTGTAAGTGAATGCCACATTGGCACCGTGTTTTGCAAATACTTGGGCAATTCCTTTACCAATTCCCCTACTGGCTCCTGTTATAATTACGTTTTTCCCTTCCAAAAGTTGCATACAATGATTGTGTTTGAATGGTTATTAACCAAATATAGTTGTTGTTTTATGTTTAGACGAAAAAAAATCCCGCATAAACGGGATTTAGTATGATTTTAATGATTGGTTACCCGACCACTTCTTTCACTTTCACGCCGATTTCTGCAGGAGAATCCACTACGTGGATACCGCAATCGCGCATTATTTTTTTCTTGGCTTGCGCCGTATCATCGCTACCACCTACAATGGCACCAGCGTGCCCCATAGTACGTCCTGCAGGAGCAGTTTCGCCAGCAATAAAACCTACAACTGGTTTTTTACTTCCGCTTTCTTTGTACCATCTAGCGGCTTCAGCCTCCAATTGACCCCCGATTTCACCAATCATCACAACACATTCGGTTTCTGGGTCGTTGATCAGTAGCTCAACAGCTTGTTTTGTCGTGGTTCCGATTATGGGGTCACCACCAATTCCAATGGCTGTTGTGATTCCCAATCCTTGACGAACTACTTGGTCGGCGGCTTCGTAAGTCAATGTTCCAGATTTTGAAACGATTCCAACTTTTCCTTTTTTGAAGACAAATCCTGGCATAATACCAACCTTGGCTTCACCTGGAGTAATTACACCTGGGCAGTTTGGACCGATCAATGTACAATCCATATCCTTGATATAATCGTTGGCTTTTACCATGTCAGCAACAGGAATACCTTCGGTAATGGTAATGATCACTTTGATTCCTGCATCGGCAGCTTCCATAATGGCATCCGCAGCAAATGCAGGCGGAACAAAAATAATTGTGGTGTCGGCACCAACTTCCTTAACAGCATCTTCCACTGTGTTGAAAACTGGTTTTCCCAAATGTTCTTGACCTCCTTTTCCCGGGGTCACACCACCAACCACGTTGGTTCCATATTCAATCATTTGTTCGGCATGAAATGTTCCTTCACTACCTGTAAATCCTTGTACAATTATGTTTGAATCCTTGTTTACTAAGACGCTCATATATTTAACTTAATGTAGAGATACAAAAATATGGTTTACTAAAGTTTTTATCTATTGATTTCTTAAATCTTTTTCAGTTTTTTCAAGATTTCTGGAATCTTTTTGATGTATGCGATTTGTTTGAGTTTTTCGCGTGCTTCCTCAGCTGGGTAACCAAAGTAGGTTTTACCACCTTCCAGTGATTTGGAAATACCCGATTGCGCCAAGATAACCGCTTTTTTACCGATGGTGGCACCACTTGTGATACCTACTTGTCCCCAAAGTGTCACTTCGTCTTCAATTATACAACAGCCCGCAATGCCTACGTGGGATGCAATCAAACATTTTTTACCGATAACAGTATCGTGCCCTACTTGAATCTGGTTGTCCAATTTGGAGCCTTCTTTAATTGTAGTAGAACCTGTTACCCCACGGTCAATGGTACACCCAGCTCCGATATCTACATTGTCCTCGATTACTACATTTCCGCCTGAAAGCAATTTATCAAAACTTTCGGGCCTGTTTTTGTAGTAGAACGCATCGGCTCCCAACACGGTACCTGCATGAATGGTTACGTTGTCGCCAAGGATACATCCGTCATAAATGGTTACGTTCGGATGAATCACACAGTTTTCACCTATTTTCACATGGTTACCGATAAATACGTTGGGCTGAACAATGGTTCCTTCCCCTATCTCGGCTGAATCAGCAATGGATGCTGCTGCTGTTTCAAAAGGTTTGAAATGACGGGTCAACTTGTTGAAATCCCTAAATGGGTCATCTGATACAAGTAAAGCCTTACCTTCCGGGCATTCTACCTCCTTGTTGATGAGGACCACAGTAGCTTTGGATTGCAACGCTTTGTCATAATATTTGGGATGGTCCACAAATACAATATCGCCTTCTTCCACCACGTGGATTTCATTCATGCCCAAGACCGGGAAATCATCATCCCCCACGAAATTGGCATCAATAATTTTCGATATTTCCTTTAAGGTATAGGTTTTAGGGAATTTCATGTAAGGCTACTCTTTGGCGCGTTCCAAATAGGCTGCTTTCTCCGTATCAATTTTAATTTTGTCGCCTTCGTTGATAAAAAGCGGCACATTGACCGTTGCACCCGTCTCCACAGTAGCCGGTTTGGTGGCATTTGTAGCGGTATTTCCTTTTACACCTGGTTCGGTATGGGTTACCTCCAATACAACACTTGCTGGCATTTCAACGGAAAGCGGCATATTGTCCTCTGCGTTGAATATAATGGTCACCACTTCACTTTCTTTTAGCAAATCGGAAGCATCCAAAGCATCTTTTTGCAATGCGATTTGGGTGTAATCATCCGTGTTCATAAAGTGGTAGGTTTCGCCATCATTGTACAAAAACTGGTATGAACGTGTCTCCACACGAACATCTTCAATCTTGTGACCTGCTGAAAATGTATTGTCGACTACTTTACCAGTAGTCACACTTTTTAATTTGGTACGGACAAAAGCGGGTCCTTTACCTGGTTTTACATGAAGAAACTCTACAATCTTGTAGATATCGTTGTTGTACTTGATGCACAACCCTTTTCTTATATCAGAAGTACTTGCCATAAATTTAATTTGAACTGAAATAACCTTTCATAATTCCACGTTGCGAATCTCTTATAAATTGAAGTATCTCATCTCGCTCTGGAGTTGCCTCCATTTCAGCTTCAATAATGGATGCAGCTTGGGAATTGTTATAATTTTGTTGATATAGTAGTCTGTAAATATTTTGAATCTCTCGAATCTTATCGGATTCGAAACCTCTTCTTCGCAATCCAATGGAATTGATACCCACATAGGAAAGGGGCTCTCTTGCAGCCTTCACATAAGGAGGTACATCTTTTCGAACCAAAGAACCACCGGTTACAAAAGCATGATTTCCAATAGAGACAAACTGATGCACGGCTACCATTCCCGCCAACACTACATTCTGGCCAATGGTTACATGTCCTGCCAAAGTTGAATTATTGCTGAAGATACATCCGTCGCCCACAAAACAATCGTGTGCTACGTGGCAATAGGCCATAATCAAACAATTATTTCCGATAACCGTTTTCATACGGTCGGAAGTCCCTTTGTTTATGGTGGCACATTCCCTAATTGTGGTATTATCCCCAATTACGACTGTGGTATCCTCTCCCTGGTATTTTAAATCTTGGGGCATTGCGGAGATAACGGCACCTGGAAAAATACTGCAATTTTTTCCAATCCTGGCACCTTCCATTATGGTTACGTTGGAACCAATCCACGTTCCCTCCCCAATGGTTACATTATTATGTATGGTGGTAAAGGGTTCAATTACCACATTTTTGGCAATTTTGGCCCCGGGGTGTACATATGCTAATGGTTGGTTCATCTACGAATCTGTATTTTTTGTTTTTACGATTTGTGCCATTAACTCCGCCTCGGATACCAATTTGCCATTGGCATAAGCATAGGCTTGCATGTGACAAATACCTCTGCGAATAGGAGAGATCAAATCGCATTTAAATATTAAAGTGTCGCCCGGTACCACTTGTTGCTTGAACTTTACCTTATCAATTTTCATGAAGAAAGTTAGGTAGTTCTCTGGGTCTGGAACGGTGCTCAAAACAAGTATTCCACCGGTTTGAGCCATCGCCTCTACTTGTAAAACCCCTGGCATTACTGGAGCTCCGGGAAAGTGGCCCACGAAAAACGGTTCGTTCATCGTCACGTTTTTAACTCCGACCACATGGGTGTCGGACAACTCCAAAATCTTATCGACCAACAAAAATGGTGGTCGGTGAGGCAATCTTTCCATAATTTGATTCACGTTAAGCAAAGGCTCTTGATTCAAATCATAGCTGGGAACTTTGTTCCTTTTTTCTATTTTAATGATTTTGGACAATTTTTTCGCGAACTGTGTGTTCACAAAATGGCCAGGTTTGTTTGCGATTACTTTGCCCCTAATCCGGGTGCCTGTCAACGCTAAATCCCCGATTACGTCCAACAGCTTGTGCCGTGCTGCTTCATTTGGGTGGTGCAGAGTAAGGTTATCTAAAATACCATTGGGCTTTACGGATAGTTTTTCTTTGTTAAAGGCCTTCTCCAATTTCTTCATTGTGGATTCCGATATCTCTTTATCCACATAAACAATGGCATTATTCAGGTCACCTCCCTTGATCAGGCCATTTTCCAATAACATTTCCAGTTCATGAAGAAAACTAAAGGTACGTGAGTCCGCTATTTGCTCTTTAAAGTCGGACATTTTTTCCAAAGTGGCATTCTGAGTGCCCAAAACCTTGGTGCCAAAATCCACCATTGTAGTTACTTGGTATTCGTTCGCAGGAATTACGGTGATTTCGCTTCCTGTGGCTTCATCTCTATAGGAAATAACATCTTTCACCACAAATTCTTCACGCTCCTCCTCTTGCTCCACTATGCCTGCTTCTTCCAGCGCCTCAACAAAAAATTTGGAGGAACCGTCCATGATAGGGGGCTCTGGGGCATCCAATTCAATTAAGACGTTGTCGATATCCAAACCGACCAGAGCTGCAAGTACATGCTCCGAGGTGTGGATTTTGACGCCATTCTTTTCCAGATTGGTGCCACGTTGGGTATTTACCACATAATTCGCATCGGCTTCAATTATGGGTTCCCCTTCCAAATCTATTCTTTTGAACGCATAGCCATGGTTCTCATCGGCAGGAAGAAAACTCATGGTTACATTTTCGCCTGTATGTAGTCCTACACCTTGTAGCGTTACTTTTTTAGCTATGGTGCGTTGTTTGTTACTTGGTTTGCTCACCTTCAACTCTTTTTTCTATGTTGGAGATTTGATTTGCCAATTTCGGCAAATTCTTAAAGTGTACATATGATTTGTTGAAGTCTCCATAGTTCAATGCTGGTGACCCTTGGAGGACTTCATCATCTTTTACGTTTCTTCCGATTCCGGATTGGGCCTGAATGCGTACCCTATCACCTATGATAATGTGGCCCACAATGCCCACTTGACCGCCTATCAAGCAGTTTTTTCCTATTTTGGTGGAACCTGCGACCCCGGTTTGAGCCGCAATGGCGGTATTTTCACCAATTTCTACATTATGTGCTATTTGGATTTGATTATCCAGTTTCACACCTTTTCTCAAAATAGTGGAACCTAAAGTAGCGCGGTCTATGGTGGTTCCCGCGCCTACATCCACATTATCTTCTATTATTACGTTGCCTGTCTGCGGTACTTTGCTGTATTCTCCATTTGAATTTGGTGTAAAACCAAACCCATCTGCCCCAATGATCGCACCACCATGGATTACACAATTGTTGCCTATAATGGTTTCTGAATAAATCTTGGCCCCGGCAAAAACGATAACATTATTGCCAATAACTACATTGTCGCCCACATAAGCATTGGGATATATTTTAACGTTATCCCCGATTTTAACATTATCTCCCAAATAGGCAAAAGCACCTAAGTAAAAACCTTCGCCGTAGTTTGCGCTTTCGGAAATGTAACAAGGGTTTTCGACCCCTATCTTGTTGTTTTTAACTTGATTGTAGTACTCCAATAATTTGGAGAAGGATTTATAGGCATCATCTACCTTAATGAGTGTGGTAGAAATCTCCTGCTCTGGAATAAAATCCTTGTTTACAATAGTTATTGATGCCTTGGTGGAATAAATGTACGATGTATATTTTGGGTTGGCCAAAAAGGTCAAAGACCCTTTTTCACCGTCTTCTATCTTGGACAATTTATGGACAGCGATTTGAGGATTTCCCTCAACTTCCCCTTCTAAGATTCCGGCAATTTGGGTAGCTGTAAATTTCATTGGTGCAAAAGTAACAAAATTTGTTAAACGGCTTTCTTTGGGTAACAGCTGTAATATTTGGTGACGGTTTTGGCCAGTGCTTTTAGGCTAAGCTGGTCCGACTCCTTTAAAACATCCGAAATTTTTCCGTTCTTTTTTAAAATTTGAATAGCCTCATCCTTAATATAGGCTTTATTGGATATTTCTCCTTGAAACACAAAATTGGAAGCTTCTTCAACGGAAAGATCATGCTTTTCTATGATCCAATCCAACTTTTCGTTCATTTTTTCAGGAGTCATGGGTCTCTTTTTTATTTTAACGTGCAAAAGTCTTCTGTCCAAAATCATCATGCACAGTTTGGAAAGCACAAAATCTTCATGGAATTGCCAATTTTTCAAAGCACTCAGAACATCAATATCGTCCAGTTCGGCAAAAGTCTCCAGAACCTCTTTGTTAAATGCCTGTGCCCTATTGTTCTTCAGAAAAAACAATAATGGTCGACTTCCCATTAAATCTTCCCCTCTACTCAACAACAGTCTTGCCCGTTGCATGATTCGAATCAACAATTGCTCGGCCACCAATCCTGTTTTGTGCAAGTAAACTTGCCAATACATAAACCTACGGGCCATCAAAAACTTTTCCACGGCATAAATGGCCTTCTCCTCTACCACCAAATTGCCGTTGACTACGTTTAACATGGAAATGAGCCGTTCCGAATTTATGTTCCCCTCGGTAACCCCTGAATAAAAACTATCCCGTTTCAGGTAATCTAACCGGTCCATATCCAATTGACTTGATACGAGTTGATTTAAGAACGGCTTGGGGTAATCTCCCTTGAATATGGAAATGGCGATATCGAGTTGCCCTTCAAATTCCTTGTTCAGTTCCAACATGAATTTTAGGGAAATCTGTTCGTGACTTATTTCTTTGGCAACAAATCCTTCCAATGCGTGGGAAAAAGGACCGTGTCCAATATCGTGTAACAAAATGGCACACAATAATCCTTTCTCTTCTTCATCAGTTATTTCTACATTTTTTAATTTTAAAGCCTGAATGGCCTTGGTCATTAAATGCATGCTGCCCAGCGCATGGTGGAACCGGGTATGGTGGGCTCCGGGATATACCAAATAAGAGAGTCCCATTTGGGATATTCGCCTCAATCTTTGAAAGTAAGGGTGCGAGATCAGACTAAAAATTAGTTCGTTGGGAGTTCCAATAAAACCGTAAATTGGATCGTTGAAAACATTAAGCTTATTGGTTTTTACCAAAGTTTTTTGTTTTAATTCCCACAAAGATAACTACTATATGAACAAGATAACAATTCTTTGGGTCGATGATGAAATAGACCTATTAAAACCTCACATATTATTTCTGGAAAGCAAGGGCTACAAAGTGGTTACCAGCCAAAGTGGCCAAGATGCCATTGAAGAGATCAAGGAAACTTTTTTTGATATTGTTTTCCTCGATGAAAATATGCCAGGGCTTTCCGGTTTGGAAACCTTGACGGAAATAAAAAAATACGATGGTTCCATTCCCGTTGTAATGATTACCAAAAGCGAAGAGGAGTATATTATGGACGAGGCCATTGGTTCCAAAATTGCCGATTACTTGATAAAACCCGTCAACCCCAATCAAATTTTACTCTCCTTAAAAAAGAGTTTGGACAATTCCCGATTGGTATCAGAAAAGACCACTGCCAATTATCAGCAGGAGTTTCGGAAGATTGCCATGGATCTTTCCATGATCAATACGCAGGAAGAATGGGTGGAACTCTATAAAAAATTGATCTATTGGGAGCTGGAACTTGAGCAAATCGAAGACTCCGGTATGTTCGAGATATTGGAATCCCAGAAAACTGAGGCCAATTCGCAGTTTGGGAAGTTTGTGGACAAGAACTATAAAGGTTGGTTTAGAGATGGTGATGCCCCCATAATGTCCCACACTTTATTCAAAAATAAGATTCAGCCCGAATTGGAAGAGAGCAAAACGCTTTTGGTCGTGATCGATAATTTACGGTACGATCAATGGTTGGCATTTGAGAAAACATTATCGGCACATTATAAAAAGAAGCAAGAGTGCGCGTATTTCAGCATTCTCCCAACGGCAACACAATATGCCCGTAACGCCCTCTTTTCTGGCCTAATGCCCTCCGAAATGGAGAAAAGGTATCCTGATTGGTGGAAAAATGACACCGACGAAGGCGGAAAAAACCTCCACGAATCAGAATTTCTTGGAGAACAATTAAAAAGGCTTGGGCTTAACTTAAACTGGGAATACCATAAAATAAGCAACCTTAAACAAGGTAAGCAACTGGCTCAAAACTTTAAATCCCAAAAAGATAATGATCTAACTGTTGTTGTCTACAACTTTGTGGATATGCTCTCCCACTCCAAAACAGAAATGGAGGTGGTTAAGGAACTGGCTGCCAACGATAAAGCCTATCGTTCCCTAACCTTGAGCTGGTTTAAAAATTCGCCCTTGTTGGAAATTATCCAGCAGGCACAGGATTTGGGAATGAAGTTGATCTTGACAACGGACCACGGCACCATCAATGTAAAACAGCCGTCCAAGGTAATTGGTGACAGGGAAACCAGCTTGAACCTTCGCTATAAAACAGGGAGAAGCCTTACCTATCAGGACAAAGATGTGTTGGCTACAAAGAATCCCCAGGAGATTCACTTGCCCAACATTAATTTGAGCAGTAGTTACATTTTTGCCAAGAACGACCTCTTTTTTGCTTATCCGAACAATTACAATCATTATGTAAGCTATTACAGAAACACCTATCAACATGGTGGTGTTTCGTTGGAAGAAATGATAGTTCCTTTTGTAGTTTTGGATCCTAAATAAATCTATTTTGAAAAGAAACTTTGAATTGAATGAAATCCATGAGGTTGCCAAAGAACTACTGGAAAAAGCACCGAACAAGGTGCTTTGTTTGTATGGTGATATGGGAGTTGGCAAGACTACTTTGGTAAAAGCCTTGGTAAAAGAACTTGGAGCGGTGGATGTGGCCAGCAGCCCCACTTTTGGTTTGGTAAACGAGTACCATGATGATGAGGATAACCCAATAGCATACCATTTTGATTTTTATAGATTAAATGATGAAATGGAAGCCTTGGACATGGGCTTGGAGGATTATTTGAGTTCCGACGCTTGGTTGTTTATTGAGTGGCCCGATAAAATCCCATCCTTACTTCCAGAGGATGCTGTGGGTGTATTCTTGCACTTTGTCGAGGAAAGCACACGTTCAATCGAGTTAAATATTTCTTAAGGGATCATCCCGGTATCTTCATCGCAATTATTGTTCAGAGCAAGCTTATTTCGATAAAGTGTTTATTTTTTTCGTTTAAAAACCAATTTTATCGACAAAAAGCACGGTAGGTTGAAATATTTTCCTACATTTGTTCTGAAATGAATTCATTTATTAACCAAAAACTCTTTTACGATGAACACTAAAAAAGTTTTTTTTGGATTGCTAGCTGTTGCATTTTTGGCAATGACCGCTGTTTCGACAAGCGTTGTTAAAATTGACAAAGACCAAACAGTAAGCATCGATAGAAAAGACATCAAGAAATTGTAGAACTCTTTTTATCGCAACCAGAGAATAATCCCTTTTTTTAGAAGGGATTATTTTTTTTACAATAATCTTTCATTTTTATAGTTATTTAGAATAATGAAGGATAAATTTACGGTTAAGAAGAAGTTTATTATTGAAGGGTTTCTGTCACTATTGATAGCAATTACCCCGTTGATGTTTTATTTCTACAAGTACATGCCACTTGAAGAAACATGGCGTTTTTTGGGTATAGAATTTACTGCCAATGGATTCAACGATGTAAGTGATGCTTTTTATTATTACTTCAATAAAATTGTTCCTCTGCTGTTACTTGTCATTTGGTATATAACTTCAAGGAACTGGTGGTATCATGCAATTCTTATACCCATAGCCATGTACAGCTTTCAATTCTTCAATGTGTTGAATTATGAAAACAGTAAGTTGGATGAAAATGAGATTTTGTATGTTATTGCTGTTACCATGGTAGTAGTACCAATTGTCTACTTTATAAGGGTCAAATTAGTTGATAAACATGTACACGGTATCGACTTGGAGGCCATGGATACCGAACTTCAAATACTCAAGGAAAAAGAAGAATTGCGCAAAGAACGCGAGAAACTGGAACAACGTCAAAAGACTGCTTCAAAAAAAATGTAAATTTGTTTTAATACCTGGCGGTATTATGAATAGATTTACCGTTTATGAGCCAAGCTTCATCCCCATTTAGCAAACAACAATTGCTCCCCCAAGAAGAAACCCTAGAGGTTGTAAAACAAAAGGGAGAACTTTTTATAGGCATTCCAAAAGAAAACCAGTATCAAGAAAAGCGGGTATGCCTTACCCCGGACGCAGTTAACGCCATTACAGCACACGGACATCGGGTATTGGTGGAATCCGGAGCCGGAGAGGGTGCCAATTTTTCGGATCTGGACTATACGAATGCAGGGGCGGAGATTACAAGGGATACCAAAAAAGTATTCTCCTGCCCCTTAATTTTAAAAGTGGAGCCCCCTACCCTTTCGGAAATAGATATATTAAATCCACAGACCATCGTTATTTCTGCTTTGCAGATTAAGACCCAGAACAAGGAGTATTTTGAGATTATGGCCAAAAAGCGTCTCACGGCCATCGCTTTCGAATACATTCGGGATGATGATGGAAACTACCCAGCTGTTCGGTCGTTGAGCGAAATTGCAGGAATTTCCTCCATTTTAATTGCCTCGGAATTGATGGCAAACCCCAGTACGGGCAACGGATTAATGTTTGGAAATATTAGCGGGGTACCTCCTGTTGAAGTGGTCATTATTGGAGCCGGAACCGTAGGTGAGTTTGCAGCCAGGTCTGCCTTAGGGCTTGGAGCCAATGTAAAGGTCTTTGACAATTCCATCAGTAAACTCAGAAATTTGCAAACCAACCTTAACCAAACTTTGTACACCTCCACTGTGCAACCCAAAAATTTGATCAAATCCTTGCAACGTTGCGATGTTGCCATTGGCGCCACCCGTGGAAAGGACCGTTCACCCGTGGTTGTTTCCAGTTCGATGGTAGAAAACATGAAAAAAGGGGCGGTGATCATTGATGTGAGCATAGACATGGGCGGTTGTTTTGAAACCTCCGAGGTGACCACACACAGAAAACCCACTTTTGAGAAATATGGGGTGGTCCATTATGGTGTTCCCAATATTCCATCGAGGTATCCAAGAACATCGTCTATTTCCATAAGTAATATTTTTACGCCCTATTTATTGAAAATTGGCGAAGAGGGCGGTCTGGAGCATTCACTTCGGTTTGATAAAGGCTTGCGCAACGGACTTTATATGTACCACGGTATATTGACCAACAAATCTGTGGGCGATTGGTTCGGCTTGAGCTATAACGATATTAATTTTCTTATTTTTTAATGTAGATGGCATTTTTGAAACGATTGGGATGGTACCTAGTAGGACTGTCCATAGGATTGATTTTTTTGGTTTTTATTTTGAAGAAAAAATCGGGTGAAGAGGGGTTGGATTTCTGCTACTTCCCTAATTGTAGGGTACTCAAGGATATGCGTTCCAAACCGTTGACATTCTCCGAATCCCTACCCGAGCAATATCGAGACACTTTGCTGATCCAGTCCTTTTTAGAGGATGGAGACGTGGATTTTGGTAAAAGTGATACCAAATCCGAACCGTGCAAGACGTATTTTGTTAAAAAAGAAGCTGTCTATGTTAAAATTAAAAACTGCTCTGATCGTATACAGGTTGAAAATGTTTTGATTGACTAATTTGTTATTTTATTGTGCATTCGTCAATTTATGTGACCCATATATCAACTTGTAGATGGATTTCTATTTAATGTGTCGTATATTTCTTGCTTTTTTGAGATCAAGAGTTTGACATGAAATTTGTTTTGGCCAAAGAATATAAAATAGCTATCTGTCTTTTTTTAAGTTGTGCTACCCCCTGCTGTGCTCAAAATAGTGTTAGTTATTCAGAAAATTTATCGGGCCTCTCTTATGATGAGCTATACGAAATTATGGTGTCCGATGCAGATTCTCTTTATCTGGAAAATGCCTTTTCTGCTTATGTGAAAAAAGCTAAAAATAACCGAGATACTTTGGAGTTGGCGCAAGCTTTTCGTTTGAAAGCTTATAATTTGAATTTTCCAGAGTCAATAAAAAGTGTCGATTCTTCCATCTCAATTGCAAAAAGTATTGAAAGCCCCGACATTAAAGAACTAGATGAATTCATGGCGTTTGCATATTATACCAAAGGAGCTCTGTACTATGAAAAAGATTTAAATTATAAGGCTATTGAGCAGTTCATAAAGAGTTATGAGTTGATCAAGAATTCAGACAATAAAAGATTATTAATAATTGATTTATTGTTAATAGCTGATATAAAAGCTGTTTATGGTGAAGAAGACGAAGCTATTGTACTACAAAGGAGAACTTTGAGTTATTTGAAAAAAAATAAATCGAGAATTGATGATTATGAATCTCAATATTTGTTGTGGACTGAGCAAATGGTGAGAACCTTTCTGTTTGCTAAGAAACTGGATTCGGCAGCAAAGTACGTTGACATTGGGATTTCAATGGCCAATAGCGAAAATCTTAAGCCCCAATTACGTGACTTTAGAATACAGCAAGCAAAATTGAATTTTTACTTGGAGAAATATAAAGAGTCCTCTGACACTTTAACAAAGTATCTCAATGAAAATGATGGGCTATGGTTTGCAGATGATTTATTCTATTTAGGAATGATAGAGGGTGAGCTGGGCAATTTTCAAATAAAACAGAAATATTTTTTAACTATAGATAGTGTTATCAAGGCAAACGGTTATCCTCTACGAGACAATTTTAATGAAGTTTACCAATTCCTTTTAAAGCAGGCCGTTAAAGACGGCAACACCACTTTAGCAGATGACTATTTAAACAAGGTCGTTTATTACGATAGTCTATTATTGACTACCCAAAAAAATCTACGTGAAATTACACTTAAAAAATTTGACCTTCCTATGCAAGAAGAGGAAAAACAAATTTTGGGAAACATCATTTCTTCCAAATCCAAGTGGTTAATGTGGTTCTATGTCATTAGTGGAGTTATGCTCGTTGGATTCATGGGGTACTACATCAAATATAGGAGGACAAAAAATAGGCTTACCAATTTAATGGACCACAACATAGTTCTTGAAGATCATAGTTCCTTAAAAGAGGACAAGGATCAATTGGATGAGGAGACCGCCACCAAAGTTTTGCAAAGTCTTGATGATTGGGAAAAGAAGAAAGGCTTTTTAGATAATTCGCTGACACAACAAACGCTTGCAAAAGAGTTAAACACCAACAGTTCCTACCTATCCAAGGTAATCAACGCTCACAAGAATAAAAATTTTGCAAGCTACCTAAAAGATGTTCGGATTACTTATGCGATAAATCATTTAAAGGAAAACCCAAAGATTGTGAAAACCAAATCCATGATCCAGATAGCCGAAATGTACGGGTTTAACTCCTTAAGCGTTTTCACAAAGTCTTTTAAAAACAAAACCGGGGTAACGCCAGGGGTATTCTTTAAGAGGATTTTGTAGGGTGAGTGGAAAAATTTACCACGCTAAAGAAAACCCTAGATTGAACATTGTTCGTTTGTCCAAACTTGAGTATTCAGGTAAAAACCCTTGAGTTTTGTGACTGAGACCAAGATTTAAATATAGCTTTGACTCATTTTCAGTTTCATTTAAAATTTTATACCCTAGATCAAATGCTCCTCCTACCCCTGATGTGGAATTGGATGTAAAGAAATCCAAGTTCTCAGGTTGGTTCCAATAATGGAGTTCTGAGTTTAAAATAATCTTATCGACAAATAGCGAATAATTAAAAAGTTTGATGCCCGTACCCCAAAATAGATTGTCTTTATTATGGAACTGTCTTAAATAAAAGTGGATTTTGTATCGGTTTTTATAGTTGAACCAAAAATTCTCATCCAAGTAACCACCGAAAGGAGCCATTGTGTATCCCAGACCAGCATTTGCCTTTAAATTCTGGTTAAACTTGAAGTTGTTCTTTCCCAACATCATCGGGTTAACTAAATTTAGCAAGGACAACCAGCCAACTTTTTTTGCAAATTTCTTTTCTTCACTTACCAAATCATCAAAATTGGTGTATCTGTAAAATTCTTCATCGGGACGGTAAAGATTTTTTATTGCCCCATATAAGTCATGACCCACAATATCCCGTTCTAACTCATTGTCTTCTTCTTCAATATCTGAAAACAACCCAGGGATTAAATTTGTGAGGTAATAACCGACCATAGATGCCTTTCTGGTCAAATAATCTATACCAAGATTTTCAAAATTGTCCCCTTCAAAAGCCAACAGTGTTTCTGTTCTGGTAAGGATAGCATAATCGGATTCCAATCCGGCCGTGTGTAGCCTGATATAATCATCTAGGTTATTATCCCTTAAATCAATCAATGTTTGATCTGTCACTCCTTTAACATAAGCTGCTCCGTTGAATATTGAAAAGGGCTGGCTTACCGATCCTATTTCCAAATCTGTCAAAATTGACCTGTGCCCTTCTTCGTGGGTGACAACCGTTCCTAGAAATGAAACCCCGAATTGTAAGAACCTGTCAACCTTAGAAGGTTTTTTATTGATTAATCTGGCCAAAATCCTATTTGCCGACACATAGTTTGTGTTTGTCTGGCGCATGGTGAACAGGTTTTGTCCATTTATAATAGAAAAGTCGTAGAGGTGTGATGGGTAAATGCTGTCGTATGCTTGAGTGTTTTGTGCAAAACTTATATGGAAGGTTGAGAAGTAGAATACACCCAACATTATAGCAGAGCAGAAATTTATGGAAAATATCGAAGAACGCATTTTGAAATATAAATTAAAACAAATTGGAATATCGCTTTAGCAGTAGTCTCCTCCTTTTGTTAGATATGAACATCCATTTTTGAAAGAGAACAATCTTCCTCTTTTGGTATTTGTCTTGGGCGTTTACTTTTTTATGATAGATTCTATCGGCTTTATCACGTATGGCCTTGTAATTTTTAAGATAATGTTCTGAGAGAATGTAATCTTCAAACTCATGATGGATAATTTTTTGATTTTCTTTCACAGCCATTTTACTTATTTAAAGTATAGCAAAATACTAAGAAAGAGGTTTTTCAGACAAGCTTTAATCAAAAAGATATATCGTTTGATTTATAAATTAGAATACAATTTATATTAAAAGATGTGTTATGTCTAATCCTCCAACTTCCTACGCTTCCGCTCCTTGGTGATCAAAGCCAGTTCCCTTGAGGTTTGCCCAGCGACCGAAGTGTTCTCTTCTGCCCTTCTGATCAAGTAGGGCATTACATCCTTGACGGGGCCATACGGGATATATTTTACGGAGTTATAACCATTAGCTGCCAAGTTGTAAGTAATATGGTCGCTCATACCGAACAATTGACCAAACCAAATCCGTTCGTCGTTGGTAGGTACCCCCTGCTTTTCCATCAAATCAATTAGTTTGAGCGTACTTTGCTCGTTATGGGTGCCCGCGAAGATGGTAAATTGGTCCAAATGTTCCATCATGTATGCAATGGCGGCATCAAAGTTTTTGTCCGTTTCTTGCTTAGATTTGCAAATAGGGCTTTCATAGCCCTTGTCGTTCGCTCGCTCGTTCTCTTTCTCCATATAAGCTCCCCGTACCACTTTGGCGCCAATCTTAAAACCTTGATCAGAAGCCATTTCATAGAGTTTTTTAATGTAATCCATTCGGTCCCAACGGTACATTTGAAAGGTGTTGAAAACAATTGTTTTTTCCTTGTTGTATTTGCGCATCATTTCCAGCACCAAATCATCTGCGGCATCTTGCATCCAACTTTCCTCGGCATCAATCAATAACGCAACATCCAAATTGTGTGCTTTTTGGCAAACTTTTTCGAAACGGTTTACTATCCTTCCCCACTCCGCTTTTTCATTTTCGTTCAATTCACTTCCTGCAGAAATTTTTTCGAACAATTTAAAGCGGCCAAATCCTGTGGGCTTAAAAACTGCAAAGGGCATCGCGTCTTTTTCCTTCACAAAATCCAGAATGTCCAAGGTCTTTTCCATGGCAAAATCAAACTGGTTGTCCACCTCTTTGCCCTCAGCTGAATAATCCAAAATAGAACAAACCCCATTGCCATACATATTATCAATAATAGGGAGACAATCTTCCTCGTTCACCCCGCCACAAAAATGGTCGAACACGGTAGCCCTGATCAACCCCTCAACAGGCAAATGGGCCTTAATGGCAAAATTGGTCACAGCGGTTCCAATCCGAACCAAAGGTTCGTTGGAAATCAATTTAAAAAGGAAATAGGCTCGCTCCAGTTGGGAGTCGGATTTAAGCTCAAAAGCTATTGCAGTATTCTCAAAATTAGGTCGCATTCTTTGATATCCATTAAAGATTCAAAGATAAGTACGCAAACTAGAACCATATATATAAAAATAGTCTTTATTTAGCAGTGAAATTAAAATTATGGAATCGGTTAAATCACAGTCTTACGAGGTACATATTGGCGAATTGGCAGAAGCTGCTCTTAACCAACATATTGCTAAAAATAGTTACTCCAAAATATTTGTTTTGGTGGATGAAAACACCAAAGCGCATTGCTTGCCTTTTTTTAAAGAAATGTTTGACGGCCCTGTAGATTTTATCTTGGAAATCCGATCAGGGGAAGAAAACAAACATATCCATACTTGCTTGCAACTTTGGGAGGACCTATCCAATTTAGATGGTGACCGAAAAAGCCTACTGATCAACCTTGGTGGTGGGGTGCTTACCGATATGGGAGGTTTTGTGGCCTCTACTTTTAAACGAGGAATTGATTTTATCAACATCCCCACTACCCTACTTTCTATGGTAGATGCGTCCATCGGCGGTAAAACAGGCGTTGACTTGGGGTCGTTAAAAAACCAGATCGGTGTGATCAACCAACCCCAAATGGTGCTGATTTTTCCAGAATTTTTAAAGACCCTAGACCCACGCCAGGTAAAAAGTGGATATGCCGAGATGCTGAAACACGGGCTTATAATGGACAAAGCGTACTGGGGCAGTTTAGCTGAAAAAAGCAATTTTACAGATGCTTCATGCATCCAAAAATCCATTGCCATAAAAAATGAGGTTGTTCTTCAAGACCCTACCGAAAAAGGGTTGCGAAAAATCTTAAATTTTGGACACACCTTGGGGCACGCCATAGAATCGTTTTGTTTGGACAATCATGATAAGAAAACCTTGTTGCACGGTGAAGCTATTGCTGCAGGAATGATTTTGGAGGGATATTTGTCGCACGAACTCCAAGGACTTTCCAAATTATCGTTGGATGAAATCAAAAAAACATTTTTAACCCATTTTGACAAAGTGGACTTTACGGATAACGATATTGATGCCATTCTTCAATTACTTAAATACGATAAAAAGAATTCTCACGGGAACGTAAATTTTGTATTGCTGCATTCCATTGGTAAAGCCGTTACGGATATTAAAGTTCCCGAGGAAATGTTCCAAAAAGCTTTTGCTTACTACAAGGAATAAGCTCTTCGCATACTTATTTTTTTCGTTTACAACTCTTTGGGTCCATCACATTCAAAAATTCCTAGTTTAGGAATGCATTTAATAACCAACCATTATGAAACGAATTTTGATAGACTACAAAAAGTTGGACCACAAGGTAGTGGCCATATTAATTGATTCTTATCCTGATGGTTATGGCGATGACGATGTTATTACCATTAAAAAACCAAATGGGGAGGTCATAGAGGCCGTGGAAGTAAAAACAGCAGATACTATCTACTTGGTAAAAATCAGCAAGAGTCTTTCCAACTTCATTTCAAATTTTGAAGAGACCATTGAAAAGGAACTCGACAAAGAATTGGTGGCTTCTGACTTTGAAGATGGCTCGTTTGAAGGCTTGGAACCTACATCGGAAGATTTGGAAAGCGAAGATCAATATTGATTTAGGCCAAATAGCGTTCCTTTATGATCCGAATATGGTGTGCTTGATGTCCACTTATAATGAAGCCCAGTGCCCGTACACTCATTTTGGACCCACTGGCCACTCCAATCCTTTTGATCGTCTCTTCGTCAAAGGAATCAAAAAGAAAAATTGTGGAATCCCTAACCGCTTTATATTCCTCCATCAAAATCTTTCTGGACCTGTTATCGGCGTTGGAATACGGTACATAAGTGTCTTGGTCAAACCCTGGTAGTGGGGTTTTATCGTTTCTTGCAATACAAAGTGCACGATATTGGAATATTCGCTCCGTGTCTATTATATGCACTAATACTTCCGCCAAGGACCATTTGCCCTCGGCGTACGCATAATAAAGTTTTTCTTCTGGGATTTGTTGCAAAAGGGTCAGGAAGTCGTCCTTTCCCTTCCTTAGTTCCTCCATCAAATCTACATTCCCCAGCGCCATAATATAGGTCTGGTAAAATGGATTGTATTCCGAAGAGGGCAGTTCCGAAAGCATCATACAATATGATAATGGAATTACAGCTCGTTGAAGATGGTATGCATCAAACGTCTTTTATCGTTGATGCTTTCTTCCAAAGAAATCATGGTCTCTGTTCTGCTGATACCTTCGATATCATCTATCTTAAAAATAATATTCTTTGCGTGTGTAGTATCCTTAGCCCTTATTTTACAGAAAATATTGAATTTTCCTGTTGTTATGTGGGCCACCGTAACGTATGGTATTTGGCTTAACCTTTCCAGTACAAATTTTGTCTGGTGTGTTTTTTCCAAAAATATACCAACATAGGCGATAAAGGAATAACCCAATTTGACATAGTCCAGCGTAAGGGAAGAACCTTTAATTATTCCGGATTCCTCCATTTTTTTGACACGGACATGAACCGTACCTGCGGAAATCAGCAATTTTTTTGCGATGTCCGTAAAAGGCGTACGAGTGTTATCGATTAACATATCCAATATCTGGTGATCTATCTCGTCAAGTTTTACTTTGGTCATTACATTGAATTTTGCAGCAAAAATAGTTAAAAATGGAAATTTACGTAATAAAAATGGTTCTTTTTTAAATAATATGCAAGAACCTTTGAGAAATGATTCTTATTTATTGATTTTCAGGAGTAAATCAAGAATCTCGTTTTGTGAAGCTTCAAATCCAAAATCCTTGGTATCAACACATTCTATGGTCTGATGTCCGTAAAAACCTTCAAGTGGGCCAATTTCTGCTATTTCGGGCTTAAAAACGATTTTGCCATTTTCCAACACTTCCTTATATCGAATTCCTACTGAATGTCCTGCATCAAATTCAGGGTTTGCTACCTCTGGATTCTTTACCAGTACATCAAAAAATAACTTATGGTTATCTGGGATTGAAAAATAATCACCTGTTTTATAGTCGTCAATTTTATCTGAGGCAATAATTTTCAGCGCTTCTACAATTGACAGAAAAATTAACTCTCTGGTTTTCTCCCGCTCATAGTCTTTGGGATAATGGCCGGACTCGAACAAAATAGTAGGTACCCCCAACATTTGCAGTGTATCTCCTATGCAATTATCGTTGAATCCGTCATCATATCTACCCACCTGCCCTGGAATATGTTTTTGCAATATCGAATCCATGCCAACTATCAATTTCATGGCCACTTCCCTTGCGGGGGTAATGTGGCGTTCTTGGTTGCTTGCCGGAGATAAAAAAGAGACCGTCGCCGGTTTGTCCGTTTTACCGGCACTAAACAGGGTGCGTTGGTCGTGTAGGTTAAAACAAAAATCCGGCTGAAACGATTCAAACAGTTTTCGGAATGCTATGCTTTCGGGCTGTGTCAAATTTTTAGCATCACGGTTTAAATCTACCTTGTTTATATTCTCGCGAGTATACACATTGGCCCCGTCTGGGTTTAGCATGGGTATAATCATTAAGGTACATTCCTTTAAAATGGTTTTGGCCAATGCTTCCTTCGATTGCAAAAAATTGACCATGTCCCATACCGCCTTGGTAGTGGTTGATTCGTTGCCATGCATTTGGGACCACATGAGCACATTCTTTTTCCCTGTACCCATTTTAAAAGCATTTATTCCAATGCCATTGACGGAATCCCCGATATGAATTAAAGGGGATGATAGTTTGGAAAAACAAGGCTGAATGGACTCTATGTTAATGTATCTACCTTGAATGGATTTCTCCTTATATAGTGAATAATCAAGCATGAAGTTTCAGAATTAAAGTTTACAAAAGTAACCAACCTTCTATTTACAATTGTAACCGCTTCTTTATTGCATTATTGGTACATTTGTAAATCATCACAGTACGTAACCCTCTCTTTTGTGATAAATGTGAACGGTATGTATATAAAAATATTTAAAATATTATATATTAGTACTATATACAATATTAATTAAACTATTAATTTTATATTATTGATTTTGTTTTGCTACATATATTCTTTATTAACTCGAATTGTACTATCTTAGATATTAAATAATTTACATTTGTGAACAAAGAAATTATAACCCGTATAGAAACTGTTATCGAGCATTTGGAGTTATCTGTTTCTGCCTTTGCCGACGAGATTGGTGTGCAGCGTTCGAGCATCTCCCACTTGTTGAACGGAAGAAATAAACCTAGTTTGGATTTTGTGATGAAATTGGTCAACACCTACCCCGAAGTGGATTTGTATTGGTTGTTAAAGGGTGAGGGGCGCTTTCCAAAGGAAAACACCAATCAAGCTGAGGTAAATGACTCTAAAATCACTAAAGAGATAGAAGAACCGTATGTAGATGATTTTGTCATTCCCTTTTCTAAAGAAAAGAAGCACGAGCTACAATCCAAAAACCCGTATAAAATAGTTATGTTTTATTCCGATGGCACTTTTGAGGTTTACAACACAAAAAAGGATTGACCCTTTCAACTACTTTCCGTTACTTTGCAGGTATGACAAAACATCTTCTTTCCGGGTCAATAATACTATTGTTTTTGGCCTGTGGGCAGCCACCACAACGCAATTGTAACGATTTTAAAACGGGTAAATTTTCGTTCACCACAACCATAAACGGTGAAGAGAAGAAAACCACATTCAACAGGACCACAGATTTGGAAGTGGATGAATTTGAAGGGAAAATAGATTCTTCATCGGTTCGCTGGATAAACGATTGTGAATATGTCCTAAAAAACCTGAACCCCAAGAACAAGGCAGAAGAAAAACCGATTCATATCAAAATATTGACCACTACTGAATCTTCGTACACTTTTGAATACAATGTTGTTGGTGATAATCGCAAGTTTAAAGGGACAGCCCATAAAATAGACTAAGTTGGCGGCAGCCAGTACTTGAAGTACTTGAAGTTGAACAAGTGTATGCTGAGCTTGTTGAATAGTCTTTAATTGGGTCTTTGATATGCGAGTTCCGGGCTAGCTTCCTTTTGTTTTTTAAACAATCGCTGTTGTTGTTTCACTGTCAAAGTGCTTCCATCGTGGCTCCATCCTGGAGGTCCAAAGATGTACATTAATTTATGGGAGAGCTTTTTCGATTTCTTCACATCGTTCCAAATGTCCTTGAACTCATGGGTGAGTATAACCACGGGATTATAGGAATTCGGAGCGTGAATCACTCCATATTTCACATCAATATCATCATCCAATTCTTTCCAAGTTCCGAATATTTTGTCAAAAATATTCAAAAAACCTCCATGGTTTTTGTCCAAATACTCTACATTTTGTGCGTGGTGTACTTGGTGCATGGTGTGCGTATTGAATATTTTTTCCAAAAATCCGAGTTTTGGCACATATACCGTGTGCAACTGGAATTGCCATAAAGCTTCTATGCCCAAGCAAACCAGTACCATTTCTGGGGGGAACCCAATGGCTGGCATCCAAATATAGAAGAAGGGCTTATATAAAATCGTAAACCAACCATTCCTGATGGCTGTTCCCAAATTGAAATTATCCGAGGAGTGATGCACTATATGTGCTGCCCACAAAATTCGAACTTCGTGGTTGGCTCTGTGGAACCAATAATACGTGAAATCATCCGCTAATTGACACAAAATCCAAACATACCAAGCGTATCCAAAGGATGCATACCCCATAATATTGGTTCTTGCTCCATCAACAACAGGGTTGAAAAGTTCATAGGTACCTTCAAAAAGGAGGATTGCAAAAGCCACTTTGAACAAAGGTCCAAGGATTGCCGATCCTATACCCATAAAACCACTTGCAGCTAAATCCTTCCAATTGTACAGGTCATGTTTTTCATGATCATGGGTTTTACTATAGGTCAATTCCAATAAAATAAAGGCAATAAAAACTGGCACGCCATATACCAGGGGGTTTGTGAAATCCATAAAGATGTGTTAAGCGGTCTGCTTTTTTTTGGTATGTAACTCAATTGGGCAAATTAGACATAAAAACCATTAAAACAAAGAGGTTTGATCGGAACTATCATTCTTTGTCCCTATATCATTATCATTACTGTCTATCTCTTCCTCGTCAACAACTTCAATGTCCCCGGCTTCTTGTTCTTCGAGCTCTTCATAAGGTAGTGGATCCAAAACATTGATACTTTTCACCTTTTCGGGAGTGAGTTGATTTCCAAGAGCCTTGATTCCTTTGACTGCTATAAATTCCTCAACATCCACCTCCAAGTTGGGTTTGGGGTCCTTCCCTCGAGGTTTTACAAACTCGATTTCCAATCGTGGCCTCCAATCCGTGGATACCAATTCCATGTAGGATTTGGAATCCTCGTCAATAACCACTTCTTCCTTGTTGGGGTTCTCTATTAAAAACCTTTTGAGGTAAAAGCGTTCTTTGTCTCCCACATAATGTACTACTGAAATCGGTTTGTCCGGATTCCATTTTTCCAGGACAATCATGTCGTCGCTAAAGCGGGTGAGTAAATCGGGTGGAATGGTTTTTACAATCCCTTTTTGATCGATGACCAAAAGTAAATCGTCACCTTTGAATTCGCCAAGCAGCTCACCTCTTCCATCAACGTTCAGCCGATTGACCACATCATCAAACCAAATTTTTCTGGGTTTTAAAGTGGACATGCCTTTTTCTTTCAGTTCGATGCGTTTGACCGGATATTTGGTAACCAAATTCCCTTTGGAGCTTCGGCCCTTAATTAATACATCGGAGAAATCAAGGTCCCACTTCAGTTTTTTGATGCTTCCTGATTGACGCAGCATTACTGTGACCACTTCTGCTTCGCCATTGGGATTTGCAGAGAAATACAGTACTTCTGATGATGCTTTGTCACCAGCAAGATCATAAATTTTGTCCCGCGTCATACTGGTAACATTGAAACGTTTTACGTAGCTGGGACCACCTTTCATACTCTTGTAGATCATATTGTAAGTGGTGCGCTTGTCCTTCTTTTTAAATACAGCTACGTGGATGATGTTTTTTCCAATAAATACTTTGGAGTCCACCTTCGTAACCATCATCTCCCCTTTTTCGGTAAAAACAATGATGTCGTCGATGTCACTACAATCCGTAACATATTCATCTCTTTTTAAAGAAGTTCCGATGAATCCTTCTTTGCGGTTTACGTAGAGCTTGGTGTTTCTGATAACTACCTTGGTAGCTTCAATATCATCAAAAATCTTTATTTCGGATTTACGCTCCCGTCCTGCTCCGTATTTCTTTTTTAGTTCTTTAAAATAGTCGATGGCAAATTCGACCAAATGCTCCAAGTGATGCTTGGTCTTCGAAATTCTATCTTCCAAACTTTCAATAAGTTGTTGTGCCTTATCTAAATCAAACTTTGAAATACGTTTGATTCGGATTTCGGTCAGCCGGACAATGTCGTCCTTGGTCACTTCCCTTTTTAAGTGCGAGATGTGTGGCTTCAAACCTTTGTCAATAGCTTCGATAACGCCTTCCCAAGTTTCTTCCTCTTCTATTTCGCGGTAAATTCGGTTTTCAATGAAAATTCGTTCCAAGGAAGAAAAGTGCCATTGCTCTTCCAGTTCATCCAACTGAATCTGAAGTTCTGCTTTAAGTAGCTCCACGGTATTGTCTGTGGATCTTTCCAGCATTTCCTTGACACCGATAAACAATGGTTTGTTGTCCTCAATGACACATCCCAATGGAGAAATGGAAGATTCACAGGCTGTGAAAGCGTAAAGTGCATCAATCGTTTTGTCCGGAGAAATCCCATTCGGCAGGTGCACCAGAATCTCTACCTCCGCAGCCGTGTTATCTTCAATCTTTTTTATTTTGATTTTCCCCTTATCGTTAGCCTTTAAGATGGAGTCAATTAAAGAGGATGTGTTGGTGCCGTAAGGTATTTCGTTGATGACCAAGGTGTTTTTGTCCAAAGTTGAAATTTTGGCCCTTACCCTGATCTTACCGCCACGCATTCCGTCATTATAATTGGTCACATCAATGATACCGGCCGTTGGAAAATCTGGCACCAAAGTAAATCGCTTCCCTTTTAAATGTTTTATCGAGGCATCGATGAGTTCGTTAAAGTTGTGCGGTAATATTTTGGTTGAAAGTCCAACCGCGATTCCTTCTGCCCCTTGTGCAAGTAAAAGTGGGAACTTGACAGGTAAGTTAACAGGTTCCTTTTTTCTACCATCATAGGAAAGTTGCCACTCCGTTATTTTTGGACTGTAAATTACTTCTAAAGCGAATTTAGATAATCTGGCCTCAATATAACGTGGTGCCGCTGCTCCGTCGCCTGTTAAAATGTTACCCCAGTTCCCTTGGGTATCGATAAGCAAATCCTTTTGACCGATTTGAACCATGGCATCGGCAATACTGGCATCACCGTGGGGGTGGTACTGCATGGTGTGCCCCACTACGTTCGCTACTTTGTTATAGCGACCATCGTCCAGTTCCTTGAGCGAGTGCATGATTCTTCGCTGCACAGGCTTGAAACCATCCTCGATAGCGGGTACGGCTCGCTCCAAAATTACATAAGAAGCGTAATCCAAAAACCAATCCTTGTACATCCCGGTCACCTTTACCAGGCTATCTTGGGACTCGTCTTGGTTTTCTAAACTTTCATCGTTCAGTTCTTCGTTCTCTTCCATTTAGAAAGGTGGCATTTATTTGGGTTGTAGTTGGTTTTCTTCGACTAGATCAAGTTCCACTTTAAGGTTGTTGATGATGAATTCTTGTCTGTCAGGTGTGTTTTTTCCCATATAGAACTTCAAAAGGGCGTCAATACTCATGGCTTTGTCCAGCATCACGGGTTCCAAACGGATATCATCACCGATAAAATTTTTGAATTCATCCGGAGAAATTTCACCCAATCCCTTAAATCGAGTGATTTCTGGTTTTCCTGAGAGTTTTTCGATAGCTTGTTTTCTTTCTTCATCACTATAGCAATAAATGGTCTCTTTTTTATTGCGTACCCGGAACAATGGGGTTTGAAGAATATATAAGTGATTCTCCTTGATCAATTCTGGGAAAAATTGCAAAAAGAAAGTAATCAGCAATAAACGAATATGCATTCCATCCACATCGGCATCCGTTGCAATCACAATATTGTTATAGCGAAGGTCCTCCATGGAGTCCTCAATATTGAGTGCGGCTTGCAACAGGTTGAATTCTTCGTTCTCGTAAACGATTTTCTTGGACATGCCGTAGGAGTTCAACGGTTTTCCCCGTAGACTGAACACCGCTTGTGTATTCACGTCCCTGGATTTTGTGATGGAGCCCGATGCGGAATCCCCCTCGGTAATGAAGAGCGTGGTTTCCAATCGACGGTCCTTTTTCATGTCCTGCAAATGCACACGGCAATCGCGTAGTTTTTTATTATGAAGACTCGCTTTTTTGGCGCGGTCCCTGGCCAATTTTCGAATACCGGAAAGTTCTTTACGCTCTTTCTCGGCCTGAACAATTTTCTTTTGGAGGGCATCAGCAGTCGCTTGATTCTTATGCAGGTAATTGTCCAATTGTGTGCCGATAAAGTCATTGATGTAGGTACGCACCGTTGGCAAATCCCCTCCCATATCCGTAGAACCTAGCTTGGTCTTGGTCTGACTCTCAAAAACGGGTTCCATCACTTTAATGGAAACTGCCGAGATAATGGATTTTCGAATATCCGAAGCGTCGTAGTTTTTTCCGTAGAAATCACGAACGGTTTTTACGATAGCTTCTCTAAATGCAGATTGATGTGTTCCCCCTTGAGTGGTATGTTGTCCATTCACAAAGGAATGATACTCCTCGCTATATTGTGTTCTGCTGTGGGTCATGGCGACCTCTATATCATCACCCTTCAAATGTATGATGGGATACAGAAAATCCTCGTTGTTATTATTGTCTTCCAATAAATCCTTCAGGCCGTTTTCCGAATGGAATTTTTCACCATTGAAAACAATCGTCAAGCCGGGATTCAGATAGACATAATTTTTGAGCATGCGTTCCACATACTCATTTCGGTATTTGTATTTTTTAAAAATGGATTCATCTGGAGTGAAGCTCACTTTGGTCCCTTTTCTTCTGGAAGATTCTTCCAAAAGTTCTTCGTTTACCAGATTCCCTGTTTCAAACTCCGCAGATTTGGATTGCCCATCACGATTGGATTCTACCCTAAAATAAGTGGAAAGCGCGTTCACAGCTTTGGTACCCACCCCGTTCAATCCTACGGATTTTTTAAAGGCACGGGTGTCATATTTACCACCTGTGTTCATTTTGGAAACCACGTCCACCACTTTTCCAAGCGGAATGCCGCGACCATAATCGCGAACATGTACCGTGTTATCTTTGATGTTGATTTCGATGGTTTTCCCCGACCCCATCACAAATTCGTCGATGGAGTTATCGAGCACTTCTTTTAAAAGAATGTAAATACCATCATCAGCGGAGGAACCGTCGCCCAATTTTCCGATGTACATCCCCGGACGCATACGAATATGTTCCTTCCAGTCCAGCGAACGGATGTTATCCTCAGTATATTGAGTATCTGCCATGAGTTAAGGATTAATCATTGCAATATAAAATTTAGGAGCAAAAATAAAAGGGTGTAAGGTAGAAAGTAATCAACAATGAAAAACAATAACTGTTAATATATATCAGCCTTTAGCCCGCTTTTTGCCTTGGATTGACAGGTATGTTACCCCAAAAATAACAACCAACATTCCAACCAACTGCCAATATGTGAGTTTTTCGTTCAAAAACACAAAGGCGAGCAAAATAGTGGAAATAGGTCCCAAACTTCCCAATATCGAAAAGTTGGAAGCTCCCAATCGTTCGATGGCGGCCGATACCAAAAAGGATGGGATCAGTGTTGCAAAAATGGCCATGGCCAAACCGTAGGCATATACTGGCCAAGGATAGTCCATGTATCCCCAATCGCCCGATACCAAATAATGCATCACTATGCAAATGGTGGATACAATCATGGCATAGCAGGTGAATCGAAGCACGCCAAACTTGGGAATCAACCAGCCACTGCCCACTAAATAAGATGCATATGTAATGGCACTTAACAAAACCAAAAAACCACCCAACAAGACCTCGTTGCCCGAGACGTCCAATTCATCCCAGAAGGTAATCAAAACACCTAAATATGTTATGAGAATGGCGACAAATTGTACTCTTGTTATCTTTTGCCTAAAAATCAACCAACTCAAGAATACCACAATGGTCGGGTACACAAAAAGAATGATACGTTCCAGGCCTGCTTTGATGTAATTCAAGCCCCAAAAATCGAAATAACTGGCCAAATAATAGCCCACAAAGCCAAAAAGAAAGAGCCAAGCAAAATCTTTGGTCTCGATTGTTGCTTTTGCTGATTTTTTTCGAATCAAAAATAATATCAAAATGTAGAAAGGGAGTGAAAAAAGCATCCGGAACAATAGCAAATCCAATGTGTCGACATCGTAGCGGTATGCCAATTTGACCATCACGGCCTTGGAGGAGAACAGCACTACTCCCAAGACTCCGTATAAAATCCCCAAACTTTTACTGGACATAGAACAAAGCTATTTTATATCCAGAAATTGGAAAATTATAAAATATATGGATTACAATGCCCAGCGGTTACACGTTGAACCTAAAGTGCATCACATCACCGTCTTTAACAATGTATTCCTTGCCTTCCACGCGCATACGGCCCGCCTCTTTGACTTTGGCTTCGCTTCCATATTTTACGTAATCGTCATAAGCGATGACCTCGGCACGGATAAAGCCTTTTTCAAAATCGGTATGGATAACACCTGCAGCTTGTGGTGCGGTTGCACCAACGGGAATGGTCCAAGCGCGGACTTCTTTTACGCCTGCGGTGAAATAGGTTTCCAAATCAAGTAGTTTATAGGCACCACGGATTAATTTTGCGGACCCTGGTTCAGAAAGTCCCAGGTCCTCCAAGAACATTTGGCGTTCTTCGTAAGTCTCCAATTCAGTGATATCTGCCTCTGTTCCAACGGCCAAAAAGATGACTTCGGCATTTTCGTCGGCAACGGCCTGTTTTACTTTTTCAACATAGGCATTTCCGTCAACAGCAGCACCTTCGTCCACATTGCAAACATACATTACGGGTTTGTCCGTAATCAATTGCAACGGTTTTACGAACTCTTCACGGTCATCTTCACCAATTTGTATGGCCCGAACAGATTTTCCAGCTTCCAATCCTTCTTTCAGCGCGGAAAGTACGGCTTCCTCTTTTTGGGCTTCTTTGTTTCCTGTTTTGGCGGCACGTTTTACTTTGTCGAGCTTCTTTTCCACACTGTCCAAATCCTTCAACTGCAATTCCATATCAATGGTTTCCTTGTCCCTGATCGGGTCTACAGAACCATCAACGTGCACTACATTATCATTGTCAAAACAACGAAGTACGTGGAGAATGGCATCAGTTTCACGGATATTTCCCAAAAATTGGTTTCCCAGTCCTTCCCCCTTACTGGCTCCTTTTACGAGTCCGGCAATGTCCACGATTTCAACGGTGGCAGGGATTACACGCTCCGGATTCACCAATTCTTCCAATTTTTCCAAACGTTGGTCGGGCACGTTTACCACGCCAATATTGGGTTCAATAGTACAAAAAGGGAAGTTGGCACTTTGTGCCTTTGCATTGGACAAACAGTTGAAAAGTGTTGATTTTCCTACGTTTGGCAATCCTACAATACCTGCTTTCATCTAATTACTTTGTGTTTTGAGGGTGCAAATATAAGTTGAAGTTTTGGTACTAGAGGTCAATAACCTTGAATGAGCAAATAAAGCCCCATGATCATCAATCCGATGATACCGAAAATAGCAATTAAGGACAGTATGCATCCTGCTTGCTTCCATATACCGTTGTATGCTTTCTCTTCTTTTTGCATAAAAAAAACCCCGAACATTCGTCCGGGGCTAAATTAAATGTTTTTTATTGCTTAACCATCGGGGTGCATAAACTTTTGCTTGCCCAATAGTTCTTCTTCTGTTTCTTCGTGGTCTTCATCGGGAACACAACAATCCACCGGACATACGGCCGCACATTGTGGTTCTTCGTGAAATCCTTTGCATTCGGTACACTTATCTGGAACTATGTAATAAAGTTCATCGCTAACAGGTTCTTGAACTTCATCGGCATTAACCTCTTTGCCGTTGGGCAAAACTACGTCGCCGGTCAACAAAGTTCCATCACTATATCTCCATTCATCTGCACCTTCATAAATTGCTGTGTTGGGGCATTCTGGCTCGCAAGCACCACAATTTATGCATTCATCTGTTATAATAATTGCCATAATTTTCTTTTCCTTTTGGGCTGATTCTTATCAGCATGCTTACTTTTGACAAAAATAAACCCTAGTAATTTAGTGTACAAATTTAATGGCACCAGATAGAAATACCATAGAAGCTTTTGTTAAACTTGGAAAATACTTAACGGATTTTTGTGATAAATGTTATTCCAACGTCCTAGAAGTTGACCAAAATTTGAAGGAAGTCGTCGCACGGGCAGGTCATCACAATGGATGGTTTACCGAGGATAACATTCTGTTTTCTTTAAGGCAATGGGGAGAATTGCTCACTACAGAAAACTTGAACAATTGGTTGTCTGGTTACACTTTT
Source organism: Allomuricauda sp. TY007 (assembly GCF_010468565.1). Lineage (GTDB taxonomy): Bacteria > Bacteroidota > Bacteroidia > Flavobacteriales > Flavobacteriaceae > Flagellimonas. Next base: position 267,869 of record NZ_WUEG01000002.1, read on the forward strand.
CATGAAAAAGGAGAAGCAAAAACTGTAGGTATAGTCATGGCGGGGAACATACCTTTAGTGGGCTTTCACGATTTTCTGTGCGTATTGTTGTCCGGAAACAAGGTTTTGGTAAAACTATCATCCAATGATAAAGTACTCCTTCCCAATTTGTGCTCTTATTTGATTCAACAAGAGCCTTCTCTTGCAGATAAAATAGAGTTTGTGGACGGGAAACTGGAAAACTTTGATGCGGTAATCGCCACAGGTAGCAACAATACCAGTCGCTATTTTGAGTACTACTTTGGTAAAAAGCCGAATATCATCAGAAAAAACAGGAATTCTGTTGCCGTGCTTTCTGGGAGCGAGAGCGAAGATGAGCTAAAAGCACTTGGAGAAGATATTTTTAGGTACTATGGATTGGGGTGTCGGAATGTGTCCAAAATCTATGTACCCAAAGATTATGATTTTGATGGCCTCTTCAATGCACTCTACCATTATAAGGATATCATCAACCAACATAAATACGCCAATAATTACGATTATAACAAGGCCGTTTATTTGATGAGCGAGTTCAAGATTCTGGATAACGGATTTTTGATTTTAAAAGAGGACGAATCCCTCAACTCCCCTATTTCTGCTTTGTTCTACTCCTATTATGATGATGAGTCAATATTAAGAAAGAAATTGCAGGAGATGGAAGAACAAATACAATGTGTGGTTTCCAGTGATGCAAAGGAAAACGATGTCAATTTTGGGGACACCCAAAAACCGAGTTTAAACGACTATGCCGACGGAATTGACACCATGGAGTTCCTATTAAAACTTTAATATAATCCTAACCACAGGAAACGTTTTAAGATCCAACAATTTTTAAGACCTTTACCCCTTAAACCTAGTCAATGAAAAAGCACAATTTTAGCGCAGGCCCCTGCATTCTACCAGCGGAGGTTATGCAAAAAGCGTCCCAAGCTGTACTGGAACTGGACGGCATTGGACTTTCACTTATCGAGATATCGCACCGTAGCAAAGAGTTCGTTGCCATTATGGAAAATGCCCGTTCCTTGGCACTGGAACTTTTGGGACTGGAAAGCAAGGGGTATCAGGCCCTTTTCTTGCAAGGAGGAGCGAGCATGCAATTTTTGATGACCGCGTTTAATCTTTTGGATAAAAAGGCAGGATACGTAAATACAGGAACTTGGAGTCAAAAAGCGATTAAAGAGGCGCGTTTGTTCGGAGAAATTGTAGAGGTGGCTTCATCACAAAAAGATAATTTTAAGTACATCCCCAAAGGTTTTGATATTCCATCCGATTTGGATTATTTACACCTAACCTCCAACAATACCATTTACGGAACACAGTTCAAGGAGTTCCCAAAAACCGATGTACCGTTGGTATGCGATATGAGTTCGGATATTTTTTCACGCCAATTGGATTTCTCCCAATTTGATTTGATCTATGCAGGCGCACAAAAGAACATGGGCCCTGCAGGAACTACCCTTGTGGTGGTGAAAGAAGATATTCTGGGGAAAGTTTCCCGAAAGATTCCTTCCATGATGGATTATTCAGTTCACGTGGCCAAAGACAGCATGTTCAACACCCCTCCCGTTTTTGCCGTGTACGTATCTATGCTTACCATGCAATGGCTGAAGGATTTAGGAGGTATCGCTGCTATAGAAGAAATCAACGAGCGTAAAGCCAACTTGATCTACTCTGAAATTGAACTTAACCCTGTTTTTTCCGGAATTGCTGCCAAGGAAGACCGTTCCAACATGAACGCCACCTTCAACATTACCGATGATGAATTAAAAGATGTTTTTGATGAAATGTGCAAAGAAGCTGGAATAAGTGGCATTAATGGGCACCGCTCCGTAGGGGGTTACCGTGCCTCTATGTACAACGCCCTTCCCGTGGAAAGTGTAGGTGTATTGGTCGACATAATGAGCGAATTGGAAAAGAAAGGATAGTTTTAATGGTGAAAATTTTAGCGAACGACGGAATTGCTCAAGAAGGCATTGACTTACTTGAAAAGAAAGGTTTCGAAGTTAAAAATACCCGTGTTGCCGAAGAACAATTGGCAAACTATATCAACAAAAACAAAATTGAAGGCTTGTTGGTCCGCAGTGCGACCAAAGTCAACAAAAAACTGATTGATGATTGCCCTGGCTTAAAATTAATAGGTCGTGGTGGTGTTGGTTTGGACAATATTGATGTAAAATATGCAAAATCTAAAGGAATTCAGGTTTTCAACACTCCGGAGGCATCCTCAGAATCCGTAGCAGAATTGGTCTTTGCTCATTTGCTCAATGGAGTCCGCTTTTTGCACGATTCCAACAGAAATATGCCTTTGGAAGGAGACAGTCAATTCAAACAGCTCAAAAAGAGTTACGCAGCAGGTGTTGAACTTCGCGGAAAAACCTTAGGTATTGTTGGTTTTGGTAGAATTGGCCAAGCTACCGCTAAAATGGCGCTTGCTTTGGGCATGGAGGTCCTATTTACAGACCATCATACCAAGGAAGCCACTTTGTCCCTTTCCTTTTTTGATGGACAATCCGTTGACTTTACCTTGAAAAGCAGTGAACTGAGCGAAGTACTTGCTAATTCTGATTTTGTGAGCCTACATGTGCCATCACAAGAAAATTACCTGATTGGGAAAAAAGAATTGGGACTCATGAAGCCAGGTTCAGGAATCATAAACACCTCTCGTGGTGGCGTTTTGGATGAAGTGGCCTTGATTGAGGCTTTGGATTCCGACCACCTAGCTTTTGCTGGACTTGATGTGTTTGAGTCAGAACCCCATCCAGAAATCAAAATATTGATGAATCCCAAAATTTCACTCAGTCCCCATGTTGGCGGTACAACGATTGAAGCACAGCAACGTATTGGAGTGGAATTGGCACAAAAGGTTATCAAATTGCTAAAGAAGTAGGTTTTCTGGTCTTATAGCCCGTTTCAACCCCTACTTTTTTGTACATTGTCTCTTTAACTTTAACACTAACACAATGTCAGGATTATTAGATTTGATAAATAGCCCAATGGGCAAACAATTGGTCAGCGGTGTTGCTGGACAAACAGGGCAACCAGAGAGCAAAACAGCAGATGTTCTGAGTATGGCCATGCCTCTTTTAATGGGCGCTATGAAGAAAAATGCATCAACCCCGGGAGGGGCGCAAGGACTTATGGATGCCCTTTCCTCCAAGCATGATGGTGGAATTTTAGATGACCTCGGTGGTCTTTTTGGTGGCGGTGTGGACCAAAATGTGATGAATGACGGTGCTGGTATTCTCGGTCACGTACTTGGTTCCAAACAACCCCAAGTTGAAAATGCCCTCAGTAGTAAATCAGGAATCGATGCAGGTTCCATTTCGCAAATTTTGAAGATTGCCGCACCTATTATTTTGGGTTACTTGGGCAAACAGACCAGACAACAAAATGTGAACAGCCCTGAAGGCCTTAACGGTCTATTGGGCGGATTGATGGGTGGTGGAGAGACAGCGGCCAAACAACAATCTCTTGTTGAAACGTTTTTGGACAGTGATGGAGACGGCAGCGTTATAGACGATTTGGCAGGACTGGCCCTTGGCGGAGGTAAACAAAAGGGCGGTATTGGTGGAATGCTGGGCGGACTTTTTGGAAAGTAAAAACATAGCATAACCATATTTAACAAAGTCATTTGAATTTTCAAGTGGCTTTTTTTGTATTTTAAGGTTATGAAAAAGAAACTATTACATTCGGTAATGTTGTGTTTGGTCTTTTGTTTGGGGCTGATTTCCTGTACTTCTCAAAAATCAACTTTGGATGTTTCAAGTGAAGAAAAGGCACTATTTGATTCGGAGGATGAAGAACCCGTAGAGATTGCCGATGATGAAACCGAGTACGAAATTATCATAATAGAGCCGGGTTTTTACACTTGGTTAAATTCCATTGCTCGACCAGAGGGCTACTATTCCCAATCATTTTTGGAGAATAGAAATGCAATCATGGTTATTACTTGGAACCAAAGAGTGCTACAACCTCAAAGATGGAACCCCAACCTATACGAAATGCAAATTAACTACGACCCAAGTATCGATTATGGTTACGAAGTCAACTATAAACTCTATAACTACTTCATTTATTTTCAAAGAAAATACAATCAGCGACTAGGGCCTTTTCTCCCAAGAATTTAATGTGTTATTTTTGCAGTTCTAAATTTTTGCGATGCAGAAACTAAAACAACGTTGGGAAATCCAAAGAAATTGGCAACTTTTATTTCCGATTTTGGGTGCAATGTTGACACTATTTACCGCCTATGCTATTGTTCAGGGATTCGTAAATGCATTCGGTTTGGAGGGGCATACCTACGAGTGGCCCGTTCTGTTTGTTGCCACACCAATATTGTATTACTTTTTGGTAAAATTCTTTATTTGGTGCTTTAAAAAAGTGGAAAACAAATGGAAAGTGGACTATAAATGGGAAATGATAGCCATTTTTATTGTTTTTGCGATTACAGGCAGTCTTTCCGGTAAATTGGCCGGTCCCTTGGTCCATTGGATCGGATTGGATAGTGAAAATGTACATTCTGCAGTGTATTGGGCACTCCGGATCCTATTGATTTTTCCCATCTACCAAATTCTCCTTGTTTTTATTGGCTGGTTGTTCGGTCAGTATCAATTTTTTTGGGATTTTGAAAAAAAGATGCTTAAGCGCATGGGGTTAGGTGCTTTCTTTTCATAGTTTATAACTTTTTTAACATAAAAAGAGTAAGTGCCTTAGTTACTTTTGTGAAGTTATGTTTACCAACCTCCATAAACGTATACTCATCTTTGTTTCCATTGTAATGGTGGCGGCAATTATAGCTCCCTCCTTTATTAAATTGGGACACGCTTTATATGAGCACAACCAAGAGGAGCAATGTATTGCGTATGGCACCAATCATATTCACGATGTCAATCTGGATTGTGATTTTCATGACTTTACCCTAGTCAATAAAGTACTCTTCAATTTTTCTTTTACCTACATTCCGGTCAACATACCTGAAATAAGGTACACGACTTCCATTTACAACTTTATTTACAAGCCCAAAAAAGTTTCTTTTCGAGCTTTACGTGCTCCCCCAACAGTTTCATAGTAAGTACCGATTGATTTAAGTTTTTTAAAACATTTACTTTTTACAATGAAACAATTTTATATTTCAATGCTTTTGGCATTGACATCCATTTATACCTATTCCCAAAATACACTTTCGGGAAACGTTTCGGAAGCTGAAACTGGCGAACCCTTGGAGCAGGTTTCCGTTTATATACCCCAATTGGAAAACGGAACGGTTACTGACCAAAATGGGAACTATTCCCTTAAAAACCTTCCAGAAGGAAACTATAAGCTCGTTATCTCTTACATAGGATTTGAAACCTATTCAACTTCTGTAGAAATCAACTCTGGAAACAACCAATTTGATTATCAAATGGTACCATCTGCCATAGAAATGGATGAAGTGGTACTGTCTACTCCCTTCCATAAATTACAGCGCGAAAACGTGATGAAGGTGGAACAAAAATCCATGGAAGAACTGAAACAACAAGGTGGCATAACACTGTCTGAAGGAATTACGAATATCCCAGGGGTTTCCTCTGTCTCTACAGGTGTGGGAATTGGAAAACCCGTCATCCGTGGATTGAGTTTTAACCGTGTCCTAGTTTACACTCAAGGGGTTCGTTTGGAAAACCAGCAATATGGTGGTGAGCACGGTTTGGGTATCAACGATGCTGGGATTTCCAGTGTGGAAGTAATCAAAGGACCTGCATCCTTGCTTTATGGTTCCGATGCCTTGGGCGGTGTACTCTATTTAAATCCAGAAAAATTTGAATCATCAGGAGAAACTTCCGGCGATGTAAATATGAGATATTTTACCAACACCTTGGGCTACAATGCCAATGCAGGGTTTAAAACTTCAGGGGAAAAGCTTAAATTTTTGGTGCGTGGTGCATACGCTACCAACGCCGATTATGAAACTGGCGACGGAACAAGCGTTACCAACTCAAGATTTAACGAGGCGGATTTAAAAACCGGTCTTGCCTACCAAGCATCTAAATTTAAGACGGAACTCCGATATAATTACAATGCTTCGGAGCTTGGTATTCCCGAAGAAATTGGGATTCAGAACAACGATCGTGATCCGTTGGAGCCTTATCAAGAGCTTTCCACACATATTATAAGTTCTAAAAACAACCTTTTCTTTAAAAAATCGAGTCTAGAGGCTACTTTTGGGTATACTGTAAACAATAGAAAAGAGTTCGAGGAGCACCATCACGAGGAGCACGAAGGTGAGGAACACGAAGGCGAAGAGCATGCCGAGGATGAGCATGAAGAAGGAGAAGGAGCCGCTTTGGACATGCGTTTGAGCACCTTTAACTACAACATTCAATTTAACCCACAATGGGGTAAAATGACGACCATTTTCGGGGTTCAGGGAATGCATCAAACCAATGAAAACTTTGGTGAAGAAGTGTTGGTTCCCAATGCTACAACAAACGATTTTGGAGTTTTGGCCACTTCTCACATTCATTTTAATAAAAGTGACCTTCAAATTGGATTGCGTTACGACCTTAGATCTATCAATGGTGAAGAAAGTGGTATTGAAGGTGATGAAGAATACATTCCTGCTTTGAGCAAGGATTTCAACAGTTTCAACGCTGCTGTAGGTTACCGAATGGACTTGACCCAAAATGTAATGGGTCGTTTGAACCTGGCAACAGGCTTTAGGGCACCCAATCTTTCGGAGCTGACTTCAAATGGATTACACAGTGGGGCCAACCGCGTGGAAATTGGTAACCCAGATTTGGATAGTGAGCAAAATTTTCAGATTGATTTGGCCTTGGAGTACGGTAACAAACACCTTGAGGCCTACATTAATTCATTTTATAATATTGTAAATGATTACATTTATCTGGAGCCTACCGGAGAGTTTAGGGAACTAGACCCAATTTATGATTTTCAACAGCAAAATGCGATTTTATATGGTGGTGAGTTCGGATTCCACCTGCACCCCCACCCCATTGACTGGTTACATTTGGAAAGTAGCTACGATATTGTTTTTGGTGAATTGGAAGATAAATCCGACCTCCCCTTGATTCCAGCCAACCGTTGGACAAACACTTTTAGAGTGGAATGGAATAAAAACCAAGATTATAAATACTATGCATTTGTAACGCTGCAAACCTTTTTTGACCAAAATAAAGTAGCAGATTTTGAAACTCCTACTTCAAGATATAATCTATTTAATGTTGGTGTGGGCGGTGATATACGAATCTTCAACCAAAAAGTGGGATATTCCATCATAGGAAACAATCTTTTTGATAAGAACTACATCTCACATTTATCCAGATTAAAAGCAGATGGTATTGCCAATATTGGAAGAAATATTTCTTTCAACGTGAATATTCCGTTATGATAATATCGGCAGCCAATTATAAATTGAAATCCGTCAGTTCCAGTAATTTTCCAGTATAGCAAAGAAAATAGTATCGAGAACAAGTTCTTTCTAAATCAAGGTCAATCTTTTTTAGGTTGACCTTTTTTCTTGCTCAAAAGATAAGTATAAATCCAGGTCAAGGTAAAAGTAGGGATTACGTCCATACCGGGCACCAGCTCCTCGGCAAAAGTCACCAAACCTGCTGCCTGTCCTACCCTGCCCTTGTAAAGTCTGGTCATGAGCCATCCCGCAACGGGTGCCCAGATTACATCGGAAAACTCGCCTATTCCGGGAATCATAAAGGATAGCATGCCAATGCCATCGAACAATAATCCCAGTAATAGATTACGATACTTATTATCTTTTTCTTCTGCCATAAAGGAAAAATAGCGATTCCCGCTTAATTGAAAAAGCAGTTTACGACAAATCGGAGCTAATCAACTTTAAAAACTCGTTTCGGGTCTCAATTTTTTCAAATTGTCCTCTAAACCCCGAGGTAGTCGTCACAGAATTTTGTTTTTGCACACCGCGCATCATCATGCACATGTGGGCAGCTTCTATTACAACGGCAACGCCCTTGGGTTTCAATGTTTTGTTGATGCATTCCAGAATATCGTGCGTTAACCGTTCCTGCACCTGCAACCTGCGGGCAAACACATCGACTACGCGAGGTATTTTGCTCAAACCCACAATATGGCCATTGGGAATATAGGCAACGTGTGCTTTCCCAAAAAACGGAAGCATATGGTGCTCGCAAAGGGAATACAGTTCAATATCCTTAATAATCACCATATCGTCATAATCCTCAGCAAACATGGCTCCTTCCAGAATTTCCTCTGCATTCTGTTTGTACCCCTGTGTTAGAAAAAGCATAGCTTTGGCGGCACGTTCAGGAGTTTTTAAAAGTCCCTCACGGGTTACATCCTCCCCAATATCTCCCACAATTTTGGAAAAATGATCTTTTACCTCATTGGTAATTTCAATGTTATATTCCTCGAGGTTTTTATACGGTGCCATGCTTAAGTTTTTTTGAAAAATAGTTGTTCAGTTTTTTGATCTTGGGATCAATTATGATTTGACAATACGGTTGTTGCTTATGTTGATTATAATAATTATGATGGTCTTCTTCTGCCAAATAAAAGGGTTTTTCGGCAGATATTGCTGTTACAATTGGGGAATTGAACACTTTTTCTTTTTCCAAAAGTTTGATAAAGTCCTCCGCCAATTGCTTTTGTTCCGGAGTGGTATAGAAAATTTCGCTGCGATATTGCGTGCCCACATCATTTCCTTGACGATTCAATGTTGTGGGGTCGTGTGTGGCAAAAAAAATTTCCAATAACTCTTTATACGATATTTGTGAAGCATTAAATGTTATTCTTACCGCCTCGGCATGTCCTGTTCTTCCAGTAGCAATCTCCCTATATGCTGGATTTTTGATGGTTCCACCTGTATAACCGGAAACCACCTCCTCCACTCCATTAAGTCGCTGAAAAACAGCTTCTGTACACCAAAAACACCCTCCGGCAAATATTGCTGTTTCCAAATTTAAATTATTTTTGTTCACATATTTAAGTTCAAAGTTAAACAATATTTGATTGAGAAAATGAATTCTAGCAAATATTTATATAATCTTTGGTCGAAATTATCACAAAAGTATGTGTTTCCAATTCCAAGCAGAAATCAGGCATGAAAAATGTAGTCTTCCATCTTAAGGCGTGGTTCTCTGTCCAATTGCTTGAAAAAGCGATACATGTTCGAATCATTCTACAAAAATATTGATACAATATTGCTGGTTTTACCAATGCAATTGGACAGGTGGTAATTTATAGTAGAAAGTAAACCCTTTACACACAGTACCTGCTTTTGCCTTTAACCATAAACCCCTACCTTTGCATCCTTGGAAAAATCCGAGAATTTAGTTTTTAATAACATATTAATCAACATACAATGCAAAACGGAATCTACGCAAAATTCAATACCACCAAGGGGGAAATACTGGTAAAACTTACCCACGATAAAACACCGGGAACTGTTGGCAACTTTGTTGCTCTGGCTGAAGGAAATATGGAAAACAATGTAAAACCACAGGGCAAACCATATTATGACGGCCTAAAGTTTCATAGGGTAATCGCGGATTTTATGATCCAAGGCGGATGCCCAGCCGGAACGGGAACTGGAGACCCGGGCTATAAGTTTGATGATGAGTTCCACCCTGATTTGGTACACGATGGCCCCGGAGTGTTGTCCATGGCCAATGCTGGACCCGGCACTAATGGAAGCCAGTTTTTTATTACGCACGTAGCTACTCCTTGGTTAGATAACAAGCATACTATATTTGGTCGTGTAGAAGAAGGCCAGAATATTGTGGATTCCATTGCACAAGGCGATACTATTGAAACCTTGGAAATTATTAGGGTTGGAGATGAAGCCAAAAACTGGAATGCCGTAGAAGCCTTTAGGGTTTTTGAAGGAGCCAGGGAAAAGCGAATTGCTGAACAAAAAGCTGCCGCAGAGGCAGAAATGGAAAAATTGGCTGCTGGGTTTGACAAGACAGATAGCGGGCTGCGTTATAAAATGATTCAGAAGGGAAGTGGTGCCAAAGCTGAAAAAGGTAAAACCGTTTCCGTTCATTATGAAGGTGCATTGACCAACGGACAAATTTTTGACTCTTCCTATAAAAGAAACCAACCCATTGATTTTGTTTTGGGTATTGGACAAGTAATACCGGGATGGGACGAAGGAATTAGCCTACTGCAGGTAGGTGACAAGGCCCGTTTTGTAATTCCATCTCATTTGGCTTACGGAAGCACAGGCGCAGGAGGGGTTATTCCCCCGAACGCAACACTTATTTTTGATGTGGAACTGGTGAACATGAAATAACAAGACAGACTCACGAGAATTTATAAAAAACTCCCATTTTATGGGAGTTTTTTATTTGGCTCTGTTTACACTTAATAAAAGCAAACAAAGATTAAGAGCAAGTAATGTAATTAGAATACTGAAAAAAATGGTCATGGTTGTAACGTATTTATTACATAACATCCCAACGTTAAAAAACCCTACCTATTGTCTAAAATATTTTTTCAATTACTTTTTGGAACCGTTTACACTCCACAACAACAACAGTGCATTAACGATCAAAAGGAACGAGAGTACTCCAAAAAAAGTGTTCATTTAAATTGGATTTAATGGTTATGGGGAACAGTGTGTTTATAGCTTAGATAGTAAAAAAATAAATGGTTGCGTGAGATTAAAGAAAAATGAAAAAAAAAGCCTGGGCAATGCCCAGGCTTTGCGTCTATAAAAAAGTATGTTATAACTTAATCCGCAACTTGTACATTAACGGCGTTTAATCCTTTTTTACCTTGTTGTAGTTCGAATTCTACAACGTCACCTTCTCTAATTTCATCGATTAAACCTGAAATGTGTACGAAGTGATCTGTGTTTGAACCATCTTCAGTGATAAATCCGTAACCTTTAGAATCATTGAAGAATTTTACTGTTCCTTTACTCATAATATAAATTGAAAAAAATTAATTGAGCAACAAAGGTACGTTTAATTTATTGGGAATCAGTTTTTTTCTTAAAAATAAAATAATTATGTGGTTGGGTCAGGGGTTAAACGCAAGTATGGCCTGATTTCTTCCACACCTTTGGTGAAGATTCCTTTGGCCTCTTCGGTAGGTATAGATGGGCTTACCACAACTTTTTCTCCATTTTTCCAGTTGGCGGGAGTAGCCACTTTATGGTTGGCCGTTAATTGCAAAGAATCCACAACACGCAACAATTCGTAAAAATTACGCCCGGTAGAGGCAGGATATGTCAATGTAAGTTTGATTTTTTTATCGGGCCCTATAATAAACACAGATCGTACAGTAAGTGTATCGTCTGCATTGGGATGAATCATATCGTACAGATCCGAAACCTTTCTTTCCACATCGGCAACTATGGGGAAGTTGACCTTGGTGTTTTGGGTCTCGTTGATGTCCTTGATCCATTCCATGTGAGACGCGGCCCCATCAACACTCAATGCCATCATCTTTACGTTTCTTTTGTCGAATTCATCCTTAAACTTGGCAGCTGTGCCCAGCTCGGTGGTGCAAACAGGGGTAAAGTCAGCAGGGTGAGAAAATAGAATCCCCCAACTATCGCCAAGGTATTCATAAAAATTAAGTGTTCCTTCCGAAGTAACTGCAGTAAAATCCGGAGCAGTATCTCCCAATCGTAAAGTTGCCATATATTTTCTGATTTTAAAGTTTGAAAAAAGTACCCTACAAAATTACTAGATTATTTGTGTATTGCGCATAAAATCAGTTAAAAGTGTATTAAAAATAACTGCTATTTATTTTAGAACACCTGTTCCAAAAAAAACATCAAGGACTAACATCTTAGCATGCCAAATCTCAATACAATTTTATTGGGTGGAACCAAAAAACTTAACTTGGCAGGCGTTCATCCAGAAAATACATTCTTTGTGATACAGCAGTAATCATTATCTTCGGCCAACGAAGTTGTACTTATGATAAAGGCCACTAATATTCAAAAAAGTTATGGAGACCTCAAAGTTTTAAAAGGGGTCGATTTGGAAATAAAAAAAGGTGAAGTGGTTTCCATTGTTGGCGCCTCGGGTGCAGGAAAAACCACTTTATTACAAATTTTAGGTACCTTGGACGCCCCTACCAACAAAGGAGAGAGCACACTTCTTATCAATGACACTGATGTAAACCAACTTAACGATAAGAGCTTGGCACAGTTCCGGAACGAGCATATCGGTTTTATTTTTCAATTTCACCAATTGTTGCCCGAGTTTACGGCTTTGGAAAATGTTTGCATTCCTGCTTTCATTAAAAAAACGCCTCGGGCCGAAGCTGAAAAGCGCGCCAAGGAACTGTTGGACTTTTTAGGATTACAGGATCGTTACGACCACAAACCCAATGCTCTCTCTGGGGGTGAACAACAACGTGTTGCTGTCGCCCGTTCGTTAATGAACAATCCCTCTGTAGTCCTGGCAGATGAACCCAGCGGAAACCTAGATTCCGAAAGTGCGGACAATCTACATCAACTTTTTTTTCAATTGCGTGATGAATTTGGGCAGACCTTTGTATTGGTGACCCACAACCTAGAGTTGGCCGACATGGCAGACCGAAAACTCACCATGGTCGATGGTTTGATCGTTTCCAAAGATTGATATGACCAAAGCAGAGCTCAAAGAATTTTTGGATGCCAAGGTGTTGGAGTATAACCACCCCAAGTTTTTGGAAGATGACCCCATACAGATTCCGCACCAATTTACTGGAAAAGAAGATATTGAAATCAGTGCGTTTTTAACGGCCACCATTGCGTGGGGCAATCGCAAAAGCATTATCAACAATGCCTCTAAATTAATGGGGTTGATGGGCAACACACCTTATGATTTTGTGATAAACCATACCGACGATGATCTTGAAGAACTACGGTCTTTTGTACACCGAACCTTTAATGGGATAGACCTTGTTTACTTCGTAACCAGTTTGAAGCACATTTATAAGAACCACGGTGGTTTGGAAGCGATTTTTACAGAACATCAGACCAAAGACTCCATGCAGCCTGCCATTTCCAAGTTCAAGGAAGTGTTTTTTGAGTTGCCTCACCAAAGTAGAACCCAAAAACATGTTTCCGACCCCAATAAAGGTTCCGCTGCCAAACGTATCAATATGTTTTTACGTTGGATGGTTCGGGACAATGACACGGGAGTTGATTTTGGGCTTTGGAAAAAAATCGACCCCGGCAAGCTCTCCTGTCCGTTAGACGTACATTCGGGCAATGTGGCCCGGAAACTAAAACTGCTCAAACGCAAACAAAATGATGCCAAGGCATTAAAGGAGCTCGACAATAATCTTAGAAAATTGGATGCCACCGACCCCGTAAAGTATGACTTTGCCCTATTTGGCTTAGGTGTTTTTGAGCGGTTTTAGAAACTTCTGAACATTCACTGAATTGGTGTTTGGTTAAGGAGCTGCTTACTTTTCCAATTAGGAAGCTGTTTTTTGAAAAAGTCTCCAAGACATAAATATGGCAAATGCACTCTTAAAAATTTTTCAAGGATCAATCAAATTTATCTTTTCGATATTACTGGACCTATTGATTAAATTGAGCACCTCTTTTGGAATTTTTTCAATCCAAATACTCTCTAGAAGTTATGTCCTTGGAAACTCCCAACCGTTATGGTATTCATTTTTCAACATGGCATCAGCTTCCGAGTGGTTAAACTTGCCGTTTTCAGCATCCCAGAAAAGTCGATCTCCTGTTTTATAGGCAATATTGCCCAAGTGGCTAACCACAGCTGCATCGTATCCAATTTTTATTGGTGCCTTCAAAATTGATTTATCTCGGGTTTTTACGGCTTCCAAAAAATTCTGTGTGTGTAGCCCTAACCCTTCCCCTACTCCTTGCTGTAACGATACGGCTTCTATTTTAGGCCCTAAATCTTTGCTCCAATGAGGGCGGTCGTGCTCTGGGATCACTTCCCATCCACCACGGTCCAGCACCAAGGTACCATTGTTGCCAATAAAGGCGATACCGTGGTTTCGTCCGTAATTGCCACCATCAATACCAGTGGCGTGTTCCCATAACAGGGAAAAGTCGCCAAAATCGTATACGGTCTGCAAGGTATCGGGTGTTTCTGCGGCATCATTGGGATAAGCAAATTTGCCCCCCATCGCCATTACGGATTTTGGTGTGGAGGCTTTCATGCCGTAAAGCGCATAATCGATCAAGTGAACGCCCCAATCCGTCATTAATCCACCAGCATAGTCCCAGAACCATCTAAAATTAAAATGGAACCTATTTTTATTGAATGGCCTTTTTTCCGCAGGGCCCAACCACATATCGTAATCCACTCCCTCCGGTACGGGACTATTTGGCACTACAGGTATGGATTGCATCCACCCTTGGTAGGCCCAAGTTTTTACCAAGCGAATCTGCCCCAATTTACCGGAATGTACGTAATTGATCGCATCTACAAAATGGGGCTCGCTACGCTGCCACTGGCCTATTTGCACCATTCTATCACTTGCATTTACTTTGGCAAGCATGGCATCGCTCTCTGCTACAGAATTGGCAATGGGCTTCTCGCAATACACATCTTTGCCTGCATCAATGGCATCTGTAAGTTGTAGGCAATGCCAATGGTCCGGAGTTCCGATAATGGCAATGTGAATATCTTTGTCCTCTAGCAGTTTTCGGTAATCGGAATACCATTTGGGTTTTTTGATACCTCCTTTTTCCAGCTCGGCCGTTTTTTCACGAAGAACATTTTCATCTACATCACAGAGAGCAACAACTTCCACTTCGCTGTTCTGGAGAATGGAACTTAAATCGGAAAAGCCCATACCCTTACAACCAATAAGACCAACCTGTACTTTATCGTTAGGACTTATGTTTTTCCGAATTGATGCCAATAACTCGGTAGGAAATACCATTGATGCTCCCAAACCTGCCACATACATTCCACCACGTTTTACAAATTGTCTTCTTGTTCCCATATTCTTTAAAAATTTGGAAAAAGATACAAAAAAACGTCCCTTGAAAACTAAACTTCAAGGGACGTTTTGAATTTAATGTATATACTTTCGCTTACTTCTTTTCGGCGGGAGCGTTCAATTTTTTACTCATTTCCATGGAAATGGCTGAGCGGTCGAACTTTAAACGGCCTGCCATGGTTTCGATGACACAGGAAAAATCCTTGTCGTTCAATTCCACGATTTTGCCGTGCAGCCCACTTTTGGTAATTATTTTATCACCTTTTTTTAATTCTGAAGCGAATTTTTTCTCATCCTTCTGACGTTTCATCTGCGGGCGAATCATAAAAAAATACGCCACGGCAAAAATCAATATCAGCGGTAAAAACTGTCCTATATTTTCCATTTAGGTCTTTTAATTATTTAACAGGACCAGCTGGTGTAGCTCCTGGTGCTTGAACAAATGCCTTGATTCTCAATATTTCTGAACCTTTGGCTGTATTTGCGTTTACGGTAATTGTTTTGGTGACCTGATTTTGGCCAGATCCGTTGAACTTAACCAACAACTCTCCTGTTTCCCCTGGTGCAATAGGGTCTTTTGGAGGGTTTGGCACGGTACAACCACAGCTACTTTTAGCATTTGTAATGATCAAAGGAGCATTACCTGTATTGGTAAATGTAAAAGTTGTTTCCTGCGGAGTTCCCCTTTGGATTGTACCGAAATCGTGTTCAGTCTTCTCAAAGGTCATTACGGGAACATTCTTAGCTGCTTTATCTCTATCCACAGCACTCTCAACGTTGTCAGCAACTATTTTTTTTGATGCCTTGTCCTTGCATGATACACCCATTATGGCGACTACCATGACCAAACTTAAAATTGTTGTTATTCTTTTCATGATTAAAATTTGTTTTCCCAAAATTAAGGAATAATTGTTTATTGCAAGCCTCTACCTATTTTTTGAAGCCTGCCATCCAGTTTATACTCTTTTACCAACTTGTCCAAAACACCATTAATAAAAATGCTGCTCTTTGGTGTGGAGTATTCTTTGGCAATCTCCAAATACTCGTTCAAGGTCACTTTTTCTGGTATGGAAGGGAAGTTGAGCAGTTCGCAAATGGCCATTTTTAAAATAATGGAATCTATCTCCGCGATACGGTCGTTGTCCCAATTGGGTGTCTTACCTTCGATTTCCTTTTCCCATTTGGCATCGTTGAGCAATGTCTTGGTCAACAGTTCGTTGGCAAAATCCATATCCTGTTGGTCTTTTAGTAAAGCTGGTAAAAAGAAACGGTCACCGGAATCCGGTTTGGCCTTTTTTAAGCGCTTTACCAAAAATGTGTTCACAATGGGGAAATCATCCACCCAAGTTAACTTATCATCCTCAAAGTAATCGTAAATTTTTTCGTTGGGCGCTATAATTTCCTTGAACAGTTGAATAACAACATTTCGGTCGTCCGCATAGCTATCTTCGCCATTGGACATATACTCCCTATAAATATCACTGGTAACAATTTCTTTATGAATGATTTTCACATACTCATCATTCATGTACCAATTGTCCAGTTTGCGTTTGGATAGCTCGTTTTTCAATACTTCGTTGTTCACCAATTGTAAAAGCAATCGGTTTTTTACAAACTTTTCAGGATTGGGGTAATTGTCTTCTTCGGTGGCCACATATTTTTTGGAAGCATGGCTCGTATGTTTTTCGGCCAAACGATGGAGTTCGGCCAATAGGCTTAAAATCAAAAGGTATAGAACGTACATGTTTTCTATACTAACTCTCAAAAACTTTTCTTGTTTTTGCAAGGAATCGTCCTTGGATTGCACCAATGCATAAATGCATTGCATTACTTTTACTCTAATGTGCCTTCGGGTAAGCATGTTTAAAGAACTTTTAAAGTCATTGTTTGGCTTTCACTCCGCAAAAGTAATCTTATATTTGAATCTTACCTACCAAAGTTACTTTCTTATCAGTTTTATAACGTTTACTTTGTTTGGTATGGTATATATTTGCGGGATTGTCGCTGTACATTTACCCTAAAAATCACTTTTTTACCTTTTTATGAAGGAACTGAAACACCTAAATAAATATTTTAAAAAATATTGGCTCAAACTTTTTTTGGGGATTCTCATTACCATAATTGCCCGTGTTTTTTCCTTGGTAATGCCCTCTTATGTGAACAAATCCATACAGGCAGTCGAAGATTTTGCATCGGATGTGATTAGCCTTTCGGATGCCAAGGGATTATTGCTACAGTACATTCTCATTATTGTTGGAGCTGCCATTCTTTCGGGCCTTTTCACTTTTTTGATGCGCCAAACGATCATTAATGTATCCCGCTACATTGAGTATGATTTGAAAAACGAGGTTTTTGACCATTATCAGTTACTTAGTCTCAATTTTTACAAAAAAAACAGGATTGGTGACTTAATGAACCGAATCAGTGAAGACATCAACCAAGTGCGGATGTATGGCGGCCCTGCCATTATGTATGGTATACAAACCTTAACCCTTTTTGTGTGCTTGGTCCCCCTAATGTTTATAAAGGCCCCTACCCTGGCGGCCTATACCTTGCTTCCGTTACCTATTTTATCTGTTCTGATTTACCAGATCAGTAAAATTATCCACAAAAGAAGCACCAAGGTCCAAGAATATTTGTCCACACTGTCCACTTTTACACAAGAATCCTTTTCGGGGATTTCAGTAATAAAGGCATACAGCATTGAGCCCCGAATAAATACGGAGCTTCGCGGATTGGCGCAAGAGGGAAAAGATACCAGCATGGCCTTGGCCAAAGTGAACGCTTGGTTCTTTCCTTTAATGATTTTATTGATAGGTATCAGCAATGTGTTTGTGATTTACATAGGTGGACGGCAATATATAAATGGGGAAATTGAGACCATTGGGATCATTGCCGAGTTTATTCTTTACGTAAATATGCTTACATGGCCCGTTGCCGTTGTGGGGTGGCTTACATCCATAGTACAAAGGGCTGAGGCTTCGCAAAAAAGAATAAACGAATTTTTAAAGGAAGAGCCGTCCATTAAAAACCAAGTAAAAACACCTACCCCGATCAAAGGTGGTATTGAGTTCAGAAATGTAACCTTTACTTACGAAGACACCAACATAACTGCTCTCAAAGATGTTTCATTTACAGTCGAAGCTGGTCAAACGGTGGCTATTTTAGGAAAAACAGGTGCAGGGAAATCAACGATATTGGATTTGGTGGCCCGCTTGTACGACACTTCTTCTGGAGAAGTATTGATTGATGGCATTCCTGTTCAACAACTAAACCTCGATAGCCTACGCAGCTCCATTGGCGCTGTACCGCAAGATGCTTTCTTGTTCTCGGATACCATTGAGAACAATATTCGTTTTGGAAATGAAAATGCTACGCACGACGATATTGTGGAAGTCGCCAAAAAAGCAGTAGTGCATAAAAATATTGAAGGATTTGCGAAAAAATACCAAACTATTTTGGGAGAACGTGGCATCACATTGAGCGGTGGTCAAAAACAACGGATTTCCATTGCCCGTGCCCTTTTAAAAGATCCTAAAATCTATCTTTTTGATGATTGCCTATCCGCCGTGGACACTGAGACCGAGGAAGAGATTCTTAATAATTTAAAAAGAGTATCGGAAAGTAAAACCACACTTATTGTAAGTCACAGAGTATCATCTGCCAAGAATGCCGATAAAATCATTGTGTTGGACAATGGTAGCATCATTCAAGAGGGTACCCACGAGGAATTGAACAATACCGAAGGGTATTACAAAGACCTCTACATCAACCAACTCTCAGGTAAAGATTCATAAAAAAGTTGCTGAATTAGCTTTTTTTTTACATTTTTGATGACATAATTCAACATAGTACTAAATACACTATACCATATGGGCCAGAAAGATACAATGGATCAGGAAGAGATTTATTCGAAAGTCTTAAGAGCAGGAAGAAGAACCTATTTTTTTGACGTAAGAAGTACCAAGGCCGGAGATTACTACCTTACCATCACCGAAAGTAAAAAGTTTACCCACGATGATGGTTCTTTCCACTACAAAAAGCACAAAATTTATCTGTACAAAGAAGATTTTAGTGCTTTCCGTGAGATTATGGAAGAGATGATGGACTACATTATTGACGAAAAAGGTACCGAGGTTATCTCCGAACGCCATCAAAAAGATTTTAAAAAGGAAGAAAACAGTTTTAGTGAAAACGGGGCTGCATCCGGCAACTTTACCGATGTAAGTTTCGACGACATCTAAAAACATCTCCTTTAAAAAAATTAAACGACCTGTATTTTTTGCAGGTCGTTTTTTTATTTTTACCATATACGACATTGTACAATCCTAAAATTTAAGAACAATGGCTAGGACTCCCAGTAACATGCTCCCTTTGGGCACCAAGGCTTCCAACTTTGAACTGTTGGACACCGTTTCCGATAAAAAACGATCTTTGGACGAGCTGAAAGGAGAAAAAGGGACCGTGGTAATGTTTATTTGCAACCACTGCCCTTTTGTGGTTCATGTAAACCCGATGATCGTAAAGTTGGCTAAAGAATATCAGGAAAAAGGAATTGCCTTTGTGGCCATTTCCAGCAACGATGTGGAAAACTATCCACAAGATGCCCCGCATTTAATGACCGAGAAAGCCAAAAAGGAAGGCTATACGTTTCCCTATTTATATGACGAAACTCAAGAAACAGCAAAGGCATACGATGCAGCCTGTACTCCCGATTTCTATCTCTTTGATGCGAATTTGTCCTTGGTCTACCGTGGCCAATTGGACGACTCCAGGCCGGGCAACGGAATTCCACTTACAGGAACGGACCTTAAAAATGCAATGGATGCCGTCCTGGATGGTAAAGCTGTAAATTCCGAGCAAAAGCCAAGTCTGGGCTGCAATATTAAATGGATCAACACCTAGCACTATAATAAAGAATGACTCTTACTGTTCAAAAAAACAGGGTAAGCTTGGAACCCGTTATCCAAGACAACTTAAATGAATATTTGGCTGTTGGCGTAAAATCGTACTGCGAACATTACCTACATCTTTGGGAAAACGAAGATCCAACCCCCTATATTTCGTATGGACTGACCAAAGAAGTTGTTGAGCGCGAACTTCAGGATCCCAATGCGGTCAACTATCTAATTCAACAAAACAATAAAAACGTTGGTATCCTTAAATTGGTGAAAAATTGTGGCATCGATGAAATTGCAGATACAGATGCGCTTAAAGCTGAGAAAATTTATTTACTGAAAGAATACTCCGGTAAAGGAATAGGCAAACAAGTGCTTCAATTTATTGAAGATACGGCGAGAGACTTGAACAAGAAAATCGTTTGGTTAGATGCCATGCAAAAAGGAAACCCGATTCATTTCTATCAAAAAAACGGATTTACCATCAAACGGGAGAGCGAGGTGCTTTTACCCCGTGTTAAACCTACCGAGAAGGCCATGTGGATCTTAACCAAAAACCTTTAGGTTACCACCCTTCGCGCTTTACCAAGTTTTCAATATGTGCAAAATGATGATTGCTGTGCCAAGCGTAGCGAGCTATGTTTTCTTCCAAAGTGGTCTCTTGGTTTCCATCGGGGTGTATAAAGCTTCTTTTTAAATCTCCTTCGGAAAGCCCTTTCAGCAAATAAACCAACTTAGCGTGTATGCGCTCAAATGGTAAAGTGACATTAATATGGGTGCGGTACGGGTATCGAACAATTCGGCCCAAGCCTTTTCATCGTAAGCTTTAATTGTAGGAGTATCTTCCGTAAGTGCCCACTTAAAGCGAATATAACTATTGTGATGGCTATCGGAAATATGATGGACCACTTGGCGAACAGTCCACCCCCCTGGTCGATAAGGGGTTTCGAGCTGTTCCTCGGACAATGGAGTAACCAAATCGCTCAAACGTTGGGGCAACTGTTCCAAAACGGAAATCCATTCCTCCAAATTATTTTTTGTGATGATATCAGGAACCTCAAATTTTCCAATGGGGTAACGTAGTTGTTCCAAAGTTTCTTTTTTATTCATTTTAATTGAAGTTAGCGAATTCCATTGTTTTTTTCAGAGAAACGGTTTAGACTTTTTCGGATTGAAAGATAGAGCTATGGATATTCGTCTCACGAAACCTAAACATTAGGACTCAAGTATAAAGCCAATATAGAAAGTAACGGGCAAATACCAATTTAAAATACCTCCTATTCTTCAATCGACTTAACTCACCCACCAAACCCAAAATCAGGTTCAAAATCCAAGGAAATCGTTTCTCCCCCATTCGCAATGGATTTGTATATGGCTTCCACGATCATCATATCACGTTTGCCCATTTCACCGGGCGCTTTGTTGGGCTCGTCGAACAATACGTGTCGGGCAAAATCGTCCATTTGCAATTTCTGCTGGCTCTCGTGCGGAAATTTAATGACATCGCCATTAGAGGTTACCCCGCTCAACGGACCATAATTATTGGCAGGCTGTAACCGAAACCATCCCGAAGTCCCGGAAACATACATCGCATTCGCATTAAAATTGTGCGAAGTGGAAATGTTGCCCACTGCCCCACTCGGGAATTCAAATTGTGCCGTAATGGTCTCGTCAGTGTTTTTAAAATACTCAGGTCTGGTGCTAAATTCCTGTGCAGCCACCGAAATTGGATTTTCACCCGTACCATAAATAGCACTTTGCACGGCATACACGCCCATATTCATTAAAGCGCCCCCTCCCGAAAGTTTTTTGTCCAAACGCCATTGGTCTGGATTGCCCGTGGATCGGTAGGCGGCATCTGCGGAAACAAACAAGACATCGCCAAAGGTTTTTTCCCTGACAAATTCCTTTACCTGCTGCGTATAGGGCTCGGAATGTAAGCGATAACCCATGCCCAGTTTTACGCCAGCTTCATTACATGCATTTATGATGGCATCACACTCCGCTACACTAATGCCCATAGGTTTTTCGCAGATGACATGCTTGCCAGCTTGTGCCGCACGAATACTAAATTCGGCATGCATACTGTTGGGAAGCACCACATACACTACATCAATATCCTTGTTGTTGGCTATATCATCAAAATTTTGGTAGTTGTAAATGTTTTTTTCAGGAATACCATATTTATCTTCCCAAACCTTTTCCTTCTCGGGAGTTCCGGTAACAATTCCTGCCAAATAACAATGTTGGGTATCCTGCAAAGCAGGCGCCAATTGGTAAGTACTGTAACTCCCCAGTCCTACCAAGGCAATTCCCACCTTCTTTTTGTCCTGATTGGCGCCCATGGCACAGGCAAACGGCGCTGACGATAACAACGCGGCACCTCCTATGCTTTTTGCGGTTAGGCTATTAAAATTTCTTCGGGTGAGACTCTTCATGAAAACTAGAATTAGTGGATCCACTTAAAAATAAGAATAATAGCTTAATTCCAGTATTTACAATTCTTTTAACAAGGTAAGAACTTTCAAATTCCCTATTTTTATAAACTTGACTAATTCAACCAGAAAAAATGAAAAAACTCTTACTACTAGGCATGGCGTTCTGTACGTCGTTTGCCTTTGCCCAAAGCAGAAAATTACCCGTTGACACTACAGTAACCACACAACATTCCGTAACCATCAACGGTTCCAACATTGACTACACCGCGACTACGGGAACCCAACCCGTTTGGGATGAATTGGGAGAACCGATTGCATCCTTGCATTACACCTACTACACTAAAAATGGTGTAAAGGATAGGTCTTCGCGACCCTTGTTGATTTCCTTTAACGGAGGGCCAGGTTCTGGTTCGGTTTGGATGCACTTGGCCTACACAGGTCCACGCATCCTAAAAATTGATGATGAAGGGTATCCTGTGCAACCTTATGGCGTTAAGGAAAACCCGTATTCGGTTTTGGACGTAACCGATATTGTTTACGTAAACCCTGTAAACACAGGCTATTCACGTACCATTCCCGAGACAGGAAAAGAAGTGGACCGTAAAAAATTCTTCGGAATCAATGCAGATACCAAATATTTGGCCGAATGGCTGAACACTTTTGTATCTAGGAACAACCGTTGGAACTCCCCTAAATATATTGTGGGTGAAAGTTACGGAGGTACTCGTGTTATGGGACTTTCCTTGGCACTTCAAAACCAACAATGGATGTATTTGAACGGGGTAATTATGGTTTCCCCAGCCGATTACAAAGTATTCCGCGACAACGACCCCGTTTCCAGTGCCTTGAACCTTCCCTATTTTGCTGCCGCAGCATGGCACCACAAAGCCCTGCCATCCGATTTGCAAAGCAAAGACCTGTTGGAAGTGTTGCCAGAGGTGGAAGAATTCACAATTAATGAATTACTGCCTGCTATCGCCAAAGGTGGTTTTATTCTTGAATCTGAGCGCAAAGCTATTGCCGATAAAATGGCGCGTTATTCCGGATTGGATGCAAAAGACATTATTGACCACAATTTGGATGTACCTACGCAATTCTTTTGGAAAGCTTTGTTGCGAGATAAAGGCGGATACACAATCGGGCGTTTGGATAGCCGTTATTTGGGAATCGACAAAACATTGGCAGGAACCCGACCCGATTATTCACCCGAATTGACCTCTTGGCTCCACAGTTTTACCCCTGCCATTAATTATTACTTGCAAGAAGAGCTTAATTTTAAAACTGACATTAAGTACAATATGTTCGGCCCTGTACATCCTTGGGACAATGATGATGATAACGTAAGGGACAATCTGCGCCAAGCGATGGCACAAAACCCATACTTGAACGTTTTGGTGCAATCGGGTTATTATGATGGTGCCTGCACCTATTTTGCTGCCAAGTACACCATGTCGCAAGTAGACCCAAGCGGTAGAATGAAAGACCGATTTGAGTTTAAAGGATACCGTTCCGGTCACATGATGTATTTGAGAAAAGAAGATTTAAAATCGGCCAACGACGATATTAGAGCGTTCATTTTAAGAACCCAAGCCAAAGGAAAGAGCGCGAAATATTAAATCAACTACTTCGGTGGCAAGCCCACGAGGTATTCAAATGAAAAAAATTAATTCATTTCGACGTAGAACGTCGGGGAATCAAACCCTCAATGAGGGATTCAAACAATATTTATAGTTTACAAAAGCGGTATGACATTTTAAGTTATGCCGCTTTTTTGTTGAAGAAAAATCTGAAAATCATCTTTTTATGCAACAATAATTCAATTAATCATACTTATATGGTAAAATATATCAATTATGGGAGGTGAGGGAAGTATGATGCATGCCATAAAAAGCTTAAAGGCCAATCGAAGCATGCTAAAAAAAAGAAAGTTAGCTTCTAAAGATGATGTCTATGGCAAAAAAAACGTTACAAAATTACATTTCAAAAAATCTACCCAACGGGACGTAGCTCGAATCCGAAAAAAAATGTTTATCCAAAAAGAAAAAGAAAAACGGCAGATGTTTTATGCCGTCATAGCAACCGCCCTACTGTTTTTTGTGATGTATTTGCTATTTGTACAATGATAATTTTCTATTTTTAACAAAAACCGCACAAAGTGAAAAAACAAACCATACTCTGGATGATGCTTTCTTTTTTAGGACTGATGGGCACTTCCAAAATCAATGCCCAAGATTGGCCCAATTTGGAAAAGTACAAAAATGCAAATGCAGAATTAGCTGCATCAACCGAAGATGAAAATCGCGTAGTGTTCATGGGCAATTCCATTACCGAAATGTGGAAAGATGCCCATCCTGATTTTTTTAAGGACCATCCTTTTGTAAACCGAGGCATCGGCGGACAGACCACGCCACAGATGCTGCTTCGTTTCCGTCAAGATGTGATTGATCTAAATCCCAAAGTCGTCGTTATTTTGGCAGGAACCAACGATATAGCGGGAAACACAGGCCCAATGACGCTGAAACAAATACACGACAATATCCTTTCCATGGTAGAACTGGCAAAGGCAAACAGCATTAAACCGATAGTTTGTTCCGTGCTGCCTGCTTACGATTATCCGTGGCGTCCAGGGTTGAATCCAAACGTTAAAATTCCAAAGCTAAATGCATTGCTCAAAGATATGACCAAAGCCCAGAACGTAATGTATTTGGACTATTTCTCTGAAATGGTTGATGATAGAAATGGAATGCAGTCCAAGTTAACTACGGACGAAGTGCACGTCACCAAAGCAGGATATGAGATTATGGAGACAATGGTAAAAGAAGCCATTGATAAAGCCTTAAAAAGTTATTGAACTAAACCATTATGGGTTGAAAAACAATGATATTGCAAACAGTTACTGAGTTATTTGGTTAACTAATTGTCCGCAATCAACCATATAAACAAAAAGTTGTCAGGTCGAGCGCAGTCGAGACCTCATTTTTAAGACATTGGGTTCAATAACTTCTCGACTGCGCTCGAAGTGACAGTGCATTTTGGTTGATTGCGGACAATCAGAATTAGTTACCTTGCAGCATGCAAAACGGTAAGGTCAGCATCATCATTCCTTTTAAAAACACCGCAAATTTTTTGCCCGAATGTTTTGATTCCATTGTGAATCAAACGTATACCAATTGGGAGGTTTTAGCCGTTAACGACCATTCCACCGATGAGAGTTTTGAGCTCCTCTCCGCCTACTCCAAAAAAGATGGGCGCATAAAAGTCTTCCAAAACAAAGGCATGGGGATTATTCCTGCGCTCCAAACGGCATACGCCCAAAGTAGTGGGAGCTTTGTGACTCGCATGGATTCTGATGATATCATGAAGCCTACCAGATTGGAGGTAATGGTAAACGCTATAGTTGAAAACGGGATTGGGCATGTCGCTGTTGGACAGGTAAAATATTTTTCCGACCGAGGTATCAGCAATGGTTACGAGCGGTATGAGAAATGGTTGAACCAATTAACATCAACGGGCAATAATTATGATGAAATTTATAAGGAATGTGTGATCCCCTCTCCTTGCTGGATGGTCCACCGTGAAGATTTTGAAAAATGCAAAGGTTTTGAGCCCCAACGCTATCCCGAAGATTACGACCTAACCTTTAGATTTTATGAACATGGATTTAAAATTATTCCATGCGACCAAGTGCTGCACCTTTGGCGCGATTACGATACCCGTACCTCCCGCACCCACGAGCATTACGCGCAAAACTATTTTTTGGACATTAAACTCCATTATTTTATACGGTTGGATTACGATGACACCCGTTCGTTGGTAGTTTGGGGGGCTGGATTTAAAGGGAAGAATATCGCAAAAGGGTTAAAAAGACAGGGGCATGATTTTGTTTGGTTATGTGATAACCCCAAGAAAATCGGCAAAGAAATTTACGGCAAGGAACTCGTCCATTTTGAGGCATTACAAGAACTGGACAATCCACAAAGCATTATCACCGTTGCCAATGAGGAAGCCCAAGAAGAAATCAGGGAATACTTTTCAGAATTGGGACAATCGCCCATGCAGGATTACTTCTTTTTTTGCTGACTAAACCTGTTTCGAGTTAGATTTCTCACATTCGTTCGAAATTGACAATTAAGTATATTCAAGTCATTCGTGTAATTCGTGTCAAAAAAAAATACTTCACTTTGTCCACAATCAAAATAGGTTCATTGATAATTGTTCATTGGCCATTGACAATTGATAAATGAAGTTTGAAATCAGAATGTTTTAATGCCTATCTTTGACCAAGCAATGTTGGGAATGCAGTTTAAACATCCAGAAATTCTTTGGGCACTTTTTCTCCTGGTCATACCCATTTTAATCCATTTATTCCAGTTACGCCGCTTTACCAAAACCCCTTTCACCAATGTAGCCATGCTACAAAAAGTGGTTTCGGAGTCCAGAAAAAGCAATACGTTAAAAAAGTGGCTGCTGCTGTTTACCCGCCTCTTATTGTTGGCCGCCATTATAATTGCCTTTGCACAACCCTTTACCTCTGCCATAACAGCGCTTCAAGAAAAGGAAACCGTTGTTTATCTGGACGATTCTTTTAGCATGCAAGCTAAGAACAATGGTATTTCACTTTTGGAAAAAGCTGTCCAGGATTTAATCAAAAACATTGATGGGGATACGGAGTTCAGTCTGTTTACTAACGAAAAAGCATTCAACAATGTTCGTGTAGCTGACATTCAAAATTCGCTGCTATCGCTCCCCTATTCCTACAAACAACTTAATTTTAATGAGATTGGCCTAAAGGCCAAGAGCATGTTCTCCCAAAATAATGGCACCGTCAAAAATCTAGTTGTAATTTCAGATTTTCAGGAGAGGCTATCTGATGGAAATATCAATTTGGATTCCACTTTATCAGCGTATTTTGTCCCAATGCAAGTACGTAAAGTTCAGAATATTTCCATCGATTCCGTTTTTGTGGAAACAAATGTGAACGATCAGGCTACACTGCAGGTCTTTCTATTTGGTGGCAATGAAGATGAGGCGTTACCGATTTCGCTGTATGATGGAGACGAATTGATTGCCAAAACTGCTGCAAAATTTAAATCAAATGGAAATGCTGAAGTCGAATTTACCATTCCGGCCAGTGAAGAGTTAAACGGACGTTTGAGCATCATCGATAATGCTTTGGGGTATGATAATCGGTTTTTCTTCAACATCAATCCCAAAGAAAAAATTAAAGTTTTGGCCATCAGCGAATCGGACAATGATTATTTAAATCGTTTGTTTCGCGGCAATGAATTTGATTTTCAAAAATATGCTTTGAACCAACTGGATTACAGCAATTTGGATGATAAAAATGTGGTGATTTTGGATAATCTGACGGCAATCCCAAGCAGCCTTCAAAATATCCTGCGCACTTTTAAAAATGATGGTGGTACCTTGGTTGTGGTCCCTGCGATCAATAGTGATTTATCCTCTTACAATACTTTTTTGTCCAGTTTGTCCACAACACAGTTTTCGGAGAAAATCACATCCGATGCCCAATTGACTACCATAACTTTTGACCATCCGTTGTACCGTAACGTGTTTGAACAAGAAGTAACCAATTTTCAATATCCATCAATAAAAGAGTATTTTAATATACAGACTGGTCTTCCTGCTGCATTGTCGATGGATGGGGGTAATGCTTTTTTAGTTGGCAATGATGGTCTGTATGTGTTTACGGCTCCCTTGACATTGGATAATTCCAACTTTATCAATTCGCCTTTGATTGTTCCCACTTTTTATAATATGGCACAATCGAGTTTGCAAACACCAAAGCCCTATCAAACCCTTGGTGAAACAACCACGGTGGATATTTCTGCTCAAATAGGTAACGACGATATTTTAGAGGTTTCCAAGGAGGGGTATGAGTTTATTCCGCTTCAGCAAACGTTTCCCAATCGAGTACGTCTTACTTTCGACCAAAACCCGACCGAAGATGGTATTTATTCCATTTTGCAAAACAACCAACGGTTACAAAATATCAGTTTTAATTACCCGAGAACGGAAAGCCAACTTAAATACCTGGATATCGGAACATTGGAAAATGTAAATACCATGGATACAATTTCGGAGTTGTTCGAATATTTGGAAGCGGAAAGCAACATTACCGCATATTGGAAATGGTTTGTTATTTTAGCGTTGCTTCTGGCGCTTATTGAGGTACTCATTCAAAAATTTGTTACATGAACATTCTGCTGAAGTCTGCAAAAATCGTATGCCCAGAGAACAAGGAACTTCATTTGAAGAAAAGGGATATCCTTATAAAAAAAGGAATCATTGAAAAGATTGGTGCCGCTGTGGAAGCTCCTGCCAATACCAAGGTAGTGGAAAAAGATAATCTACATGTATCCCTTGGTTGGTTCGATAGCAGCGTGAGTTTTGGTGAGCCAGGATTTGAGGAACGGGAAACCATTGCAAACGGGTTGTTTACTGCCGGTAAAAGCGGGTTCACCGATATTGTGCTGAACCCAAATACGAATCCAGTGCCCGATACCAGCTCCGATGTGGTATTTTTAAAAGAACGTGGAATGGGTAAGGCCACAAAGATTTATCCTTTGGGCACCTTGACCAAGAATGCCGATGGTGTTGATCTTGCGGAGCTTTATGACATGAAAAATGCGGGAGCCGTAGCCTTTTACGATTTCAAAAAACAGGTTTCCAATCCTAATCTATTAAAAATTGCATTGTTGTATGCCCAAAATTTTGACGGATTGGTGTATTCCTTTCCTCAAGATGGAGATATTAAAGGAAAGGGTGTGGCGCACGAAGGCAAAGTATCGACCAAACTTGGACTCAAAGGCATCCCTGCTTTGGCCGAAGAACTGCAAGTTGCACGAGATCTTTTTATTTTAGAGTATTCCGGAGGAAAATTACATATTCCGACCATATCTTCTGGGGGCTCGGTAAAACTTATTGCTGAGGCCAAGAAGAAAGGATTGGACGTGACCTGTAGCGTTGCAGTTCATAATCTATTCTTTTCGGATGAAACCCTCGAGGGATTTGATACCCATTTTAAGGTATCTCCTCCCCTACGCACAAAATTAGATAGCAAGGCCTTGATTAAAGGAGTAAAAAACGGAACCATTGATTTTGTGACCTCAGATCATATACCTATGGATATTGAGCATAAACGTGTGGAGTTTGATAATGCCAAAAATGGCAGTCTTGGTCTGGAATCCGCTTTTGGTAGCTTGAATACCATTTTTGAACTGGACGAAACCATTGAATTCCTGACCAAAGGCCGGTCTCGATACCACATTGAAGTACCGGAACTGAAAGAGGGTTCTAAAGCTTGTCTGACCTTGTTCAATCCTGATGGGGAATATACTTTTGAGACAAAGAACATTCTTTCAACCTCAAAGAATAGCATGTTCGTAGGTTCTACATTAAAGGGTAAAGTTTACGGAGTAATCAACAATAATCAAAGTACCATATAATGAGCAATTCCACCCCAGGAAAAACTACTGCAATTGTATCCTACATTACCATTGTTGGTTGTGTAATAGCCATCACCATGAATATTGAGCCCAAAAATGCCTTTGCTCGATTTCATATCCGACAGGCTTTTGGTATTCATGTACTTTTTCATGCCCTGGCTATTTTGCTCACTTACACTGGACTTGTTTACTTATCGTTCCTTATTTATATTTTTTACCTTATTATATGGGTGTTTGGCTTTTTGCAAGTTTTAAATGAAACCACCAAACCACTACCTTTTTTGGGCAAGCACTTTCAAAAATGGTTCACATTCATATCCTAAACTAAAACAATGTCCCTAAAACCCTTATCGTTAGAATATTTACTACGACCATCATCCAAAGTCTCAGGTAAAATCCCTGCGCTTTTTATGTTTCATGGCTATGGCAGTAATGAGGAAGACCTTTTCTCCTTTGCATCGGAACTGCCTGGTGAATTAATGGTAATTTCTGTAAAGGCACCCTATAACTTGGAGCCATTTGGCCATGCATGGTATGCCATTAATTTTGATGCGGAGCAAGGTAAATGGAGCGATGATGAACAGGCTAAGGAATCTAGGGAGAAAATTGTTGCTTTTATTGATGAGGCTATTGAAGCTTACGACCTTGATAAAGATAATATTACGCTATTAGGTTTTAGCCAGGGAACCATTTTAAGTTATGCTGTGGCATTATCTTATCCAGAAAAAGTTAAGAATGTAGTGGCACTTAGTGGATACATCAATGAAAATATTTTGATGGAAGGCTATGCTGATAAAGACCACAGTAATCTTAATTTTTATGTGTCGCACGGGCAAGTGGACCAGGTGATTCCTTTGGAATGGGCTGAAAAATCTCCAGAATTCCTGAAAAAACTGAATATTCCGACTACTTATGAGGAGTTTCCTGTGGGGCATGGCGTTTCACAACAGAATTTTTTTTCGTTTAAAAAGTGGTTGGAGGAGCATGTTTGATGTTTGATGTCTGAAGTCCGATGCACGAGGTCTGGAGTCAGTTTCGCGGTCGGTAGTAACTCTTGTTTTTGAACTTGTTGGGGGGCCGAAGTCGGATGTACGAAGCACGAAGCTGGCAGTAACCCAATAACTTAGTAACTCCGAACTCTGAACTCTGAACTTCAGTCTTGGTTCTTGTCTCTTGATTCTTTTGTCCTTGTTCTATTTTTTCTCTGTTCTTGTTTCTCTTTTGGCACGGATTAATTACTGCGGAGCGTAAAGCAAATGTTCGGCCAAGGTAAAATCCACGCTTAAATCATCTTTTAGCTCATATTTTATAATAAGGTCGCCCCAATATTTTCCATCTGAAAAATCGGCCAAAATCCATTTATGGTTCAACACCTTGATTTTATTGATTTTAAAATCACTTTCCATTCCTTCGTAGGGAATTAAAGGATTATCGCCTTTCTTCTCGTTGGTTTCCAATAATTTATCCTGAATATAGAGTGATGGGTTTTCTAAATTCAAATGGTCGTAATACGCCAAAGCATCATCATTGTTTTCCAAAGTAAAGTATTGCATATCCAATACTTTTAAATGCATGGTCTGGAGAGAATCCTCGAGTTTTACCACCTCTTCTTCAAGTTGTTTTACATCAGAGGTCAATGCTTTTTGCATATTGTTTCCCGTCACATATTGAAACAAAGCCAACAAAGCGGCAAAAACAAACAGGTATAGAAAAATTCTGCTTTTCATCAAATCTAAATTTTAATCTTTAGGTTATCGTAGGCCAAATGTATGTTTTCGGGAAGACTTTTCTCCACTTCTTCATGGAATCCCAACAAAGCACTGATATGGGTAAAATAGGTTTGCTCCGCCCCTACTTTTTCGGCAAACTCCAAAGCTTCCTCCAAATTGAAATGGGAATGGTGCGGTTCTAGCCGAAGCGCATTTACAACCAATACTTTGGCGCCTTTTATTTTTTTGATCTCCTCTTCATCTACCCGCTTTACGTCAGTTAAGTACACAAATTCCCCAAAGCGGTATCCAAAGACCTGTAGTCTGTTGTGAAAGGCTTCTATGGGAACTACATCCAAATCGCCCAACGGAATATTTTTATCCTTTGAAACTTCGTGGACCTGTACTGCTGGTGCGCCAGGATAACGGTCCTCATCTGCAAAAATATAATCAAAACGTCTTCTGAGGGAATCCAAAACCCTTGGATGCGCATAAACCGGAATGTCTCCTTGTCGAAAGAAAAAGGGTCGAATATCGTCAATTCCAGCGGTGTGATCGGCATGCTCATGCGTAAACAGAATCCCGTCCAATTTATCTATGGGGTTGGCCAACATTTGTTGTCTGAAATCCGGCCCGCAATCAATAACGTAATTGTAATTATTCCACGAAATCAATACGGATACGCGCAGTCTTTTGTCTTTGGGATCTTTGCTCAGGCAAACGGGGTGTTTGCTTCCAATTATGGGGATTCCCTGTGAAGTTCCCGTGCCCAAAAAAGTAATGGTCATCTTATCATCCATTAAATCCAAAATTATAACTTATTTATTTAATAGATTGCGTGAAGAGTGTAACTTTGCTTCACATTAAAAAAACGGACATGCCTAGCTTACCAAGCAAAGAAAATGCTTTCGAAAATATTCCTTCCATTAAGGCGAAAACCCTGAGGATAAACTTAAACCGTGATATTTACGGAACCTTTGCCGAGATTGGTGCCGGGCAAGAAACTGCCAGACATTTCTTTAGAGCTGGAGGAGCTTCCGGAACCATAGCAAAGGCGATGAGCGCGTATGATAAATCTTTTAGTGATGCTATTTATGGTGTTGAGGAAGATGGGCGCTACGTTACCCAATCCCGGTTGAAAAAGATGTTGGACCATGAAATGAAGTTGGTCGAGGAACGAATCAGTAGGGACAGCAACCCGGATTATTTGTTCTTCAGTTATGCCAACACTGTGGCAACAATAGATTTTTCCAAACGTTACAAAGGGCATGGATGGGTTGGACTTCGTTTTCAGTTGGATCCGGACCAAAAGGAATACGATGAAATCGTACTTCATATCCGTTTTAAACAAAATGAAGCAAGATTACAGCAAGAAACCTTGGGTATTTTAGGTGTAAACTTGATTTATGGGGCATTTTTCAAGTTCCACAAGCCAAAAAAACTTTTAAAATATCTGTATGATCATATCGACCATGACACTTTGGAAATTGATATGATCAACTTTACAGGGCCCAACTTTGCGGATGTTGATAATAGGTTGATGAGTCTTCAGCTTATAAAAAACGATATGACGGATGCTGTAATGTTCGGCCCGGATGGAAACAACTTGCTTCCGGCGGCTGTACTTTACAAGAAAAACATCTTGGCATTGCGCGGTAGTTTTAGACCAGTGACCAAGGTAAATATGGATATGTTCCAGAAGTCATACGATATCTTTATTCGAGAGCAAACGGTAGATATGGAAAATGCTATTGTTGTTTTTGAGATAACATTATCCAACCTAAAGGCTTCGGGGGAAATTGATGAGCAAGACTTCATGGACAGAGCTGAGCTACTTTGTTCACTCGGGCATACGGTATTGATATCCAAGTTCCAGGAATACTACAAACTGGTAGAATACTTTAATAACTACACCAAGGCCAAAATTGGATTAACAATGGGCGTAAATAACTTGGTGGATGTTTTTGATGAAAAATATTATCGTCACTTGAGCGGTGGCATATTGGAAGCTTTTGGGAAACTGTTCTTTAAGGATTTGAAAGTGTATCTCTATCCCATGAAAGACCCTGAAACCGGACAAATCCTTACAAGCAACAATGTTAAGGTTCATCCTAGAATGAAGGAGTTGTACAAGTTCTTTAAGTACAATGGTAAGGTAATGGACATCATTGATTATGATCCTGATATTCTCCACATTTTCTCTAGGGATGTACTCAAACAAATCATCAACAAAGATGAAGGATGGGAAAAAGAGCTTCCTGAAGGTATTGCGGAAATCATAAAAGAGAAAAACCTGTTCACCAGGAAGGTTCTGGAAGAGAAGGAATAAGAAAAAAGGCGCTGATTTCAGCGCCTTTTTTCTTGTGTGATACCGTCTATTTGGAATGTCAGTAAAGGTTATCCCAAAATCTGTGCAGCATGGTCCTTAGTCTTTACTTTCTCTATAACATTTTCTACTACACCATCGCCATCAATAACAAAAGTGGTTCTGTGAATGCCATCATATTCCTTGCCCATAAACTTCTTAGGGCCCCAAACGCCGAAGGTATTGATTACGGTATGGTCTTCGTCGGCCAATAAAGGAAATGGGAATTCATATTTGTTCTTGAAATTCGATTGTTTCTTTTCCGAATCTGCGCTTACACCCAAGAGTTCATAGCCTTGTGCTTGTAATTCCTTGTAATTGTCGCGGAGATTACACGCTTCGGCCGTGCAACCTGGTGTATTTGCTTTGGGATAGAAAAACACTACCAGCTTCTTCCCTTTATAATTACTGAGATTAATTGTGTTGCCGTCTTGGTCTTTTGCTGAAAAATCAGGTACTTTATCACCTACTTTTAACATATTCATGTGCGTTGCTCTTGAATTAATTGTTTAATATTCACTTTATCAAAGTTAAACAAATATGACCAAACAAGAAAAGGTTGAATTCACAATCAAAACCTTGAATGAACTCTACCCCACAATACCCATTCCTTTAGATCATAAAGACCCTTATACCTTATTGATTGCCGTATTGCTATCTGCCCAAAGCACTGATGTTCGGGTCAATCAAATCACCCCCTTATTATTTGCAAAAGCAGATAACCCTTTTGATATGATAAAACTTTCAGAGGAAGAAATCAGGGAAATCATCAAGCCAGTAGGCCTTTCGCCTATGAAGTCGAAGGGAATTTATGGGCTTTCAAAAATTTTGATAGAAAAATATAATGGGGAAGTTCCAAGGAATATTTCCCTGTTGGAAGAATTGCCTGCCGTGGGACATAAGACCGCCAGTGTTGTGGTTTCCCAAGCCTTTGGAATTCCTGCCTTTCCTGTGGACACCCACATTCACCGGTTGATGTACCGTTGGGGTTTTAGCAATGGTAAGAATGTGGTGCAGACCGAGCGAGATGCCAAGCGATTGTTCCCCAAGGAGATTTGGAACCGTTTACATCTTCAAATTATTTGGTACGGTAGGGAGTATTCGCCTGCAAGGGGTTGGGATTTGGAAAAAGACATAATTACGAAGACGATTGGGAGAAAAACCGTGATCAACGAATATTATAAAAACAAAAAGAGCCGCTAATTGCGGCTCTTTTCGTCAGTTTGATCCTTAAATTAATTCAATGTTACTTCAAACTGGTGTTTTTTGTAGTCAACTACATGAATCGATTTTGAAAAGCTAAGCAAGAAATCAACAGTTTTCTGGCTCGCTTTTACCGTTTTTACGGATTTTTGTTCTTCAGAGTAAATGTTTTCCATATTCTAGCGTAAGTAATTGTTTCCATTATATAACGGCGCTAGTTTGGAAATATTGCAGGCTTCGACGTAATGCTCGATTAATTCGTTAAAACGATGTTCTTTCTTTCTACGATTTTTCTCAAATTAATGAGTGCGTAACGCATTCTTCCCAAGGCCGTATTGATGCTAACGTTTGTGTTTTCGGATATTTCCTTAAAACTCATATCCTTGTAAATACGCATGATCAATACTTCTCTTTGGTCGTCTGGCAACTCATCAATCAAAAGGGTAAGATCGCTTTCGATTTGATCTTTGATGATTTGCTTTTCGGCATTCAACTTCTCATCGTGAATAACAGAAAAGATGTTGAAATCGTCGCTGCCCTCAAATTTGGGCATTCTTTTGTTCTTACGGAAGTGGTCTATTACCAAGTTGTGTGCAATGCGCATCACCCAAGGTAAAAATTTACCTTCTTCGCTGTATCTTCCCTTTTTTAAGGTCTTGATAACCTTGATAAAAGTGTCCTGGAAGATGTCCTCTGCAACATCCCTGTCCAAAACTTTGCTATAAATAAAGCTGGTGATTCTTTGGTTATGCCTGTTGATCAGAATTTCAAGAGACTTTTCGTCTCCGTCAATGTAATTCTTTACTAAAATCGAGTCATTAATCTGTAGCTGTTCCATACAAATTACTTTTTTTGGGTTAAAATCACAGTCCTCCCTTTAAAAAGGAAAACCTTAGTTATTCAGTTTTTAATCTTTAAAAAGTAATTATTCTGTATAGGCCTATCAGGATTTTAATTACACTTCAAATATAGATAAATAGCTAGGCGATCTAAAAATCTATGTTGTGAGTTGACGATTTTTATATGTTAACTGATGCAATATACGTATTAAGTGTGGCGTATCGTATCTTTGAGACCCTAATTTTAACGAATGGCAATCAATATAAACGTAGATCCCAAGCAGAATATTATCATAAAGGGTGCCAAACTGCATAACCTTAAAAACATAGATGTTGTCATCCCAAGAAATAAATTGGTGGTTATCACAGGTTTATCCGGTTCGGGGAAGTCTAGCCTAGCTTTTGATACACTCTACGCCGAAGGCCAGCGTAGGTACGTGGAGAGTCTTTCCTCCTACGCACGACAGTTTTTGGGCAAACTGGATAAACCGAAGGTAGACTATATTAAAGGTATAGCCCCCGCCATTGCCATAGAACAAAAAGTAAATTCCACCAATCCACGATCTACGGTCGGGACCACCACCGAAATCTACGACTACCTAAAGTTGTTGTATGCTCGCATCGGGAAGACCCTATCCCCTGTTTCTGGAAAGGAGGTAAAAAAACATACGGTTACCGATGTCATTAATTATATAAAGGAGTTGAACGAAAGAGACAAACTCCTGTTATTGGCCCCTATAACCATTAGTGAAGAACGGGAACCTTTAAAATCCTTGGAACTTTTCTCCAAACAAGGGTATGCCCGTATTAAATATAAAGGAGAGGTCATTCGGATTGATCAAGCGCCAGAAGATATTGGTAGAGAATTTGATTTGGTCGTAGATCGTATCATTGTAAAGGATGATGAGGATTTTTATAACCGCTTGGCCAATGCTGTGGACAATGCCTTTTTTGAAGGAAAAGGCCAATGCGCCATCGAAAACCTTCAAACCGGAGAAGTAAAGACCTTCAGCAACCAGTTTGAGTTGGACGGAATGAAGTTTTTGGAACCGAACGTTCACCTGTTTAGTTTCAATAACCCATATGGGGCCTGTCCCAAATGTGAAGGGTATGGGGATGTAATTGGTATTGATGAAGATTTGGTGATTCCCAACACGGCCCTATCCGTCTATGAAAATGCCGTTTTTCCTTGGCGTGGCGAAAGTATGAGCTGGTACCGCGACCAGTTGGTGAATGCCGCCTATAAATTTGATTTTCCAATCCACAAACCTTGGTTTGAACTTTCCGAAGAACAAAAACAATTGGTCTGGGACGGGAACGAACATTTTATAGGAATCCATAAGTTTTTTGAACAGCTAGAAGAGAAGAGTTATAAAATCCAAAACAGGGTGATGCTTTCCCGTTACCGAGGCAAAACAAAATGTACCGTATGTAAAGGAAAAAGACTGCGTAAAGAAGCTGATTATGTTAAAGTAGGTGGCAAATCCATTTCAGATTTGATTGAACTGCCCATCAACCAGTTGACACCATTTTTTGAAGCATTAGAGCTTTCTGAACACGATACTTCTGTTGCCAAGAGACTATTGACCGAAATCACTACGCGATTAGGCTTTTTGGACAAAGTAGGTTTGAGTTACCTCACTCTGAATCGAAAATCGAACACACTTTCTGGTGGTGAAAGCCAACGTATCAATTTGGCCACCTCGTTGGGAAGCAGCTT
This sequence comes from Allomuricauda sp. TY007, assembly GCF_010468565.1. GTDB lineage: Bacteria > Bacteroidota > Bacteroidia > Flavobacteriales > Flavobacteriaceae > Flagellimonas. The sequence goes on from NZ_WUEG01000002.1 coordinate 305,456, forward strand.
GGTAGGTTCCATGTATATTTTGGACGAACCGAGTATTGGATTGCATCCTCGAGACACCGAGAATTTGATTGAAGTGCTCAAATCGCTTCGAGATTTGGGCAATACGGTTATTGTAGTGGAGCACGATGAAGATATTATGAAAGCTGCCGATGAAATCATCGACATTGGCCCCGAAGCTGGAACGCTGGGCGGAAAAGTGGTGGCTACGGGAGATTGGGAAGCAATCCTTCAATCAGATTCCTTAACAGCATCTTACCTTAATGGAACTATGGAAATCCCTGTTCCTGAAGAACGAAGGAATTCCAAACACTACATTCAAATAAAAGGGGCACGCGAAAACAACCTTAAAAATATAGATGTTACTTTTCCTTTAAATGTGCTTACCGTGGTCACTGGCGTATCAGGAAGTGGAAAAAGTACTTTGGTCAGAAAAATTCTGTATCCGTCTATATTAAAGGAAACAGGGGGCTATGGCGAAAAAGCAGGTCAATTCTCTTCCATGGATGGTAAGTACGCCCATATTAAACACGTGGAATTTGTGGATCAGAATCCTATTGGACGATCTTCTCGCTCCAACCCTGTTACCTACATAAAGGCTTATGATGATATCCGAAGTCTGTTTGCTTCACAAAAATTGAGCAAGCTCCGAGGATACAAAGCCAAGCATTTTTCATTTAATGTTGATGGTGGTCGATGTGAAAAATGTAAGGGCGAAGGTGAAATCACTGTAGAGATGCAATTTATGGCCGATGTGCATTTGGAATGCGATGCATGTGCAGGCAAACGCTTCAAAAAAGATATTCTGGAAGTACAATTTGAAGGAAAGAACATCGACGACATCCTTAATATGACCATTGATGATGCCATTGAACATTTTTCAAATCACAAGCAGGAAAAAATTGTAACCAAATTGAAGCCTTTGCAAGATGTTGGTTTGGGCTACGTGGCTCTAGGCCAGTCCTCCTCTACCCTATCTGGTGGTGAAGCGCAGCGTATAAAACTAGCTTCGTTCTTGGTAAAAGGACATACCAAGGAAAAAGCCTTGTTTATTTTTGATGAGCCAACGACTGGACTTCACTTCCATGACATTAAAAAATTGCTTAAATCCTTTGATGAACTTATTGGCAAAGGACATTCCGTAATCGTAATAGAGCATAATATGGAACTCGTAAAATGTGCGGATTATATCATCGACCTTGGTCTCGAAGGTGGAGAAAAAGGCGGGAATTTAGTTGTGGAAGGAACTCCCGAGGAGATTGTCAACAATAAGGAATCCTACACAGCAAGGTATTTGAGGGAAAAATTATAAAAAGTCGGATGTCGGAATCCCGATGCACCAAGTCAGAAGTATGCAGTTTGTAGTAACTCAATAACTGAAAACGTAGTCCGAAGTGTCACGTTGAGCGCCCGCCTGCCGGACGGGTAGGCAGTAGAAACGTCCGAAGTCGAAAGTATGCAGTACACAGTTTGCAGTAACCCAATAACCAAATAATTTGGTCCGAAGTATCACGTTGAGCGCAGTCGAAACGTCCGAATTTGGAAGTACGCAGTTTGCAGTAACTCCGAACTCATAACTCATAACTCCAAAGTCTTGAACTTGAAACTTGAACTTACTACTTGAGTTCCAAACTAAATCTATTGCGAATTAAGAATCACGTTCACAAGACCAAATACTGCACTTAAGTTGTGTACAAACAACAATGTAAGTATACTACTACCTAGTTTGTAAAAAAGAAAATACATAAAGTTTTAGCAGCCGTAATTGTTGATTTTTTCTATCAATCCAAACCCCTATTTCGTCAATTTACCAATGGCATCCATCAATTAAACCACTAGGTATATTGATGCGCTTCTTAATATTGCAGGTCACAAGTTAACATTGTAGCCATGTTCCTCTCCAAATCTATATTACAAAAGAAAAAATACGTTGTTTGTTTTATCCTACTTTCAATTTTATTGATTTCTAACTTACTTGGAAACAAAGGTTCCCATACAATAAATGAAACACGCTACTCAAAAGGGCCAATAATTAAAAGTGAGCTCCCTATTTCTTTTAAAACTTCTGCGACCAATGACTTATTTGCCCCGGGTATTGCTGCAATCCTTCAAACTCAAACACTTACCTATAACAACAATACACCAGGTTGTACCTATATCGAGTTTCGGATATTGATTTATAATAAAAGTACCAACAACGAATCCCTAGAAAATGTGACTGTGAGTATGGGAGCAGGTATAACCATCAATTTTAAAGATGGCGATGACAACAATAACGGCCAATTGGATATAGATGAAACATGGACATATCAAGGCAAACGAATAATTCTTAAAAGTGAAATAGAAAATGGTATTGCAGAGGATCAGGCCGCAGTAAAGGCTGATGTGGTAGGCCAACCAGGGGTCATAGTGAGCGACCTGTCAGACGGAGCATTACATGATTGGGATAATCCCACAAAAACGTTTTTAGATGATTGTGGTACTGGCATCTCCTTACTTTTGACAGGGGTAACTACAGGCCCTGGGGGAAATGGAGACCCGGGTTGTTCCGGTATCGAGCTCACCTACGAGCTGCACCATACCAGTGACGTCCCCGGCGAAACGTTTGAATCCATTGTCCTGAACGATTCCCACCAAGGTAATATTATAGCTCCGGATAGTGGGGACGATATCAACTTTGGACACCTAGATCCAGGTGAAGTATGGATTTACAAAGTTGCCTATGTGCCTACCGCAGAAGAATACTTGGCAGGTAGTATGTTGGTTCAAGGCTACGTGGAAGGAGTCACCACTCTTGATGCCAATATTATCGTCAATGACCTTTCAGATTACGTTAGTTTGGATGAGGATAGAAAAACGGCAATAGACCTATCTTCTTGTGTACCAAAAATAAGCCTTATTAAAAAAGGTGTAACCACAAACGGTTTAGGGGAAGAAGGGGGTTGTAGCCAAATAGCGTATTCGTTTTCGGTGACCAACCAAAGCGGCCCCGATCAAGTACTTGGGAATATATCGCTGGCAGATTTAGATCACCCAGGGCTTTTAATACAAGGCCCCATGGGAGATATCAACAACGATGGTCTCATGGATCCAGGAGAAACTTGGGACTATACGGCCAATTACCAAATTACTGCGGATGATATCAACGCTGGTTCTGTAGAGAATCAGGCTCGCGTCGGGGCCGAGCTATTGGGGCCAGTGAATATTACCCTCGAGGATTTTTCCGATTATGAAAGTACCGATGAAGACCGTCCCACCGTGGTGGACCTTTCTGCCTGCGTCCCAAAAATAAGTCTCATAAAAAAAGGTGTGGCCACTAATGGTCTTGGAGAGGAAGGAGGTTGCAGCCAAATAGCGTATTCCTTTTCGGTGACCAACCAAAGCGGTCCCGACCAGATACTGGAAAATATAACATTGGCAGATTTAAATCATCCTGGGCTTTTAATACAAGGCCCCGAAGGAGACATCAACAATGATGGCCTTATGGATCCAGGGGAAACTTGGGACTATACAGCCACTTATCAACTAACTGCGGATGACATCAATGCAGAACAGGTAGAAAATCAGGCACATGTAAAGGCAAAACTCCTAAGTGCAGATATTGATGTTGAGGATTACTCCGATTATGAAAGCATTGACGAAGACCGTCCCACCGTAGTGCCGCTCGTCAATTGTGCCCGCATGGGGCTCATCAAAACTGGTGTTCTTAGTGAAGATTGCACATCCATTGATTACACTTTTACCCTTACCAATGAAAGTGGTGACGATCAAATATTGGAAAATGTGGTGCTGAACGATTTAAACCTACCCCTCGTCATTGAAGGTCCTGAAGGTGATGCGAATAACAATACCCGCTTGGATATAGATGAAACTTGGACCTATACCGCCACTTATGCCCTAACACAAGCCGATATTGATGCCGGACAAGTGGATAATCAAGCTATGGTCTCTGCCAATGTTCTTGGACTTCCAGACCTGATAATAGAAGATTTATCCGATGACAATAGCATTGATGAAAATGACATTACCTCTATTGATGTATCTAGTTGTCAAATTAGCTCACCATCCATTGGTTTGATAAAATCAGGTGTTTTGATAGATGTCAACACCGATGGCTGCGACGAGAGCATCCGATATACCTTCGCCGTGACCAACACAGGCGATGTGGACCTGGATCAGGTCACCGTCAACGACCCCTTGCTCGGTGGTGTACTCGCAGGCCCCGTAGCGGGCAGCGACGAAGGGAACGACGGCATCCTCTCCATCGGCGAGAGCTGGACCTACGAGGCACTCTACGCCTTTACCCAGCAGGATATCGACAACGGCAGCGTGGCCAACTCCGCCACGGCCTCCGCACAGATTCTCGGCACCGATACCGAGGTACAGGATCTGTCCGATGACGACAGCCTATTGGAAAATAACCCCACCAATACCACGGTGCCCAACGATGCCTGTATAAACGGCAGTGCCGGCATCGGGCTGATAAAAACAGGAGTCCTTGCAGATGTCAACACCGATGGCTGCGACGAGAGCATCCGATATACCTTCACCGTGACCAACACGGGCGATGTGGACCTGGACCAGGTCACCGTGGACGACCCCTTGCTCGGTGGTGTACTCGCAGGCCCCGTGGCGGGCAGCGACGAAGGGGACGACGGTATCCTCTCCATCGGCGAGAGCTGGACCTACGAGGCACTCTACGCCTTTACCCAACAGGACATTGATAACGGCAATGTGGCCAACTCCGCAACGGTCACCGCACAGCTATTGGGCACCGACACCGAGGTACAGGACCTGTCCGATGACGATAGCTTGTTGGAAGATGACCCCACCAACACCGCGGTGCCAAACGATGCCTGTACCGACGGAAGCGCGGGAATCGGGCTGATAAAATCAGGAGTCCTTGCAGACGTCAACACCGATGGCTGCGACGAGAGCATCCGATATACCTTCACCGTAACCAACACGGGCGATGTGGACCTGGACCAGGTCACTGTGAACGACCCCTTGCTCGGTGGTGTGCTCGCCGGACCCGTGGCGGGCAGCGACGAAGGGAACGACGGTATCCTCTCCATTGGCGAGAGCTGGACCTACGAGGCCCTCTACGCCTTTACCCAACAGGACGTCGACAACGGCAGCGTGGCCAACTCCGCAACGGTCACCGCACAGCTATTGGGCACCGACACCGAGGTACAGGATCTGTCCGATGACGACAGCCTGCAGGAAGATAACCCCACCAACACAGTAGTTCCAAACGATGCCTGTATAAACGGCAGTGCCGGCATCGGGCTGATAAAATCAGGAGTCCTTGCAGACGTCAATACCGATGGCTGCGACGAGAGCATCCGATATACCTTCACCGTGACCAACACGGGCGATGTGGACCTGGACCAGGTCACCGTCAACGACCCCTTGCTCGGTGGTGTGCTTGCAGGCCCCGTAGCGGGCAGCGACGAAGGAAACGACGGTATCCTGTCCATCGGCGAGAGCTGGACCTACGAGGCACTCTACGCATTTACCCAGCAGGACATCGACAATGGCAGCGTGGTCAACTCCGCCACGGTCAGCGCACAGCTATTGGGCACCGACACCGAGGTACAGGACCTGTCCGATGACGATAGCTTGTTGGAAGATGACCCCACCAACACCGCGGTGCCCAACGATGCCTGTTTAAACGGTAGTGCAGGTATCGGGCTGATAAAGACTGGAACCTTGACAGACGTCAACACCGATGGCTGTGACGAGAGCATCCGATATACCTTTACGGTCACCAATACCGGCGATGTGGACCTGGACCAGGTCACCGTGGACGACCCATTGCTCGGCGGTGCACTTGCCGGCCCCGTGGTGGGCAGCGACGAAGGGAACGACGGTATTCTCTCCATCGGCGAGAGCTGGACCTACGAGGCCCTCTACGAAATCATCCAACAGGACATTGACAACGGCAGTGTGGTCAACTCCTCAACGGTCACCGCACAGCTATTGGGCACAGACACAGAGGTGCAGGACCAATCCGACAACAATAGTCTATTAGAAAATGACCCTACCACTGTCATAATTGTTAACGATGCCTGTACCACTGGTGGAGCAGGTATTGGATTAATAAAAGAAGGGGAACTTTTTGATGCTAACTATGATGGTTGTGATGATAGCATCCGATACACCTTTACTGTTACGAACGGAGGATATGTTGATCTGGAAGAAATTAAGTTAACTGATGATTTGCTTGGCGGTACAATAACAGGTCCTTTGTTAGGAAATGATATCAATGAGGATGGGGTTTTATCTGTTGGGGAAAGCTGGGTTTATGAAGACACTTATCCCCTTGCCCAAGAGGATATCGACGAAGGTTTGGTCACCAATCAAGCTACGGTCATGGCCAAAATCAAGGGAATGGAAGTCCAGATTATGGACCTATCTGATGACAATAGTATTCTTGAAAACCAACAAACCATAACCTTCGTACCCAATTACAGTTGTAGCGGAGGAGTTCCAGACCCAGATTTTCAAATATTTACGGGAATCACGCCCGACGGTGATGACATTAATGATTATTTCAGAATAAACAATATTGAAAATTATCCGGATAACGTCCTAAAAATCTTCAACAGATGGGGTGCACTCGTCTATCAAGCCGAAGGATATGGGTTGGATGGCAATTATTTTACGGGTATTTCCCAAGGCAAGGCCACCATCCAACAGAAAAGGGAACTCCCTAGCGGAACTTATTTCTACACCCTTTCCTTTACGGGGCAAAACCCTGGTAAGGAAAACTATTCAGGCTACCTCTACATCAACAGGGATTAACTGAAAATATACCGACACAAAATGAAGCCCAAAAATAAGTCACAGTTAAACAAAAAGTTCTATTGGTTATTGACGATGCTTGTTATTTCCTGCATTCATACAACTTATGCCCAACAAGACCCACAATACACCCAATACCTCTACAATACCCAAATTGTGAACCCCGCCTACACAGGTTCTAGGGAAATGTTGAGTTTTGGGATTTTAGGACGTATGCAATGGGTAGATATAGATGGGGCTCCGCGAACAGGTACACTCACTGTAAGTTCGCCCATAGGAGCATTGGACAATATGGGGCTTGGGCTGTCCATTGTGTATGATCAGATAGGTCCGGCCACCGAATCCAATGCCAATGTGGACTATTCCTATTCCATTCATCTTGATCGGCACGATGTGAGCAAGCTTTCATTTGGCTTAAAGGCTGGAATGGATGTATTGGATGTTGATTATACCAAATTGACCATCCATAATCCCAATGACCCTCATTTCCAGAATACGGTGGATAATAAAATTCAGCCCCAAATTGGAGCCGGATTATATTATCACACCCAAAAGTTTTATGCAGGTTTTTCAGTTCCTAACTTTCTTAATTCCAAACATTTTGATGAATCATCCTTAGAGAATGGAGAGTTGAACAGCATAGCAATAGAACGTTTGCACTACTTTTTTATAACTGGATATGTGTTTGACCTTGGCCCGAACCTAAAATTTAAACCTGCAGGCTTGACCAAGTTTGTAAGCGGAGCGCCGTTTCAATGGGATTTGTCCGCTAATTTTTTGATTAACGAAAAACTTACACTAGGAGCTTCATACAGGTGGAATTCATCAATCAGTGCATTGGCCGGGTTTCAAATATCCCAATCCATATTCGTCGGATTGGCTTATGACTATGATTCAACTACTATAAAGGATTACAACAATGGCTCTTATGAAGCCGTAATCCGCTTTGATATATTAAATACACTGGATAAAGTCCTAACCCCAAGATTCTTTTAAATGCAGCAATTCATGTACTCAAAAACTATTGTAAAAATTTTAATGGCATTCTTAATGGTATCCATTGCCAATGCCCAAAAAAATGTCATTAAAAAAGCCAATGAAAATTTTGATGCCTATAATTATATCGATGCCAGGGAAGTTTATTTAAATATTGTAGAGGACGGCTATGAATCCCCACAAGTACTAAAAAAACTGGGAGATACCTATTATTTTAATAGTGAATATGCAGAGGCTGTAAAATGGTACAAGCAACTCATGGAAAAGCACCCCAACGATGTTGACCCCATCTATTATTACCGTGCTTCACAAAGTTTTAAAAGCATTGGAGAATACCAAACGTCCAAAAAAATGATGGGCAAGTTCGCTGGTTTGTCCGCCAATACAGAAATTGCCAAGAACTTCATGAAAGATTACCCTGCTTTGGACAGTTTGGTAGGGATCAAGTCTAGCACTTATGAAGTGGACAATATCACTGGCCTTTTGGTAAGTTCCGATTTTGCTCCTTCATTTTACGGCGATAAGATTGTTTATGCCTCATCATCCAGCAACACAGAGGGCGACAAAATACACAATTGGACCGGTCTACCCTATCTTGACCTTTTTGAGGCAGATATTGACGAAGATTGGAGGTTATCAAACCCTCAACCTCTTAAAGGAGAAATCAACACCCCTTATCATGAGTCGAACGCGGTATTTACCAAAGATGGAAAAACGGTTTACTTCACCCGAAACAATTATTATGATGGCCGAAAAAAGAAAAGCCGAAAAAAGCTTATCAGCCTAAAAATTTTTAAAGCCACCAAAACGGAAGATGGAACATGGAAAAATATAGAAGAACTCCCCTTTAACAACGATTCCTATTCCGCAGCGCACCCAGCCCTGAGTCCAGATGAAAAACGCCTATACTTTTCTTCAGATATGGAAGGCACACATGGAGATTCCGATATATGGTACGTGGATATTTTGGAAGATGGAACCTACGGTACACCTGTTAATTTAGGTCCTGAAATAAATACGGAAACACGAGAGGGTTTTCCGTTTATAGGCAAAAATAACAACCTATATTTTTCGAGTGATGGGCATCTGGGTCTTGGCGGACTCGATATTTTTGTTATATCCTTGGAACCCAATGGCGAATTTAAGGAAGCAACCAATCTAAAAAAACCCATAAACTCCAATAAGGACGATTTTGGATTTATTCTGGATGAAGAGAAAAAAATCGGCTATCTGGCCTCAAACCGAGATGGAGACGGCGGGAGCAGTTCCGACGATATTTACAGGGTTTGGGAAAGCTGTGGCATTATTGTTATCCAAGGGGCCATTTCCGACTCCAAAACAGGGAAAACCTTGGTCGGCGCCACTGTAAAATTACTGAATAAGAACAAAAACGTAATAACCGAAACAACAACCGATGAAAGTGGCAACTATGTATTTAAAGGTGTTGTAGATTGTAGTAAAAAATATACGGTGCATGCAGCATATAAAGATTATGCGACAAAAGAAAAAGATACTGTAACCCCTAGGGGCTCCCACACCCTACAAATGGACTTGGAGCTTACCCCACCCGAGTGTCCCGTTGATGATTTGGGATGCAGGCTTACCCTTGAACCCATTTATTTTGATTATGGGAAATATACCATTCGCCCTGATTCCGAGGTGGAACTGGCCAAAATTTTACAGGCCATGAAACAATATCCAGAACTTTCCATTCATATTGAATCCCATACAGATTCTAGGTCAAGTGATGGATTCAACCTGCGATTATCTGAAAGGCGTGCCCAAGCCACATTGAACTGGCTCGTAAAAAAGGGTATTGATCGTAGCAGACTATCGGCCAAGGGATACGGAGAAACCCAATTGTTGAACGAATGCTCCAATGGGGTAAACTGTTCAGAAGAGGAACACCAATTGAACCGAAGATCTATGTTTATCATCAAATAAGTACTTCTTTCTTTATTTTTTACACTGATAATCAGTATGTTATGATTTTTGGCACGCTGATTGCATATTTAAGGGTGGATGTAAATAGTTGCATCTAGAACTTAAAACCTTGTAGTATGAAAAAGTTAGTACTCATTATAGCAGCGGTTGTTTTTGGAATACCAAGTATCCAAGCGGAAACAACCAACACAGTGGCTACCACCACAAATTATCGATATGGAAATTCTTTCATTTTTGTGGAAGATGGTGTAACCTTTTCGGTTTATCCAGATGGTGAGTTCGATTTCTATATAGACAACAGGGTGAATGTGGGTGTTGGCGCTCAAATTGGCAATGTTGGGATTACCTTTAACTCAGGATATAATTACAACCCTTATGTTCAGTACGATGATTACGGTGCTGTAATCCAAGTGGAGAACACCCCTATTTATTATGATTATTACGGACGCGTTTCACAAATTGGAAACGTAGATATCTGGTATAACAATGGTAGGGTTCGTAGAATTGGTGGATTGCACGTTTACTATAATGGAGGCGTTTTCAGTCACTACACAGGATACATCAATATCTATAACAGAAGGTATGTGTACAGACCTTTCCATAGGTATTTTGCAAGACCTTCCATTGGATTCTGTAATGTGTATGCAAGACCATATAGAAGGTATTACAGACCTGTAAGATATACGTACTATGCGCCTTACCGACATAACACACGACGTGCGTATGCCAAAGTAGGCAAAGTGTACAGAAACAACAATAAGTATAGAAGAGACAACATTTATAGAAATGATAGAAGAGTTTCTGTGCGAAGCAACAATAGCAGAAGAGCAGCGGATTATGGCAGAAGCAATGCGAGAGTAGCCCAAAATTCTACTAGAAGAGGAAATACTGCCGTTAACCGTTCCAATAATAATGGAAAAAGACAGAAAGTTGCTTCCAGGGATTCTAGGAGCAATAATTATAGAAAATCAAATAATGTAACAAGATCTGGAAGAACAACGGCTTCCAATAATAAAGTAACGCGCACGCCCAATAAAAGAAGTGTGAGTTCCAGAAAAGTGACCTCAAGTACTAACAACAGAACCGTTAAGCGTTCTACCCATAGTACCCATAGAAAACCCAAGACCACATCGAGAACACCTAGCAGGTCTACGGTAAGCAGGGGAAGCTCTTCAAGAAAAACCGTTTCCAGAAGCACTAGACCTAGTGTCAGGAAAAGTTCTGTGAGTAGAAAAACTACTTCTAGGCCAAGTGTGAGCAGAAGTTCTGGCAGCAGAAAAAGTAGCGCTGGAACATCAAGCTCAAGAAGAGGTTCTTCTAGACGAAATAATTAAAATTTAGTTTTTTTAGGTTGGTTAGTTGTTTACCCCGTAGTTGAATTTATTCGCTACGGGGTATTTTTTTTGAGCCATTTGGAGAGGAATCCCGTCACATCTTCCGAAATATTAAAACGGTATAAGATTCCCACATACATGACAACAATAAGCAATGACTTTAAGCCAATATTGATGATAGGGTGAAAAGAAAACTGCAACAAATAAAAAAGGCCAGACAGCAAAGCCAAGGTCGCAAAAACCTTGAACGTAGCCTTGGTAAAAGGCAAAAAATCAAATTTTAACTTTACAAAGATCAATTTGGCCAAATTAAAAATGATAATGGAAAGAAAGCTGGCCAATGCCGCTCCTTCTATACCATAAACAGGAATCAACCAAAGATTGAGCAAAATGGTAGCCAAAGCAAAACAAATCCCTATCAACAGAACAACCTTGTAATATTCCGAATAATATAAAACGGCATTGATATTGCCCAATATCGAATCAAAGACCTTGGCCATACCTATCAAAAGAACAATAAAAAACCCACCTCGGTAATCTTCCGGAAGCATCAGGAACAAATCCTCAATATTCAAAATAATCAATACAAACAAGAGACCCGATGCAATAAAAGAGGTCAGCGAAGTCTTTTTGTACAATTGTTCCAGTTCAAAAAAATTGCCCGTGTTCAAATAATTGGCGGTCATGGGATAGGTAATCTGGTTCATGGCCCGGGCGGGCACAACAATGCTCGAGGCAATATATCCCGCAACACTATAATAGGCCACATTGTCCAAAACAATAAATTGGTTGATCATAAATTTATCAACCTCCAAAAGTATGAGTGCCACAGAACCGCCCAAAATCATTAGTATACCGTAACCCAAAATAGTTCTGGATTCCTTGGGAAATTTAAAATCCAATACGGGCCTATGCAAGCTAAATGCATACAATTTCATACAAAGGGTACGGAGCAGATATACCCCCACCAAGGCTTTCAGAAAAAAATCTAGGGAGATTACCTCAAAATACAAGAAAGCCAACAAAATAGAAACACATATCCTTGCAAAGACCTCCTTCATAAAATTACCAAAGACCGATTTAAAATATACCTTGCTCAGTGCATAGAATATCTCAAAATAGGCCATGGCCATTCCCACTAAAAACACATACCAAACATAATCCTTGACAATTGGATTTTCCTTGGACAAAAACAGCGCGATAGGCTCATAAAAAATCCAAGTCAAGAGCGATAGGGTACCAAGGATCATTAATGGACTTAAAAGCATTAAGGTTAAAAAACCATTTTTGCTCTGCTCACTTTGAACACTATAATATTTTATGATGGTATTGTGAATCCCGAGTGCCATCAAAGGCATCAATATGGCACCCGTGGCCAATATAAAGGTCACTAGACCATAAAATTTGGGCTCTAAAATATTGGTATAGAGAAATAGGGTGTTCACGGCCCCGAACGCAAAACCGATAAAAGTTGTAACCGTATTCTGAAAGGATTGTTTTAAAACGATTCCCATTAGATAAATTTAGCCAAAGACTCCGTTAATGTCTTTCTATTATACTGCTCCACACCTTCGGAATGGCAAAGCAATGTTCCTTTTTGATAATGCTTAAAGGCATCCAAAAGTACATTTTTTAATGCCGCTACATCATCATGCGAACAGGTATTTCCCGCTCTGTGCCGTTCCACCATGGCTCCTGCCTCCCACCCTTTTGGGCCAATCGCCAAAATGGGACGCTTCGCATTTAGGTATTCAAATAGCTTTCCCGGAATGATGCCTTTAGTCTCTTCGGAATCAATTTCCAATAGCAAAAGTAACTGCGACTTTTGCTGGGTTTCCAAGACCTTATCGTGCGATAGATAGCCCAACTTTACCACATAATCATCCAGCCCAAATCTTTGGATGGATTGTAACACCTCTTCCCCCACTACTCCTGCCAATTGGATTTTTGTATGCTTTTTAAACCCTTCATTTTCCTCCATCAACTCCTGAATGGCCTGCCATAACCCCAATGGATTTCTTCCTGTTAACAACGAGCCAATATGAGAAATGGTAAATGCTGAATCCAAAGTTACTGGTTGCAGTTCATCATCAAAACCATTGGTGATTACTTTAATGGGTTTGGGCGTGATTTGCTCAAATTCCGTTTTAGTGGTTTGGCTCGTAACCACAACCTTATCGGCAGAAACAAGCACTTTCCTCTCCAAAGCTTTGTGCTTTTGCTGAGCAAATTTCGTCAACCGAAGCTTTTTATGATACCCTATTGATGTCCAAGGATCACGAAAGTCGGCAATCCATTGGATATTGTATTTTTTTTTGAGGCCCAACCCAATCAAATGCAAACTGTGCGGAGGTCCTGTAGTAATTATAGTTTGAATGCCCTCATCAGCAATCACTTTGGTCAAGTACGCAATGGATGGTTTCACCCAAAGCTTTCGAGCGTCTGGAATAAAAAAATTACCACGAATCCATAAGAGCATCTTCTCGATAAACGATGGATTTTTTTCTTTGATGATACCCGAACTGATGGTCTTGGTCTTTTTTGGGGACAACAGCGAAGCCCAAGCATACGGCTCTTTTATGGGCTGTTTCAGTATTTTGACTTCAGGAACTTCCGCAACCAACTTTTCATCCACAATAGGATAACTGGGATTCTCTGGAACATATACAATGGGCTCTATCCCAAACTCGGGCAGATACTTAACAAACTTAAGCCAACGCTGTACCCCTGGTCCCCCTGCTGGAGGCCAATAGTACGCTATGACCAAGGTTTTACGCATGGGATTCCTTCTTTTTTCCACGGAACAGGGTTAAGCCCAATCCCCCGACAATAATCAATCCCAAGAGAATATTGGACGCCAAAGTAATCTGGCTGCCCGTTTCCACCACTTCGGGCTCAAATTTGAACTCGATTTCGTGCTGACCTGCAGGAACCTTCATACCGCGAAGGGCATAATTCACTTTGTAATGTTCCTGTGGTTCCCCATCAATAAAGGCATTCCAACCCGATGGATAATGCATCTCGGAGAATACGGCAAAACCATCATTGGCATTGTTGGAAGTGTATTTTAAATAATCAGGCCGATAATCCACCAAGTTTATGCTTGCAATGGAATCCACTGTATATCGAAGTTTCGTCAATTCTGGATATTCCTTGGTGTTAACAACCGCCTGTGTTTTGGAATTGAAATCCTTGAGTTTCAAAATTTCCTCATTGGCCGAAGAAACAGGCACCAGTTGATCTACAAACCATGCATTGCCATTGGCATCGGGGTTTACTGCGGGATAACTGTTCCCTTCTTCATCTTGTTGAATAACGTATTTCACATTCAACATATTCATTACCTGAAGGTTGTTTTGGTACAAATGAAACTCGAACAAATTCTGAAGTGCTCTGGGCTTTGCGGCATGATATCCGCCCACGGATTTATGGAAATACGAAGTACGTGCCCCATTCAAGCCCTCTTGAGGGTCAAAAACACGGTAAATGGAATCATCCTGTTGGATCATTTGATCAATTTGATTGGCCTGGAACGGTTCGTTTACCTGACGCTGACGCACAAAATCGCTCTCGTTCACATAACGGAGGTCCACTCCCACCAAGTCAAACAAAATCAAGGCGCCCAAGCCAAAGACCAAAATATTCTTGTTGATTTTATCTTTGATAAAGAACCAAAGTACAGCAGCGGCCAAGGCCACATAAATCAGGGAACGGATGGTATCGCTGATATAAACGGCTTCACGATCTCTTTGAATCATGGTCATCAATTCATCGCCAAAGTAGCCACGGTACATTTCGTCGCGCATGCCCTCAAAATCAAAGAAGCCTTTCAATAAGAAAATTACAATACCAAGTCCCACGGAAATAAAGAAACCCAGTTTTAAAGCTTTTAGTTTTTCCTTTTGGTCGACCGATGATTTGAACAATTCCCGAATTCCCAGAATCCCCAACACAGGTAAACACAGCTCCAAGACCACTTGAATGGAGGAAACTGCCCTGAACTTGTTGTACATCGGAAAATAATCAATCATAAAATTGGTGAGCAACGGAAAGTTTCTGCCCCAAGAAAGCAAGAGGGATAAAACAGCTCCCGATAACAACCACCATTTCTTTTTGCCATCAACCAAGAAAACCCCCAACATAAACAAGAAGAACACAATGGCTCCAACGTAGGCAGGCGCGGCCACAATGGGCTGATCTCCCCAATACAAAGGCAAACTACTCGAGAACTCAATAGCTTTGGATGGTGATAATCCTTGATTGGTCAAATATTCATAGGCTTTGGAATCCTTGCCCAAATCTTCTCCGCCCGAACCTCCGAACAAACGTGGTACAAACAAATTGAGGGATTCTGCAATCCCATAGCTGTATTGGGTAATATAATCGTAATCCAAGCCCGTGGAGACCGCTTTTTCGCTACCATCTGGGTTTATGGTAAGTTCCGATTTTCCTCTGGTACTCCAATCCGCATACTCCTTGGTGGCCATAAGGCTCGTAGCATTGGTGAAAATGGACAGCACAACGGCCAAGACCAAAATACCAACGGAGGCAAAAAAATGTTTGAGCTCTTTTTCCTTGATGGCGTAAATGAGATATACCAAGCCCATCACCAGTACCAATAGCATAAAATAATAGGTCATTTGGTAGTGATTGGCACTAATTTCCAGCGCCATGGCCAAGGCGGTCAGTATGAATCCAATAATATATTTTTTTCGAAAAACAAGCACAATTCCTCCCAAAACCATAGGGATATAGCCCAAAGCGTGCGCTTTGGCATTGTGCCCCACGCCGAGAATAATGATCAGATAAGTGGAAAAGCCAAAGGCCACCGCTCCAAGCGCAGCCAATCTAAAATCTACTTTTAAGCACAAAAGGAGAATATAGAACCCTATAAAATAGAGAAAAAGATAATCTGCAGGTCGTGGCAAAAAACGAATCAAGCGGTCCAGTTCCTTGACGTAATTATGCGGATAATTGGCTCCCAACTGATAGGTGGGCATACCGCCAAATGCGCTGTTGGTCCAATAAGATTCCTCGCCCGTAAGTTCTTTGTAGGCATCACGTTCTTGGGCCATGCCCTTGTACTGGGCTATGTCGGATTGATAAATGGCTTTTCCTTGCAAAACCGGATAAAAATAGACCAGTGAGGCAAGGATAAATAAAGCAATAACACAAATATGGGTGATAATGGCTTTTGGAGAAAGATTCATGGATAGGTTTTGATTCGGCAAATATTAATCAATTTCCTCAAAATCTATGTATTCTCCAACTTTTTTTGAGGGATTGGATTTGCGGGGCGGTTTTTTGGAAATGATGGTCTCCCCTTCATTATGTCGCCCATTATCAAAACCTTGCGGGTTTCCGAACTGTTGCTCAAAACGTTCATTCGTTTTCTTTACCGCATAATTCAAGAGCTTCGGAGCCAACCATTTCATAAGGAATTTGAGCCCGTAGTATACTAATATGACAATTAAAATCGTTTGTAATAAAACCATATAACCTTAGTTATTGTATCAAAGTTACATTGTTAGTCCCGTAAACCCATCAAACGTATCTTAAAATAGTATTAAAAACCCTGTTATATGGATATTTCCATGATTAAAAAGTCATTTTTTCTTTTCGTTCTATTCCCTACTTTCATTTTTGCCCAATATACAGATGTCATCAATTCCAACAGACCCGGAAGGGCCGCCAGTGCTTACGCTGTTGGCAAAAACGTAATACAGGCCGAAGTTGGGATGTTGTACGAGCAACAGGACAATGCCGATTTAAATTCCGACTCCAATATTTTTGGGGCCGATTACGCTTTTAGGTACGGATTGCTTTTTGAAGAACTGGAAGTGATCGCGGAAGGATCCTTCATCACCCAAAATATTACCTACCCCGATTTGGGCATAAAGGGCAATTTGACGAATTTCTCACGAAACCGTGTCGGTTTAAAATATTTGGTTTTTGACCCTTACAAAGATCCCGAACGTAGTAAACCGAACCTTTATAGTTGGCGAGCCAACAATGTTTTCCAATGGAAGAACTTGATCCCTGCCGTATCCGTTTATGGCGGGGCCAATTTTGTGGTTGGCGACAACCCGTTTTACCCTGGGGACCCAACAGTTTCATATCGCGGAGGTATTCAAACACAGAGTAGACTTTCTCCAAGGTTTGTGTTGATTTCCAATATTGCCTATGATCGGATTACTACCGATTTTCCAGAATGGCGCTACGCCCTCTCCGTAACCCATGCGTTTCGTGATCCCCGATGGAGTGTTTTTTTTGAAGGACAAGGTATTTCTGGAGACCGCTACTCTGATATCATCTTGAGAACGGGCGTGGCCCGCTTGATCAACCCGAATTTCCAAGCGGATTTCCATTTGGGGTCAGGTTTTAAAAACGACCCATCGCGATTATTTGCGGTCTTGGGCTTTTCTTACCGTTTGGACTTCCATAAAGACGAGCTCATCCCCATCAATGAGCAGCAATCGGGCATCAACGGAAAAATAAAGAAGAACTCCAACCGAAAAAAATCAAGAAAACGTAAGAAAAACAAAGGAGGCACCATAGATTTTTAAGTTTTCCACAAACTTCATTTTTCTACTGCAAGTAATATTCATAATATTGAACCTTAATTTGCAACTATGGTAACTGTTAAGCAGGTCCAGTCCAAATCGGACCTTAAGCGTTTTGTAAAGTTTCCCTTTTCCCTCTACAAAGATTCTCCGTATTGGGTCCCTCCTATCATTAAAGATGAAATGGAATCTTTTGACAAGGATAAAAATCCTGTTTTTAAAACTGCGGAGGCACAATTCTTTCTGGCATATAAAGACAACAAGATTGTGGGGCGCGTAGCAGCTATCATCAACTGGTTGGAAGTGAAGGAACAAGGGCTTAAAAAAATGCGTTTTGGTTGGTTCGATTTTGTGGACGACCTGGAGGTATCCAAAGCCTTGTTGGACAAGGTACGGGAAATAGGCACGCAACATCAGCTGGAATATATGGAAGGTCCCGTAGGGTTCTCCAATTTGGACAAGGTGGGCGTACTAACTGAAGGTTTTGACCATATTGGAACCATGGTGACCTGGTACAACCATCCGTATTACCAATTGCATTTTGAGCAGCATGGCTTTACCAAGGAAAAGGAATATAGAGAAAGTAAGTTCTTGGCTGCCAATGCTGACCCAAAGCTGTTTGCCAAGGCCAATGTGTTGATCAAAAAAAGATATGGCCTGCGGGAAATGAATTTTGAAAAAAGTTCGGAGATCATGCCCTGGGTGGACAAGATGTTCGACCTTTTTAACGATACTTATGCCAAGCTGTCCTCTTTTGTGAAGATCACCGATATCCAGAAGGAATACTTCAAGAAAAAATACATCAGTTTCATCAATCCGGAATACATCAAATTTGTGGTGGATGGCGAGGATAATCTGGTGGCTTTTGCCATTGTAATGCCCTCCTTTTCGGAAGCTTTACAAAAAGCGAACGGTAAATTGTTCCCCTTTGGTATTTTCCATTTGCTCCATGCGCGCAAACATAGCAAGGATGCCATTTTTTACTTGATCGGTATTCATCCAAAGTATCAAAACAAAGGGGTTACTTCCATTATTTTCAATGAGTTCCATCACACCTTTAAAAAGCGTGGCGTGGTCAACTGCATTCGTACGCCGGAACTTGAAGACAATATTGCCATACAGCAGATGTGGAAGCACTTTGACCCAAAGGTCATCAAGCGCAGAAGGACTTACGTAAAGAACCTATAACATTCTTTGATTGGAATTGATTTCGTAATTTGACCGCTGTTATCGGTTCCTATCGATAATTACATAGCGCAGCATCCCCGTTACGTCTTAAAAATATCAAGATGAAAACCGTAAAACTGGTTCGGGGAGAACACAACGGGGAAGCAATTATTGTAATCCATTTTGATTCCAACCCGAAAATTGAAAACCATCTTATTGGTTTGCCGGGCCTAAAAAGAAGGCATTTGGACGGTAGGCTGTATTTAAAAAGGTCTCCTAACAACCTGGGCCTTCTATTCAACCATTTACGAAGGATAAATTGTTATGTTGACTATTCCGATCTATCGCAAAAGCAATTGGAAGCTCCGGTAAAGGGAAGGCGTCTCTCTTTGCCTCCTGTTGATTCATTTCACAAAGAGGATTTAATGCGATTCCGACGGTGGCTGGAGGAAAAAAGATTGAGTCTCCATACGATAAACACCTATGTGGAGGTAACCACCTTTTTTGTGAGGTATTCCATACTAAAAAAATCGAAAAGGTATACCAGGCATTTGGTTGAATCCTTCAATTATGAATTTATTGTTTGTGAAGGCAAATCGGTCTCCTACCAAAATCAATGTATCAATGGTATTAAGAAGTATTTTCTGTTCAAAAACATAGACATCGGGGCTTTAGAGCTAATCAGACCCAAGAAAGAGAAAAAGCTTCCTACTGTGCTGAGCAAATCCGAAGTGCGATCCCTTATGGATGAGACCCATAACCTGAAACACAGGACCTTATTGGCGCTTATCTATTCCGGAGGTTTGCGCATTGGCGAAGCCATTAATTTGAAAGTGGGTGATATTGACAGTAATCGAATGTTGATCCATATTAAAGGGGGAAAGGGCAAAAAGGATAGATATACGTTATTATCGCAGAGTTTTTTGGAAACCCTTCGCCAATATTACAGGCAGTACAAGCCCAAGGAATACTTGTTTGAAGGGCAAGGAGGGACAAAATACAGCACGAGCAGTGCCCAATGGATACTAAAAAAGGCTGTATTGAAATCGGGTATAGTGAAAAAGGTTACGCTCCATACGCTGCGGCACAGCTTTGCGACCCATTTATTGGAAAATGGGACCGACATTAGATATATACAAGAACTTTTGGGGCATAAGAGTGGATAAGCCGGGTAAACTGACCCACCTTCGCCGGATGAAACTGACCATGGCAAATGGACTGCCCAGATTTGATCTATCCTTGGGTTAAACTTAGTTTTTATTTTTCAATTTTCTTCTCATTGATTCTCCTTTTATATCTATTCTGT
>NZ_WUEG01000011.1 GCF_010468565.1 Allomuricauda sp. TY007
AAGCTTTTCCCCGCTGCCCCTCGACTTGCATGTGTTAGGCCTGCCGCTAGCGTTCATCCTGAGCCAGGATCAAACTCTTCATTGTATTTCCTTGAATGTCTGTCCGACACCCGGAAATAACCGAGTCCCTGCATCAAAATGGTTTGTTCTTAATTCTACGCTGTCGTTACAATATGTATATGAACTTCTTTGTTTTTTCTCTCGTTTTTCAGCCTCTCGGCCTTTCGAAAGCGCCCTGCCTTATCAGCTAAGCGGGTGCAAATATACGCACGTTATTTTCTTACCGCAAAATGTTTTTCAATATTTTTTTCGAAAAAAAATCAATTCATTTATAAGTGCTTGTTTATCAGCTTTTCCTTTTTTTCTTCTTAACGAATTTTATGAAAAGAAATTCCAGACCAACCCAAATCTGATTACAAAATCGCGGTAGGGATAATTTGGAGCGGAGTAATAATTAGGCTCTGAAAAGATAGAATTAAGGTGTTCTGCCTTTAAATAAATCCGGGTCTGCTTCACTTTGGCGTTTATAAAAACATCCAATAAAGGATACCCTCCCAACTCTTCGTTGTTCTGAATATAAAATTCCCCCAACAGTGGATTGTATGCATCCATATTATATGATGTGAAGTATTTAAAGGTCACCCCTGTTTGCAGAAACATCGCTTTTTTAAATACATCACTTGAAAAGTATAGGCTATTCCGTGTAACCACCTGTGGAAGATTGAGCACTTGATTTCCTTGATCTACCTCTTGATACATTACCGTATTCATTAATGCCCACTTTCTCCATTTTATTTCTTTTTCATATTTAACTTTTAAGTGGTTGACCGTGCCGGATTCTTGAAATGGCCTTACGAATGCCGTTTCCTGACCCAATCCTATTTCTTCTTCGCTTGCGGTAGATGCAAAGTAGGTGTAATTGTCCACTGCGCTATACTCTGCTTCCAATTGACCAAAATATTTTGAATCGAAACCAAACTTGATACTCTGTGTTTGTACCTTTTCGAAGGTGTTGTTGTTTTGCCAATTGAAATTGCGATAATCACTTTGATAGAGCAAATAATTGAAGTCTGGCATCCGTGAAGAAATATGTATGGCGCCCGTTATTGAATTGTTGTCGTTTAACCGATATCTTGCCATGGCATCAAAATTATTACCGGTAAGGTCTCCAGAAACGGTGTAGTTGACGTTTCCTTTTAGAAAAAATGGCCCTAAAGTGTTACTATACGACCCTCCAACCGAAATTTCTTCTCCTTTCAATTTATTTTGAATGGTTTCTTCTTCGGTTATGAGAAGACTATTGAAGAAATAATTATAGTTGTACAGGCTTATATTGCCAGATAATCTGCCCAAAGTTCTGTTTGAAAACTCCACCGATCCTTTATTGAACATGGTCTTTAGTCGCGCCCTATCTTCAATTGGGATCAAAAACGGGTCTTGACCAAATGCATCATTCTGTCGGGTTTGTTCAAAATCGTATATTTTGGATTCGTAACTAAACTCATGCCCCATAACCAAGGTAGTTGGCTCTTTGTCCGTTGAATCTTTTTTGTGGTTGACCAATTTGTATTGGTGATCCAGAAAATAGCGCTTTCCCAATATTCGATTTTTGGCATCGGTATACAGTAAATCGATTTTTGCCCTATCCTGAAAATCGGGCAAATCATCTTCGAACTGAGTCCTATCCAATAACCCCCCGCTTTCTTCACTTTGCATTTCTTGCGCCGCTATATGTCCGCGAAGGCCGTATTTTTCATTCCGTGTGAGATAATTAAAGGTTACCCTAAATTTACCATCCTGAGCTTCTTCATACCTGTATTTTCCCAATGAGCGAAAACCATTGTAGGCTATGGATGCGTTAAATCGCTCGGATACATTAAAGGTAAGCAATGCATCCAAAAACTGTCCTTGCTCCATGGTTGTCTTGAACATAAGCTCTGTCATCGGAGTAGGGACATTATAATAGTTGATGTCCTCCTTTTCAAAATATCCTGGATGTTTTGCTGTAGCTCCTATCCGGGGATAATAGGATATTCCTGAAAAACTCTTGCCAAGCTCGTTATAAGGTTGACCCATATTCGCAAAAGGCATCAACTCAAAATCATCTTTTCTAAGGTAATTGTACTTGTATTCTTTTTTTATGGTTAAAGTGGTGTCCACATAGGCAGTGTCCCTTTGATAGGAAATTATCTTATAATCACGGATACTGATAGAATCTTCCTTTTTAGCTGCCAACTTACCCATTCCCGTATCTTTTAATTTTCGCTTTGTTGAATCCTTGGATTTGGCCAAAAGTGAGTCTTTATCTTGAAGCTGCAAGGAATCTGCCTGTTTTGTTGGTGGTAACGAGTCTTGTTGAGCCATAAGGGCATGGCCAAAAAATAAAAGCAGGGGCAATATTAAAAATCTCATTCCGTGATATTGGTTGGGCAAAGGTAAAAGTTTTGTTTCTAAAGAAATGTGAAAAGTTTGGGCATAAAAAAACCCCGCCGATTGGCGGGGTTTTTACTAAAACTTATATAACAGCTCAAAACTAGTTTTGAGTTGAAATGCTTGGATTATTTTGAATTTCCGACTGGGGAATTTCAAAGGTCAATCTTTCATCATCGTAATTGATCGGAGTCCCTACATTTGAAAGGTGATTGTCCCCTCTAACAACGGTTCCTTGGTTTCTCTTTAGGGAAAGATAACTTTTTCCTTCTCCCCAAAGCTCAATACGGGTTTGAAGATAAATCTCATCCAATAGTGCTTGACCAGAAAGACCATCAACATATGCCGTACTTGGCAATCTCTCTGCCAATAAATCCTTCAATATGGTTCGTGCCGCTCCAGCATCACCTGCTTTGGCAGCAGCCTCGGCATGCAATAAATACATTTCTGCCACCCTTAAGTAAACATAATCTGTAGTAATGTTGGCCTGACCACCTATTACCCTGTCCGGGTGGTAGAATTTATTTAAAGGCATTAAATCCGTATATTCCCCGATTGGCTCGGCAAACTGTTGTTTACGCACATCATCCTCTGGAATGGCGGCATAAAGGTCTGAGTCGATAGCCTTAGCATCACCTGCCCAAGCATAGCTATAGGTGTAAAGGTCCATTTGCCCCCACCAAGAAACGAGCCCAAGACCAGCATCAACCGTTAGGTCAACGCCCCAAATCCATCCTGAGGTGTTCAAATCATTGAAACCGCCCAAGACTTCCTCTGAGTTCATCAATGTATAGCCTCCATTGTTTATAACATCGGCGGTCAAATCCATAACCTCCTCATGGCTGTCTCCTTTGGATGCCAATACATATGCGAGGATAGCCTGGGCAACAGTTTTATCCACTTGTCCCTTTGAGCTTCTGGAAAATCCGTCCAACAAGGAAATAGACTCATTTAAATCCTTTTCCATTAGAGCATAAATCTCCGAAGTAGCCACCTTTGGCCCATTCAGGTCGTCTGGGCTATCGTATATAGGTAGAATCTCAGCTGAAGGGTCGTAAGAATTTGCAAAGTATTGGGTCAAATAGAAATAAGCATGGGCACGAAGTGCTTTGGCCTGTCCCATCAAAAACTTATTCTCTTCTATTTCAGGAATTACATCATTACCGCCCAAGGCATCGATCACCAAGTTCGCAGAGCGAATAACACGGTAATAGAACCTCCAAGGCATGTAGTTTCTTGTTCTGGTAAAATCCTGTGTGGCCTGGAACTCTGTAATATCGGCCCTGTACCAACCATATGTACTTACGGAAAGTGCCATATCACCTGAAAGCATATCTCCGTAGATGTCATATCCCTTATGTCCAAAGTCATCATGGTTTGTGGTACCACCACTTTCCGTAGCGAACATTGTTGAGTAGATACCCGAAATTGTTCCTTCAATTACAGCTGGGTTAACGGCAGCCGCCTCCCCAACTTGCTCTTGTGTCAAGAACTCGGACGGTTGCTCGTCCAAGAAATCCTTTCCACAGCCTGCCAACAATAATAGTGCGGCTATAACTGATAATTTAATATTACTATTTTTCATAACGTTTTTTTCTAAAATTTAACTCTTACACCCAAGGTCACGGTAGTCAACGGAGCATAAATTCTCCTTGCCGAAGCACCGTTCTCTCTTACAGATGGGTTAAAACCTTCTCTAGCAGTTTTGATTGCCAAATTATCACCAGCCAACCAAATGTTCACGTTGTCAATCCCCATTCTTTCAACATCTTTTTTGGGTAACGTATATCCGATTTTGGCATTGTTAAAGGCAAGATAATCCGTACTTGTCAACCATCTTGTGGTATTTACCCTTTGATCTTGACCTGTAGCGTCATCCAAACGTGGTACATCTGTAATGTCCCCAGGGTTTTGCCATCTTTGAGAAATATCCTTGTGGAAGTTCGTAGACGCTGCGCCAAAGTTATCACTCATCAATTCTGAGTATTGGTTATCCATGGCCCATCCTCCAACACTATAAGTAAACTGTGCGGAAAAGTCGAAGTTTTTCACTTGAGCCGCAAGTCTGAATGCACCGAACAAATCAGGAATACCTGATTTACCAACATATTTCTGTGTTGCATCGGCATAGGTTTCAGTGACTTGTCTTTCAATGTTGGCGTCTGGATTTTCATCCATGTATGCCATCATATCGGCAATACCATCCTCACCATCATCAAGAGTCCCGTTACCATTAGCATCGTTAAAGTATTGGTAGTATTGACCTACACCATTTTCTGGATTGACTCCGGCCCACTCCCTGATGTAAAAATCATAAATAGAGCTTCCTTTGGAATATCCGTAAGGAGATGCAGATGTATCCAAAATCCGTGGCTCACCTGTCGATGGCTCAAGAGGCATGGTAAGAATCTCGTTGTTGATATGGGATCCATTAATAGAGAAATCCAATTTGAAGTCCTCTTTATTAAAAATGTGGCTAGTAAGGTTGAATTCGATACCTTGGTTCAACAATTCACCATCGTTAACCGTAATAATTGCGATACCTTGTGATGGCCCAACCCTTCTCTCAAAAATCAGGTTATCCGTCTTTTTACTATAGAAATCGACAACACCATCCAAATATCTTCCCAATCCAAATTCAACACCTGTCTGAAACATTTTGGAAGTTTCCCATGTCAAATCTGGGTTCCCGTTGTCCCTTATGGAAAGGGAAATTTGATCGTTCAAGTTATTGATGTCGTAGGTATCATAAGCTACATAATAATCTTCATCACCGGTGGCCCTATCTTGACCAACTGCTTGGTCCCCTGTTATACCATAGGAAGCTTTCAACTTCAAGAAATCGAAAACACCGTTTCCGGACATAAAATCTTCATTGCTTACCACCCATGCAGCACCAACCGAACCGAAGGTACCCCACTTTTCGTTGATAAACCTTGAAGAACCGTCCCTACGTACCGAGGCGGTCAAGAAATATTTCTTGTCGTAATCATAGTTTACCTGACCAAAGTATGACTCAATGCTATACCCTCTGGAAAAACCGGAAGGAGGTCCTTGCGAAACAACAAAGTTGTTCAATTCGTAAATATCGGGGTGTACAGCCAATCTTTTTGAGGCCACGCTTTGCTCTCTCTCGAACTGGTTGTTCTCATGTGCGACCAAGGCCTCAATGGAGTGGCTTCCAAATTCAGTCTGGTAACGCAACAGTTTTAAGAAGTTGGTTGTCAAGAAATTCCTATCCCTTTGGTACAAGTCACCCCCAGTGGAAATACCACCACCATAGAATGGGTTAGTGAATGACTTATAACGTTCAGTGGCAAACTGTGCACCAAAACGGGTTTCGAAGGTCAATCCCTTTGCAATATCGATATCCAAGGAGAAGTTACCGTTGATTTCGTGTCTGTTAGTACCCACGAAGTCGTACAATGCAGAAGCGATTGGGTTCAACTGGTCGGCATTTGGTCTTGATCTAAAACCAGAAGCCGTACCGTAATCGTACTGATACCCTCCAAAAATTGGGTCTTCCACCAATTGGTAGTTGTCATCTCTCAAGAAAACAGGGAAAATTGGTGCCATTTTATCGGCAAACTCAAACAAGTTTTCAGAACCAACGGTCTGACCATTGTTTTGGCTTTTGGAATAAGCATATCCTGCATTCACTCCAACTTTCAACCATTCCTTAACTTGGGAATCGGCGTTCAATCTAGCCGTATACCTTTGGTATCCAGTATTAAGGGCGTAACCGTTATCGTTCAAGTACCCAATTGAAGTAAAGTATTTACTTTTTTCGTTGCCACCAGCCATTCTAAGGTTGGTTTCCGTTCTAATAGCTGCATCAAAAGCCAAATCGGCATATCTCTGAGGTGTGTATCTTCTTGTAACACCGGGCCGTACCGTACTGGTTGCAGGGTCGATTAACTCACCGCCATCCGCAACGTTCCACATATTGTATCCAGGATGCACATAGTTCACGGAAAATAGATTATCGTTTGCGAAAGCAACAGGATCTTCTTCACCATCCAAGGCAGCACCATTACGAATACCTTCCCAAACATAACCTATGTACTCTTCTGGAGATGTGATTACGTCATACCTTGGTATCAACTGCATGTTGAAACCAGACTTCACATCCACTTCAATGTAAGATTCATTGGCAGAACCTGATTTGGTGGTAATCAAAATAACCCCGTTTGCACCACGAGAACCATAAATTGCGGTTGCAGTGGCGTCTTTTAATACTGTGGTAGTTTTGATATCCGCAGGGTTAATGGAGTTGATACTTCCTGTAAAGGGAACACCATCAACAACATACAAAGGATCTCGGTTACCATTCACAGAACCATAACCTCTTACACGAATAGTGGAAGTAGTACCCGGTTGTCCGGATGTATTGATTACGGAAACACCCGCAACCTCACCTGCCAATGCTTGGGAAACGTTAGAAAATGATTTTACCTCCAAGGCTTCGGCCTCAACAACAGACGCCGTACCCGCAAAGGCTTGTTTTGTTGTGGTACCATAACCTACAACAACCACCTCTTCCAGTGCTTGGGCATCGTCCTGCATTTGCACATTAATAGTGGATGATGCGCCAACAGTCCGCTCCACGGTCGCTTGACCGATGTAACTGAAACGCAAAACTTGTCCTTCGGAAGCTGAGATGGTGTAATTTCCATCAAAATCTGTTTGTGTACCATTAGACGTTCCTACAACGACTATGGAAACACCAGGAAGGGGCAGACCGCTCTGGTCCGTCACGTTACCTGAAACTGTTTTCTCTTGTCCAAAAGAGAAAGACATGCATAACACCAAGAAAGGTGTTAGCATCCATGCTAACTTAGCTTTCATTTATTTCATTTTTTGAATTAGTCCGCTCAAAAATCAATATAAAAAGTTAATATTCAAAAAAATTAACAACTTTACACCCCTAATTCAATGTAGAACATTTCTATGTTTTTATTGATTTAACATTTTATTCACATCGCAACATATTGTTTATTGGGCATGTAAGAATTTTTTTAACTTTTTATTGAGAATTATGTTTTTTTATTGGTTTGGTTTGTTAAATTTCCAGTTGGTATGTTAAAACCGTGTTATCAATCATTATATGAAGCTGGTACAGATGAAGCTGGAAGAGGCTGTTTAGCTGGTCCCGTTACCGCAGCGGCGATTACATTGCCCAAAAACTTCAATAATGACACATTAAATGACTCCAAACAACTTTCGGAATCAAAAAGAGCTTTTTTAAGGCCCATTTTGGAAAAAGAAGCAGTTTCTTTCTCCGTTTGTCACGTTTTTGAGAATGAAATCGATGAAATAAACATTTTAAACGCCTCTTTTTTGGCCATGCACCGTGCCATAGAGAAGTTGTATCCACAGCCTGATTTTATAATTGTTGATGGAAACCGATTTAAACCCTACCCCAATATTGACCACGAATGTATAATTAAAGGAGATGGAAAGTACATGAGCATCGCCGCTGCTTCTATACTTGCAAAAACCTATCGAGACGAATACATGGCCAAAATCCATGAAGAATTTCCCATGTACAACTGGAAAAAGAACAAGGGATACCCGACCAAGGAACACAGGGAGGCCATCAAAAAGTACGGCATTACCAAATACCACAGAAGAAGCTTTAGGCAACTGCCCGAACAATTGACGCTGGATATTTAAAAATCCTAACTTTGTGTCAAACTTAAAGAATGAGATCAAAGGTACTTTTTTGTTTGCTTCCCATATTTATTGCATCCTGTACAAAAGAGGTAAAGACCAAAGATTCCCTTTTGGAACAGTTGCCCCCTAATCCTTCACTCGTTTTAAAGATCAACAACCTGACCAATTTTAAGAGCGAGCTAAAAAACAACTCCAACCTTAAAAGTATTGAGGAGTTTTACAACATAAAGGAAATTTTAGATAAGATCAAGGGATTGAGACATCTTACTACCGATAAAACCTGTGTGCTCGCACTTTACGAAGTAGGCAAGGACAACCACGACTATATTTTGGCCACCAAAAATGATTCCGGTATTTTCAATGTAGACAGCGTGTCCAACAAAACCGTGGAAACCTTAACCTACGAAGGCATCAATGTAACCAAATACAATCTTGATGGCCTAGAAGTCTATAGTCTACGGAAAAACAACGACATCTTATTGAGTTCCTCCATGATGCTGATGGAAAACCTCATCAGAGTTAGCGAAAATACACCTGTGGACCCTACGCTGAAAAAACTTTATCAGGCAAGTTCGCTCGATAAGTCGGCCACAATATTTATCAACCCTAGTGGGAATACATCTTTGTTAGCGCTAAAAGAGCAGGATAAAACCACGGACAATCCATTTTCTTCTTGGGTTTCTTTGGATTTCACAGCAAATTCCGACGAAGTTAACTTGAGCGGCGTAGCCATGACTCCCGATTCCACAAAAAATTTCATCAATTTATTCAAGGGCACATCTCCCTTGGCCAACAAAACACCTTCCTATGCACCATTAACTGCACAGGCCATACTATCCTATACTTTTGACGATTACCAAGTGTTCGCCAACAACCAGAACATTTATTTGGACAGAGTGAAGAAAACCGATTCCCTATTCAATACCATTGAAGAAGTTGGGATAATCTATTTGAACAACGAAAAGGTCGTCCTTTTAAAATCTTATGGCACCGAAAGTTTGTATGATTATTTGGATAGTAAAAAAACGGCTTCTCAGGACTACCAGGGCAGTGAAATTATAGAGCTCGAAAATCCAAATATTGTTGAAGAAGGTTTTACGCCCTTGGTCAAAGATTTTGAATCCAATTTTTGCACAATCTTAGAGAACAGCTTTATTTTTTCGGAACAGAAAGAAGCACTACAGACCATCATCAGCAATCATAAAAGCGCTTCTTCTTTTGACGGTGACCAAGGTTTTAAAACAGCAAAGGCA
The DNA here is from genome assembly GCF_010468565.1 of Allomuricauda sp. TY007. Classification (GTDB taxonomy): domain Bacteria; phylum Bacteroidota; class Bacteroidia; order Flavobacteriales; family Flavobacteriaceae; genus Flagellimonas. The sequence continues at coordinate 9,360 of NZ_WUEG01000011.1, forward strand.
TCCTTGGCGAGCGAATCCAGCATGCTTTTTGTTTCCAATGCTTCAGGAATTGATTTTTTTGCTGAACAGGAACTTTCCCCAGAGGTATTCGAGGACATCAAAGACAAAGATTTCAAGGAGCAGGTTTTTGCATCTCAAATGGTAATGGACAATGGTTTTGGGCATTTCAATCTGTTGGTATCAAAAATTGAAAAGAACCTGGAAAGAAACACAGTGTCCCCCCTATTTACTTTGGAGTTGAACACCGATTTGGCCACAGACCCCCAGTTTGTGAAAAATCACAGGACCAAACAACAGGAAATTGTGGTACAGGACCAGAATAATGTCCTATATCTTATCTCCACCGATGGAAAAGTACTTTGGACCAAACAATTGGACGGCAGAATCCAAGGCGAAATACAACAGGTTGACATTTACAAAAACGGAAAACTCCAGCTCGCCTTCACCACAAACGACCAATTTTTGATTTTGGACCGCAATGGCGACGAAGTTCCTCCTTTTACTATTGATTTTGAAGGCGGCAACCTAAACCCATTGGCCGTTTTTGATTATGATGGCAGCCGAAATTATCGCTTTGTGGTCACCCAAGGCAAAAAAGTATATATGTACAACAATCAGGGCAAGATAGTCCGCGGATTTACCTTTACCGATGCCCCGAGCAATATTTTGGATGCCCCCAAACATTTTAGGGTGGGCAACAAGGATTACTTGGTGTTTAAACAGGACAACAGCACCCTCAGAATTTTGCACCGAGTGGGAAGCGATCGGATTAAAGTGCCTGAAAAGATAGACTTTTCCAACAATGGAGTGTTCCTGTATAAAAACAAGTTCTCGGTAACCAACAAAACTGGTGTGCTTCATCAAATTGATACGAACGGAAAATTGACAGCCACCAATTTTAACCTAAATCCCGATCACGGATTTTATGCCACGAGCAATACCTTGGTTTTTATGGACGACAATGTACTCAGTATTAAAGGAAGGAAAGTAGAACTGGAGCTGGGCGTATATTCCAAACCTAAAATCTTTTACATCTACGATAAAATATATGTGGGTGTTACCGATATCCAAAACCATCAAATCTATTTGTACGATAGCCAAGCGGAACCTATTCCCAATTTCCCCGTATTTGGCAGCTCGTTGATCGACCTTACCGATATGGATAATGACAGAAGATTGGAATTGGTGGCCAAAGATCAGGAAAACTCCTTGATCGTATACAAAATAAACTAGTTCGCTTTGTTATTGCAACCTGTACAATAATTGTTACGAAACATACATTTTTAGTCTGTACGAGGGTTTTATTTGAGTAGTTTGGACAGTATTGCTTTATCAACAAACTAAAAACACTTTTAAATGAAAACCTCAAACAAACTATTCTACTGTTTGTCCTTTGCCCTATTGCTGGGCACCAGCGGAGAGGCTCAGTTCTTTAAAAAATTGGCCAAAAAAGCGGAAAAGGCAGCTGAACGCACAGTTGAAAGACGGGTAGAAAGAGAAACCTCTAAAAAAACGGACCAAGCCCTCGACAGCATCTTGGAGCCGGGTTCTGGAGGGCAACAAGCTCCGGGAGCCCCTTCAGAAAATGGGAACCCTACGGGTGCCAATACCGAAAACAGCACCTCAACCCGTCCAGCAGCGGGCAGTCCAAAAACTATTGAAGTCTACAGTAAATTTGATTTTGTACCGGGTGACAAACCTTTATTCTTCGATGACTTCAACGATGAGTTTATGGGCGATTTTCCCTCCAAATGGAATACCAACGGTTCCGGGGAGGTGGTCACGATTGGCTCCATACCCGGCAAATGGTATTCCGTAGCCAGTAGAAGTATTACCGTGCCCAATTTGGGCACCACCCTCCCCGATGACTTTACTATGGAGTTTGACCTTAAAGTGGTCAACTTGAGCAGAAATACGGGTTCTGGCGCCAAATTGGGTATCTATTTTTCCGAAACCTCAGGACTTACCACTAACGAAAACAATGTATTGGCCAACCTCAACTTTTGTCAATATATAGCGATCGGGGTAAGAGTGGACAACAATTTTAAGGGAGATCCAGCTCCCATACAGAACACTTTACAACAAGACTTACGAGAGATTTACAAGGATGTGGCCCACGTGTCCATAGCTGTAAACAAAAATAGGTACCGCCTTTGGCTAAACGAGATAAAGGTCGCCGATCTTCCACAATTCATTGTAAAGCCAGAATTGATCAACTATGTAAAGTTTTATGTGACTGGTATAGACAAACAAAAGAGACAGGAACAAGTATTGATCAGCAACCTGAAAATTGCAGAAGGTGGTGTTGATTTACGCAGGAAACTCATGGCCGAAGGAAAAATCTCCACCAACGGCATACGTTTCAACTCCGGTTCGGCGGATATCTTACCACAATCCATGGGTATAATCCGCCAAATCTCCCAAGTGTTGAATCAAGATTCCGCTATGAGCCTCAACATTGTGGGACATACCGATTCTGATGGTTCGGACGAAAGCAACATGAAACTTTCCAAAGACCGGGCCGAGGCCGTTAAAAAAGCACTGGTCTCCGTTTATGGGATTTCCGAAAACCGATTGAGTTCCGAAGGAAAAGGAGAAGCAGAACCTGTTGCTGATAATGGTACCGCACAAGGCAAAGCACAAAACCGCAGGGTTGAATTCATTAAACTTTAATAAAACATGAAACGATATTTTCTATTACTGCTACTTGCCGTATTTACGACCTCCATATCACAGGCACAATCCACTTGCAGCACATACTATCCGTTGGTTGATGGGGCCAACCTTCAATACACCAATTATAACAAAAAGGGTAAAGAGGATGGACAAATCAACTACACAGTCACCAATGTGGAAAGCAGTGGCGACAATGTAAGCGCCACGATGATGATGGAAATGGTGGACAGAAAAGGGAACACCTATACTTCGGATTATGAGATTGCTTGCGATGGCAACGTTGTCAAAATAGATTTTAAATCTCTGATGAACGACCAAATGCTCAGCCAAATGGGCGATGTTGAAATGGATATGTCGGGCACCGATGTGGAATTGCCCAACAATCTTTCCGTGGGACAAGAGTTACCCGATGCCAATATGGAGCTTAAAATGAAAATGGGCGGGGCAATCAACATGAATACCAATGTGGAGACCATCAACCGCAAAGTGGAAAAGCAAGAAAGCGTGACCACTCCGGCCGGTACTTTTGACTGTTATGTAATCTACAGCGAAACCAAGACCAAAATGATGATGGCCAACCAAACCTTTCCTTCCCGCACATGGTTTGCCAAAGGGGTTGGTATGGTAAAACAAGAATCGTACAACAAAAACGGTAAATTGATGGGCAGTATGGTTTTGACCCAGTACAGCAAATAACTGATTTACTTTGTAAAAACAGAAAAAACCGAGGCGTGCACCTCGGTTTTTTATGGTATAGATTAATTCTTATTTTTTATCCGGCAAAGGGGAAATCATAATGTGGGCCCTGTGCGTTCCAGGGTTCATGATCCAAGGGTGGTTTGGCCCTACAGGCTTTTCAGGAAGCCCCGTGGATTCCGCAGTGGCAAATGGCAAATACACCACATAACGGTAATGTGCTCCTTGCACTTCATTGGTTTCCGGATTGTATTGATCGCTTTCCCCATAATAAATATGAAGGGTGGATCCCGGTTTCCCCATATCCAGCTTACCCGATTTTGCTTCTTCTTCGCGAATATCAAAAATTTCGGGACCTGTTTTTCCTTCGGCCCTCAGCTCTCGGCCTCTTGCCATAAAAGGTTCCAAACTTTTATGATAGCAGGCCGCATTGAATCCTGATTGTTTGGGATTGTCGGCCAGGACAATGAATTCGTTATCGCCTTCTCGGAGCGTTACAAAATCCCCTGCCATATTATACCCGATGACCTTACATCCATCGCGGCTTTCCGCTGGAGCTGCCATTAAAGATGCAGCGATCAAAGCTTCGTCGGAGTCTATCGGCACATAGTTGGTTTTGACTGAATCAACCATATTATTTTCCACCGTTGCGGAATCATCCGTATCTTTTTTGTTTTCAGAAGTATTCTTGCAGGAGACCAAAATTCCTATCAAGGCAATTGCTATTGTAAGTTGTTTCATGGCGTGTTGGTTTTAGTTATAGGCTTTATCAAGGGAACTGGCCTAACATAAACTTGTTTTACTTGTTTCGAACTAAGATTATGCCAATATGTTGAATTGGAAATATAAGGATTTTATGAGACAAGATTTGCAGTATTTTTACATATCGATTTCTAAATCAAAATTTTAACAACACCTAGATTTTGGGTGAAATGATATTAGCCACAGTTTTTCTAATCAAACTCCCATCTTACGAATGGTCCAAAATTACTGTTGAAAACTTTGTCCGGTCCTGCCCAATCTAAATTAGCACCCAAGCCAAATATAAACTGATTCTTTTGGACACCTGCCCTTATATAAATATAGCTAATATTATGTTCATTATAGTTAATACTGAAATTATGAATGAATTGTAATCTGCTGTAAAATTTCCAGCTATTGTTAATGGATGGATGATACTCATACAATCCGAATAATTTTGCATCAAAACCATCATTAAGGAAAAAGGACAAATTTGTTACTGCTAAGAAATTTTTATTTGCAAAACTATGTTTAGGGCCTAATATGGGAGAAAAACCTGCAAATGAGTTAAAGTCCAAGCCTGCCATGACTCCGAAACCCTTCTTAAAATTATATCCGAATTGAGAAATAATTATTGCCCTGTTTTCTTCCACATCATTTTTATAATTTGCTGTATATGTAGCTAAACCAAAAAAATCAAATTTACTGGTTGGACTGAAAAATCTTTTTAACACAAACTGTGAGTACACCTCTTTGTTTCCCGCCATAATCTCAACAGGAACTGGGGGTTTGGTATTCTGAGCAAAAGTCTTTAAAATGCCAAAGGATAAAACAATTAAAAAAGAAAGATAGATTTTAAATGATTTCATATCTAGGTGTTATAGTTCGAGGCAAAACTATAAACCTGTATAGGAAGAAAAGTCGCTCTAGAGCAACGATTAAAGTTTTGATTTTAAGCGGCTTAATGTGTATGGAGTAATGCCTAAATAGGAAGCAATCATTTTATTGGACAGTCTGGACAAGATCCTAGGTTGATAACTCATTAGCCATTTTAATCGTTTTAAGGTTTCCTCTCCCTGAAAATTATATATCCTTTTTACCGATGTTACATAGGCCATCTCCAATATGTCCCGATAAATCAGATTTATTGATGGCTCTGTTTTAACCAACTCATAAAAATCTTCTTTATCAATGTATAGAATTTCAGATTTTTCAATTGACTGTATATTCTCTTTGGATGGTTCATTGGTGATTAAGCTAGTAAGATCGGTTCCAAATTTCCCTTCAAAGGCGAAGTATCTTGTTAATTCTTTGCCTTCTTCATTAAGATGAAAAAATCTCAAACAACCATGATTTATAAAATAAACTCTTCTACATACTTCTCCTGCCCTTAAAAGGGTCTCATATTTCTTTAAATTTTTAACTTTAAAGCACTGTGAAAAATGATTAAATTCCTCTTTGTCAATACTTGCTTTTTCCTTAATATAATTAAATAAAATAGAGTGCATCTTTTTAAAGATAAAGCATTTGTGAAAATTAGAGCTCACCTTTAAGTATTATTATATCCGCCAATAAGTGATTTCAGTGTAATTTACTGATAATCGATAGTCGTGTGTGTAATTTGGCAGATGGAAACTAACCTAAACCCCAGCCTTTTCCTTGATCAACTCCGCCTCAAAAAGCGTGGTAAAATGTTTCAGAAGTTTTTCTTTTACTTCCTCCATATCCACTTCTTTTTGACCAAGTTCCACATTTAGCGAAGTAACTGCTTTGTCCTTGATGCCACAGGGAATCATCATATCAAAATAACCAAGGTCGGTATTTACGTTTAGGGCAAAACCGTGCATGGTCACCCAACGGCTCGCGCGCACGCCCATGGCACATATTTTTCGGGCAAAGGGAGTGCCCACATCCAGCCAAACACCGGTTTCTCCTTCGGAGCGCTGCCCTTTTAGGCCATATTCGGCCAAGGTGAGAATCACCATTTCCTCCAAAAAACGAAGGTATTTGTGAATGTCCGTGAAGAAATTGTCCAAATCCAAAATGGGGTAGCCCACTACTTGTCCTGGGCCGTGATAAGTAATATCGCCTCCCCGGTTTATCTTATAAAAAGTTGCTCCTTTTGCTGCGAGTGCTTTTTCATCAACCAACAAATTATTGATGTCGCCACTTTTACCCAAAGTGTACACATGCGGGTGTTCCACAAACAAAAAATGGTTTGGGGTTTCAAGGCCTGCATCCTCCCGTCGGTTACGCACCTTGGTGTCCACAATGTCCTTGAACAGCGTTTCTTGGTAATCCCAAGTTTCCTTGTAATCCTCGAATCCTAAATCTTGCAGGGCAACTTTCTTGTTCATACCACAAAGATACGAAGCAGAGGAATGGAAAACTATTTCTCCAGTTCCACTTCCAAATCCAGTACGGATGGGTCCTTCATCAAATCCAAGAAGTTCACCTCATAAATCAAAGTTTTGCCATCTTGGCTAAAGGTCGCCTCCTCCACAGTGGTGGATTTTATCTTTTTTGGGAAATGATATTTTAAGGTATAGGTAGAGCCCGACAGGAACATTTCGGCTCCTTGCAAACTGTCCAACTGCTGCTGGAACAACTCCTGATCTACGATTTTAGCGGTACGGGCAAACTTATTTTTCTTAAATGAATAGTTAACCTCCGTAGCTTGTTCGTTAGGCTTTACTTTTCCCTGCTGTGGATTGGAATTTCCTCCTATTGCACTTGCTTCTTGAAAATTGCTAAAGGCACCGTTCATCTCGCTCACTTTTTTAAACTCACTGAACAGGTCGAACATCATTACCTTTTTTTCAGGGTCCATAACCATGCGCATGTTAAATGGCTCCAATTTTTTCAATTTGGCCTGTTCTTCCGGCGACAATTGTGCAATGCTATCTTTCTTCTCTTCCAAAAAATCCTTAAAAGAAATAATGGAATCTATCGGTTCTTCACTCGTTTTGGCCATTTCTTCACCGGCCATTTCCATCATTTCGGAACCATCAAAATTTATGGACAATTTTCCCGAACCATCTTCTTCTAAATGGATTTCTTCTGTAAAATTGCATGCGTAGGTCAGGGCAACCAGCATTGCCAATAACAAGATTTGGATTTTTCTCATAAGATTTTTAGTTAGTGTTGTTTAAAATAACCAAGGCCCCTATAACTCCGGGAACCCAACCGCAAAGGGTTAAAAGTAATACAATAAGGATAGAGCCACAACCTTTTCCGATGACTGACAAAGGCGGAAACAATATGGCCAACAAAACTCTCCAGAAACTCATTTTTTTGATTTTGATTGATGATACCTATATGTAGTTAAAATAATGTTTTTGTTACATAAAAACCACTATTTTTAGCCCGAATCGGATAAATAATGCGGTTTTTAGTACTTTTTTCAATACTGATACACTCTTCTGTCCTCTTAGGGCAATACCGTTTTTCGGGGCAGGTCTCTGAGGAAAATGCGGGCAATTCCATTTACTTATCATTGGTGGAGGATTACCGTAAATCTTCGCGGGTGTACTTGGACCAAATCGTTCAGAAATCAGAAGTGGACTCATTGGGCCATTTTTATTTTGAAGGAAATAATCTCAACGAACAAAACCGAATCTATCGCATTCATTTGGATGGCTGTTCAGACAACACGGGCGCCAATCACTTTTTGGGTCAATGCAACAATAGTAAAAACGTACTTTTTTTGGCCAACAATAAAGATACACTCGAGTTCCCTACTTCTTTTGAAGATCAATCGCTCTGCACCATATCTTCCACCAATCCAAAATCTGGCCTGTTATTGGAAATTGAAGGCTTAAAAGAGCATATGGCCTACGATTTTGCGGACTACCCAAGCGAGGCCAACAAAAAATTGAATTTGGACAAATGGTTCAAAAACCTACACAGTTTTGGACAGGAAACCAACGAACCCTTGGCCGAACTCTATATCTATGATTTTTTATCGGATAAAAGAAACGAAACTTTTCGATTTTATCTGGAAGACCTAACAAGCAATGATTATTACGAAAACTTGTCCGAAAGATTGGTCAGCACCTATCCTGAAGCTGAATTTACCCAACAATACAGGGCCGAGATAACCACAGATAAAGAATTGGCTAGTTTCAATCGACCAAAATCTTCCAAATGGAACCGCACCATCATCGCCCTTTTGGCTGTTTCCCTTTTGGGCAATGTGTTGTTCTTCCTCGGCAAAAAGAAACAGAATTCTTATCAATTACTTGAAAAACTCACCCCTCAAGAGCAAAAAATCGTCAACTTGATGTTGGAAAACAAGACCAATAAAGAGATTGCTTCGGAACTTTTTGTGAGCGTGAGCACCATTAAAACACACATCAATAACTTGTACAAGAAACTCGGCGTTTCCTCTCGGGAAGAAATGGCGCTCCGTTTCAAAAAATAATAGATGTAGTGTTTACTTTTTAACTACCAACCTAGATTGGATGGACTTGAACCTGTCCCCCAATCGCTTTCAAAACTTTCATTATGGTAGCAAACTGAGGTTTGGCACCATCCGAAAGTGCCTTGTACAAACTTGGTCTGCTCAATCCAGTTTCCTCGGATATTTTTGTCATTCCAATGGCTTTCGCAATATGTCCGATAGCGTTTATGACATCTCCACTATCACCTTCTTCTAAAACGGTATTGAGGTATTCAGCAATCATTTCTTTGCTGTCCAAATAATCCGCTATGTCAAATTTTGAGGTTCCCATTTTCTATCCTTTTAACTTGTTCCAGATTTCTTTTGCTTTCTTTATGTCCCTTGTTTGAGAGCTTTTGTCACCGCCTGCCAGTAAAACAACTACTCTGCCATTCTTTTCTTTAAAATAAACCCTATATCCTTTGGCAAAATGTATTCTAATCTCGCTAATTCCATTACCTACGCTTTTACAATCCCCAAAATGCCCATCATTTTCAATTTTTTGAATTCTGAATAGGATTCTAGCCTTCGCTCTTACATCTTTCAATTTTCTTAGCCACCTATCGAATTCTACAGTTTTTTCAATAAAGAACATATAAAAATTGTATCCAATTGGATACAAATATAGATTTAATTCTTGAATCTTAAATGAATGCTCATATTAATTTTACTTGTCCATAAAAATGGATTGCCCACTTCAAAAAATAAATTTCAACCCCCGGTCTAGTCCTTATTTCCAACACCTAAAACTTCGCTCAACAATTGATTTTATTGAATTTGGCCACCTAACCATAAATCACATAAAATCATGAAAAAAGTTTTTATCACACTACTTATGCTTTGCATTGCTTGTGTTTCGGCACAAGAATTCAACAGGGAAATCACCACCGAAAATGGATTGAAGTTTTTGGTAGGGCAAATCAACCTCGACGGATTGCAGTCCCAACCCTACAACAACTGGTTCCAAAACAGGTATGAAAGCTACCACCCAGACGAAACCATGGTCGCACTTTTTAAGGAAAAATTAGCGGAATACGACATCAAACTATTTTTGGGCACTTGGTGCGGCGACAGTAAACGGGAAAGCCCCAGATTCATAAAAATATTGGAAGCCACCGATTTTCCAATGGAGCAATTGGAAATCATCGCTTTGGATTACCGAAAAGGACATTATAAAACCAGTCCCACGGGCGAAGAAAAGGGGTTGAACATTATAAAAGTGCCCACCATCATATTTTTTAAAGATGGAAAAGAAGTCAACCGAATCGTGGAAAGTCCCCAGGAAACTTTGGAGGAAGACATTGCTCAAATTGTATTTAAAAAGGACTATGTGCCCAATTATGCATATTAAGTTTGGACAAGGCAAGGATTTAAAGCGCAAAAGTGTAATTTTGCGCTTTAAATTTTTTACAGACTATGCAACTATCGGAACAAGAGATCGTTCGAAGGGAAAAATTGACCAAACTCAGGGAAATGGGCATCAACCCATATCCCGCAGCATTGTATCCTGTTGATGCCACTTCTAAGAGCATCAAGAATGATTTTGAAGAAGGAAAAAAAGTAGTGGTTTCCGGTAGATTGATGTCACGAAGAATTCAAGGAAAGGCCTCTTTTGCCGAACTACAAGATGGCGAGGGCCGTATCCAAGTCTATTTTAACCGTGATGAAATCTGCCCGAGCGAAGATAAAAGCTTGTACAACGATGTCTACAAAAAATTGTTGGACATTGGCGATATCATCGGTATAGAAGGAGAGCTTTTCACTACGCAAGTGGGAGAAAAAACCGTGATGGTAAAGAATTTTTCGCTTCTGAGCAAAAGTTTAAAACCATTGCCACTACCAAAGGTAGATGACGAAGGAAAAGTGTACGATGCCTTTAACGACCCAGAACTTCGTTACCGTCAGCGGTATGTAGATTTGGTAGTGAACCCTCATGTGAAGGACACCTTCATCAAAAGAACAAAAATTACCAACAGCATACGGGAGTTCTACAACCAAAAGGGATACTTGGAAGTAGAGACCCCGATTCTTCAACCCATTCCAGGGGGAGCTGCCGCTCGTCCGTTTTTAACGCATCACAATGCATTGAATGTACCCTTGTACCTGCGAATTGCCAACGAGCTTTATTTGAAGCGATTGATCGTGGGCGGGTTCGATGGTGTTTATGAATTCTCAAAGGATTTCCGTAACGAGGGGATGGACCGCACCCACAATCCAGAGTTTACCGTAATGGAACTCTATGTGGCCTACAAGGACTACAACTGGATGATGGACACCACCGAAAAACTGTTGGAGAAAGTAGCTATTGATGCTACCGGCAGCTCCAAAGTAAAAGTGGGCGATCACGAAATCGAATTTAAAGCTCCCTACCCAAGAGTCCCTATTTTGGAGGCCATTAAAATCCATACTGGTTACGATGTAGCTGGAATGGAAGAGGACGAACTCCGTGAAGTAGCCAAGAAATTGGATATTGAGGTGGATGAGACCATGGGTATCGGTAAATTGATCGATGAGATTTTTGGTGAAAAATGTGAGCACCATTACATTCAGCCTACCTTTATTATAGATTATCCGAAGGAAATGAGCCCGTTGACCAAAGAGCACCGTACCAATCCAAGGCTTACGGAGCGTTTTGAATTGATGGTAAACGGCAAGGAATTGGCCAATGCCTACTCAGAGCTTAACGACCCCATTGATCAGCGCGAGCGTTTTGAAGAGCAGCTCAAACTTTCCGAAAAAGGAGATGATGAAGCCATGTTCATAGACCAAGATTTCTTGCGTGCTTTGGAATATGGTATGCCTCCTACTTCGGGCATCGGAATCGGTATTGACCGTTTGGTGATGTTGATGACAAACAATTCCTCCATCCAAGAAGTATTGTTCTTCCCGCAAATGCGACCCGAGAAAAAGCAAGTGGAGCTTACCGAAGAGGAAAAAACAATCATTGAAATTCTTAAGCCACAAGGCGAAATGCCATTGGCCGACCTTAAAGCAAAAGCTGGTCTGAGCGGTAAAAAATGGGACAAGAGCACTAAAGGCCTAAGCAAACATGGACTTATCAAAGTAGAAAAAACGGAAGACGCCCTACTGGTAAAATATACGGGTTAATCCCATAAAGTTCTATCCCAATCATACACAAATCCCTGAACCTTAAATCAAGTTCAGGGGTTTTCATTTTTAAAAAAAATCCTATCTTTCCACCGTTTTCCTCTTTTCTGAGGAAAATTTCCAGCAGCTACCCCCAATAATCTTACTAAAATCTACTTATATGAAAAGAATGAAACTAACATTCCTTTTTGTGCTGTTGGTATCGTTTATTGGCAGGGCACAAGAGGTAACCGGAACCGTTTACGACGACCAAAATGTACCTTTGCCGGGAGCTTCGGTTCAAGTAAAGGGCACCACAACGGGAGCCATCACCGATTTTGATGGCAACTACACTATCGAGGCAAATCAGGGCGACATTTTAGTGTTCTCCTACATCGGTTTCAACACCCAAGAAGCAACCGTAACCGGAAGCACCTTGGACATTACACTACAAGCAGGGCTCGAACTGGAAAACGTTGTAGTGGTTGGTTCCCGTAATGCCAACAGAACGGCAACGGACACTCCTGTTCCCGTAGATGTATTGGATGTCACCGAATTAACGCAATCCACTCCGCAGGTCACCGTTACTGAAATTCTGAACTATGCGGCGCCATCATTCAGTTCCAATCCACAATCCATTTCCGATGGAACCGATCACATTGCTCCAGCCTCCCTGCGTGGACTTGGGCCCGATCAGGTTTTGGTGCTCATCAACGGTAAAAGAAGGCACAAAACAGGGCTTGTAAACGTAAACGGGACCTTTGGTCGTGGAAGTGTAGGTACGGATATGACCACTATTCCATCCAACTCCATTGCAAGAATAGAAATATTGCGAGATGGTGCGGCCGCCCAATATGGCTCCGATGCCATCGCAGGGGTCATAAACATTGTTCTAAAAAAGAACGTGAACGAATTGCAAGTAGATGTTAATACCGGAGCCAATTATACCAGCGAACACGGCCCGGACAAAAATGTGGATGGAGAAAAGGTAAGCCTCGGATTGAATTATGGCCTACCCATTGGAAAAAACGGTGGATTCATCAATTTTACCGGGAATTTTAACCACAGGGGTTCAACCAACCGCATGCAAGAATGGGAAGGTTCCATTTTTAATGGTTATAATTCGGTTGAAAGGGTTGCAGCAGCATCTGGTGTTGATACATCTACATTGTTAATGAATGATGCATTAGTTAGACAATACGCTCAAACAGCCGGATTCTCAAACAATCAATTGGCATTGGTCAATGGTGCCTCAGATCCAGAACTACATGATTTAAACGGTTTAGCAGGTTCACAAAGGGTTTACGGAGATAGCTTTGATTACAATGATTATCAAAATGGAGTTTTCACTTTTCAGGACATGCTAAATTCATTTAACGCTTTGTCCTATACCAATGCAAATCAAGCAGCACAAATAGAGGAATTCTATAATAGTTTGCCAAACAACATCAGTAGTGGCCAATTTGGTGACTTACTTGACCAGTTTCAGGTAAACTCACCTCTAGGCTTTAATAATACCGATGCTGAACTAGCAGCTAGAAATATGGTTCGCAGCGACTTCAATATGCAGGTAGGACAATCCAAAGTGAGGGGCGCTCAGTTTTTTGCCAACCTTTCCATTCCTTTGGATGAAAATCTGGAACTCTACGGTTTTGGCGGGTTGAGCTTTAAAAATGGTAAGGCCGCTGGTTTTTATCGTTTACCGAATCAATCCAGAACCTATTCCCCAGCCTATCCCAATGGCTTTTTGCCCGAAATTAATTCCAACATTATGGACCAATCGGCCGCCTTTGGAATCAAAGGGATGCTTGGGGATTGGAATGTTGATTTCAGCAATTCGTATGGAAGGAATGAATTTATGTATCGAATTACCAACTCCAACAATGCTTCCATGGGCAACTCCACTCCATTTGAAGCAAATTCTGGTGGTTTCAATTATAGCGAGAACACCACCAATTTTGATATGAACCGTTTTTATGAAGACACCATGGCGGGCTTGAACATTGCCTTTGGTGCCGAGTATCGCGTGGAAAACTATGGTATTGTCGCTGGCGAGGAAATCTCTTATACGCAATACAATACATTGGGCAATCCTCACGACCCAACCGACCCCAACTCTGTTGTTCCCACGGACTTTTTTGGTAGTTCCAGACCCGGTGGCATTCAAGTATTCCCCGGTTTTAAACCAGACAACGAGGTAGATGCCTTTAGAAATACCATTGCCGGATATTTTGATGTGGAAGCAGATTTTACCGAATCAATTTTGTTGAGCGGGGCAATTCGTTATGAGAACTTCTCCGATTTTGGCGGAACGCTCAATTACAAGTTGGCCACTAGAATCAAAATTTCTGAGAATTTTAACTTTAGGGGTGGTGGGCAAACCGGTTTTAGGGCCCCTTCCCTGCACCAAATCCATTATAGCTCCACCTCTACCCTGTTTGTGGATGGAATACCAAACGAGGTCGGTATTTTCCCCAACACCTCAAGGGTTGCCCGTTTGTTGGGCATTAAGCCTCTCAAAGAAGAAACTTCCATTGGAGCCACCGCGGGTTTTACCGCCAGAGTCCCCAGTGCCAATCTAAAATTCACTTTGGATGGATATCTCATCAACATTGATGACCGTGTGATTCTTACCGGACAGTTTGATGATAACGGAAATCCAGAATTGGCCAACCTGTTCCAACAAGCCAACGCCACCCAAGCAGCTTTCTTTGCCAATTCAGTAGATACACAGACCTTGGGCTTGGATTTTGTGGTGGATCATAAGGCAAATATCTCCGATAATGTTTCATTGACGAACACCTTGGCTTTCACATTTTCTGAAACAAGTGTGGAAAAGGTTAAAGTTCCCAAAGCTATTGCCGACGCAGGCTTGAGCGATACCTATTTTGACCCTACCAGTAGAATTTATTTGGAGTCTGCCGTGCCTACCACCAAAGGAAACCTTTCCCATAACCTAAAAGTGGGCGATAACTGGAATTTCTTTCTAAGAAACGGTTACTTTGGCGAAGTAAGGGAAGCTACTAACGAAAATGACCCTACCATTGACTATACCTTTGGTGCCAAAGTAATTACCGACCTTTCCATTGGTTATAATATTTCAAATAGCACAAGATTCACTTTGGGAGCAAACAACCTGCTAGATGTGTACCCAGACAAGAACGACCCTGCTTTTAGATCGGACGGGCGGTTTATCTACTCCAGAAGGTCCGTTCAATTTGGAACCAACGGCCGTTACGTTTTTGGAAGGTTGACCTTCAAGATAAAATAAAGCTGTCATTTTATAGATGTTTGATACTGAAGCCCCATCACGGGGCTTCTTTATTTTTATCTTTTAACAAAAAATCCTAGCTTAGAACCCCAATGGAACTAAGCAAAAAAATTGGGCTGGTCCTAGGACCGATTGCCTTCTTCATTTTGAATTTTCTGCCCTTTGAACTTATATCGGAAAAAGGCGATCCTGTAATTTCTGTAGCGGCCTGGATGCTGATTTGGTGGATTACCGAAGCGGTCTCTATTTCTGTTACCGCACTCCTACCCTTACTTTTGTTACCTATTTTAAAGGTGTTACCCATTGCAGAGGTAGGAGCCAATTATGGCAGCCCTATTGTTTTCCTCTTTTTTGGAGGATTTGTAATGGCGTTGGCACTGGAAAAGGTGAATCTTCATAAGCGAATAGCCCTAAATATTATCAGATTGACTGGCACAACCCCCAACAAGGTGATTTTAGGCTTTATGATCGCCACCGCCACCTTGAGCATGTGGATTAGCAATACGGCCAGTACTGTGGTAATGTTGCCCATAGCTATTTCCGTTATTAATTTATTGATCAACGATAAAGATGGATTTACCAAAAATGATCAAAATTTTGCCCTGAGTGTCATGCTGGGAATCGCGTTTTCCGCAAATGCGGGAGGAATCGCCACAGTGATCGGTACGCCGCCAAACTCTGTATTGATAGGGCTTTTGGAAAATGAATACAATATCGAAATCTCTTTTTTAAAGTGGATGACGATAGGTTTGCCATTTTCCATCATCATGGTTGGGATTTGTTATTTGGTACTGGTAAAATGGATGTTCCCCAACCGTGACCTAAAATTCAATGCTTCCAAAGAAGTGATTCATACTGAACTGGAAAAACTGGGTCCGACCTCTGGTAAGGAAAAAATGGTTTTAGCCATTTTTGCAGTAACGGTTTTCCTTTGGATTTTTAGAACGCTAATCAACAATATTTTTCCAAGCTTGGGACTTACCGATACCATGATCAGTATTTTTGCAGCCATTGCGCTTTTCGCCATACCCTACAACATCAAAAAAGGTGATTTTATCATTGTATGGAAGGATACTTCCAAATTGGCTTGGGGCATATTGATTCTTTTTGGTGGAGGACTAGCCCTTGCACAAGGAATGTCCACAAGTGGTATCGTGGATATCGTCGCCAACAGCATTGCCCAAAGCGAAATAAGTATTTTGTTCACGGCTGCCCTTTTGATTTTCCTAATGTTGTTTATGACCGAGTTGATGAGCAACGTAGCCTTGGTGGCCGTTCTTGCCCCTGTGGTAGCGGGCATAGCCATTGGCTTGGACATTCCGATGTTGCACTTATTGATCCCTGTGACCATTGCCAGTAGCTGTGCTTTTATGCTTCCCATGGCCACACCGCCCAATGCCATTGTTTTTGCGAGCGGCTATGTAAAAATTCCACAAATGGCACGTGTTGGTGTAATGCTCAACCTGATTGCGGTAGTGTTGCTTATTTTGGTGTTCCAGTTTGTGATTCCGCTATTGTTCTAAACTAAAAATGCCCCTCCGGGCGGAAGGGCATTTTCACAAACTAACTAACTCAAAAAAATGTAAGAAACTAACTTAATCAACGCTACTCGCTTTTGAGCAAGTGAAGCGTAACTCTTTGTTAGGTACAAAGTTACAACCCTTTTTTGTGAATTTTATTGTAATTAGTTTTTTGTTAACGCAACAGTCAAACCCCATAAATGATTCCTTATAGTGCGTTTGTCCAAAATGGATGCAATAATTTTAGTAAAACCTATGAAAAGCTGAATAATCTGCATTCTAAAAATCGTTTTACTAAAAATACCTCCATCTATACAGATGATGTTATTTTTTTGTTAACCAGATATTTATAAGTTTTCATTAACAAAAAACCCCTCGATCGAGGGGTTTTTTTAGCTAACTCAAATAAGTTGTAAAATGATGAACATTTTACTGCATTGACCCTGAGTATGGGTCAAAATCTTCTGGGAGATACTTAGAAGTATCAAAACCCAAGTCTATTTCTTCATCTTCCATGTAGTTAACGGAAGTGACTGCAATTACATCGGTGTAAGGATCAAAGCCTTCTGGCAATAGATACTTGCTGTTTACTCCCAATACAAGTTCAGTTTCCTCCTCTACATAAGGAATTGACTTTAAATCCACATATACTTCATAAGGAGAAAAACCTTCGGGCAAGTAATCTTTGGTATCAAAACCTAAATCCATGTCCTCTTCCTCCATGTAATTGATGGAATGTACATCCACCACATCCGTGTAGGGATCAAAATTTTCCGGCAAGTACTTCTGGGTATCAAAACCTAGCGCGGGTTCAACTTTGTTCTCGAAGTATATGATGGAATTCAAATCAAAATAGTTTTTGTGAGGGTCGAAGCCTTCTGGAAGATAATCTGCGGTATCAAAACCTAGATGTACCTCTGGTTCTTCCTCCAAATACACTATTTCATTTAAATTCAATTCATACGATGCATAATCTGCCATCTCTGAAGTTGAATCGTTTAACTCAGCACTAATGTTCAATGCGGTTAAACCGGTTTCTAAACTACCTGAAGTCTCGGATTGCACCTCGACAACCTTGGTATTTTGCTGATCGTTGGCTATGGCGGTACTACTTAATAATACACTACCATAAATTAATAATAACTTGTTCATTTTTTGATTGAATTTTATGATTGATGTTATGCCTATAAGACTATCCTAGTTGCAAAATGTTACAGTATTTAGGAATTTTTCACAAAAATTAAACACCCCTTGAGCCCAGCAATACGGGGCAATACAGCTCAAACCATCAGTAAAAGGAAGGACTCCCAAAGGTTGGGGCATTCCGTTAAAAAAACGACCGTTAATATTTATTTAACAGTTAGTTCTCACGAATTTTAGGTTCTTTGAATCTTCTTAGTTATTCAAACAAACCTATAATGATCAAAAATTTACTACCTCGACTAATTTTAGTTGTTATTCTTCTGGGAACCGTCCAAACCACGGAGGCCCAACTTTTCAAAAAGAAAAAGAAGGACACCGAGCAAAAAAAGGACGACAAATCCAAATCGGACGATATTAAACCGTATAACAAGATAATCACCAAAGATGCGAAAACGGATGAAGGGCTTTTTAGCGTACACACCGTAGATGACAAACACTATTACGAAATCCCCGATTCCTTGTTCAATCGTGAAATGCTCATGGTGAGCCGAATCTCCAAAACTGCCACAGGAATTGGTTTTGGTGGCGGAAAAATCAACACACAAGTGCTGCGTTGGCAAAAAAAGGATAAAAAAGTATTGGTCCGTGTAGCTTCTTACGAAAATGTGGCTGCGGATTCATTGCCTGTACACGAAGCGGTGGTCAACTCCAACTTTGAGCCCGTGCTCTTTTCTTTTGATATTAAGGCCATCAACAAAAAAGATTCCTTGAACCCGACAACGGTAATAGAAATCGATCCCATGTTCACTAAAGATGTAAAGGCCCTTGGGTTTCCTGATGGTTACCGAAAAAGATACAAAGTAACAAGAATGGACGGAGACCGTAGCTACATCGAGTCCATCAAAAGTTATCCTTTGAACATTGAGGCACGCCATGTAAAAACATATTTGTCCAGCGACCCGCCGAGCAATTCCAGCTTGGGTTCCATTTCTTTGGAAATCAACAATTCCATGATCTTATTGCCCAAAGAACCCATGAAGCGTCGTTATTTTGATGAGCGCGTGGGATGGTTTGCCAGAGGTCAGGTAGATTACGGATTGGATGCCCAAGAAAGTAAAACCGTAACCTACTTGGATCGTTGGAGACTCGAGGTTAAAGATGAGGACATTGAAAAATTCAAGGCCGGCGAATTGGTAGAACCAAAAAAACCTATTGTTTATTATGTAGACCGTGCCACACCCAAAGAGTGGGTGCCCTATATAAAACAAGGAATTGAGGATTGGCAGGTTGCATTCGAAGCAGCTGGCTTTAAAAATGCAATCATTGCCAAAGACCCACCTACGCCAGAAGAAGACCCGGAATGGTCTCCAGAAGATGTTAGATATTCGGTGGTACGCTATTTGGCCTCCCCTATTCCAAATGCCAACGGTCCTCACGTGAGCGATCCAAGGAGCGGGGAAATTTTGGAATCCGACATTAACTGGTACCACAATGTAATGAGCTTGCTTCGCGGTTGGTATTTTGTACAGACTGCCGCCATTAATCCCGATGCACAAAAAACACAGTTCGAAGAGGAAATCATGGGCCGTTTGATACGCTTTGTATCATCCCACGAAGTGGGGCACACTCTTGGATTGCCACACAACATGGGAAGTAGTGTAGCTTATCCCGTAGATTCTTTGCGTTCCGCCAGTTTCACCCAAAAATATGGTACGGCTCCATCCATTATGGACTATGCCCGTTTCAACTATGTGGCACAACCTGGTGACGAAGGTGTAGCTTTAATGCCAAACATCGGCATTTACGATAAATATGCCATTAAATGGGGATACAAACCTATTTTGGGCAAAACCGCAAAGGAAGAAAAACCAATTCTAAATGATTGGATTTTGGAACATGCTGGAGACCCCATGTACCGTTTTGGTCACCAACAAGTAGGCGACATTCACGATCCAAGCTCCCAAACCGAGGATTTAGGGGATGATGCCATTAAAGCCAGCTTGTACGGCATTGAAAACCTAAAGCGTATTGTTCCCAAATTAATCGATTGGACTACCGAGGACGGTGAAAACTATGATGACTTGGAAACCATGTACGGACACGTGACTGCTCAGTTCCAAAGATACATGGGGCACGTTTCCAACAACATTGGAGGTGTTTACGAGTATCACAAAACCGCGGATCAAGAAGGTGCTGTTTATACCCATGTGAGCAAAGAGCATCAAAAAAATTGTATGGCCTTTATGCAGGAACAGTTGTTCGAGACTCCTGAGTGGTTGATTGACCAGGATATTTTCAACAAAATTCAATATTCGGGGTCTGTGGAGCGTATCCGTTCCATGCAAGAACGCTACTTGAACACCATGCTGCAATTGGGCAAATTGGCACGAATTATAGAAAATGAGACCTTGAACGGTGATGATGCATATGGTTTGGTTGAAATGATGCGTGACCTCCGCAGGGGCATCTGGTCCGAGACCCGAAGTGGCAAAACAATAGATACTTATAGAAGAAACCTTCAAAAAGCACATATTGATCGTTTGGAATATTTGATGACAGCGGATGATCAAGATAAATTACCTGATTTTGGTGGTTATAGAAAATCCACGCCCATCAATACAAGCCAATCCGATATTCGTTCGGTGGCGCGCGCCGAGCTCAATAACCTCAAAAGAGATATTAGAGGTGGCCTCGCCCGGATATCCGATACCATGAGCCGATACCATTTGCAAGATGCCTTGGAACGTATAGACCTTATATTGGAGCCTACTAGATAGATACTTTTTTTAGATAAGTACAAATTGTAAAGGTGTAGCCGATTCGTTTATCGGTTACACCTTGTTTTTTTTCCCATACACATCCAATCATAGCCGTTTCACAACAAATCGCTGAAATTCCCATTCGGTTTGATTACTTTAGTAATTCCAAATCTCACATCATGAACTACAAAACAAAAAGCTTAATCTACTTTTCCTGTTTCGTGGCGGCAGCTACCTTATATTATGTAATGGATCAGCGCGACGATTTCCAAGACCATCTCAATTCAAAAACTTACGTCGAGACCCATTTCGAGGATGCCGACGATTATACCGATGAGTCTAAAGAAGACGATTTGGAAGAAGAAACCAAATAACTCCCCCCCTACTTATTATTAAAGGTTTCATGAACTACGCTGCCATGACCAAAACTTTGGATACTGTTATGTCCAAAGAATAAATCATTGAAACTTAAACATAAGAAGTTATTGCCTATCCCAAACTAAGCGCTGAATAAAGTAGCCCCATCACAAACAGAACACACCACCTTGACATTGAATTTTACCAAGGCACCACAAAAACATGCTGCACGAGATTAATATTGTACTGTACAATTACCAATAACTAGACTTGAAAAATTTTCCAATTGCAAAAAGTCTATGCACAACGGCAATAAAAAATGCAGGAGAGGGAGAAGAGGATAGTGTTTTTTGTTGATTTAAGAAGCCGCATCCGCCATGGTTGCGGTTTCTTTTTTATCTACATTTTCGCAGATATGTTTGATTATCTGTTATTAAACAGATATATTTGATTATCCGTCAATTAATAGATATTTTAAATTATCTGCTTTTTAACAGATACTTTGTTGTAAATTGAGAAAAAATGGTTGCCATTCTTACGGGAGACATCAAAAATTCAACAGAATACAAAACCGCCAAATGGCTGCCCGTGCTAAAACAGGCCCTGGGCCATTATGGCAAAGAACCCACGGAGTGGGAAATTTACAGGGGCGACAGTTTTCAGTTGCAGACAGTACCGGAACAGGCATTGGAGGCATCGGTGTACATAAAGGCATGCATTAAGCAAACACGCGGAATGGATGTTCGCATCGCCATTGGTTTGGGAGAAAAAACGTATGATGCAGGAAAAATAACGGAATCCAATGGTGGGGCCTTTGTACATTCAGGTAAGTGTTTCGAAAATCTCAAAAAGCTAAACCTGGCCATAAAAACACCCAATAAATTATTCGACGAACACATCAACCTGCTTCTAGAACTGGCTCTTTTAACTATGGACAACTGGACCCCCGCCATCTCAAAAACGGTAAAAACTGCCATAGAAAACCCAAATATGAATCAAAAAGAATTGGCATCAATACTCAACAAGTCTCAAGGGAACATTAGTGAAGAGCTGAACAAAGCAGGATTTGATGAAGTCCAAAAAATGATTCATTTTTACAGAACCCAACTCGCACAACTATGACGCTTTTAGCCCTAAAATTGATACTGGCCCATTTTATGGGAGACTTTGTCCTCCAACCCGCACATTGGGTAGAGCATAAATTAGCAAAGAAGGGTAAATCCAAATATCTATATTTTCATATTGGAGTACACATATTGGTGTTGTTGATCATATTGCAATTTCAACATGTGGGTGCCATCCTTTTTATTGTTGCGACCCACTACTTGATCGACTTGGGAAAACTATACCTTACCAACCCAAAAAACTACCGTTGGCTTTTTGTGGCAGACCAAGTACTGCACCTTTTGGTACTAGGGGGTGTGTTGTACTGGATATCTCCCTTTTCGTTGGATGTAACAGCAATTTTCACTGAAAGTTCACTTTTATTGATTACGTTCTTGGTCTTTGTCACCTACGTATCCGGTATTGTTATGCGGATGTTGTTGGCCCCTTATATTGATGAAGTTGCCAAGGACGACGAATCTGGAGAAGGTGGCTCCCTTAAAAATGCCGGGACCTACATTGGTATGCTGGAACGACTCTTTGTATTTGGTTTTATTTTGATGCAACAATGGGCCGCGATAGGTTTATTGATCACTGCAAAATCAGTGTTTAGGTTTGGCGACCTTAATAAAGGAAAAAACCGAAAGTTAACAGAGTACGTCCTTATCGGCACCCTCCTAAGTTTTGGCCTGGCCATACTTTCGGGCATGTGCTATCTATATATAAAGGAGCAGCTTTAACCATCTTTTTTATCAAAAAAAGAGACTGTTTAAAAGGTAGGTTTCCGTCAACCTGAACTTGCCTGCCTGCCGGCATAGGCAGGTTTCAGGTTCTCATAACAATTGGTTTATCAGCATGATGAGATTCTGAAATGAATTCAGAATGACACATTTCAATACCTTTAGACAGCCTCTTTTTCTCAATTAATAAATCAAAACACTTGCTTAAAAAAAGTCGGCATCTTTTAAAACCTGTATACTTTCCAAAACATTGCTCACTGCTAGGGTCATGGATTTTGCAGAGACCGTAGCACCGGAAATCCCATCGATATCCTCACCGTAAACAAGGGTCTCCCCCGATTTTTTTCCTATAAATTGTTTTAGCCAGCGTTGGCTCCCAACCTGACGGCCATGATCTTCGCGATAAATCAATATTTTGGATTTTTTCACACTCAGTTCGGGGGTAAATAGCACCACATAGTCAAAGGTTTTCTTTAAACTAGGAGCCACTCCCACATAAACATACCCTATGCTTGTACCGTCAGAAGTAATCTCGAACAGGTTATCTCCTCCCAATTCCGAAGGAGTTTGCCCGTTTAAATCGGGTTTAACCTCCATCAAATCCATGGAAAAGTCCTCTACTTCGAAAGTACCCTGTATGGCACTATTGATTTTTTCCTGCAGCCTATCCGATATCTTGTCTACCTTGAATCCAAATAGCAATAAGGTAAAAGCGATTACGGCCCAACCGAAAAATTGAAGCTTACTGCCCTTCAACATGGCCTGTGGCTTTGTCGGTTATAAACTTGTTTATGGTTTCCATTATCTGCGCTTTGTTCGCCCCTTCCTTTTCCAAAACATAAAAGTGCATAAACAAAGGCTGGCCATCAACCTGTTTTAGCAGCGTCAAATCTCCCTCTCTTTTATAAACTTCATCCCAAGCATTCCTAGCAGTTGCCCAGAAATCTTTGTTTTTGTCCCACCAATCTTTGGCGGCCTTGCATCTTTCATCTGCGACCTTAACGTACGTATTGTACCCTTTCTCTTGGGCCAAAAGCACATCTTCCTTACCATCTTTACGGATGATTTTGTCATTGTCCTGCTCATGTACCCATCCAGTTGATGTAATTTCGTGCCTATTTCCACGGCTCATCACATTATAATCACTCCTTTTGGTGTATTCCCTTCGTGGCAATGGGGAATCACTTTTGTTCTCCCAATAATGCTTTCCATCAAAATGTACCCAAGTTGAAGAACCCGCATATCTTGGGCTGTCATCCACTTGATACACCTTTTGGGTCCATTGCCCCTCAACCTCATCCGCCGGAAGCTCGGTAAACATCCAATTATTGTCCTTGTCGTAGTGGAATATTTTTTGGTTTTCGTACAGCCAATCTTGTCTCCAATGCTTGATTACCATGGTATCATTGAGCACCAACAAATGTTGTAGCGAAATTTTATTGTTCTCATCCACAATGGGCAAAGCCAATTCCAAAGCTTTTGAAGTGTAGTCCAAATGCTTTTCGTAGTCAATTTCTGGAGCAAATGTCTCGGTATACTTAAAACTTACCTCGTAGCATCCGCACATGTCCAAAATGGCTTGGCGGTCCAGTTCTTTCTTTTCTTGAGAAGTTGCTACAGTTGTTGCAAAAGCAATAAACAACAATGGCAGAATTAATTTCTTCATATCAGTCTCTGTTAGATTGTTTAAAAAAAAGTTCTGGTCAAAAATACTAAACTTATTTAGATTGAATAAAAATAAAATATATATTTGTCATCAAACTTAACTAGAATGAGTCTAAATAAAAATAAAAACCTTCTATATTTAACTTTAATTTTATCCTTATGCGGATTTGCCCAAGAATCAAAGAACACTGAAAAAGACTCATTGTCCATGCAACAATTGGACGAAGTTGTATTGACCGGGGAAAGCAAAGTGATGTCCCTCAGTAAAAAATTGTTCGCTGTTGGTGTTTTGGATCAAAAGGACATCGCCAAGGTTGCAGGTAACAATTTGGCAGACATACTTAACTATAATCTAAACATTACCGTTACCCCGGACCCATCCACAGGCCGTTCCACCATAAGTATGTTCGGATTGGATGGCCAATATGTCAAAGTGCTTATTGATGGTATCCCCATGGCTAGCGACAATGGCATGGGCAACAACATTGACATTACCCAAATAAATTTGGAGAATGTGGAACGGATTGAAATCGTGGAAGGTTCCATGGGCGTGCTGTATGGAGACAATGCCGTGGCGGGGGTCATCAATATTGTGACCAAGCGCGGATTGGACAACAACCACAAATGGCAACTGCAGTTATCCGTACAAGAAGAAACTGTAGGCAACGAATATGCCTTGTTTGATGAAGGTAGACACATTCAAAATGCAAAACTTAGCCATCAATTGAGTGATAAGACCAGTATTGCCATCGGGGGTTCCCGAAACGACAATGCTGGTTTTTTTAATGGGTATCGCGGAAAAAACTATGTGAACATTCAGGATAATGCCGTTGTAAACGACAGCCTTCGTGGCATGGAATGGAATCCGAAGGAGCAGTTGACTGCTTATGGAAACCTGAATACATCGCTGGGGAAACACAACATCTTTTACAAAATCCAATATTACGATGAATCCGTTCCGGTGTACAATCATTATGTGAACGGTAGGCTGGACAGCAACACGGGTATGGTGAACCCTACCGCCTTGGACGAGAATTTTGACACGGAGCGCCTCATGAACAACCTAAACATTACTGGGCCCATCAAAGGATCCACGGTGTACAACCTATCCCTGTCCCATCAAACCCAAAAGCGCTATTATAAACAGTATGTCTACAATATTCTCCAACAGGGAATTGAATCCGTGATTTCTGACGATTTAAGTCAATCCAGTAAAATATGGTATTCAAAAGGTTTTGTGAGCAACATGGTTCCAACTTCGAACTTCTTCAACCTGCAGTTGGGGTACGAGTTTAACCATCAAACAGGTTTTGATGCCATTGCCACGGGCGAATATTCCAGCGATGTAGTGGAAAATACACTGGAAAACTACGATTTCTTCGGAGTGACCGACTTCAACCTTACCGATAGGTTCTCCATTTTTCCAGGGGCTAGGTTTACCAACAACTCCCAATTCGGTAACAAGTTGATTTGGTCCCTCTCTTCTACCTACGACATCAGTAATACCTTTAAAATAAAAGGCGTGTTCGGTTCTGCATTTAGAGCGCCCAATTTTGAGGAATTGTTCTTCTACTTTGTGGATTCCAATCACAATGTGCAGGGAAATCCCGATCTGGATCCCGAAGACGGTATTTCACTTTTCTTGAACGTGGAGGAAAAATTCAGGCTTTCCGACAACAGCATGCTACAAACCGCCCTAAAATCCTACTATTTTGACATTGATGGAAAAATCGCCTCGATAATCAGCACCGATGAACAGGACCGTAACCTGTTCACCTTTGACAATGTGGACCGCTCCAGAATTCTAGGCTTTTCCTTAGAGAACTCCCTAACCATGAATCGTTGGCAAGCATCTCTGGGGATGACCTATTTGGGTGCTTCCACCACGGTGGACGAATCTACGGAAAACAACAGCGATTATCTGTGGAGTTTCAATCTACAATCAGCCTTGAGCTATACGTTCCCATCCATCAACACCACCCTATCGGCCCAACTCAAATACACGGGAAGAACCCAGATCGTGCAGGCCGGCACAGATGGCGCCGTAGTGGGCAAGACCGATGATTTTACCTGGATGGATGCCTCGGCACGGACCAATATCACAAAAAACTTAAGCCTTACGCTAGGCGCACGGAACATCTTCGACATTGTTCGGGTAAATGCCTCGGATATCCCCACGGGAGCTCATGGAAGTGGGGGCGCGCCAAGCCGTTTGTTCGGCAATGGAAGATCGTATTACCTAAAACTATTGTACAATCTAAATTTCAATTAAAACCAATGAGAAAAACAATCCTATTAAAAGCAATCGCACTCTTGCTCATCATCAGCTCCTGTAGCGATGATGAAGGCCAAGACCTCATAGACTTTACGGTAAACTTTAGCAGTGAAACCGTAAGTACGACCGAAGAAGACACTTCCGTGGATGTACAGCTCAACTTTTCCAGGTCCGCCTCCGAAGCAGGAACCATTACTGTTGCCTACACGGGTACCAATGCCGAATATGGAACGGATTTCACAACAACACCTGATGGGGAGTCGGGAACCATTGCCATTAACGTAGCGGAAGGAGACCAAAGTGCTTCTTTTACTTTTAACAAATTGGAAGATGCCATTGAAGGGGAAACAAAATCGGTAAGCTTCTCCATTGATGGTTTTGATAATACCGATTGGTCCCAAGGTGCTACAGCATCCACAGTAGTGAGTTTTACCCCTATTGCGGCCACCAACGGCATAGTCGATTCTGAAAATGGGGGCTCAAATATACCCAATCAAGTCTATTTTGACTTTAGTTCGGCTACCCAAACCGTAGTTAAACGCGACACTTGGGATATTGCCCTGTACAACGGCACAGAAAACCGTGTGTTCCTTAACTCTGCGCTATCTGTTTCTGCAGTGGAGATTACCGGAGTAACCGACCTACTTTCCATTACCGAGGCAAGTGAGCTTCCCGAAACAATGGATTTATTTGCATATAGCTTTATGACACAACAAATGGAAGCCGTAAGTGTTGGCACAGTTGCGGAACTCTTGGCAGGTTTACCTGTAGGATATGAGCAATACGGCAATTTGGATGAAGGAATCTCTTTTACAGACAATGCCGAAGGCACTCTGGAGGGCACGGCCTTTGCCGAGGTATCCACCACTCCCGAAGAAAACTATGTTTATTTGGTAAGCCTAGGAAAGGAGATCCCTACCGAACCAGCAGAAGTAGGAAGCATCAAGACCACAGGAGATCATCGAGGTTTCTTAAAAGTAAGGGTATTGAGCGACGGCAATAGCTACACCATTCAATATGCGGATTTAGCTGAAACCGGGTCATACAATGAAGTTACCGTTCCCAAAAACGACGCCCATAACCTTACCGCCTTTAGTTTTTCCAATGGAGAAACCGTTAGTGTAGAACCCGAGAAAAATCAGTGGGACATCAACCTTAGTGGTGTATTTAGCTATTATGGTTCCCAAGGCCCGATTGTAGCAGGCCTTACGTATTCCGATTATGTGCTGCACAATACTTTGGGCGGTGTAGGACTGTACCAAGTTACCATTGAAGGTGATGTGCCCACTTATGCCAACTTTACCATGGCCGATGTTGACGAATCCGCATTTGTATTTGACAACAGAGCTGTTGTGGGCAGCGGATGGAGAGATGCATTTAATGGTGTGATCAACGAAAATGTGTACTACGTGCTAAAAGATGCTGACGGAAACTACTACAAATTCGATTTTACGGATTATAAAAGCACAGAAGGCGAAAGGGGACACTACCAGTTTACCTACGAACGCCTGTAACGATTTTTATTCGGATGCTCATTACTCGACCCACCATACCTTTTGTTATGTTATCAACCTGAGTGGTTCAGTTTGAGTTAGTTTGTGTGAAGAGCGGGGCCAATGGTCCCGCTTTTTGTGTATCTTGTTCAAGACACTAAAAAAATGGATTGGGTTAAGCCTTATCATCATAAATATTTTATTTTATAGTAAAAGATATTTAAATGAAGGACGACATGGGAGTAATAGCAACAAACAAACGCGAAATAAAACTTTTTTACAATGCAGAAACCAATAAAGGCATGCAAACCTTGGCCTATTTAAAATCTTCCAAGAAAAAAGTGTTGGATATAGATTTGTCCAAAACCAAGGTAACAGGAACCCAATGGACCGAACTTGCCAAGCTATTGGACAAACCCATTAAGGAACTCATCAATACAGAACATCCGGATTTTATTAACAATTATGGGGAAAATCCTGATTTACACAGCGATGAGGATTGGCTCAAAGTAATGGAGAACAACCCCAAGGTAATTACCCAACCCATATTGGTAAATGGCGACAAAGCCATTCAGATTGACACCCCTTCGAAAGTTATGTCCTTTTTGGAAGACGAAGACTAACCCCCTACTCCCAAACGTACATATAATAAACCATTATAGTTTTGAAGTTCATGGTTTTAAAGAAAAGAATGAAATTCTTTGCCATCTGGTATCAAGTCCTCCCTTAATCCCTCCAAAGGAGGGAAACTTCTCCCCTTGGGGAGACCGGAGAGGGGACTATGCATAAAATTTATAGAAACTAAAGTGACTGCAATAAAATTTGACTACCGTTGGGCAAGTTTGCAGGCCTGACTGCCGGCAAAGGCAGAGGTCTTAATCTTTAACTAAAAAAAACGTCATTAAAACAGCTATGCCGCAATCAAAAGTTTCACGCTATGTAATAATTGCGGTCGGAATCATTTTAGTGCTGATTTTGGCCACGGTTGCGGCGCAAATTATGTTTACTACCAAAGTGGAAACAGCGTTGCAAGAAAAAGTACCTGCTTCACTCAACTTTACCTATGATAATTTGAGTACAAACGTGCTTTTGGGGAGAATAAGCCTGAGCAATGTAAGTGCCAAAAACCAGAACATTGATTTTAAGGCAAAATCTGCAACTGTTTCCGGTCTCAGCTATATTCCCTTGCTTCAAAATGGTGATATTACCATCAATGAACTTCATCTGGAAGCACCAGAAATCATTTATCATCAAACCGAAAAAGACACTACTTCAAAAAAGGACAACAAAACCCCGTCCCAAACTTATACTATTAAAAGCTTCAGTATTCAAGACGGACTTTTTAAAATGCTGAACACCACTTCTGACAGTACAGCCGCAGTGGAAGGTATTGACTTTACCCTTTTCGACATCACCTTTAACGAAGAGACATCTACACAAAACATTCCCTTTACCTATGGTGAATACCAGCTCCATGCCAAAAAAGGGTACTACGATTTGGGCCCGTTGGAATTTATCGAGTTTCAACAAATGCAATTAAACCCAATTGATGGCCAGTTTCAACAATTGGTATTGCGCAGTAAGTATAGCAAAGCGAAACTATCCAAAAGACTTGCCCTCGAACACGACCATTACGACCTTACCATTGACAACCTGATCTTAAAAGATTGGGATTTTGGCATGGAAAACGAGCTTCCCTATTTCCACTTGGGCCATATACAAGTGCAAGAACCGATTTTTCATGTGTACCGCGATAAATTGTTGCCGGACGATACCACACACAAAAAATTGTACAATCAAGCACTGCGCGACCTTCAGGTGGACCTTCAGGTGGACAGTATCCAAATTTCTAAAGGACTGGTTACCTACAAAGAGCGTTTGGAAGCCGATATAGACCCCAAAAACCTGAGCTTTACGGATATTGAGGCCACCATATACAACTTGCACACCAAAGGTGAGGGGGATGTAACGGTAGACATCAATGCCAAACTCATGGGCAACGGCCCCTTTACCTTGGATTGGTCCTTTGATCCCCTGAGCAAGTCCAACGATTTTTTGGCAAAAGGTTCGCTCTCCAATTTTCAGTCAGAAAGTATCAGTCCCTTTTTAAAGAGCAACCTTAATGCGGAGGTTAAGGGCACCATACAACAACTGTTTTTTACCATTAGCGGAAACGAGCTGGATTCGCAGGGCGATATGAAGATGAAATACGATGATTTTGAGTTTACCGTGCTTAAAAAAGACGGTTTTGGTGTCAATAAAATACTGACAGCAGTAGTAAACCTGTTTACCAAAAATGGCGAGAAAACCGATGAGGACGGCTTTCGCCACGGAAATTTTAAAGTGGAACGTAACCAGGACAAATCCTTTTTTAATTATTTATGGATCAACCTAAAGGAAGGTCTGGTGGACACCATGACGGGACGTGGTAAAAAGCGGAAATGACTTTTGGTTATTGGTGACTGTCAACTGTTAATTGCTCATTGTTTATTGACAAATGTCAACTGATTACTGCAAATTGTAGATTTTCCCTAGTTTTTTTGAGGTTTTTGCGCATCGTCAAATCTATTCAAATTGATATATTTAAGGCTGAACCCTTAAGCACATCATTGACTACAAACAACCATGGATTTTATTATTGAAAACTATAAATGGATTTTTAGCGGAATCGGTGTAATAATTTTAGGATGGGTCGGCAAACTGTTTTTTTCGAGAATAAGGAATGGAGGCATGAATAATATTACTATAAATAACAATTTGCAATCTAAACCTAAAGATTTAACAAAACCTAAGAACGAAACGAGAACAAAAGGTAATTGCCATATACTTTTCATCGACGACCAGCATAATGATTTCAAAATGGTATCCATTCTTAAAAAAGCAGGATGGATAAATACAAAAGCTATTAAAGACCTAACTGATTTAGATGATTATAAAGTTAAAGTAGCTGATATTGTCTTTGTCGACATAAATGGTGTGGGCACTACCATGTTTGAAGATCAAGGATTAGGGTTGGCAGCAGCACTCAAAGAAAAATACCCTAATAAAACAATCATTCTATATTCTGCAGAACCTACTGGAAATAGATTTAATAAAAAGTTGAGGATGGTTGATAATAGTTTACCAAAAAACGCCGAACCATATGAATTCATCAGTTTAATTGAACAGTATAGTTAAAATTGAAGCATTTCAAAATAATTGATTCAAAAAAAAGTGTGTTGGCTGACAATTTAACTGAGAATTGCATTCAATGTCTTGCTAGTTGTGATTTTACTGGAAGAGTTATTCCAGAATGTCCAGAATATGGTGACAAAAGAAGACAGGGGCAAAGAATCACCAAATCAGCATCAGTATTCTTATGTTGTGATAAAACAAAAACCACAAAATTGTTTAGACAGAAAATTGAAGCCTTATCATATTCTGTTCCAGATTTGAAAATTCCAATTAGCAAAATAAGAAATGAAGAGCAAAAAAAAGTAAATAGGTTAGTACACAATCTTACTTCGATTAATGCTCATAACATTCAAGAAATCTATGATTTAGTACCTCAAGAAATATTAGCTCAAAATTGGAGACGACAATTAGATTTTATCAAAGAAGAAATTAAGAAAGACATGGATAAAGCTGCTCTAATGTTTTTGAGGATTGCAAAACATAATACTCATATGCGCTCTGAATTTTCTATTTATAGAAAAATTGAACGAGATGACAATATTGAATTAGACAAAAAAGAGCATAACCTGAGAAATGTCCTTTTAAATACTTTACACACTTTTTTCTCCGATTTTTCGAAAAGGGATGTCTATGTAGAGGTGGATGATTTCTACTTTAAAGTTGATTTTGATTATGAAACTATTCAGGTCGCTTTGTATCATTTGATTGAAAATGCAGCAAAATATACCTTGTACAATACCCGAGTCCTAATAACCGCCTATGAAACAGATGATTGGATAAATCTTAAATTCGAAATGACAAGTACTCACGTTAAAGAAGAAGAAAGAAGTGAAATCATGAAGGAAGGGATTTCGGGTGAAATGGCAAGAAAAATGCAAAAACAGGGAGATGGGATTGGAATGTGGAGAATCAATCAAATGCTTAAAATAAACGATTGTGAGTTTGAAGCCATTTTCGGTGATGTTTCTGAAACAAAAATGGGGTTTGATTTTAGCAAAAATGTTTTTATTATGAAGTTTTTAAAATATTAGTTCATCAGCTCCTAATAATGGGATATAGTGGCACTTAAAATAATCTAATACTCCAATCCAATTAAAAACAACCCAACCTTGTTATATGGTAGAAAGTCAAACCTCAATGTACATGCAATTAAGAATTTTACTTACCCTTTTGTCAATTTTATCCTTTTCTGGATGCAGCAATAATGGTGATGGCGATATTCCCGACAACTCCCTAGAAGATGTGACCAGTGAAATATTGGATTTTGAATATATTCCAGACACCGGTAATAATTCTTCCTTGTTGACTTATGAGATTAAGTTTACCAATCCTAACAATGTTGCTGTAAAAGGTTTCTATACCGTAACATTGGATGCCAATGGAACCAAGTTTTATGTTGGATCTAATACCTCTTCACAATGCTATCAAATAGAGGCCAATTCAGACTGTATTACCAACTATGAAAATGATGGTGTTGTTGATTCCGAAGAAAATGCTGATGCAATCAAAATTGTTTCAATCGATTACGAGTTTGTAGAATAAATAATCCTAAAACACCTTCGCCACCGCTTCAATCGTCTTTACCACCCATCAGCCTAAGATAACAAGCTTCCGCAACAGGCAAAAGATGTTCCCCCAAATAAGTAACTGGATACTCAGCAACTTTATCCAAGTAACTGCCATAGATTTCTGCAAAATGTTCCATTTTCTCAGGTGGCACTTGCATCAATTGGGCTACCAGCGACATCAAATCCAAACTATACAATCCACCATCATCCAAACCTTTTTGCCTTAAATGTTCCGTAAGCTGGCTATGTTTTAAATCTTGCTGTATAAGCCGTACTGCCAAGGGTTTGCTATGCATCACAAATAAATATTATTGTTTTTCAATATAAAAATATATCATTTTATATTATTTCACAATATTTTTATGTATTGTATTTTGCTATACGATAAATAAACAGTTTGTGATATGGTACAATTTCATATTACAAAGTAATATGTTCATGTATCGTTTTTCCTTATGAATAGAATTAAAGAGGTATTGAAACAACAAGGTAGGACCCAAACGTGGTTGGCGGAGCAAATCGGTAAAAGCTACGTAGTGGTCACTAATTACTGCAATAACAATGCCCAGCCCAGTATCCCTGTTTTGCGGCAAATCGCCAAGGTACTGGACGTGGATGTACGGGAACTTTTGGTGCCTACAAAACCTTAGCCATCATTCCGCTCCCATTCGTCATTTCTGACACTGTGCCATTGTCCCCTTGAGGGGACCTTAGGGGTGTTTTTGGAAAGTACTTCTTTTAGATTTCTCAGTCGTTTCGCTCCTTCTTAATGACGAATTAAAATACTTTACCCACCGCCTCAATCGTCCTATCCAAATCGGCATAGCTAAGGGCATCGTTTAAAAAGTAGCTTTCAAAAGCAGAGGGCGGTAAGTACACGCCGTTCTCCAACATTCCGTGGAAATATTTCTTAAAAGTATCGTTGTTACCCTTTGCCGAGCTGGCAAAATCCACCACCGGTTCGTCCGTAAAGTGTACGGAGATCATACTGCCATATCGGTTAATTTGGTGTGGCACCCCTTTTTTGGTCAATACCATGGCAATACCCTTGTGCAGATACTCCGTTTTTTCGGCCAAGCTGGTAAAAATTTCAGGTTGGTTGTTCAGAGCGGTCAGCATGGCTAGTCCGGCACTCATGGCCAAAGGGTTTCCACTCAAGGTGCCTGCTTGGTACACGGGTCCATCGGGGGCCAAATGTGCCATGATCTCGGCTCGGGCCGCAAACGCCCCTACGGGCAGTCCGCCGCCAATCACTTTTCCAAACATCACAATATCCGCATCAATGCCCAAGGCTTCCTGCGCGCCTCCTTTTCCGAGACGAAAACCCGTCATTACCTCATCAAACAACAACAAAATGCCCTCTTGGGTGCAAATGTCGCGTAGGCCTTTAATAAATTCATCTCTGGGGATAATACAGCCCATGTTCCCTGCTACGGGTTCCAAAATAATGGCGGCAATCTCACCTTTATTGGCTTCTACCAAGGCTTTCACTCCTTCCAAATCATTGTAATCGGCCAGTAGTGTGTCCTTAGCTGTGCCCTGCGTTACACCGGGGCTGTTGGGGCTACCAAAGGTAACGGCACCACTCCCCGCTTGTATCAAAAAAGAGTCGGAATGACCGTGGTAGCAACCTGCAAATTTGATAATCTTGTCCTTGCCCGTGTACCCGCGCGCGAGGCGTACCGCACTCATACAAGCTTCGGTACCACTGTTCACAAAACGAATTTTATCAATGTTCGGCACCATGGAAACCGCTAATTTGGCGAGTTCTGTCTCAATTTCGGTGGGCGTTCCAAAGGAAGTACCTTTTTTGGCCTTATCGATTACCGCATCAATCACAGGTTCATACGCATGACCCAAAATAAGGGGTCCCCACGAAGCGATGTAGTCGATAAGTTGGTTGTCGTCTTCATCGTACAGATAGGCGCCTTTGGCTTCCTTGATAAAAATAGGGTCGCCCCCTACCGCTTTAAACGCTCGTACTGGTGAATTTACCCCTCCAGGGATGTATTTTTTGGCCTCGGCGAACAAGGCGCTGCTTCGTTGATAGATCATATATGTTTTGTGTCATTCCCGTGAAAACGGGAATCTTTTTTATTATTCTCGTGCTTGTCATTCCCGTGAAAACGGGAATCCATTCAACCGCTTGTGGATTCCGCATCGTGCTTCGGCTCCGCTCAGCATCCGTGCGGAATGACATTCGTGCCGCAAAGGTAATGAGGATAATACTTTCTTGGAAGTCAATTTTGTCATTCCTGCATTTCGGCTACGCTCAGGGTACAATTACTGCGTCACCCTAATGTTGAGTACTTGCCCTACGGAAATAATGTTGTCATTTAAATTGTTGAGGCGGCGAAGCTCATCTACCGAAATATCGTATCGTTTGGAAATGGCATACAAGGTGTCGCCCCTTTTTACGGTATGGGTAAATATTTCGTATTGTCTGGGTTCGCGCACTATGGGCAAACCGTTTTCCAATACCGCTTCATCGTATTCATAAAGATTGTAGTTCTCTATTATGGAAATTAACTTTTGTGGGTACCTGCGGTCGGTTGCATACCCCGCTTGTCGAAGTCCATGCGCCCATTTTTTATAATCGTCCCGTTTGTAATTGAACAAAAACGCATATCGTGACCGTGTAGACAGAAAAATACTGTGATCGCGGAAGGAGTACATCGGGTGGTTGTACTTGCGGAAGCATTCCCCTTTGGCATCATCATCATGAAAATCAAATTCGCCCTGCCAACCCGTATGGCATTTGATGCCGAAATGATTGTTCGTCTTTAGTGTAAGTTCACCTCGACCGGAGCCGCTTTCCAAAATACCCTGGGCCAAGGTAATGCTGGCAGGAATTCCAAAGGCACGCATTTCGTACTGGGCAATTTCGGCAAAGGTTTCGATATAGTCTTTGGTATCGGAAATAGGAAAACGCTCAAAACGCCCCCTATCTTCAGGCATGGGATACAGATCCCGCACCTCTTCGGTCTCTAAATCCTTAGTGCTGGTGGCTGGTCTTTCGCTGTTCACCACTACGGGAGCCCCTTTTCGTTGGGTAGACCTTCTTTTTTTGGCACCACAACTGGAGAGCAAAAGTGCCGCAATCAATACATATATTATTCGCCTGATCATACCTCCAATAACGGTAAATTTTTCTTTTTCAGTATTTGGTTCATACCTTTTATTCCTTGTAATCCTCCTGTATGGATGGCCAAGATTTGGGTTTCTGGTGGAAAAACATCCCTTTTTACAAGGTCAAAAATACCAAAAAGCATTTTTCCCGTGTATATGGAATCCAAGGAAATACCCGTTTCTCTTTTAAAAAGGTTGATGAATGCTATCAGTTGCTGGTTTACTTTGGCATAACCTCCAAAATGATAATCGGTTACGAGTCGCCAACGATTGTTATCGGCAAATGTACGAATCTCCTCGATCAAAAAATTGCCCTTTAACGCGGGGAACCCCAAAACTGTTTGATGCGGTTGGGATGCATTGATGAGACCTGCCACGGTGCCGCCCGTACCCGCCGCACAACAGATGTAATCGAATTTTGCATCAAGCTGCGTTAAGATTTCCGCACATCCCTTTACCGCCAAAGCATTGGTTCCACCTTCGGGCAACAGGTAAAAATCCCCAAACCGCTCTTTTAAATCTTGAATAAATGATGCTTCACTTTTGAGACGATAATGACTTCGGGATACAAAATGGAACTGCATTCCGTGTTCGTGGGCCAATTTTAGGGTTGGATTGTCCTGCCACTTGTTTTCCAATTCTTCGCCCCGAATCACGCCAATGGTTTTTAGCCCTTGTTCGTGTCCCGCATAGGCCGTGGCCGCAATATGGTTGGAAAAAGCTCCACCAAAGGTGAGCAAGGTATCTTTGCCCTTTTTTTTGGCTTCAAGCAGGTTGTATTTGAGTTTGCGGTATTTATTGCCCGAAATTAAGGGATGGATGGTATCTTCCCTTTTGATGTTGAGGATAATTCCTTTTTCTTGGAGAAGGGGCAAATCTATATGTTGATTAGGGGTAGTCAAATTGTTTATTTAGTCATTTTATGCCCTAGTCTAAAAAAATGGTTGTTCTATATGCAAAATATCTTAATATATTTGTATTGTTTTCCTAAACAAATATAATTCAAAATGTTGGACGTTGTTTTAAATTATAAAAACTTGCTAGAAAACCTCAACACATATATTGAGGAAAGTAAGTTCAAGAAGGAACATATTATCAAGGAGCTTGGTGTTTCTAGGGCGACTTTCTACAACAAACTGAAAAAACGTAGTTTCAGCGTTTCCGAAATGGTCAAATTGAGCACGCTTCTTTTCCCAGAGGATGTTAAGGCCATGGAAATTAAACAGGCTTTGGAGCGCAGCCGTGAGGATAGTGCCGCAGGTCGTGTTTTGGAACACAAATCCGTTATAGCCGATGCCAGAAAAAGAGTTTCCCGGTGAAAGTAATCTGGACCTTTGAGGCAAAAAAATCCTTTAACGACATATTGGACTACCTTATGGAAGTCTGGACCCAAAAAGAAGCTTTGACCTTTATTGACCTGGTAGAAGATACCATTGAAAAAATAAAGGACAATCCAGAAATGTTCAAAGTTTCCCATTATAACGGGGCAAGTCGTGAGGCCCATATAACCAAACACACCACAATGTTTTATAGGATTTTGGACGAACTGATCGAGGTAGAGTATTTTTGGGGCAATTTCCAAAATCCCGATAAAATTGAAAAGCTTCTCAGTTAACCATTGGGTAACCAACCATATTCAGCATTATCGCGTCAAATAATGTAAAAAACCAAAGGTTTTGCGGTTGGATAGATACTGCATATCCTTTTCATTGGCATAGGCCTCACGTTCAAAACTGATATTTTGATAGGCGCGGTAACTGTCCAGATAAAGTACGGTCCTGAACAACCATTCCGATACATAAAGCATATAGAAAGGCAATATAAGCAGTTCTTGCTGTTGCCTTAAGTGAATGCGCTCGTGGTTAATGAGCACCTCGTCGGCCATTAGGGAATCTTCCTTTAGGATAATGAAAGGCCATAGCGAGAGTCCCACATAATTTTTATAGAAGAAATGTTTGAAGACAACTATCAAATTGACAAATGGTTAGGTTATCTCTACAAAGATAACAGCAAAAAGTGCTCAAAATTGGACAGTTAACAGAAATCAATCAACATTTTAGGTGAATAACCTTGTTTTGAAAAGGTTAAAACCATCACCCTTTTCACACAAAAACCGTAAATTTATATAGTAAAATGGTTGCCATACATGAAAGAACATATTCCCTTGGAAGAGGGAGATTATTACTTGTCGGAACAAGGGTATAGGGTATTTACCGAAAAATACCACCTAAAACGTGGTTATTGTTGCGAGAGTGGTTGCCGCCATTGTCCCTATGGCTATAATGCCAAAACCAACTCACAAAATTAGGGATTCGGCATAATATTTGTGAGCTAATTAGGGACATCTCAAGAATTTAAAAATAACGCTATGAAAAGTTTAAAACATTTTGCACTGATTGTCTTTTCCTTTGGTTTATTGACCTCCTGTACTTCTGTAAGGGTGGTTTCCGATTACGACCAACAAGCCGACTTTAACACCTATAAAAGCTACGCCTTTTATAAAACAGGCATAGACAAGGCCCAAATTTCGGATTTGGACAAGAAAAGAATTTTGAGGGCCATTGAGGCTGAAATGGGTTCGCGCGGCTTCGTAAAATCCGACAACCCCGATGTATTGATCAGCATTTTCACCAAAGAGCGTGAACGTGTGGACGTATACAACAACTACGGTTGGGGCTGGGGCGGTTTTTATAGTCCTTGGGCCTGGGGTCCCGGTTGGGGCTGGGGCTGGGGCGGTAACAATGTCAGCACTCGCACCGAAGGCTCTCTCTATATCGACGTAATAGATGCCAATAAAAAAGAATTGGTATGGCAGGGCCGTGGCGTAGGAACATTGAACAACACCAAAAACATTGAAAAGAAAGAGAAACGCATCAAAGAATTCGTTTCGCAGATTTTGGAAGAGTATCCGCCGCAAATGACAGTGGCCTCCAACTAAATCCTACAAGAGATTGTCTGAATGAATTAAACAATGTCAGGTTGAGCACAGTCGAAACCTTTTTAAGGCATCAACGCCATAAATTCTCGACTGACTACGCTCGAATTGACAATAAAAACCCATTCAGACAACCTCTTTTTTATTACCCCTTAACTTTCCTTAAGAGAAAATCCATTCTCTATTTTGTATCTTTAAGTCGCACAAAAATTGACTTATGAGCTACGAATCCAATCCTATACTGGACAAACTGCCGAAGCACCTCAAACAATTCATAAAACCACAAAATTATGAAGAGTACACGGCCATTGACCAAGCCGTTTGGCGCTACGTGATGCGCAAAAACGTGGATTATTTGAGTAAAGTGGCCCACAGCTCCTATGTGGATGGATTGAAAAAGACAGGGATTTCCATTGACCACATTCCAAACATGTACGGAATGAACAGAATACTCAAGGAAATTGGTTGGGCCGCCGTTGCGGTGGATGGATTTATCCCACCTTCTGCCTTTATGGAGTTCCAAGCCTACAATGTACTCGTGATCGCTTCAGATATTCGACAACTTGAAAATATAGAATACACCCCTGCGCCCGATATTATTCACGAGGGTGCTGGACACGCTCCCATTATCGCCAATCCCGAATATGCAGAATATCTACGTAGGTTTGGGGAAATCGGCTGCAAAGCCATTTCCAGTGCCAAGGATTACGAACTCTACAATGCAGTGCGCCATCTTTCCATCATAAAAGAAGCACATGGCACACCGCAAAGTGAAATAGAAGAAGCGGAAAAACACATAGAACACCTTCAAGAAAACATGGGCGAGCCCAGTGAAATGGCCCTCATCCGAAACTTACATTGGTGGACCGTGGAATATGGTTTGATAGGCACCGTGGACAATCCAAAAATTTACGGTGCAGGATTGCTTTCCTCCATTGGGGAAAGCACGTGGTGTATGACTGACAAAGTGAAAAAGATTCCGTACTCCATTGAAGCGGCACACACAGAATTTGACATTACCAAACCTCAACCGCAATTGTTCGTAACCCCCGATTTTGCTTTTTTAAGTCAGGTTTTGGAGGATTTTGCCAATACCATGGCCGTACGAACAGGAGGACTTTCAGGCGTAAAAAAGCTAATCAATTCCAAAGCACTTGGCACCATCGAATTGAGCACAGGATTGCAAATATCCGGAGAGTTCAGCAATGTCATCGAAAATGACGGGAAACCGATTTACATTCAAACCACAGGTGGAACGGCATTGGCTTACCGTGAAAAAGAATTGGTCGGACACAGTATCGCACACCATGCAGATGGTTTTGGTTCCCCTATCGGAAAGTTGAAAGGCATCAACATCGCCATTGAAGATATGGGACCTCGTGATTTGAAAGCTTACAAAATCTATGAAGGCGAACAAATCGCTTTGGAGTTTGAAGGAGGCATCAAAGTAGAGGGAACCATAATTACGGGTACCCGAAACCTGATGGGGAAAATCATTCTCATCACTTTTGAGAATTGCACGGTTACCCATAACGACCAAGTGCTCTTCCAACCTGAATGGGGCTTATACCACATGGCCGTAGGTCAAAATATCGTTTCAGCGTATAACGGTCCTGCGGACTTGAACAGCTTTAATTTGATGAGCCACCAGATTACGGAAAGCACCATAAAATCCAAGAAAGACGAAAAAAGGTTGCAATTGGAGCGATATTATGAACAAATCAGGCATTTTAGGGAAGGAAAAAACACCACGATTTCACGAAACAAGGTCTTCCAAGCCCTTAAAAAAGACCATCCAAAAGATTGGTTATTGCCCGTGGAATTGTACGAACTGGCCAAACAGGACAACAACCTAGAATTTCAGCAAGAGATTTTGGAACACTTGGAACAAATTAAGCGGGACAACCCAAAGGTAGGCCATTTAATTGATGACGGACTCCAACTGGTGGATACGGCATTGGTAAGTTAATCCCAACCTTCTCCTGTGACAGCTTAATCCAAAAAAGTTTTCAACTGCTCTGTATCTTCAACAGGAGTGTTATTGTACACCAAGGTCCAGCCCATGGTATTGGTGAGTACCAAAATACGTGACAATTCGCTGACCAGTCGGTTCTCGGCATTGGAATGCAAAGAGGACGCTTCTATTTTTTTCAACAAGGAAACATTCACATTGCGCTTAATGGCATTGTAATCCCCCGCGTTGAAGGGATTCAAATAATCTGCGGTGACATCGTAATATTCAAAATCGGGACTGATCTTTATTTCTGGTTCAGGAAGATGGGTTATCGTGAGCAATTTTTGCTCCTCATCCACTTCGTAGTTGATTTTGGACATATCGTAAGCAATCGACACATCGGCATTGACCACCACCAAAGCCTTTTTATGAGCAGTAACCAATGGCCCGAACAACTCTTTGGAATCTTTGTAATTGTACACCTCGGCAAAATGCCCTTCGGTGACCACCAATTTGGATACGTTGCGGAGTTCCTGCTGAATGAGCATGGAATTCTCTTCCAAAATGGATTTTTGCTCGCGGTCATCGGTGCACGATTTATAGATCAAAACCGAAGCCAAGGCAATTACTGCTCCAAATAATACTTTCTTCATCTAACTGAATTTCATGAAAGAATACCTTTCTTGAAGATACGTAATTTTTGTGCGGAGCGATGTTTTAAACTTTTGATGTGCTTCGGAATCGGGATTGAACGGTCGGTGCATCAAGCCTTTTTGAACGGCATCCACCTTGTCCATAATAAGGTAAGTATTTTTAGCAATCCAAACGGATTTGAATTTTTGCCAAATATAATCTACCGCCAGTTCGTTGGGGTGCACCATATCCTTGTCATAAAAACGGTAGTCACGCAACTCGTCCATCATAATTTCATAGGATGGAAAGTAGGACACACTGTGTCCTTTTATTATTTGATGAAGGGCAGCAAACAGATGCGCCTTGCTCTGCTGGTTTTCCACAAAACCATCTTTTAAATGACGAACGGGAGAAATCGTGAAGATGATTTGTGCCTTTGGATTCACTTTTTGAATCATTCTCACCAAATTGTTGAGACTGGATTCGATTTCGGTTACGCTCAACAATTTTTTAGTGAATTGCTTCTGTGGAACCTTATGGCAATTGGCCACCGTTTTGCTTGATGAATTATGCTCGTATACCCAAGCGGTTCCCAAGGTGATGATGATATGGGAGGAGGTTTCCAGACTTGTTTTGGTTTCCCTCAACCTTTGGTTGAGCAGATGCAATAGTTCCTCTGAAGATGTTGAACGCAAATCGGAATGGGCATCAAAACAACGCCAAATCCCGTCCTGTTCAAAGATTTCTTCTTGCTGATAGTTTTTCCCTGCGATGGCTCTTTGCACCAAATTTTCAATTGCCAATGGATGAAACAATATCCCAAAGGGATTTTGCAATTTTTGGAACTGAAAATAATCCAGCTTCGCGCCTATATTTTCCACAAAACAAGACCCCAACAGCACCAACTTGCTTTGATAATCGATGGGATTATCATTGGGCGTTAAAGGTATCTTGGTTTGTAGTTCCATTATTTGGCATTCA
Organism: Allomuricauda sp. TY007; assembly: GCF_010468565.1. Classification (GTDB taxonomy): domain Bacteria; phylum Bacteroidota; class Bacteroidia; order Flavobacteriales; family Flavobacteriaceae; genus Flagellimonas. The sequence goes on from NZ_WUEG01000011.1 coordinate 51,702, forward strand.
TTTTTTTCTAGACCTTGGACTTAACCTATGAAAGACTTGATAAGGATAAACAACATAATATACTTGATCTTCATTAATTGTATTTTGGTTGTTTTCCCATGCTAATTGGATTGTTTTCTCAGCCTCCTCCTTTTTCCCAGAATTAAATTCTGATATGGCCTTGTAATAAAAAGCATCACCAAAATTTTTATAAACCTTTAAACTCATATCAAAATTTTCGATTGCCTTTTCGTAATTCTTGAGTTCATATTCAACTACTCCCATATAAAACCAATCCATATAATGGCATGCTTCCTCAGGAGGTTCGTTAGGGAAATCTTTGAATTGCTGCTCTTTACTTTTTAGGAGGTAATTTTTAGCATTCTCAAATTGGTTCAATTGCAAATAATCCAATGCTATATAAAAATTATACGTATGGTCCATCACGTACCCATCTCCAAACTTTTCCTTTGCCAGCTTTAGTTCATCTATTGACTCCTGGTACTCATTGGAGAAAAGACATTTCATAAACCCACTGTAATCCAAATATCTTTTCGGGTCATACAAAACTGCTTTTTCCAAAAAGGGCTTTCCTAAAGAAAACTTACGTTCCTTATATAATGGCATTGCTTTTTGCTGCCAGAAATAAGCTGAATCAGGTTTGATCATCAAAGCAGAATCCAAATAGCGCTGTCTATCCACAGAATATACTGGAACTTTATTTGCCTTTTGCCAATAATCTACAATTTTAATTGAATCATCAACTGATAGTACTACCTTTTCAGAATCAAACGACCTTCCCTCTTCTGTTTTGCTCTCATTTTCAGCACAAGCTTGAAAAATCAGAAATATATATAAGATTTTTTTCATACATAATATCAAGAGAGGTTGGGTTAATAATATAATTTAATTAAGAAACATAAGCTTTTACCTTTTCCAACGCTTCGGCAATCCCAGCAGGGTTTTTACCCCCTGCGGTTGCAAAGAACGGTTGTCCACCGCCGCCACCTTGAATGTACTTGCCCAGTTCACGGACAATGGTTCCCGCATTCAGGTCCTTTTCTGCCACCAAATCCTTGGAAATGTAGCAGGACAATACCGCTTTTCCATCTTTTTCCGAAGCCAGTAACAGAAACAAGTTATTTGCCTGACCACCCATTTCAAAGGCCAAATCTTTGATGCCGCCTGCATCCAAATCCACTTTTTTAGCCAAGAATTGGACTCCGTTCACTTCTTCCAATTCTGAAATCAGTTCATTTTTGAGGCCTTTGGCCTTATCCTTCAACAGTTGTTCCACTTGCTTTTTAAGGGCAAGGTTTTCCTCTTGTAGACTAGCAACGGATTTTACTGGGTCTTGGGAGTTTTTCAACATATCCTTGATCTCGAAAAGCATTCGGTTATTGTTGAAATAGAATTCTTTAACGGCATCGGAAGTGATGGCTTCGATTCTTCGAATTCCAGCCGCAACCGCTCCTTCCGAAACAATTTTAAAATGCCAGATATCGGCCGTGTTCTTCACATGGGTGCCACCACAAAGTTCAATGGATTGCCCAAAACGGATGGTTCGTACCGTATCGCCATATTTTTCACCAAAAAGTGCCACCGCACCTTGTTCCATAGCTTCTTTCATGGGAATATTGCGGTTTTCTTCCAAAGGCAAGTGACCATCAATACGGGCATTGACAAAATTTTCGACTTTCCGTAGTTCTTCCACCGTCAATTTTGAAAAGTGGGAGAAATCAAATCGTAAATATTTGGAATGCACGGCGGAACCTTTCTGTTCCACATGGGTTCCCAACACCTCGCGCAGGGCTTGGTGCAGCAAGTGCGTAGCGGTATGGTTGCAGGCCGTTCTCCAACGTTGCTTTTTGTCCACGATGGCTTTAAAAGTTCCCGAAACTTCTTTTGGCAACGACTTGGCAAAATGAACAATCTCGTTGTTCTCCCTTTTGGTATCCACAATATAGGTAACGTCGCCGTTGGGAGCTTCCAAATAGCCTTTATCACCGACCTGACCACCGCCTTCAGGATAAAATGGGGTCAGGTTGAACACCAATTGGTATTGGTCTCCCTCTTTTTTACTGGTCACTTTGCGATACTTTACCAGTTTCACATTGGCTTCGAGGCTATCGTAACCGATAAATTCTTGTTCAGCATCTGTCAATAAAACGTTCCAATCATCTTTGGAAACTTCTGAAGCTGCTCGGGAGCGGTCTTTTTGGGCTTTCAAGGCTTTTTCAAATCCTTCCGTGTCAAGTTGATACCCTTTCTCCTCCAAAATCAAAGCGGTCAAATCTATCGGAAAACCGAAAGTATCATACAATTCAAAGGCCTTTGCACCTGCTATGGTTTTATCCTTGGAGGATTTTATTACGGAATCCAACAACACCAAACCTTGCTCCAAAGTGCTCAAAAATGAGCTTTCCTCTTCTTTGATCACATTTTCGATTAGTTGATATTGCTCCTTCAACTCCGGGAACGCTTTGCCCATTTGTTCGCCCAACACCTTCACCAATCTGTAGATGAATGGTTTGTTGGTGTCCAAAAAGGTGAATCCGTAACGAATGGCGCGACGTAAAATCCTTCGGATAACGTAACCTGCACCCGTGTTGCTCGGCAATTGCCCATCGGCAATGGAAAATGCCACGGCGCGCACGTGATCGGAAATGACACGGATGGCAATATCGGTTTCTTCGTTAGCGCCATATTTTTTTCCTGTGATGATCTCCACCTCACGAATCAACGGGGTAAAAACATCGGTATCGTAATTGGATTGCTTGCTTTGAAGCACCATGCAAAGACGTTCAAAACCCATTCCGGTATCAATATGCTTTTCGGGGAGCGGTTCCAAACTGCCATTGGCCTTACGGTTGAACTGCATAAAAACCAAGTTCCAAATTTCCACCACTTGCGGATGGTCTTGGTTCACCAAGGAAGCTCCATCAACTTTGGCCTTCTCTTCTTTGGAACGAATGTCCACATGGATTTCCGAACAAGGTCCGCAAGGACCCTGATCACCCATCTCCCAGAAGTTGTCCTTCTTGTTCCCTTTAATGATTCGATCCTCAGGTACAATTGCCTTCCACAAATCATAAGCTTCTTGATCAAGCGGCAAATTATCTTCTTCGCTTCCTTCAAAAACGGATACGTAAAGACTGCCCTTATCAATTTTATATACCTCCGTGAGCAATTCCCACGCCCACGCAATGGCTTCCTTTTTAAAATAATCCCCGATACTCCAGTTGCCCAACATCTCGAACATAGTATGGTGATAGGTATCTTTCCCCACCTCTTCGAGGTCGTTGTGCTTACCGCTCACTCGAAGACATTTTTGGGTATCGGTCAATCTTTTGCTCTTTGGAACGGAATTCCCCAAAAAGTACTCCTTAAACTGGTTCATACCGGCATTGGTGAACATCAAGGTAGGGTCGTCCTTCATTACCATGGGTGCGGATGGTACAATCTTGTGGTTCTTTTCTTTAAAAAAGTTTAAAAACTGGTTTCTAACTTCTTGGGATGTCATTGAATTCCTAGGGTTTTCTTAAATTTAACACTTTAAGCAAAACAATTTTTATATTTGTTTGTTCTGTATTAAAATGAGTGAGCAAAAATAGGATAAAATCCATTCATGTCTAAAGTAAAGTACTATTACGATCCGGATACACTTTCGTATAGAAAGATCGAGCCGAAGAAATCCAAAAAGTACAGGAATATTTTCTTGTTCTTATTAGGCTCCGCACTGTTCGGCTTTCTTGGACTGATCATACTTCTGAACACCCGGTGGGTAAATACGCCCAAGGAACTTTCCTTGGAACGCGAAGTTCGAAATTATGAACTTCAGTTTGATATAATGAACAGGAAAATGGACCAAATGGAACAGGTTTTGGCCAATATTGAAGATCGGGACAACAACATCTACCGATTATATTTTGAAGCAAACCCGATACCCGAAGAACAGCGCAGAGCAGGTTTTGGGGGTGTCAATCGTTACAAAGACCTGGAGGGTTTCAACAATTCCGAGATTATTATCGATGCGGTAAAGCGATTGGACATCATCCAAAAACAAATGGTAATCCAATCCAAATCCTTGGATGAAATCGCCAAACTCGCGGAAGAAAAGGAAAAACTGTTGGCCGCCATTCCGGCCATTCAACCCGTTAGCAACGAAGACCTTACCCGTATGGCCTCTGGTTATGGTTGGCGGTCGGACCCCTTTACCAAAGCACGTAAAATGCATTGGGGCATGGACTTTACCGCTCCACGAGGCACTCCGATATATGCTTCAGGTGATGGAAAAGTGGTACGCGCCGACAATAGATCGTCCGGTTATGGAAAACATGTGCGAATCGACCATGGCTACGGTTACATCTCACTGTACGGACACATGAGCAAATACAATGTTACCGTAGGCCAAAAAGTAAAAAGAGGTGACCTTATCGGCTTTGTTGGTAGCACGGGACGTTCTCAGGCTCCCCATGTCCATTATGAAATATTCAAGGATGGGGAACGCATCAACCCTATAAACTTCTACTACGGAAGTTTGTCCACAGAAGAATTTGAAAACATGCTCAAATTGGCCAACCAAGAGAACCAATCGCTGGATTAAATGCACGTAGATCTTCCAGAAAAACGATATTATGGCATTGGCGAAGTGGCCAAGGCCTTTGGGGTAAATACATCCCTCATTCGTTTTTGGGAAAAAGAGTTTGATGTGCTCCAGCCAAAAAAAAATGCCAAGGGCAATCGTAAGTTTACACCGCAGGATATCCAAAACCTTCAGTTGATCTACCATTTGGTAAAAGAACGCGGGTTTACATTGGATGGTGCCAAAGTCCATCTGAAAGAGGAAAAACAAAAGGCCCTTTCCAATTTTGAAGTGATTCAAAAACTGCAAAAAGTAAAAGCAGAACTACTGAAAATAAAAGAACAACTATAAACACTTTAACCAATAGAAAATGAAAAAAGGTATCATAGCCATTATTGTCCTCGGGATTTTAGGGGTGATTGTTGTAGGATGGTACGTAAGGACCAACAACAACCTTATCAACATGAAAGGACAGGCCACCAAACAATGGGCCAATGTGGAAAGTTCGTATCAACGCAGAAGTGATTTGATCGGAAACCTAGTAAAAACTGTTCAGGGGGCGGCCGATTTTGAACGGGAAACCCTAACGGAAGTTATAGAAGCTAGGGCAAAAGCCACCTCGACCAGTATTGACGCCAACAATATTACGCCCGAACAATTGGCAGAATTTCAACAGGCCCAAACAGGACTTTCCTCCGCCCTATCCCGTTTATTGGTTACCGTGGAGCGCTATCCCGATATAAAGGCCAATCAGAACTTTTTGGAGCTACAGTCCCAATTGGAAGGTACGGAGAATAGAATCAATGTAGAACGCAACCGTTTTAACGATCTGGCCGGGGAATACAACATTAAAATACAGCAAATCCCAACCAACATCGTGGCCAGCATTGCCAATTTCGACCCAATGGCTCTCTTCACATCCGATGCAGGTTCCGAAGATGTTCCCGAAGTGGATTTTGAATTCAATTAAATTATGTCGCACGTAGAAGAGTTTTTGACTGCCGAGGAAGAAAAGGAAATTGTTGATGCGATTGTTGAAGCCGAAAACCATACTTCTGGCGAAATACGAGTGCATATTGAAGCATCTTCAAAAATAGATCATTTTAGTAGGGCACAGCAGGTATTCCATTTTCTGAAAATGGACAACACCAAGGAGGGCAACGGGGTGCTGCTCTATGTTGCAGTGGATGATAGAAAATTTGTCATCTACGGCGGTGAGGGTATAGATAGGGCCGTTCCCAAAGGGTTTTGGGACACCACCAAAGATGTGATCGCTTCCCACTTTAAAAAAGGAAATTTTAAACAAGGTATCGTTGAAGGCATTCTTATGGCCGGCAAAGAACTACACGCCCATTTCCCATGGGACCAAGACGATACCAATGAACTGAACGATGCAATATCCAAAGGCTAGTTTTTCACTCTTTTTTTTATGCGTCTCCCTAGCTTGGGGACAATTTTCCATACCCGAAAAACCACAGCAAGAAACGAGCGTTTACGATTATGTAAACTTGTTACCGCCTTCGCAGAGCAATGCATTGGAACAAAAGCTTGTTCGGTATTCTGATAGCACGTCCACACAAATTGTAGTAGCTATAATTAGTTCCACTGAAGGTGAGGAAATCAATTTTTTGGGAGCACAATGGGGCCAAAAATGGGGCATTGGACAAGCGGACAAAGATAATGGCGTGCTTATACTCTTGGCCCGGGACGACCGCAGAATCGCTATCAACACGGGCTATGGCGTAGAGGGCAGGCTAACCGATTTAATGTCGAGGCGTATTATAGAAACGGTGATTATCCCAGAATTTAAAAAAGGGGATTACTACAGTGGTTTGGATAAAGGTTCCGACGCCATTTTTAAGGTATTGACAGGCGAGTTTAAAGAGGACCGCTCGTTTGGGAGCGGTAAAAAATTCCCTGTTGACGCCCTTTTTCCCATCATTATCTTTATTGTCATCATCATTATTTTATGGAGCCGTAAAAACAAAGGTGGTGGCGGACATGGAGGCCGTAGAGGACGTGGACTGGATATTTGGGACATGATCATATTGAGCAACATGGGACGTAGTTCTGGCTCCTCCGGCGGTTTTGGCAGCGGAAGCCTCGGTGGTGGAGGTGGATTCAGTGGTGGCTTCGGTGGCGGTGGTTTTGGAGGCGGTGGTGCTTCTGGGGGTTGGTAATCCACCTAAATCAACTATCCATCAAGTAATATGGTTCTGATACTCAATTTTAACTATCTTGCTAATAGTTAAATTTTCAATTCAAAACATTCTTTTTACATGTCCCGGTCATTCATAGCATTTCTAATTTCCCTACTAATTCTTGTTGCATCCTGTAAAAAAAAGGATGGTACTTCCGAAACCGACAACCTATTCAAGTTCAAGGACTATATCAGTTATCACACCAATGGCAACCAAAGTATTTCCACACCGATTACCATTGCATTGGTCCAACAATTGGAGCAGTTTGAACTGACTCAAGAGTTACCACTGGAATATTTGGACATTTCACCAAAGGTGGACGGGGCATTGGTCATTGAAAACGGAAGGGAACTCACCTTTCAACCTTCAGAATATTTGGAGCCCAACACTGAATACACCATCAGTCTGAAGCTCAACAAACTCTTCGAGGATATAAAAAGTGAGTTTAAGACGTACACTTTTAGTTTTAAGACCATTGCGCCAAATTTCAAAATCAATCTAGGAGATTTACAATCCTACAGCAAAGATTGGCAATACCTCACGGGCACCTTGGATGCTTCGGATGTTTTGGAAGCATCCAAAATAGAAACGGTACTTTCCGTAAAGCAGGGAGATAAAACTATCCCCGTGAAATGGGACAATACTTCGGACAATGCACAATACTTCAGCTTTAAAATTGATAGTATTTCCAGAAAAACAGATGATAGTGAGCTAACCATCAACTGGACCGGTGATTCTTACCATATTGAGAACGAAGGCTCGGAAACTTACCCCATTCCAGGCAAGAACAAGTTTGTAATTGTTGATGCCAAAACAACATCCGCCCCAAATGCCGTACTTACCCTGAATTTTTCGGAGCCTTTAAAACAAGATCAAAACCTAAATGGTTTGGTCACCATTGAAAATGCGGAAAGCGTTCGATATGAAATCAACGGCAACGTTTTAAGCGTGTACCCGTCCAATCGCATTTTAGGTGAGGTGCGCATCAATGCCTTTCAAGGAATAAAAAGTGAATATGGTTTCACGTTGAAAAATGACTTTTCCGAACTGGTCTCTTTTGAGCAGCTCAAACCGGCGGTTCGATTGATTTCCAAAGGAACCATTCTCCCCAATGCGTCATCCACGCCCATTTATTTTGAAACCGTCAACCTTGCTGCCGTAGAAGTTCGTGTAATTCAAGTGTATCAGGACAATATGCTCCAGTATCTCCAAAACTATGATTTGACCGAAAGTTACAGCCCCGATTTTAGACCCGTTGGACGCAGGGTAGCCTACAAAGTGATTCCGCTCTCAAAAGACGGCAACCAAAATTCCAGCTACTGGCAGGCCCACGGACTCGATTTGTCAGAATTGATAAAAATAAATCCCGGTTCGTTGTATCGAGTGGAGTTCAGTTTTAAGAAAGAACATACCACTTACGATTGTGGGGATAACGCTGAAACCGAAGAACCAACCACCGATTATGCTTTGGAGCAAAGCTCCGATGAAGCCTCCGAAGAAGAGCGCTATTGGAACAACGAAATCTATAATTACAGAAACTATGACTACAATTGGGAAGAACGGGACAACCCTTGCCACTCTGCATACTACAACTACGAAAGAATAGCAGCGACCAATTTATTGGGAAGCGATTTGGGTCTTATCGTTAAAAAAGGAAGCAACCGCTCCCATCATTTTGCGGTGACCAACTTGCTTACAACCCAACCCGTGGCAGGCGCGAAAATAAAACTCTATAATTACCAACAACAACTTGTCGGCGAGACCACCACGGACGCCAAAGGATTATCGGTTTATGATAGCGACAAGGGCATTGCCTTTGCAGTGGCCGAGCACAGCAACAATTTTGCCTATGCAAAACTAGCGGATGGAAATGCATTGTCCCTGAGTAAATTTGATGTCTCCGGTGAGCAGCTCCAAAAAGGATTGCAAGGTTATTTGTATACCGAAAGAGGAGTACACAGACCCGGCGATATCATTCATTTGACCTTTGTTTTGGATGACACTGCCAACCCCTTGCCTAAAGGGCACCCCGTGGCTTTGGAAGTCAGTGATGCACGTGGTAAACTGGTGCAACGTCATGTTTTAAAAGAAGGCAGTATTCCCGTTGCCGATGGTCTGTACGCCAAAAAGGAAAAGAACTTCTATTATTTCCCTATCCCAACAGATGCTGCGGCACCAACAGGAAATTGGTCGGCCAAAGTGATTGTGGGAGGGGCACAGTTCACTAAAACTTTAAAGGTAGCCACTGTAAAACCGAATCGATTAAAAGTGGATTTTACTTTTGATGATGAAGTACTGGAAGCCAATTCCATCAACAGGGGAAAAGCCGAAGTAAAATGGCTGCATGGCGCTCCAGCACGTAACTTAAAAATCGATATAAATGCTACGTTGAGCGAGACCTCCACAGCATTTCCTAAGTACAAAGGTTATGTTTTCCAAGACCCTGTACGCACCTTCAACCAAACTGAATTGCAATGGATATCATCAAACTTGGATGCTAATGGAGTACTCGACATCAACAAAAAAATCGACGTGAACGGCAACGCACCGGGAATGCTGCAAGCAATTTTTACAACAAAAGTGTTTGAAGGAGGCGGCGACTTTTCAATAGATGTATTCTCCAAAAATTTGGCCCCATTTTCCAACTTTGTCGGCCTTCGTTCACCGGAAGCTAAACAGTACGGTTCTTTCTTAACGGATGACAACAATACGTTTGATGTGGTTACCGTGGATGCACAAGGAAATCCATCGGGCAACCGAAAATTAAAAGTGCAAGTGTTCAAAATTGAATGGCGCTGGTGGTGGAACCGTGGTTACGATAACTTATCACGATATGAAAATGCCACCGTGCACCGACCGTTCAAAGAAATGAATGTAACTACGGGAAGCGAGGGCAAGGCCAATTTCAACATCAATGTTCCCGATGAGCAAGGCGGACGTTACCTCATCCGTGTGATTGATGAAGTTTCGGGTCACGCAACAGGTCGTACCGCCTATTTTTATCGCAATTGGTGGAGAAGGCCCGCATCCGAGGATGCCGAAAGCTCCAAAATTCTGATTTTCTCCACCGACAAGGAAAAATATACTCTTGGGGAAAAAGCGTTTGTAACTTTTCCTTCAGATAAAGGCGGCCGTGCTTTGGTCAGTATCGAAAATGGCACCGAAGTACTCTTCCAACAATGGATTGAGACCTCTGCCAAAGAAACCAGGGCGACCATTCCGATTACGGCAGAAATGGCACCGAATGCCTACGTGAACATTTCCTTGTTGCAACCGCACAGTCAGGTTAAAAACGACTTGCCCATCCGATTGTACGGCGTTGTTCCGCTCTTGGTGGAAAATCCCGCGACATTCTTGGAGCCACAAATCAGTATGCCCGATGTTTTGGAGCCTGAAAAACCGTTTAAGGTCACCGTTTCTGAAACCAGTAAAAAACCGATGACCTACTCATTGGCCGTGGTGGACGAAGGCCTTTTGGACCTGACACGTTTTACCACTCCCGATATTCATAGTGCGTTCTATGCAAGACAAGCTTTGGGCGTAAAGACCTTTGACATTTTTGATGATGTGATGGGAGCTTACTCCGTGAGTGTCGATAATATTTACGCTATTGGCGGTGGCGGCATTGGAGCTGGCGCCAAAAACCGAAAGGCACAACGCTTTAAACCCGTCGTTACCTATTTGGGTCCGTTTACCTTGAAAGCAGGTGAAAAAGCATCACATACCATCGATATGCCGAATTATGTAGGTTCTGTCCGAACCATGGTCGTTGCAGGGAATCCGAACAGTGCTTACGGCAATGCTGAAAAAACAACCCCAGTTCGCAAGCCTTTGATGGTGCTTACCTCCATTCCACGAAAATTATCTCCTGGCGAGACCGTGACTATCCCCGTTACGGTATTTGCGATGGAACCTAAAGTAAAAAATGTAAAGGTCAATATTGATGCAGGAAAAGCATTGGAGCCCATCAACGGCACTTCCAAAAACATCACCTTTAATGCAGTTGGGGAGCAAATCGTCAATTTTGATTTTAAAGTCAATCCAACATCATCTTTCCAGACCATAAAAGTTACCGCTACGGGCGCCGGGGAAAGCGCATCCAACGAGACCGAAATCGATGTGGAAAATCCAAATCCTGTAACCACCAAAAGTGAATTGTACACACTCGACCCCAATGGTGCTCAGACCATCACGATGGAAACTTTTGGCACGTCGGGCACTAATGAAGCATTTATAGAATTCTCTACGCTTCCACCGATGGATTTCTCCAAACGAATGGATTATCTGTTGCGCTACCCACACGGATGCGTGGAGCAAACCACTTCCGCAGCATTCCCTCAATTGTTCTTGGCAGATGTATTGGACATCACTTTTGATAAAAAGAAGGAGATTGAGAAAAATGTAAAAGCTGCCATTGACCGACTTAGCGATTTCCAAATTCCCAATGGCGGATTAAGCTACTGGCCAGGTTACGGCAATGCCGATGATTGGGGAACATCCTACGCCGGGCATTTTATGTTGGAAGCCAAACAGCAGGGGTGTCAATTACCGTTGACCTTCTTGAGCAATTGGTTGAGATACCAAAAGAATGCGGCGCGTCAATGGAGTAACCAAAGCACCTATTACAACGATGATGTTTCACAAGCATATCGATTGTACACATTGGCCTTGGCACAGCAACCCGAACTGGCTGCAATGAACCGTTTACGGGAAACAACAAACCTCGGCAACGAGGCCAAATGGAGATTGGCAGCAGCTTACGCCCTGGTCGGTAAAAAAGAAATCGCTGAGGCTATTGCCCAAAAGGCGAACATCAACTTTACACCCAATAATTACAACTATAGAACCTATGGTTCCGTATTCCGCAACCGTGCCATGGCGTTGGAAACCCTGGTTATATTGGACGACACCCAACAAAGGGAACTGGCTGTTTCCTTGGCCAAAAACTTATCATCACAGCAATGGTACAGTACCCAAGAAACAGCTTTTGCTCTCTTGGCTTTGTCCAAAATGGTGATGAAGAATGGGGGAAGGTCCATTGACCTCACCTTTACCAATAATGGAAAAAGTATTAATGTCAAAACCGATAGGGCCATAGCACAGCGGGAACTTTCCGTGACTTCCTTTAAAGAGGAAATCGAACTGAAAAACAACCAAGGAAATATCATTTACGCTACCCTTACCCAAACAGGCAAATTACCAGTTGGCGAGGAATTGGCACAACAGCAAAACCTAAGGTTGTCCGTGAACTACCAAGACCCATTGGGCAATTCCGTCAATATAAATGAACTAAGACAGGGAACAGAATTCGAAGCAAAAGTGACCATTTTCAACAGTTCCGATGACTATATCGACAATGTGGCCCTGACGCACATTGTGCCCAGCGGATGGGAAATTGTGGACACTTCATTTGCTGGAGGCAGCAACGCTAATGCTTCAAAGGCAGATTATGTGGATACTCGGGACGACCGTACCCATCTGTATTTTGATTTGGACGCGAGAAAATCCAAAACCTTTACCATCAAATTGAATGCATCGTTCTTGGGTGATTACTATTTGCCCGGCACCCAAGCTGAAGCGATGTACGATAACACTTATTATGCTAGAAACAAGGGTAATTGGGTCAAAGTTGTTCAGTAGTTTGGTGTGGATGAAGTTTTTTTTGTCGGCCCTAAAAAAAAACATTTTAAAACACCGAATCAAGGTTATCCTTTTATCCATTGTTTTGATTTTATGGTTGTTTTGCCTGCCCACAAATCTGTTCGATGACCCAACATCAACGGTTGTGGACAGTTCCGAAGGTTCGCTCATCGGAGCACGGATTGCCGATGATGGTCAATGGCGATTTCCCCAGATTGATTCCGTTCCCGAACGCTTCAAACAGAGTATTCTACTTTTTGAGGATGAATATTTTTATCAGCATCCTGGTTTCAATCCCATTTCCATTATAAAGGCTATCGGGCACAATATCACCAAAGAAACCCGAAGAGGTGGCAGTACCATCACACAGCAAGTAATACGGTTAAGCAGAAAAAACCAAAGCCGGACCTATTGGGAAAAACTCATCGAGGTTTTTATGTCCACTCGTTTGGAGTTGCGACACTCGAAGGAAGAAATTTTAAAGCTCTACGCCTCCCACACGCCCTACGGCGGCAATGTGGTCGGGTTGGAAACCGCGGCTTGGCGATACTTCGGCATTCCTGCACATGAACTGAGCTGGGGACAATCGGCTGCCTTGGCTGTTTTGCCCAATGCCCCGGCACTTATTTTCCCGGGACGAAACGAACAGGCCTTTTTGGACAAGCGAAACCGGTTATTGAAGAAGTTATGGAAAAAAGAAATCATTGATGAAACAACCTATGAATTGGCCATTGCCGAACCATTGCCACAAAAGCCTTTCCCATTACCCGATGTAGCCCCTCATCTTACCGAACGTATCCGTAACGAGCTTCCGGGTCAGCGTGTGACCACTTCGCTTCAACGACCCTTGCAACAACGGTTGAATCTCTTGGCAGAACGTCATTATCGGCAATTGCAAAGCAACGAAATCCATAATCTGGCCATTCTGGTACTCGATGTGGAAACCCGAAAAGTGCTAGGGTATGTAGGAAATTCCCCTTCGGATGAGACACACGCCAATTATGTGGACATCATCACTAAAAAGAGAAGTACGGGCAGTACGTTAAAGCCTTTTTTGTTTGCATCGCTTTTGGATGAGGGCCAATTGCTGCCCCATAGCTTAGTGGAAGATGTTCCAACGGTAATCAATGGGTACCATCCCCAAAATTTTGATTTAAAACATGTGGGCGCCGTACCTGCAAGCAAAGCCTTATCACGTTCGCTTAATGTGCCCGCCGTCCGATTGTTACGGGAATATGGGCTTCAAAAGTTTTACAACAAGCTCCACAAAATGAAGATGGAGTCTTTGAATAAGCCTTCATCGTATTATGGGCTATCCTTGATTCTGGGTGGTGCCGAAAGTTCCCTTTGGGAAGTGACCTCTACCTATGCCTCCATGGCCTCCAGTCTGAATTATTTTTTGGCCCATTCCAGCACGTACAGAAGTCAAGAATTTAGGGAGGCTACCTATTTACAAAACGAAACCAAGGACTTTGGCAACGAACAATTTGACCCTTTGGTTTTTGGCGCAGGTTCAATTTACAGTACGTTTCAATCCATGTACGAGGTCAACCGACCAGAAGGCGATGAAAATTGGCAGTTTTTTGATTCCTCCCAGCCCATTGCATGGAAAACTGGCACTAGTTTTGGTTTTAAGGATGCTTGGGCCGTTGGAGTTACGCCAAAATATGCCATCGGGGTTTGGGCAGGCAATGCCGATGGCGAAGGCAGGCCCGGACTTACGGGAATCACTGCAGCCGCTCCCTTACTATTTGATGTATTGGATGCATTGCCACAAAGCGGTTGGTTCCAAGAACCTTTTGATGACCTTGTTGAGATTGAAGTTTGTGCACAAAGTGGATTTCGGGCTTCCATTTATTGTGAGGATATAAAAAAGGAATTCGTGCCGACCCACGGTACCCGAAGTGGAGCCTGCCCCTATCATCAGCAGGTTTTTTTAGATACTTCGGAACAGTATAGAGTAAACTCCGAATGTTACCCTCTGGAAGATATGGTCGCCAAGAATTGGTTGGTACTCCCTCCTATTTTGGAATATTATTACGCTTCTTCGAATCCCAACTATAAACCTTTGCCCCCTTATTTGGAAGGTTGTTCTGCTTTGGAAAACAATTTGATGGAGTTCATTTACCCAAAAAGAAATGAAACCGTACTACTCCCAAAGGATTTGGGCGAAAAAAGTATGGAAATCATTCTCAAACTGGCCCATCAACAATCCAACGCTATCATTTATTGGTATTTGGATGAATTATTCATCGGCAAGACGGAAAATTTCCATGAACTGATTCTACCCATTGAAGCCGGAGAATATATGCTCACGGCCGTGGACAATCAAGGCAATCGAATTCAGCAATTGGTGAAAGTACGCTCAGCTTCGGGCGAATAATTATTTCTTCCGCATAAAAATGGTCATTGGAACTCCGGTAAAATCGAAATTCTCCCTGATTTTGTTCTCCAAAAATCTTTTGTAGGGGTCCTTCACATATTGGGGCAAGTTGCAGAAAAAGGCAAATTGCGGATATGGTGTAGGCAATTGCGTGCAGAATTTGATTTTTACGTATTTCCCTTTGGTAGATGGAGGTGGTGTTTTTTCAATAATGGGAAGCATAATATCGTTCAACTTTCGGGTTGGAATACGTTTCGAACGGTTTTTGTAAACATCCACTGCGGTTTCGATGGCCTTGTAGATACGTTGTTTGTTCAGAACAGAAACAAAAAGAATGGGTACATCTTCAAAAGGGGAAATAACTTCTTTTATTTTGGCAGTATATTCTTTTACCGAATTGGTTTCTTTTTCGACTAAATCCCATTTGTTCACCAAAATCACAATTCCCTTGTTGTTGCGCTGTGCGAGCCAAAATATATTTTGTACTTGTCCATCAAAACCTCGGGTGGCATCCAACATCAAAATACATACATCGCAATGTTCTATGGCACGAACGGAACGCATGACGGAATAAAACTCCAAGTCTTCCTTTACTTTGGATTTTCTTCGGATACCGGCCGTGTCCACCAAATTAAACTCAAATCCAAAACGATTGTATTTGGTATCGATACTATCGCGGGTAGTACCCGCAATATCGGTTACAATGTACCTGTCCTCCCCTATCAACGCATTGATAAAGGATGATTTCCCCGCATTGGGTCTTCCCACTACCGCAAAACGAGGGAGTTCGCTTTCTTCTTCCTTTTCATCGGGCAGCACCTTAACAAGGGCATCCAATAATTCCCCGGTACCACTACCGTTGATACTTGAAAGCGTATAATATTCACCCAATCCCAAAGAATAGAACTCTACGGCATCGGCCATACGCTTGGAGTTATCGACTTTGTTTACGGCCAAAAAAGTGGGCTTATCGACCCTACGCAAGAGCTTGGCCACATCTTCATCCATTCCGGTTACGCCGGACTCCACGTCCACCATAAAAATGATGGCATCGGCCTCATCGATGGCCAACTCTACTTGTTTATCGATTTCCTTTTCGAAAACATCGTCGCTACCCAAAACGTAACCACCAGTATCAATAACGGAAAACTCCTTACCGTTCCAGTCACTTTTACCGTAATGACGGTCGCGAGTTACACCGCTTACGGCATCCACAATAGCCTCACGGCGTTGAATAAGTCGGTTGAAAAAAGTGGACTTCCCAACATTGGGTCTTCCTACAATGGCTACAATAGCTCCCATTAGGTTTAATTTTTGGCAAAAATACCATTTATTATGAAGAAAAAATGATACCTTTTTTCATCATTTTCAAATGATTATGAGCGACTTGACCAACGAGATAGTTTTACGGCCCCGTTTTCGTGTCTCCCTGAAGACAAATTTAGAACAATTGGAGTCCATTTTTGATGATGCCACCGCAAATCCGTTTTTAATCAAAAGGCTGGATGAGCATATTTTTGTCAAGTTCAAAAAAGCGGAAACTACCTTTTGGACACCGCAACTTCATTTGGAACTTTCGTCTTTCGAGGAGGGTGTCAGCAATATTCGTGGCGTCTTTGGCCCCAATCCCACGCTTTGGACCTTTTTTATGTTCCTCCATTTTGGTGTGGGCACCATTTTTATAATCATGGGAATTTTTGCCTATTCCAATTATTCCTTGGGCAAGGATATTACCCTTTGGTTGGTGGGTATGTTCTTTTTAGTAGTGATTTGGTTCTCACTTTATGCCTTTGGCCGTTTGGGAAGAGCCAAAGGGAAACCACAAATGGACCAGTTGAAACAATTTGTCAGGGACACCATTGCTCCTTTTGAAAGAATTAACGACGAACCTTAGCCGTTGTACCCGAAACGCCTGAGCTGCTGGGAATTGCTGCGCCAGTTCTTGTTCACTTTTACATAGAGTTCGATGTGAACCTGCTTGGCAAAGAATTTTTCGAGGTCTTTACGGGCCTCTACCCCCACCTTTTTAATAGCGGCGCCCTTATGCCCGATAATGATTCCTTTTTGGGTATCACGCTCCACCATAATCACCGAACGGATTCGGATGATATCCTCATCTTCTAAAAATTCCTCGGTCTCTACCTCAACTGAATAAGGGATTTCCTTTTTATAGTTGAGCAATATTTTTTCACGGATGGTCTCGTTCACAAAAAAGCGTTCGGGCTTATCCGTAATTTGGTCTTTTGGATAAAAAGGTGGTGCTTCCGGCAAAAGTTCCAAAATACGGTTGAACACTTCGGTTACATTAAAGTTTTCCAAAGCGGATATGGGGTGAATTTCTGCATTGGGCAATTGCTCTTGCCAATATTGCATTTGCTCTTCCAGCTTCTCCTGATCGGAAGTATCTATTTTGTTGAGAAGCAATAATACGGGTATCTTACTATTCTGTATTTTTTTGAAGAACGATTCGTCCTTAAGTGCCTTTTCTCCTATTTCGACCATGTACAACAGCACATCGGCATCCTCGAAGGCGGATTTCACAAAATCCATCATGGAGCTTTGCAGTTCGTAGGCTGGCTTTATTATTCCTGGGGTGTCGGAGAGAATCATTTGGAAATCATCCCCATTGACAATTCCCAAAATACGGTGGCGGGTCGTCTGCGCCTTGGAGGTGATAATGGAAAGTTTCTCGCCCACAAAGGCATTCATCAATGTGGACTTGCCCACATTTGGGTTCCCGATAATATTTACAAATCCTGCTTTATGCGCCACCTTTCTTTCTTTTTTCAAAATATTGCTTGGATGCTGCGTTTACCTTTGGTGAAAGATACAACACAGCAATCATATTGGGAATGACCATTAATGCGTATGATAGGTCAATCAGGTTTTTTACCAATTTCAATGAGGCGATTGCCGCAAAAACAATCATGATGATAAAAAATACATTGTACCACTTTCCGATTTTGGCATTCGTCAAAAACGACAAACTTTTCACACCATAATACGAATATGTGAACAAGGTCGATAATGCAAAAGCTGCTACAATGACCATCAATAGCACATCTCCAATACCGTACAATGTGGTCTCAAAAGCGGACATCGTCATCACAATACCACTGCCATCCTCAAGATAGGCCCCGCTCAAAATAATAACCACTGCGGTAAAGGTACATACTAAAATGGTATCGATAAATGGCCCGAGCATCGCCACAAGTCCTTCCTTTGCAGGCTCATCATTTCGGGACTGCCCGTGGTACATAGGTGCACTACCGAGACCGGCTTCGTTGGAGAACATGGCCCTACGGACCCCCACGATTACGAGGCCCCAGAATCCGCCCGTAACGGCGGTATCGAAATTCCATGCTTCGACCAAAATCATTTTAAGGGCAGGCCAAACTTCCCCTGCATGGCTAGCCATCACAAAAATGACCGCCAACAGATAAATTCCCACCATAAAAGGCACAATGGCAGACGCTACTTTGGCAATTTTGTTCAGTCCGCCAAAAATTACGATGGATGTGATGATGGCCAGAAAAAAGCCTATTCCCAACTTCCAATTGTATTCGCTTGTAGCAAAAAGAGTTTCATGTGGTTGCACAACGCCCATAAATGCTTCGGTAAATTGATTGGCGGTAAATACCCCCAAAAACCCAAACAGCCCACAAATACTAAAAAAGATGGCCATGGGCTTTGCCCAATTCCCCATTCCTTGTGTGATATAAAACATAGGCCCTCCTTGCATGTGACCATCGGAATCTGTTCCACGGTACATAATGGCCAAGCTCCCTGAATAGAATTTGATGCCCATGCCCAAAAGTGCGGTCATCCAAATCCAGAATACAACGCCCGGTCCCCCATCATGAATGGCAATGGCCACTCCGGATATGTTTCCCAATCCTACCGTTGCCGCTACTGCTGCCGATAATGCTTGAAACGAACTTACATCCCCTTTTGCATTTTTGTCATCGTACTTTCCCGAGACCACGGCTATGGCATGACCAAAATGGCGGAAGGGTGCAAATTTGGAGTAAAAAGCCAGAAAGAGCCCGCCACCAATAAGCAGAATGAACATGGGCCACTCGGTATATGGCAAAAGTGAGGATATAAAATCGTTGATTGCGTCCATAAGGTAAAAACGGCCAATTTATGGATTTTGAGCGGGATAGACGTTAAGTAAAAAGGAATATTAGGTTTAAGTTTGGAAATGATGAAAAAAGGGTTGTATATTTGCCGTCCACATCGCGGGGTAGAGCAGCACCCTTCGACAAAGCTCAGGGCAGGGTACCTACACAAACTGAGTATTTTTATTGAAAATTAAGTTTCTAAAAGAAACAGACAACATATATCGCGGGGTAGAGCAGTAGGTAGCTCGTCGGGCTCATAACCCGAAGGTCGCTGGTTCGAGTCCAGTCCCCGCTACTAGAAAAAAAAGCCGAGGAAAATTTTCCTCGGCTTTTTTTATGCAATTCTTCCAAAACCTACATCCTTACAGGTGTTTCAAGGGTAAATTTTTATCGGGGCTTACCTACTTTAATAGTTTGTTAACGTTTTTAACACAGTATTTTCATAAATTGTTAATACTAATTCATCATCAATCAAAATGAGACAATCTACCAACTATATTGTCTTACTGTTTCTATGGCTAAACCTCACGTTTGCCTATGGCCTTACCGTTAACAGCGGTTATGGTGGTTTTCCTGCACCCACAGCAGAAACCTTTAAAGACTCCCTCGATTGGGCAGATTACTATTTTAATATTCACCGGTTTAAGGAAGCAGTACCCCTCTATAAAAAAAATCTTGATGTAACCGATAAGGAACAAAAAATTCACATCTTAAAAAAGTTAGCGCTTAGTCAGGCAGCATTGAAGAAACCAGAAGAATCAATTGGATATATATACGATTATTTCAAAATAGATTTTCAGCCCACTTTTTTATTGCACGAGGATTTTGACCACATCAGGAACAATGAGGATTTCATCAAACTATCAGGAACCGTATTACCAAAATTCACAGGTTGGTCAATTTTTTACTTTTTTGTTTCCCTAATTGGCTTTTATGTCACCTTTATTTTATTGATCAACAAAAAAATTGACAAACAGGCGAGAATTCTGATTGCCATTTTTGTCTTTATCCATTCACTTTTCATTTTAAATATATGCATCAACCAGACCAATTATGTGTTCGAGTTTCCACACACCTACCTCATGTCAACTTGGTCTTCCTTTTTATATGGCCCCTTACTTTTCCTATATTTTAAGCGCGTTTCAAAGTCAACGGATCTTAAAAAAAACGACCTATGGCATTTTTTGCCCACATTGGTTTTAACTGTATATCTAATTTTTACAGTTTATGGTTTTTCAGGATCAGAAAAAGTGAACCAAATGCTGCAAAGGTTGCAAGAAGGGTTAAACCCAGGGGATTCTACCAAATTATTGTTGATGGTCGTTCTCAAAGCAACTTCATTAGGGGTTTATGCATTTTTTGTACATCTGATTTTAGCCAACAACAAAATGGGACTGAGCAAAAAAACCAGAACTTGGCAAAAAAATATCTATTTTATACATGTAAGCTATGTAATGGTTTATATAATCTATGGTATATACATTAATATAGGGGTAAATAGTGGTGTATTCTATCATGCACCTATTGTTTTGATGAGCACCATGGTCTTGTATGTAGGATATGCCGCTAATGTACAACCCGATGTGTTTAGCGGTTTATATGCCTATACCAATCGGCTGTTCCCAAAATATGTAAAATCCGGTCTAACGGACAGTCTTTCACAAGAGCTCAAAAAGAACCTGACTGACCTATTTCTAAAAGATAAGCTATATCGCAAAAATGACATCAATCTTGATATGGTGGCCGAAAAACTCGACACTACTCGACACAATGCCTCGCAACTCATCAACGAACATTTTAATATGAGCTTTAGGGAGTTTGTAAATTCTTACCGTATACAAGAAGCCAAAGAACTCCTTGAAAAAGAAAATGAACTCAACATTATAGACATCGCCTACGAGGTGGGTTACAACAATAAGGTATCCTTCAACAAAGCTTTTAAAAAAGACACCCATCTCACTCCCAGCGAATACCTCAATCACCTAAAACAGGGGTAAACTCTTATCGGGAACACCTAAAAACAGGGGTTTTATTGCTAACTAGTGGTCATCAATCAAAAATCATCAATCATTATGAAACGACTACTAAAACAACTCGTTTTTAAGTACATTGGGCAGGAGGAGCTGACCTCCGGCCCATTAAACAGTCATGAAAAGTACAAGAAGTCCGGACTTACGGAAGAAGAAGCCCTTGCTATTCGAGGGAAAATTAAAAAGGCCTTTGAGGAGGACAAAATTTATCGGAACAACACCATTTGTCTTGACGAACTTTCGGAACACATTCAAGACAATAGGTACAAGGTGTCCCAAGTAATCAACACGTACTTCTCTAAAAACTTTTATTCCTTTTTGAACGAATACAGAATAAAAGAGGCAAAACATCTTCTGGTTTCGGATTCTACTTTAAGTGTAAAGGCCGTTATGTACGAAGTAGGTTTTAACAGCAAGAACAGCTTTTACAATGCCTTTAAAAAAGTAACGGGGCTAAGTCCCAACGATTACAGATCTGTTGCCACGGTAGATTTCAATCAAAACAACATGCAGATGGCATAGCAGAACCCATTAAATCGTTCAGGGCTATTCGCAAAAACCTCTTGGATATCCAAGAGGTTTTTTTCACATCCCATTATCAAATTGTTATCAAATCCATTTTGATGTGTTAAAAACGGTACTTCCCCATGGGCATCAGTTTTTTTGAGGTTCTAGCCGTTTAAAAAGTACCCTCTCCCACACACTTATAAGTTGATTTGTTATGCAATTGTAAAGGTAGGGCGGTGAGAGGCTCTGCTTCTTAAAAAAACAAAATCCATTGAGTTTTGTTCACTTCCCAGAAGTATTATTTGAATTAGCTATCATTTTCCTAGCGCCGTCCACCTTTCTCAGTTGCCCTAACTCATTTGAAATTACTAACAAAACTTTATTCGTATGAAAGTAAAGAAACTGTTTGGAGCACTGCTGGTCATGTGTCTATCAATAGCATTTGCCCATGCCCAAGAAAAAACGGTTACCGGAACGGTCACCGACCAAGAAGGGGTACCCTTGCCCGGTGTTAATATTGTTGTTAAGGGAACCGTTCGGGGTACACAATCCGATTTTGATGGCAATTATGCCATTGAAGCCAGCGAAGGTGATATTCTTGTATTTTCCTATTTGGGACAAAGAACGCAAGAAAGAAGTATTGGTGCAGGGAGTACCATTAACGTACAAATGGCCGAAGATGCATCCCAACTTGAAGAAGTAGTGGTAACCGCTCAAGGTATTGTTCGAGAGAAACGATCCCTAGGATACTCCGTAACCACTGTGGAATCCGACAAAGTGGAATCCAGACCAGAAGCCGACGTTGCCCGTGTATTGAACGGAAAAGTTGCCGGGGTCAACATTACATCCAACAACGGAATGTCCGGTTCAGGCACCAACATTATTATCCGTGGATATTCCTCAGCAACACAATCCAACCAACCGTTATTTATTGTGGATGGTATCCCTTTTGATTCTGGCACCAACACACAGACCAACTTTTTGGATGGAAATACCGAATCCAGTCGATTTTTGGACCTAGATCCAAACAATATAGAAAGTGTAAGTGTATTAAAAGGATTGAGTGCAACCGTATTGTACGGTAACCGAGGCAGAAATGGTGTAATTTTAATTACCACCAAAGGTGCCGCCACAGGTGACACTCCCTCAAAAACCGAAGTTTCCGTTACCCAGTCGGTATTTATGTCTAATGCAGTACTCCCAAAATTCCAAGATAATTACGGAAGCGGGTTTCACCAAGGTTTCGGGTTTTTCTTCAGTAACTGGGGACCTCGTTTTGATCGTACGGACGATGATGGCATAGCCGCGGCAGCACAGTACATAAGAACTGGTCCAAACGGAGTTGCTTTGACGCGACACCCGTTCAACTATATTGCAGACCCGACTCTGATTGCTGGTTACGAGGATCTTTTGGATGACGAATATCCTTATAAACCCTATAATGGCGTCGAGGAATTCTTCAGGACCGGTTATGTGTACAGTACATCCGTTAATATTCGCGGTGGTTCGGAAAAAGTAAACTTTAATGCCAATTATGGCCGCACAGAAGATATTGGGGTTACTCCCGGGAACAGATTATTGCGCAACAACTTCAGTTTGGGAGGTAATGCTACTTTATCCAACAACTTCACTGTTTCGGGTGTGTTCAATTTTGCAAGGACAGGATATAAATCACCTCCAAATGCAGTAAGTACAGGTAGTGGGGCCGCTTTTAACGGTTCTGCCATTTTTGGGGATGTGCTTTATACTCCAAGGAGTGTCGATTTAACCAACATTCCGTTCCAAGCAGCAGATGGCAGGAGTTTATACTATCGTTCAGGAAACGATATCCAAAACCCCTATTGGACCGTGGCCAACTCAAAAACCTCTCAGGAAACCGACCGTTTTACAGGAAATGTTTCCATGAGCTACGCTATTAACGATTGGATGAACCTCACCTATCGTGTTGGTTTGGATACCTACACCGAGTTAAACTCCTATGGACAAAACAAAGGTGGAGTAGATGGACCGACCTTGGGTATTTTAAGGACAACATCTGTAAGGAACTCCATTTGGAACCATGATTTGATTTTAAGTGCAGAAAAAAGTCTTTCCGAAGATTTAGGCCTTACAGCAACTTTGGGTGCCAATAGCCGTAGGGACACCTATGCACAAGATGGTATTGAAAGTCAAGGACAATTGGTATTTGGAGTGCTCGAACACTACAACTTTACCACCCCATCATCTGTTAACTCCTTCTCTGGAATTAATTTGAACCAAAATTTTGAAGAAAACCTAGTTGGAGTTTATTTAGATGCAACCCTCTCATACAAGGATTTGCTCTACCTAAATGTAGTAGGAAGAAACGATTGGTCCTCAACATTGGAAAGGGAAAACAACTCCTTGTTCTATCCAGGAGCCAGTTTATCCTTTATTCCAACAACCGCATTCCCTGCACTGCAAGGAAACGTGCTGAACTATGCCAAACTCAGAGTGGGCTATGGTTCCTCCGCAGGTTTCCCAACCCCATTTAATACACGGGATGTACTTTCCTTGGGCGCAAGGACCTTTGTGGATTTCAATGGCAATGTAGTATCAGGAAACACAGTTTCGGATGTTTTGGGGAACAGGGATTTATCACCAGAGAGAGTTCAAGAACTGGAAATAGGTTTGGACACTCGATTGTTCAACAGCCTCAATTTTAATGTGAGCTTGTACCAGAAATCAACTACCGACCTTATCACTAACCGTACTTTGGACAGTTCCACTGGTTTCCGTTCCACTTTTGTAAACATTGGTGAAGTAGAGACCAAAGGTGTAGAGGTAGATTACGACCTTAATCTATTGAGAGAAAGTGAAGCTGGAATAGGATTTAACCTAGCTGGAAACTTTACTGCCAACGAAACCATTGTTACCGATTTGGCCGAAGGTACCAACAACATCCTATTGACTTTTGCCGTAGCTGGCGAAGCAGCCAACTACGCCGTGGAAGGTAGGCCCTTTGGTGTTTTGCTCGGGAGCACTATTCTAAAAGATGACAATGGCAACAAAGTTGTAGGCCCAAATGGTCGCTATTTGGTAGACAATAATATTACCGAAATCGGTGACCCCAATCCAGATTGGACCACTGCATTGATTCCAACCATTACCTTCAAAAACTTCACCCTATCGGCCAACTTACAGTATCGCCACGGTGGAGATGTGTATTCGGTAACCACTGCAGGATTGATCGGTCGTGGTGTGGTTGATCTGGACAATCCGATCCACAGGGAGTCCAATTATATTCTACCGGGAGTTTTTGCTGACGGCACACCCAATAATGTTGCCATTTCGTCCACAGAATTTGGGTTCAACACCTTTTTTGCCGGTGGTATCAATGAAGCAAATATTTTTGATGGTACCACTATCCGCCTTCAGGAAGCTTCATTAGGGTATTCCATTCCCAAGAAAATGTTGGATAAAACGCCTTTTGGCAGTTTGTCCTTGACGCTTTCAGGATCTAACCTATGGTACAAAGCGGTAAACTTCCCAGATAATGTTCGTTACGATACCAACTCATCAAGTACCGGTGTGGGCAACGGGCAAGGAATTGATTTCTTCACAGGCCCTTCCACCAGAAGGTATGGTCTTACCGTAAGAGCATCATTTTAAAAGCAGCTAACTAGAATCAAAAAATATATTATGAAAAAAATATCAAATATACTAAGTCTCGTAATCGCTGCACTGACAGTTATGTTGGGCTGTGAGACCACATCCTTGGATGTTGTGGAGAGTCCGAATGCATTAAACCCTTCGCAGGCGAGCGTCGATTTCTTTCTAAATCAAATACAACTCATGACCGCGCAAATCCATTCCGGTGAAGAGGGGCGCGCCGAAAACGGCCTCAGTCAATTTGGAATGGAACCGGTAAGAATGCAACACGGGTTTGGCCCAACGTATCGTGAAAGTTATGATCCATCGGATTTTGATAGGGTTTGGGACAATGTTTACGCAAGGGCTTTGATCGATATCAGAACCATGAACCCCTTGGCAGAAGACGCTGGCCAGTACACCCATCTTGCCATTGGGCAAATTTTGGAAGCCTATATCATGATGTCCATGGTGGATTTCTTTGGAGATGTACCCTATTCAGAGGCAGTATCTGGCGGTGAAGGTATTCTGAACCCCACTGTGGATTCAGGAGCTTCCATTTACCAAGCGGCAGACCAACTTTTAGTCGATGCCATTGCCAACCTGAATAAAGATGAGACGTCTTTACCCTCCAATGACCTTTTTTACGACGGCAACGAAAGTCAATGGAAAAAAGTCGCCAATACCATGCGATTGAAGCTATACCTGCAAACACGTTTGGCCAGTGCCGATGGGTTTGGGGCATCTGTTTCCACCTCGCGCATCAACGAGTTGATCAGTGGAAACCAGTTAATTTTAGATCCTTCCGATGATTTCTTGTTCCAATGGGGCACCAACAATGCCTCCCCAGATAGTAGACATCCTTATTTTGATGCCAACTACGATGGCGCAGGGCCAAGTTCAGACTTTTATACCTGTAACTATTATATGGATTTGATGGCCAATCAGTATAGTGATCCAGACCCAAGAATACGGTACTACTTTTACCGACAACAGTCAGATTTTTCGGGTGCCGATGTTGTTACCAAAGAATGTGTTACGGAAATATCCTTGCCCGCTTGGTGGGATCCTTCACAACCCTATTGCTTAGTGCCCGCAACCAATGGTCTAAGCGGATATTGGGGAAGAAACCACTTGGATGACGACGGAATTCCACCAGATGATGCCTTTAGAACATTGCATGGTACATACCCTGTTGGTGGACCTTTTGATGATGATTCATTTAGAAATGTATCCGGTTCCGGAGCTGTAAATGAAGGTTTGGTAGGAGCAGGTATTTCACCCATTCTAATGTCTTCCTACACCTATTTTATGTTGGCCGAAGCGGCATTGACATTGAACACCACTGGAAATGCCAGGGACTACCTCGAAACAGGAATCAGACAATCCATAGGCACCGTGGTCGATTTTGGGGCATCTTTGGCAAGCGGCACGGGATACGAACCCACCTCAACAGCCATCAACGATCATGTAGCGGAAATATTGGCCAATTATGATGCCGGAGATGATACAGACAAGCTTCGCATTATTGTAGAGCAATACTTTATAGCATTGTGGTGCAACGGGATAGAGGCTTATAACACCTACAGAAGAACCGGTCAACCGGACAACCTCACTCCTGCTTTTACCACCAACGACCCGGGGCCGTTCCTAAGATCTATGTGGTATTCGCAAACCGCAGCGGACAGCAATACGAACATTACACAGAAAAGCGCTCCTAGCACTCCTGTGTTTTGGGACACCAACCCAGACGGATTCGTTGATTGATTTAAAACTAAAAAACAATACAGATGAAAAGTAATTTTAAATACATATTAGGTCTTATTCTCCTAATTTTGGGAATTGTAGCTTGCGAGGACAACGACAAAAATCCGATCAATGTTTTTGAACTGGAAGATTCAGCAGCTCCTTATGTTAGGATTTTGTTGGATGAAACCATTGTTGCGAAAGGCGATTTGGCCAATTCCACCTTTTCTGGTACAGTTGACGACCCTAGCGACAATGTAGCTTCGTGGGATTTAAGCGTAACCTTGGAATCGGGCGGAGTCTCCACCGATACAGTACCTCTGGCAACAATAACGGAATTTCCAAGTGACATTTCCATTCCCTATACCGATATCGCAAGTGCCCTGGGCATAACCGTTGATGATATTTCGGGGGGTGACTTTATCCGATTTTTAGGCAAATCCACTGGAGTTGATGGTACAGAAACTACTGCGGAAAACTATAGTGCCACCGTAACCGGACAGCCAGAACAGTTACAGGCCTTTAATTTTATAGTACTGGTCAAATGTTCCCCAATTTCCGGAACCACAGTTCCCGGGACTTGGGTAATTGATATGCAGGACCTTTATGGCGATGGATGGGACGGTGCCTTTGTTACTTTTGAAATTGATGGCGTTACGACGGATTATACTTTTACCGGAGGTGATGCAGCAACTTTCAATGTGGATGTACCAGAAGGAACAAGCTCATTGGTAATTTCCTATACCAGTGGCGCTTTTGAAGAAGAACATGTTTACACTATTGAAACACCGGATGGCGAAGTACTGGGGCCTTTTGGACCCAACCCGTCTCCCTGTATCAATTGATTTTTTACATTGAACTCGTCTTGAGTTCGTATTGTTCAAAAAAAGTCCCGATCCATTTAGGTCGGGACTTTTTTTGGAACAAATAAGTTCTACTAAATCGGGAATGGTACTTGTAGTTGAGGATTTCCGCAAAAAATAATCCATCCACGTAATTTTAGCGTATATAAAAAGTAATCCTCATAACAGCCTTGAACCCAAAATATCTTTTCAAAAGTATTTGTTTCATTTTTTGAATGTATTTGAATTAGTCCAATCTTCAAGGCTGTTTTTACTTCTTCAGGTAATCCAAAGTAGAATTAAGTAAAAATCCTTGCAACTTCTTCCTGCAATAGGACTTACCTTTGCGTTTTAAGAAAATAAGCTTGGACAACACTTCTCGATCAACCAACAAAAAAGCACTTTTATCTCTTGCCATAGGCGGTTTTGGCATAGGCCTAACGGAATTCGTGATTATGGGAATTCTTCCCAACATTGCTCAATCCATGGAAATTTCCATACCTAAAGC
Source organism: Allomuricauda sp. TY007 (assembly GCF_010468565.1). GTDB lineage: Bacteria > Bacteroidota > Bacteroidia > Flavobacteriales > Flavobacteriaceae > Flagellimonas. The sequence goes on from NZ_WUEG01000011.1 coordinate 79,856, forward strand.
AGGACATTTTATCGCCATTTACGCCTTGGGCGTGGTAATCGGTGCCCCTGTAATGGCTCGAATCACAAACAACTTAAACCCTAAAAAAACTTTGTTGTTCTTGATGTTATGGTTTACGGTTTTCAATACCTTATCCGCATTTTCCGGCAACTATTGGGTTATGATGTTCTTTCGGTTTTTATCCGGAATGCCGCATGGAGCCTTTTTTGGTATTGGTGCCGTAGTATCGGGATATTTGGCCAAACCGGGCAAAGCGGCCCAAGCCATGGCCATTATGTTTTCCGGATTGACCATTGCCAATATTTTAGGGGTGCCTTTGGGTACTTATATTGGACAGGAATTACATTGGAGCTATTCGTTTATGTTAGTGGGCGTTGCAGGTATTGCCACTTTATCCAGCCTTTATTTTTGGATGCCCAAAGAGGACTTGGAAGAAGTTGATGACCCAGGTGCCAAAAGCGCATCACCTGCTTTAAAAAACAAAAAACTATGGGCCTTGATTGCTTTGACCACTGTGGGTACTGGTGGCTTTTTTGCTTGGTACAGCTACATCGCCCCTTTAGTGATCTCTGTAACAAAACTGCCCGAAGCAAACGTAGGATACGTGATGATCGTGGCTGGGCTGGGAATGTTTTTTGGCAATTTTTTGGGAGCAAGAATGGTGGAAACATTCAACCCGGTGAAGTCGGTGGTCATTAGCATGCTATCCATGACGGTCATCTTGATTCTCAACGCGCTTTTTGCCAGCAATGGTATTGCCATATTTGTCTTAAGCTTTTTTGTTGGGGTCATTACGTTTACCATCGCAGCTCCTATCCAAATTGCCATTATAAAAGCCGCAAAGGGTGCAGAAAAATTAGGCTCTTCCATGAACCAGAGTGCATTCAACATGGGAAATGCCTCAGGGGCCTATTTTGGTGGGCTACCCATGGTATTTGGACTGGGGGTTAACTACGCCAGTGTAGTCGGGGGTATTTTAGCTTGCATTGGAGCCTGTATCGGAATTGCAATCCTATACCAGAAAAAGAAGAAAAAAGAACCCGTACATTCTTAATAAGGGGTCTATCGCTTTCTTTCCCTAACACAAAACTCTTTATAATTCCTTATTGTTTACTAGCTTTAGCTAATCATTAAAATTTTAGCTTTTGAGAACGCTGGTCTTATTGTTGATTTTTATCGGGATGATCAATCCAAATACCAATTTCGAGCACAAAAAACAGGATAGTAGATTTGCCACACTTGTTTTTTCTGATGAATTTGATAACGAAGGTAGGCCAGATGACCAAAAATGGCATCATCAGGTTATTCCCCCGAACAATGGTAGCTGGCATAATGATGAACTACAACACTATACGGACAGGCCAGAAAACTCCTTTGTGAACGATGGTTCCTTAAAAATAAAGGCCATCAAAGAACAATATTCGTACAACGGAAGTACAAAAGAATATACTTCCGCTAGATTGAATACAAAATTTGCCTTCACCTACGGCCGGGTAGAGGTACGAGCCAAACTTCCAAGCAATGCAGGTACTTGGCCCGCTATTTGGACGTTGGGTGCCAATGTAAACGAAACTGGAAATTATTTCGGGAATCAATACGGCAGCGTGGGCTGGCCACTTTGCGGTGAAATAGATATTATGGAACAAACCGGTTGGGACAAGAGCAGTACCATATCCCATTTTCATTGGGGTGACCTAAATACCGAGGAATATATGGATACGGGAGGCGAAACGACTGTTGCCAATGCATCCTCCGAATATCATATCTATACTATGGAATGGGATAGTGAAAGTATTAAGACCTATGTTGACGATACCTTGGTTTTTGAATTGCCCAACACCAATAACAAACCTTATAATCACGAACATTATTTGATTCTGAACACTGCCATAGGCGGGAATCTAGGTGGTGATGTACCAAGCGATTTTACAGAAGATACCTTTGAAATTGATTATGTAAGAATATACCAGTAATGCCTTAAAAATTGGTAAAGAGAGTTAGACCTTCGGCTTTTTTATTGCTCAAGTTCCTTAATATCAAAAAAAACAAGCTCCTGATTATTAAATTTCGCTGTGGCTTCTATTGGGTTGCAGCACACTTCACAATCTTCTACATAGGTTTGATGCGGCACCGAACTATCCAAAAGAAAGGATATTTCTTCCCAACAGTATGGACATTGGAAAAAATGTTCGTACATCTTCTAAAAATCCACATTGAGCAACTGACCGCTAACTTGAAGCATTTGAAGTTCCGCCAATTTTGCATTGTATTTGGCCTGACTTTTGGCCAGTTCTGCATTTAACAAGTTCAACTGGGCCTGCCTAAATTCTATTGAGGTTATTTGCCCAAGTTTGTAGCGCTCATCGGTACGCTTAAAGTTGTTTTGGTTGGTCTGTAGGTTTTTCTCCTGAACCTCCAGTACGTACAGCGCATTGGTATAGCTGTCCCAAGCATTGCGAATATCTCTTTCCACCTCCAATTGTATCTGCTTTTTCGCTATCTCTTGGTTTTTATAGGCGATTTTGGCATTCTTTATCCCAGTTATGGTGGTTCCGCCATCAAACAAATTCCATGTTAAGTTTATAGTTCCCGTAACCCCTGTAGAGGTATTTTGCAAAACAAAAGCCAATGGACTGTTGTTGTTGGACTCGTTCCAACCGTAAGTTCCTGTCAATCCAATAGTAGGCAAATAACCGCTTTTGGCTACCCGAATGTCGTTAAGGCCCATATTGATGTCCTTTTCCACAATTTGAAGCCTTACGTTGTTCATTTGTGCCTCATTGTACATATTTTCCATTTGAAGTCCAGGAACAAAAGTTACTGTTGTATCCGTACCAAATTGGGCAGATAGATCACGGTTCAATATCAAATTCAAATCCCTCATGGTATTTCTGAGCTGTTGCTTGGAGTTCAATAGATTAATGCTATCTGTGTTGATATCCACTTCAGCATTCAATACATCCAATCCTGTATTCTGTCCATATTCAAATTGATATTGCGCCCTTTTTAATCTATCCTTCGAAATTTCCAACGCCTGCTCCAATGTTGCGGTATTTTCGGTAAGGCGGGCTGCTTCATAATATACTGTAAACAACTGTAAAATTGTGTTTTCAATGGTCTGCCTGACCTCCAACTCGGATTGTTCGGACCGTTCCTGAAAACTTTTGTAATTATAATACCTTCCCAATCCATCGAACAAAGTATAGTTTACATTAACCGCAGCACTATACCTTCTGGTTTCGGCCCCTTCTGCTGTACGGGTATCTCCATTGCCCAAAACCCCTTCGGAATTTTGTTTATCTATACTTCCGCTGGCATTTCCTGTTACCGATGGCAAATAACCAGAGTTAAGGATATCGGCATTGTTGTCATCTATCAATTTGGTATTACGGGCCACTTTGATATCCAGATTGTTTTCCAAAATCAAATCAATGGCTTCTTGTTTGGTGAGTATTTGATCTTGGGCGTTTGCCATTGGACCAAAAAACAACAAAATCAGGGATACGGTATAAAAAATGCTTTTCATTATGTGGTCTCTTCTTCTACAACTTTTGAGGTTTCTTCTCCATTCTGAGAAGCGTTTTTACTATCGGTTCCATTTAAGGCAACGCCATCTGCTTCCATTTCCTCCTCTTCATGCTGCTCACGAATGGCCCGTTCCACTTCTTCGGACGTAACCTCTTCCCCGGTCCACAACTTTTTGGCCGCAACCTTTACATTGTTTCCAAAGGAAAGCAGCAAGGGCAGCAGCAACAAAGTCAAAATAGTGGCAAAACCGATTCCGTAGGCAATGGAGATTGCCATTGGTTTTAAAAATTGGGCTTGACGGCTTTTCTCTAAAAGCAATGGTGCCAAACCTGCAATTGTAGTAACCGAGGTAAGGAATATGGCCCTAAAGCGGGAGCGGCCTGCTTCATAAATGGCTTCGTTAAATTTCATCCCACTTCGAAGATTGATATTGAACTTACCAATTAGTACCAGTCCATCGTTTACCATAATTCCAATTAGTGCAATAATTCCCAACATAGAAAGAATGTTGATCGGGAATCCGTGCAGCCAGTGTCCCCAAGCCACAGCGGTCAAGCTAAATGGAACCATAAAAATCAACAGCAATGGTTGACTTATACTTCTAAACGTGAAAGCGATGGTTATAAATATGAGGAAGATTACAATTGGCCCAACAAAACCAAGAGATCCAATCAATTTATTGGCCTCTCTGTTCTGCCCTTCGTAAGATGGGCTTATTGATGGGTATTTGGCCAGAATTTCTGGCATTACCTCATTTCGTATCCACAGCATGGCATCGGTTCCACTTGTAGTTTCCGGGTCGGTCAAATCTGAAGAAACCTGTATTTCCCTTCTACCTTCTAGGTGGTTGATGGCCACATCTCCCCTTTCAATGGTATAGCTTGCAATCTCTTTTAGGGGGATACGGTCTCCGCTGGGTGCCAAAATCCGCATTTCATCCAAATCTGAAATGGATGATCTGTTTTCTCTATCGTACCGGACCCAAACCCTAATTTCATCCTGACCTCGTTGAAAACGTTGTGCCTGTGCTCCAAAGAAGCCTCCTCTAACCTGATTCATCACAGTTCTAAGGTCCAGGCCGAGCAGGTATGCATTTTCTTTAAGTTCCAAACGTATTTCCTTGATTCCGGCCGGATCATTGTCCGTTACATCCTTAAGGTTCGCATTTTCTTCCATCGCTTGTTTAAGCTCTTCTTTTGCTGCCTTTAGCTCGGTAATATTGTTGCCCAAAAGGGACACGGAAACAGGGTTTCCACCAAAATTACCTCCAGAACCATATATTAAACTCTCTACGCCAATAACAGGGCCTACCAGTTCTCGAAGCCTGGTAGTCACCATATCGGCGCGGATATCATCGGGGCGTTCTTCACCGGGTAGTAGGTTTATCTCTAATTCAGCAGAAGAAGAACCTGGTCCCAAGTTCTTTATCATATTCACAAAAAGCATCTTATCCATGCCTTGCAAATATTGATCAGTAAGTTCCTGATTTACAATGTGCGCTTTTTCCTGAATAAGGCTTATAATGGAATCCGTTACTTTTTCGTTTGTACCATTGGGCATGGTAAGCTCTATGGACACTTGATCACTTGCAATTCTTGGAAAGAATGAAGTACGGATAACTCCTCCCCCAATGGAACCTAAAGTTAATGCCAAAGCCATAAAGAACAGGGCAAAGGTCAAAAACTTATAGTTCAACATAAAGCGAAGTGCAGGGCTGTACCAGTTATCCCTCATGTAGTTCATTAACCTATCGCCCATTTTATTGATAACCCTGAGTTTTGCAAAAACCTTTGCAACACCTGTTTTGGGTTCGGTGTTTTTAGGACGAAGGGCTTTGGAGTGTGCCAAGTGAGCTGGCAAAATAATCAATGCCTCTACCAAGGACACCACCAAGGTGAGAATTACAATCACGGATACTTCGCTAAAGAATTCACCGATACGGCTATCCAAGAAAAGGAAAATGGAAAAGGCCAAAATTGTGGTGATTATCGCTGAAATAATGGGCGGTATCACTTCCATGGTGCCATCCAAAGCGGCTTGTACCGGAGATTTCCCGTCTTCATAATGTTGATAGATGTTCTCTGCGATCACAATCCCATCATCTACCAAAATACCGATAACGATAATCATCCCGAACAGGGAAAGAACGTTAATGGTAACATTGAACATGGGGGCAAAAACGAACATTCCCAAAAATGCGATGGGAAGTCCAAAGGCTACCCAAAATGCCAATCGGGTATTTAAAAAGAGGGATAAAAACACCAATACCAAAATCATCCCTACGATGGCATTCTCGGTTAAAAGTTGGGTACGTTGTGTTAAAGTAGTGGAACGGTCATCTATAACGTTCAACTGTACATTGGTATACTTTTCGTTGAATTCTTTAATGTACTGCCTAACTTTTTCTGCAGAGCCCATTAAATCCTCTGTATTTGTACTGGTGATGGTTATATTAACTGCCAATTCTCCATTAAAATAGGATGCATTGGGAGTCTCTGAAAACCTGTCCCGTATCGTAGCTACATCTTTTAAGCGTATGGTACGGCCTGCTGCATCACCCCGAACTACAACATTGGAAAGCTCATCCCCGTAATAGGAGCGGTTGTTGGCACGTATTAGATATTCTTCGGTAGCGGTTTTAATATTACCTCCCGTTACCAAAATGTTTGCATTGGAAACGGCTTGTGCTACATCGGCAAAAGATAAATTATAGGCCAAGAGACTGTTCTCATCTACCGCAATCTCGATTTCTTCATCGGGATAGCCGGCTATTTGAATTTGAGAGATTCCATCAATAGCCCTAAGATCGTTTTCTATTTGGCGGCCAATTTGTTTTAAGGTGGCCAAGGGAATATCCTTTCCGCTTACTGCAAAACTAATGGTGGGCCTAACCGGTTCTTGCTTGGCAACAATCAAAGGTTCCATGCCCGTAGGAAAGGTCGGTACCCTATCCACAGCATTTTTAACCTCTAACAACATAAAGTCTACATTCCTCTCTTTCTCAATCTCCACATTGATTGTACCACTGTTTTCCCTTGATGTAGAGGTTACCCTTTCCACACCTTCAAGCCCCTTTAGGTTATCCTCAATTTTTAGGACGATACCTTCCTCGACTTCTTGTGGCGAAGCTCCTGGGTAAGCAATGGTAATTGTAATGTTACGTGCCTCGGTAAGAGGAAAAAAAGATGATTTTAAGGAAAGTATTCCCACAACCCCAAAAACAAAAAATGCCAAAATAAAGACATTCACTGCCATGTGGTATTTAATAAAATACGAGATGAGTTTTCTCACGGCTGGGGGATTTAGGATTTACTTTCGTCAAACGTTTTAACCAACATACCTGCGTAGGCACCGGTAATGGGTTTTGCCACTATAACTTCTCCATCGGGAACGTTCTTAAGCACTACGGTTTTGTCCGTAAAAAAGATAGGCTTTACATCCATTAGGTCTAAAATGGAGTCCCTGACCACAAAAATCTGGTTGTTTTCCAACAACAAGGACCGACTGATTTCTATGGCATCTGGCTCTTCTTTTGCTTCTAGGTTGGCTTCAAGATACTGACCTTCTTTTAAATTATCGCCACTTACTTCAATGTAAACCGTTATGGTCTGGGAGTTTTGGTCCACTCGACTGTTCACACGGGTTACTTCGCCCATGTATGTCTGTGTTTTTTCAAGATTGGACAATTCCACTTTTCTACCCACACGCAAAAAGTCTCCGTAGGTCTTGCTAACGGAAACTTCGAGTTCGTACAGTCCGGTATCAATAAACTCTCCTAGTTTTTGTCCTGACCTGACCAATGTTCCCTCTGTGACCAAGGCTTCGGTCAACACTCCGGTAAAAGGAGCAGAAATGGTGTATTTGGACAGTCGCTGTTCCAAATTCTTTACGTTATAGTATGTAGTAATGATCTCTCTTCCGGTTATGAAGAATTTTTCTTTTTCTGAATCCATCTTGGGTAGCTCGGGAGTAGTTTTCTCCAAATCGAACTCATTGAGGTATTGCTGCCATTTTGGATAAATCTCCGGGTAATCCAACCGTAAATCGGGCATTATGGACGTAAGCAAGTTATATAGATTGCTTTTGGCCGATTGCACGGTAGCGTAATACTCGTTTGCATCTATTTTTATAAGCGTTTGACCAGCCGAATATTGCTGTCCTGTTCGGAACAATTTGCTTCCTGACCTAAATACTCCTTGTACTTCGGAGTAAAGCTCTACACGTTTTTTGGCTATAAGGTTTCCATTGGCCGGTACCATTATGGGGATGGTCGTATTTTTTACCGTGTCCACAAAAACAGTCTTTACCACCTTTTGGGATGGAGGTCTTTTATTGTCCTTACTGCCAGCAATAAGGCCAGCAAAATATAAAGAGGCCAATATGATAATACCCCCGACAACTGCTGATATTATAAGCTTTCGCATTCGTTAGTTGGTTTAGTAGCTACAAATCTATCCCCTACTTTTTTTACAATGGTTAAATATTTCATAAAATGCATTTTTAACTGGGTCAAATGCAAAAAGGGGACCCCAAACGGCATCCCCAAACCAAACAAACTAAAGTAATAACTAACTACTCGTTTTCGTTTTCATCCTCGAATTTGGTATCTGCCATTCGAGTACGGTCTCTTTGAATATCCATAAATTTTGGGTTCAATGACTTATCGTCGGTATCAAACACCAAAAACTGTTTCGTATCCATACCATGTAAGGCGTTGAAAGAGTTGAACCTATTATTTTGAAGTTGTAATATTTTTAAGTTTGCCAATTGGCCAAACTCTTTGGGAATTTCACCTCCCAATTGATTATTGGACAAAACCAATTCCTTTAACTGGACCAAATTCCCAATTTCCCTTGGTATCTGACCTTCCAATTTATTTTCAAAAAGACCCAATGCCTCTAAGTTTGACAGGTTTCCAATGGATTCGGGTATTGTTCCCTTGAGATTGTTACTGGATAGGTTTAGCTCTTTTAACTTTTTAAGTTCCCCAAATGTTTCTGGAATAGGTCCGGTTAAAAAGTTGTTGAACATAGAGAATATCTCCAATTCCTTAAAATTGGCGACTTCTGTTGGGATACCACCCTTGATTCGGTTCATCTCAAAACGGAAAACCTTTAGTTTTTCCAACTTCACAATAGCTTTTGGGAGCACTCCGGTAATCTGATTGAAAGCCAGATTTAAATTGGAAAGATGTTTTAAATCACCTATGCTTTCTGGAAGTACGCCATTTAAATTGTTCATAAACAGTGTTAGGCCCACTACATGCCCATTATCGACCTTTACCCCCTTCCATGTGTCCACGGGTGCGGTCAAATCCCAAGAAACATTCCAATCTTCACCATTGGTGCTATTGTACAAATCTACCAATGCAGATTTTTCTTTGGGGGAAATCTGTCCATTGGCAAAAGATATGCCCACAGAGAACATCAGATAAAAGAAAAAAATAGCAACTCGAATCATTAATTACTTATTAGATCACAACGAATTTACTTACAAAATACAATAAAGAAGAAATAACTTACAAATATAATCGTCAAATACACTCCAATTTGTTGTGAACTGGGTAAAATTCGATGTAAAAGCTGAAATGTTTGGTCAATCAAGAGCTTCTAACTCTTCAGACAAGTTCTCCCAATCTTCCATTAAGGACTCCAAATCCTTCTTTTTGCCTTCGTAATTGTCAAAAAAATTGGGCTTCGCAATGGTGGCATCATAGTCCATGAGCAAGTCGTGGTCAATATCGGCAATCTGTTTTTCTAGTTGGGAAATCTTCTTCTCTACCCCACTAAGTTTGTTTTTGAGGGATTTTTGCTTCTTTTGGGTCTGATAGTCGCTCTCCTTGTTTTTTTCCTGTGGTTTGTCTTCTTTCTTTGGGTCCCCTTTTTCAACACTTCGGAAATCCTCCATCTTACGTTGTTCCAAATAAAAGTCGATATCGCCTAAATATTCTTTTATGCCCCCATCCTTGAACTCATACACCCTATCAGTCAATCCTTGAAGAAAATCACGGTCGTGAGAGACCAAAATCAGCGTTCCTTCAAAACTTTGAAGGGCCCGCTTCAATACATTTTTGGATTTAATGTCCAAGTGATTTGTAGGCTCATCCATTACAAGCACATTGAATGGTTGCAAGAGCATTTTGGCCAAGGCCAATCGGTTTCTTTCGCCCCCGGAAAGCACTTTTACATATTTATCCACTTCATCGCCCCTAAACAGGAATGAACCTAAAATATCCCGGACCTTACTACGGTTTTTTTCATTGGCAGCATCGATCATGGTATCCAAAATGGTCTTGTTCCCATCCAGATATTCGGCTTGATTCTGCGCAAAGTACCCCAACTGTACGTTGTGCCCAATCTTTAAATTGCCCTTGTAATCCAATTCCCCGACCAAAATCTTGGCAAGGGTAGTTTTTCCTTGGCCGTTTTGACCTACAAAAGCGGTTTTGCTGCCGCGATCAATCATTAGATCTATATCCTGAAGCACTTCTTTGGGGCCGTAGCTTTTGGAAACACCGTTTAATTCTGCCACTACCTTACCGGGGTTTACAGAAACAGGAAACCGAAGGTTCATCACACTATTGTCCTCTTCATCCACCTCGATGCGCTCCATTTTATCCAGTTTTTTGATAAGGGACTGTGCCATGGATGCCTTGCTGGATTTTGCCCTAAATTTTTCAATCAACCTTTCGGTTTGTTGTATCTGTTTTTCTTGGTTTTTTTGGGCACTTAATTGCTGCTCCTTTATTTCCTTTCGGTGCACCAAAAACTGCGAATAGGGCTTGTTGTAGTCGTAAATCCTTCCTAATGAAATCTCAATGGTACGATTGGTTACATTGTCCAAAAACATTTTATCGTGGGAAACAATTACCACGGCACCGGTAAAGTTTCGTAAAAACTGCTCCAACCAAATAATGGATTCAATGTCCAAGTGGTTGGTGGGCTCATCCAGCAGCAATACATCGTTATTTTGAAGCAAAAGTTTGGCCAATTCAATACGCATACGCCATCCACCGGAAAAAGTATCGGTTGGTTTATTGAAGTCTTCTCGCTTAAAACCCAACCCAAGAAGTACTTTTTCGGTATCACCTTGATAATTGTACCCTCCCAAGATTTCATACCGATGCGTTACATCGTTCAAATCTACCATAAGCTGATGGTACCCGTCGCTTTCATAATCGGTTCGCTCCGCCAAAGCAGTGTTGATCTCATCCAGTTTAAGTTCAAGCTCTTTGATTTCTGAAAATGCCTGATAGGATTCCTCCAAAACGGTTCTCCCTTCTTCAAAATCAATATCCTGTTTAAGAAAACCGATTTTTATGTTTTTTTCGGTTGCTATGGCCCCTTCGTCCAAGGGCATTTCCTTGGCAAGGAGTTTAAGCATAGTGGATTTACCCGCACCGTTCTTTCCTATTAAACCTACTCTATCCCCGCCGTTAAGACGAAACGATATTTCCTCGAACAGATATTCTCCTCCAAAGGCTACGGAAAGATTATGAATATTTAGCATTTAAATGTGACCTTGATTACAAAACATTAGTTGGCGAATTCATACTTTTGTACAAAAGCCCTGCAAATGTTAAAAAAAGGAACCAAAATGTACAGCATTTTAACAGGAAACTGTCCAAGATGCCACCAGGAGAGCATGTACGAGAAATCCAATCCGTACACACTTTCCAAAATTTTCAGTATGAACGAAAGGTGTTCGCATTGTGGCTTAAAATACAAGATTGAGCCCTCCTTTTTTTACGGTGCCATGTACGTGAGCTACGGTGTGGGCATTGCGTTTGCAGTTGCCGCCTTTGTAATCTCCTTTTTATTTATTGGCACTTCTTTATTGACCACCTTTATTGCTATTGTGGGTACTTTGATTGTTTTTATGCCGGTAATCATCAGGTTATCCAGAAATATTTGGATCAACTTTTTTGTGAAGTATGACCCCACTTCGGTTAAAAAACACGAAGCGGTAAAGAGTTAACCGGAATAATATTTTTTGGTAAACCTCACAACATCCATTTCCGGATCCAAGTCAGTATTCTTTTCAATATAATCGAACAATTGCCTTGATGCATACGGCCCTATCAACACACCCCTAGAACCAAATCCGTTCAAAACATACAAATTTTGATGCTTCGGATGCTTGCCCACCAAAGGCCTGCGATCAATAACGGTGGGTCGAATTCCCGCCACATGGTCAACAACCTCAAAATCGCATTTTAAAAAGGACTTCAGTTTTTCCAAAAGTTCGTTCTTGGATGCCTCCGTAGGCTCGTTGGTCTTATCTTTCCATTTGTATGTGGCTCCCACCAAATACGTGTCATCTTCCATTGGAATGGTAAAAACCGAGGATTTGATTACATTGTCTTCTTTGTAATTGGGCGCATGGATAATCAATAGCTCGCCTTTGGTACCATTTAAGGGGAGGTAACCGAAATATGGATTTTGTTTGAGGCCGTAACCGCATGCAAAAACAATGTTCTTGGCGGCAATGGACTTATAAGCGACATGATCCTCTGCTATAGAAAGTGAATCAAAATCCATAGATTCTGATAAGAGTTTGCCTTTTTCTTCCAAATATCTTTTGTAGGAACGCACTAAAGTACCCGTATCTATTCTTCCTGTATATTTTACTTCGCCAAATCCATGCGGTGCATCAATGGCCGGGTTGTTGTTCGGTATAATCTTGGTTGAAAGAAAATAGTCCAAATCTGGACGATCAGCCGCTTCAAACCATAGGTTTTGTTCTTCAATTGAGGCAAACTTTCTCAGAACGGGAAGCTCGAAATCCAATTTTACACCCAGTTTTTTCTCCAAATTTTGATAAAATGGCTTGGCCCCTTCCAACTGTTGCTTAGCCTTCCATGCCATGGTGAACCGTTTTAAGATTACGGGATTGTACAGGCCACCAGCCACTTGTGAAGCTCTTTGTGATTCGTCCGTAATCACTGTAAAAGCTTTCCCCTCTTTTTCCAAAACTTCGCAGAACGAAATCCCGGCCAACCCTAAACCTACTACTATATAATCCAACATCTTGCAAAATTAGGTATCTGATCGATCAATCAATCATTCATACTTGAGTTTAATGCAAAAAAAACGCCGCACTAGGTGCGGCGTTTTACTGTATTGAATTGGAAATATTCTATGGACTTACTTAATATGCCCACATATCTTGCTCTCTGTCGCGTATACCCTCTTTTATTCTTTGGGATTCCAAGAGCTGGAACAATGCATTATCAAAAATATAGTCGCTTATTTCGCGATCTTCGTGAACGTTTTCCTCTTTGTAGATAACTCCGTTGAAACGACGAGCGTTCAACAACATATCAAAGGAAATGGGTCTTGCTGAGTTTCGTTGGTTGTACACCTTGGCATCGTGCAAAATTTGCCTAGCCGCAGGGTACCATACCCAAAACAATTCTACTTTGTTCTGTCCTGGATCGATGGACTCATCATCGATAAAGTTAACATCGGGCGCAACCGGTGCAATTCCCAATAAACGATACTTAAGTTCTCCCTGGCGCTTGTCGAAATACCAGATTCCCTTTATACGAAACTCCTCTATGTCGGCAGCAGTAATATCCCTTTTGTTAATAAACTCCGGGGAAACCTGCTCACCAGCATTTACCTGCTCGTAACCAAGATCGGTGGTATCTACTTTTCTCAAGGTAGCCGAAAGGTCTTCCAACTTTCTTTTTTCGGTAAAGTAGGAGTCTGCATAAACCTCAGTAAGGTTTCCATTTTTAATGTTTTTCATCAAAACATGGTACAGCGACCTTCTATCTGCCCCAATACCTATGGTATCGGTTGGGTAATACAATGGAAAGTTAACTCTTTCGTCAAGATCGATGATTTCCCAAACGGTCTTGGACCATAGGATATCCCTATCATCCACATAACCGTACGCTAAAGGCTCATCGGCATCTTGCTCTATTTGAGCTTGGGTTTTTTTACCTATATCCTCTGGCAACTTGGCATTTAAAATATTTGCCTGTGCCATGATTGATACTGGCAATACGCCCAACAATCCAATTAATAATGCGTTTTTCCAATTCATGATCACTTGTATACTTTTTATACTTCTTAGTTAGTAAGCTCAACCATAACAGGAGATACTTTCTTTAACTTGTAGCTCTTGTTGTTTGTGATGTAAGCTTGGATATCGAATATTTGGACAGACTCGCCCCTGCCTGCTCTTGCAAGTACAGATTTGGCCCTGCTATCCAATTTGTTTCCATTTACAACTACGGTTGGCTGACCCGGCACTTTGAATTTAAACTGACTAACGGCTAGGTTCAAGTCAAAGTCAAAATCTTCCAACATTGCACTAACAGTAGATATCTCAAGGTTTTTCCTTGGCATCTTAATGCTACCTGATTCTCCACGAACGGTACCGCTTGGCCTTGGAATATCCTTGATACGGAATTCTGACGAAGTACGGATTCCCTTACCATCGGGCAATGTTCCAGAAGCTGTAATGGTTACAGATCTACCCGTACCTGGGTTCATGATGTAATTGCTGCCACTTCTTCTGCTCAAACCAGGAGCTGAAGCTGAAACCTTATTATCTGGAATACCAGGAATAGAGATGGTCATTGGGTTGGCAACACCACGATACACCACGTTCATTTTATCTGCAGAAATTACTGCTGCGTTAGGCATGGAGATAGTTGCAAAAGTGTTGTTCACTTCCACTGGCACCTCTTCACCGTCTTGCATGTATGTCATGGTTCCTTTAATGGTGTGGTCGCCTGGAGTACCGGCACTGATCAACATTTTGATTCCGCCAGCTTCCAATTCGTAATCCTTACCTTCTGTCAATGGCCTTCCGTCCAAAGTCAATTCAGCTTTTACAGGCGTGGAAGTTTTGTCAGTTTTACTAACAATGATCTTACCATCGTACTTTTCACCTGCGTAGTAAGCGGTTTTAGGAGCGGACAATGCACTTGCAAAGTTGGTCAAGGACACCGCCTCGGTCAATTCACCTTCCAAAAGGGTTTTCAACACCTCTTGCTCGGTAGTTTTGATATCGGCCTGCAACTGGGTCATTTTGGTCAAAGAGGCCACCAATGGGAACCCTTCGTAATGGTAGTTGATCCAATCTTGGCGCGTGCCATCTCTCTTCTCAACTTTACCATCTTCATCTCCAGTGGCAAAACGTGTCTCAACACCGGCTTTCAAAGATTTATATTCATCTGGCAAAGCATTGATAACACCTTCGCGGTAATCGTTGATCTGCTTCATGAACTCTTTTCCTTCTGGTCCCAAATTGTCGCCCTGAAAGAATTTTTGGTCCAAATAATCAGACTTGTCCATAACCACGTAGTCCTTTGGGTCTTCCAAATCTGCGGTCATTTCTTTCTTCAATCCTTCCAAATAGTTATAGTAATTATCGGAAAGTTGCTTGATCTCTTGAGCATTTTGGTACAATTCTCCGTACTCCTCTTCGTTTTCACTGGCCTTTGTTTCCAAGCTGGCCATAAAACTAGAGTTATTGGAGTCCATGTTGGTATTGGAAGTTTCCAGCTTTTCGTTCATCAGTCCGAAAGCTGCAAGTACTTCCTTGCTCATATTAAGTGCCAACATCGCAATGAAGATCAAGTACATAAGGTTGATCATCTTCTGACGTGGCGTTTGTTTTCCTGATGCCATGTTTATCTAATTAGATTTAATAATAATTTGATTTGGTTTTTGTTTTCTGTTGATTTTGAAAACATCTAATTAGTTTTTTCCGCCCATGGCCGTAAGCATACCTCCGTACACTCCGTTCAAAGAAGATAGGTTAGTGGCCAAAGACTCCATTTGGTCTTTCAAGGCACCTGCGTTCTGTACAACTTCTTCGTTGATGGAAGCTTGACGGCTAGCACTTTCCAATTGTACTTTGTACAGGCTGTTCAAAGATTCCATTTGAGCTGCAGCGTGAGACAATTCCTCCGAGTACTTTTTAGTGTGCTGAATAGCATCTGTTGTTGGAGTGATATTCTTAGCGGCACCTTCAAAACTCTTGATACTTTCACCCAAGTTGGTAAAAAGTTCAGAATCGATTTTTGCTTCTTTTAGAAGGTTATCCAATTTCTTGGAAAGCAATCCTTCTGCTTCTTGAGCATCTTTTGCCTCTTGCTTTCTTTTGGAATCCGCTTGACCTCCGGACAATTCTGGATATACCAAAGACCAGTCGTATTCGTCGTCAACTGGTTCAAATGCAGAGATAGCAAAGATCAATGCTTCGGTAATAAGTCCAACCGCAAGAAGAAGTCCACCTGTAAGGGGCCCGAACTCCCAGTGAAGGATCTTGAACAATGCACCAATAATTACTACCGATGCCCCTAGCCCGTAGGCCATGTTAAACAGCTTTTTTGTTGATTTTGACTGCGCCATAATTCTAGTTTTAATTAAGTTATATAAAAAATAAGTATTTGGTTACTACTCTTACTTGTTTATATAATGTTCTCTCGTGTTTTTGTTTTTATTATAGTCCGCTTCGGCTACCGTTGGCAGAATCTTCCTCTCCCATATAATCCTGGACCGTTCTAAATCCTATGTAACTTCTTGCAGAATCTTGATATTCATAATCTCTGGTACTTACTTGAAGGAAGTAAGCTACATCTTTCCAAGAGCCTCCACGAATCACTTTACGTTTGTTGTCCTGTGAACCAATATTCGGGTTCATGGTGGATAAATATTGGTAAGCACCTGGATCAAAACTGGAATTTGTCCATTCCGACACATTGCCTGCCATATTGTATAGATTGTATTCGTTAGGCTCAAAGGATTTTGCTTCTACCGTATATAAAGCGGCATCTGCTGCGTAATCGCCTCGCTGTGGCTTAAAGTTGGCCATAAAACATCCCGTATCGCTGATCACATACGGACCGCCCCAAGGATATGTCCCGCCTTCGATTCCTCCCCTGGCGGCATATTCCCACTCTGCTTCGGTGGGTAACCTAAATTGGTTCACAAACTGTTTTCCACGACTTTTTTGATCATCGTTCTTAAATTTTGTTCTCCAATTACAAAAGGCTTTGGCCTGCATCCAGTTTACCCCGACTACAGGGTAGTCGCTATAGGCATCATGCCAAAAATAATCGTTGTGCATCGGCTCATTGTAGCTGTATTCAAAATCTCGGATCCATACAGTGGTATCTGGGTAAATTTCCAATTCTTCTTGTTTAATGAAGTCCTTTCTATTACCCGATCGTGCCCTGGCCGCAGCTTCGATGTCCATCCAGTTGTACTTGTACTTGATTTTGGTAACATCTATGCTTCTAAGGCCATTATAGCTTTCTTCTTCTGGAAGATACATGGAATCCATAACCTCTGCATAGTACTCATCCGGGTATTCCGATGTATCCCATATCAAATCCACATCTTTGTTCAATGCCCTGCCTTCATAATAGTTATCTCCCATACCCGCATAATTATCGAGCATGTATTTGTCGTAAACGGAAAGTTCAGTCGTATCGGTATCCTTAAATCCGTACTCACCGATACCTTCATCTTCGGGCCCAATACCCAACTCGTCGGCCAAAATGGCCAATCTGGTTCTTACTATGGAATCCTTGACCCACTCCACAAACTGTCGGTACTCACTATTGGTGATTTCCGTATCGTCCATATAAAAGGAACGTACGGTAACCGTTCTTGTGGGAGCATTCAATGTTTTTGCTTGATCCTCATGGGCTTTCCCCATTACAAAGGCGCCTCTGGGAATCAATTCCATTCCATAGGGTTTTTCTGGATGCCATTTTTTTCCCTTTACCCCAACTAGTTCACCTTTTGACCTTGATTTAGAGCCACAACTGGCAAGCAAAAAAACAAGTGCTAGAGATGAAAAGAATAGCTTTCTCATACTTTAGGTTAAATTGTTCGATTCAAGATTTTATAACTGTACTACACAGATTCATTACTCTCAAAACTGATTTTTGAATGAATTATTGTGCAAAAACAATTAATGATCAAAATTTAATTTATTTAGTTCAAGCCTTTTCTGTAGGCTTTGAACCACCTTTCGGGAATGTTCTGGTTGCAAGCATCCAAATAGTCCTCTTCGGTGCAAGGTAATAACGCCACCGAATTTGTTTTAGTATGCTCTGCCAAAATTGTTGGTACTTCTACCCACCACCGTTCTGTGACATGGCTTTTGAAAAAAATCAACTCTTCCGTGTCCGTGGGTACAGTAAACTTTGTGAAGTCTTCGTTCTTTGAACTTGGGTACTCTTTGATCCTGAAGCTTAGGCCCTCAATAAAATACCATATAATCTGGGCAATCATCTGGAATGCCTGATGGGAGTTTTCCCCTTCGTAAATTCCAAACAGGGAAACTTTGTCGCTAATACCGGCGTAACGGGCAATGGTACATATCTCCCGACCTGTAAAACCATTTGGGGAAAAGTTACTTGTCATACCCATTTCGCTGGCACGGATAGCCCTCAGGTCCAAGCTTACAATATCGCTGCTTCGCAAAACAGGTTCCGCCAGTTCTATATTGGCGGCAATCTCACCTAAGCGATAGGCATCGAAAAAAAGGCGTTCCATTAAATCCTTTTCTTCCTGGGCATTGAAATAACTCTGGTATCCAATGTTTGAAAAATTAAAAAGATTGTTGGGCTTATCGGTAATGATCTTGCTCATATAGGAATGTGATGAAATCAATTCATCGTCCTCACCAAAGTCGAACCGACTATCAATGGAGACCAGATTCACCATATTCTTTATTTTATCAAAAGCGCGGTAAGTAGGGAAAGTAATATCCTGGGTAAGACCCAATACTATGGGTATGATGTTTTCCTCGAGCAATCCCGCCACGATTTCCTTTACCACAAAATAGGTATCCTCTACGGTATCGCCTTCCTCCACATCCCCTATATCAATAATGGTGGAGTTCCAGTTGCCCATCATTAAACGGTAGAGCTGGATACGGACTTCGTCCAAATCCAGTTTTTCCGGTTTTTTCTCAAAGGCATTTCTGGATTCCAATACGCCAAAAATGGCGACATCGGCATGGGCGAATACCGGAAGCCCATCCTTTTCGGTATGCATGTGGACGTTTTTTCCCAATGCTTGTTCTGGCAACAATTCGGAATGTGCCAATACCTTGTCCTTGACCGGAACCAGAAAATCGAAGGCCATACTATTTCTTAGCTTTTGCTTTTGTCTTGGCTTTTTTCTTTGGTGATTTCTTTTCCAATAGGGCCTGTGCTTCTTCCAAAGTAATTTTTGTGGCATCCACATCTTTGGAAAGTTCCACCTTTACCCTACCTTTTATAATATTGTGTCTTCCCCAACGGGCTTTTTCTATCCTGATTTTTTCTTCGGGCCATTCTTGAACCAGTTTTTCGGCTTCCTTCTTCTTTTTGGCCTCGATCAATTCAGCGATATCCCCTTCGGAAAGATTATCAAAATCGTATTTTTTGTTCACGTTGATGAACATACCGTTCCATTTTATGAACGGCCCAAACCTACCTTTACCTTTGGTAACATCCTTTCCTTCATACGTGGCAATCGGTGCATCTGCCTTTTGCTTTTCTTTGATCAATTCTATGGCGCGCTCCATATCCACATCAAAAGCGCTTTCGCCTTTGGCGAGTGAAATGAATTTTTTACCAAACCTTACATAAGGTCCATAACGACCCACATTGGCCTCTACTTCCTCGCCTTCGTACACACCTAACTTTCTTGGGAGTTCAAAAAGCGTCATGGCTTCTTCAAAAGTAATGGTGCCAATGGACTGGTCTGGCAGCAAACTTGCAAATTGTGGTTTCTCTTCATCATCCACAGTACCAATCTGCACCATGGGACCAAAACGGCCCAATCTTACGGATACCTGTCTGCCCGTTTTGGGGTCCGTTCCCAACACACGCTCACCACTAGCACGTTCGGCATTTTCCTCGACCTCCAACACATTGGGGTGGAAATCCTTGTAGAAATTTTTCATCATTTCCTGCCAATCCTCATCGCCCGAAGCAATTTCATCAAAATCCTCTTCTACCTGAGCTGTAAAATTGTAATCTAGAATTTGGGTGAAGTGTGTCACCAAAAAGTCATTTACGATCATTCCAATATCCGTTGGAACAATTTTTCCTTTCTCCGAACCGACCATTTCGGTCAATTGTTTATCGGAAACCTTGCCTTCTTCGAGTACCAACTGCACGTAGTTGCGTTCGGAACCTTCCACCGTACCTTTTTCCACATATCCCCTATTTTGAATGGTTGATATGGTAGGCGCGTAGGTGGATGGTCTACCAATGCCCAATTCTTCCAGTTTCTTTACCAAGGAGGCCTCGGAATATCTATAAGGTGGTCGTGTGAATCTTTCTGTTGCGGAAATAAATACATTTTGAAGCGGCTCTCCCACATTCATGGCCGGCAGCATTCCTTCTTGCTCCTCGCCATCTTCATCATCGGTTCCTTCCAGATATACTTTAAGGAAACCATCAAACTTCACCACTTCCCCGTTTGCTGAGAATTCCTCGTTGTGGGTACTCGCTTTTATTTTCACATTGGTACGTTCCAACTGGGCATCGCTCATCTGCGAGGCAAGGGTACGTTTCCAAATCAACTCATATAATTTTGCTTGGTCGCGCTCCAATTGGGGCGATTGCAATTTCATATCGGTAGGGCGAATGGCCTCGTGAGCCTCTTGTGCCCCTTTGGATTTCCCTGTAAAATTTCTGGTTTGACTGTACTTTTCTCCATAGTTGTCCAGAATGGCATCTTTTGCCGCTGCTATTGCTTCGTTGGACAGGTTGACGCTATCCGTTCTCATATAGGTAATTAGACCTGCCTCGTACAAACGTTGCGCTACTTGCATGGTTCGGCTTACCGAAAAATAGAGCTTTCTGGATGCTTCCTGCTGCAAGGTCGATGTCGTAAAAGGTGCAGCTGGAGATTTTTTTGCCGGCTTTTGGGCCAAATCGGAAACCGAAAAGCCTGCGCCTATATTTTCTTTCAGGAACTTCTCGGCAGCTTCTTTGGTCGGGAATGTTTTGTTCAGCTTTGCTGCAAATACGTTACCCTGATTGGTTTTGAATTCCGCCTTTATCCTGAAAGATGCTTCTGGCGTAAATTCTTCAATCTCACGTTCCCGTTCCACAATCAAGCGAACCGCTACGGATTGCACCCTACCTGCGGAAAGCCCTGGTTTTATTTTTTTCCACAGTACCGGTGACAGTTCGTAACCCACCAAACGGTCCAACACTCTACGTGCCTGTTGCGCGTTGACCAAATTGTAGTTGATGTCCCTCGGATTTTCAATCGCCTTTTGGATAGCCGATTTGGTAATGGAGTTAAATACGATTCGTTTGGTCTTGTTCTTATCCAAACCCAACTCTTCTGCCAAGTGCCAAGATATGGCCTCCCCTTCTCGGTCTTCATCACTCGCCAGCCAAATGGTTTCCGCTTTTTTTGCCAAGTCCTTGAGTTTTTTCACCAAGGCCTTCTTCTCCTTATCTACAGTATATTTTGGCTTAAAATCGTTCTCCACATCTACGCCGAGTTCTTTTGAGGGAAGGTCGGCAATGTGCCCAAAACTGGACTCAACTTGAAATTCCTTACCCAGAAATTTTTCAATGGTTTTAGCTTTAGCGGGGGACTCTACAATAACTAAATTTTTTGGCATGCACTTGGTTTTGTGACAACAAAAGTATATCAATTTTTCGATTTTAAGGTTTTACCCTCGTCCCAATAAAAAAATATCCCGCTTAAAACGGGATATCAAAACTGGCTTTTCTTGATTTTTAATTGAGTCCTATTTGGCTGATGAGCCTGATACCATCATTAAGGTATTCATATTGATATAATATTTCGTCCCCAACCATAATCAAATGGTTTTCCGTGGGAATCACATCAAACGTAACAATATCTTTAAAATGGTTTAACTCTTTTATATCGTTCACATCTGTTTTATCGAACACCTTAAGCCCCGAATCTCCATCACAAACAAAAAGTTTTTCTTCCTTAATGCCCAGACCATAAGGGCCATCCATTGGGTATGAAACGACCAGTTCCGGACTTTCTATATTGGATATATCAACAATGAACAATCCACTCTCCGTGGCTCCACACCAATTTCCCCCGCGTAGCGTGACATAGGCATAATCTCCATCCACTACAACAGGGTCGCAGGCCGTGCCATGTTCAAATTCGGAAACTTTGCTCGGTGCGGCAGGATTGGCAATATCATATATATACATACCCCGCATACTGCCCAAGAAAAGGTAATTGCCATTATAAAAAATCGTCTCAATATCGAAACCTGCATATACATCTTCAAGAGCCTGGGGATTGTCCAAATCGGATATATTGAACACATTTATATTATGGCTGTCCACGGCATACAAATAATCCTCCACAATTTTGAACCTTGCCAATGAACCTCCTTGGCCTGTTTCTCCATTGGTAGATTCGGCGAAAGCTGTATCGTTAAAAACGCCCCCATTGTCCTTTTCAACTTCAGAGACCAACCTTCGCTCTGTTATGGTCTGCCAACCCACAACAATCTCTGTTTCGTGATCATAAATTGCACCTTCCACAATGTCTGCCTCAAAAGGAAAGAAAATGTTGCTCTGCAATACGTTTTCCAATCGGTTCACCTGTTCAATGTTTTTGATATCGGAAATATCAATGACCACCAAATCCGTTAGACTGTCGGCAAACAAGTAATTATCCTTTACCGAAACATCCACATTTCCCGGAATCTGAATAAATGCAACTTTTACAGGTTGGCTTGGATTGCTATTGTTGATAACGTGCACCCCTTTGTACTTGTCGTTGATGAAGATATAATCCTTGTAGGCGTATACCTTTCCAGATTCGTTGATGGGTCGTGGGGCAATAATGTCAACCCCGGCAGCAAATTCGGTTTTGCTCATCACCATGGGCCGGGCAACGAGGTACTCGGCATATTCATCACTGGAATCGTCATTGGTACATGACAAAAACAGTAGCATGGTCAAAAAAGGCAACAAGAGGATTTTCTTTTTCATAACAGCATGTATTTTACACACTTAGACGAAAATTATTGGACAAAGTTGCGCCAAAATCCATTAAAATCACACATCCATAGAAATTCCAATGGCATCTTTATAAATAAAGTAGATAGGTATTTTACTGAACATGGCCGTAAACAGAACTCCCACCAAGCAAAGGATCACACCGAGTTGCGACACCAATCCAGCCACGATGACCAGAAGAAATATCATCAACCAGTTTTTATTGCCCAATGCAAAACCCGCTTTCACAATTTCCAAAGCGGTGAGCTCTTTGTCAAAAGCAAAAAAGGCAGGAAACAAAGACATGGGCACCATCAAATAAATAATTCCCAAACCACAGGTCAATAATCCCAATAAGGACAAGCCCGTCATTATCAAAGAGAGAATCAACGCCTTGATCAAATATTCTTTTTTGAAATAGTAGAAATAATCGTCCTTTCCGGATTCATTGAGATCATACTTTCTGCAAATCCGTAAAAACGCGGCGTTCAAACAAATACTTACCGTCATAACACACACGGAAAAAATAGGCATGAACAACGACATCAATCCCGCAAATGCAGGCGGCATCTCTTGTTCATCAAAGGCATTGGGATCGCTTATGCCCATAGCGATCATGGGCAGGTAAATCAATAAATAAAAAGGCAAAATGCTCACAAAGGTCAATATCAAGGTCAAAAAACCTTGTAGCCATACTTTTTTGAAAAGCTCCACAGAATTATTGAACACAGTTCCAAACTCTACGGGCGCACTCTGTTTGATTCTTTCGGAAAGGTTGATGAAATTCATTGTTTAGTTATAGGTTTTATTGCTAGTTTGAAGGTAACACTAACAGGGGATATCGCAATATATTATTAAAAAATACTGCCAAATTGTCACTAAACTGTAATAAGCATTATCTTTGCACCCCATTGAAACATTTATGATAGAGGAAAAAAGCGTGGAAAAGATAATAGATGAAAGCCAACAGGGAAGCACCCTATCACTGGAAAACAACGAAAAGAACGGCCGAAAGCTTTATATTGAAAGCTACGGTTGCCAGATGAACTTTTCCGATAGCGAGATTGTGGCGTCCATTTTGGCCAAGGAAGGTTTCAACACTACCCAAAACTTGGACGATGCCGATTTGGTCCTGGTAAACACCTGTTCCATTCGGGAAAAAGCCGAACAAACCGTTCGCAAGCGTTTGGAGAAGTTCAATGCCGTAAAAAGAACCAAACCAAATATGAAAGTCGGGGTCTTGGGCTGCATGGCGGAACGCTTGAAAAGCAAGTTCTTGGAAGAGGAAAAAATCGTGGATATGGTTGTGGGACCCGATGCCTACAAAGACCTTCCCAATCTAATCCAAGAAATTGACGAAGGTAGGAATGCGGTAAACGTCATCCTATCCAAAGATGAGACCTACGGCGATGTGGCACCCGTTCGATTGAACACCAACGGTGTCTCTGCTTTTGTTTCCATTACACGTGGCTGCGACAACATGTGCACGTTCTGTGTAGTGCCTTTTACCAGAGGAAGGGAACGTAGTCGTGACCCACAATCCATTTTAGAGGAAGTGAACGACCTTTGGGAAAGAGGATTCAAGGAAATTACCCTTTTGGGCCAGAATGTGGACAGCTACCTTTGGTATGGTGGTGGATTGAAAAAGGATTTCGACAAGGCTACGGACATGCAAAAAGCCACTTCCGTAAACTTTGCAGGGTTGTTGGAACTTGTGGCACAGGCACAGCCAAAGATGCGTATCCGTTTTTCCACATCCAACCCACAGGATATGACTTTGGACGTGATCGAGACCATGGCAAAATACAGAAATATCTGCAAGTACATTCACTTGCCCGTGCAAAGTGGAAGCAACCGTATTCTAAAAGCCATGAACCGTCTGCACACTCGTGAGGAGTATTTTGAATTGATTGATAACATCAAAAAAATAATCCCTGATTGCGCCATCAGTCAAGATATGATAACCGGGTTCCCTACGGAAACGGAAGAAGACCATCAGGACACCTTGAGTTTGATGGAATACGTGAAGTACGATTTTGGTTTTATGTTCGCTTATTCCGAAAGACCCGGAACTTTGGCCGAACGTAAAATGGAGGACGATATTCCCGAGACCATCAAAAAAAGACGTCTTACGGAGATCATCGAACTGCAGCAAAAGCATAGCCATTATCGCACGCAAGAGCATTTGGGCAAGATCGAGGAAGTGCTCATCGAGGGAACTTCCAAAAAATCGGACGCCCACTGGATGGGACGAAACTCCCAGAATACCGTTGTGGTTTTTCCAAAGGAAAATTATAAAGTAGGGGATTTTGTCAACGTCAAAATCAACGAATGTACCTCCGCTACCCTTATCGGTGAGGCAGTAGGTTTAAGCTAAGTGAAAAACATGCCGAAAAGCAAAAAAATAAACGTTAAGGGAATTGATATTGTATTGTACGAGCAAAACAATAACGATTTTATTTCCCTAACCGATATCGCCCGGCACAAAGACCCCCATCATACCGACGACATTATTAAAAACTGGATGAGGAATCGAAATACGATTGAGCTTTTGGGCTTTTGGGAAAGTATTTATAACCCCAATTTTAAACCCGTCGAATTCGACGGGTTTAAAAAGCAAGCAGGGCTTAACAGTTTTGTAATGACCCCAAAACGTTGGATTGAAAACACGAATGCAATTGGCATTGTTTCAAAGGCCGGAAGGTATGGCGGTACCTTTGCCCATAAAGATATAGCTTTGGAATTTGCTTCTTGGATTTCCATAGAGTTTAAGCTCTATGTCATCAAAGAATTTCAACGCTTGAAAGATGATGAAAACAATCGCCTAAAATTAGAATGGGACCTACAGCGGGCCATTTCCAAAATCAATTATCAAATCCACACAGATGCAATAAAGGAAAACCTGGTTCCAAAAGAAATTACCAAGAAGCAAGCCAATTTTGTATATGCCACTGAGGCCGATTTACTCAATACCGCTCTTTTTGGAACAACTGCAAAGGAATGGAGACAAGAAAACCCTAACAAAAAAGGAAATATACGAGATTTTGCCACTTTGGAACAATTGGTCGTTTTAAGCAACATCGAAAGTATTAACGCTTTACTTATTGAGCAAAACCTTCCTCAGAGCGAAAGACTGATCCAACTCAATAAAGTTGCAATTACCCAAATGAAATCCTTAACTGAAAATACCACTATCAAAAAATTAAGATAAGTTCACTTAACCCTATGGAATCAGTCCAAAGCATAAAACAACGGTTCGAGATCATCGGGAACGATGTGAAACTCAACCGCGCCATAGAAAAGGCCATACAAGTAGCTCCGACCGATATTTCGGTATTGGTAACAGGTGAAAGCGGTGTGGGAAAGGAATCCATTCCCAAGATCATTCACTCGCTTTCCCATCGCAAGCACGCCAAGTACATTGCGGTTAACTGCGGTGCCATCCCCGAGGGAACTATTGACAGTGAACTCTTCGGGCATGAAAAAGGTGCCTTTACCGGAGCCACCCAGACCCGTAGTGGTTATTTTGAGGTAGCCGATGGTGGCACCATATTTTTAGACGAGGTTGGCGAACTTCCATTGACCACCCAAGTTCGATTGCTTCGGGTCTTGGAAAATGGCGAGTTTCTTAAAGTGGGGTCTTCACAGGTACAAAAAACCGATGTTAGGATTGTGGCAGCGACCAACATCAATATGTTCGAGGCCATAAAGAAGGAAAAATTCAGGGAAGACCTCTATTATAGATTGAGTACGGTTGAAATCAATCTGCCACCGCTTCGTGACAGACGGGAAGACATCCATTTATTGTTCCGAAAATTTGCATCCGATTTTGGACAGAAGTATAAAATGCCCACGATCCGACTGGAAGATGATGCCATAAATCTTCTTTTAAAATATCGTTGGCCCGGAAACATTCGCCAATTACGGAACATTGCAGAACAAATTTCCGTACTGGAAGAAGACCGAAACATTTCGGCCGCAACCTTTAAAAGTTACTTGCCCGATTCGAGCGGTTCCAATTTGCCAGCCGTTGTGGAACAAGCCAAAAAAGAAGGGGACTTTAGTAACGAACGCGAAATCCTGTACAAAGTCCTCTTTGACATGAAGAGCGATCTGAACGATCTTAAAAAATTGACCCTGGAACTTCTTAAGGACGATGATTCCAACAAAGTACAACGAGAAAATGAGGGATTGATCCGTAAAATATATGGCAATGAAGGGCAGGAAGAAGATATAGAACACGAAGAGACCCCTGCTGAGCTATTGCATTTGCCCGAGCCCGTTTTGGAACCAACGGCACCCGTCCCATCGCAACAACCTCCTGAGGACAAGTATCATTTTGCTGAAGAAATTGAAGAGGAAGAAACCCTATCTTTACAAGAAAAAGAAATCGAGCTGATCAAAAAATCCTTGGAGCGAAACAAGGGAAAACGTAAGGCCGCAGCTGCCGAGCTTGGTATTTCGGAAAGAACGCTCTACAGAAAAATAAAGCAGTACGATCTATAATCAAGATCAAAAAGTCTGAAAACAATGATGAAAAAACATAGTGTAAAGGTTGGATTGCTTGGACTCGTCCTTTTTTTACAGAGTTGCGGAGCCTATAACTTCTCCGGTGCCGATATTGGAACTGCGGAAAGTTTCCAAGTAAATTTTTTCCAGAATTACGCGGATCAAACACCCGGTTCAGTTATTGTACCGGGATTAGGCAGGGATTTTACCTTGGCGCTGCAAGACATGATCAATAATCTTACCAGCCTATCCCTAACCGGAAGTAATGGCGATTTATTATACGAAGGGGAAATCGTGGAATATAAGGTTGTGCCCATGACGGCCACGGCCGACCAGCGTACTGCACAGAACCGATTGACCATGAGCGTGAATGTTCGGTTTTACAACACAACTAAGGAAGATGCCGATTTTGAAAAGAGGTTTTCCTTTTTTTACGATTTTGATGCCGCAGCTCCGTTACCATCAGTACAAGCAGCGGCCCATGAAGAAATTTTTGAACGACTTACCCAGGATATTTTTAATGCATCCTTGGGAAATTGGTAATAGTATATGAACGTTTCAGATTTTATACATATTCTTCAAAATTCGAATGCCATCCTATCTCCCAAACAAACTAGGGAGTTGGAAGGCATTATTGAGGAATACCCTTATTTTCAGGCTGCTCGTGCCTTGCATTTAAAGGGACTTAAAAATCTGGATAGCTACAAATACAATAGTGCTTTAAAAGTAACCGCCGCCCACACAGCGGACAGGGATGTACTTTTTGATTATATCACTTCAAAAGAATTCATCCAGAACAATATTGCAGATGCCATTGCCGGCAGGGGATCAAAACTGGAGGACCAAGAAGCCGTTTCGGAGGAAATACGGCCCAATCCAAATGCGGCGAGTATGCTTTCGGAATCCAACGAACCTGCCCTGCCCCAAAATTTAAACGACGCAGAGCAAATTCTGAATCCAGAACTTTTCAAATCAAAAACCCCTGAAAAGCAAGCTGAAAAAGTTGAGGAAACCAAAAAGGAACCGAATACTGATTTAAATTTGGGCAAACCCATCCCGTTCACCAAAAAGGAAAAACACTCCTTTACCGAATGGCTTCAATTGACCTCAACCTCGGAAGAACCATCAGAAGAAAAGGAGAACAATGTAGACCATCAGGAAAAAAATGTGATGGACGAACTGGAGCGTAAAAAGAAATTTGAACTCCTGGATAAGTTTATCGAGAACAACCCCAAAATAGTTCCAAAGGAAAACAACCCAAAAGTCAATATAAAAGAGTCAACCAAAATCAACCAAAACGAGTTGATGACAGAGACCTTGGCCAAGGTTTATCTTGAACAGAAAAAGTATAAAAAAGCCATTCAAGCGTTTAAAATATTGAGTTTGAAATATCCAGAAAAAAGTGGTTTCTTTGCAGATCAAATTCAGGCAGTGAAGAAACTGCAACAAGAAAAAGATAAGAAATGAGCACGTTTTCAATTTTTTTGGTACTGATAATTATCGTGTGCCTTTTGTTGGTCTTGGTCATTATGGTCCAAAATCCTAAAGGAGGTGGATTGTCCTCATCCTTTGGAGGAAGCGGCAACCAAGTTGTTGGTGGTGTAAAGAAGACGGGGGACTTTTTGGATAAAAGTACTTGGACCCTTGCCACATTATTGATTGTTTTGATTTTGCTTTCCAATGTTTCCTTAAAAGGAAATTATAGCCAAGCAGATTCCAAACTACTTCAAGGCGACGATACGGAAATGCCAGAAACGGTTCCTGAGGAAGTACCAGAACAACTTCCACCAGCCGAAACCACAAGTCCAGTAGACACTATTGGATAATACAGAGTGACAAAGCATAGAAAAATGCCAGCTTGAAATGACAAGCTGGCATTTTTGTTTTCCATAATGTCAGTTTTTGTGCATTGGCACAATTTCTGTCCTTTAGAATCAAGAATTTTTAAAACAAACACCTAAAAATTAAAAATATGGCTAAAGTAAATATCAAACCATTGGCAGACAGGGTTTTGATTGAGCCTCTACAGGCCGAGACCAAAACTGCCTCCGGTATCATCATTCCGGACACCGCTAAGGAAAAACCACAAAAAGGAACTGTTGTCGCCGTTGGCCCTGGAACCAAGGACGAAAAAGTTACCGTTAAAGAGGGTGATACCGTTCTTTATGGAAAATATGCCGGCACCGAGCTTAAGTTCGATGGTACCGACTATTTGATGATGCGCGAAAGCGATATTTTGGCAATAGTGTAACCAACATGTCATTCCCGCAAAAGCGGGAATCCATCAGAAAAAACTTAGAAGTATAACCAAAAGATTCCTGTCTTCACAGGAATGACAAAACGAAAAAACAAATGGCAAAAGACATTAAGTTTGATATAGATGCACGTGACGGACTGAAAAGAGGCGTTGACAAATTGGCCGAAGCCGTTAAAGTAACCTTGGGCCCAAAAGGTAGAAACGTTATCATCAGCAAGTCCTTTGGAGCACCACAAGTAACCAAAGATGGTGTATCCGTTGCAAAAGAAATTGAATTGGAAGACGCCCTTGAGGATATGGGCGCACAAATGGTAAAGGAAGTAGCTTCCAAAACCAACGACCAAGCGGGTGACGGTACCACTACCGCAACCGTATTGGCCCAGGCTATTGTTAAGGAAGGGCTTAAAAATGTTGCCGCAGGTGCAAATCCTATGGATTTGAAACGCGGTATAGACAAAGCCGTTGAAGCTTTGGTGGCCGACTTGGAAAAACAAACCAAAGAGGTAGGTGACAACTCCGATAAAATTAAACAAGTAGCATCCATCTCCGCAAACAACGATGAAGCTATTGGTGACCTTATCGCCACTGCTTTCACTAAAGTAGGTAAAGAAGGTGTAATCACTGTTGAAGAAGCAAAAGGTACGGATACTTACGTTGATGTAGTTGAAGGTATGCAATTTGACAGAGGATACCTTTCTCCATACTTCGTGACCGATACCGATAAAATGATCGCCGATTTGGAGAACCCTTATATTCTTCTTTTCGACAAGAAAATCTCAAACCTTCAGGAAATTCTTCCTATCCTTGAGCCAGTTGCCCAGTCCGGTAGACCACTTTTAATCATTGCTGAAGACGTAGAAGGCCAAGCCCTTGCTACATTGGTAGTGAACAAATTGAGAGGTGGCCTTAAGATTGCCGCTGTAAAAGCTCCAGGTTTTGGTGACAGAAGAAAAGCCATGTTGGAAGACATCGCTATCTTGACAGGTGGTACCGTAATCTCTGAAGAAAGAGGTTTCTCTTTGGAAAATGCCTCTTTGGATATGTTGGGCACTGCTGAAACTGTAACCATTGACAAAGACAATACTACAATTGTAAACGGTAGTGGAAATGCAGATGACATCAAAGCGAGAGTAAACCAGATTAAAGCTCAAATTGAGACTACAACATCGGATTACGACAAAGAAAAACTTCAGGAGCGTTTGGCCAAATTGGCCGGTGGTGTTGCCGTACTTTATGTGGGCGCCGCTTCCGAAGTGGAAATGAAAGAGAAAAAAGACCGTGTGGATGATGCCTTGCACGCAACCCGTGCCGCTGTGGAAGAAGGTATTGTTGCCGGTGGTGGTGTTGCCTTGGTAAGAGCTAAAAAAGTGCTTGAGAAATTGGCAACCGACTCCTTGGATGAAACTACAGGTGTACAAATTGTGGCCAAAGCCATTGAAGCTCCTTTGCGTACCATCGTAGAGAATGCCGGTGGCGAAGGTTCCGTGGTTATCGCCAAAGTACTTGAAGGTAAAAAAGACTTCGGTTACGATGCCAAGTCCGACCAATATGTGGATATGCTTAAAGCTGGTATCATTGATCCTAAAAAAGTAACCCGTATTGCTTTGGAGAACGCAGCATCCGTTTCTGGAATGATTTTGACCACCGAGTGTGCATTGACCGATATTAAGGAAGATGCCCCTGCAATGCCTCCAATGGGAGGCGGTGGCGGAATGCCAGGTATGATGTAATCATCCCGTTCGGATTAAAAATAGGAACGCCCCGATTTGCATCGGGGCGTTTTCTTTTTATCTAGTTGAACGGTTCTTCGTAAGAACCTAAAACCAAGTTACTTCTTCTTACCAGTAGCTTGGGCAGTCTTCTTGGCAACGGGCTTTACAGCTTTTGCAGGAGATGACTTTCCGTTTGACTTTGCTTGTTTCATCGGTCAATAATTTAAAAACCGAAGTAAATGTATTTCAGATTTGAATCCGTAGATTTTATTTGGCTAAACATTAACTAAAATAAAAATCAGTCGATTGTACCTACCACGCTACCGCAGGTGAGCATGGCATCTCCATAGTAGGGATTTCGGATTTCTTCCTCCAAACTAAGCCAATTGGCACCCTTGTCGTTATTGGCCATAGGGCAATGTTGCACATAGAGTTTTGAATCTAAACCTTGCATTTGTTGACCAATTTGAATCATGTTCTCGGAAAACGGGACAAATACTTCGCGCTGACCTTCTAAGCTAGTTTTGGTGGCCAATTCGTTTAATTGTTTCTCCAATTGTGAGATGTGGCTTTTACCCATATCGTCCATCTGTAGCCCAGAAATGTTTGATGCCATACCCACGGCACTTTTTGCCAATGTTTGCGTTTTCTCCTGATCTGATGCAACCAAGGCATCTTTCAAATTAAGATAAACCTCTAAAAGTTCACTGAACTTTGTTTCTGCTTCTTTAGAGAATTCCATTTTCATGGTACTTCCCATTTTAGTATGTCCACCATGACCCATTTGCATTTCCTCTCCCTCTTGATTCATCATGGATTTTTTACCCTGTAACTGCGCCGCTGCATCTACCGTAAAAGTTCCCTTGGCCACGACCAAATCACCAGACGTTAACCCAGCATTGACGACATAGCTGCCATTCATCAAATTTCCGAGTTCCACTTCCCGCATTTCAAAAACGGTATTGCTTGTATTTGGTTGCACATAGACCAAAGAACGCTTTCCTGTCCATAAAACTGCACTCTCGGGTATTGTCAATGCTTCATCTTGACTACCTGAAATTTCAACCTCAGCCTGTACAAACATACCCGGTTTTAGCAATCCCTTTTTGTTGTCAAGTTCTGCACGTACCTCCAATGTTCTTGTGTCCTTGTTCAGTGTAGGAGCTACAAAGGAAACTTTTGCCGGGAATGTCTGGTTGGGATAGGATTTGGTGGTAACCTCCAGTGTCTGACCTTCCTTAAACAGCCTTAATTGGTTTTCATAAGCATCAAAAATGGCCCAAACGGAATTCAAATTGACTACTTTCACCAAAGGTGAACCTGTTTTGATGTAATCCCCTTCTTCCACCATGATCTCGGAAATCACACCACCTACATTGGCATATACCGGAAAGTTTTCCAGTACTTGACCTGAGCTTTCGATTTCGTTGATTTGGGCATCGGACAACTTCCACAGTTTTAATTTATTACGGACCGCTTTGTACAACTGAGGTTGGGATTCCTTCAAATTGGCAGCGGTCAACAATTCCTGTTGGGCCGAAACCAAGGCTGGGGCATAAATCGTGGCCATCTTTTGGCCTTTTCGCACCGCTTCGCCTTCAAAATTGACATAAATTCGTTCTATCCTGCCATCAAAATAGGCAGATTGCACCGCATCCGACTCTTGGTTGATCGCCACTTTTCCCGAAACTTTAACATGGTCTCCGCTATCGGCCCCAGAACCGACCATTACGGTTTCCACACCGGCCAATACCATGGCATTCTCCGTCATTTTAATCTGGTTGGCCATAAGGCCTTCCCCTGCATTATCTGCCGGAATCAAATCCATTCCGCATATAGGACAGGAACCTGGTTCCGGTTGCATGATCTGCGGGTGCATGGAACAGGTCCACATTTCGCTTTCGTCTTTAGTGGAATGGTCGTGGCCGTTTGACATATCCGAAGCATCTTTGCTGGGCATTGACGCTTCCGAAGAGCCACTAAAAATCAGCCAACCACCAAGCATTCCCACCAGGACTGCAATGGCGATATATATAATATTCTTATTCATAAGCAATTATTTTTTGTTCTGTAATCGTTCGATCATTTTTTTCATTTCAACAATCTCTCTACGCTGAGCCTCAATGATTTCCTCTGCCAGCTCCTTTACCTCGGGGTCTTTGATGTCTGCACGTTCACTGGTCAATATGGCGATGGAATGGTGCGGTATCATTGCCTTCATCCATAATACGTCGCCTACCGTAGATTTTTGGTCGCGTACAAGGAATAGGGATCCAAAAAACAAGACCAAACTTCCTAACAATATGGCCATATTCTTTTTCTTGTCGGTGTACATTTTGCGCATAAAGAACCACATTATGACTGCCATTGTTGCTATTCCCAAACAGACCATATAGAATCGCGTTAAACTGAACCATACGTGGTCGAATTTATAGGTGTTGAGGTACATTGTGATGTACATTGTCACGAAAGAGCAGGCTAACATAATAAAGAAGGTTTTGTAATTTCCTTTTTTTGAGTGCTTTGGGTTTTCCATGATCTTAAAATTTTAGTGTTTATTGTTTCCTTTTTTTTAGTTTTCGAACTGTGGGCGAGCTGATGTACCATAACAGGAAACCGCTCAACACGGTAATCAGCCCCAAAAGGGAAAATACCCGAAGCAAAGTGGTATTAAAATCATCACGACTTTCGTAATCCATGGTGTGGGTCATCCACAAAAAGTCGAACCAACGCCAGTTCCGGTGCCTCACAGTTTGAAACGATCCATCGGCCACCGAGACATAGGCCTTAATGTTTTCGGGCGAATCATATGAAATCACATAAGCGGGCAATTTCCTTTCCCGATACTCGTGATGCTTATCGGTCTTGTCGATTACCTCAACTCCTCTGACTTTTAAATCCGATGACATTTGACGCCCAGCAACAGCTAGAGCTTCTTGTTCTGAAATCCCTTTTTTAAGGCTACCGCTTTCGGCATCCACCAAATATTCATTATTGATCCAATAGTAAGGTTTGCCTGCAATTTCCTTTAGGCTCAACGAACTTATTTTAGCGGGTATATCAATTTGCGACAACCCGATGAGCCCATCAAAGGACGCTGGCTCATAATCCATGTTTCTATAATGATCTCCATGGATTTCATCAATATCGGTCCAGCTAAAATATAATCCACTGGCTGTCCACATGATGAATTGAATGCCCAAAAATATTCCCAAATACCTATGGGCCTTTCTAATTTTAACCGCTGTTGTTCGTTTTACCATTTCGTTCTTAGTCGATTGATTTAGTTCGTAATCGTAATGCATTGGCTATAACCGACACCGAGCTAAAGCTCATGGCCAGGGCCGCGATCATGGGCGAAAGCAAAATCCCGAAAAAGGGATAGAGCACACCTGCTGCCACTGGCACACCAATGGTGTTGTATATCAATGCAAAAAATAGGTTCTGTTTTATGTTTTTCATCACGGCCTCACTAAGGTTCCTTGCTTTTACAATGCCGTGCAGGTCACCTTTCACTAAAGTGATCATGGCACTTTCAATGGCCACATCGGTGCCCGTACCCATGGCAATACCCAAATCGCTTTTGGCCAATGCAGGGGCATCGTTGATTCCATCCCCGGCCATGGCGACCACTTTGCCGTTGTTTTGAAGCTGTTCCACTTCCTTCATTTTATCCTCGGGCAAGGTTTCGGCCTTAAAATCATCCAAATGTAATTCGCCAGCTACTGCTTTTGCGGTGGTGGCATTGTCTCCCGTAAGCATGATCACCTTTATCCCCTTATCCTGAATTGCTTTGATGGCCTTGGCACTTGTATCCTTGATTTTATCACCAATGGCCACAAAACCGTGACATTTACCATCAATGGCCAAATAAGAAACCGTTTTACCTTTCTCTTGTGCTTTTTTGACTTTCTCTCTCATATCATCAGAGATGTCAACATTGGCTTTTTCCATCAATTTGATGTTCCCCAAAAGAATTTTAGAATCCTTGATCTTGCCTTCAACACCCATACCCGTCACAGCATTGAAAGATTCTGTTTTCAGAATTTTGACACCTTTCTCTTTACCATATTTTACCGTGGCTTGTGCCAAAGGGTGTTCGCTATTGGCATTTACCGACACTAGATATTGCAGCAATTTTTCTTCTGAATATTCATCTGAAAACACCTCTAAATGATCAAAAGTAGGCTTGCCTTCGGTAATGGTTCCTGTTTTATCAATGATCAGGGTGTCCACATCGGCCATTTTCTCCAAGGCTTCGGCATTTTTGATCAACACCCCATTTTGGGCACCTTTTCCCACCCCTACCATTACGGACATGGGTGTGGCGAGCCCGAGTGCACATGGACAAGCAATAATCAATACGGCAATCGCATTGATCAAAGCGTAAACATAGGTTGGCTGTGGACCCCATATCGCCCAAACTGCGAATGTCAAAATAGAAATAATGACAACTGCTGGCACAAAATAGGCGGATACTTTGTCGGCTAAATTCTGAATGGGCGCTCGGCTTCGGCTTGCTTCGTTCACCATATTGATGATTTGCGAAAGCAGCGTATCACTGCCCACTTTTTCAGCCTTCATCAAAAAACTTTGATTCCCATTAATGGTACCGCTACTTACTGTATCTTCAACTCCTTTTTCAACTGGAATGGGCTCTCCTGTAATCATGGATTCATCCACGGAAGTTTCTCCCTCGGTAATAATTCCATCCACGGGAATTTTTTCTCCAGGTTTTACACGTAGGATATCATTCTTTTCAATATCATCAATGCTTACCTCTATTTCTTCTCCATCTACTACCTTGATAGCTTTATTGGGAGCCAATTTCAACAATTCCTTAACGGCATTATTGGTTTTGCTGTGTGCCCTTGCCTCCAGCAATTGTCCCAAAAGCACCAAGGTTAGGATTACGGTCGCTGCCTCAAAATAGACATGTACCGCACCGGATTCACCTTTAAATTGATCGGGGAAGAATCCTGGAAACAACAATCCCAACACACTAAACACAAATGCAACCCCCGCACCAATACCTATCAAGGTAAACATATTCAGGTTCCATGTTTTAATGCTTCGGTACGCTCGTTCAAAAAACATCCAAGTTGCATAAAAAACCACAGGTATAGACAATGCAAATTGTACCCAATTCCAATATTTGGGAGCCATTACCTGATGCAGTGGATTGTTGGGAACCATATCGCTCATGGCAATCAGGAAAATGGGCAAGGTAAAGGCAAGGGCAATCCAAAACCTTTTAAGCAGCTTTTTATATGTTTTTTCCTCAGCGCTGGCTTCGGGTTCTTTGGGCACCAAGTCCATTCCACATTTTGGACAGGAACCGGGGCCATCTTCCACCACTTCAGGGTGCATGGGACACGTCCATTGTTGTTTGGAGCTCGTAGACGTATTTTGTTCCTCCACCAAGTCCATTCCGCAAACGGGGCAATCCCCTGGTTTATCGTAGGTTTTGTCACCTTCGCATTGCATGGGGCAATAAAAGGTACCGTTCCCATTGGAAACAGGTTGTTCCTCTTTCTTCTTTGGTTGATGGTGGTGTCCCTCGGGATGAATAGTGTAACCGCCCCCATCTTGTTCCAAGGCTTCCTTGAACTTTTCAATTGGAATGTGTTCCTCCATCTGGATTACAGCTTCAGCTTTTTCCAGGTTTACCTCAACTGAGTTAACCCCGTCCACTTTGGACAATGTTTGTTCAACATGATTTCTACAGCCGTTACAGCTCATTCCGCGTATGTGATAGGTATGCTTCATCTTGTTTGTTTTTTATTCAAAACTAGCTGAAAACCAGTTGGAAGCTTTTTACAATTCTGGATGTCTTTTATACAATTTCATCCAAAGGCTTCCGATTCCAATCTTGTACTTTTCGATATTCGCTCATGGACATTCCCGTTATCGATTTAAATTGTTTGGCCAAATGGCTGCTGCTTTTATAATTCAAATCGTAAGCGATCTCCGAAAATGTTTTGGTCTCCATCTGAATTTCTTCCTTTACCCTTTCAATTTTTAAAAGGATGAAATACTTTTCGATGGTAAGTCCTTCTTTGGCACTGAACATCTTGCTAAGCGCCGAATAATCTTTGTTCATTTTTTCTGATAGATATTTCGAGAGATTCTGGCGCAAATCATTATTCACGGCATTGATCAAATGTTTTTTAATGTCAACTATGTGGCTGTCATTTACATCCTCGATCAATTCAAAACCATTTTTCACCAAAATCTCCCGAATATGCTTCATTTGTTCTTGGGCCCCATCAGAAAATTGAACCTCTCCCAAGTCCATATGTACCACCTCGATGCCAGCATTCCGAAACTCTTGCTTCAGAACACCTTTACACCTGTCGCAAACCATATTTTTTACTTTGATGTGCATCGTTGGTACAATTCTAATTTTGATTAATTGTGTGTATGTCCGTCTGCCATGTGCTCCTCGTTCAGCACATAGGTCATCCCGCAAACAGGGCATTTGCCCTCTTCATCACTTCCACTACCCTCACAGTGCATTGGGCAAACATATGTAGAGGTATACTCTTTGCCCTCCATTTTGGCAGTTTCCATGCCTTCCATATCATGATCTTCATGATCCATGTTTTCCATGTCATGACCTTCGTGTTCCATCGTCGCTTCGGTCGATGTATCTTTTGCTTCCTCGGTTTTTCCCTTGCACGATACGGTAAGCACCAATACTGAAGCAAATGCGATTCCAATAATTGTTTTAATGTTTGTTCTCATTTTTGATAGATTAAATTTACTTGTTAATTAAATAATTGATGATGGCAGATTGCAGATAATACAACTGCACTGATTGTATTTGATTCGTCTGAAACTTTAACTGTAACTCCTGAATGTCCAGTACATCGTTAAAATCGATGGTTCCCGTTTCATAATTTTTGATCAGGATTTCTTCGGCATCCTTGGCCTGTTTTAAATTCTTTGTTTGGGTTTGATGGGCAATACGTGCCTGATTTCTTTTTGAAACTGCATCGGCATAGGCATTTTCCAATACATTCAACCGTTCTTCTCTTTGAAGCGCTATTTCTTTGTGACGAAGCTCGTTCTGCTTAGTAACAGACTTGAACTTGTTATTGAAAATGGGGATGGAGAAGGTCACCATTGGCATTACAATATCCTTTCCGTTATCGCTAAAAACCACATCGTCCCGTTCCGAAACAGGAATATAATCGAGCCCTATTCCAAAACTCGGGGCATTCTCCTTTTGGTTGAGCAGTTCCGATTGGGTTACCGATTCATACAATTGATCATACTTGAGCAACTCAGGGTTTAAGCTTAAATCTTCTTTGTGGAGTATAGGGTCATCCACAGGGATATCCATTTCATCTACCACCTCAACAGAAATACTTTCATCACGATTCAATAAATTGTTGAAAACGGCCTGCTCAGCCAGATAAGATTCTTCCAGCACCTCTTTCTGCTGCTGTAGTTCGTTTTGGCGAATTTGAAGTCTTAAAACATCCACGGCCGATGCTTTTCCCACTTCAACGGAGGTCAAGGCCAAAGTTTCGTATGTCTTTAGCAGTTCAATATTTTCCTGCAACACCTTTTGTTTCGCTTGAATCCCATACAATTTGTAGTAGGACTGTGCCACGGAAAGGGCCAATTTTCGTTTGGCAATCACAATTTCCGCATATTCGGTCTCCGCCATGGAACTCGCATAATTTTCACGGGTAGTGATGGTACCGAACCAGGGCAACATCTGAGACACGGAAAATCTGGCGCGCTGCGCCCCTGTTCTGGTCTCTGGCTCACTAATAAAATAACCAGCTCCAATGGTGGTATTCGGCAAGGTATTTACCTCGTTCACCTTTTCTTTGGCAATATTATAGCGTAATTCCAATGCCTGAATCATAGGGCTGTTTAATTCAGCTTCCTGAAGATAACTCTCCAAGGACTGGGCATGCACACCAAAAGTTGCTAAAGCAATTACTATATATATGAAGTTCTTTTTCATCGGTTTTGCATTTTAAGTTGCAACTCACTTTTCCAACTGTACAGCACAGGTACCACAAACAATGTGATCAATGCGATCAACATTCCTCCAAAACTTGGAATGGCCATGGGAATCATAATGTCACTTCCCCTACCTGTACTGGTAAGCACGGGCAATAGTGCTAAAATGGTGGTCGCTGTGGTCATCAAACAAGGTCTAATCCTTTTTTCTCCCGCTTCCAATACCGAAGCACGGATTCCTTTCAAACTTTCAGGTTTGTTCTTATCAAAAGTTTGTGTGAGGTAAGTCGCCATGACCACTCCATCATCCGTAGCGATTCCGAAGAGCGCAATAAAACCAACCCAGACCGCCACACTTAGATTAATCGTATGCATTTGGAAAAGGTCCCGCAGGTTTTCTCCCATAAAACTAAAGTTGAGGAACCAATCCTGACCATAGAACCAAATCATTAAAAAACCACCTGCAAAAGCCACCATAATCCCTGAAAAAACCATCAAGGATGTAGCCACCGACCTAAATTGGAAGTAAAGAATCAAAAAGATGATCAATAATGCCAGTGGAACCACCACGGACAAGGTTTTTTCGGCACGTAACTGGTTTTCATAGGTCCCTGTAAATTGATAACTGATACCTTTGGGAACGACCAATTCCCCGCTTTCTATCTTTTCGAGAATCTTGGCTTGTGCGTTTTCAACCACATCAACCTCGGCATAGCCATCTTGCTTATCAAAAAGCACGTAGCCTACCAAAAAGGTATCCTCACTTTTAATCGCTTGTGGTCCCTGCTCGTAACGAATGGTAACCAATTCGCTCAAGGGAACAGGGCTTCCTTTTTGTACAGGAACATAAATGTTCCCGATATCGGTTGGGTTTTCCCGGAGTTCCCTTGGGTAGCGCACGCGAACACCGTAACGCTCCCGTCCTTCCACAGTTTGGGTCAAGGTCATTCCACCAAGGGCGACCTCCAGAATTTGCTGTACATCTTCGATGACCAGACCATAGCGGACCAGTTTTTCGCGATCAATATCTATAAGGAGATAGGGCTTGCCAACGATTCGGTCAGCAAAAACAGCCTCATCCTTAACCCCTGCTGCTTCTTTTAAAATGGGTTCCAATTGAAGGCCAAAGTTTTCGATTTCCTTTAAATCTTGACCTTTCACTTTAATTCCCATAGGGGCACGCATCCCAGTTTGAAGCATTACCAGACGTGTTTCAATAGGTTGTAATTTGGGCGCTGAAGTAACCCCTGGCAACTTGGTCACTTTCACGATTTCGTTCCAAATATCGTCCGGCTTCTTGATTTCGGGGCGCCAGTTTCGGAAATATTCTCCATCATCATCCGGAATTAAAAGGTCTCTATCGATTCGTAATGGTTCGCTCACATGGTTTTCGGCATAGTTTTGTTCATTGCTCACTTCCAAATTTGGATTGGCGAGTACTTTTCCGTTGCTCAACTCAAAATAACCATCTTCATTTACTTTGAATCGCTGCGGACTTCCCATTTCATTTTTTTGATACTCCGACCTGTATTGAATAATGTTCTCGTACATGGAAAGTGGAGCGGGATCTAAGGCGGATTCCGTCCTACCCGCTTTTCCTACTACGGTTTGAATCTCAGGGATGGTCGCTACGGCCATATCCAATTGCTGCAACACCCGCTTGTTTTCCTCAACTCCGGCATGCGGCAAAGAGGTGGGCATCAAAAGGAACGAACCTTCATTGAGTGAAGGCATAAACTCCTGGCCTGTATTTCTCATAATCATGAATCCGAAAACCACGATTACGGTCGGAATGGACAAAAACAACAATTTGTTTTCCAGAGCCCATGTTAAAATGCGACTATAATATTGTCTGAAGAGGTAAAAAACACCGAGTAAAACACCACAAATCAATCCAACAAACAACAGGTTAATACCAATGCTTCGGTCAAAGCCCAAAGGCCTCCAATACGTGGCCAATAAGAAAACAATGGTAGCTACACAGATACCCACATTTAGCATACCCGCTTGTTTTTCATCAATAATTGCCCTTAATTTGAGGATTCCCGAAACACCAAAGGCA
The DNA here is from genome assembly GCF_010468565.1 of Allomuricauda sp. TY007. Taxonomy (GTDB): domain Bacteria; phylum Bacteroidota; class Bacteroidia; order Flavobacteriales; family Flavobacteriaceae; genus Flagellimonas. The sequence goes on from NZ_WUEG01000011.1 coordinate 120,892, forward strand.
ATCAAAGCCAAGCCCAACCAATATCCGAAAGCGATGGCCACCAATCCCAAGACGACCAAAACCCCATTCCAAATGTTTTTGAAAGTTTGATTTGCACTTTGCTTTCTAAAAATGATGGCCGCAAAGGGTGGAATCAAAAATAGGGCGACGATAATCGAGGCCGTCAATGCCATCGTCTTGGTAAAGGCCAATGGACGGAATAGTTTTCCTTCTGCCCCCACCATGGTAAAGACTGGAATAAAACTGATGATGGTCGTCAGCACTGCGGTTAAAATAGCACCTGATACCTCAGCAGTGGCATTGTACACTACTTCATTTATAGATAGGTTTTGGTCATTCTCATCCATGTGACGAATAATGTTCTCGGAGAGAATGACCCCGACATCGACCATGGTTCCAATGGCGATGGCGATACCTGATAGCGCTACAATATTGGCATCAACCCCGAACATTTTCATGGCGATAAACACCATGAGCACTGCAACAGGCAACAAACCAGAAATCAAAACGGAAGCCCTTAGATTAAACACCATGACCACAATCACCAAAATGGTGATCAGAATTTCCAAGGTCAAGGCTTCATTGAGCGTTCCCAGCGTTTCTTGAATGAGTTCAGTTCTATCATAAAAAGGAACGATAGTAAGTTGCGAAGTAGTTCCATCCTTCAATTCTTTGGATGGAAGCCCAGCACTCAATTCCTTAATTTGTTCCTTTACATTATTGATGACCTCCAACGGATTGGCACCATAACGGGCCACAACCACACCACCGACCACTTCGGCACCTTCCTTGTCCAAAATTCCACGGCGAACCGCAGGTCCCAAGGAAACATGTGCCACATCCTGAACACGAATGGAGGTATAGTCCGTAGCCGTAACTACAGCATTTTTTATGTCGTCCAAGGATTTGATGTATCCCAATCCACGAACCAAGTATTCGGCCTTATTGATTTCCAATGTCTGTGCACCAATGTCCCGATTACTTTGTTTAACGGCCTTGACCACTTGGTCCAACCCAACATTATACTGCTTCATCAGTTCGGGGTCCACATCCACTTGGTATTCTTGCACAAATCCGCCAATGGAAGCGACTTCTGATACACCGGATGCGGAGGACAAAGCATATTTTACATAGTAATCCTGTACGCTTCGCAGTTCCTGCAAATCCCATCCGCCCGTTACATTGCCATCCTTATCGCGCCCCTCCAATGTGTACCAAAATATCTGTCCCAATGCTGTGGCATCGGGACCCAGGGCAGGGTTTACACCATTAGGCAACAAGTTGTTGGGAAGCGAGTTGAGTTTTTCCAAAATACGGCTACGGCTCCAGTAGAACTCCACGTCCTCCTCAAAAATGATGTAGATGCTCGAAAATCCGAACATCGAAGAACTCCGAATGGTCTTCACACCTGGAATACCCAATAAAGATGTGGTTAAGGGATAGGTTATCTGATCTTCGATATCTTGTGGAGAGCGTCCGGGCCATTTGGTAAAAACGATCTGTTGGTTTTCCCCAATATCAGGTATGGCATCCACAGCAACAGGATTACTAGGCAAAATGCCACCAGTATCCCAATTAAAAGGAGTGCTTACAATACCCCAAGCCATAAAAATTAGCAGGAGCAGCACAGCCACCAGTTTGTTCTCTATTAAAAATTTGATGCTTTTGTTCAGCATAAAGGTTTGATTTAAACATTAGATCAACACAAAAACGCGCATAAACGCAACTGCCCAACCAATCAGGTCGGGAAAATTCAATCAATGTTAAAATCAAATAAGGAAAGTCTGGTCGAGAACCTGTACATCCCTTATCAATGGCGGTGGGTTGTACTCATTAAAAGAGCTTGGTTCTTCGGAATCAATTTCGAAAAGCTGAAAATAGGATTGGACAAAACTCACAAGAAAAACCTGTTGGTCCAAACTGAAATTTTCAAAAGAGATTTTTAGGTCATCTTGACCTTGAACGGTGAAAGATTCATCATTACAACAGGATTTTTCCATATCCTTATCCATGTCCATACCGCAATCATCGGCATGGGCAAAAAAGGAAATATCCATCACACGGCCCATACAAATATGCTTGTCCACCGTCCACGAAACCGTGGATGCCAAGACCAAAAGAGCCATTAATGAGGATAGTATTTGATGAAAAATCTGTTTCATTCGACTACAAAACTACAAAATATTAACATTTATTGTTTTGCTTAACAGAACTTTATCTATTTACTGCATGTAAGTTCCATTTCATTTGTCGTACAAATCCACTATTCAATACATTTGCAAAAAAATTACCTCATGCTAAAATCATTGGAACCCAAAGTACTTGAAATCGTTAAGGACAAAGCGAAATCCGTTGACACTCGTTTAGGCGAAATCTGTGAACTTTTGCGCAGCAACGTAGCTCATTACGATTGGGTAGGGTTCTATTTTAAAAATGGTGACAAAGAAGAATTGAAACTGGGGCCCTACGCAGGTGCTCCCACCGATCACACCATCATTCCTTTTGGCAAGGGCATTTGTGGGCAGGTAGCCGTGAGCAATCAGAACTTTGTGGTACCCGATGTTGCCGCTCAGGACAACTACATCGCCTGTAGCATTACCGTTAAAGCTGAAATTGTTGTTCCGCTATTTGTGAACGGGGAAAATGTGGGGCAGATTGATATCGATTCCAACACTCCCGACCCATTTACAGCCGAAGATGAACGCTTTTTGGAATTCATCAATGCCGAAGTGGCCAAGATTCTGTAAAACTTAACGAATTTTGTTGATAAACCGTTCTGCATTTTAGCTTCAAAAAAAGTACTTTTGTGCGCTTAATAAATTGATTCTAAGACACAGAAGATGACTGCTAAAAAAGCCTCCGCTGCATTAATTTCCGTATTTCATAAAGATGGTCTGGAACCCATCGTTAAAAAATTGGATGAACTTGGGGTAACTCTTTATTCTACAGGAGGAACCGAAAAATTTATCCGCGATTTGGGTATCGATGTGGTACCCGTTGAAGATGTGACCAGCTACCCATCCATTTTGGGCGGTCGCGTAAAGACATTGCATCCCAAAGTTTTCGGAGGAATTTTGAACAGACAGGACAATGAAACTGATGTTGCCCAAATGGCGGAATTTGAAATTCCACAGTTGGACATTGTGATCGTAGATCTTTATCCTTTTGAAAAAACTGTTGCCAGTGGCGCATCGGAGCAAGATATTATCGAGAAAATAGATATCGGTGGGATTTCCCTGATCAGGGCTGCCGCCAAGAACTTCAAGGATGTACTTTGTGTATCTTCCATGGAGGATTACGAAGACTTTTTGAATGTGATTTCCGAAGGAGACGGAACCACGACTTTGGAAGACCGCAAGCGTTTTGCAACTAAGGCCTTCAATATTTCATCGCATTACGATACGGCCATCTTCAATTACTTCAACAAGGAAAAAGAGGAAACTGTATTGAAAATCAGCGAGACCAAAGGTCAAGTATTGCGTTACGGAGAAAACCCACACCAAAAAGGATTCTTCTTCGGCGATTTTGATGCGATGTTTTCAAAGCTTCACGGCAAGGAGCTATCCTACAACAACCTTTTGGATGTGGATGCCGCCGTAAATTTGATGGGAGAATTTAAAAATGACGACCCAACCTTTGCTATCTTAAAACACAACAATGCTTGTGGATTAGCAACTCGAAGCTCCATCCATCAAGCCTATGTGGATGCCTTGGCTGGTGACCCTGTTTCGGCATTTGGCGGGATTTTGATTTCCAATGTTGAGATTGATAAGCCTACGGCAGAAGAAATCCACAAATTGTTCTGCGAAGTGGTCATTGCTCCAAGCTATTCCGATGAAGCTTTAGAAATCTTGAAAGGCAAAAAAAATAGAATCATCTTGATTCAAAACGAGATTGAATTGCCAGAAACTTTGGTAAGAACTTGCTTGAACGGTGTTTTGGTTCAGGATAAAGATTCCAAAACCGACACTAAAGAAGACTTGAACCCAGTTACCGATAAAAAACCAACTTCAGAAGAAATCGAAGATTTGATTTTTGCTTCCAAATTGTGCAAGCATACCAAAAGTAACACCATTGTTTTGGCCAAAAACAAACAATTGTGCGCCAGTGGCACAGGACAGACTTCACGAGTTGACGCACTGAACCAAGCCATCCACAAAGCAAAGTCTTTCGAATTTGACTTGGAAGGTGCCGTTATGGCCAGTGACGCCTTCTTCCCCTTCCCTGATTGTGTGGAGATTGCGGATAAAGCGGGCATTAAAAGTGTGATTCAACCAGGGGGCTCCATCAAGGATCAATTAAGCATTGATTATTGTAATGAAAATGGATTGGCAATGGTGATGACAGGCACTAGACATTTTAAACATTAATTTTAGTACTTTAGCCGATAAATTTTACCGTTAATCCGAAAATAGACTCTTTTTTATGGGATTTTTTGATTTCATGACCGAGGAAATTGCCATTGACCTTGGTACTGCAAATACCCTGATCATCCACTTGGACAAAGTGGTTGTGGACAGTCCTTCCATTGTAGCGAGGGACCGTGTATCGGGGAAAATAATCGCGGTAGGCCGCGAAGCCAATATGATGCAGGGGAAGACCCATGAAAACATCAAAACCATACGACCGTTGAAAGACGGGGTAATCGCAGATTTTGATGCTTCGGAAAAGATGATCAGTATGTTCATCAAAAATATTCCTGCACTCAAGAAAAAGTGGTTCCCGCCTGCACTACGCATGGTTATCTGTATTCCTTCAGGCATTACGGAAGTGGAGATGCGTGCGGTTCGAGAGTCTGCGGAACGCGTTAACGGTAAAGAGGTATACCTGATTCATGAACCAATGGCAGCTGCCATTGGTATCGGTCTCGATATTATGCAGCCGAAAGGAAATATGATTGTGGACATAGGTGGTGGTACTACGGAGATTGCGGTGATTGCACTTGGTGGTATCGTTTGTGACAAGTCCGTGAAAATTGCGGGGGATGTATTTACGAACGACATTATCTACTACATGAGGACCCAGCACAACTTGTACGTTGGCGAGAGTACCGCGGAAGCCATCAAAATTGAAATTGGTTCGGCCACCGAGGATTTAAAATCACCACCAGATGATAAATCCATTCAAGGGCGTGACCTATTGACGGGAAAACCAAAACAGGTTCATGTTTCCTACAGAGAAATTGCCAAAGCTTTGGACAAAAGTATTTTAAGAGTGGAAGATGCGGTTATGGAAACCTTGTCCCAGACCCCACCAGAACTGGCAGCGGATATTTACAATACGGGTATTTATTTGGCAGGTGGCGGTTCCATGCTCCGAGGGTTGGACAGAAGGCTTTCCCAAAAAACCGATTTGCCTGTGTACATCGCCGAAGATCCTTTGAGAGCTGTTGTGAGAGGTACTGGTATTGCTCTTAAAAACTTGGAACGCTATAAAAGTATTTTAATAAAATAGACTTGTATTTTCTGCAGTTCTATTACCTTCAAGGAGTTCAAAAACCTTCTTAACGATACGATTGCATGCAACGCATCATCAATTTTGTTTTACGCTATCGAAACGCATTTCTGTATGCTTTTTTTGCGTTTATCTCGTTGGTGATGACCATTAGATCACATTCGTACCATCAATCCAAATTTTTTAATTCATCCCGATGGGTCACCGGCAGCATTTATGGTGCTGGTTCCGATGTATCTTCCTATTTCAACCTGCAAGATGAGAACAAAAGATTGGTAGAGGAGAACCAGCTACTGCGAAAAATGCTGTTCAATGCCCAGTTTGATAGCATTGAACCTTTGGATTCCACTTTGGCGGTATACCAAGTACTCAATGCCAAGCTCATCAAAAATAGCTTTACTTCGCCCCGTAATTATGTTACCATTGATAAGGGAAAAAACGATGGGGTACACCAAGATATGGGCGTGATTACAACGGATGGTATTCTGGGTATTGTGGAAAACGTGTCGAATAATTTTGCGACGGTGCAAAGTGTGCTCAATACCAAATCCAATATCAACGCAAAAATTAAGGGCACCGAATACTTTGGTTCGTTGATTTGGGACACTAAAGATTATAAGGTGGTACAATTGATAGATATTCCAAGATTGGTGCCGCTCGTTGTTGGAGATACCATCGTAACCGGTGGCATGTCCAGTATTTTTCCAGAAAATGTACCTATCGGAACCATTAAAAAATACGATTTAAACGTATCCAAAAGCTTTTACGATATTGATGTTGAACTGTTTTCGGATATGGCCAACATCAAAAATGTATACTTGATAGAAAACAAGGACAAAGAGGAAATCGAGGAATTAGAATCCAGAACCATAGAATGAACAGTACACTGATTATAAATATGCTGCGTTTTGTGTTGTTGGTCCTCACACAGGTCCTTATATTCAACAACCTCAATTTTCTTGGTTTCATAAATCCGCTGATCTATGTAATTTTCTTTTATTGGTACCCCATCAAAGGGAACAGGGCACTTTTTATGCTTACCGCATTTTTATTGGGGCTGGTCATCGATATTTTTTCCGATACCCTCGCCTTGAATGCTTTGGCATCGGCAACCATTGCCTATGCAAGACCGGCCATTATGCGGTTTTGTTTTGGCGTAAACTACGATTTTCAAAGTTTCAGCTTTAAGAATACTACCAAAGTCCAGCGCATTACCTTTATGGCTTTGCTCGTTTTTATCCATCATCTGATATTCTTTTCGTTTGAAATTTTAAGTATCGCCCATATCCTATTAATTTTGAAGAAAGTTTTCGCCACAGGTATTGTAACTTTAATACTTTGTGTATTATTCAGTTCACTTTTTAGTCCAAAAAGCGAATAAAAACGTAGTTTTTATCGTTGGGGTATATAAGAAGCCCTAGAATTTAGGTTGGTCATGAAGAAATTATTGTTGTCATCCATTATTGTACTTATAGGATTCACCTTTATTGGCAGGTTATCCTATCTGCAATTGTTTCGGTTTTCACCAGATCAAATATTGGATGACCCCGCCATAAAAAAAGTATATGACTACCCTGAAAGAGGCTACATTTACGACAGGGACGGCAAACTATTGGTAGGCAATCAACCTGCATACGACGTTATGGTGATCCCAAGGGAAGTAAAACCTTTGGACACTCTGGAATTTTGCGGGCTTTTGGGTATTGATAAACTTGAATTTCTTTCCAAAATGGAAAAAGCGAGAATTTATTCTCCTCGGCTGCCCTCTGTTTTGGTTCCCCAGCTCTCCAAAGAGGATTATGCCAGGCTTCAGGAAAAAATGCGGCACTTTACCGGCTTTTATATTCAAAAGAGGTCGTTGCGCTATTACAACACCAAAAGTGCGGCCAATGTACTGGGCTACATTAGTGAGGTAAACGAATGGGACCTCAAAAACAATCCGTATTATGTTGCCGGAGAATTAAAAGGTCGTACAGGTATTGAAAAGCAATATGAAGAAATATTGAGGGGCCGAAAAGGTGTCAAGCATATTCAGAAAGACCGTTTTAACAGGGATATTGGGCCTTACAAAGACGGAAAATTGGACACCCTTCCCAAACAAGGCAAAGAGATTCACATTACCTTGGACAAGACCCTTCAGGAGTATGGGGAAAAATTGATGCACGGCAAACGTGGGGGCATTGTGGCCATTGAACCCAAATCAGGAGAAATATTGGCCATGATTTCGGGCCCGACCTACGACCCCGCCCTTTTGGTAGGCAGGGAACGTTCCAAAAATTATAGCAAACTACATTACGATACCATATCCAAACCTACATGGGACCGTTCTATTTTGGCACAACCCTCTCCGGGATCACCTTTTAAAACACTTAATGCCTTGGTAGGCCTGCAAGAAGGGGTAATAGATACCCAAACCAAGTTTAGGTGTTATCATGGGTTTTACGTAGGGAATACGCTCAGAGGATGCCATTGTGGTGGTGGTATTCGAGATTTAAATTCAGGTATTTACCAATCGTGCAATGCTTATTTTGCTGGTGTGTTCCGAAAGATTTTTGATAAATACGAGACTACCGACAAAGGCATGGATATGTGGGAAAAGCATATGAAAAGTTTTGGTCTCGGCGATTTTTTAGGTACTGACCTTCCAACAGGCGCCCCTGGAAGGATTCCAGATGTGGCCTATTATGATAAATGGTACGGAGATGGTAGATGGGCGGCATCCACCATTATATCCAATTCCATAGGGCAAGGAGAAATTGCGGCCACACCCTTGCAATTGGCCAACATGACCGCTGCAATTGCTAACCGCGGCTATTTTTACACCCCCCACATTATTAAAAGTATTGGCGACAATGGAAAAATAGACCCTAAATACACCGAACCCAGATATACTACCATCGACAGAAAACATTTTGAACCTGTAATCGAGGGCATGGCCAATGTGTATAATTATGGAACGGCAAGATGGGTAAAGATTCCAGGCATTGATATTGCGGGAAAAACAGGTACTGTGGAAAATTATATCCGTATTGATGGAGAGCGAATGCAATTGACCGACCATTCCGTTTTTGTCGCCTTTGCCCCTATTGAAAACCCCCAGATTGCATTGGCGGTCTATATTGAAAATGGGTATTACGGATCACGCTATGCGGGTCACATTGCCTCTCTTTTGATAGAAAAATACATTAAAGGGGAGATTACCCGAAAAGATTTGGAAAAGCGCATGCTGGAAAAAACATTGGAACACGAGTATGCCAAGCCGTATAGTGGCGAACCTTTTGAAATAAACGAGTATGAGTGGTAGAGGGCCTTTTGGAAGGTTGGATTGGATCACCGTAATCCTCTATGCATTTTTGGTGTTTATTGGCTGGATCAATATTTACTCCACATCGGTGGGCGAGGTAAGCACTTCCATTTTTGATTTCTCCACCCTATACGGCAAACAGCTTTTTTTTATAGGCCTTGCCGCTTTGGGCATCATTTTCGTGCTCTTTGTAGAATCACAGTTTTTTGAACGTTTTGCCTCAATCTTCTATATTGTTTCCATTATTCTGCTTTTAGGTTTGTTCGTCTTTGGAAAAACCATAGCGGGGGCAACTTCTTGGTACGATCTTGGTTTTTTTAACCTTCAACCTTCAGAGTTGGCGAAAGTGGCAACCTCCTTGGCACTGGCCAAGTTTTTAAGCGACATCCAAACAGATATTCGGACAAGAAAGCATCAAATTTATGCGTTGGTAATCATCTTGTTGCCTGCCTTATTGATATTGCCGCAACCTGACCCAGGGAGTTCACTTATCTATTTTTCACTCTTTTTTGTGCTATTTAGGGAAGGTTTTCCCATCTATTACTTAGGCATCCTCATTTTTGCGATCGTTTTATTTGCTACAACTTTAATGTTCGGAACTGTTTGGGTCACCATAGGATTGATTATTTTAACCCTCTTGATCTACACATTCAAAAGAGCATCCGTGAAAATTCCAATACTCCCCGTTGTAGGGGTGATTGTTGTTTCGATACTCTTTTCCCTCTCCGTAAATTTTGTGTTTGAAAATGTTTTTGAACAACGTCACAGAGATCGTTTTTCTTTATGGTTGAGTTTGGAAAAGGATGAAGAGAAACTGGATGAAATCCGAAAGACCATTGGCTACAACACCTATCAATCCGAAAAAGCCATTGAATCGGGCGGGTTTACTGGAAAAGGATTTATGGAGGGTACACGGACCAAAGGGGATTTTGTCCCCGAACAGCATACCGATTACATATTTAGTTCGGTGGGCGAGGAATGGGGGTTTTTGGGCACTTCTGCCGTAATTCTGTTGTTTTCCTTATTCTTTTTACGGTTGATTTATATTGCGGAGCGACAAAAGAGCGACTTTAGTCGCATGTATGGTTATGGGGTAATTTCCATTTTGGTGTTCCACTATTTCATCAATATTGGAATGGTTATTGGGCTGTTGCCCACTATCGGGGTTCCATTGCCCTTTTTTAGCTACGGCGGTTCCGGTCTGATTTTCTTCACCATGCTATTGTTCATCTTTCTAAAACTGGATTCCAATCGCTTAAAGGACGGTATTTAAAATTTCCAATCTTGGGTATCAACCCGAGCTTCTATTGCTGATTGCCAGGTTTTAGGTTGGTTTTGAAAAAAATCAATGCCTGTTTTCTCCTCGATTTCATCAACAGTCACTACAAAATTTTGAAGTGGTTCTTGACTTTCTTCTGCTGGCATCAAAAAGGCCAGTACTTGCGCTCCTTTACCATTACCTTTTAAAACAATCTTGTAAAAAGTGCGCGGCACATCTACATCCTCGATTCCAATCTCTTCTAAATCATTTTCCAACACCCCTCCGGTTATCACTATTAAATCACCATATTTTTTGCACCAATAACGGACTTTTTGTTCCAAACGATTCCAAATCCCTACATTGAAGTGCTTATCCTGCGGACTTATGTTACTTGTATAAAAAGTTTCGTTGTACGCTTGTTCAGAAAACCGTCGGTCACCAGCAGGAAGCAAATGCCCCCTATTGTACCCAGAACCTCTGTAATTCCGCCAATCTGCCGATTTTGTTTTCACCATTGGGTCTTCAATAAAATAGGGGCGTTCCCTATCATCATAAGTCAAATGCTTCCTTTTAAGGGTGTATGCCACCCACTCTGCTTGTTCGTGGGTTTCACTATAAGAAAGTGTATAGTAGGTATGTTGTACCACTTCACCTGTTGTGGAACTGGGCAAAAAATCGGTTTGCACCAAGTCTCCCTTTGTACCATTTGGATTGGAATAGGTTGCCGGGGTATAGAAATTTTCAAACAACCAAAAGCCAATAACACATAGTGCCATGAGCACTGCATAAATTGTTCTGCCCTTCATTTAACCAACTATTGGAGATAAAGTTGCATAAAAAAGCCAACCCGTAAGAGTTGGCCTTTGATACAATTTTTATAAACGACTATCCTTTAACGCTAGCCAATTTGTTTTCTTCTCTTTTGATATTGTTCTTGTGAAGGTCCTTAAGCACATTCACAGCTTCTTCAACATAAATGTCTCGCGCCAAATCCTTGTGCCACCTATCCCTTTTTTCCCTGAGAACAGAATCTTGCGTAAATAGTTCCTTCTCATATTGTAGGGAACTAAATGACAGTTTGGAATCGTAATCCCTCAGGCTCTTGAACTTTTCCGAACGTTTTTTGGCTTCTTGTTCTTTGCTTACGTAAGCATCGTATTTAAGGGAAATCATGTTTTCATCTTGCTGCTCCTTCAACCATTTGGCATTTTCCTCAATAAGCTTGATCTGCTCATTTTTTGCCATACGTTCTTTACTGTTTTTTACGGCTTCATCAAAATCAATGTAGCCATCCCAAACTTCATAATCTGCAGGGGTAATCTTATCCCAACCAAGCGGGTTTTGCTGATCGCGCTCTCCAAGATCGATATAACTGTACCGGTCCGGAACCACAATATCGCTCTTTACGCCTTCCAACTGGGTAGATCCACCGTTGATTCGGTAAAATTTTTGGGTAGTTAATTTAATGGCTCCCAAATCTCCATGTTCGTTACCTCTTACAATACCATCCAAAGGAATTACATTTTGAACGGTTCCTTTTCCGAAAGTTTGCTTGCTTCCAATGATTACCGCTCTTTTATAATCTTGCATGGCAGCAGCCAATATTTCCGAGGCGGAAGCGGATAGCTCGTTCACCAAGATAACCAATGGGCCATCCCACTGGATACGCTCGTCCTTATCCTCGTGAACTTCTTTGCGTTGTCCGGAGGAACGAACCTGAACGATAGGTCCATCCTTAATAAACAATCCTGCCATTTCGACAACCGTTTTTAAAGATCCTCCACCATTGTCTCGCAAATCCAAAATAATTCCTTCTGCGCCTGCTTCTTTTAAACGCTCCAATTCCTTGGCCACGTCGGTTGCTGCGTTTCTTTCGGAGTAATCTTCAAAATCCACATAAAATTTTGGAAGATTGATCAATCCATACTTTTGTTCACCGGCATCAATAGTTGCTGATTTTGCGTAGGATTCTTCCAATTCCACAACGTCTCTGGTTATGGAAACCGTTTCAATGGTTCCATCTACTTTTCTTACTGTCAAATCAACCACTGTTCCCTCTGGGCCCTTAATCAATTTAATGGCATCTTCCAATCGCATGCCCACAATATTGATGGGCTCCTCTCCTTCTTGTCCTACTTTAAGTATTTCATCTCCAACTTCAAGGGACTGATCTCTCCAAACGGGACCACCGGAAATAATTTCCACGATTTTGGCTCCTTCGGGCTTTTTCTGCAATCGGGCTCCAATACCTTCAAACTTACCGGACATACCAATATCAAATTTTTCCTTTTCTTCGGGAGCAAAGTAAAAAGTGTGGGGGTCAAACTCCTCTACAATGGTATTCAAGTATTGTACAAACCAATCTTTACGTTCCAAATCACCCACAAAATCGAAAAACTCGTCCAAGGTGTTTTTGGTTACTTCTCTTGCTTCTTCCTCTGTAGTGACCTTGTCAATAGTACTTGGAATATCATTAAAGGCCAATATCTCATCGGTATTCGAAGCTGTTTCCTGATTTGCATCGGAAATCAAGTTATCCACCTTATTGTCAAAAACGTTTAGGGTATTGTACTTTAACTGTTTTCTCCAGCGTTCTTTGAGTTCCTTTTTGTTGGATGCAAAATCTTGGTCGGCATAATCAATTTCGATAGTTTCATCAATCGTGTAATCAAAAGGTGTGGCAAGTACTTCTTTATAGATTTCCTTGGCCTCTTCCATTCGCACCATTAAACGTTGATATACGGTATTGAAAAATTCAATGTCGGTATTTCTGATCTCATCATCGATCATAAACCTGTATTTTTCAAATTCCCTGATGTCACTTTTTAGAAAGTATCTTTTGGTAGGGTCGATGATGTCGATAAAATCATCAAAAACATTGGAACTGAAGCTATCGTTAACTTCTTTGGGCTCATAATGCCCTTTTTCCAAAACGTAGGAAATCAATTCCAATAAAAATTTATCCTTGTCGTCGTTATCAAAAGATTTATTGGTAAAACTGCAGGAGGCAACTGCAACAAGAATAACCAAAAGTGCCAAAATAAAGTTCTTTTTCATAATGTGATTTTTCTGGAGCGAAATAATCTGACCTCATACTGTCAAATCTTCATTACGTCATCCGTCGTTTCTACTTGTATGAATTCTCTAAGATACAGAAAAAACCGTGCCAGTCCTTTCCACCGCGTTTAATTTTTTGTTAAACGCCAGAGGCTTCATATCCTTATGAAAAACGTATTTTTATGGCTTAAATTATCCAACATGGAAAAACCACTGATTCTGGTCACCAACGATGATGGCATAACAGCACCTGGGCTAAGGGCTCTGATACGAACCATGAAACTGCTTGGAGACGTTGTTGTAGTGGCACCCGATAGTCCGCAAAGTGGTATGGGGCATGCCATTACCGTGGACAGCACTTTGTTTTCCAAAAAGGTGGTCGTGGACCATAAAGAAGGGGCTCCAAGTGAGTATAGCTGTAGTGGAACCCCGGCCGATTGTGTAAAGTTGGCACTTCGCGTCATTTTGGACAGAAAACCTGACATTTGCGTAAGTGGCATCAACCACGGATCTAATTCGTCTATCAACGTGATTTACTCGGGAACTATGAGTGCTGCCATTGAGGCAGGCATTGAAGGTATTCCTGCCATTGGATTTTCGTTATGCGACTATTCCTGGGATGCCAATTTTGAGCCTGCGTTGGAATCCATCAAAAAAATAGTTTCGGAAGCATTGACCAACGGAATCCCAAAGGGAACTGTGTTGAATGTCAACATCCCTAAAACAGAATCAGTACCCAAAGGTGTGAAAATCTGTAGACAGGCACGTGGTAATTGGAAAGAGAAATTTGACAAAAGAACTAGTCCTTCTGGAAAGGATTATTATTGGTTAACGGGAGAATTTGAACTTCTGGACAAAGGCGAGGATACGGACGAATGGGCCTTGGAACAGGGCTACATTTCGATAGTGCCCACCCAGTTCGACCTTACGGCACACCACGCCATACCACAAATAAACAACTGGAACTTAAATGAACAATAAAAAAGAAATCATCATAGGATTTATCGTAGGAATCATTGCAAACACCTTTGGAACTTTGCTCTACATTCTTATGTTTTCCGATTTGGACATCGTTGAAACCTTTAATGCTGCCATCGAACAAGGTCATATTGGTAGTTTGTTAGCATTGGGAGCTATTTTGAACCTAGTGGCATTTTTTGGGTTTTTACGGATCAAAAGAGATCAACGCGCCAAAGGCGTTATGTTGGCCACTTTAGTAACGGCATTGGTCATATTGTTATACAAAGTGATGTCTTAAAACCTAAAACACAAGAGCTAGCTCAAGATTAAACGGTTTCACTGAAAACTTTTGGACTTGATACTTGAACTTGACACTTGAACTTGATACTTGTCAATGAAATATTACATCATAGCTGGTGAAGCATCGGGGGACCTGCACGGTTCCAATTTGATCAAGGCCCTTAAAAAAGAGGATACCTCGGCAGCGATTCGTTGTTGGGGCGGTGATTTGATGCAACAAGCTGGCGGTGAACTGGCAAAACATTACAAAGACATGGCCTTTATGGGTTTTTTGGAGGTGCTGATGAACATTCCCACCATCTTCAAAAACATTTCATATTGTAAAGAAGATATTCAAAAGTTCAATCCAGACCAGATTATTTTTATTGATTTCTCCGGTTTTAATCTTAGGATTGCAAAATGGGCCAAAGAACACGGCTTTAAGACCAATTATTACATTTCACCTCAAATTTGGGCATCAAGAGAGGGCAGGATCAAAAAAATAAAGCGTGACATTGACAACATGTACGTTATCCTGCCTTTTGAAAAGGATTTTTACGAGAAAAAACATGGGTACCCCGTAAAGTTTGTTGGGCATCCACTTATTGATGCCATTGAAAACACCCCGCTTCAGGATAATATAACCTTTCGCAAAGAAAACGGCCTAGATCCTGACAAACCCATCATCGCCTTATTGCCCGGGAGCAGAAAACAAGAAGTTCAAAAGATGTTGGAGGTAATGCTTTCCGTAAAAAAGGATTTTCCCGATTACCAATTCGTAATAGCCGGGGCTCCGAGCCTGCCCGATGATTTTTATACCCCATTTCTCAAAGGCGATAAAGTGGAATACGTTTCCAACAGAACCTATACGCTCTTGAAGCATTCACACGCCGCTCTGGTTACCAGTGGAACTGCCACTTTGGAAACGGCTCTTTTTGGCATCCCTCAAGTGGTATGCTATAAAGGGAATTGGATTTCCTATCAAATCGCGAAGCGCATCATTACGTTGGATTACATTTCCTTGGTAAACTTGATCATGAAAAGAGAAGTTGTTAAAGAATTGATTCAAAATGATTTAACGACAAAAAATCTTAAAATAGAACTTTCCAAAATCGTAGAGGGAGCCGAGCGGGAACGTATATTGTCCGATTATAAGTTGTTGAAAGAAAAGTTGGGAGGAAAAGGCGCCAGTCAAATGGCGGCCAAATTAATTGTGAAAAATGCGTAGTTTTATCTTCCAAGAATGTAAATCTATTCTTGGATGTTACGAAAAACCATAATCTTACTGTTGCTTTTTACCATTTCCGCTTGCGGCCCAGGTAAAAAACGACGCACCTACAGCAAGACCCGAACCGTTACGGTAGAGGGGTCCACCGAAGACACTTCCCCAAAAAAAGAACCCGAAAGGGTACGTAAAAAAGAGGGGCGTAAAAATGCTAAGGCAAACGAAATTATTTCCACCGCATTGACTTTTTCCGGAACCCGTTACAAATATGGCGGTACCACCAAAAGGGGCATGGATTGTTCTGGATTGGTCTATGTGTCCTTACGGGAAAATGATATTATGTTTCCACGAACTTCCTACCAAATGGCCTTGGAAGGTAACAAGATCAGGGTTAACGATGTGGAAAAAGGAGATTTGCTCTTTTTTAAGACCAGCAAAACGGGCAGGCGCATCAACCATGTAGGATTAGTGGTCGATGTGGATGGAGACGACATTAAATTTATTCACGCCACAACCTCACGCGGCGTGCTGGTATCCTCGTTACGGGAAGGATACTGGAACAGCGCTTTTGTAAAGGCCATGCGTATCCTGTAAGGTGCGTCAACTTAATTTTGTGTCCATAAAACTCACGTTGTGGGTTATTTTGGGCATTATTATCGGTTTTTATTTTGATGTAGCGCCACTTTTGCCCTTACTATCCATACTTGTTTTACTACCAATTTTATATTGGGCAGGTAAAAAGCAACGTAGAACAGGGTTCCCGTATTTTGAGGTGCTTGCTTCTATCATCACTACATGTCTGGGCATTTTTGTTGTTGGAGTTTCCTTGGGAAAAGGCATGCCCAGCCATTACTCGAATCTGGACCTTGACCAAAAAAAAGTTTGGCACTTAAAAGTGAACGAGGTACTCAAACCCAATACTTTTTCGCACCGATATGTTACTAAGATTATTGCTGCTGATAAAGAACAAGCCTCTGGAAAATTGCTTTTCAGTCTTTCGGTGGATTCTATGGTAAAGCAATTACAGGTTGATGATGAGTTTTTGGTCTATGACAAGCCAGAAGGTATTCGTCCGCCATTGAACCCGCACCAGTTTGATTATAAAAATTATCTCGCAAAACAGGGAATCCAGCATCAGATCAGAACTAAATACACTGCCATTGTAAAAAAGGAACATGCCCCTAAAACTTTGTTCGGTGTGGCTAGCAACTTCAGGGAGCATATCATTTCCACACTAGAAGAAAAAAACTTTGGAGCGGATGAACTGGGCGTCATCCAAGCTTTGCTTTTGGGAAAACGGGACGATATTTCCGAGAGCACCTACAACAATTATAAAAAGGCGGGCGCCGTTCATATTTTGGCCGTATCAGGACTTCACGTCGGGATTATTCTGTTCCTTTTGGAGTTTATTTTGGTTCCGTTGGAGCGTTTACCTAAAGGTAAAACCATCAAATTGATATTGGTTGTTTTGCTACTTTGGAGCTACGCCTTTATTGCGGGGCTCTCCCCTTCCATTGTTCGGGCCGTGACCATGTTCTCGTTTGTAGCTTATGCCCTTTATTTGAACCGACCCACGAACTCATTTAATATAATAGCGCTTTCCATGCTGTTCATTTTACTGGCAAAGCCTTTGTTTTTGTTTCAGGCGGGGTTCCAGATGAGCTATGCTGCTGTGTTTGCCATTGTTTGGATTTACCCCAAACTGCAGCAATTTTGGTTTCCTGAGAGTATCATCATCCGAAAAACGTGGCAATTGTTATCAGTAAGTGTGGCAGCTCAATTGGGTGTTTTGCCTATCAGTCTGTTCTATTTTCATCAGTTTCCTGCCCTGTTCTTTATTTCCAACTTGCTCATTGTACCATTTTTAGGTTTGATTTTGGGTTTCGGAATCTTAATTATCCTATTGGCTTTGATTGACTACTTGCCCCAATTTATGGTTGATGGTTTCAATGGGGTTATTCAACTGATGAATTCCGTAATTGGTTGGGTAGCTCAGCAAGAAGGCTTTATCATCAAAAACATTCCTTTTGATGCAGTTCAGTTGTTATTGGGCTATTTTATCATCATCGCTTTGGTCATCTTTTTATCCAAACCCAAATGGAAAACTGCCTTGATGTTATTGGGAGGAATCATCGTTTTACAAAGTTTGGGTATCTGGAATCAGTTTCAAGTGCATCAAAAGGAAACCGTTATACTGGCACACCGTTCGAGAAATACGGTGCTATTACATCAATTGGGGGACTCCCTTTCCATTATAACATCTGACAGTTCCAACATTGGAAGCATTGCAGACAATTATTCAGTTGCGGAACGCATTCAAAAAATAGATACATCAAAATTGAAGAACAGCTATCACCTTGGTGATAAAAAATTATTCGTTGTGGACAGTTTGGGTATTCTTCCTTTGGAAGAAAATTTAGATTACCTGCTGCTTACCCAATCTCCCAAAATTAATCTAGAGCGGGTTCTGGATTCCATCCGACCCAAAACAATATTTGCGGACGGAAGCAACTACCCAAGCTTGGTCAATAAATGGAAGGCGACTTGCAGTCAAAAAGAAATCCCTTTCCACCACACAGGCGAAAAGGGGTTTTATGTTTTTGAATTATAAATTCGATTAATGTACGTTGCCCATCAACTTCTTAATCAAAGGTGAAGCTATTATTACCAATACACCAGCTCCCAAAGCGTATTGAGCTATGAGCATAAAACCATCCGTATATACATTAAGAGTTTCAAAACCGCTTATGTCTGCATCTGTGCTTTCGATGGCCAACTGCTTACCAATAAACCCAACTACCTGAAATGCAAATGCCGATGAGAGGAACCATACCCCCATCATAAAGGCAACGATGCGTTTTGGAGACAGGTCGGTAATTTTTGATAGACCTACTGGAGACATGAACAGTTCCCCTACGGATAGCAAGAAATACATTAACAGCAAGTATGTGAATGGAACAAATCCATTTTCATTGGCACTCGCACCACTAATGGCCAGCGCATAAAAACTGATTCCGGCAAACAAAAGCCCCATTCCAAACTTGTAAGGCGTTCTTGGATTGAGTTTCTTTTTAGACAACCATTGCCACATTAAAGAAATTGGAATGGCCAAAATAATGATCCACATGGAGTTCAGAGAATTTGTCTGTGAAGCAGACATGATTCCCTCCAAGTCCACATTACGGGCGGCAAAAAGGGTAATTACACTACCTGAAAGCTCATGAAACCCCCAGAAGATGGTCATAAAAAAGGTGATCAGTACGGCTACGAACAGTTTTTTACGTTCCTCTACGGTAGCTTTAAACATTATATAGCCCAAATACAATAAAATGGAAATACCTATCAATTTAAAAATCACATTGACAATATTCTGGTCGTCAAAAAAAGTTCCTTCTGCACCCAATGCTTTGTAAGCCGACAATAAATAGGCTATCACTGGAACGGATGCAAATGCTAAAACCGGCACCAATACTCCTTGTTTTATCCCGAATGTCTTTTTATCAATATTTCCATTTTCTGGTGGAAGGCCTTTATCTCCAAAAACTCCTTTTTTTATTCCGCTCCAAAAAACAATCAGACCTGTAAGCATTCCAATTCCTGCAAGACCAAATCCGTAGTGCCATCCATATTTTGCCGCCAAAAAACCGCAAAGTAATGGTGCTACCCAGCCTCCAATATTGATTCCCATATAAAAAATAGTAAACCCAGAATCCTTTTTGGGATCTCCATCTTTATACAGCGAACCTACAAATGTTGATATGTTTGGTTTGAAGAATCCGTTACCAGCAATAATAAGGGACAGTGCCAAAAAAAATGTCACGTTATTTTCAATGGCCAATACAAAATGCCCCAAAGACATTAATATACCTCCCAAAAAAATGGATTTTCTCATTCCAAGAATACTATCGGAAATACGACCACCTATAACTGTTGAAGCATAAACAAGTGAACCATAAGATGAGTACACTGCCGCTGTGGCATAATCCCTTTCCATTAAAGCAGCGAAGATTACATCTACCATGTAAAGGGTAAGCAAAGCTCGCATCCCGTAAAAACTGAAACGCTCCCATAACTCTGCAAAAAAGAGGTAGAACAACCCTCTTGGATGTCCAAATAACTGTTTTTCACTTTCTGGTTTGGTTACTGCTGACATATATTTTTATTGTTTGATTATAAATTTTCTTTAACGAAGTTGGTCATCTTGGTATAGAGGTGCAATCTTGTATTGCCCCCATAAATACTGTGGTTTCTATCGGGATATATGGCCCAATCGAACTGTTTGTTGGCCTGTACCAATGCCTCTATCATTCGCATACTGTTTTGCACATGCACATTATCGTCGCCCGAACCGTGAACCAATAAATAGTCGCCTTTCAACAATTCTGGGTAGTTGAACGGGGAATTGTCATCATAACCTGTTGGGTTTTCCTGCGGGGTCTGCATATAACGCTCCGTATAAATGGTGTCGTAAAAACGCCATGAGGTTACGGGTGCCACGGCAATTGCCATTTCAAATGTATCGTTGCCTTTTAATATACAGTTGGTGGACATAAAACCACCGTAACTCCACCCCCATATTCCAGTTCTGTCTTCGTCAATATAAGAACGTTCACTCAATTTTTGAGCTGCGGCAATCTGGTCCTCCACCTCATATTTACCCAACTCTTTTTGGGTCAATTTTTTAAAGTCACGTCCCTTCAAACCTGTTCCCCTTCCATCTACACAGGCCACGATATAGCCTTGGGATGCTAAAAGTTGATGCCAATAGTCATTGCTGCCCATCCATCGGTTGGCCACTTGTTGCGAACCCGGACCACTGTATTGGAACATGAACAATGGGTATTTTTTGTTGGGGTCAAAATCCGCAGGCTTTATCGTATACATATTTAGGTCGTACCCGTTTATGTTTATGGTGGAAAATTCTTTGGGGGCTATCTCGTACCCTTCCAATTTGTTCAGCAAAACTGAATTGTCCTTGATTTCCTTAAGTAATTTACCATCGGATGCTTTGTGCAAAGTAAATTTGTATGGCGTGCTTGCACTCGAAAAAGTGTTGATGTAGTAGGTAAAATCACTGCTGAAGGCTGCGGAATTGGTTCCTTCTTCCGTTGATAATTCCTTTTTGCGTTTTCCTTTGGTGGAGATACTGTAAACACCTCTGTTAATGGAACCATTTTCTACGGACTGGTAAAAAATACGGTCATGCTTTTCATCATAACCATAGTAGCGGGTCACTTCCCAAGGTCCTTCGGTAATCTGGTTTTTGAGTTTACCATCTCTGCCATATAGGTAAAGATGGTTGTATCCACCGGCCTCGCTTGTCCAGATAAAGCTGTCATCATCCAAAAAGGTAAGATCGTCATCAATATCTACATAAGCTTTGTCTGTTTCTTCCAACAAAACGGTTGCTGAATTGTCTTTTGCGTTTACGGCATACAGTTTCAAGTCGTTTTGGTGCCTATTCAAGGTCTGGACACTCAAATGGTTTGGATTGTTCATCCATTTGATTCTTGGAATGTAGTATGGGTCATTTAAATCAACATCAGATATAGATTCAGAAACCACATCATACATATGCAAGGTAACTATGGAGTTCTTTTCCCCTGCTTTAGGATACTTAAATTCATACTGATATGGATAAAGCTCTTTTCCGTAAACATCCATCGAAAAATGTGGAACTTCGGTCTCATCAAACCGGAGGAATGCAATTTTGGTTCCGTTACTATTCCACTCAAAAGCGCGAACAAAGGCAAATTCTTCCTCGTACACCCAATCCGTCACCCCGTTGATTATGGTTCCTTTGCTGCCATCTGTAGTTACTTGCTTAGTGGTATTGGACTCCATATCCAAAACATAAATGTTGTTGTCAAAAACATAAGCCACTTTGCTGCCATCTGGAGAAAGCGTAGGTTCTTGGATTTTGGTCTCGGAGATTTTTGTTAAGTCTTTTGAGGCAATGTCGTACACATAATAGATGCCCAAGCGGGAGCGTCTAAAAACAGGTTCGACCTCTGTAGCCAAAAGTACTTTGGATTCATCATCGCTAAAGGTGTAGGATGAAAAGTATGGAACGGCATCGGAAGAGGCCACAATGGTCTCCACCTTTTGCAAAGTTTCGTAATCGTATTTTTCCAAACTACTGGAGCGTGGAGAACGTGTTGTATTTAAAATGGTATATTGAGTACCGTTGTTCATGGATCGCAGGACATCCATGTGTTCTGTCCTGAATTCTCCTCCCCAAATCTCTTCAAGGGTTATTTTTTTCTTTTGTGCTGTGGAAAAAGTCAAAAATCCTAAAAGGAATAGGAATAGAAAAGACTGTTTGTTCATGAAGTGAAAAAATTGATTAAATATTCTCTTAAATGTCAAAAAAACGTTTTTGTCACCTTGAGCGCAGTCGAAAGGTTCAACAAAAATGTCTCGACTGCGCTCGACATGACATTTTTACTTCAAAGCTTTTTCAGTAAAATCTGATTAAAAACTCCCAAGTTTACTAATATTTATCGGAAAAATAAATTTTGATGTTGCGTTTGCAACAAATTTTAACCTTTGAACATCCACCTACCCTTGAAAATTATGGGAGACCACCTCTAAATGGTCAATATCCGTATATTTGGATGCTTTAATCCCGCTTTATGAAGACTCCCGTTGAAGGATTTTCCAAACTATCCAAAGCCGAAAAAATTGATTGGATAGCCCAAAATTGCACCAAGGACCCAAAAACCAGCAAACAATTGCTGGAGCAATACTGGAACACCGACCCAAAAGTGCAGAAATTGCACGATGAGTTTATAGAAAACACGATTTCCAATTACTATTTGCCCTTTGCCATTGCTCCCAATTTTTTGATCAATGGGGATTATTTGGCCATTCCCATGGCCATTGAAGAAAGTTCGGTGGTCGCCGCAGCTAGCAAAGCGGCCAAATTTTGGATGGAACGCGGGGGGTTTAAAGCCGAGATCATAGGTACGGAAAAAGTTGGGCAGGTACACTTTATTTATAACGGTGACACCAAAAAACTATCCGATTTTTTCGATAGGGTAAAACCCAAACTTCTTAAAAGTGTTTCCTCCATCACCCAAAATATGGAAAAACGCGGGGGAGGCATCAATAATATTCAACTAAGGGACTTAAGCGATAAAATAGAAGGCTACCATCAGCTTCATTGCACGTTTGAGACTTTGGATGCCATGGGTGCCAACTTCATCAATTCGTGTTTGGAGCAATTTGCCAAAACTTTAAGGGAACAAGCCATTTCTTTTGAAGCTTTTACAGAGGAAGAAAAAAACATTGAGGTGGTAATGAGTATTTTATCCAACTACGTGCCCCATTGTTTGGTGAAGGCGGAAGTAAGTTGTCCTATTTCAGATTTGGGCAATAGCGATATGCCAGCGGAAGCATTTGCCAAAAAATTTGTACGGGCTGTTAACATGGCCAAGGTTGAACCGTACAGGGCCGTAACGCACAACAAAGGCATTATGAACGGTATTGATGCCGTTGTACTCGCCACAGGAAACGATTTTAGGGCGGTAGAAGCTGGCGTGCACGCCTTTGCCGCCAAAGACGGGCAGTATTCCAGCTTAACGCATGCCAAAATCGAAGATGGTATTTTCAGGTTTTGGATCGAGGTTCCATTGGCTTTGGGCACTGTGGGGGGATTGACCTCATTGCATCCTTTAGTGAAATTGGGCTTGGAAATCCTTCAAAACCCATCAGCAAAAGAATTGATGCAGATTGTTGCCGTAGCCGGATTGGCCCAGAATTTTGCGGCAGTTCGTAGTTTGGTGACCACGGGCATCCAAAAAGGGCACATGAAAATGCACTTGCTCAACATGCTCAACCAGATGGGGGCCACAGAAAATGAAAAAAAACAACTTGTGGAATATTTCAAAAGTCACACGGTGACGAATGCCTCGGTAAAGGAAGCCTTGGAGAAGATTAAAAAATAACCATGCGCTTTTTTTATATCTTTATCTTAGAACTCGTCTTGAGTTGTCAAATTCAAGTGAAAAAAGGCATTTTTTGACCAATTCAAATAAATTATAATGCAGGGATTAATAAAAGATAGGTTGAATGATCTAAAAAAACTTTGTCAAGACTATGATGTCAAGACAATGTATGTCTTTGGTTCTGCGTGTACCGATAAGTTTAACGACAAAAGTGATATTGACATTTTGATTTCATTCAAAGATATTTCAATTGACAAATACACAGATAATTACTTTAGACTTCATTATAAATTAGAAGAATTATTTGATCGTAAAATTGATTTATTGACCGAAAACTCGCTCTCCAACCCCTATTTTATCGAGAGTATCGAAGAAACAAAGCAATTGCTCTATGCAGCGTGAAATTTTAAAATATTTGCTTGATATTCAAGAATCAATAAATTCAATTTATGATTATTTAGGTGATAGACGTGATTTTAATGATTACAAATCCAATAAACTTTTGCGCAGAGGAATTGAGCGCGAAATAGAGATAATTGGAGAAGCTACCAATCGAATCTTAAAACTTGATAAGCATATTGATATTTCAGACTCAAGACGAATTGTAGATATGAGAAATTGGGTCATCCACGGATACGACAAGGTTGATGATGTGATTGTTTGGGGGGGTAATTTCACAGGATCTGCCCAAACTAAAAGAACAAGTTGATAAACTGATTGGCAACTAACACCCTCGATAACAAATGTTGGAGCAATTCGCTTGCATTCAACACTTTGTCTCCTGTCTTTATTTTACAAGCCTATTAATTGCTTGAACACGACTATCCCCGAGGATTCTTTAGATTAAAAAACAATTGAATATCCGCAATGTGTCATAATATTACCAACGTCACCCCTGAACTTGATTCAGGGTCACATAAAAATGCTCATATTCAGCAGGATGAGATGTTGAAACAAGTTCAACATGACGCCAAAAACACCATTATGACATTAAACGGATAATCAGAAAAAATAACCATGAAAAAATCATTTTACAGCAACGGTAAATTACTGCTCTCCGGGGAGTATGCCATTTTGGATGGTGCCTTGGGATTGGCCATTCCCACCAGCTATGGGCAATCACTCCATGTAACTCCAACCAAGTCCGGAATTTTGGAATGGACCAGTTTTGATGAAAACAACACTATCTGGTTTACTACCAAATTTGACCGGAAGGATTTAAAAGTGATATCCACTTCAGATGATGCCATGGCCAAAACCTTGGTTACTTTACTTTTGGAGGTCAATGCACAGAACCCTTTATTGTTGGCCGACAGTGAGGGTTTTCAAATAGAAACGCACCTTACTTTTCCAAGATCATGGGGGCTTGGAACATCTTCTACCTTAATAAACAATTTGGCCCAATGGGCACGGGTTGATGCGTATCAGCTCTTGTGGAATGCCTTTGGCGGAAGTGGTTACGATATTGCCTGTGCCCAGCACAATTCACCCCTAACTTATCAGATAAAAGATGGAGTGCCCCATGTTGAAGAAATCAATTTTAATCCCATTTTTAAGGACTCCCTTTACTTTGTACACCTCAACCAAAAACAGAGCAGCAAAGAAGCTATTGCCAAGTATAGGGGGCAACAATTTGATAGGCCCCAACTCATAAAAAGTGTTTCCAGCATCACCCAAAAAATGATAAATGCCCCTACTTTGGCAGGTTTTGAGACATTAATGGAGAAACACGAAGCTTTGCTTTCCAAAGTTTTAGAGTTGGAACCTGTGAAACAACGTCTTTTCCCTGATTATTTTGGAACGGTAAAAAGCCTTGGTGCTTGGGGCGGGGATTTTGTATTGGCCACTGGTGATGAAAAAACGATTTCCTATTTTAAACACAAAGGGTACGAAACTGTAATTCCTTTTTCCAAAATGATGCTTTAACTATCTCCCACATGCAAAAAAAACTGTTTTCTTTACTGATCGTTCTTCTTGTTCTTTCCTGCAAAACAAAAGAAAAACAAATGGCCTACAAAACGGATTCTTTAGAGATAGGGGCGCTTACGGAGCATACGTACCAGCACACCTCTTTTCTAGAAACCGAGAGTTTTGGCAATGTGGCCTGTAACGGCATGATCGTAGTGAACAATGGAGAGGCTATTGTATTTGATACTCCCACCAACAACAAGGTATCCAGTGAACTCATTGATTGGCTGACCGCACAAGATATTACTGTAAAAGCTGTTGTCGCCACACACTTTCATGATGATTGTGTTGGGGGCTTGAAAACCTTTCATGAAAAGGGCATCCCATCGTATGCCAACCAAGAAACCATAAGGCTCCTTGCTGGAAAAGAAGCGGAGATTCCCCAAAACGGATTCACCGATTTTACAGAGCTACGAGTGGGGAGCAAAAAAGTAGTTCTCGATTTTATGGGCGCAGGACATACCAACGACAACATTATTGGGTACTTCCCTAGGACTATCTCATAAAGTGTGTAAATAGAAAATTAGCGGGGGCATGCCCCCGCTAATTTTTTGTCTAATTTTAAATATTTGCACATTATGAAGAAAGAAGAATTGTTCAACGACGATTTCCTGAAGCAGTTCAAATCGGGAGACGAG
>NZ_WUEG01000012.1 GCF_010468565.1 Allomuricauda sp. TY007
CGTGCGCAAGCACCTTTGCCCATTATCTTTTCGGGCTGGACCGGGCAAGGTCTTCACAGATCATGGAGGACATTGATGGGAAAGACCTTCGAAACAAACCAGGATGGGTCCGTGTCTCCCTACATCCCATTATGGACGCTGATGATGTAAGATATATTACCGGGGCCCTCCGGGAAATTGTGCGGAACAAGGACGAATGGGAAAAAGATTATCAATACAATCCCAAAAACAACGAATTTGAATACCTGCACAAGAAGCCTATGGACCTGGGGAGGGACACATTTTTTCAATGGTAGGACAATACCTTTTTTTGAGTTGGTCAAGGAGACAGTCCCCTTTTTGGGGGCGGCCTCTCAAAAGGGAGGGTTTTTCACTGCAATCCCTCACACATTGAGGTAAAGGAAATGGGCAATGAAATGGGCAGAACAGATATGCTCAGTTCAAAGCTGTCCCCGTTCAGGTTTCCCTGGAGGTTAGGAATTCCTTGGCCACATTATGGAACACTTCACTGTCCAAATATGCTTCCAACCATTCAACGAAGTCTGTAAGTACCTTGTCATTCCTGGAATATTGCAAATCAGACGCCTGTTCCCGCGATGCCCAATTGGACCACTCCCGGATGTTCCTTTTATGGGGAGGTCTTTGGAGGAAGGCATCTAAAAGATAGGTGCTGGCCCATCC
Organism: Allomuricauda sp. TY007; assembly: GCF_010468565.1. Classification (GTDB taxonomy): domain Bacteria; phylum Bacteroidota; class Bacteroidia; order Flavobacteriales; family Flavobacteriaceae; genus Flagellimonas. Next base: position 682 of record NZ_WUEG01000012.1, read on the forward strand.
TTGACCGCGGTGTGGCAACTATATGGTAAATTTACGACAAAGGGTTGCATAGATTTTTACTTTGGTCGATAATAAAAAGACTTTCTTACTCTGAACTGTCTACCCATCCCATCAATAAAAGTTTCAACAAAGTCTTTTACCTTGCCCAATATCCGGTCAGATGAGGTGGTTCTATCTCTTAAGTTAGGCTTTTGATTCATAACGGCAATCTCTTATCCCGTAAAGGTTCTTTTTCTGTAAAAAGATATGTAAATACCCCGATCTTTAGAGCAGTTTTTCTACAAACCAAAGATGCTGGCATTGAACAATGTTCGGAACAAGATTTTGGCAGGGCTTTTTCTGTTGTGAAAGGAGGAACGCCCTATATGGTCCTGTCTCAACATGCAGCTTGAAAATAAAAGTTGAAATAGGTTTTGGATTTATCTTGGACGGTTTTGAGTATAAGCAGTATCGGATTTAAGCAACTGATTTTTAGTTTACAATATATTTTAATTTACGTAAAAACGGTTTGAGTGCAAACTCGAACCGCTATTGCTTATATAAGTTGCTGTGGGCAGTTTTTATTCTGTGTTCTCAATTTTTGGTGTAGAAATATGAAGCGGCAAGAATTCCGCCTATTGTTATTACTTTTGAACAGGAGTTTATTATTAGGATAGTTCCATCTTACAGAGATTTGAAAAATAGAAAACGGGAGTTATAACCGATATTTTAGTTCTTCTATATAAAATTAATGGTGTTCAGTTTCTGAACAACCAAAGAAGTTGCTTCTGCGGTTGCTTTTGGGAATACCTCCCGAAGGTCTATGTTGTTGGTATCTTTGAGCTCCCCCTGCAGTGATTTCATGAAAATGTTCTTTATCTCAGTGGCCAAATTAATCTTGGTGATGCCCTTTTTAATTGCCATTTGAAGCTGATCATCGGGAATTCCCGAACTCCCGTGAAGGACGAGAGCTGCTTCAACGCTTGAATTAATCTCCTCGATGAGGTCAAGTTGTAAGTCTGGTGTCTTTTTATAAAACCCATGAGCGGAGCCCACAGCAATGGCCAATGCATTTACTCCAGTGGATTCAACAAAGAGCTTGGCTTCTTCTGGGCGTGTGTAAATCATGTCTTGGCTTTGCCCCAGTTTTGAAATATAACCCAACTCTGCTTCCACATTGATTCCATAGCTTTCTGCATAAGCCACAATTTCCCTTGTAATTTTTATGTTTTCGGAAATGCTCTTCTCACTCGCATCTATCATTACTGAGTCAAAACCTGCATCGATACAACGCTTGACCAAGTCAACATTTTGTCCATGGTCCAAATGCAGCCATGCTTGGACGCCATATTCTGAAATAGAGCCCCTAGCTAGCGAAATAGCTACTTCAAGTCCCAAATAGTTAATGGAACTTTCAGATAACTGGAGGATTATGGGAGAATCAGTTTGTTTTGCAGCGGTAAGAACCGCCGATAATGTTTCAAAATTGTAAAAATTAGTGGCGAGAAACGCTTTTCCAAATCTCTTGTTGATAATCAATTCTTCCTTTAAACCCATGCTAAAATGTAAAGTTAAATTTGTCCATTACTACTTTTTTTATGTGTTCCAAATTCTTGAATGATTTGGTTCCACCGGCTTCCATTGTATTAATTGCTCCCATGGCATTTCCCAATTCAACACAACGTTCCAAATCCAATCCATCTATGAACCCACAGACAAAGCCCGCATCAAAGCTGTCACCAGCGCCAATGCAATCTACAACGTCTTCATTTACAAAAGCTGGCTTGGTCAATAGGTCGCCATTGTGCCAAAGATGCGCACCATTAATACCATCCTTTATCACGATACTATTTGAGTACGGCTTGATTTTTTCAATGCCACTTGTTAGGGATGTACTGTTAGTGATATTGTTGAACTCTACTTGGTTGGGTAACAAAAAATCGATATTGGGGAGAAGTTCTTCAAGGTTTAGAACCCATTCTTCAGAAGGATCCCATTGGGGGTCCATGGAGGTGGACAATCCTAATTTTTTTGCCCGTTTGAACAAATTGTGGGCTTGATCTTTCAGCTTTTTCTGAAGGAAAATGGAGCTTAGGTGCAAATGCTTTGCAGATAAGAGCATTTCATCGGTAATGTCTGCTTCTTCAAGGTGCTCCATGGCCCCGGGGAAAGTAACATTGGCACGATCCATACCATAGTTCATAACCATGGTCAGGCCGGTATTGTGTTTTTCCGAAGCAATGATACAATCCGTATTTACATTTTTCTCTTGAAGGGATTTTTTAACTAAATTGGCAAAGTCATCATTTCCGGTAAGGCCCACAAATGCAACGGATTTTCCCATCGAACTCAGATTACTGGCAAAAATTGCTGAACTACTCCCAAGGGTTACGGTAAGTTCTTGTGCAAGAATTTCTGTGCCAACCTTAGGGAATCCATCAATATTATCCAGGATCATATCCACGTTAAGTTCACCTACAACCAAAACATCGAAAGACTTTGCCATATTCAAATTTTTAAATTATTGGTTCTTCTTCAAGAAGATGTTCGTTCAAATCGATCAAATTGAACATAAAGTAGTATTTATCCATCGCTTTCTCTATTTTGGATAGGACAATTTCTTCGGCTTTGATATTGTTCTGCTCCAAATTACAATACATTAGGCGTCGCGCCATCTCTACTTCGGGTTGTTGCCAGATATATCTACAACCTGTTTTGATAAGCCATTCCTGACGTTGAGGGGAATTAGCGTGAAAATTACTGGGATCCTCTTCTTTTGAGAGCCATTTTTTCCATCGGTTAGAGGAGATTACAGCTTGCCACAATACCTCTTTAAGGTTTGAAAGCTTTGCGATTTTTCCATCATCGTATAGTTGGTGTTCAATTTCGGCTAATTCCATAAGACTTTCATATTCTCTTTCTGTGTATTCAGGTCCTACATTGGCACCGCCCATTCCTGAAGTAGGATAAGCTTCTGGATTTGTCACGTTGTCTGAATAGTGTCCCTTAATTACACTGCCATAATCGTCAGCAATTTTTACAATGGTGGCTGCCACTTCTGGGTCAAATTCAGTAGTATGGAGATCGGTGCCTACTTTCCCTACAACAAAGCAAGGCCATGTGTCTACAAGTCCTTCCTTCTCCAATCCAGTTTTGAGAAGTTCAAAGAAGCTTTTGAAAACCATAAGGTCAACAAGACCTCCATGGACCTCTTCGGTACCAACCTCGTACGCAATTCTCGGCAGGCCTTTACCTTTTCGATAATTTTCGCAGTGTTTGATGAGTTCGACAGTTCGATCAACCACCACCTTTATGTCTATGATTTCATTGGGATTTAATGTGATATCTATGGTTGGGTCTACATGAATCAAATCATAACCGGCATCTATTGCAGCTTCGAAGGATAGTTTGACCTCCCTCATGGCCTCTTCCAAGGAGAGTTTTTCCAATCTATGCCTATCCTTTAGCCATGGACCACCATGGTCTATGGCAATAATCACCGGGGATTTTAAATTTATCGACCTTGCTTCTTGCCTAATGGTCTGGACAAATTGTTTGGGTGTCAAACCTGTATAACCACCGTCTCTATCCACTTGGTTAAGGGTCGTTGCAAATTTTATGGGGGCATTGGCGCGTTTTGCAGACCTTAATGCCGCTTTCATTACTGATATTGAATTAGGACATGCGGCCAAAATGGTTCTTCTAAGACCGCTTTGTCGGGCAAGCGCCTTATTTTTTTTCAAAATATATTCCATTAGGGAAATATCCTTGGCTTTTGCATTTTGTCTTACTACTGGATTCATAGAATAAAAAAATAAATCAATATTGATGTAAAATATGCATGAGAATCATAGTGCGTTATCAAATACAAAGATAAAACAAATAAAAATACTTTCATAAACTTTCAATAAAATTGAATTAACCTTTTTATTGTTACTGTTATTGTATATGTTGGAATTATATCTTTACCTGTAAGCGGAAGACAGGAGGCAAAAGTTTTTACTCCTGATAGAGAAATGGTGGTCCGAAGCTCTCTGAAGTAATAGCCATTGACTGATTTACAACTTTTACCTATGTGTGCTATAAGAAAGGATGATTTGAAACAAGAAGGAGTGTAACGGTATTGCTTTCAGCGGTTTAATGAATAAGAGAGAACAGCTGAGGAGTAGTGTTTTATGATAAATGGGGCTGGTTTATTGGATTATTTGGTGTATTTGAGATTAAAATATACCATACTTGTCCATGCCCAATTAAATAGATATTGTATTAGGCAATAATTACTTGGATATTTTGATCAGCTAATTTTTCTTTATCTTCCATACTAATGTTTTCATCAGTGATAACAACATTGATTTTGTTGGGGGGGCAGATAAATGCCAAGCTTCTGCGTTTGAATTTACTTGAGTCGGCCACGAGTATTACCTCTTTTGCAATTTCAATCATGATTTGGTTTAAATGAGCCTCTTCAATGTTTGGAGTAAAAGCACCTTCACTGGTATCAAATCCATCGACACCAAGAAACAACTTGTCCACGTAAAAGTTTCGAATGCTCTTTTCGGCAAGTGGCCCCACCAAAGAATGGGAGTTCTTGCGTAAGGTTCCTCCTGGGACAATTATATTTATATTGGGGCTCTTTATTAATTGATCGGCAATATTGAAGGCGTTGGTAATCACATTGATAGAAGAGTTGGGGTTGAGGTTCTTGGCAATTTCCATAGTTGTGGTTCCCGAATCCAGAACAATGGTCTCACCGTCATTCACCAAGGCAGCGGCCTTTTTTCCAATACGCATTTTTTCAGTATAGTTCATCTTATCCTTGTCGGAAAGTTGAAAATCTGTTCCCACGGCATTCTCGAACAACATTGCGCCACCTCTAGAGCGAATAAGCAGTTTTTTTGATTCGAACAACTCCAAATCATTTCTGATTGTTACTTCGCTTACCCCAAATTCTTCACTAAGCTCATGGACAAAGACTTGACCATTTTGCTCCAACATGTTCAATATTTTTTTTCTGCGCTCCACAGTTGAGCGTTTGTTTCTTTTACTTTTCATTCCCTTACGACTTTTAAGTAATCAAGGGGCAAGATAAGAACATATATTGCTAATAGGCACATTTTTTTCCGATTAAATTACTTATAATATAATACGAAACTATAAAAAGGTTTTATATATTTGTAAAACAATGTTATGAAAGTTTATACATATATTATATAAAATGAATTATCTTGATTTAGAAGAATCAGAGTTGAAAACACTAGGAGCCTTAGAGACGGCAAAAGAAATATCTGGCCAGCCTGAGCTATGGATTGACATTTTCAAAAAGTTAGTAATAGAACGAGAAAGGATATCGTCTTTCATGAACCAGGCACTTGATTCAGTGACAAAAATTATTTTGACAGGGGCCGGCACCAGTGCATATATCGGCCATTCCGTGGAAGGGGCCATGCAGCGCAATACCGGATTAACGACGGTATCCGTTGCAACTACTCATTTGGTATCTCATCCCCAGGACTATTTCCAACCTGAGATACCCACCCTTTTGATTTCATTTGCAAGATCTGGGGATAGCCCTGAAAGTGTAGCGGCGGTTCAATTGGCCGATAAGTTTTGTGATAACTGTTACCATTTAATAGTTACATGTAATGAGGCTGGCAATTTGGCGAGTTTTGATTACAAAAGTGAAAGCTTGGTTTGTTTGTTGCCCCCAGATGCGAATGATAAAGGACTCGCAATGACGGGAAGTTACACTGGAATGTTGTTGGTGGCTTTGCTCTTGAGTGAAATTGACCACATCACAGAGATGGAAAAAACTGTGGAAACCCTTACCAATTATGCAGAAGTCTTACTTAGTAAAAAACTTGATGTGATACGTAATGTTGCTTCAGGTAAATTCAAGCGAGCTGTTTTTTTGGGTTCAGGACCGCAATATGGTACGGCTATGGAGTCGCATCTTAAGCTACAAGAGTTGACGGATGGAACCATAATATGTAAAAATGATTCCTATCTCGGATTTAGACATGGGCCTAAAGCAGTGGTCAATGAAGAGACGCTATTAGTATACTTTTTCTCCAATAATGAAAATGTGCTTCGTTACGAGCTTGATTTAGTAAATGATATGGCCAATGGAAAAAAACCATTGAAGCAGATAGGGGTGGCCACCCAAAAGCTTGACGCATCTTCCATTGATGAACTTATAGTTTTGGGCCAACCAGGGCAATTGTACAAGGTAAAAGAAGAATACTTGTCTGTGGTAACTATTCTACTGGGCCAGCTGATTGGTTTTTATAAATCGTTGGACTTAGGCCTACAACCTGATTCCCCATCAACGACGGGAGCGATATCCAGAATTGTGCAAGGAGTCAAGATATATTAGTTGTTGTATAACAAATTCCTATACCATTAATAAGAAGTAAAAGGGGCTCAAACTGCTATGTGTTTCTTGTAGCCCCTTACTGTTCTTCCGATTATTCGGGGGTGGCCACCAACAGCAGAAAATTTTTGAAAGAAACTTGGTAGCTAGCATTTTTTCCTTTCACCTTTCCCAGCACCATATCATTGAGGTAGCTGTAAAGCGTATAGTTTTTATTGGGCCTAAGACCTTTGAGTTTAATTTCTCCACTCCAATCATCAGCATAAAAGGCATAATAAATCCTCCCATCTTTTTGGATTACATGGGTTTCGGGTTTGTCATAACCCAGATCATATAGTCCTCCCAAATATTCTCCTTTGGAAAGCATCAATTTATTATATAATCCAAACCATTTTTTCCAGATTTTTTCCTTTTCGGGGGTTAGCAAGTTATCTTTAAGCGAAGAATGATCATCCCGAGGGATGGTAAACTTTGTTCCCAAAACTGCACCTATGCCAAAAGAACTGGCAAAATCATTGCCATTGTCGCTTAATTCCACATGATCACCATAGTAAGCGGTTTTAGGGGCCAAGGCCTTATAGGCTTTCCCTTTGTGTCTTATCTGCCAACTGGTTAGGGGGTCGGAGGAGACTGTTTGGTTTATTGATGCCATGTTAAAATAAGACATACAAGTCCCGCAGGGACAGTTTTCCACAACCGCACCAGGTTTAAGATATTGGGCTTCATCATAGATCATTTGGAAGTAATCAGGAAGCGATTCAAATGATTCTTCTGGGTTGTCAAGAGAGTGATCTGGAGCAACGGAGTTTAAATGTTGACCGTCCATTTTAAGACCATCAAAGCCCCATTCGTCCAAAAAAAGTTTTAGAGTCGCCTTAGTGTGGTCAATAGTAACCTTTTTGGTGGGTGATAGGTAGTAGGAATCCCACCAGTTTATGTACTGGGGCGAACCATCTTTACGCAGTACCTTGCTGTCAGGGAATCGCTTGAGTATTTCACTGTTTGGATCGGCAGCCAATGGTGTCCACCAAATTTTGGCTTTAAGACCATAACTATGAATTTTTTCCACTAACCTTTTTAAATCACCATCTCCATTGGCGAACTTTTCGGGTTTTGGCCGCCAATCTCCTTCGGCAATTTGGTAGCCATCGTCCAAAACAACCCATTTTATTCCGAGTTCCTTGACCTTTGGCAGGGTGGCCATTATATCTTCCGAAGTGAAGTTTTTGCCGTACCCCCATGAACACCAAATGGGATCAAAGGCTGTTTCTTCCCGAGCTTCCATTTGTATCCCTTTGGACTGCATGAGTTTGGAATATTTGGCAAGGGAACCATAATAATCCCCATTTCCCAAGGAAATAAATGTCTCCAAGGTATTTAAACTGTCCCCAATACCAATTAATTTTCTTTCGGAATACTCTTTTTCAACAGCAACTTTGCCAAGAAGGGTATTAGGCTCGAATGAAGTTGGGAGGTTTATTCGTTTTGGCGTTTTTTCCAAATGCCCCACCGAAATATTTATGTCCCGTCTCCAAATAGAAGTGATGGGTATACCACCACCATAATCAGTGTCATTCATTCCCATATAATTTTTTTGATAGTATATGGTGTCCAATGGTTTGATCCAATCATCTCTGCGTGAGGAAGAACTACCCTGAAAGACCCAAAAAGGCGGTGAATCGTTTTGGGAAGGGATGGTGTAAGCATTGTTGGACCAATTCTCAAGTACGAGGACTTTTGAGGAATTATTGACATAGGTCACCTGTGTGGAAATAAGGTCAGGGAAGTCTTCAAAGGTTTGTAATGACAGTATCTTTTTTATGTTCAACCCTTCCGATTGATGAACACCTTCCAAAATCCATTGGTCTCCCTTAAATTTTTGATTGCTTCCGTAGGATTTATATACTTTTTGAAGCGTAAAATCAACAATGGTACCTTCTTCTATTTCCAGGGTCTCAGAGGCTTGAAAAGTGGTCATCAGTACCTTGGAATTGGAGAATCCACTGGAAACCTTGGTTTTCATTTTATGATTTACTTCATAGACGAGGGATCCAGATGTTATTTTTAGAAGCGACTTATTTGGATTTTTATGACATCCCAATAGGCTTAAGGTGATGAATAACAGGGCTTTTTTCATTGCCTCAATAATTTTCTTGCGTTCTCATAGTAGACTTTTCTTAAGATGGTATCATTTAGTTCCAAACCGTTCAAGGCCCAGTGGTATCCAAACAGATCATGCTCGTAAAAATGTTCGTCTGCGGTCTCTAGAATCCGGAAAGTAGTTTCGTACATAGACCCTTGTGTTCCTAGGTCTGTACCGTATAACAATCTTTCTTGATATTTCTCGAAAAAGGAGGCCACAGTCCTGGGTATTGGACCGATCTCGGCATATCTTGCAGAGATGTCGGCATATAGGTTCGGATATTTATCGAACAAAGTTCCAAGGATGTTCAGATCATAGCTGCAATTGGCATAGTGACAGGCTATGAAAATTGTCCCTGGGTTTTCGGCAACCGCTTCCTCCAATGTCTGAATCAGTTCCGAATGTGCCAATACATCCGAATTGGATTGGTCAATTTTCCAGTATTTGGCATTCATTAAACCATCATTATGGACATCGATGGGTTTGTACATCCAAATGGGTTCTGCAACATGAATATTTATTGGCATGCCCAATTCACCGCAGCGCTTCAAAAGCGGTTGCATCCTGGGGTCGTTAAGGTGCATCCCCAATGCCTTTTGTGGCTTGGAATAGAAGAGCCCCAAGCCTTTATCCCCCAATTCACCAACACCTTTAGCACCCACATTAAAACAACGTTCCAATTCTTTAATGGCTTTTTTGGACCATCCTTTGTCATTGTAACCCGAATAGTCAAAACCGCACCATATGTCAAATCGGTCTCCATATTTCGAATAGAGCTTATAAATGCTGTCAAACGCTTTTCCGGTTTGGTAACTAAGGATCACTGTTTTTTCAATACCATGGGCATCCATGGTCCTGACCCAATCCTGTATTTCACTTTCAGAGGTGGTATAAGCGTGTGAATGCATATCTATGACAGGATATTTTGCTTTTTGCACTTTATGCTTTGGGGTGTTGTGTAGCGATATTGGTCTGTAATCTTTCAATAGTATGTCTTGCTGAGCTGTGCCAATATTGGGGCAAATTCCAATCAAAAACAAAAGAACCCATGCTTTGAAGAAAATAGAATCTGTTTTAAAATTCTTTTGAAATGTTTGTGTCATGTTTTTTAGAGGTTGAATGTTTAACTAAAGTATGGATGCTCTATAAAGCTTTTTCAGTATAATTGGAATAGTGGTTTCAACGCTCTAAAAATAAATCCTGTGATACACTTGGGGCTTTAAGCAAGGGTCTTAAGAAGACCTTTCTGTCACCTTCTCGCCAGTGTTCCTCCCTCTTTTTCATATTTTCTATTGAAAATTGAGTCTTATAACAATACATGGCATTTATGGAATTTTCCAAATCTTCTTCTGAGTAGGATACTATTGTGGTAAGGTAAGTATCGTCAACTCCCCTCAAAAGTTTGGTTTCCTGATTGTCAATATGGGACGTAGGGGTGCCCACGTAGAAAAGGGAAGTGGGCTTGTCCCTGTTTTTGCTTAAAAACACTTGAGTGATGGATGCTCCCACTATTCTATGATCCATGTGGTTGGAGCCCCCGTCCGGGCCCCAGGTAATAATTACATCTGGATTGATTTCGGAAACCAAGCTGTCCATTTTTTTCATGATTTCCTGAATGTATGGAACATGCCCGAAGAATCCTTCCTTCAGTTTTAATTGGTCGTGGTACCCCATCCAAATTGGAGGTGCAATACCGATCTTTTCTGCAGCACAATTAAGTTCAATGTTTCTAAGTGCCGTTAATTCATCTCCAGGGGATAAGTTGGTTTGTCCTGTACCATAACGACCGTCCGTAACGGTGACCAATTGTACAATAGCTCCTTCCCGTGCATACTTGGACATTAGGGGAGCTATGTAAAGTTCATCATCTGGATGTGCAAAAACAGCCATGATGGTTTTTTCCTTAAGGGATGTTTTGGTAATGTCCGATGAAACCATTTGCGTTTTTTCGATAACGGCATTGCTTGGTTTGCAACTGAGTGTCAGACCAAAGGCCAATAAAAAATATAGAAGATTGTGTGTGTGTCTCATGTAGTGGGAATGGTTGGCAAGCCGTAGGGAGCTTTTTTTTGAGTTGTAGTAACTATTTTTCATGTTATATATATTAAACCTGTTTTTTTTGAATTTTATCTATACGGAACAAAAGCAACGAACTGCAAGTGTCCATTTGCTGATGCAAGAGTTCATTTTTTATTCCCTTCTTATGGAATAGTCTGAAAACATCTTGTCTTTTTTTTGACATGTAACCAACTAACAAAACGATTGTGGCTTTTACCCAAAAAGGTTTAAAAGACTAGAATTGCGGGCATCTTTAGCTGTCGTAACCATGGTGCTGGTCAAACTAACCACTTAGTTATTACATTTTGACACTATTTTTTGATTTTAAGGAACCTATAAATAACATTGCCATATGATTAAAAATTACTAGGAGTCAATTCCTTTGGAATGTTACTTCTATTTTATATCCAGAACCTGATAGATTTTTCCATCAGCTTTTGTGAAAATATAAATCTGCCCATTATGGCCCATACCATATTTTAAGTCCACTCTGTTGCTTTTGGTGGCTTCGGTTAAGGTAATGGGCTCATTTTCTATTTTTAGGTTAAGCTCTTTTATTTTTCCATTGTTTAGGTCGCCTAGAAAAATTCGTCCAGTAGGGATGTCCCCAAAAAGATACTTTTTCTCTTTCCCCAAGTTTGTTAGCATAAATCCGCCACTTATAGCCGCACCTTCGTCATGATCGTATTGAAGAATCGGATCTATGATAGTATCGGTTTTTTGATCTTCGGGTACAGGGTAAACATTATTGAAATTTCCTTTTGGGTTAAAGAGGAATGTTCCCTCCCTGAGCGGCCAACCATAAAACCCTCCAGGTATAACCAAATTGAGTTCCTCAATATTGGCCTGTCCTATATCTGTGGCAAGAATTCGAGTTTTGTCGTACCAACTGATTCTATTCGGATTCCTAAATCCATAAGCCCAAATTTCACCCATGATCCCTTTATTGGAAACAAAGGGATTGTCTTCGGGAATGCCATATTTTCCATTTTCGGCATTCGTTCCCAAGGGGTCTATTCTAAGGATACTGCCCCATGGTGCAGTGCCGTGATGTATGGCAATATAGGGGTGTCCCACTTGTACGGAGGCCCCATCTCCCACTGCGATATAAAGTTTACCATAATCTGCGTCCGCTGGAGTTGAATAGGGATTAAATGCAATTTCTTGCACTGCATGTGCGCTGGCAATAAAATCAAAACGCATAACCTCCCTTTTTTTACCATTGAAAACATGGTCCTTTGGCATATCGGCCTTCCACTCTGTCAAAACCCATTGATGTCTTACCTTTACGCTATCGGGCAATAGGAAATCGGCAGGTTTGGAGTATGATTTTTCTGTGTGCGTGGTATAGAACAGGCCGTTTTTTTTGAAGGAAGGATGGAATGTAAAACTTCCAAATCCGGTGCCTAGGCCAACCTTGCAAGTGAAATCGGAGAAGAATTCCCTAATGTCCAAATACTTGACCGGACCGTCTGGGGTTACTTCCCAAAGCTCACCCCTCAAATCGTTTACCATTAGTCTATCGCTATCCGGAATAACACTCAATTTATTTATTCGGGTCTTGGGGAGTGTATCGTGTGAAGCTGGTATTTGGGCAACCATTTTCAGGTTGATGGCCGATTTAGACAGGGGGATTGTGGTTTTAATAGGATTTTTAAGAGGCGTTTGGTCGAGCGAATCTATGGTTTGTGGTGCCTTTTCTTTAGTGTGTAGAAAGGATAATAGCGCATTTATTTCCTCTTCTTTCAAATGCCCAAAATCGGGCATGAGTGTTACATATTTTTCATTTAGGGATTTTGCTCTATCATCATCGCTGTCTAAAACTGTTTTGGGTGATTTGATGAATTCTATAATCCAATTGCTTTCAACCTCATGGGTTATACCTCCCAGACTTGGGCCAATACCGTCTTGCAAAAAACCGTGGCAGGCACTGCACTGCTGATTGAAAATTTTCTCCCCCTGAGCTATTATAACAGGTTCCGTGCTGTATGGTTGGTTTTTGGTTTCGGGCTCTGTTTTGCACCCTATGAGTAGGGCGAAGCAAAGAACTTGAATCGTATGGCCGAGCTTTAGCTGTAAGGTTTTTTGGAATAGGGAAGATAGTAACAATGTGGCCCGCTCTATCGAAACGAGTTTAAAGTTTTGGAGGTAATTGACAAAATATTTCATTTTTATTTAATGGTTATCTGAACGGGGTTCTCCAATTTTTTTTGTAAACGGTCGACCTCTATTTGCAGAGAATCCGTAGTGCTTCCAACAAAATAGACGTTCCGTTCAAGATATCTGCTTCCAGATGGGATCATGGTATTGTGGTCATGTATTAATCGTCGGTTCCAATAACGCCCTCCGTCCCAAACTGCTGTGATTTTTGTGTGGGGCTCGAATAGAGGAGACGTCCCACCCTGTAGATTTTTGTTATTGTAGGACAATCGTATACTTCCATAGTGATATTTTTTTTTAACATTCACGAAGGCTACCCAGGGGGCATTGTCCGGTATTGGGTTCTTATCCAGTAAGTCAAAGGTAGATGTGTCATAGAGGTCCAGTTTCTTGGTAAGCTCACCTTCTTTATAATACACATGGGTGAAAAGGCTGTCCAGAGTCATTTCATCATTTCGTAATAAGGTAAGCTCAATATCTTTTTGCACCAATATTTCTGAACTAAAAATCAAGTATGGTAGACCTGCAAGGAAAGTATATTGGGATTTGAATTTTATTTCGGGATATTCATCAATATGGCCTTCTTTTTCAATTTTGATTTGGTAAGGGCCTATGTGTTTTTTAGAATGCTTGTTATCAAGGTGGCCCAATGTTCGGTAAGGGCGTCCTATGGCTTGCACGTTGGGTGCCCAGTGTATATTAATGTTTTTTCTTTTGAATAGTGGTACATTCGGATTTGATAAGCTAATCGTCTTTAATTGACCGGCATATAGCAATTCATTATCGTTCGATTCATTCGCAGTCAAGTCTGCTGAAAAATAGGAATTGTGGATTATAGGCCCATGTTGATCATCTATGATCTTTAAACTATCTAACATAGCGGCAGGCTGATGATACAATTTATAAGAAACAGTTTTGTGTGCCGCAATACGTATGGGAAACAGTGCCTTTATCTTATAGATGTTGCCCATGGATGAATCTATGCTCAAAACCTGTCCTTGTACCGAGTAGTCCTTTGAACTTATTGAAAAGCTTTTTTCCTTTGGAAGCTGATTCATTTCCCATACCACTTCAATGTACTCCAAATCGCGATCAATCCCTACGGGTTCCGTTATCTTAAATTGTAATAATGGTGTGGGACTACATCCCCACAAGAGTAAAATCAAAAAGGATACCGGGCAATATTTCCGAAAATGTTTTTGTCCTGATGATGTTGTTCCCTTCATATGCCTTAGTTTCATTGCGATTCGTTAAAAGAATAGATATTTGATACTATAAATGGACATGCCCGAAAGCACAAGAATGCCGAGTACTCCCATAACTTTCATATAGACTGAATTTCTGAGTTCTTCAGTGATGAGTTGGGTGCTAGAAAAAATTACTAGCACGATAGCTACAAGGGGGACAATAAGGATTGTGATGCCTTGGGCAAATATAATGAGTTGTAGGGGTAGACTTCCAAATATGAGAGCTACCGTTGCCCCTATGATTATAACCAAGATTATCATGGACCGTACACTCCAGTAGCTAAGTTTGCTATGGCCAAAGATAGTGTCTGATAAAATGACCCCTCCAATAGTGGCATTGCCGATCATCGAGGAAAATGAGGCGGCAAATAGGCCGATCATAAATAAAGTAGAGGTAAATTGACCGAATAGGGGCTCCAGGGCTTTTCCAAGGTCCGAAGCATTATCAACGGATATGTTGTTGTGGTACAGTACGGCAGAGGCACAGGACATTACCAATGAAGAAAGTAGGCCAAGTGTGATGATTCCTGTTCGATTCTCTGCCAAAGTAATTTCCTTGGCACCCTTTTTCCATTCCTTTTCCCTTACCAAGTAAGACTGGTAAAATGCACCTACAATAGAAAAACTTGAGGCGGTCAAGGTGATGATCAGATAATCGGACCCTTTAGGTATAGAAGGGATCAGACCTTGCGCCATTGCAACCAAATTTGGTCCTGCCATGATCAGTGTGAGCAAAAAACAAAGCAGCATTATAGAAACCAGTCCAATCATAAGACGTTCCAAAACCTTATAAAAAGATTTTAAAAAGAGCAGTAAGATGGTTGCTAAGGAGAAAAAAGCGACCCACATCCAAAGAGGAGACCCCGATAACTCTGAAAAAGAAATGCTCGCGCCAATAGTGTTACCTGCTTGAAAGGAAGCGGTAATCAGAAATATGCTAACACCGCAGATGATACCCAATACCGGACTTATTTCGGTTTTTATCCGTGAAATGAAAGAGGCTGGTGAGTTCAACCCTATTCGGGTTGACATTGATGTAAAAGCCAGCATAAATATTGTCGATAACACCAAAACCCAAAGGAGTGAAAAACCAAATGATGCACCCAATTTGGTGTTTATGGTCAGACTGCCTGGGCCAAAAACCAAAGCGGCCGTTATTATCCCTGGACCCAAACTGCGTATTAGTGACCTAAAAGACCTGCTTGAGGTTTTTTCTGCCACACGTACATTTTCTTTTTTGAACTTCATATAGGTACAAATATAAAAATATAAGAATAAGAAAGAAATAAACTTTTTAAAAATTATTATTATGTTTCGTATTTATTATTTTAACTTATATTTGTTTTCGATTATGAGAAATTTCAAAAGAAGTGTTTGTTGGAAAGTATGTCCTTTTTCGGTGTAATTTCAAGTTAGATTAAAGGAGTGGCACTGAATGATGGAAATGCTGTTTGCAGTATGCTTTGCAAACGAACATGAAAGCGTTAATAAGAGATATATGGATGTTGTGGGACTGAGTAAGGAACTGATTCGTTATGATACAAGGATACCCTGTGGCAACGAGGAAGGAGCGGCCCGGTTTCTTGGTCGTATGTTGGAGGCAGAAGGCTTTGCAGTGGACTATCCTGAATTTTCCAAAGGCAGGTTGAACCTCATTGCTTCCAAAGGGTTGAAAAACACCGTAGCCCCCATTGTATTTACAGGGCACTTGGATGTTGTTCCATTGGGCGATGCAGAATGGTCTGTTGATCCTTTTGAAGGTGTGATCAAGTCGGGAAAGCTCTATGGAAGAGGGGCAACGGATATGAAGTCGGCAGTAGCTGCAATGACCTTGGCCGCCATCGATAGCTTTAAGGATACTGTTCCTAAAGGAGGGGTAAAGTTAATTATCACCGCAAACGAAGAACCTGGATGCTTAGGTGCAAAAAAGTTGAAAAATTCAGATTATCCGATAGGATCGGCCAGTGCCCTTATTGTCGGAGAGCCCACTTCTAATCAACCTTTGCTGGGGCACAAAGGGGCATTATATCTACAGGCTCGATCTTTTGGTAAAACTGCGCATTCATCTGCTCCGCATTTAGGCGATAATGCCATATATAAGGCGGCAAGAGCGATTGTTGAAATAGCAAACTTGGATTTTGGAGCTCGTCCACATGAATTACTCGGACTGCCCACTATAAATGTGGGGAAGTTTAGTGGGGGACAGAACTTAAACTCGGTGCCCGATTATGCTGAGTTTACTATTGACGTACGCACCACACCTGAATTGGAGAACGACATAATCTATGATAGATTGACCTCTATTCTGGGAGAAGAAATTGTTCTTGAAAAACTGGTAGATCTAAAACCTGTCGAAAGTGACCCCAAAAATCCATTTGTCCAGATGGTCTTATCGTTATGTAACTCACACTCTTGCGATAAAAAGTCAGCAGCATACCTAACCGATGCTTCGGTGTTGACACCTTGGCTGGGAGGGGTTCCCACTATTATTTTGGGTCCCGGTGAAGCTGAAATGGCCCATCAGGTGGATGAGTTTTGTTATATCGACAGCATAAGGAATGCATATCAGCTTTACATGGATATAATAAAGGAAAACAATTAAACATATTATGGTTGATACTATTACTCAATTTGAGAACGAAGAACAACTTGAAGAAGCCTTGTCCCTTCCAAGTGAAGCATTGATCGAACATTTTAAACGCCTTGATGGTGATATTATGTTTTTGGGTGTTGCTGGAAAGATGGGGGTGTCTATGGCCCGGATGGCCAAAAGGGCGGTTGATGCCTCTGGAAGGCGAAGACGTGTCATAGGTGTCTCGCGTTTTAGCAATGAAAAGGCAAGAACTTATCTGGAAGATTACGGCCTGGAGACGATCAAAGGGGATTTGTTGGACCAAAGTTTCTTGAATGGATTGCCAGAGGCAAGGAATATCATTTATCTGGCGGGTATGAAATTTGGAACAGAAGGGAACGAATCAGTTACTTGGGCCATGAACTCATACCTGCCCGGTCTTGTTGCAAATCGATTCAAAAATTCAAGAATTGTTGCCTTGTCCACCGGCTGCGTATATCCATTGGTCCCTATAGCATCTGGAGGCTCATCGGAAACGGACCTCCCCCTGCCAGTGGGAGAATATGCCCAATCTTGTTTGGGAAGGGAGCGTTTGTTTGAGTTTGGAAGTTTAAAACATGGTACGCAAGGGGTTTTGATTCGTCTTAATTATGCCGTTGAGATGCGCTATGGAGTTTTGGTGGATATTGCAACAAAAGTTAACAATGGTCAAGCTATTGATCTTTCGATGGGCTATGTAAATGTTATTTGGCAGGGAGATGCCAATAATCGCATATTAAGGTCTCTGGCACATTGTACTTCACCAATCAACCATTTAAACATAAGCGGAGAAGAGTTGCTTTCTGTTGGCTCCTTGGCCAGAAAATTTGGTGATTTGTTGGGGAAGCCGGTAGAATTCGTTGGAAAGGAGGCGGAATCTGCCCTTCTTTCCAATATATCCAAAAGTAAAATGCTTTGGGGTTCACCAGAAACCTCCATTGAAAAAATTGTTGAATGGACATCAAAATGGATGGCAAGCGGAAAACCTTTACTCGGTAAGGCAACGCATTTTCAGGTAAGAGATGGAAAATATTAATAGAAAGGAAAACTAATGAGTGTACAGTTAAAAGACAACAAAAAACAAAGCCTGCAAAACGGAACGGTCATTCCTGCACACCCAACAGCTTTGACCAAAAAAATGGAATTGGATGAGAGAAGACAACGGGCACTGTCCAGATATTATCTAGAATCGGGAGTAGGGGGTGTGGCCATTGGGGTCCATACAAGTCAGTTTGAGATTCGCGATGCCGGACTTTTAAAACCTATTTTAGAATTAGGTAAGGAAGAGCAAATGGCCTTTGCAAAAAAAACAAATACCGAAGTGGTGATGATAGCCGGGGTTATGGGAGAGACGGAACAGGCTATTCGCGAAGCAAGAATGGCCGGAGACCAGGGATATGATGCTGTGCTGTTATGTTTGGCAGGTCTGAACGGATTTAGTGTCCCGGAACTGATTATCCATTGCCGCAAAGTGGCCGAAGTTATACCAGTAATCGGGTTTTATCTTCAACCTTCCGTTGGGGGCATGTCCTTGGGAGTAGAATTTTGGAGGGAGTTTTCAAGTATAGAGAATGTAGTGGCAATCAAAATGGCACCTTTTGACAGATATCAAACCTTGGATGTGGTCCGGGGTGTTGTGGAATCCGGCCGAGGTGGCGATATTGCGTTGTACACGGGTAATGATGATAACATTGTGCCAGATTTGCTTACGACCTATGAAATTCCATTTGAAGGCAAGATGGTAAGGAAACAAATTGTGGGAGGTTTACTAGGGCATTGGGCGGTATGGACCCGGAAAGCAGTGGAACTATACCAAAAAATAAAGAATACCGAAACGTTGGATAGCTTGGAACTTTTGACATTGGGAGCCAAGGTGACCGATGCGAATGCAGCCTTTTTTGATGCCAGGAACCGATTTAAGGGTTCCATAGCGGGAATCCATGAAGTGCTTATAAGACAAGGGTTCCTTGAAGGAAACTATACCCTTAACTCAAATGAAAAGTTAAGCCCTGGCCAGAAAGAGGAGATAGATCGCATATATAGGCTTTATCCGGAGTTGAACGATGATGTATTTGTGTCAGAGAATTTAGAACGTTGGTTAACATAAAACGAAATATGAAAAATAACAAAAAGAAACTTTGGTTGGTCTATGCAATTGTAGCCATGATATTTTGGGGAGTCTGGGGCGCTTTTACTGGACTTCCTGCCGAAAATGACTTTCCGGATACCTTGATTTATTGCGTTTGGGCCATAACGATGATTTTGCCTTCACTATTTGTATTGGGTAAATCTGGCTGGAAGGTGGACATGGATATAAAATCTATAATGTATGGATTGATTATTGGATTTTTGGGGGCCGGTGGGCAAATGATATTATTCTATGCAGTGACAATAGGTCCAACGTATTTGATTTTTCCAATCATTTCCCTTTCCCCTATTGTTACCATTGTACTTTCGATGGCTTTTCTAAAAGAACGAACGGGCCTTTTGGGTGGTATTGGTATTGTCCTTGCCTTAATTTCACTTCCTCTATTCGAATATGGTGGGGCGGAGGATGCATCTGTGGTTGGCGAAGGAGGGGAATCCCTGTGGTTCATTCTTGCTATTATTGTGCTGTTTGCTTGGGGGGTGCAAGCTTATTTTATGAAGCTTGCCAATAATGTTATGAAGGCCGAGAGCATTTTTTTCTATATGACTCTAACTGGGTTGTTGTTGATTCCCGTGGCCATTTTGATGACGGACTTTTCGAAAGAGATTAACTGGGGTGTGAATGGGCCTTATTTGGCTGCCATAATACAAATATTGAACGCAATAGGTGCCCTTTGCTTGGTATACGCATTTAGATTTGGAAAGGCCATGGTGGTGTCGCCCTTGACCAACGCAGGTGCGCCGCTAATGACTTCTATAATTTCACTCTTGTTTTTGGGAATCATTCCCGGATTGTACAAAATTATAGGAATATCCTTGGCTTTGGTGGCCGCATTCCTTTTAGCGCGGTCAACTGAAGATTGATTGCGGAGAGAAAGGGTATTGGATTTTGGGAACATGATTGATATTGGTGTCCACCATCGGATAGATGATGGACTTTCTTTTGAATAATTTAAATAAGAGGTGCTTGCCAATTGATCAGGGGGGGGGCACCTCTTATTTTGTGTAGAAACAGAAATCTTCTTTTACTAAAGATAATATCCTGTTAAAGAAGTCAAACATTTTAAAATAACAATAAAAAACAAATAATAACCTTCATATAATTGTTTTTGAATAAAATTAAACTTATTAAAAGTTTTAATTCATTAAAAAATATTATAAAAACTTGTTTTTTGCACTAACGATGTCTATATTGCACAATGTATTGAAAAATATACTTTCAAAACCTTGATTTTTTTAAAGGTGACGGAAGGTTAAGTATGACTAAAACCAAACACTGATGAAAAACTATTTTTGTATTCTTTTTTTTAGTTTGAGCACGATGTGCTTAAGCGCTCAGCAAAGGACCATTTCGGGTACGGTCACAGGGGATGGGGTGCCATTGTCAGGGGTGAATGTTATCCTGCAGGGTGGCAAAACCGGAACAATGACCGATTTTGATGGAAATTATCGAATAGATGTTCCTGGAGATGGTGCATTGCTTGAATTTTCTTATCTGGGGTTTGAAACCCAGGTGGTCGAAGTTGGAAACCGCAATCAGGTCGATGTCGCCATGATCGAGTCAAGTACGCAACTTTCAGAGGTTGTGGTCACGGCCTTAGGTATTGAACGTGAAAAGAAAGCTCTCGGGTATGCAGCGCAAGAAATTGCGGGTGAGTCTTTAACCGAAGCAAGGGAGGTGAGTGTGGCCAATTCGTTGAAGGGAAAGGTTGCGGGTGTTTTTGTTTCCTCGGGTTCTGGTGGACCAGGTGGTTCCACATTTGTTCAGATAAGGGGGAGCAGTTCGTTAAGTGGGAACAACCAGCCCCTCTACGTTGTTGATGGGATTCCCATAAGTAATGATAACCTTAATCAGACAAATATTTTTGCAGGGCGTGATTTCGGTGATGGTGTCAAGGATATCAACCCGGATGATATTGAATCGATATCGGTTCTTAAGGGACCCAATGCGGCTGCTCTTTATGGCTCGCGTGGGGCCAATGGGGTTATTTTGATAACCACAAAAAAATCAGCCGGAAAAAAGAGATTGGGTGTCTCCTTTAATTCCAATACTACAATAGACATGGTGAACATTATGCCCACTTTCCAGAATAATTATGGAATAGGTTATGATGATACCATAGGATTCGGCACCGCAGTTTATGAAGGTGTCGAATATCCGGTGCAAGGTGGTGGAGTGGATAGCTGGGGAGGAAAGTTCGATGGAAGGCAAATATTGATTGGCAGTATGATGGATTTGGGACCTGTTCCATATAAAGCACAGCCCAAGAACAATCTTAGGAGCTTTTACCGAACAGGAAGCACTTTAACCAACACCTTAGCCGTGAATGGGGGAACTGAAGACATCAATTACCGTGTGTCGGCATCCGTACTCAAGAGTGAAGGCATTGTGCCGAACATGTCTTTTGACAGGCAAACCTTTGTTGCGGTATTGGGGGCAAATGTAACTGACCGCTTAAGGGTCGACGCTAAGGCCAACTATATTAAGAGTGGCGCAAACAACCGCCCTATTGTTGGTGTTTCCAGTGGAAGAAATGTTGCTGGTTCATTGAACCTTGTTCCTCGAAACATTGATTTAGAATGGTTGGCAATGAACGGCGGTAGGAATGCAGATGGCAGCTACCGTAACTGGAGAGGTGGTTCCCCAACAAACCCATATTGGTTGATCAATGAGGTTGTCAGTGAGGATGAAAGGGATCGTTTCATTGGCTTTATTTCCGCTAATTACAAGTTTACGGACTGGTTGGATATAATGGCACGTGTTGGTACGGATACCTATTCTGAAAATCAACGACAGCAATACGGTATTGGTACCCCAGGGGGTTCTTATGTAAATGGGAGGTTGGACCTGGATAATTTTAAAGTGAATGAAGTAAATGCCGATGTCCTGATAACCGCCAAAGGTGATCTTTCGGAAAATTTTTCAGGTAGTCTATCCCTTGGAGCCAATCAGTTTACAAGAAAGTATGAGCGTTTTGGGGCTACAGGTCGCAATATGAACATACCTGATCTATACGTTATTGAGAATGCAGATTTGGTGTTCCCAAGACAAAGCATTACAAGAAAGGAAATACAATCTGTCTTTGCTATGGCCCAACTGGGATACAAGGATCATACATTCTTGGATTTGACAACACGTAATGACTGGTCAAGTACACTGGCCAAGGGGAACTATTCTTTTATGTATCCTTCGGTCAGTTTGAGTCATGTACTCTCCGATGCACTACATATCAATTCAAACACACTTACTTTCGCTAAGGTCCGGGCTTCATATGCGCAGGCCGGTAGTGATGCAAACCCTTATCAGACTAAGGGAGGATACACTGTGCAAAACAACAATTTCAAGGGCCAACGTTTTGCTAGTATAAATAGTGGTGTTCCTGCCACAAATCTAAAGAACGAACTTACCACATCGTTTGAAATTGGAACAGATTTGAGGTTTTTCAACAATAGGTTGTCGTTGGACTTTACCTATTATGATTCCAGGACCAAAAACCAGATCATGCAGATTGGACTTTCCCAGTCAACCGGCTTTGGAGGAATGTATTTAAATGCAGGTGAAGTTTCCAATAAAGGAATTGAGGTTTTTCTTTCGGCAACTCCTATAAAATTGAAAAATTCATTTCAATGGGTGACCGATATTAATTTCTCCAAGAATAAATCCAATATTGAAAGCCTTGTTGAGGGAATCGATAGGTATAATTTTATTAGTATTGATATAGCCAGTATTATAGCAGAACCTGGACTGCCTTATGGAAGCATACTGGGTTATGAGTACAAGAGAAGCCCTGATGGACAATTGGTTGTGAACGCTGATGGTACACGGTACGTGCGTGCCGAAGAACAGTCCATATTAGGGAATGTACAGCCGGATTGGTTGGCAGGTATAACCAATACATTTTCTTATAAAGGACTTTCGTTGAGTGCTTTACTGGATGTAAGAATGGGAGGTGAGGTTTTTTCATGGAGTCGATTTGACCAAAATGCAAAGGGAACTGGAGTCTGGACCAACAATAGGGAAAACTTAACTGTTGAAGGAGTCATTGACAATGGTGATGGCACGTATACCCCCTCTGTGCAGAACAATGTCAAGGGACAGGATTATTGGGCCGCCCGGTCATGGGGAAACATTACAGAAGAATTTATCATGGATGCCACATATGTCTCTTTGAGAGAGATTAATTTAGGCTACACCTTCAACTCAAAACTACTGGAGAGAACTCCTTTTGAAACCGCAAGAATTTCCCTTGTGGGTAGAAATGTGGCATACCTCTATAGGGATGCAAAATTTGAAGAAATGGGTGTTGCTCCAGATACGGCTTTTGCGCCTAATGCGGCTGCTCAAGGTTATGAGTCCTTTTCCATGCCTACCACTAGAAGTTTGGGAGTGAATTTGGCCGTTACATTTTAACACAAAAAAAATATTATGAAAAGCGTAATTAATAAAATTTTGGTTGTACTGGTAATTTCAATTTTTGGGCTTGTACCCTATTCCTGTACAAAGAATTTTGATGAGTTGAACACAGACCCCAAACTCATCACCGATGATGATATCAAAACCGAATTGATCTTTACGAAAGTATTGAAGGAATCCATTTTTGAGATTCTCAATACAGGAAGAATGGGAGAGTTTTCAAATTATATTAAAAGAGAGGATTCAAACAATGTTCTCACATTGGTGAGCTTTAGTGAACCGTTTGATGATTATACACAATATATATCCAATTTAGAGGCTATAATCCGATTGACCTCGGAGGATAGCAGTTTTAAGCACAGGAATGCCATGGCGCGCATTTGGAGAGTTTGGGTCTATCATAGGATAACGGATGCACTTGGTGATGTACCCTATTTTGAAGTGGCCACCTCTTTCGACGATATCACCCTATATCCCAAATATGATTTGCAGGAAGAGATATATAGAGACCTGTTCAATGAATTGGAGGAGGCCGTGACGGCATTGTCAAGTGGGTCGAACCAAGATGGATTTGGTACTGCAGATATATTGTATGGGGGTGATGTGGATTCCTGGGTTCGTTTTGCCAATTCACTTCGTTTACGGCTTGCACTAAGGGTTAGGTATGCAGACCAAGCATTGGCCCAAGAAAATATCACTGCAGTGGCTGCGGCTCCTTTGATCAATTCAAATGAATGGAACGCAGTACTTACAACCGAAGGGGAGGATGCCGAGGACTTGTCCAATACCAACCCTTTGTATCAGCAAGTAGTAAATGGTTCGGCCGGCGCAGGATCTTCGGTTACGGCAGGGCTAACATTGGTTGAGAACCTGACTAGGACCAACGACCCTAGACTGCCAATATATCTGCTTCCAAACAGTGAGGGTGATTATATTGGAGGCGCAATAAACCTTACGGCCGAAGAAAAAGCTTCCTATGCCGACGTTTCGAAATGGGGAACGTATTTCAGGAATGCGGAATATGATTTCAATATCATTCAATCCTCGGAAGTAAATTTGCTACTGGCAGAAGCTGCATTGATGGGGCTAATTTCAGGGGATGCAAACATGTATTATCAGCAAGGAATTAGGCTTTCTATGGAACAATATGGTGTGGATGAAGTTGATATTGAAACATTTTTAGATTCTTCTGCGGGTACGTTGGCGGGTTCTGAAGAAGAAAAGTTGGAGATGATAATTACCCAAAAATACCTTGCACTAATTGGGGATAACTATGAGGCATTTGCAGAACATAGAAGAACGGGATATCCAAGGGTATGGATAGGAAGTGAACCTTCTTTGGACACCGATGGTGCCCTGCCTCGAAGATTACCTTATCCATTGGTTGAATATAATCTGAACCCTACAGGGGTGAGCGGGGCTGCTGATAGATTATCAGACGGTGATGACATGACATCACGAATTTGGTGGGATGCCAAGGAAGGTTTGCCATTTCAACATCCCCTCCAAGGAATATATCCTCCATATGAAGAGTAGTATGGACTAGGAGATTAATAGATGGTCATATCCAATTTGAGTTAGTTAGTTTAGTTCATTACCGGGATTGTCAAAACCAGGTAAGGTCATTGGCAGTTTCGGTAATTCTTTTTGGATATATTGAGAATTTGGCGGAGGTCTCCTGTTTTAAATTTAGACACAAATAAAAACCGATCTATTTACTTACTGGGACAAGAAAGGATTGGGATTGCTGTAATTTGTGCGATGAAACGCTTTTTCAAATAGTGAAAGAGCAATGTTATAATAGAAGGAAAAATTAAAGTATTGGGTAACTTGGACCTCATTACTATATACACGGGGGTAATTAAGGTCAAAAGCATTGAATTTTTTTATAGAATTATGGACAGAAACAAATTTGATGTGGTCATAGTGGGAGGTGGGGTCATCGGATTGTTCTGTGCCTATTATTTAAACTTGCAAGGAAAGTCTGTATTGGTCTTGGAGAAAGGAGAGATCATGAAATCCTGCTCATATGGTAATTGTGGTTTAATAAGTCCAAGCCATGCCTTTCCATTGAATAGTCCACAACTGCTTTTAAAGGCAGCGAAGTGGGTTTTCCAAAAGGATTCACCCTTTTATGTTCGACCCCAATGGGATAAGGAATTTCTAAGCTGGATGTTTGATTTTGCCAAAATTTCGTTAACCAAAAACCAACGGGTCAAAAGTATGCACGGCAGGCATGGGCTATTGACCTCCAGCAGGGATCTCTATGGTGAACTATTGGCAGATAGTAATTGGAACTGCAATTGGTCCCCAAGTGGAATTCATTTTGTTTTTCATAAAAGAAAGTGTTTTGAAGAGTATGCAAAGAAGGATGATATATTGAAAATACTAGGGGTGGCAGCGCAGCCATTAATTTCCAGTGAACTTCATGATATGGAACCTTCTCTAACGGAATATGCCTATGGGTCATGGTATTACCCCATGGATGCCTCATTAAACCCAGGTGAGCTTTTGATGGAATTGAGTACGAAGTTAAGAGAACGCGGGGTTCAGATTATTGAAAACTCTCCTGTGGAGGGTTGGTTGGAATCCAATGGCGGCCTATTTGGGGTGCAATTGGCAGACAGCGAATATTTAGCGGACAATGTGGTTCTGGCTACTGGAAGCGTATCACCTAAGATGGTGGAGAACCTTAAATTAACGCTGCCCGTAATACCTGGCAAGGGGTATAGTATAACCATGAAGTCTCCAAATGTACAGCCAAAGTGCCCTATCATATTTGATGAGCATAAGGTAGTTGCTACACCATGGAAGGATAGCTATCGTTTAGGAGGAACAATGGAGTTTTCCGGTCATGATTCCAGCTTCAATCCACATCGAATTGAAAATTTAAAGACAGTGGCCTCAAAGTATTTAAAGGAGCCCTATTCGCAAGAACATGTTTCAAATTGGTTTGGTTGGAGGCCCATGACCCCTGATGGGTTGCCTATAATTGACCGATCACCGAGGCATTCAAACCTATTTTTAGCTTGTGGGCATAACATGCTGGGACTGAGCATGGCTCCTGCTACAGGGAAAATGATATCTGAATTAATTGATGGACAAGTATGTCATATCGATCCACAACCCTATTCATTAAATTAGAAAGTAAGTCTATCATGAAAGAGAAGTTTTATAGGATGAAATTTAAACTTGTATTGGCATTGGCCTTGTTTACATTGACCATAAGTGCCCAACGTCCAAACTCGGAACTCGCTTCCATTGGTTTGCATGTTGTCCCTTATCCACAGCAGGTTATATTGGATGGAAAGGATTTTTATTTCACTCAAACGCTAGATATTGACCTAGAAGGGAAAATCAGTGAAGTAGATCAACGAACTGCCCAGCATCTGGCCAAGGAACTTGAGCAATGGGGTATTCAGACCGCCACGCTCACTGGAAAGAATAAAGGCAAGATCGTTCTTTCGGTATCTCCCGAGAACAAAGAAATTAAGCCTCAAGGATATGTGCTCGAATCAGGGGAAAATCAAATTACCATAACGGCCAAGGATGAGGATGGCCTATTCTATGGTGTACAAACTTTGTTACAACTTGTGAAAAAATCGAAAACGGGATTTATGGTCCCGGGAATGCGTATTGTTGATTGGCCTGATGTTGCAATTAGGGCAATACATTATGATACCAAACATCATCAAGACAAGGGAAGTTATGTTAAAAAATTGATTCGTGACTTAGCAAGATACAAGATTAACATGCTGGTATGGGAATGGGAAGATAAATTGGAATACGAAAGCTATCCACAGCTTGGTGCTCCAGGGGCTTTTACCAAGACAGAGATGCAAGAGTTTACCGAGTATGCCAGAGATTATCACATTGAATTGACTCCATTGGTTCAAGGTCTGGGGCATGTCAGCTTCATATTAAAATGGCCTCAATTTAGAAACCTCAGGGAAGTTGAGGATTCTGATTGGGAGTTTTGTCCCCTAGAAGAAGGCACATATGACCTCTTGTTCCAATTATGGGACGAAGCCATTGAAGCCACTCCTGGATCGGAATATATCCACATCGGGTCGGATGAGACCTTTGAACTCGGAGTTTGTGATAAGTGTAAGGCAAAGGCCAAGACCATTGGTAACAGTGGACTGTACCATCTTTTTGCGCAAAGAGCCGCAAAACATCTTAAAAAGAAGCGAAAGGTAATGGTTTGGGAACGGCCCATGGGTTGGATGAAAAGCGGTTCTCCATTGAAAAACATGAAAGTGGATACTGATTTGGTACTGACAGAAGAATACCATTATGAAACCGCCGAATTCACTTATGCCAAACAGGCATACGATATGGGTTTTGAACTGTTCATGTACGACCCAAACCCAGGTTTGGAGCCTTTGT
Source organism: Allomuricauda sp. TY007 (assembly GCF_010468565.1). Lineage (GTDB taxonomy): Bacteria > Bacteroidota > Bacteroidia > Flavobacteriales > Flavobacteriaceae > Flagellimonas. The sequence goes on from NZ_WUEG01000012.1 coordinate 28,201, forward strand.
TCCTACCATATCATTTTAAAATGACCTCCAATCGTATTTCATCCACACCAAGAAAAGTTCAAGGTAGTTTGAAATCTTCATATGATTTATTGACAGCCTCCGCCAATACAGGACTGTTCCATGGAATGATCAACACATCATGGGATGATTCAGGTTTGCACAACCAAATGTGGATGTTGGGGTTTGCCGCTTCCGCACAATATTCATGGAATGCAAATGCACCGACTTTGGATGAGTTTGAGGATTCGTTCTTCATTAATTATTATGGACAGGAAGTAAAGGACATGAAGGAGCTGTATGAATTGCTCAACGAAGGGGCTTATTTTTATGCCCATTCACTAGAGCGAAATCTATGGCATCATGGAGATATAGGAAAAACCCACTTGCCAGATATTCCTCGGGGTCAGTACATTGAATATGACCCGTATTGGAACTTTGAGTATGCAAAGCAGATCGCTAAATCCAAAGACCAATTAAAAAATATACGAAGAGCACTTCAAATCATTGACTACAACAAAAAATTAGCCAATAAAAACAATTATGATTTTGAAGTATATAGAAGTATAGCCAAGCTCATTGAGCATACCTCTCTACTTTATATAGATTTGTCGAACCTGGAAAAAACGATTACCAGCGCACATAAAAATGCCTTTTCTGATAGGAAGGCCAGTCTCCAAAGGTTGAAGGATGCAGAATTACTGATTGAAAACATTTTGGAGCGACGGGAGCAAACATATGACAGTTTGGTAGAAACTTGGGAAAAGACAAGGTTGCCCAAGGGAATGTCTACATCAGACAAGAAATATTTCTTTAAAATGGACCGCTCAAGACATTTTGCCAATCGAAGGCCGGATATGAGCTATTTAATCTATGATGAACAACTCTTGGACTTGGAAGGTTACTTGGAGAAGTTACGGGATTATAGAGAGAATTTTCAATTAAAATTTTAAGCTATGCCAAACTCAATACACATATTATGTTTAAAGCGATTTCTTGGTGTTGGATTGCTCTTGGTGACAATTGTGGGATGTAGAAATAAAACGCCCAACTTTTATAGTGAATCTGACTATAGGGTGGTGCCTAAAATTGATGCCCATATTCATGTTTCTGCAAAAGAAAATCTCTTTGAAGAGCAGGCAAAACAGAATGGATTCCAATTACTGAACATAGTGGTGGGCGGTTCTAGTGAACCGGATACATTAAGAAAACGATTCGATTTTAGGATTTCAAAAAAAAAGGAATTCCCAGATTTATACGAAGTGGCCACATCCTTTTCAGTAAAAGAATGGGATCAACCCCACTGGGCAACAAAAACAATATCCAGATTGGAAGAAGATGTTAAAAAGGGGGCCATAGCGGTCAAAGTGTGGAAAAACATTGGTATGGTGCTTAAGGATTCCACAGGGCAGTTAGTGATGGTAGATCATCCCAAGTTGGACACTATTTTCAATTATCTGGCCCAGAAGGATATCCCGGTAATTGGACATTTGGGTGAGCCAAAGAACTGTTGGCTTCCACTTGATGAAATGACGGTGGCCAATGACAGTATTTATTACAGCGAACATCCCCAATACCATATGTATAAACAACCTGAATTTCCATCCTACCAAGACCAAATCGATGCAAGGGACCGTATGCTCGAAAAACATCCCGACCTCACTTTTATTGGTGCGCATTTGGGGAGTTTGGAATGGAGTGTGGATGAGCTTGCCAATCGCTTGGACAGGTTTCCCAATATGTCAGTGGATATGGCTGCCAGAATTGGGCAAATCTTTTATCAAACCATTGAAGATAGGGAAAAAGTAAGGGATTTTTTTATCAAATATCAAGATAGAATCCTTTATGCCACCGATTTGGGTTATGGCGGAAAGAAACCAGTTGATGAACAAATAAAACTGATGCAGGAAACTTGGAAGTTGGACTGGGAGTTTTTGGTCACCGACAAGATTTTAACGAATTATAGGGTTTCCCAACCTTTCCAAGGTCTTAAGTTACCACGTGAAGTTGTGGATAAAATTTATTACGGGAATGCGCAAAAATGGTTGAACATGTTCGCTGATAAAGATTAAAAAAATCGTGGACTAAAATGAACAATACTATGATATTTAGAGCTTTGGTCTTATTTTGTGGTGTAATCCTTTTTACAGCAGTACAGGTCAAAGGAATATCAGAAAACAAAGGATCCATGGATGCAGACATGGTCGAAATTCCTCGGATTGATTTTGTGGAAATGGCAGAAAACCAAATCCATGAAAACAAGGAAACGACTATTTGGTATGATGATTTTTCTACATCAAAAGTCTATCTAGACCAAAGGGGCAAGATAGATACCAGTGAAAATTATGGGGATTATGGTGGATCCGTGAACGTTGGTTTTAATAAAGGTGATGTCTTTGGCAAAGGTGATAGAAAGGTGGCTTTTGGAGATTTTCCCGGCAATGGTCCTGTTCAGCACCCCAACCGCAGTTTCGATGAAGTTTATTGGAGAATATATGTAAAACATGAAAAGGGATGGGAGGGAGCACCCGCTAAAATGTCCAGAGCAACTAGTATAGTATCAAAAAAATGGAACCAAGCTATGATTGCCCATGTGTGGAATGGTGGGGCCACCGTTTTGACTCTAGATCCGGCAAGAGGAGTTAAAGGTCAAACAGATTCCATAGTGACTACCAAGTATAATGACTTTGATCACCTTTTTTGGTTGGGCCATGATCCAAAAGGTACATTTCACCTGACCTCAAATGAAGAATCGGGTTATTGGGTACTGGTCGAAGCAAGAGCAAAACTGAATACCCCTGGAAAAAGTGATGGGATAAACCAGCTTTGGATTGACGGTAGACTGGAAATTGACCGTCACGGGCTCAACTTTCGGGGAAGCTATACCGAACATGGTATCAATGCGGTTTTTTTAGAATCCTATTGGAACAGCGGAGCGATAAAGGATCAGGGACGCTGGTACGACAACTTTGTTATAGCTACCGAACGCATCGGGCCGATTCAAAGTCCAATAAACCCAACAATTTGTAAAACTGAGTTTAGTGGAAAAGGAAAATTGGCCGAATGGGAGCTACAGTTGGCTACTGACTACCAAGGCAATGAGGTGGTATACAAATCCCATAAACTTACCACAGATAGGTGTATAGAAATAAATGGTTTTAACGGCACTTTTTTTGGGGATTTAAAGAAGGGAAAACAATTAAGACCCGGACAATCCTATTTTGGTCGTGTCAGACAGAAAAATACCAGGGGAATTTGGTCCAAGTGGAGCAGATGGCACCAAGGTTTTAATGTGCAATAATTTTTGAACATAAGCGATGCAGAATTTAACAAGCAGAGGTAGGATGTTGTTTATTGGCATGTGGTGTGCCGCAATAAGCCTATGGGGCCAAGAAAGCAGCATCTCAAGTGATTTTTTGGAAGTTGATTATAATAAAAGGATGAAAGGGACCATTCAATGGACCTCGCAATATAAAGATGGCTTGCAAAGTGCCAAAATAGGGTTGAATGAGGGAGTATCTATTGATGGCGTATGGGCCGATGGGTTTTTAATGGCCGAACCAAAACCAAAAACCAGCACAATCATACATCCTGAATTTGGGAAAAGCCAAAAGCTTGTGGTTGAAGGTGTCTTTCAAAAAAACGATATTACCATTTTAAGGCAAACCACTATTCTTTTGCCCATGGACTTTCCTAACACTGCTGCTTTTCAGACCACCTACACCAATCGAGGAAATCGCACGGTAAAAATAGATAGTATCCATATCCAACGCCTTGATTTTAATGCAGATGGATTGGGTGACGGTAAATCTGACACAGTACCACTGACTTCATTTCAAGGTGGAGTAACCGCTTGGGGAAACGATTATGCCGTAATTCCACTGGAAGAGGGTTTTACGCGGCAAAATTTTCAGGGAATCCATAAAACGGAGGAAGATGAATTCATAGGAGGAGGGATACCGCTCATTGATGTTTGGGGAAGTAATATGGGCATTGCCCTTTGTCATTTAGACCAGAAACCTCGTTGGGTTTCTCTTCCCGTGGCCGTAGGGCAGGGCGGAGCAATGGAAATGGGCATTGTAGAAATCCCTGAAGAGCAGTTGGGAATGAAGGCCCGTTTGAAACCGGGTGAGCAATTCACCTCTGTGATGAACGCTGTTGTTTTTCATGAACTCGATTATTATAATGCGTTGAAAACATATAGCAATCTGTTAAGGGCTAGAGGAATTGCAATACCCAAAGAATCCCCCGCTGGTGCCCATGATCCGTACTGGAAAAGTTGGGGCTTCGCCTTAGACTTCACATTGGAAGAAATTTACGCCATTTTACCGGAGCTTCGAGAAATAGGAGTGCGCGTGGCCAATTTGGATGATGGTTGGTTTGATTATTATGGGGATTGGGACGTAAACCGGTCAAAAGGAAAATTTCCAAGAGGGGAGTCGGATATGCTTGCCTTTGTGGATAGGCTCCATACCGAAGGATTTAAGACCAACTTATGGTGGCACCCCCTCGGAGTAAGCCCTGAAAGCAAACTGACCCAAAATACACCAGAATACTTGGTTATGGATGCAAATGGCCAATATGTTGAGGACAAACGGGGACTGTATCAATTATGCCCGGCCTACCAACCCGCTTTACAGCATGTCCAAAAATTGGTAGAACGTTTTGTCGGTAAATGGAAGTATGACGGTCTTTATTCCGATACCAGGGGACTGTCCGCCGTTCCTCCCTGTTTTAATCCGGTTCATGGCCATCAAAGACCATTGGAATCGTTTGAACAACTTCCAAGGGTATTTGAAGTCATCAATACAACACTCAAAGATTTGAACAAAAACGCATTGCATGAAGTATGCATCTGCGCTGCTCCTCATTCTCCCTATAATATGCCTTATTACGATATAGCCAATGCCTCAGATCCAGTAAATTTAGAACAGACCAGAAGGAGGATCAAGGTAGAAAAGGCGTTGCATGGTCCCTCTTATGCCGTTGGTGACTGTTACCAGGTTCCAGATGACGAATGGAGTGGGTTCTCTGTGGCGCAATCATTTGAAAGTGCTGTTGGGATAGGAGCTCAGGCCACCACTTTTTATACAGATTTGGATCCGAAGCAAAAAAAGATATGGAAACGCTGGTTTAAGCTGTACAATGAGATGGAACTGAGCAGTGCAGAATACATGAACCTCTATGACATTGTCCACGATAAGCCCGAGGCACATGTTGTGGAAAAGCAAGGGACACTTTATTATGGTTTTTTTGCTGAATTATGGTCCAAGGAAGATTCACTTCGGTTGCGAGGGCTGAAACCAGGCATTGACTATGCGGTATATGATTATGGGAATCAAAGGGACTTGGGTACGCTGAACGGAGACGAACCTATTCTTCATTTGGGCTTTAAGGGACATTTGCTGCTTAAGGTGACACCAATCAATCACAGATATAAATGAGAACTTTCATATATATATTGATTTTTCTTGGTCCATGGCTTGGATGTACACAAGATTCTGAAAAAAAAACAGTAAAGGAGCAGAAGCTTGTATTTTATGAAGATTTTGAAGCTAAGACCATTGAAGATGTCGCACAGCAGTGGAATGAGAGAAAAAATCTTAAGGGAATGTCATTTTCTAACGATGTACCTCAAGGAAGCAGAGGTAAACAATCGTTAAAAATCACCTATATAGCTGGGAAGGATGAAGGAGGGCATTTGTTCAAAAATTTTCCTGAGGGTTATGACCAACTCTATGCTAGATTTTATGTAAAGTTCCTAACACGGAAGGCAAAGGTGCATCATTTGGTGAAATTGGGAGGATATTACCCACGGGTTCCCTATCCGCAGGGTAAAGCAGGACTTAAGCCAAGCGGGGCCGATTTTTTCATTTCAGGTATTGAAACCCCGGATTATAATAAATGGAATTGGGGGTTTTATACCTATTGGATGCATATGGCTGGTAGTCCAAATAAGTATTGGGGGAATGTGTTCTTCCCTAAAAAAGCAAAGAAAGTTCCCGTTGGGGAATGGATATGTGTTGAGTTTATGATCAAAGTCAATAATCCAGTAAATAGTTACAATGGAGAGCAAGCCTTTTGGATAAATGGTAAAAAAATTCTCCACTTGGGCGAGGGATTTCCAAATATGGATAGAAACGGGGGATGGAATTTGGAGAATGCTGATGGAATTCCGTTTGAAGGATTTCAATGGCGTTCGGATGACAGGTTAAAACTTAGTTTTTTTTGGTTGAACTATTATATGACAAAAGGCGCTCCGGGAGAAATTGATCAAATCTTATTTGACGACGTAGTAATTTCAAAAGAATATATAGGCCCTTTAAAAAACAGTAAGAAAGAATGAGACGTTACCTATTTGCATATCAGAAAAAAAGTAAAAGATGGTTTTGGTTTCCTGCATTGCTGCTGATCTTGTCTTTACCAGAGAATCTTTTTGCCCAGGTTGAAGGATTTAGAGTATTGCAGCAACAAGACCAAAGAAATGACATTCACTGTTATTTAGGCAATGTTGCATCCCAGATTACATGGAACTCCTTATCTAAGATCAATAGTTTGGATGACTGGACCAATGTTCGGGAAAATAGAAAGGAAATGCTGTTGGAGATGCTTGGGCTAGAGGACAAATTTAATGCACCCCGACCTCCTTTAAATATTAAGAAAACAGGTGTTATTGATCAAGAAGGATTTAAAATAGAAAAGCTTTACTACGAATCCATGCCCGGATTGTTTGTCGCCGCTAATTTATATATTCCTGAAAACAAAGGAAATAAGATGCCGGGAATTCTTTATGTATGTGGGCATGCCCATACGCAAAAACATCACTATCAAGCCCATGCCCGTAATTTTGCCCTAAATGGTTTTGTTGTATTGATTATTGAAACCATTCAAAGGGGAGAGGTAAAGGGAGAGCATCTGGGAGCCTACGAAAAAGGTTTTTTTCACTGGTACAGCAGAGGGTATAATCCTGGAGGGGTAGAGGTTTGGAACGGTATCCGAGGATTGGACCTGCTCAGTGAACTACCAGAGGTGGATAAAAGAAAGCTTGGAGTTACGGGTATATCGGGGGGAGGTTCCCAAAGTTGGTATCTTCCAGCGGTGGATAATCGGATAAAGGCCGCTGCAGCCGTAGCCGGTGCAGGTTCCCTAGAAGGACAGATTCGGCAACGAACCATTGATGACCACTGCGATTGTATGATGCCAATAAATACTTATAAAATAGATTTCACGGATATAGGGGCACTCATCGCCCCAAGACCCTTTATGATAGCTCAGACCAGACAAGACATCTATTATTCCATTGAATCGGTTCGCACATTGTACCATAAGATAAAATCAGTCTATCAATTGTACGATCAACCGGATAATCTCCAAATGAAAGAGGCAGAAGGCAAACACAGCTATGGAAGCGATGAATCGCTCAGGGCAGAAATACTCGCTTTTTTTCTGAAAGAACTAAAAGGAGAAAACGTTTCATTAAATGATGTTGGTACTATTTCTGTTGAAAAAGTCTTGTCCAACGAGTCCCTAAAAGTATATGGTCGAGAAATACCAAAAGGGGATTTGACGAAGGTCATACAAGAATCCTTTGTACCCATGGCAGTTCCCCCAAAAATTCCCAATGAATTGAGTTTAAAGAAATACAAGGAAAAGGTAGTTTCCTTATTAAGGCAAAAAACATTCAACGGTTTTCCAGAAATCGAAGTGCCCTTGGCGATTCGGGAAGAATTTAAGGGAGCCCCAGGAAATACAATGAAAAGGAATGATTATAGTTTTGTGTCCGAGGAAGGTTGGCGATTACCTTTTTCAGTACGAAAGAACAAGAAAAGTCCTAAAACCAAGAAAAAACCTGTTTTACTGGTGCTCCGTAATCCTGAAGAAGAGCGATATGCGTCTGAAAGTTTTATCTCAGGGGCCTATAAACAAATGGATGTGATCTTTTTGGAAACTAGGGGAACAGGAAGAACAGCTTGGTCTCCATCACGCCAATGGCATATTAGGAGATCTGCGGCATGGACAGGAAGAACCGTGGCATCCATGAGGGTGTATGATGTACTCCGTAGCTTACAGGCCATAAGACAACTCCCTGAATATGGACCTGATGTTGATATCCATTTGGCAGCACAGGGTGAAATGACAGTGGTGGCAGCATATTCGGCACTTATGGATGGAAACGTGGAGACACTTTTTCTAAAAGACCTTCCCGCTACTCAAAATATGGCCAGCGATCCTGCAGGTAAAGAAAATGCAATAGAACTGTTGAATTGCCTAAAAATTACAGATATTCCCCAAGTAGTTGGCTTGCACTGCCCTAAAAAAGTAGTCTTGATTGGTGATGTTCCCACTACCTATGATTGGGCTGAGGATTTATATAGCGATTTGGATAATTCCAGTGGTTTAGAGCATACAGAAGAACTTAAAGATTGGTTTAATACCACAGAAAATTTTAAAAAATGAGAAAAATAAGTAGCCTCGCTATTATGGCCATTGCTTTTTTTGTGATATCCTGCGAGCAAAAACAGAAAAAGAAACCAACTGAAGAAAAGGACGATACTTCGGTAAGTTTTTCGGCTGAAATGGTTGAATTTGAGCCGATTTCCCAAAATCCATTGTTTGCCGGAACCGATGCCGATTCTTGGGATAGGAATATAAGGGAACGCGGTTTTATTCTCCATGACGAAGGAAAGTATAAGCTATGGTATACAGGGTACAATGACAGTATTACCAAAAAAAGATTTGTTGGGTTGGCTCTTTCCGATGATGGAATTCAGTGGGAACGTTTCTCGGACAGTCCCATTCTTGAAGATGTGTGGGTGGAAGATATGTTTGTACTTAAACATGATGGGATGTACTACATGTTTGCTGAAGGAGAAAATGATGTTGCCCATTTATTAATATCAAAAAATGGTGTGGATTGGGAACCCAAAGGAAAACTTAACCTGTTAAAAGCTAACGGTACACCATTAGACCCAGGACCCTATGGTACCCCAACGGTTTGGGTGGAAGATGGGGAAAAGTATTTGTTTTATGAACGTAATGATTTAGGCATTTGGTTGGCCAAGTCCGACGATTTTAAGACATGGACAAACGTCCAAGATGAACCTGTACTTAAAATGGGCCCGGAAAAATATGATGAGGCGGCGGTAGCGGCCAATCAAATTGTAAAGTATCAAGGAAACTACTATATGTTCTATCATGGCTCGGATAATCCAGATTGGCATAAAACGGATGTAACGGCTCTTTGGTCATCCAACGTTGCGGTTTCCAAGGACCTTGTCCATTGGACCAAGTATCCGGGAAATCCCATTGTAGCTGGGGACCATTCCAGTAATATTATGGTTTTTAACGGGAAAGAACACATCTTGTACACTACCCACGACCAGATTTGGAGGTATAATCCAAAAAAATCCAATTCAAATTAGGGCCAACCCTATATTTTTTAGGTTTTGATGGCCTGGATTTGATTCAGGGAAGATATTTTAATTTCACATAAGATGGCCCGAATATTTATTTTCCTATTGGTAATACACAATACCATATCTGCACAGGTATCCGAAGCTTTTGTATGGTATGACCCCATGGACCATATGGAACGGTTTGAAGGACAGGGGTGGGACAATATGGGGTATCATAGGTTTCCCGATAAAGCCAAGAACCTGGTCAGGGATGCTGTTTGGCAGCTCTCCCAAAATGCTGCGGGGCTGAACATTAAATTTCAAACAGATTCACAACAGATTGTTGTAAAATATATAGTCTCTGAGAGGTTGGGCATGCCCCATATGCCAACAACCGGGGTCAGTGGTCTTGATCTCTATACAAAGGATGGGGATAAGTGGCTATGGTGCAAGGGGGCCTATCAGTTTAAGGATACTATTGAGTACCACTTTAAAATTAAAAGGCAACCTGATACGGTTCGGGAATACCAATTGTTTTTACCCCTGTACAATACTGTTAAACATTTGGAGATAGGTGTCCCTAAAACCAAAGGATTCAAATTTATACCTTGTTCCACAAAAAAGCCCATTGTGGTATATGGAACTTCCATTGTCCAGGGTGCTTGTGCATCCAGACCAGGGATGGCCTGGACAAACATCGTATCAAGAAATATAAATTCGCCGATTGTCAATCTTGGTTTTTCGGGCAATGGAAGATTGGAAGAAGAAGTAATTGACCTGCTTATGGAAATTGATGCGGCTGTCTATGTCCTGGACTGCATGCCCAATCTTAAACCGTCGGATACCAAGGAAGAAGTAATGAAAAGAATTTTTAGAAGTGTGGACCAATTGCGAGTAAATAACAATACCGTTCCCATAGTGTTGGTCCAGCACTCTGGTTATTCGGATGGATTGGTAAATTGGGAACGACAGCACAGATACAAAACATTGAACAAATGGTTGACCAAATCCTATAAACAACTAATAAAGGACGGTGCCAAAAATGTATACCTGATAACAAAATCAGATTTATGTATGACCAATGATTCCTATGTGGACGGAACCCACCCCAACGATTTGGGCATGAATCAATACGCCAAGGCCTATCAAAAGACATTTATGAAAATACTACCGTACTAATCTTATTGAGATAGTCCTCGAAATTTGGTCGTTCCCATTTGCCTAAGTGTTTCCCATATTGTGTAGATACCCCGATTTTTAGAACAGGATTTCAAAGTTAATTCAAACAGTCAACATGCTCTTTTCTCAGTCTCCAGTCAAATCTAGTAAGTTCACCTTCGGGAGGTATGTTTTCTCGGAAGGACAGCCCTGAGTCCCATGAGCCTGTATTAGAGCCGTTCGATACGGTTCCTTTAGCGATGATAATAGAAAAAGCCCTGGATTCCATCCAGGGCTCTTGTTGGATTTAAGAAAGAATGTGCTTTCTCAATCAGCTTAGAAATAGTATGTTTTGGGCAAAACCATTTTGTGGATTATTTGCCTCTTTCTTGTTTTTGTTTGTTTACCATGGTCTCAACATCGCTCAATAATTTTTTGGCATCATAAATAATTCCGTCCTTAATGGTGTATTCAATTCCCCCAACACGTTCTACCTTAGCAGTTTCATCATTAAGTCGTACGGCACCCGTACCATAAAGTACTTTTAAGTTCTGTAATGGATTTTCATCAACAATAATCATATCTGCCAATAGTCCAGGACGTATTACACCATACTCGATAGGTTTCTTAAGGGGCTTAAAAATTTCTTCGGCACTGTGCATGGTAGCGGAACGAATTACTTCCAACGGATGAAACCCAGCTTCTTGGAGCATTTCAAGCTCCAGGATTGTTCCGAAGCCATAAGTCTGGTAAATAAACCCGGAGTCGGAACCCAAGGTTACCTTTCCGCCCATATTCTTGTACTCGTTTAAAAATTGCATCCAGACCTGATAGTATTTTTTCCAAGCAACTTCATCTTCGGTAGTCCAATCAAACCAATAAGCGCCATGGCTTGTGCGGCTTGGGGAAAAGAAATCCATTAAAGAGGGCAAGGTATATTTTTTATGCCAATCTGCGTTACGAGCCCTCATTACATCTCTCCCGGCAGAATATATCGTCATGGTTGGGTTGATGTAAAAATCCAATTCCAAGAATTCATCGAGAAGGGCATTCCATTTTTCACCACCAGGTTTTACCAAGTTCCATTGACGGGCAACTTGACCAAAGCGATGTTGTTCGTCTCCATAATTAATATCAACGGGCCAAGGTTGCACATCGTTGTTTTCGTACATGGACTCAAACAATCCGTAAAAGTGCGTCATACTGGTAAGGCCCAATCTGGCGGCATCAATGGCATTCATTTGGGCCACACCACTTTGTGCAAGGTGAGCGGTGCTTCCCATGCCCAGAGAATTAGCTTCGTCCAATACGGCCTCCATGATGGCTGGGCGGTGAGCCCCTAATTTTAGCCCGTCCACACCTTTTTTATTGGCGTAGCGTACCCATTCTCTGGCATCTTCTGGCGTCAGGATTTTTCGGTTTTCCCATTCTTTTCCAGTTCCAATTCTATGAAAAGAGATCATTCTGGGCGCCACAATTTCATTTTTGGCACTTCTCTCTTTTTCTTTTAAAGACCATTCAAGGTCTGCAAAGGGGACGCCCCTTACCGTGGTAATACCGTGGGCCATCCATAATTTATAAACGTATTCTGCTTCTGGTGCTTTAGGTTTTCCTCCGGTATGCACATGAAGATCGATCAATCCGGGCATAACATATTTCCCAGTGGCATCGATTTCTTTGGTTTTGCCGTCGCCAAGTTTGGGCCGTTTGGTTTGGTCAATGGCAACTTTGGGAACACCGACCCTTGCGATGTCCACAATTTTGTTATCCTCCACAATAATGTCCACGGGCCCGGAAGCTGGCCCGCCGGTGCCATCGATCAAAATAGCGCCTCTAATAATAAGTCTGTCAAAAGGGCCTTCTCCTTCGCCCGGTTTTCTGTCCGGTGCACCAATGGTTTGGGCGCACATCAGCATGGGGAGCAAAAGAAGTGCTGTAAATAATAATCTTTTCATGATTTAAAGTTTAAATGAATGGTTGTTGGTTCAACATCAAAAGTTAAAGGTTGTAACCACCTTTTTTATGAACAGTTCTACTACTATGTTAAAAAAATAGGGGTATAGGGTGACACAATGCTTTTTTTTAAAAAATGGAAGGCTATACAAAGTGTTTTTTGAGTTGGGTGGAAATGAGTGCCAAAGAAACCACAAGAGGGTTGATTACTGGAATAAATAGGAAAAGAGGTGAAGTAGGAGGAATACGGCAATATAATCCTCTTTTCGGTAAGACCTCAAAAAGGCATAGGCTCTTTTCATTTGGGTTTTGACCGTATTTACGGAAATTCCGTTGGTTTCGGCAATTTCTGCATAACTTTTTCCATGGACCACTACCGATAAAAAAATTTCCTTTCTTTTTTCTGGCAGTAGATTTACCAGTTCGTTTAGTTTGTTGTTTTGTTTGTCATTTGGAATATTTGAGCTGCTGTCTTCTGCTCGAATGTCCTCAAACATTCTTTGCTCCTTGTTTTTTTTGTTCAAATATTGGAGGCTCAGGTTTTTGACCGATTTCCTTGCATATGCCTCAAAAGACGTTGATATGGATATGGACTCTCGTTTGTTCCAAAAAGAAACAAAGAAGTCTTGGACAATATCTTTCGCAACATCTTTGTCCTTTACAATAGAAAACGAAACTAGACACAAAAGGGCGTAATTTTTTTTAAACAGCTCTTCAACCTTAAATGTCATATTTAAAGAGGTTTCGGGGTTACAAAGAAATTTAAAACTGAGGAAATATAAAATTAATCTTTGGGTTATGCCAAATTCATAATAAAAATTATGGGTTTCCAAAAAAATATTTTGTGTTTGTCACCCTGTTTTAAAAAATTATTATCTACTAGGTAAGAACAATATTTAATGCACAAAAAAGAAACATTAAAATTACTTCTAAAAAAGTTGAGCGCATCCACCCAATGGAAGGGCAAACCTGAAAAGGATCAGGAGGAATGGATAGGGGAATTGTACAATTCGCTTGTAGAGGAAGATTTGGTTGATGAGTCCTTGTCTTTTCTTGATGACTTGGATGTAGAGGGCGATTGGGGAAAGGTGAAGGAACGTTTGGCAGAACCAAAAACCATGAAACTGGGAGCAAGGAGAAAAATATTTAAATATGCGGCAATTTTTCTAGGATTGATTTCTTTAGGGCTAGGTTTTGTGTGGATTTATGATAGTGGTGTCCCTAAAACAATTCCGCATCAAAAAGGGAATTTTGTTATCCTGAATACAGGTGATGGTACAAAATTCATAGATAATCATGAGAGCCACTCCATAAAGTTGTCTACAGGTGAAACTGTCGCGGTCCATTATGGGGATACCCTTATTTACGAGGCCAATGAGGGAATTAGCGATTCCATTTTCAATGAACTTCAAATTCCTAATGGAAAAATGTTCACGTTGGTATTGTCGGACGGAACCAAGATTCAGCTTAATTCGGGAACCAAAATCAAATTTCCTGCAAGATTTCCCAAAACCGGCAATCGAGAGGTGTACGTGTACGGCGAAGCGTATTTTGATGTAACCAAAGATAGCGAACATCCCTTTATAGTGAATTCGGAAGAAGTATCGGTGAAAGTATTGGGGACAGAGTTCAATTTTTCGTCCTATAAAGAACAAAATGAGGTGACCACTGTTTTGATAGAAGGTTCGGTCAGCCTTAACCATGTTGCCCAAAATAAGGAAGAAGTATTATTGAAGCCAGGGGAAAAAGGTACTTGGGATAGGTTTAAGGGGCGCATGGAGGTAAAAGAGGTTGAAACGAGCCTGTACACTGGTTGGATGAAAGGTGAAGTTGTTTTTAGGAATGCATCGTTTCCTGAATTATTGGCAAACTTGGAAAGGGTGTACAACGTCAAAATTGAAAATACAAACAGTGAAATAGAGAAACAGACCTTCAATGCGAGGTTCAATAGGAATGTTGAACGTATTGAGGATGTTCTGGAGGCCCTCAAAATAATAGTCCCTTTTACCTATGAAGAGGAAAGAGGCGATGATAACCGAAAAATAATAATCAAATAAAACCAGTAACAAACTAATACTAACTCCTAAAACAAAAAAAAGCCAATGAAGTAGTACTCAAAAAAAAGTACACAAAAAGAAAAGGGAATGTTGGCCCATTCCCTCTCTTGAACTGTGTAATAAATATCGATTCAAACTAATTAAATCAATTTCAAAATTATGAAAAAAAAACCATCTAGATTTCTTTTCCTAAAGAGATTCTTAGGGAATGGTTTATCAACCAAACTGACCATTTTCTTAATCATAGCTTCAATTATCCAAATTCAAGCAAATAATACCCCTTCCCAAGGAGAAAAATTATCACTTGATTTGGAGGAAGTTACCCTTGAAAAAGCATTAGGGGAGATAGAATCCGTTTCGGAATATCGTTTTATGTACGAGTACAGCCAAATTCCCCTAAAAAAGAAAGTAAGCTTAAAAATAAATAACCAAAAGTTAGAAGATGTTCTCACCATGCTCTTTAGGGGTACATCAATTGTTTATCAATTAAGAGGGCGTCAAATTATACTTTTAAAATCACCAAACTACAAACCTTCGGACGGGTCGGCTTCGGTTGCACCCGATAAACCCATGTTGCAGCAGACTGTTACCGGAACTGTTGTGGATTTTGATGGACTTCCTTTATTGGGAGCTAATATTATGGTGCAAGGCACATCAACAGGGGCCCAGACCGATTTTGATGGAAACTTCTCCATACAAGCCGAAGTGGGTGCTATTCTGGTAGTGTCCTACATCGGTTTTAAGACCAAAGAAGTAGAAGTTACCGGTAGCGGGCCCATAACCATTGAACTGCAAGAAGATTCTGCACAATTGGACGAGGTTGTCGTAACCGCCCTGGGAATTTCACGAGAGAAAAAGTCATTGGGTTACGCTACACAGGAAGTAGATGGAGAAGATGTGAACAGGACTCCAACCGATAATGTGGTCAATGCGCTCTCTGGTAAGATTGCCGGGGTGCAGATCAAGAACAATACCAATATGGGCGGGTCCAGTAATGTAGTCATCCGGGGTAGTACGTCCTTAACGGGAAACAACCAAGCCCTTTTTGTGGTGGATGGAGTTCCTGTAAGCAATTCCAACTTTAATACTTCTGATCAGCAAACCGGTGCAGGGGGATTTGATTATGGTAACATGGCCTCGGATATTAATCCCAACGATATCAAATCCATCAATGTTCTTAAGGGGGCCGCTGCCACGGCACTTTATGGTTCAAGGGCCACCAACGGGGCAGTTATTATTACAACCAAGTCTGGGGCTGGGTCCAAACAAAAACCTACTGTAACCATAAACTCAAACGTTACAGTAGGGTGGATAGATAAATCCACTTGGCCCGATTTTCAGTATGAATATGGTACTGGTTATGGAGCTGTATATGGAAGCAATGGGGACAGCTTTTTTGTGGATTCCGATGCAAATGGAGATGGTGAAGTGGATTTGGTGACCCCGGCAACAGCATATGGTTCGTACGGCGCGCCTTTCGATTCAAGTTTAATGGTGTACCAATGGGACTCATTCTATGAAGGGTCGCCGTACTATCTACAGCCTACCCCGTGGGAAGCACCTAAAAGTAAGCTTATAGATTTCTTTGAAACTCCCATAACCACCACCAATAGTGTCGCGGTTGCGGGAGCGACTGATAAGGCTACGTATAGGATCGCATATACAAGGTTCAATCAGGAAGGGTTGATGCCCAACAGTAATTTGACGCGGGACAACATCTCCATTAATACCTCTTTTGATATCACGGAGAAACTATCGGTTTCCGGCAGTGCCAATTATATTCTAACTGATGCCCTTGGAAGAAACAGAACTGGACTTGAGACCGGTGGCAATGCCCAAAACGTAATTTCGTCCATGAGAAGGTACTGGGCCATGAACGTAGGGGTCGATGAACTTAAAAACGCCTATTTCAGCACGGGAAACAATGTGGACCCATTTATGGGGGGAACCATAGATAACCCATATTGGGTAGTCTATGAGAACTATCAAAATGATTCCAGAAGTAGAATATTTGGGAACGTTTCCATGAAATATAAATTTACCGATTGGCTCAATATTGAAGGCAGGGTATCTTTGGACACATATTCCTTTATCCAAGAAGAGAGGAACAACAAGGGAACGGCAGGTGCCGTAGGCAGATATTCCAGAAGAAACATCAACTTTAGTGAGGAAAACTACGATTTGATGTTGAACTTTAATAAATATGTTACGGATAAACTGAATATCAGTGGTGTATTGGGAACAAATATTAGAAGAACAGACCTAAGTTCTATTTATGCCGAAACCAATGGAGGATTGGTATTACCGGACCTGTTCTCCCTGTCCAACTCCCTGAATTTACCCCCTGCACCTGTTGAAAGTGTGGAGAAAGTGGGTGTCGATGGTTTTTATGGATTGGCTTCATTTGGATACGATAATCTTATCTATTTGGACCTAACGGGCAGGTTTGATCATTCTTCGACATTGCCCGAAGAAAACAGCACTTATTTTTATCCATCTGTTTCTTCGAGCTTTGTGTTTTCCAATCTTTTGGACAAGAGCTGGTTGAGTTTTGGAAAGCTTCGTTTAAACTATGCGGAAGTGGGTAGCTCGGCACCTGCCAACAGTTTGGTGGATGTATTGGACAAGCCTACCCCGTTTGGATCGGTACCTTTATATGGAACCAACAGCACAAAGAACAACCAAGACCTGCTCCCCGAAACAACAATAAGTTATGAAGCGGGGCTCGAAATGAGGTTTTTGAACAGTAGATTGGGCTTGGACCTGTCCCTGTACAAAACAAACTCAAAAGATCAAATCATTCCTGTGGCCATTTCCACTACAACAGGGTATTCTTCAAAGTTCGTAAATGCCGGAGAGATTGAAAACAAGGGTATTGAAGTAGCCATTAACGGTGATATTGTTCCAACAGGGGATTTTCAATGGCGTGCGAATGTAAACTGGGCACAGAACAGAAGTAAGGTGTTGTCTCTTTTTGAAGGAGGGAGCAACTTACAACTGGGAACTGTTAATGGGGTGTCGATCAATGCAACTGTGGGAGAACCTTATGGGACGATTCAGGGAACAGATTTCATCTATGTAGATGGAAAGCCTCTGGTAAACCAAGAAACAGGCGTTTACGAAAGGACCACAACTTCCAACAATGTTATCGGTAACATTACCCCGGACTGGACAGCGGGTATTACCAACTCGTTCAAGTACAAAAACTTTGACTTGAACTTTTTGATCGATATTCAAAGTGGGGGTGATGTGTATTCCAACGATATCGCAACAGGTAATAGATCGGGACTGTATCAATGGTCAGTGGGCCTCAACGATTTGGGAAACCCAATTAGAAACTCGCTTGCCAACGGAGGAGGTATTGTTCTGGACGGTGTTGCTCCGGACGGTTCTCCCAATACCGTGAGAACAGCGATGGATAATTATAGGAATGCAACGGGTAGTGTAATGGCACCAAGGGCTTATTTTATATACGATGCATCATTTGTTAAATTAAGAGAAGTTGCGCTCAACTATAATTTTCCCAAAATGCCGTTTATGGATAAAATAAATGTCCAATCCATAAGATTGGGACTGGTTGCTTCCAATTTATGGATCATACATAAAAACCTGCCCTATGCAGATCCAGAGGCAGGGTTAAGTTCAGGTAACTTGCAAGGTTCCCAGAATGGGGTGCTGCCAACGGTGAAAAACATTGGTGTAAACCTTCAAGTTCAATTCTAAACCAAAAAAAATCAGAAAATGAAAAACTATTATATCATATTTTTAATAGCACTGTTTTTCTCATGTTCCGCTGATTTGGAAGACATGAACGTCGATGTGAAGAACGCAACGGAGGCTCCGGCAGAAACCTTTTTCAATAATGCATTGAAAAACCTTTCCGATACGATGAGCGGGATTACCTATGGGGCCAACGGAAATCCGTTCAATACAACAAGATTGTTGGTACAGCAGATATCGTCGGTAACTTATAATGAAGGAACCACATACTATTCCAACTTTACTTGGAACGAAGTATATATGGATATCTTGAACAACCTTGGTAAAAGCCGGGAAGTTGTTGAAGAATCTGGGAACATAAGTCCTGTGAATACAAATCAATTGGCCATTATAGAGATTGTGGAGGTATACACCTTTGGTAAACTTGTCGAGGCATTTGGGAATATCCCATATACGGAAGCCTTGGATGTCAATAATATATCACCGGCTTACGATGACGAAGAGGTTATTTATGCAGATTTGATTTCTAGACTGACCGCGGCCATCGGTGCCTTGGATGAATCCCAAGCTTCATGGAATCAGGATATCCTATATAATGGAGACATTGTGGGATGGAAAAGGTTCGGCAGCTCTCTGTTATTTCAAATGGGGATGAGGGTCATTGATGCAGACCCAACACTTGGAAACGAAGCAATTACAGCGGCGTCGCCCAATATTTTCACCTCAAATGCAGATATAGCACAAGTAGAACATTTGGAATCACAGCCCAACACGGCAGAACTATGGACGGATTTGGCTGTTGGAAATCGAAGGGATTTTGTGGGATGTGATGTTTTTGTAGACTACATGAACGATCTTGATGATCCAAGGAGAACCGTTTTTTTCCAAGAAGTGGATGGAACCGATGAGGTTTACCTTGGTGCTCCTTCCGGACTTACTGTAGCCTATTTTGATTATTCCAGATTCGGGACCTTGTTCTATCAACCAACAACTCCCGTAATTTTGTTGGATTATGCCACTGTGGAATTTTTGTTGGCAGAAGCAGCAGAACGCGGGGTTGCCGGTGTAACGGATGCAGAAGGCCATTATAACCAAGCCATTCGAGCTTCTTTTGAATATTATGGGCTAGGAGATAGTGTAGATGCCTATTTGACAAATCCGGATGTGGCCTATGCTACCGCACCTGGAACTTGGAAACAAAAAATAGGTATGCAAAAATGGGTGGCACTCTTTAACCAAGGATTGGAAGCATGGACCGAGTACAGAAGGCTGGACTATCCAATTTTAGAAGCACCACCCCAGTCCTTCGTTCCCACAGTACCGATAAGATTGACTTATCCAATTTCGGAACAAACGTTGAACAGGGCCAATTATGAAAGTGCGGATGCAGCGATAGGGGGGGACTTGTTTACAACAAGTTTGTTTTGGGATGTAAACTGATAAAGGAATCATAAGCTTTAATAAATAGATTGTCGGGGACGGGTTTCCCCGACAATCATCCAAATTTCTCAATCCGTTTGATTAGCTCAAAGGATGGGCAGGACAAGCTCCATATAATTGTGATGATATTTTTCATCATGGTCCTGCCCTTTTTTATTAATGGAGGAACTTTAAAATCCCAATCTCAAGACCAGTTTCATTGAAACGATAACTTCATTTAAAACAGACATATTATGAGCATAAAGTTTAAAAAAATCTTTTTTGTACTCTTCATTATAGGAGTAACAGCTACTGCACAACAGCTAAATACTGCTATGGACTCTACTGTTACAGTTCAAGGGGAGGTAAATATTAAAGGGCAGGAAATAAAATATAAAGCTACCACGGGCAAGCATCCGGTATGGGATGAAAATGGGAAAATAATAGCAGGACTGTTGTTTACCTATTATCAACGAACGGATGTAAAGGATGTGTCCAAACGCCCTTTGGTAATTTCGTTCAATGGAGGCCCTGGTTCGGCTTCGGTGTGGATGCACATTGCCTATACAGGACCAAAGATTTTGAACATTGATGAGGAAGGTTATCCTGTACAGCCTTATGGTATCAAGGATAATCCGAACTCGATTTTGGATGTTGCCGATATTGTCTATGTCAATCCGGTGAACACAGGATATTCCAGAGCCATTGAAGAAATGGATGATAAAACCAAGGCAAAGAATTTTTTTGGGGTAAATCAGGATATTGAATACTTGGCCAGTTGGATCAATAGTTTTGTAACTCGAAACAATCGTTGGACATCGCCAAAATTCTTGATAGGTGAAAGTTATGGGACCCCAAGGGTGTCGGGACTTTCGTTGGAGCTTCAAAACTCACATTGGATGTATCTCAATGGTGTTATTTTGGTGTCGCCTACCACTTTGGGTATAGAAAGGGGAACAGTGCCCGGTGCCGCCAACTTTTTGCCATATTATACTGCTGCTGCTTGGTTCCATAAGAAATTGCCTGCCGACCTTCAATCCAAAGACCTGGTAGAGGTGCTTCCAGAAGTTGAAGAGTATACCATAAACGAACTCACACCGGCACTATCAAAAGGAGGTTATTTGCCGGAAGCAGAAAAAAAGCAGGTTGCTTCAAAAATAGCAAGATATTCAGGCCTTTCGGAAAAGGTGGTTTTAGAACATAACCTACGCATTCCCAAACGTTTTTTTTGGAAGGAATTGTTAAGGGACGAAGGGTATAATATCGGTAGACTTGATTCCAGATATTTGGGAATCGACATGGAAACAGCAGGAACAAGACCGGATTATGCCGCCGAACTGACTAGTTGGTTGCACTCTTTTACACCTGCGATCAATTATTATTTCAAAAACCATTTAAATTATCACACAGATGTAAAGTACAATATGTTCGGACCTGTTCGTCCATGGGATAGAAGCAACAATACCACAGGTTATGATCTTAGACAGGCCATGGCACAAAACCCATATCTGAATGTATTGGTGCAGTCAGGTTACTATGATGGAGGAACGGATTATTTCAACGCAAAATACAATTTGTGGCAAATGGATCCCAGCGGAAAGCTTAAAGACCGTATGGAGTGGAAAGGATACAGGAGCGGTCACATGATGTACCTTAGGAACGAAGATCTTAAAACGGCGAATGATGACCTGAGGGAATTCATAAAAAAATCGTTGCCAGCAAAAGGAATGCCGGCAAAGTATACTAGAAAATAAATAAAAACAACCTAAAGGAACCTTGTAAATTCCTTTACAGAACACAATTAATTTTATAATGAAGAAAGTTAAATTTCAGCTATTGATTCTTGCCGCTTTATTACTGCAAGGAGCAATGTACGCACAAATTGAAAAGGCCCCGGCCCGTACCGAAGGAGAAGGACCTTATGGCCAATTGATCATTAGAGGGGCCACAATGATAAACGGTACATTGGCACCGCCTCAAGGGCCAGTGGATATTGTGGTCGAAAACAACAAGATTGTAGAGGTCAAGGTCGTAGGGTATCCAGGTGTACCGATTGACCCGAAAAGAAGACCTGCCCTAAAGCCCGGAGGTAAAGAACTCGATGCAGAAGGCATGTACATTTTGCCAGGTTTTGTGGATACACATGCCCATATAGGCGGAATGGCACAGGGCACATCGGCGGAATATGTATTTAAGTTGTGGATGGGGCATGGTATTACAACAATTGCCGACCCAGCCTCTGGGAATGGAATAGAGTGGACCCTGGAACACAAAGAAAAAAGTAAAAAGAATAAAATAACGGCTCCAAGAATCAAGGCTTATACAGCCTTTGGCAGTAAGCTAAATGGGGAAATGGGCAGAGAAGACCTATCCACTCCAGAGGAAGCAATAGAATGGGTCAGGGCAAACGCAAAAAAGGGTGCGGACGGGATCAAGTTCTTCGGTGCGCCGCCCGAAATCATGAAAGCTGCCCTTGAGGAAAACAAAAAATTGGGGTTACGTTCAAAAATGCACCACGCCCAAGTATATGTAGGACGTTGGAACGTTCTTCATAGTGCAAGGGCAGGGCTTACCGCAATGGAGCATTGGTATGGATTACCAGAGGCTTTGTTCGATGATAGGACCGTACAGGATTACTCCCTGGACTATAATTATCAAAATGAGCAAGATCGTTTTGGGGAAGCTGGACAATTATGGACACAGGCGGCAGAACCTTATTCCGATAAATGGAATGAGGTCATGAACGAACTATTGGAACTGGACTTTACACTTTCGCCAACTATGGTGATCTATGAGGCCAACAGAGATCTGGCAAGAGCACGACGTGCCGAATGGCATGAAGAGTATACACTGCCCTCTCTTTGGGAGTTTTATTCACCAAGCCGTCAATCCCATGGATCTTATTGGCATTATTGGGGCACTGAGCGAGAAATTGATTGGAAGGCCAATTATAAACTTTGGATGACCTTTATAAACGAATATAAAAATCGTGGTGGTAGGGTTACCGTTGGTACAGATGCAGGTTTTATTTACGAATTATATGGGTTTTCCTATCCAAGGGAACTGGAGTTGTTGCGCGAAGCTGGATTTCATCCATTGGAGGTCATAAAGTCTGCAACATTGAATGGCGCTGAATCCTTGGGCATGGATGATGAAATAGGAACCATTGCCGTTGGAAAATTGGCAGACTTTGTAATCTTGGAGGAAAATCCTTTGGTCAACCTCAAGTCCCTTTATGGAACAGGGGCCATCAAACTTATGGAAGATAATACCATAGAGCGTGTAGGAGGGGTAAAGTATACGATTAAAGACGGAATCATTTATGATGCTAAACAATTGCTGGAAGATGTCAAGGATATTGTAGAGAAAGATAAAGCTGCTAAAAACTATAAAATTTTGCAGCCAGGGATCAAGGGCTAAAAATAGGTAGTTAAATACCAAAAGTTGTTTAAATAGTTAATAGTTTAGTGTGCCCTTACAGTAGAATCGTGGTGACGGCATAATCACCACGATTCTTTTTCAAATTACAATTCTGCATAGCAAATGTACTGGATTATTGCATGGTCCCAATACTTCAAAATTTGTGGGGTTCAAGCGTTGCAGACCGGCACAACTACAAATAATTTACATTATGTCGGACACATTGAATTTTAATAATACCGAAACAGCCTTTGCATCAAAATCCAATATGGAACTTAAAAAGGCCAAGTTTCTATTTGGAGTGTTAGGGTTTGGCCAGCTTACCAAGATGGCAAAGCCCTTGCTTAATTTTGCATTCAAAAGTGGATTACCGATCGAGGGAATTTTAAAGAATACCATTTTTTCACAGTTTTGTGGAGGAGAAAATCTTTTGGAGTGTAAAGCGCAAATTGACCAACTGTATCAAAATGGCACAGTAATGTCCATCTTGGACTATTCGGTGGAAGGTGCAGAAAATGAAGCCAGTTTTGATGGGACCTTGGAAACCCTTCTTGAGATTTGCCAGTTCTCTGAGTTTCAAAGGCAAATTCCTTTTTTGGTGTTCAAGCCAACTGGAATTGGTAGGCTTGAGATTTTTAGAAAAGTCTCGGAAAACGAATCGTTAAGTTTTTCCGAAATGGAGGAATGGGCCAGAATAAAAAAAAGATTTAAGACCATTTGTAAGGCAGTAGCCGATACGAGGACCCTCAAAATAATGATTGATGCAGAGGAGTCATGGAGCCATGCTGCAGTAGATAGTCTTACCGAGGAAATGATGGTCAAACACAATAAAAAGAGAGCGGTTGTTTTTGCAACTGTTCAACTGTACCTAAGCAATAAGTATAACTATCTCGAAAGGCTCAAAGATTTGGGGAGAACCCATCAAATTAAAGTTGGGGTTAAATTGGTTAGGGGAGCATATATGGAAAAAGAGCGAGACAGGGCTTTGGCCAAAGGTTATAAAAGCCCTGTATGCGAAGATAAGTCCATTACGGACCAAAATTTTGATAATGGGGTAAACTATGTTTTGGATAACCTTGATGTCTTTGATCTATTTCTGGGAACACACAACGAGCTTAGTTGCAAGGAGCTTGTAGAAAGATTGACCGATCATAAGATTGACAAATCCGATAACCGAATTTGGTTTGGCCAATTGTATGGAATGAGCGATAATATTAGTTTTAATTTGGCACAAGCCGGATATAATGTGGTAAAGTACGTTCCTTTTGGTCCTATTAAAGACGTGATGCCATACTTAATACGAAGAGCTGAAGAAAATTCATCAGTAGGATCACAATCTTCACGTGAAATGGAATTGCTTAAAAAAGAGCTGCAGCGCCGTAAAGAAATGTCAAAAATGAAATAGCGATCCGTAAGCTAAAATTTTAAGGTCGTAGGAGCATCCAGAGAATGTTCTTACGACCTTCCTATTTGTAATGATATGGATAAAAAAAGCCATCATTTTTGGATGATGGCCTTTAATCTCGTTGTTTTTGGTCTTATCCCAAAAAGGGGTATCTATAATCCTCTGGGGTCACAAAAGTCTCCTTGATCAATCTGGGGGATACCCATCTGAGAAGGTTCTGCATGGAACCTGCCTTGTCATTGGTTCCTGAAGCCCTTGCACCACCAAAAGGCTGCTGTCCCACAACGGCGCCCGTCGGTTTGTCGTTGATGTAGAAGTTCCCAGCGGCGTTCTGGAGTGCCTTTGTGGCCTGGTCGATGGAGTACCGGTCCCCGGAAAGTACGGCTCCGGTAAGCCCGTATTCCGATGTGCCGTCCACCAGTTTCAAAGTCTCGTCCCAATCCTCGTCCTGGTAGACATAAACAGTGACCACTGGGCCGAAGAGCTCAGTATACATGGTCTCGTACTGTGGGTCGGTGGTCAATATAACCGTAGGCTCCACAAAATACCCTATGGACTTGTCGTAATTGCCCCCTGCAATAATCTCGGCATTATCATCGGCCTTGGCTTGATCGATGTACTTGGCCAGTTTGTCGAAGGAGCCCTCGTGTATCACAGCGGTGATAAAGTTGCCCATGTCCTCCGGGGAACCGGGCTTGTTGAAAGAGGCAATGTCCTTTTTTACCAATTCCAGAATCTCATCGGCAGTGGACTTGGGCAGATACACCCGTGATGCCGCACTGCATTTCTGCCCCTGGAACTCAAAGGCACCACGGCTGATCGCGGTCGCTACCTGTTGGGGTTTTGCGGTAGGATGTGCTAAGATAAAATCTTTGCCTCCCGTTTCACCAACAATCCGAGGATATGTCTTGTACTTATGGATGTTGTTCCCGATCTGTTTCCAAAGGTTCTTGAACACCGTGGTGGAGCCTGTAAAGTGGATTCCCGAGAAATAGGGGCTGTCCAGCACGGTGTCGGAAATCATGACGGGGTCGCCATAGACCACGTTGATCACGCCATCGGGCAGACCGGCCTCCTTGAGCACATCCACGATTACCTTGGCAGAATACACCTGGCTATCGCTCGGCTTCCATATGGCAACATTGCCCATCATGGCTGCACTGGTAGGGAGGTTCCCCGCAATGGCGGTAAAGTTGAAGGGTGTTATAGCGTATACGAAGCCTTCCAGTGGGCGGTATTCCACGCGGTTCCAGACCCCTTCGGAGGATTCGGGCTGTTCGCCATAGATCTGGGACATGTACTCCACATTAAAGCGTAAAAAGTCAACAATCTCACAGGCGGAATCAATCTCGGCCTGATAGATGTTCTTGGACTGGGCGAGCATGGTGGCAGCGTTCATCTTTTGGCGGTAGGGCCCCGCGATCAGGTCCGCAGCCTTGAGGAATACGGCGGCACGCTGTTCCCAAGTCAAATTGGACCAAGCCTCCCTTGCCTCCAAGCTGTTGGCGATGGCCTTTTCCACATGCTTTTTTTCAGCAAGGTGATATTGCCCTATCACATGCTTGTGGTCGTGTGGAGGGGATAATGGCTTGGTGTTGCCCGTTTTTATCTCTTCGCTTCCAATGTAAAGAGGAATGTCCACATTGTCATTGTAAAACGCTTTGTATTGTTTTAGTACTTCTTCTCGTTCGGGAGAGCCCGGAACGTAGGTTTTGACCGGCTCGTTAACGGCGGTCGGAACTTGAAAAAATCCTTTTCCCATGTTTGTTTTAAATTAGTTTATAATATTTATTTCACAGTTGAAACAAAGTTACTAAATGGTACATCAAGTTTGAACTAAAGCAATCATTTCTTGTACGGGGATTTCTTGAGCGTGCAGTTGGGTTTAGAGATAAAATCAAACAAAAAAATGGAAATCAGTAATTTATAGGTTTAATCTATTGTTTTGGGAGTGTTTCAGTGGAGCCTGTGGGTTTCTATCCTGGAATGTAGTGTATGAAAAAGTTTGCTTTCTGTATATAAAAGTGCAAGACCACATGCAATTACCAATCTAGATACACCTTTACTTTGAAGGGATAAATCTCGGTATGTGAACAGGATTCGTCAAAATATGCAATATGGTAATTTCACATTTTCCGGAAGCCCTTGGTATTCCACAAAATCAAGACAAATATGTGAAGCAAGTTGGGGATATGTACGTAACCGATGTTTATCATTCCTTATCCATAGAACGCTATAGGGTTACCGTGGAACTCATTGAACGGGTAAGGAGTTGCGAATAATCCCAAAGAAAATGAGGCAGACAAAAGGCAATGCGATGCCATGGCGGCCCGTGGATATTGGTTGACAACCCAAGCACGTGCATGAAAGTATCAAAAGCATTTTACAAGGGGAGGATTCTGGAAAAGAGGCATATAAGATTTTTTTATTAAATTTTGTTTCTCAATGATGATGTTGAAGAGTTGCTTTCGTAGACCTATTTCACTTTTTGTATATCAACGAACCGGTCGATAGGGAATTTCCTTTAATATGAAAATTTCTGGATAGGACCCCGAGGTTGCTCGTGTAGCCACCCTGATCATTTCGGAATATTTTACCCTTTAATATCCCCCAATTAAAAACGTAGTGGTCACCTTCTTTGTGAATTTCAATGGTGGGCCAGTTTTCTGCATTGTGATAGGTGCCCATGATTGCATCATTGAGGGTATTCACAGCTAGGATTTGGGAATCATCAGGATATGGGATGTCATCTTCTCTTTCAAAGCTTTTATTGAACAAAGTTTTTTCACTCTTGAAAATATTGTCCGCCGGCAGCTCATTGATGAGGTTGTAGGCATAATTTGCCATCAAATGTGGTAACAGGTATGCTCTGTTATCATTCGAAAAAGCAATGATTCCTACTTTCTTATCGGGCATAAAAGAGATATGAAAACTTATGCCTGCCAATCCTCCAAAACGCGTCAACATCTTGTTGTTTTGATATTCCGCAATATCCCAGCCCAAACTATAGCCAGACCTGTGATAGGTGAAATAGTTTTTGTCCTGATTTGTAGTTGAGGTATGAAGCTTCCCCCACGAAGTATCGTTTAACAGCACATTATCTTGATCGATGTTTGCTGCCAACCATTTTGATAGATCATTGATTGTTGAAATAATCCCTCCAGAGGCGTGCATGGTAATGTCCGATTTGTAGAAACCTTTCTCGATAATGCCCCTTTCTTTTGTAACGGTCAATGATGGACGGATGTCCTTAAAAATAAAATCACTGACATTGGTACTGGTATTTTCCATTTGTAAGGGTGTGAAAATATGTTCATTCATCAGTGCTTTCCAGGTCTTTCCTGTCATTTCTTCCGCAACCATTCCAGAGATAATCGGCCCAACGTTCGAATACCTATAATTACCAGAGGGGTCATAAAGAAAATCATTATTTAGGTCTTCAATTAATTCATCATTACCGCCGCTAAATCCTAAAAAAGCAGTTTTCCAGGTCATACTGGTGCTGAATGTACCATGAGTGTGGTTCAAAAGATTTTTTATAGCGATGTTCTGTGTCTCAATACTGTCACTATAATTCAGTTTGGGAAGATATTCTTGAAGGGAATTATTCAAATCCAATACATTCTCCTGCTCCAGTATTTTGAGTAAAGTTCCAGTAAAGGATTTTGTGCTGGATGCAATATAAATAGGAGTATCGTTGTCCAAAGAGGATTCCTCACCTTTTAAAATTTCCCGATTCAATGTAAATGAATATGCCAAGCCGTTTTCGTCGACCACGGCGAAGATGAAATCACCGTACATCCCCTTTTCCAAATAAATGTCCTCTACCTTGTTTGCAAATTGGGTTGAAAAACTCGGGTGTTTTTCCTTGAATTTGCTTGCGTTTTCTGGGGATACGTCTTTGCTTGTCCCACAGGCATAGGTTATAAGCAATAGTATTAATAAGAATAACAGTCTCATAAGTTGATTGTTTTTTGATGTAAAGGTTTTGACGAATAAACTCCCTGACAGGTTACATTTTTCTGTTAATCTGGGAACCCAAGGATGATTGCTTGGTTTTCAAATCTCTTCGAATAGGATTTCCTTGGGTTTGCGAACCTTTATTCTGAATTAGGCGTGGTCTTTCGCTGACCGATATCCGACCGGTGCTATTACTGCGGCATTCAACCCTTTTTGGTCTAGGCCTAAAATAGCGTTGAATTTATCTTGCTCAAACCCTTCCATGGGACAGGAATCAATTTTAAGGGCTGCACATGCTGTTAAAAGGTTG
This sequence comes from Allomuricauda sp. TY007, assembly GCF_010468565.1. Taxonomy (GTDB): domain Bacteria; phylum Bacteroidota; class Bacteroidia; order Flavobacteriales; family Flavobacteriaceae; genus Flagellimonas. The sequence goes on from NZ_WUEG01000012.1 coordinate 56,995, forward strand.
GAAAGCGCCAGATAGGTTTGTTTTTCGGACCAGCTTTGCCAAGCTGCATCTGATTTGACCGACAAACGTTCCTTGATTAAATTCCCGTAACTTGTCAATGTATAGAAATACGTTTCATACTATTGGTTGTAGTTTACACCAAGGCCAGATGACTGAAAAGTGTATGATTTGATTGTTCTTTTACATCAACAAAAAAACAGTGGAACAGTTTTGGATAACTTAACATAGGTTAAGAAATCAGTATGATGTTGTCACTTGCTCATGTAACGGGGCGGGTATTTTTTGTAGATACTGACTGTAATCAAAACTTTTTCCTCACAACAATGGCTTGGGAAAAAACACAATCGGTAAAACAAAGATGGTACTTAAGATAATTTTTTATTTCTTGACTGTTTTGATTTGAATAAAAAACACGGATGGCAATCATTTTTTAGTTTTTGTATAGTATTTCTTACTTCCATAACATTGGCGAAAACATATATAAAGTTGTCGTTTATGTTTCTTGTATTGTAATATTGAAAAGGAATTATTAATATGCCTTTTATCACGGGATTAATTTTGCAAGCAATGAAACCTGTTTCGTCCAAGATGGTTTCATAATATTTAAAAACAACAAAATGAACAAGTACATTATAGTATTACTTTTTATCTGTATGGGCATTGGTCAGGTCAAGTCCCAGGATACCGAACCCATCGTATTAGGTACAAAGCATACGCTACACTCCAATATTTTGAATGAGAACAGAGGGTATTGGATCAGTCTGCCGGACTCATACAACGACAAACAATCATCCCACAAACGCTACCCAGTGCTCATGGTTCTTGATGGGAACATACATTTTAAAAGTATAGCAGGGGTTGTAAATTATATGAGTTCCGATGCATACCGAAGTTGGAAAATTCCTGAGATGATCGTGGTGGGCGTTCAAAATGTAGATCGCAGAAGGGACTATACCCCCGATAAAATCATTACAGTAAGAGAGAACAATTCAGGAGGAGGAGAAAAGTTTCTGGGTTTTTTGGAAGATGAACTGATCCCTGAACTGGAAAATCAGTACCGAACCGAACCATATCGGATTCTTTTTGGACATTCTTTAAGTGCTCTACTGGCGACTCATGCATACATGAAGAAAGAATCACTTTTTAGTGCTTTCATTGCCGTGGACCCCAGTTTAGGCACTTGGGATGTGGAAACCATGGATAAAAAGTTGGAAGCCGTCACCGATCAAACTTTTGAACGGTATTTTTATTTGGCCACGGCGAATTGGGGAAAGCGAAATATCAGAAACCGTGATCGTCATGTGAGATTATATGAAGGGCTGAACAGCAAGTGTGAAGGTGCCTTCCCTGCCAAAATGCAGTATTTTGAAAATGAAAACCATGCTTCAGTGCCACCAATAGCTTTCTACAATGGAATTACGACCATTTTTGAGGGCTATGGTATTTCTTATCGCGATGTGGAAAGCAAGGATCAATTGACCCAACACTTCCAGTTACTTTCCAACCGACTTTCGTGGGACTTTAGGCCACCGGAGCAACTAGTCAATCAAATTGGCTATGCCATGCTCCGAAGCAGAAATGAAAAGAAAAAAGCATTGGATTTTTTTATCTTGAATACGCAAAATTTCCCCGGTTCATATAATGCCTTTGATAGTTTGGGTGAGGCTTATGAAATGCTTGGAGATAAGAAAAAGGCCATTAGCAACTACGCAAAATCCCTTGAGCTGAATCCAGCCAATGAACACGCTAAAATGAAAATTTCAAGTCTGGAAAGGGGTGGATGAACAAGTCAAGAACCCCACACTGTACATTTTTATCCAACCAAAGGCAAACTTGACCCAGCTAGAATGAAAAAACACATTACAATTATTCTGGTATCACCTTTATTTTTAACAAATTGAAACTTTATTCTTTTTTAAAGGAGGGATATACCCGAAAAAGTAAATTCCTTTTGTTTCTTATTCCTGTGTTTACTTTATCCTCACCGGAATATCCAAATAACTATCCCCGTACCACTTGATGACCAAAGGTTCGTTGGCATCAGCAATGGTCTCTTCACTGACATTTTTGCCCGTTCCATAGTTGATTTCCGTAAATGGCTCTTTGTTTCCGTTGATTACCACGATCAACCGACTGCCTTTTCGTATCTTTTTGGAGGTCATTCGGACAATACCGAAAGGAAGTTTGGTTTTTTTATGTGGTGTCAACAACTCACGGTTTTCAAGGTCTTGGGCAAAACTGGCCCGAGCTTTGTACGGCAAGGTCAATGCAAAAAATTGACCATCGGGAGTCTGTTCATATAAGACTATGGTATAATCAAAATCCCTCTTGTTGATGGACACCGATATTTCCCCTCCAAATGAACCGTTCAGTTCAAAATCGGTTTCAAAAGGCTCGCTGGCAAAGGAAAAACCATGTCCCACCATGAGGCTGTCCCCCACAATGGTTCTCCATCCACTGGAATTCCATGTGAGATTGCTTCGGTCGGAAAAATCAATCACCTGTTCCAAATAGGTATCGGGGTCTAGGGGTTGTTCGGAGAAGGTGTAATGTTCATCTTTTCCGTTGTTTCCAGTTCCAAACATAGATGCAAAAGCTAAACCCGAACGCACATTTCCCAAATAATATTTGAGGGTATCATTGGCCATCTCACTCAGTGATGGAGCGTGGCCCCATATATTCGCCCCCATCACCTGATAGTTGATTTTGTCCCGCAATAGCTCAGGTTTGGGCTTTCCCTTAAGAATATGGTCAAACCAGTCAAAAATCAACTCAGTGATATCGATTTGGGCCACTGGATCTATATCGTATCCAAAAATATGGTCGTCCGGTTTTTCCTGTGCCCCAAAATGGGTATAGGGACCAATGACCAGGTAGTGCTCTGCCTTTTTATTGTATTTGGTATGCTCTTTCAAATAATACTGGGTTCCGACCTGTCCGCCATCATAGTACCCAGTAGTGGCAAGTACGGGGATCTCGATGTGGGTGAACTCCTTCCTGTAAGGCATCATCCCTTGCCAATAGGAATCATAGGCGGGATGCAACAAACGTTCTTTGAACTGCGGGTTGGGCAATCCGTCCAAACTATCCATGGAAGTGTAGGCCACTCCCGTTTTGTACCATTTCATGTTCAGGTCGTGCCAACGTTGTCCGTTATAGTACAAAACGGTGTCCAAATATTTGTTATTGGCCACATAATGGTGCCAAGGATAGTGAAAGTTCCAATGAATCCCGTTTTCCATGGGCTCAGCGATTCCCGGTGCTGCAGCAACCGAGGGGACTATGGTTTTTAAGGCGGGATGTACCTTGTATTTTACTGCGGCCCATTGGGTGAAACCGACATAACTCCCCCCGTACATCCCTACTTTTTGGTTGCTCCAGTCCTGTTTACTGATCCAATCGATAACTTGGTAGGTGTCGGTCGCCTCATGTTTATAGGGTACAATGGGATCGGGGCTCAGTCCTTTTCCACGAGTGTACGAAACAATGCCCACATACCCGTGGTCCGCTGCCATTTTTGCTCGGTCCAAGTCAGTTTTACGTGCATAGATGGTATGAAATAAAACGGCGGGGCCCGGTTCTTCCAACTCGGCGTTTCGGACTACAATGGCATGGATTTTAGCCCCATCTGCTGTGGGAATCAAAACACTATCCTGAACTAGATATATTGTGTTATTTTCCGAAATGGTTCTAGGCACCTGAACTTTATTTTGCCCGGTACACGAAGCAAAAAATATAAGAACAGCAGCGATGCCAAAAATTAGTATAAGGAATGACTTGTTCATTTTGATTGATTTTAGGTTTAGGACATATCCGTCCATTAGCACTATGCTTTTACTATTTGCTTTTGATGTGATTGAATGTAATTTTGGCTACAAACTATTTCGTTTTTTGAAATTCACGGATTGCCTGCTTGATAGATCAACAATTTCCCCAGTGGTCAATACGATTCGTAGTCTGTTATTAAAATAGGGGTGTATTTCCTTGATGCATTCCGTGTTGATGATCTGACTTCTATTCGCTCTAAAAAATATTTTTGGGTCCAATCTTTCCTCCAATTGGTTCAGGGAACGTTTGATCATGGCTTTGTTATTTCCAAAATAGAGACGGGCATAATTGTCCATGGACTCGATCAAACTTATTTTGTCCAAAGCAACAAAATAGACCTTCTCACCGTCCTTGATAAATATTTTTTGATGGCTGGCCAAGGGCTCCTTCCGCTCTTCTTGCTTTTTAAACTCCGACTTTACTTTTTCAATGGTTTTGGCAAAACGCTCTTCGCGTAACGGTTTTACCAAATAATCCAAGGCATTTACCTCAAAGGCCTGAACGGCATATTGGTCATAGGCAGTTGTGAACACTACTTCGGGAACGGTCCCTAACTCTTCCAACAAATCAAAACCTGATTTTCCGGGCATGTGGATATCCAAAAAAATGATGTCAGGTTGTTCTTTTTCTATCAAGGCTTTGGCAACTTCCACATTGTTCGCTTCTCCAACTATGTTAAATTCCGGATAGTTTTCCAGTGCTCGTCGGACTTCTTCGCGGGCCAAGCGTTCATCATCAATGATCAATGTGGTGTAGGTGCTCATGCGTTCTCGATTGGGATTAATAATCTGGCGGCGACCATATTTTCTGCTGGAGACACCACCTTAAATATGGCCCTTCCTTCATATTGTAGAAAAAGGCGTTCCTTTAGGTTTTTGAGTCCTACGCCTTTGTGATTTTCCTCCTGGAAAACTCCAGGGTTCTTTACGGTGATGACCACGTGGTTGTTCTTTTTTTGTATCGAAATTTGAACAGTACCTCCTTCCAACTGTTTATCCACTCCATGTTTGATGGCGTTCTCCACCAAAAGCTGGATGCTCAAGGGGGGTATCTTTATATTCTCGAGGCTAGGATCAATTTTTAAATCCGTATGCAAACGTTCTTCAAATCGAAGTTTTTCTAGCTCAATATAATCTTTCACCAAGGCCAATTCCTCTGCAATGGTTATGGTAAGATGTTCCTTTTCATAGAGGGAGGAACGCAACAAGTCGGACAACAGATCAATGGCCCTTCGGGCACTTTTGGGATTCTCAATGACCAACGCCTTTATGGAATTTAGGGAATTGAACAAAAAATGAGGATTCAGCTGTGCGGACAAATTGTCCAATTGGCTTTGTTTTGCTATCAGCGAGAGCTGGGCATTTGCCTTGGTGGTATTCACTTCCCTGATATAAAAATGGTAGGCATGATAGGCCAGAACCCAAATGGCCATGTGCCTCAATCCAGTGATTAAAACCGGGTTCCAAACGGATAGATCTTCAAGGACGGTATTTACACCTTGCCTCCAATAAATAAAGAATGACATTTTTAAATTCATGATAAGCATGAAGAGGACGGAGAGCATTACAATGGCGGGTAGTATTCTTTGCAATAATTTTTTGATGCCCAATAGGTTCCATCCCGATTTTAATGCAATGGATCTATATCCATGGGTCAGTCCAACACAAATGGTGATGTCAAGGACATAATTGACCAGGGCCTGCAAAATCGTAAATTGATCGCGAACCAAAGCGATGTACAGCCATAACAGCGAGACGAGGCCCCAGCCAATAATCTGGCATTTCCAATAAAGGGACAGTCCTATATGTGTGTTTTTTGTTACCAATCTTTCAGATTAAAGTGTATTGATTTAGGCAAAGTCAGTATTACTCGGCTTTAGAATAACTGGTCAATTCATTTGTATAGATGCCATATCCATCATCATTGATATGCTTGATGTAGGTTTTCAATTTCGGGGCATACCACCAAATATCGGTCATCTCTCCCCTAAAACCTCTCGAATTGGTCACAATTCCCTTATATTCCATTTTATAGGCCATGAATTTTCCGGCTTCCACTGTTAACTCTTCAAAGGCAACGACCTCCACATCTTGGCTTGTCTTCCCTGTGGTACCTTCATTATTTTCCCATTCCGATTCGTATTTCCATTTTTTTCCAACCTGTAAGGGCCAGCTACGAAACGGTTTAGGCCCCAATTGGTCCAAAACCTTGGGAATCGCAACGGTGTCAATACCGTTCCAAAGCCCTAAAGCGCCATTATAAGGTACTACTTCCTGGATATCCTTCCCTGCTGCTCGAACTTCGCTATCTACTTGTCGTTCCCATTTCCAGATCCATTTTTCCCCGATTTGATAATCATTTAAAAGAGGCTGATTGGTTTTGGTAGATGTACAATTGGCAAAGGTCAAGAGCAGTACCATGTAGCATGTTACTTGTTTTATCATTTCTGTAAATTTATGATTGATAATCAATTTCCTGTTGTGGTCATATCCATGATGAACAACATTGGACAAAGCAATGAAAATCATCCATACCGGCATAGGAAAAGTACATGAATGCGGATAATGGGGTTTAAACGTAGATGGTTGGTTTACCATGGACTTACCCTAAGTTTGGACTTAACTTTGTAAGTATCCCGATCTTTAGGATAGGTTTTCTACATTATGGCTAACGATAAAGACATAAATCTGTTTTAATGACCATTAGTGACAGTCAACGAAGTTAACAGAAAATCACCTGCAAAACCTTGCTAGTTTAGGTTGGATAATTAACACTTTTATCAATATAACCCCCTATTTTTGTGTAGGTATAACAAAAAAACCAGCAGCACTACGCCACTGGCTTTTAAAAATTATACTTTTAAAAGGGTTTACTCCTTTACTTCAGGCTTTTCGGTAAACGGCGTTATTCCAAAGGCAGGGTACACATCAGAGGGGTAGTAAAAAGTGCCCCCGCGCGATACCATGGCAATGGTTTTAATGGCTTTAATGTCTTCCACTGGGTTGCCGGGCACCAAGAAGAAATCTGCCAGTTTACCGGGCTCAATACTTCCCAAAATTTCGTGCCCCAAGTATTGCGCCATATCGTAACTAGCCAATTTTAATACTTCGGCCGGGGTGTAGCCCAATTGTTCGGTGTAGAGTTCCAGTTCGCGGTGCAGGTTAAAGGCACCGCCCAAATCGGTTCCGGCCACAATTAAAATACCTTTGTCCTTCATCATTTTAAGGGTTTCCACGATTTTACCGTAGGCTTCTCGGTAGGCTTTGTCCTCTTCATCGTCCGCAACCTGCGCCAAGGCTACTTTTAGGCTACGTTGTTCGTTGGGTGGCATGTGGTCTACATAATCCAAGGCACCGGGGGTTACTTCTCCGTTGCGGGAGAGCATCAAACGTTCGTGGATGGCCAAGGTAGGATCCATCGCTGTTTTGTTGGCCACGAACAAATCCAAGGTCTCTTGTACCTTGTCACTGTTCAAATCCAGTTCGGGGAACCGTTTCATGGCGGTGAGGCGCAATAATGTACGGGTATCCTCTTCTGGTTCCAACACCCAGCCCAACATGGTCTGGTTTATATGCGTCATCTCATCATAACCAGCATTGAGCATGGCATTGGCATTGGAAAAGGCAGGTACATGTCCGGTTACGAATAGGCCCTGGTCGTGCGCTTTTTTTACGATGGCAGGCGCCCAATCACCGTTCATGCTATTGTAGAGTTTTACACCGTAAAAACCGAGGCTGTCGTAGGTGTCCACAGCGGCCAAAGCCTCTTCCTGGCTTTCCACCAAAATACCATTGTTACTGCTGTACGGGCTTTTTCCTTCAATAAACCCAAGGCGGGTGATGCGGGGGCCGGCGAGTACACCGGAGTTGATTTTTTCAATCAAGTTGCTCAGCACCTCGGTATTGTTCCCCATATCTCGGAAGGAGGTGACCCCTGTCAAAATGTTCAAAAGGGCACCGTTGTCGCCTGTGTGAGCGTGCATTTCGTACAGTCCGGGCACTAAAGTTCCCCCGTTGCCTTCGATGACCACTTCATTCTCACCAGAGGCATCGGGAGCCTCAATAGCTGTGATTTTTTCACCTTCTACGACCACGGAAACCGGGTCGGTCAAGGATAGTGTCTTTGGATCAAAAACCTTTACGTTGGAAATACGTACTTTTTTATCGTAGTTGTGGGCGTATTCTTTTTGAAGTTTTTCGTAGCGCTCTGCGGAATAGTTTTCGGCCAATTGGCGCAAATCCTTTTCTTCGGCTTCGTAACCATCCCGAACCACAATATAGCGAGGCGAGATATAGGCAAAGAAACGCTCCGAATCATCCATAATAAAATAGGAAGGATTCATCTCGGCACCGGACAGCGCATAGGTGGTCAAGGCCAATTCGCCCTCTCCTGAAGCGTTGGGTACGGTCAAATCCTCCATCTTGGTCAGGGTCAAATTACCTGCGGGGAGCACGGGCAAGGTGTTGTCGGGCGCGTCCATGAGCAAACGGGCTGCCAAAACAGCACTGTACGGACTTCCAAATTGGTTTACGTAGAGTTGTGGCGATTCCACAGCGGTGTTCCCAGAGCCTGTGGCATCGGTCCAAGAGGCTTCCCCGCCTTCGAGGGAGAACTGTTCGTCCACGGCATTGCCAAAGGTGGTGTTTCCGGTTATTTGCCAGTTTACGGGATAGCCTTCGGCGTTGAGCACAATAGTTTCCTTCATGGTTGGGCCACGACCGTTATTTTTGTAATCGTAGTCAATAGTAATGGTGTCACCAGAGGTGTTGGTTTTGAGGTGGCCCACTTTGGTCTCGCTGATAATTACGGAGTAGTTCTCCTCACCTTGGTAGTCGGCCAAGGATGATGTGGGCTCTGTTTTACAGGAATAGCCGGCCAGTAGTACAAGGGCAACGACAAATAAGCGTAGTTTCATAGGGTTGGTTTAAGTTAAAGTTTCAAGGTAGCGAATTTTTATGGTTTTGTCTGTTATGTTGTCTGGTTCGGTAAGGCAAACACGGGTTTACTTTATGTTTACTTCAACTATAAAATCAGCTTGGTCAAAATCACGATCTTTTGGAAGCTGAACCAGCGTGCCGTATGTAGTGGTTTTATAGTCTAATTTTTTCTTCGACTGGAAATCAATAATGCTTTTAATATCGCCAGTAATGGTTGGGAAAAAGAAATTGTCGGTTTTCCAGTCCATAATATGAATATAGATTTTATCATCTTTTTGGGTTGATACGCCCCAACTTTGCGGTGGTATGGGCCCTCCCCGGGTTCCGTAAATGGAGGAGCCGTACTTTTCGGTCCAATCGCCAATTGTTTTTAGGGTTTTAATAAATTCGGATTGAATTTTACCGTTGGGCATTGGGCCAACGTTTAACAGAAAGTTGGAGTTGTAGCCAGCAGCTCTCACCAAATATTGAATCAATTCCTTGGAAGATTTATAGGCTTTGTCCTGTAACGAAAACCCCCATCGCTGTGCCATGGTCTCCGCAGTTTCGAGAGGTAAGTTGCCCACTTTGGAATCTCCGCTGAACCCACCTTTGTTTTCTCCGGGGAGGTCTTTTTCAAACATCTGGAAATCTTCACCATTGTTGGGAGCTTGGTGGTGGTTGCTTCCGATCATGGCCTGTGGCTGCAGTTTATGGATTAAATTGTAAGTTTTCTGAAGTTGCCAATCGGCATCTTTTTTGTCCCACCAGCCATCAAACCAAATCCCGCCGATGTCACCATAATTAGTCAGCAATTCGGAGAGCTGTCCGTTCATATAGTCAAGGTAATTCTCCCAGTTACCGCTATCAGGTCTACCAGTTTTTTTTCCAGTATCGCCCCTTGGGTAATAATCGTTATGATGCCAATCCAGTTGCGAATAATAGAGGAACAGTTTTAAACCATGCTTTTTGCAGGCCTCGGCCATTTGTTTTATAATATCCTTTTTGTAGACTGTCCTATCCATAATGTCCCAGTCCGTAAGCTTGCTGTTGAACATGCCAAAGCCATCGTGGTGTTTGGTGGTTATGGTGATGTATTTCATGCCTGATGATTTGGCCAAGAGCACCCATTCTTCCGCATTAAACTCGGTAGGGTTGAAAAACGCAGGTATTTTTTCGTAGGTCTTTTTATCAATGGACTGTGTTTCCATGACCCATTCGTGAACGCCCAATACAGAATACACGCCCCAATGTATAAACATCCCGAATTTCGCATCTTGAAACCATTTCCTGTTTTCCAGGTTTTCAGCAGTAGGTTGATATTCCTGTGCAAGGGATGGGTTGGTATAGACAAGTATAATTAAGGATAGGATAATGATTTTTTTCATTTTGTTGCACTTTATGGTTGGTATAGGCAAACAAGTTAATTAAAAGATGTGGGAAATTTGATGGGAAAATGTGATTGATTGTTTTTAGTAGGCAGTAAGCGATTAACCCTAAACCATAAACTCTGCACCATCCGACCATTTGCGATAACTCCCAACAAATCACTATCTTTGCGCCCCTAAAACGCATGGCAGGTATATGAACAAAAAAGTTGCATTTTACACCCTGGGCTGCAAGCTCAATTTCTCCGAAACTTCTACAATTGCTAGAGGTTTTGAAAAGGAGGAGTTTGAGCGTGTGGACTTTTCGGAGGAGGCGGACGTGTATGTAATAAACACCTGTTCGGTAACCGAGAATGCCGATAAACGTTTTAAAACCATTGTAAAGCAGGCGCAAAAAGCCAATCCTGATGCTTTTGTAGCGGCCGTAGGTTGTTATGCGCAGCTAAAACCCGAAGAACTGGCGGAAGTGGATGGTGTGGATTTGGTACTTGGTGCTACGGAAAAGTTCAAGATAACCGATTACCTGAACGATTTGACCAAAAACGATAGGGGAGAGGTGCATTCCTGTGAGATAGAAGATGCCGATTTTTATGTGGGCAGTTATGCCATTGGTGACCGTACCCGTGCTTTTTTAAAGGTTCAAGATGGTTGCGACTATAAATGTACCTATTGTACTATTCCCTTGGCACGTGGAATTTCGCGTAGCGATACCTTGGACAATGTGTTGAACAATGCCAAGGAAATTGCCTCGCAAGACATCAAAGAGATTGTTTTAACGGGAGTGAACATAGGTGATTACGGAAAAGGCGAGTTTGGGAATAAAAAGCACGAGCATACCTTTTTGGATTTAGTAAAGGCTTTGGACACCATCGAAGGCATCCACCGTCTTCGTATCTCTTCTATTGAGCCTAATTTGCTCAAGAACGAAACCATAGATTTTGTGGCCCAGAGCAATTCCTTTGTGCCCCATTTTCACGTGCCATTGCAAAGCGGTAGTGATGCTATTTTAAAGAAGATGCGCCGCCGTTATCTATCCAATTTGTATGTGGATAGGGTAAAACGTATCAAAGAAACCATGCCCCATGCCTGCATTGGGGTGGATGTAATCGTAGGTTTTCCAGGAGAGACCGACGAGCATTTCTTGGAGACCTATCATTTTTTGAATGAACTGGATGTTTCTTATCTGCACGTATTTACCTATTCAGAAAGGGACAATACCGTGGCCGCTGAAATGGACGAAGTGGTTCCAAAAAAAGTACGTAGCAAACGAAGCAAGATGCTCCGAGGATTATCTGCCAAAAAGCGTAGGGCTTTTTATGAGAGGCAATTAGGGACTGTACGTACTGTTTTGTTCGAAGGCGAAAACAAAAAAGGCTATATTCATGGGTTTACCGAAAATTATGTAAAGGTAAAAGCACCATGGAATCCTACTTTGGTGAATACCTTGCACCAAATAAAGCTCACCGATATTGATAATGACGGTATGGTGCGATTCGAATTTGTGTCCAACGAAATCATGGCATAAAAAAACCTCCCGGTCGAGGAGGCTTAAATACTTTTACTGATGATTGGTTAGATCAGATACGGATACCAACTGGTAACATTTCCTTGTATTGCCTGTTTTTTCTTAAAAAACCTGCAATTTGAGGGCTAGTAGGTACAACTCTGAGGTTGTTTTCCTGAATTTCGTTTAAAACGGCTTTGATGAAATCCTCTTTAAATCCCTCTTCTGTAATTTCTTCTGGAATAACCAGTTTGGTCAAAAATACTTTGCGCTCTTGTGAAGAGTACTCAATTTTGGCTAAATGCCCATTGACGGTAGTTTCAAATTGACGCAAGAAACTATTGTCAGTGATTTCCAATGTTGTCATATAGTACTTGTTTTTTAACGACTCGTAATACCCTAAAAAAGGTATTTTAATGTTCCCCTGATTGAAAAATTGTATTCATAAGCGGGGTTAGCTGCAAAAGGGATACAAAATTAGTCAAAATATTGCTAATTTCCTAGTCCTTGCCGATATTTGGTATAATATGTCCGATAATAAAACCCCTGTTTACCTAATGCCAGGAATGGCTGCCAATGCATCCATTTTTGAAGGAATACAACTTCCGGAAGATCAATTTACAGTTCATACTTTGGAGTGGTTTATACCTGAAAAGGGAATCGGTCTTATGGATTATGCCAAAAAGATGTGCGAAAAGATTGAGGAACCCGACCCTGTTTTGTTGGGAGTTTCCTTTGGTGGTATGTTGGTGCAGGAGATGGCCAAAATTATCCCTGTTCGAAAAGTAATTGTGGTATCTTCTGTAAAAAGCAAGCACGAACTTCCCAAGAGAATGATTTTTGCCAAGTATACCAAAGTGCACAAATTGCTGCCCACAGGCTTGGTAAACAATGTGGAACTATTGGCGAAATACGCTTTTGGTGAAACGGTAACCAAGCGTTTGCACCTGTATGAAAAGTATTTATCCATCCGGGATAAATATTATATTGATTGGTCCATAGATCAAATCGTAAATTGGGATCAAGAAGTTCCCGCAGACAATGTTGTGCATATTCAAGGAGAACGTGACGCTGTTTTTCCAATAACCAATATCAAGGATTGCATTACGGTTAAAAATGGCACCCATACCATGATCATTCACCGTGCCAAGTGGTTCAATGAGCATCTTCCCACAATTATTTTGAAATAATTTTATCTATATAATAGTATCTTTACAGTACTCTTAAAATTAATTGCTATGAAATACATCAAAAACATACTCGCTATTATAGGACTGATCGCTGTTGGAAGCACATTGATTTTTGCTGTGCAGTCGACCGAAATGGAAGAAAAACCTTTGATTAAGGAATCCGAGGCTGAAACTACGGACAAGAATGTGGCGGACACCTACCAGATCAGTGCCATAGAAATTCCCGAAGACCTTAATTTTTCGGGCGAACCGGTTCCACAGGAAGACCCGGAAATTATGGAGCGTGTGGATCGTGAATTTTTGGTGAACACTTATTGGCAGTCCAACGCTCTTTTGTTGATGAAGCGAGCCAATAAATACTTTCCGATTATTGAGCCCATTCTTAAAAAGAATGGTATTCCGGATGACTTTAAATATTTGGCCGTAGCCGAGAGTGGTTTGCAAAATGTGGTGTCGCCTGCCGGAGCAACTGGTTTTTGGCAGATCATGAGGGGAACCGGAAGGGAATATGGTCTTGAGGTGAACGATAATGTAGATGAACGTTACCATGTGGAAAAAGCGACGCAAGTGGCATGTGATTACCTTAACAAGTGGAAAGACCGTTTTGGAACCTGGACCTTGACCGCTGCTGCATACAACGCTGGCCCTGCCGGTATTCAAAAATATATGGACATTCAGCAAGTGGACGATTATTACGATTTGCTGTTGGGGCAGGAGACAGGACGCTATGTGTTCCGTATTTTGGCCATAAAGGAAATATTATCAAATCGCGACAAGTATGGTTTTCAGTTGGATGAAGAGGATATGTACGAAAAGGCCCCAACTTTTACGGTTGAAGTAGACACAGCTGTAAGCAACTGGGCCGATTTTGCAGAACTTTACGAAATCAATTATAAAGTATTGAAGCGACATAATCCATGGTTGCGCGAACCGCACTTGAACAATGCTTCCCGTAAAAAGTACACCATCGAAATTCCGAACAAAGGGTATTATCGTGTGGGTAGTACGGGGAAGTAGGGTTTGGAACTAACGCTTATAGTTTACGGATTTGTTGGTATAGATCTTTGGTTGTTTTTAGCGGCACAATTGCTATTTCGAATAGGTGATGTTATGTTGATTTTATGCTCTGCAAATATTCATTCGCAGTCATAACTGGCAACAAAGACTTTTTAAAGTCTTTACCGTTCCTAGTAATAATAATATCGCAATCAGAATCCACAGCACTAAAATATTGTAGCGCATCTTCGAAATCTTTAAAATCGAAATTCAGTCCTTTTTTAATGAATTTATTGATTAATAAAAGAAACACCGTAATAGTTGACGGTAATTCAGCACAAGTATTTAAGTCATTAAAAGCTGATAAAATTGACGGGGGCAAAATCTGGTTTGACAAATTTTCAACCCAAATTAAGAAAAGAGATCATGAGGAAGCTTGGGAAGAACCCTAAATCTTCTTCATCTGCTGCTGCATCATTTTAATTTGGTCGGTAAGCATATTGTTCTTGTCCAACTTTTTGGCCTCTTTAAGCAATTGGGTAGCTTCGCGCTTTCTGCGCTTTTGCATGGCAATGCCCGCCAGGCTCAATTTGGCCATGGCCACATCGTAATCCATGGTAAGACCAAATTTCAAGGCCTTTTTAAAGTACTTTTCGGCCTGCGTCAGGTTTTTTTGAGAGTAGATAATACCGTGCAGGTAGTTATAATAACCCACTTGTTTTTTGATCAAAGCAGACTCGGGGTTCTTTATCTTATTAAGCCATCGTTGCACACCGTCCAAATCCTGTTTTCTCATTTTAAGAAAGGCCAATAGGATAAACTCATTTCTAAAGTAAAGAAAAATGAATACAAGGGATAGCAAGATCAATGCAATTCCATTGCCAATATTACCTTCTATAAATTGGTAAACGGCATAAGCAATGATAAGAACGGCAATAACGAGCTTGATATTTTTGTTGAACATATTGTCTTGTGGTTTTTACCTGTTGTTAAGCGCTCGCAAAAGTACTAAAAACTTAATTAAATATTTTAAGTTTGGACTTGCCAAAGTAAAAAGTCTTCGTATATTTGCGCCCAGAATTTTTTAGGGAAAACAAATTTCCCAGCATCAAAATCCATAAAACAGTTCGGAAATGAAAAGAACGTATCAACCATCCAAAAGAAAAAGAAGAAACAAGCATGGTTTTAGGGAGCGCATGGCGACTGCCAATGGTAGAAAAGTTCTTGCGAGAAGAAGAGCCAAGGGAAGAAAGAGATTAACTGTTTCCTCTGAGCCAAGACATAAAAAATAATGATAGCATTTATTATTTAAATTAAAGGTGTTACTTTTCTAGGTAACACCTTTTTTTTGACATATAAACAAATAACGAGAAACCCCTAAAGAAAATGCCCAAAAGAAAAGATTTAAATTCCATTTTGATTATTGGTTCTGGTCCGATTATCATCGGTCAGGCATGTGAGTTCGATTATTCAGGTTCCCAAGCACTTCGATCGCTTAGGGAAGATGGTATCGAAACTATTTTGATAAACAGTAATCCTGCCACCATTATGACGGACCCTACCATGGCGGACCACGTTTATCTTAAACCATTGACAACGAAGTCGATCATTGAAATACTCAAAAAACATCCAAATATTGATGCGGTATTGCCAACTATGGGCGGACAAACCGCATTGAACCTTTGTATCGAGGCCGATGACAAAGGTATTTGGGAAGATTTTGGAGTGAAAATCATAGGGGTGGACATCGACGCCATCAACATTACCGAAGACCGTGAAAAGTTTAGGGAGTTGATGCTCAAAATTGGTATAGGAATGCCTCCACAGGCCTCTGCAACATCCTTCCTAAAGGGAAAGGAAATTGCCCAGGAATTCGGGTTTCCGTTGGTGATTCGAGCTTCTTTTACGCTTGGTGGGGCAGGAGCGGCTATCGTACACGATCCAGCAGAGTTCGACGATATGTTGAGCTATGGTCTGGAAGTTTCTCCCATTCACGAAGTAATGATCGATAAAGCTTTGATGGGCTGGAAAGAATATGAATTGGAGTTGCTACGCGACAAGAACGACAATGTAGTCATCATCTGTACCATTGAGAATATGGACCCCATGGGCATCCATACAGGGGACTCCATTACCGTGGCTCCTGCGATGACCTTGTCCGACAGAACTTTCCAGCGCATGCGGGATATGGCCATCCACATGATGCGCAGTATAGGGGACTTCGCAGGTGGATGTAACGTTCAGTTTGCCGTGAGTCCAGATGAGAAAGAAGATATTATTGCAATCGAGATCAACCCAAGGGTTTCCCGATCTTCAGCTTTGGCATCCAAGGCTACAGGGTATCCGATTGCGAAAATCGCTGCTAAATTGGCCATTGGCTATACTTTGGACGAGCTGGACAATCAAATTACCAAATCAACATCAGCCTTGTTCGAGCCAACTTTGGACTATGTCATCGTAAAAATACCACGTTGGAACTTTGACAAGTTCGAAGGTTCCGACAGAACCCTTGGCCTTCAAATGAAGTCCGTAGGAGAAGTAATGGGTATTGGACGATCGTTCCAAGAAGCCTTGCACAAAGCTACACAGTCCTTGGAGATCAAACGAAACGGATTGGGTGCAGATGGAAAAGGGTACAAGGATTACGAAACCATTATTGAAAAATTAAGAGTGCCAAGTTGGGACAGGGTTTTCGTAATCTACGATGCCATTCAACTCGGTATCCCATTAAAACGCATCCACGAAATCACCAAGATAGATATGTGGTTCCTAAAACAATACGAGGAATTGCACTTCTTGGAGATGGAAATATCAAAATACACCATAGAGAGCTTGCCAAAAGCATTGTTGTTGGAAGCAAAGCAAAAAGGTTTTGCGGATAGACAAATTGCCCACATGTTGGATTGTTGGGAGAGTGAAGTGCACAGTAAGCGTATGGATTTGAACATCAATCGAGTGTACAAATTGGTAGATACTTGCGCCGCTGAGTTTAAAGCGGTAACGCCTTACTACTATTCTACTTTTGAAGAAGAAATAGAGACACCCGATGGTGAACGCTACGTGGCCAACGATAGTGTGGTTACCGATAAGAAAAAGGTAGTGGTTCTCGGCTCCGGTCCAAACCGAATTGGTCAAGGAATCGAGTTCGATTACTGTTGTGTGCACGGTGTTTTGGCTGCCGCCGAATGTGGTTACGAAACCATCATGATCAACTGTAACCCGGAAACAGTTTCCACGGATTTTGATACCGCGGACAAGCTTTACTTTGAGCCTGTTTTCTGGGAACATATCTACGATATCATCCTTCACGAAAAACCAGAAGGCGTAATTGTACAGTTGGGAGGACAAACCGCTTTGAAGCTTGCCGAAAAGCTGGACAAATACGGAATCAACATCATCGGGACCAGCTTCCAGTCCTTGGATTTGGCCGAGGATAGGGGAAGTTTCTCCACATTATTGAAGGATAACAACATTCCTTACCCAAGATTCGGTGTGGCAGAAACCGCAGATGAAGCCTTGGATTTGGCCGAGGAACTTAAGTTCCCCTTGTTGGTAAGACCATCCTACGTGTTAGGTGGACAAGGAATGAAAATCGTTATCAACAAAGAGGAATTGGAAGCCCACGTGGTTGATTTGTTAAGAAAGATACCAAACAACAAATTGTTGCTGGATCATTATTTGGATGGCGCCATTGAAGCTGAAGCAGATGCGATTTGCGATGGTGAAGATGTGTACATTATTGGTATTATGGAGCATATAGAGCCCTGCGGAATTCACTCAGGAGACTCCAATGCCACATTGCCACCGTTCAACCTTGGTGAATTTGTAATGCAACAGATCAAGGACCATACAAAAAAGATTGCATTGGCACTGAATACGGTAGGGTTGATCAATATCCAATTTGCCATAAAAGATGACATTGTTTACATTATTGAGGCAAATCCACGGGCATCGCGTACGGTTCCCTTTATTGCCAAGGCTTATGGCGAACCTTATGTAAACTATGCTACCAAAGTAATGTTGGGCGATAAGAAAATAAAGGATTTCGACTTTAGGCCACATTTGGATGGGTACGCTATAAAACAACCCGTATTCTCTTTCAATAAATTCCCCAATGTGAACAAAAACTTGGGACCTGAAATGAAGAGTACCGGGGAGAGCATTTTATTTATTGATAGCTTAAAGGATGATGAGTTCTATAACTTGTACTCCAGACGAAAAATGTATTTGAGCAAGTAAAAATAGAGCCAATATTCAATAAACCTTTAAGGCGGTTTCCTAATCAATCAATTCAAAAGATTCGGCAATCGTTTTAAAGGTTTTTTTATGTTCCACTTTTTTGTCTTTCAGGGTCCAGGCCATAATCATATAAACCCTGTCATTCCCTTCAACAAAGGTCAAAAAATAAGAGATTTCATCGGAGACACCATTAATATTGGCATCAATTTCTATAAATTCCGCACTCAAACCGTTTATTTTGAAAGATCGGGGTTTGGATTTACTATTGATTTCAGTGGTTCGAGATAGTATTTTTAATCGGGCATCCCTATAATTCTGTATTGTGGAAAGTTGCTCATCGTACTGCCCCAAATCCCTATATACTTCTTCAAATCTTGATTTTGGCTCATCAATTACCAAAAGATATGCCTCTTGGAGTAGGCTTTGATACTGAAGGGATGCTTCTTCATTCAATCCAGTAGTGCCCTTCATGAAACGCGGAATGTTTATTTGATATTCATTATTGATGGCAACGGTATTAAAATCTTGGGATTTGGGTCCGGAATCATTTTTTTCTGCATTAAAGTTTTTACATGATGAGCATGAAAGTATCAGCAAAACAAATAAAAAAGTATGCCTGGTCCTCATATCAAAGTTTTGATGTATTGTGGAACACTAATATAGGATTTAATCCCATTAAATGAGGCTAATTTTCCGATGCTCTGTATCCAAATGTGCTAAGGTTTGTTCGTTTGAACGCCTCGCGGGCTTGCCCGAAGGTAGTTTTTATTTCACGTTTTGTCCCCACCTAACCTCCCCAAAGGGGAGGAATTGTTCTCTCCTCCGTTGAAGGGGTTGGGGGAGGACTCTTTAGTTGCCTTTAGCGAAGGTAGTTTGATGACTTTTTTAATCCTGTAAAGGTTTGTGGGTGCTTATTGCAATACGGTTCCAAGCGTTTATGGTAACAATGGCCATAATAATCTGCGAAAAATAATGTTCATCGAATAGCTTTACGGCTTTTTTGTAAGTTTCTCGGCTTAGCCCATTTTTATGTACCATGGTAACTTCTTCCGTAGTTTTTAAGATTACCCTTTCTTCCTCGGAGAAAAGGTCTGTGTCCCACCAAGCATCCAATAAAAGTAGTCTTTTTGGGTTTTCTCCCAGTGCCAGGGCGTCTTTGGTGTGCATATTTATACAGAAAGCACAGCCGTTAAGCTGTGAGGCCCTAATTTTTATCAACTCGTAGTGAATTTTGTCCAACTGGCTTTGTTGCATGTAATTTTCAAGCCCGAGCATAGCTTTAAAGGCCAATGGTTCCGTCTCGTCAATTTGAATTCTTGTTTCCATGATTGTTTTTTTATAATGTTGATGCTAAGGTATTCAGAGAAACAAACAGAAAACTTAAACGGGTTTAAGAACGCTTTTTTGCCCGTATTTCACTTACATATTCTGGAGTCAACCCCAAAAAAGAAGCAATTAAATATTGGGGCACGCGTTGTGCAAATTCTGGGAAATGCTCTGTAAAGTGGAGGTAGATGTTCTCCTTTGATAAATCGTAGAGATATTTGACCTTGATCAAGGAAGCTCCATACCCAATTTGGTAAATAATCCTAAAATAACGTTCAAGTATGGGAAATTCATGGAGCAATTGTTCTTGTTTCTCATGGCTGATGGACAAAATCCGAGAATTTTCTACCGCTTGTATGTTAAAATCGGTGTTGGATCTGTTCTGAAAAGCCAAGAAGTCTGAGAGCCACCAATTTTCCAGAGCAAACTGAACGGTACGTTCCACACCTTTTTCATTGATAAAGTACATGTGCATACAGCCGTTGAGTACAAGGTGGATATGGGTACACGGCCCCCCGGCATGCATCAGTATTTCCTTTTTGTCCAAACAACGTTCATCAAAATACGACAAAATCTTGCCAAACGCTTTTTCCGAAACGGGTATATATTGGTTAAGGTGGTCAAAAAATGAATTGTAGGGTATTTTTTTCATGAACAACGCCTTTGGAAAGGCAAAGTTACATAAGTAAAATTACTGTTATGTTGTGGTTTGCCCCTAAGTAAAGAGGATGTGCAGAAAGCAACAATTTTTAGATTATGTCAGGTTTTGATCTATAACAAGCTCTGGAGGCACTTCTCAATGACAATAACGTAGAATTTCCGTTATTTGTGGTATAAAAAGTTTATTATGGAATCACCCAACTGGCAGACCGCCATGGAATTCGAGGATATCACCTATAAAAAATGTAATGGCGTGGCACGTATCGCCTTTAACCGCCCGGATATACGCAATGCGTTCCGCCCAAAAACCACAAGCGAACTTTACAAGGCATTTTACGATGCCCAGGAAGATACATCTATCGGGGTCGTGCTACTTTCTGGTGAAGGACCTTCATCCAAGGATGGTAAATGGGCATTCTGCAGTGGCGGGGACCAAAAAGCACGCGGTCATAAAGGCTACGTTGGCGACGATGGATATCACCGTTTAAATATTCTAGAGGTACAACGTTTGATTCGTTTTATGCCCAAAGTGGTAATTGCCGTAGTGCCTGGATGGGCCGTTGGAGGGGGGCATAGCCTGCATGTGGTGTGCGATATGACACTGGCCAGTAAAGAGCATGCCATTTTTAAACAAACCGATGCTGATGTTACCAGTTTTGATGGAGGCTATGGTTCGGCCTATCTTGCTAAAATGGTGGGGCAAAAAAAAGCGCGGGAAATTTTCTTTTTGGGACGAAACTATTCTGCTCAAGAAGCCTACGAAATGGGTATGGTGAATGCTGTAATTCCGCATAAGGAATTGGAGGACACTGCCTACCAATGGGCACAGGAAGTCTTGGCCAAGTCACCGACCTCCATAAAAATGCTAAAATTTGCCATGAACCTCACCGACGACGGTATGGTGGGACAGCAAGTGTTTGCAGGAGAGGCCACTCGTTTGGCTTACATGACCGATGAGGCCAAGGAGGGCCGCAATGCGTTTTTGGAAAAGCGCAAGCCCGATTTTGGCAAGGATAAGTGGATTCCATAGGTTAATATGTAATCGACGACAAACAGTTTACAATCAATTATTTGTAATGCCAAAAATGCTTGCCCTGAACTTATTTCAGGGTAAGGGCTATGGGTTTCCGTGTTAAGCTCAATAACGGTTTAGATGTTTTTTTAAACAGGTTTTTTTATTCCAACTCCAAATTAGTGGGAAGTGGTTTGTCCAAAAACATATTATCCTTTAATGGAGTATGTAACCTTGATGAGGTGAAAGATTCTGCGGGCATTTCCACTGTAAAATCGATTTTTGCAGACTCTCCTGTGATTTCTTGCAGGGCGCGGGCCAAAAGAGGCTCGCTTACGTCTCCCAAAACTCCAAGGTTGGTTAAATCTTCACTGAGTTCAATGTCGGGGCTTAAGCCGCTGGTGTAATCATAAAAACCATCCGCATTCTCATTTCTACCGACTAAAGGTTGTAGCCCCCAACTGTTGTCAGGATTTATATTACTTTCCCTACTGGAAGAATAAAGAAAGGGTAATTCATGGTCTGGATCATCGACCAATGTGATAGAAAATTCATTTTTACCGCGAGTGGTCGTTCCAATATGGATAACATCAATATAAGGGTCCAGTCCGTTCATCACCAATTCACTTGCCGAAGCAGAATCACCTGTGGCAATCACAAATACCCTGTTTAAGTTCAATGAGTTTATGGGGCTATTGGCCGGGGTTTTGCTTTCAAAATAGTCAGTGAGGGAAGCGTCGCTAAAAGCCGATTGGACTTTTGAGTTCCAACGTTGTCTTATGTAAACTTCTTCCGTGTTGGTACCATAGACCATGCTGGCTAAAAGGCGAGAGGTGTTTACATTGCCACCTGGATTGTAACGCATGTCCAAAACCAGTTCAGTAGCTCCATCGGCCTTAAATTTTGCAAAAACATTATTTAAATCTTCATTAAAACTGCTCAAAAAGCGATTGTACATCAAGTAGGCCACTTTTGTACCGTTAACGTCCAAAGTCTCGGCAATCAAAATAGGGTCTTCAACCTGATTCTCTATTTTGGAAAGCGAAACTTCTTTGGCACTATCGGAAATGGTATTGTTTTCTACCGTAGCCATTCCGAGCGTGTAAGTACTATTATCACCAAAAAGAAGGTTGATGTAGTTGCTGTCTGTCAGTTGGATACCATCAACTCTGGTAAAAAAATCACCTCGTTGAATATCCTTCGTCGAAGCATCGGAATCGGGCCAAACATATAAAACGTAGCCAAAAACATCATTGGTATTTCCAATATAAGATAACCTAAACTCCAATCCGTTGCTTTGGGATATACCGGAAAGACTGTTTACCAACTCAGTATAGTCTTCGTTGGCAAAACTAAATCGGTCTATGGCAGTTTCTTCACCGTAAATTTCTTCGTGTCTGTTACAAATGCTATAATAAAAATTTTCAGGATTAGAATTATTCTCCAAAAAAGCAGTGTATTCGGCGTTGGTGGAGAACCTATCATCAGCAAGGTCAGGAACATCAGCTTGCCAAAAATACCAAAGGTTCATGGCCTTCCACATAAAGTCTTGGGCAGCCACATCTGCAGTTGGGTCTGGATCGGGAGAAGGTCCGTTTTTGATTCCATCATCATCACTACACGACATAAACAAAACGGACAATCCCAAAAACAGGAAGAAATACTTTTTCATAACTTATTTTTTAATGAATTTACTCAAACTTTATTCCAAATTTATCAAGGGTGTAGGTTGAATTGAGTAAAATTACATGAACAATCATGCAAATTTGCCTTGCAAAATACCTTTATATAAGGACATTGCAAATTTTTTGTAACAATTTTCGATATGTATCGTCGTGATAGTGTAGGTCGATAAGAAAGACACAAAAACAACTAAGACAACCAAATGAAACAAACAGAATTCTTAAATGTGGTTTTACCTTTTCAGGATAAACTGTACAGGCTCGCAAAGCGCCTGTTGGTCTCCAGAGAGGAAGCGGAAGACGCCACTCAAGAAATTTTGTTGAAGCTATGGTCAAAGAACGAGTCCATGTCAAAGTACAAAAATGTAGAGGCCTTTGCCATGACCATGACCAAAAACTTTTGTTTGGACCGGTTAAAGTCCAAGCAAGCAGGAAACTTAAAATTGGTTCATAGCAACTACAGTGACGAAAACACTTCCTTACAAAAACAAATGGAGGCCGAAGACAGTGTGAGTTGGATGGAACGGATTATGGAAGACCTGCCAGAACAACAAAAAATGATATTGCAGCTACGGGATGTGGAGCAATACGAGTTCGACGAGATATGCGAACTCTTGGACATGAAACCCACAGCAGTGCGCGTAGCACTGTCGAGGGCGAGAAAAACAGTAAGGGAAGAATTAATAAAAAAACATAACTATGGAATTGGGTAACATAGAAAAAATATTGGAGAAGTATTTCGAGGCCACTGCCACAGTGGACGAAGAAAGAACACTTAGGGAGTATTTTTCACAAGAAGAGGTAGCACCTCATTTGGAACAGTACAAACCCATGTTCAACTACTTTTCCAAGGCCAAGGAAGAAAAGTACACCAAGCAGGTACCATTAAAACCTAGAGTAAACTATTACAAGTGGCTATCCGTTGCAGCGGCAGTAGTTCTTGCCTTTGGCATTTATTTTGGTAATCAGTACCAAGAAACTAAGCGCTTGGAACAAGAAAAGGCGGAGTTCGCCTACGAGGAAACCAAAAAAGCTTTTGAGCTCTTAGCAGAAAATTTTGGCCGAGGAACAGAAAAGGTGGCCTATCTAAAAGAGTTCGAAGAAGCAAAAGAGAAGATTTACAACAACAATTAAAAAACGAAAAGATGAGAAAGTATATTTTAATAACAGTAATGGCAGTATTGCCTTTGGCCGGATTTTCACAATCCCTTTTTGACAAATTTGAAGATTTGGACGATGTAACATCCGTAGTGGTGAACAAAAGCATGTTCAACCTATTGGCAAAGATTGATGTAGAGGTAGATGACCCCGAAGCTCAGGACTTTATGGATATTGCCAGTAGCTTACAAAGCTTAAAGGTCTTCACTACCGAGGATAAGAAAATCGGAGAGGACATGAAGTCGTCCGTGGACAGCTACCTAAAATCTTCCAAAATGGAAGAGTTGATGCGGGTAAAGGACAAAGATGCCAATGTCAAGTTCTACATCAAAGAGGGCAAGGATGCGGATCATGTGAGCGAACTGCTCATGTTCGTGACAGGTATGAATAACGTTGAGGCCGATGGCAGAAAGTTTGAGACTGTAATTTTATCACTTACCGGGGATATTGATTTGAACAAAATTGGTTCATTGACCAAAAAAATGAACTTACCGGAAGAACTCAACGAGGCAAGTAAAAAGAATTAATTAAGACATCGGTTGGCAATAATCGGTTGGATACTGTAACAAAACGCAACAAGCTCCAACTAATTATTGTCAACTGATTATCAGTTTATAAAATCAATCAAAAAAAGAACAGATGAAACATATTGTTAAAACCATGTTGGTGGCCGGGGCATTGCTTCTGGCTTCGTGCGCTTCGCAGCAAAGCCTGCAAGAGTATTATGTGGACAATTCGGAGAACCCAAACTTTTTGTCCATAGATGTTCCCGCAAGCATCTTAAAGCTGAACGAGGAAGATTTGAACCCAACTCAAAAAGAAGCTATTGAATCACTTCGTAAATTCAATTTGTTGGCCTTTAAAAAGAATGCCGATAATGAAGCGGAGTATGAGATTGAAAAGAAAAAAGTACGCGAAATCTTAAAGGGCGACCAGTTTGTGGAGCTTATGAAGATCAATTCAAAATATGGTAAAGGAGTCATCAAGTATTTAGGAGATGAGGACGCCATTGATGAAGTAATTATTTATGGGGATAGTGAAGATAAGGGCTTTGCCTTAGTAAGGGTACTTGGTAAAAATATGAACCCGGCCCATATAATGCAATTAATGCAAGCCATACAAAAATCCGATTACAAAGGAGAAGGGCTTGGTGAAATTGGAGATTTTCTAAAAGGCTAAGACCAATCATCATAAATTTCTAAGGGGGGGTGGCGTTTGTCACCCTTTTTCTTTTTAGGAAAATCAAAAACGTGACCTAGTTTAGTATCTTAGTGTCTCT
Organism: Allomuricauda sp. TY007; assembly: GCF_010468565.1. Taxonomy (GTDB): domain Bacteria; phylum Bacteroidota; class Bacteroidia; order Flavobacteriales; family Flavobacteriaceae; genus Flagellimonas. The sequence goes on from NZ_WUEG01000012.1 coordinate 82,173, forward strand.
TTGTAAAAACACTAACAAAACTATAACCTCATGGAAAAAGCACAAGAATGGTTTGATTACGGTATTGAACTGGCCAAAGAATTCGGCCCAAAACTGATTACGGCACTTGTTATCTACATTATCGGTATGTGGGTGGTCAATAAAATCATTAGTGGAACCCGAAAAGTAATGTCCAAGAGCAAGTACGATGAATCGCTCCAAAAATTCTTGTTGAACTTATTTTCATGGGCACTAAAAGTATTCTTGATTATTATCGTAATCTCTCGCTTAGGAGTTGATGTTACCACCTTTGCTGCTGTAATTGCTGCCGCTGGTCTTGCTGTTGGGTTGGCTTTGCAGGGGTCGCTTTCCAACTTTGCAGGAGGTGTGCTCATCATGATTTTTAAACCATACAAAATTGGCGATTTGATCGAGGCACAAGGTGTTTTGGGAAAAGTAAAGGGAATCGAAATCTTTACCACAAAACTGGTGACCCCACAAAACAGGCTTGCCATTGTCCCAAATGGTGCCATGGCCAATGGTAACATCATCAACTATACCGCAGAGGGTAAAATGCGTGTCGATACGGTAATAGGAGTGGGCTATGGCGAGGACATCAAAAAAACCAAAGAAGTGTTGTTGGAGGTGTTGAAATCCAATCCAAAGGTACTAAAAGACCCAGCGCCCTCTGTAAATGTGTTGGAGTTGGCGGACAGCTCCGTGAATTTTGCGGTAAGGCCTTTTTGTGAGCCAGATGATTATTGGGATGTGTATTTTGCGACTCACGAGAATTGCAAGTTAGCCTTGGATGAAGCTGGTATTGAAATTCCATATCCACACCAAGTGGAAATCCATAAAGAGGGATAAATGTATAGCTGGATTCTTGGGTTTTCAGGTTAATCATATAGGACTCAAGGATTTGACACGGATTTCACGAATGGGAACAGATGTTTTTTGCTCTTGAACTTGATGCTTGGGTTTGAACTTGTCAGAAGTCCGAAGCACGAAGTTGGTAGTAACCCAATAATTTCGAAACTCCGAACTTGGTGTTTTATTTGAGCAGTTCTTGCAAATTCGCGTCAGGTCCTCGTTCCTAACTCCTGCCTGTCGACAGGTAAGGTGTTTCGGAATCCCATAAGAGTGAGACCCTGAATCCAGTTCAGGGTAACCAGATTTCTCATACTCCTGTTGGTCGGTTCGAAATTACATTTCTGATGCACGAAGTCTTGTCTCTTTTGTCTTGGTTCTTGGCTCTCTTTTCTTTGCTCTTGAACTTGTGAATTGCATTTGTACTTGCGAAAAGAGATTCTTCAGTCGCTCCTCTCCTTCAGAATGACACTAGTACGGTCATTTCGAACCAGAACCCAATTGAGGTTGGGTGGAGTGTGAGAAATCTAAATTTTGCTGTTTTAGATTTCTCAATCGATGCTTTACATCTCATTTTCGAAATGCTTCCAGTGGATGAGATTCCTGCTTATCTCGTTGAAGAACGGGACGCAGAAATGACAAGTACTTAAACTCCTGTATAATTCGCCGGGGTTATTTGCTTTAACTCGGCTTTTATGGTATCGGAGACATTCAACGTTTCAATAAAATCGGCAATGGATTTTTGATTGATTTTTTCATTGGTTCGGGTCAAACCTTTTAAGGCTTCGTATGGATTTGGATAGCCTTCTCTTCGTAAAATGGTCTGAATGGCCTCTGCTACAACGGCCCAGTTGTCTTCCAGATCTTTTTCGAATTTGGCTTGGTTCAATACCAATTTATTCAATCCCTTTAAAGTGGATTGGAACCCAATCAGGGTGTGCGCAAAAGGAACACCTACATTTCGTAATACGGTGCTGTCCGTAAGGTCTCGTTGCAATCGGGAAATGGGCAGTTTGGCGGATAAATGCTCAAAAAGGGCGTTGGCAAGCCCCAAATTACCTTCGGAATTCTCAAAGTCGATAGGGTTTACCTTGTGCGGCATGGCCGATGAACCCACTTCCCCTTTTTTGATTTTTTGTTTGAAATAATCCATGGAAATATAGGTCCACATATCTCGGTCCAAATCAGTCAAAATAGTGTTGATGCGTTTAAGGCAATCGAACAAAGCGGCCATGTGGTCGTAATGCTCAATTTGAGTGGTGGGGAAGGAGTGGTGCAATCCTAGTTTCTCCTGTACAAATTGTTTACCAAAAGCTCTCCAATCGTTATTGGGGTAGGCTACTTTGTGGGCATTGTAGTTCCCGGTAGCTCCACCAAATTTAGCGGCGCTGGGGATATCGTTCAATAAATTGAACTGCTCCTTAAAACGCTCCACAAACACGTCGATTTCCTTGCCCAAACGGGTAGGGGAGGCTGGTTGCCCGTGTGTTCTTGCCAACATGGGGATGTTTTCCCATGCTTTGGCAAGCTCCTTCAATTTTTCCAAAACCTCTAAATAAGAAGGTACGTACACATTGTTCATGGCTTCTTTGATAGATAGAGGTATCGCTGTATTGTTGATATCTTGTGAAGTCAATCCAAAGTGGATAAACTCTTTGTATTTTTGAAGGTTTAATGCATCAAACTTTTCCTTGATGAAGTACTCAACCGCTTTAACATCGTGGTTTGTGATCTTTTCAATATCTTTTATTGCCTGTGCATCTTCCGCAGAAAACTCTTGATAAATTTTTTGTAATTCGGGGAGTAGCGTTTTATTGAAATCGGCCAATTGTGGCAATGGAACCTCGCAAAGGGCTATAAAGTATTCAATCTCAACTTGAACACGGTATTTGATCAGGGCCTCTTCCGAAAAATAGTCTTTAAGGGCCTCGGTCTTGTTTCTATATCTACCGTCAATCGGCGAAATGGCATTTAGTTGTGTCAGCGACATGGTCCAGAAAATTTTGAAAGCATCAAAGATACTTAAACGCTGTGGTTTAGACACCCAATTCGGTCAACTTATCCAGAGTTTTTTTTGCTCGGTTTTTGTAGCCCGTGGTTCCTTTGGCGTAACTGTCCTCCAGAACCAGTTTGAGTTCGGGGTGTACCCAATCAAATTTTAAACCTAAGTAATAAAGACTCGTCATTGAGAAAACTTTGGGCGCCATGTTCATGGGGCCAATGAGCCAGTCAAAACAGGATGCCATTATTTTTTCCAATTGATCATCAGTAATATTTTGCACAAAAATGGGGTCTTTTTTCTTAAAATAGGCTTCACAGACCATTTCACAAACGTGTGCAATGGGTCTAATACAAGATTCGGTTTTTAATTTTGACAAACCGTTCACAAAATCTTCAAAAAAAGGAAGGATCAAGGAGGGGTCTTTTCGCATTAAATGATCAAAGGTCCAACTCGCATTGAAACTTCCTGCTTTGTCTTCCAACAATACCTGTTTAAAAAGTGCCTTGGCCAGTCGGGGTTCTTTCCTCAATTGCTGAACCAAAACATCTATTTCATGTTTTGATATTCTACCTGAACTAAGTCTGATATGGAGTTCCTCTTCGGTCACAAAAAATCAATATATTTACTAAAATCCTGTAGGTGATGAAAATAGTAAAAAAAATAGCAATCGTTCTTTTGGTTGTATTGGTGGGAATGCAATTTTACCGTCCTGAAAAGAATATTTCCGAAGGTGACTATGTCACTGCTTTTGAAACGGAGACCCAACCTCCTGCCGAAGTCAAGAAGATTCTAAAAACAGCCTGTTACGATTGCCATAGTGCGAACACAGTGTATCCGTGGTACAATAATCTAGCTCCAGTTTCCTATTGGTTGGCAGATCATATAGAAGAGGGCAAGGAGCATCTGAATTTTTCCGATTGGGCCAACTACGATGCTGAAAAAAAGGACCACAAACTGGAAGAGCTCATCGAAGAGGTGGAAGAGGGAAAAATGCCCTTAAAGGAATACACATGGACCCATGCCGATGCGAAATTGTCCGAGGAGCAAATAAATGTATTGGTAGCCTGGGCAAAAGAAACTAGAGCCAACTATTAAAAAACTGTTCCACCAATTCTGGAATTCCCTCTGCTGCTGTTTTGGAGATTATGGTAAGGTTTTCAAAATCCGATGAACGGATATTGGGCTTTGGGTCTATAAAGTAAATTGGGATTTTATTTGGCGCGTAATGGATTAAACTTGCCGCTGGGTACACTTGCATGGAGGTTCCCACAATAATCAGTATTTCGGCCTGTTGTGTAATTTGTGCGGCCGTTTCCAACATAGGAACCATTTCGCCAAACCAAACAATATGGGGGCGTAGCTGGTGACCTTTGTCGTCCGTATCGCCTAAAACCAAGTCTTTTTCCCAATCCAACACATGGTTTTCGTTTACTGTACTTCGTACTTTAAACAGCTCACCGTGTAAATGCACTACATGGGAACTCCCGGCTTTTTCGTGCAGATTGTCCACGTTTTGGGTTACAATGCTCACATCAAAATCCCGTTCTAATTCTGCCAGAGCCTTATGGCCTGCATTGGGAACAACCTCCAACAATTGCCGTCTTCGCTGGTTGTAGAATTCGAGCACCAACTCAGGATTACGAGCAAATCCTTGTGGTGATGCCACTTCCATCACATCATGGCCTTCCCAAAGACCATTTTCGTCCCGAAAGGTTTTTAGTCCACTTTCAGCGCTCATACCAGCCCCGGTCAGTACTACAATTTTAGGCTTGGGCATTTTTTTGGTTTTATTTTAGGCAAGCAATCATTTTTTCCAATTTTGAAGACGGTCCAAATAAAGGTAGCTCTCCACAAATTTTCGGTGTTCCTCGTTTGTCATGGTTTCCAAAAGGTTCAATGCCGATATGTAACTTGCCAGATTTCCGTTTGAAGATAAAAATTTTCCGTCTCGGACAAAAGTCACCAAACTGTCGTTTTGAACTTTTAAGTTAGGATAATCTTTTTGTAATTGTGTGCCGCCACCAATCCAAGTTACAATTTTCTTTCCATCTGCAATTCCAGATGCACCAATTAACTGTGCTCCAGCACAATTACTGACGGTGTATTTGGTTTCTTCATTCTTTCTTCTGATGAATTCCACGATTTTTTCATTGTGTACCTGCGCATACATATCGTAGGCACTTGGCACGAACAATGCAGTTAATTTTGGACAGTTATCAAAAGTATAATCGGGAACAAAGTGCATTCCTTCTTCGGTGGTTATCGGATTGTCCGTTTCGGCTATGGTGATGACATTGAAGAGTTGTTTTCCATCAGCTGATGGTTTTGCGAATACGTCAGAAGTTGCTACAACCTCACTTTGAAGGACACCATTGTACATTAAAAGTCCAATTGTTGGCAGATTTTCTTTGAACGGTTTTAAATGTTTTGTCAATGTATCAGAATGTGAAATTCCTGTTTGAAGCCCGTTATCTTCATTTTTATCAGAACTTTTAGGAGTATTTGTGTTACAGTTAAAAAGTATAACGCTTAGTAAAATGGGAAGTAAATTTCTCATAACATTTTGATAATCAATTAAAATTATTAATCAAGACAAATGTATCCAGCATAATTCTGATAAAACTTAAACAGGTTTAAGAAACTTAGTTGCCGCCAACACCCTCAAAAGTCATAATCACTGGTTTTATGGTGCCATCGGGGTTGAATTCCATCTTGTCCATGCATGTAACCCTGTGGTCGCGGTCTTTGTTGGGAATAGGTCTTCGGTGGTATACAATGATCCATTCATCCGTTCCCGGTTTGTTGATTACGGAGTGATGCCCAGCCCCGGTGGCAATATCCCCTTCTTTGGATTCCAAAATGGTTCCGATGCGCTTATAGGGGCCTGTTGGTTTGTCTGCCATGGCGTAGGCCACTTTGTAACTGCCATCGGTCCAATTGCCTTCGGACCACATAAAATAGTAAATGCCGTTTCGCAAAAACATGAACGGGCCTTCCACATAACCTTCGGGTGTAATTTCTTTGAACAGACTACCATCTTCCCAAGGCTCAAAGCCCGTAAAATCTTCATTGAGTATGCCAAGGTTGCAATGGCTCCAACCTCCATAGAAAAAATAATGGGTACCGTCCACATCCTTAAAAACAAATTGGTCAATGGGTTGGGCGTCGTTGTAAAAGTCTGAAATCAAAGGTTCACCCAAATAATCTTCGAAAGGGCCTTCGGGACTATCGGCCACGGCCACACCGATTCCTCCATAATGATTAATGTCGTTATTGGGGTCATAGGAGCTTCTTCCTGGCCGTTGAATGTCATTGGCGCCAAAAAACAGGTAATACTTACTGTCCTTTTCTATGATGGACGGTGCCCACAATGCCTGTTTGAGCCATTTAATTTTAGTGGTGTCCAAAATGCGCTTGTGCTTTTCCCAGTTTATTAAATCCTTGGATGAAAATGCATCAAAATGAAGCTGTTTGTCATAATCATCTGAAAAGGTAGGGTAGACCCAGTATGTATCTCCAAATACAATGCCTTCGGGGTCGGCATACCATCCTTCAAAAATGGGATTGTTCTGTTTTTCTGTTGGTTTTTGGGCAATTAGCAGAACTCCATATAAAGAGCAAATTAACAGGGTTAGGGTTTTAGTGTTCATCTATGTGTGTTGGTATTTTAAGTATGGAAAATCAATTTGCTTCTAAGATAGCAAATCCCTTTGCCAAGAAATCAAAATATCATTTTTTCCTATCTTGGTTTTATGTTTGACCATGATTTGTTGACATATCTGGAGACTTATCTCACCGATGAACGAAAACAACGTTTTTTGGATGTTCTCCAACAGCGTACCAAACATATTACGGTGGCCATTGAAGATGTATATCAATTGCACAATACCAGTGCCATAATTCGCAGTTGTGATGTTTTTGGGGTACAGGACGTACATGTGATAGAGGATCGTTTTGGCAAACGTTTGGACAAAAATATAGCCATGGGAGCCGAACAGTGGGTAGATGTGCATCGCTACCAAACCACGACCGATTGTATCTCCAAATTAAAGAAAGGTGGTTACCAAATTATAGCGACTACACCGCACAACGATTCAACTATCCTGCCTGATTTTTTCCCAGCCATGAAATCGGCAATTTTCTTTGGAACCGAAAAAGAAGGGTTGTCAGTAGAGATAATGCAGCAGGCCGACGAATTCCTTAAAATTCCCATGGTGGGCTTTTCCGAAAGTTTGAATGTTTCCGTTTCAGCGGCCATCATCATCCAACAATTGGCACAAAAAGTGCGCGATTCCGACCTAAATTGGCAATTAACCGATATAGAGGTGTTTGAAAAACGATTGGATTGGACCAAAAAATCCATAAAAGATGTCGAGGGCATCATAAAAAGATACCTTTCCAAGTAAATAAATTTCGTATTTTTAGTTGATAACCAATAAATTACAGCTATGATTGTGCTATATATTGTTTTAGGTATAGTGTTGTTGATCATTATTTTGGCAGCTATCGCCCCAAAAAACTACAATGTCTCCCGCTCTATAGAAATTTCCAAACCCAAAAGCGTTGTTTTTGAGTATCTCAAATCCTTGAAAGGACAGGATGAATGGTCTCCGTGGGGAAAACGTGACCCCAATATGAAAAAAAAGTTTACGGGAACGGATGGTGAGGTAGGAGCCATTAACTATTGGAAAGGCAACAAAGAAGTAGGGGAAGGGGAGCAGGAAATCACAAAAATTGTGGAAGGCGAGCGAATTGAATCCGAACTTCGGTTTTTGAAACCTTTTAAGTCTACATCCGATGCCTACATTACTACAAAAGATATTGATGAGAACACAACCAAGGTAGTTTGGGGTTTCTCCGGAAGAAACAAGTTCCCCATGAGCATTATGATGCTGTTCATGAACATGGACAAAGCAGTGGGAAAAGATTTTGAAGAAGGTCTGGCGAGTTTAAAGGAAATATTGGAAAATAAATAAGCTATGGATTTTAATATGGTAGGCTGGTTCGAGATTCCCGTTAAGGATATGGAACGAGCAAAATCGTTTTATGAAGCTGTTTTTCAGGTTGATATAAAGTTACAGGATTTTGGGGGCACAAAAATGGGGTGGTTTCCTGCAGACCATGGAAAACCAGGTGCTTCAGGTTCATTGATTCAGAACAAGGATTGGTACAAACCTAGTAAAAGCAAAGGGGCGTTGATTTACTTCAATAGTCTAGATGTTCAAAACGAACTCGACCGTATTGAACCGAACGGAGGTAAAATTGTTCAATCAAAGCCCCAAATAAGCCCAGATGTAGGTTATATGGCAGTGTTTTTGGATTCAGAAGGGAATCGAATCGCACTGCACTCTAGGCAATAGGAATTATTCCACAAGTTCCAGCAAGGCAATATCATAATCATTATCCAACAGCACTTTTCCGTTGGTTACAATAACCTCGGTCTCGGAATAGGTGTCGTATAATTTAGTGCCATCTCCAAAGAACCCTTTTACCCAAAGCGACTTTTTACCTTTAGGTAAATCCAACCCCACAACTACTTTGTCTCGATATTCACCATTGACATAGGTTCTTGAAAATACATAGGGCGATTTGGACAAGCGTTTGTGCTTTCCGGCACCGATTGCTGGGTGATTTGCTCGGAACTGACCCAATTTTTGCCAGTGTTTGTGAATTTTTTGTGTTTCGGGCAGGCTGTCCAAATCTTCCCAGTTCATGAACGAGCGCAAGGTGGCATCGCCTTGTGTTCCTTCAATGGTTAAATCTCTGGATGTTTCGTCTCCATAATATACTTGCGATGCACCTGGGGTAAGCAACAGCACATTGGCAGTACGATAGGGTTTTGTTCTTTCCTTGTCGTAGGGTGCGCCATCATCGTGCGAGGTTAAATAATTAAGAATGCTCTTGTCCTTTAGCTTGGTGTGGAGCAGTTTGCTATATTTTTTAAAGATGGTCTCGTAGCTCTTGTCCGCATCGTTTTTGAGTTCAAAATTGATAAGGCTCTTAAATCCATAATCAAAGAAATCCACTTTTTTATCTCCAAAGTCAAATTCACGACCGCCCGAAATACCGTAGTTGTACACTTCGCCTACCATATAAAATGGATTGTCGTCCAATATTTTATGCTGATGCTTTTTCTTCCATGTTTCAAATGCGTAGTTCGCCTCCTTGTAAAGGTCTGCCCAAGCATTTTCATTCACGTGCTTCACAGTGTCCACACGGAAACCATCAACCCCTAGATCATTAATATAATCCGTAAGCCATTTGATGATGTAGTAACGAGGTGCTCTTGGGTATCCTGTGCGTTCAAAAAAGAGTTGGAGTTCATCCAGCTCTTTGCTCAAACGTCCCTCATCTTTCCATTTGGCCAAAAGTGCATCGGGCAATACAACTGCTTCATCCAATTCGGTAAGAATGTCGGGTAGATTCTCTACCAAGGTGCAAGCAGTAGTATTTTCGTAGGTGGTAAACTCACATTTTGGTCCGGTTCTTACCCAATCATCGGGCCAAACAGGGTCTTGTTCCGTAACAGGTCCGGTATGGTTTAAAACTACATCCAAAAGAACACGAATTCCTTTGCTGTGCGCTGTTTTTACCAGTTTTTCCAAGTCTTTCCGCGTTCCAAAGTTAGGGTCAATGGAAGTCCAATCCTTTGCCCAGTAACCGTGATAGCCATACGTTTTACCAGTTCCTTCGTCGGTTGCCCCGTGTACTTGTTCCACTACGGGCGTAAACCAAATGGCATTGATCCCCAATTCGGTAAAATAGCCATCTTCAATTTTTTGTGTGATTCCCTCAATGTCGCCACCTTCAAAACCTCTTAAAACCCCAGTTTCCTCGGTTCTGTCAAAATTCACATCGTTTTCAGGGTTTCCGTTATTAAAACGATCTGTCAACAGAAAGTAAATGTTGGCACCTTCCCAAACAAAAGGCACCTCCTTTTTGGGTGCCACTTTTTCAACCAGTTGGGTTTCTTTCTGCTTTTTTTCAACTTGCTTGCAGCCAAAAAACAAAGGTAGAACTGACAATACTACAAGTAGTTTTTTCATGGATCGGGATTTTGTTTAAAGCTATAAAATGCCCACGTAAATATGAAATTTATTTATAGCGGGGCAAGACTATCCCAAGAGCTGTGCTTAGTTGATGCTTATTGGTTCCTGTTCAGTACTTTGTACTCTTCGTAGCAGCTGGAAATTGCATCCAAAATTTGAAGGTCGTTCGCTGTTTTGATGAATGATTTGGAATAGTTACAGTTGTTGAGGATGTCCTCAATATCCACTTTTTCCAATTGAAGCAGTTCGGTAAGGGTTTCCCTATCAAACTTTGAAGCCAAGAGGTCTCTAATATTATCATCCTCTTTGATTTGTCGCAACTTGCGCATTTGCCTTGGTTTTTTTCCAAAAAGATTTCGCAAGAGGTCTGCTGGATTAAGAATGGCTCCCAAAACCTTGGTTACCGCACTCGGACTTTTGCTCCCGGCCTCATAACTGGTATTGAGACCGGAAATACTGTACTGGTATGCATTATTGTTCACAGGAAGGTTCTTGACATCAATTTCCAGATAGCCCGTAAGTTGATATGGCCTTACAACCACTTCTTCGAGTGCATAGGCCAATTCCGTCAATGCAATTTCGGTATTTCCAAACCGGAACATATCGTTGGTGACCCTTACCTTTTGGGTTTTAAATCCTAAATACGAAAAGTAAAGCGTATCGTTGACCGCCGCAGGAATGGTAAATTTCCCATTCTGGTTTGTAATAGTGCCTTTTACTTGGTTCAGGTTCACCACGTGCACACTTTCCAAAGGAAATTCCGTTTGGGCATTGATCACTGTGGCGGTAAACTCCTTTACCTCTTGGTTTTGTTCGTCTTCAACTTGGGAAAAACCGAGCAGTGGGATTAGGGACAGTAGTATAAGTAGTAATCTTCTCATGCAACCTTTGTAGCTATAAAAGTACTAAACAAAGAAAAATAAATAGGAGAGACTTACCATTTAATATAGAATTAACTAATAAAAGCCCTGCTTTTTCTTGCCTCCCTTTTTCCCGTAACTTCCTTTTTTTCCGCCTTTGTAGGATTTATTCCCTCCGCGGTATCCTCCGCCTTTTTTTCCGCGACGTTTTTTGCCTCCTTTTCCGCCACCACCGCTGCCGCCGGGGTTTTTGGATACTTCCACATTAATAAAACGGCCATCTACTTTAAACTCGGTAAAGGTTTGAAGAATGAATTCGGTCAGTTGTGCATCGGAATTAAAGAACGAGAAGGTGTCCTTGGTATCAACATTGTAAATATCTTCTTTTTCCAAGTTCAAAGTATCGCGAAGGAAATCTTTCAAAGACATCCAATCGTAACCATCGCGTTCCCCAACGTTAATAAAATAACGCACTGAGCCTTCTGATGGAATATCTCCTTTGGAAGTCCCCCTTTCCTTACCGGAATCTTGACTGTTAAGGTCTTTGGATTTGCTGTAGTAGTTATAAAACTGAGTAAATTCTACGGAAACAATCTTTTTGATCAGCTCGTCACGGTCAATACCTTCCAAAACATCGTTAATGGCAGGTAGGTAGCTATCAATCTCTTTATTGATTTTGGTTTCCTTGATCTTGTTGGCCAAATGATACAATTGTATTTCGCAGATTTCAATGCCATCCGGAATTTGTTTGGCTATGAATTCCTGCTGAATCTTTTTCTCTATGGCTTTGATCTTGCGTAGCTCGGAACGGGTGATGATAACCATGGAAATACCGGATTTACCGGCACGTCCTGTACGTCCACTACGGTGGGTGTAGGTTTCAATTTCATCGGGCAATTGGTAGTTGATTACGTGTGTAACATCGTCAACATCAATACCTCGGGCAGCAACATCGGTTGCCACCAACATTTGTACCTGCTTCTTTCGGAACGAGTTCATTACCAAATCACGCTGATTTTGGCTCAAATCGCCATGTAAGGCTCCGGCATTGTACCCATCTTCGATAAGCTTTTCGGCCACACGTTGGGTATCTCTTTTGGTTCTACAGAACACCACAGAAAAAATGCCAGGATTGGCATCTGCCAAACGTTTTAGCGCCGCATAACGGTCACGCCCGCCAACAACATAATATTCGTGCTGTACGGTGGATGCACCTGCATTTTTAGATCCAACAGTGATCTCTACTGGCTTGTGCATAAACTTTTTGGCAATCGTAGCCACTTCTTTGGGCATGGTGGCCGAAAAAAGCCAAGTTAATTTTTCTTGGGGCGTATTGGACAATATGTCCTTGATATCTTCGTAAAAGCCCATGTTCAACATTTCATCGGCTTCGTCCAATACACAATAATCAATTTTGGAAATATCGACCATGTTTCGCCCGATCATATCCTTCATTCTACCTGGAGTGGCAACAACAATCTGCGCCCCTCTTTTAATTTGTCGTGCTTGTTCGGTAATGCTGGCGCCACCATAAATGGCAACCACATTAAGTCCCTTTATGTATTTGGAATAGAGTTTTAATTCATTTGTAATCTGTAAGCAAAGCTCTCGCGTAGGGGATAGAATCAATCCTTGTGTGGTTCTGCTTTCCGATTGGATTTTTTGAATCATTGGAAATCCAAATGCAGCAGTTTTACCTGTTCCGGTTTGTGCCAAGGCCACCAAATCGGTTTCTTGATCCAATAAAATTGGGATTGATTTTTCTTGTACTTCTGAGGGGGATTCAAATCCGAGGTCGGAAATAGCATCCAATAGGGGTTTGTCCAACCCCAAGGCTTCAAATTTTGTCATAGCGGTGTATACCTTAAATCGCAAATATGTTTGTGTTGTATAGAGCGATTTTTGTATAACCCATTTAAGCCCATCACAACACCTTGCCCATACCGGCGGCGTTAATAAAGCGGCAAAGGTACATTAATTTTATTCCGTGCAAGCTAATAGACACTTTTTTTTAAGAAATCAACCAATTTTTGAATGGCCCTACCTCTGTGGCTTATAGCGTTTTTGGTCTCGGATGGCAGTTCGCCAAAGGTTTTGTCGAACCCATTGGGTTTAAAAATAGGGTCGTAACCAAATCCGCCGGAACCACATTCCGCTTCTGTGATGACGCCTTCAACGATACCTTCAAACGAGTAACTATTACCTTGTAGATTCAAATGGATCACGGTTTTAAAATGTGCCGCACGGTCGTTTTCCCCTTTTAGTTTAGATAACAATTTTGCCATATTGTCCTTGGCGCTTTTTTGTTCCCCCGCATATCTGGCGGAATAAACTCCTGGTGCACCGTCCAAAGCATCGACCAGCAAACCGGTATCGTCCGAAAAACAGTTTAAACCATGGGTTTGGGTCACAAAGTCTGCTTTTATTTTTGCGTTTTCCTCCAAGGTATCGCCTGTTTCGGGAATTTCATCAAAGCACTCAATATCCTTTAGGGATAACAGCTCTATGTTTTCAGGAAGTAATTGCTGGACTTCTTTCAGCTTATGGTCGTTATGGGTGGCAAAAACTAGTTTCAAATCAAAAAGGATTCTATTTTGAGTTTCAAAAGTAGTAATTTCGAGTTTTAAGCGATTTTTATGAAAATAAAAGTGCCGCCAGCTTTGGTAATGTTGGTTTTTGGAGGAATAATGTATGTTCTGGATAGATTTTTGCCAGTAGGTGAGTTCGATTTTTTCGGGAAAAAGCTGTTAATATGGTCCTTGTTCGGTCTTGGGAGCTTGGTAATCTTGATTTCCGTAATCCAATTTATGGTAAAAAAGACTACGACGGACCCATTGAACCCAAATAAAGCATCCAAATTGATAACCAATGGCATCTATAAATTTACCCGTAATCCCATGTATTTGGGAATGCTCCTCTTTTTGTTGGCCTTTGGGCTAAAGTTGGGCAATGCCTTCAACACAATTATTGCGGCGGGTTTTGTGTCCTATATGAATCGGTTTCAGATTAAACCCGAAGAGGAAGTTCTCGCTAAAATGTTCGGAAAGGAATATAATATCTACTGCAAGTTGACAAGGCGTTGGTTTTGATGGTTGGGATGTAGCTTGGTTGGGGATAGATATAAGAGACAAGACACAGGAGACAAGAAACAAGAAAAAAGAAAAAAGACTAAAGACTGGGCAATCCATACGTTCATTGACTACAAACTGCCGACTGACTTCAGACTGCCGACTGCCCACTGCAACTGCCAACTACTTGTTGGGCTATTGAAACTTAAACTTGATGTTTGAACTTGAACTTGAGTTTGATACTTGAATTTAAAGTCAATCCATACGTGATTGCAAAAAAATAGGTGCTATTTGAAACAAATCGTAATGGATTTTTGATTTATCCGCAAATCTGTAAGGTTTTTGATGGGTTCCGATTATAAGGATGAAATTTATGTTTAATTTTGTGGCTTAATTTTTTTGGAAGGACTCATGGTGGAAACAGCACGTAAATATGTGTTCGATTTTGATAGTACGCTCACACGGGTTGAGGCTTTGGATGTTTTGGCGGAAATGACGTTGCAAAACAACCCCAAAAGGGATGAGATTGTAGCGGAGATACAGAGAATAACCAATTTGGGGATCGATGGGGATATTTCCTTTACAGAATCCTTGGAACAAAGAATCCGTTTGTTGAATGCCAACAAAAGTGATTTGGATGACTTGGTGGTGGAGCTGCGTCAAAAAATTTCGAAATCAATTGCATCGAACAAGGAATTCTTTCACGAGTTTTCCGACCACATCTATGTAATTTCCTGTGGTTTTAAGGAATTTATTGATCCTATTGTTGAAGAGTACAATATTCCATCCGACCGGGTGTATGCCAACACCTTTACATTTGATGATGAAGGGAATATCATCGGCTTTGATGAAACCAATGTTTTGGCCGCCCATAACGGCAAAATAGAGTGTTTAAAAAACTTGGACTTGGAAGGCGAAGTCCAGGTTATTGGCGATGGCTACAGCGATTATGTAATGCGCGAGGCCGGTATTGCCCATAAATTTTTCGCCTATACCGAAAATGTACATCGTGAAAAAGCAACGAATAATGCTGATCACGTAGCACCTAACCTAGATGAATTTTTATTTGTGAACGATTTGCCAAGAAACTTATCATACCCCAAGAACAGAATTAAGATCCTATTACTGGAAAATGTACACCCCGCAGCTTTTGAAAACCTTTCCGAAGAAGGTTTTTCGGTAGAGCTGATCAAAACCAGCCTTTCTGAGGAAGACCTTATCGAACGCATCAAAGGTGTGCACGTATTGGGAATCAGGTCCAAGACCCAAGTAACCCAAAAAGTACTGGATGCCGCCGATAAATTGTTGGTGGTCGGTGCATTCTGCATTGGAACTACACAAATAGACTTGGATTACAGTAAAAAGAAGGGCGTAGTAGTATTCAACGCTCCCTACAGTAATACCCGTTCTGTAGTGGAACTTGCCATTGGGCAGACCATTATGCTAATGCGCAGCATTTTTCCACGTAGTACTGAAATTCACAACGGGGAATGGAACAAAACAGCCATTGGATCACAAGAAGTGAGAGGTAAGAACCTAGGTATTGTAGGGTATGGTAACATAGGTAAACAAATGTCCGTTTTGGCCGAGGCCATGGGCATGAAGGTATATTATTATGATGTCAACGACCAATTAGCGCTTGGTAACGCCGTAAAATGTGACACTTTGGAGGATTTGTTGTCCGTTTCTGATGTAGTTACACTTCATGTAGATGATAATAAGGCCAATAAAAACTTTATCGGGGAACGAGAAATCAACCAAATGAAAGATGGTGCCAAGCTCATCAATCTTTCCAGAGGTTTTGTAGTGGATATTGATGCACTGGCAAGTGCCCTGAAGAGTGGGAAACTAGGTGGTGCAGCTATTGATGTGTACCCATCCGAACCACGCAGCAATGGAGCGTTTGAAACACCTTTGCAAGGCTTGTCCAACGTTATTCTTACCCCACATATTGGGGGAAGCACTGAGGAAGCACAAAGAGATATTGCTGATTTTGTACCAAACAAGATCATGGATTACATCAACTCAGGAAATACAGTGGACGCTGTTAATTTCCCGAATATTAGGTTGCCCAAACAAAACAAGGCACACCGATTTTTACACATCCACCGCAATGTTCCAGGTATTATGGCCAAAATTAACGAAATATTGGCGCAATACGGTCTCAATATTTCTGGTCAATACCTATCCACGGACAGCGATGTAGGGTATGTGATTACCGATTTGGACAAGGAGTATGATAAGGATGTGATCAAGGCTCTCAAGAAAATCGAGAACACCATTAAATTTAGGGTGCTTTATTGATAGAGATTCAGCTGTTATTGCACATACATGTGTTGGCAACTGACTTTATTTTGTTTGTTTTAGCTTTGTTGGATTTTGTCTAGTGTCAAAAACGTCAGCAATTTTTATAAATCCGTTTTGATGATCCAAAGAATAAATCAGTTTGTAGTTTTTGAAAACCAAATATCGATATTCAGTTTCTCTGTGCTTTAACAATTCTTCTTCTTGTCCGATTTGTGGTGCACTTATCAATTTATTTGGTTCATTGATAATTCCTTTCAGAAGTTTTTTAGCGATACTGGGGCTGGTTTTCCTTTCGTAATACTCATAAATTTCGTCAAGTTTAGTTTCGGCAAATTCAGACCAAATTATTTTCAACGGCATTATTTGTATTTGGCTAAAAGTTCAGAACTGTTTTTAAATCGATTGTTTTGGAAATCAGATTCCGATTGGTCAATTCGTTTGTCTAGTTCTTCTTGGGTCATAGGCTCAAATATTCGCTCGTCAGTAGCATTTCTCTCCTTTTTCAATAGTTGTTCCAAACGAGAAACAGCTTCTTCACTTTGAAGCGTTAAAAATTCTTGTACAAATTCTATTTTTCGAGCTTCTAAATTCATTGCATTCAGCTTTTTACCAAAGGTACAAAATTATCAATTTAGTCATCTGTTTTTTAATGGTATTGACCAGTTCCATAGCTTATCCGTATCTCTTGACTCTTTGAGTGAAGCGGTTTAAATATGCAATCATTGATGATGATAAGGTTCGTTCCGAAGAATGGTGAATCCCCTATAAATTTGCTCCACAATAAATAACCGTACCATTTGGTGAGAAAATGTCATTTTGGACAAACTTATCTTGCCTGAACTTTTGGCGTAAATAGCATCACTAAAGCCATAAGGCCCACCTATTGCCAAAACTAGGTTTTTGATCCCACTGTTCATCTTCTTTTGCAAAAACTGGGCAAAATCCATCGAACTGTATTGTTTTCCTTTTTCGTCGAGTAAAATCAAGGTGTCCGTAGGTTGTAGTTGAGCCAAAATCAGTCCGCCCTCTTTTTCCTTTTGTTGGGCTTTGGAAAGATTTTTTCTGTTTTTTATATCTGGAATTATCTCCAACTGAAACTTGATATAATGTTTCAACCGTTTTTCGTAAACGGATATAAGTTCTTCAAGTTCAGACTTATCGGTTTTGCCAATGGCGATCAAAGTAATCTGCATGCCCAAAAATAGATTATTATAGTGAAAAAGGGAAGTCAGAAGTAAGTCGATAAAACTCAAGTACAAAAATCAAGTTCAAGAACAAATGACGAAGTAATTGAATGGCTGAAACTATCTAATCTTTTCTCTCATTACCAATATTAATTGACACGAATTACACCAAATTCCTATACGCAAGTTTGAGTTTGAACTTGGGCTTGAGCCAGTTAGCTTCTAACCACGAGTGTCATGTTCAAATACCTCAATAACTCAGTAATTAAATTACTTAACAACAGCAATGTTTTTACTATTTTCGTTAAAACCACAATTGGATGATTTCCGAAGAACAATTTCAAAACGAACTGGATTTGATCATTGCCAACGCCGTTAGGGAAGATGTAGGTGATGGCGACCACAGTTCCTTGGCATGTATTCCCGCATCTACCCAAGGCAAGGCAAAACTTTTGGTGAAAGACGAAGGGATTATTGCTGGCGTAGCATTTGCCAAGCAAGTTTTCAACTATGTTGATCCCGAACTTAAGGTGGAGGTTTTAGTTAAAGATGGTGCATTGGTCAAATACGGCGACATTGTTTTTTATGTGGAAGGCAGTTCCCAAAGTATTTTAAAAGCAGAACGGCTTGTACTTAATGCCATGCAGCGCATGAGTGCGATTGCGACCAAAACAGCGGATTTTGTTTCTCTTTTGGATGGGACTGGCACCAAAATACTGGATACTCGAAAAACCACCCCTGGCATTCGAGCATTGGAAAAATGGGCCGTAAAGATAGGTGGAGGTGAAAACCATAGGTTTGCCCTCTACGATATGATCATGCTCAAGGACAACCATATCGATTTTGCAGGCGGAATTACCAAAGCCATCCAAAAAACACAGGATTATTTAAAAGAAAAAGGGAAGGATTTGAAGATTATTGTTGAAGCCAGAAATTTGGATGAGGTGGACGAGATATTGAAATCCGATGGTGTGTACCGTATCCTTTTGGATAATTTTGATTACGAACAAACCAGAGAAGCTGTGCAACGAATAGGGGAGAAGTGCCTCACCGAATCTTCAGGCGGCATCACCGAGGACACCATCCGTAAATATGCCGAATGTGGTGTGGATTACATATCGTCAGGAGCGCTTACCCATTCTGTTTACAATATGGATTTAAGTTTAAAAGCCGTTTAAATGTCCAAAGCCATAGAGGAGAAATTGGAGAAAATACCCGTGATCAATTGGCTGGTGCGCTTATTGAAAAAAATAAAGCTAAAAGCTTTTGAAGGGCTCTCTCTTTATGATTTGATTGAAATGTATTTGGTGGGAATCGTGAAAGGCGCACTTTCCACAAGGGCAAGTTCCATTGCTTTCAGTATTTTTTTGGCACTGTTTCCCCTGCTAATCTTTTTGGTGACCCTTATACCCTTTATCATTCCCTACGTAAGTGTGGGCAATGCCAATTTTGACACCCAGTTTTTAAACTTTTTGGAATCCTTTTTGCCTTCTGCCACCAGTGAATATTTTAGTGAGATTTACCAGCAGATAAAAGACCAAAAACAAGGAGGATTGCTCTCTTCGGCCTTTTTGCTGTCCATATTTTTGGTCGCCAATGGCGTAAATGCCATTTTTGGAGGGTTTGAATACTCGTACCACGTAGAGCTCACCCGTAATTTCTTTCGCCAATATGCCTATGCGCTCATGGTGGGAGTCATTCTCTCCATCTTATTGATATTGGGAGCAGTGGCCTTTGTGTACTTTGAGTTTTACATTGTGGAGAACGCAAGTGAATTTTTTGGTAGGACATTGGGAACCGATATTGAAAAAGGAGATGCAGTGGGCATCCAAATAGCAAAACTGCTGTTCTTTTTGTGCATCTCGTATCTGGCAACGGCAATACTTTACTATTTTGGTACCGCAGAAGGAAGGCAAGCCCGTTTTTTTTCAGCGGGGGCATTGCTTACGACCCTTTTGTTTTTATTGACCTCATATCTTTTCGGAATTTATGTTGAGAAGTTCGCTCGTTACAACGAACTTTATGGAGCGCTGGGAGGATTATTGATTTTAATGGTGTTTATATGGTTAAATTCCAATATATTATTATTAGGTTTTGAATTGAACGCCACACTTAATTCCTTAAAAAAGAGACATGAAAAGCAGCAAAACGAGCAATAAATGGATGTATCTGATATGTTTTCTGTTTTGTCAGATAACTTGGTCCCAAACCGTTTTTGGAAAATGGAAAACCATTGATGACCGCAATGGAATCACCAAGGCCATTATTGAGATATATAAAGAAGACGGGTTAATGCATGCCAAGGTTGTTGAAATTTTGGAAGAAGGGAAAAAAGGTGCTTTGTGTACCAAATGCGAAGGAGACCGAAAAAACAAGCCTATCCTTGGAATGAAAATCATGGAAGATTTTGAGAAAAACAACAAAGGTGTTTATAAGGGAGATAAGCTGTTTGACCCCGAACAGGCAATGACCTTTAAAGGAAGGGTCTGGTTGGATGATGATAACAAAAATCGACTAAAAGTACGAGGCTATCTGGCATTTTTGTACAGGACCCAAACATGGCACAGGGTACTAGAGAATTAACGTATGGATTATTTTTTGGATGTTGTTCTTCCCATTCCTCTGGAAAAACTATTTACCTATAAAATCTCGCAGGCTGAAGCGGAATTTATACAGGAAGGAATGCGAGTAGCCGTTCCTTTTGGCAAATCAAAAATATATACCGCCCTAGCCTATCGCGTGCACCAAAATGCGCCTGAAGCATACGAGCCCAAGGAAATTTATCAAATTCTTGACGAATACCCCGTAGTCACCCAAATACAATTAAAGCATTGGGAATGGGTTGCGAAATATTACATGTGCACCCTGGGCGAAGTCATTAGAAGTGCGCTGCCCAGTGCATTTATGTTAGAAAGTGAAACACTTATTTTGCCCAACAAAAAATCTGATGTAGACGAAAGGGAATTAACGGATGATGAATTTTTGGTATTCGAAGCACTTCAGCATCAAACCGCTTTAAAAATTTCCGAGGTCAGCGATATTGTGGACAAAAAAAATGTGATGAAGTTGATAAACACCTTGGTTCACAAAGGCGTTATACTTCAGAAAGAAGAATTGTACGAGCAATACAAGCCCAAATTGGTGCGCTACGTTAAACTTTCGGAACAGTACGAGGAGGAACAGCAACTGGCCGAACTTTTGAACGAGCTTACAAGAGCACCCAAACAGAGTCAAGTAGTGCTGTCCTTGTTTCAGTTGAAAGCCAAAAGCACCAAACCCATCCCCATTGCCGAACTGGAAAAGGAGAGCGGGGCTTCCCGAGCGGTGATCAAAGCATTGATCGATAAAAATATCTTGGAGGAGTACCACATCCGAAAAGATAGGGTGGAGTTTGACGAGCGTTCCGAGGCATCCAAACATGTAGATTTAAACGAATATCAGCATCATGCTTTGGAGGATATCAATATGGGGTTTGATGAAGGAAAACCGGTATTGTTGCATGGAGTTACATCATCTGGAAAGACCGAAGTTTATGTAAAACTGATTCAAAAATGTTTGGATGAAGGAAGACAAGCACTTTATCTATTACCTGAAATTGCTTTGACATCCCAATTGATTAATCGGTTACGGCATTATTTCGGACATCAAGTATCTGTTTATCATTCTAAATATAGCATTCACGAAAGGGTAGAGGTTTGGAACAACGTTTTAAAAAATACAGAAAAAGCTCAAATCGTACTTGGTGCACGGTCGTCGCTATTTCTGCCTTTTACCAATTTAGGATTGGTAGTGGTGGATGAGGAGCACGAAAGCTCCTTTAAGCAGTTTGACCCTGATCCACGTTACCATGCACGCGACGCGGCCGTGGTTTTGGCAGCACTTCACAAAGCAAAGATTGTTCTGGGGTCAGCCACTCCAAGTATTGAAAGTATGTACAACGCCAGAACCAAAAAATACGGCTATGCTTCCATTTTGCACAGATTTGGTGATGTGTTGATGCCCGATATTAATCTGGTGGACATAAAAGAAGCTACCCGAAAGCGTAGAATGAAAGGGCATTTTTCCGAAATTCTTATCAAGGCCATTACGGAGGCACTTGAGGAAGGGGGACAAATCATTCTTTTCCAGAATAGAAGGGGGTTTGCCCCTGTGGTGGAATGTACTACCTGTGGTCATGTGGCCCAATGTCCCAATTGTGATGTGAGTTTAACATACCATCAGCACAGAAATCAGCTTCGATGCCACTATTGTGGTTATCACATGGCGTTGCAACAGGCATGTTTGGCCTGCGGCAGTCCAACTTTGGATAATAAGGGTTTTGGCACGGAACAGATTCAGCAAGAATTGGGACAACTGTTCCCTGATGTTTCCGTAGGTCGAATGGATTTGGACACCACACGCGGAAAATATGCTTATGAAAAAATTATTTCATCTTTTGAAAACCAAGAGATGGATATTTTGGTCGGTACCCAAATGGTGACCAAGGGGCTCGATTTTAGAAATGTGAGCCTAGTTGGCATTATGAATGCAGATTCCATGCTCAATTTTCCCGATTTCCGTGCCCATGAACGGAGTTTTCAAATGCTGACACAGGTAGCGGGTAGGGCAGGACGTACCCAAAAAAGAGGGAAGGTACTTATTCAGACCTATAATCCATACCATCAAATTTTACAGCAGGTAACCACGAACAATTATGATGGAATGTTCAAGGAGCAGTTTTACGAAAGGGAACAATTTAAGTATCCACCTTTGGTGCGGCTTATCAAAATAACTCTTAAGGATAAGGATTTCAATAAATTGAATGAAGCTTCGGATTGGATGGCGGGTTCGTTGCGCAATGTACTCGGTACACAAATTCTTGGACCAGAATATCCCCCCGTGGCAAGAATCCGAAGGGATTATCTAAAAAACATCATGATAAAGATTCCGCGAAAACAGTCCTTGGCACAAACAAAAAATAGCATTAAAAGAATTGAAAAATCCTTTAATGCTATTTCCAAGTATAAAAGTGTACGGTTGGTCTACAACGTGGACCACATATAATTATACATTGGCCAGCGCTTCGGCTAGTTCTGTTTTCTTGTTTCTGCTCAATGGAATCTGTCTGCCCCCTACTTCAACATTTTTACTGTTGAATTTCTCAATCTTCTCCAAATTCACAATATAAGATTTATGGATGCGTAGAAATTTTTCGGCGGGCAATTGCTTTTCAAAAGATTTCATAGTGGAAAGGATTACGATATTGGCTTCATCTGTCACCAATTTAATGTAATCGCCCAATGCTTCTATCCATTTAATGTCATTTAGGATTACCTTACGCTTTTTAAGGTTGCTCTTTACAAAGATATGCTCTTCATCCTCATCAACCCGGTTCATTTGCTCGTATTTGGCAACAGCTCTTTTTACGGAGGCTTCAAAACGGGCCAGGGTGATGGGTTTGTGAAGGTAATCGGTTACGTCGTAGTCAAAAGCTTTAAGTGCATAATCAGGTTTTCCCGTAATCAGAATAACCTGTGGTGGGTTCTCTAGGGCCTCCAAAAGGTCAAAACCATTAATGATCGGCATTTCAACATCTAAAAAGATAAGGTCGATTTCGTGGTTTTTAAGGCCATTTTTGGCTTCAATGGCATTGCTGTACTCAGCAACCAAAGCAAGGTGTGGATGATTGTTGACCAACTTTGCAACGGCCATGCGCTGCATCGAGGAATCGTCTACAATTATACTTTTTAATTTCATAGAATGGGGTGATTTGTAGGGTTTTAAATCATCGGCAAATTACATAAAAAAGCTGCTCACCTACAACAAAAGATGTAAACATGGTCTATTTTGTTGTGTAAATTGCCATATATGTTATTTAGGTTTATTGGTTTTTTAATGTTGATAACTCTTGTACTTAAACGAAGTTTTTCTACTTTTCTTGCAGGGGGAAAGAAATATTGTTAATTTTGCGCTCCTTTAAAAATATATTATAATGAACCATTACGAAACTGTTTTCATTTTGAATCCCGTTCTGTCTGAAACACAGATAGAGGAAACAGTCAAGAAATTTGAGGATTTCTTGATTAAGAATGGTGCCAAAATGGTCTCCAAAGAAGATTGGGGACTAAAAAAATTGGCCTATCCCATTCAGCACAAGAAAAGTGGATTTTACCACTTGTTCGAATTCCAAGCTCCAGGAGAGGCCATTGGCCCATATGAGCTAGAGTTTAGAAGAGACGAGCGCATTATGCGTTTTTTGACCGTTAAATTGGACAAGCACGCAATTGCTTGGGCGGAAAAAAGAAGAAACAAACTAAAAGCAAAGGCATAGGGTATGGCATCTATTGAGCAACAAGCAAAATCAAAAAAAGACGGGGAAATCAGATATTTGACCCCGCTTAACATTGAGACCAGCAAGCAAAAGAAGTATTGTAGGTTCAAGAAGTCAGGTATCAAGTATATCGATTACAAAGATCCTGATTTTTTGATGAAGTTAGTGAACGAGCAAGGTAAATTGCTTCCAAGAAGACTAACCGGTACTTCCTTGAAATACCAAAGAAAAGTGGCGCAGGCCGTAAAACGTGCCCGTCACCTAGCGTTAATGCCGTACGTTGGCGATATGTTGAAATAAAAAACACCAGAGAATGGAACTTATTCTAAAAGAAGATGTACAGGATTTGGGATTTAAGGATGATATCGTTACCGTAAAGAACGGTTACGGCAGAAATTTCCTGATCCCACAAGGTTTGGCCGATTTGGCTACACCATCCGCCAAAAAAGTTTTGGCCGAGAACCTTAAGCAAAGAGCTCACAAGGAGAAAAAAGTAATCGACGAGGCTACTAAGGTTGCTGATGCTTTGAAGCAATTGGAAATTAAGATTGCTGCAAAAGCCGGGGCCGGAGATAAATTATTCGGATCTGTAACAAACATCGACCTAGCTGCTGCCTTGGACAAAGAAGGACACCAAATTGATAGAAAATTCATCAATATTAAAGGTGGAGCTATCAAAAGAGTTGGTCCTTACGAGGCTATTATCAGACTACACAGGGAAGTTATTGTGGAATTCCCATTTGAAGTAATTGCGGAAGCAAAATAAACTTCAAACCATATAATTTAAAAAAGCCCTCCGATTTTTTTGGAGGGCTTTTTTATTTTTTGATGAATTTAAAACTATCGCCATATTTCCATAAACGCCAATTTGGCATTAATTATACGGTAAAACAGACCAAAACACAAAACCTCATATTGATCCAGTATTTCAAGATTCCAACGAACTGCAAGAAGGAATACCATCGAAAATGATGGAAGTCGGTACCACAACCTTTGGTTGGGGGCAATTATGCTTAAGAAAAGGGACATAACATTATACTGAACATAGTTTTACTCTTTCGAAACGCGGTACAGAGAGCACCAAGCCTTTTCGGTAAAGGTACGTTTGGAACCATCTCTATTTCCATGGTATTTATGTAGAGTATTTTATGCATGGCGGTCAATCGTAAGGTGATGATATAGAATAAATTGTCCGAAAAAAATAAATATGTTACCATATTTTCATGGATTTGATTTCCTTAAGGTATAAACATTTACAAAAAATTATTGTTTATATTTCCTTGTAATAACAAACCTTAACCTACCTAAACTAAATGAAAGACTATAGTCCATTGTTCCATGACAACCCGCAGCCCATTTGGGTCTATGAAATTGATAGCAAGAAAATTTTGGAAGTGAACAAGGCGGCTTTAGACCTCTATGGATACTCCAAAAAAGAATTTCTATCGCTCTCATTTCAAGATCTTTTATCTGATGTTGGTGACCCGGATTTGTCGACATTGTTCAATGATTTGGACACTAAGAAAACAGCTTCGTCTCAAAGGACAATTGTTTTTGGGAAGATGGGAAACCCCATAAAATGTAAATTCTCCTTCCAAAAGGTATTTTTTCAGGACAGGGATTGCATAATGGTAACTGTCACAAACGTGGAATATGCGGAAGAATTGAATTCGGAGCAATCTCTTACCGATTACTTGCGAATGAGGGCTTCGCAGATTGCCAAATTAGGTTACTGGAAACTTGATATAGATACAGGAACATTAATATGGTCGGACGAAGTTTATCATATTTGGGGTGAGGAAAAAGATAAATTCAATGTCAATTTCGATTCTTTTTATAACAGTATTCATCCGGATGATAGATTGCTTTTTGACCAAGAGCAGGGGAGTGCTTTGGAGGGGTTACAAGAACTCGATTTTGTTCATAGGATAATCTGCAGCGATGGAAAAATTAAGTGGGTTCACGAAAAGGGCAGGTTAATTAAGGACAGTAAGGGCAAACCACTCTCTTTTGAAGGAACCGCCCAGGATATTACAACGCAAATAGCGGAGGAACAACGGCTTAAACTGTTGGAAAGTGTAGTGACCCACACCAACGATGCCGTTATGATCACCGATTCGGGACCTTTGGAAGAAGAAGGTCCAAAAATAATTTATGTGAACAGGGCTTTTACCCAAATGACAGGCTACACCCCCGAAGAAATCATTGGCAGAACCCCTGATATGTTAAGAGGTTCAAAGACCGACAGAAATGAATTGGAACGGTTCTACAAAACCTTGACCGAAGGGAAACCCTGCGAAGTCATTATTACCAATTATCGAAAAAATGGGTCGCCGTTCTGGATCAATATTGCAGCTTCACCTGTTAAGGATGCCCAAGGTAGGATCTCACATTATATTGCCATCCAAAGGGATGTTTCATCAAAAATAAATGCCCAGCTCGAAAGGGATTTTCTTGCCAAGATCAGCACCACTTTCAAGGACAATGAAAATCTGGGCAGTTCCCTTGAACAGGTATGCAAACTGGTCACCTTTCACGGTGGGTTCACTTTTTGCGAAGTCTGGTTGCCCAGCACACACAAAAATAGCCTTCGGTTCGCGGCCATGTACGGGAAAGATGAAGCTGGGGAAACATTTTACAAACACTCGAAGGACACCAGCGAGATGGAATTTGGCGAGGGGCTTCCCGGAACGGTATGGGAAACCGAGCAATCGGTGCTCTGGGGCAACATTGACCAGAACGGACTCTTTATAAGAAAAAGGGCTGCACAACAATCGGGCATAAAGTCGGTATTGGGCATTCCTTTAAAACACCGGGGCACCATCGTTGGCGTATTGGCCGTTGGCACCCCTGAAAATGAAAAGCAGTTCAAGGTGCATTTTCCCGTACTTTCCAAATTGGAGGATTACTTAGGGTCGGAGATCAACCGCAAACGATTGGAGGAGGACCTGACGTACTTGTTCGAGACGCTGCCGGACCTTATTTGCCTATTTGATTTCAATGGGAATTTCCTTAAAATAAACAAGGCCGGGTGCGACATACTGGGCTACTCCGAATCTGAGATTGTTGGTTCTGCCGCCTACAGGTTTATACATGTCGAGGATAGGGGAATTTCCGATGGACTGCTCCAAAAGATAACGGACGGACAGGAAATCTTCGAGATCGAGAACCGCTACATCACCAAAGCGGGCAAACCCGTCTGGCTCAGTTGGCACTGCAAGGTAGTGTTGGACGAAGGGGTGGTCTACGCCACGGCCAAAGATATCACGGAGTCCAAAAAATTACAGGAGTTGGTCTCCAATTCATTCCGATTGGCCAAAATAGGTGGTTGGGAAATTGATATGATCCATGAAAAGTTGACATGGTCGGAAGGGGTGCACCAAATTTATGATACCGACCCACTGAGCTATGAGCCAGAGCTGGAAGAAGCCATTAATTTTTATAGGGAAAACCACAGGGAAAGGGTCAAAAATGCCATAAGCGCAGCAATGGAAAACGGGTCGCCCATAGAGTTCGAGGCAGCATTGATATCCGCCAAGGGCCATGAGAAGTGGGTAAGGGCCATGGGACAGGCCGAAACCGTTAATGGAAAATGTGTCCGGCTTTATGGAAGCTTTCAGGACATTACCCAATTAAAGGAAGCCGAACATCGACTTTTGGCCATCACCAACGATTTGCCCGGTGTAACTTTTCAATACTATCTATATCCGGATGGAACCGACAAAATGCAGTCCGTTAGCCAAAAATCCCAAGAAATATGGAACCTAGCCCCTGATGAATGCGAGAAACACTCTCAACTTATATGGGATCAGATCAAAAAGGGGGGGGATTATGAAACATTGGTACAAGAGATACAAAATTCTATTGAAACACTTCAACAATGGCATAGTCGGTGGCGATACATTATGCCCAATGGCGAGGCTCGTTGGCACGAAGGCTACGGGACGCCCTACAAATTGGCAGATGGCACCGTTCTTTTCAATTCCATGGTCTTCGACATCACTGATGAGGTCAAGTTGACCCATCTTTTGGAAGAAACCTCGGAACTTTCTAAAATCGGAAGCTGGGAAATGGACCTGCTTTCAGAGCCTGGAGGCGATACCATGTACTGGTCGCCCATGGTCCGAAAAATAATAGAGGTGGACGAGGACTATGATGCCTCCTTGAGCGGTGGTCTGGAATTCTA
Source organism: Allomuricauda sp. TY007 (assembly GCF_010468565.1). Taxonomy (GTDB): domain Bacteria; phylum Bacteroidota; class Bacteroidia; order Flavobacteriales; family Flavobacteriaceae; genus Flagellimonas. The sequence continues at coordinate 109,985 of NZ_WUEG01000012.1, forward strand.
TACCCCCGAAAGCAGGGTCAGAGTGGAAAAAGGAATCGAAGAACTTATCGAAAAGGGCACGGAATACGACCAAGAGGTACTGTTAAAAACCAGTTCGGGAAGAGAAAAATGGGTGCGGATCATTGGAAAAAGTGAACGTTTAAATGGGGTGTGTACCAAAATATATGGAAGTATACAGGACATCCATACAATGAAAACCACCCAATTGCAGCTTCAGGAAATACTGGGTAGTATATCGGATGCGTTTCATGCTGTGGACAAGGACTGGAACTTCACCTACTTTAACAAGGAGGCTGAAAATTTACTAGGTAAGAAAAGCGATGAGGTATTGGGCAAAAACATTTGGGAACTTTTTTCCCCTGCCTTGGGCACCGAACTGGAAACCGTGTACAGAAGGGTCGCCAAGAAGGGCAGGGCAGAAAGCTTTGAATACCGCTATCCTGGCAATGGGGCTTGGTACGAGATCAATACCTACCCATCCAATGGCGGTGTTTCTGTCTATTTTAAAAATATAAATGAAAGGAAAAGGGCCGCAGAGGCACTAGAGACGGCCTTTCGGGAGAAAAATATGATCCTGGAGAGCATCGGGGATGCCTTTTTCGCCATGAAGGAGGACTTTACCGTAACCTATTGGAACAAAACTGCGGAACGCTTACTAGGGGTGAAAAGGGAAGACCTGATCGGTAAAAACCTTTGGGAGATGTTTCCCGATGCGGTGGACCTGCCTTCCTACACCAACTACAACAAGGTGCTCAAGACCCGTGAACCCATCTCCTTTGAGGACTATTACGGCCTTTGGCTGGAGGTCAATGCCTATCCATCGGAAGAGGGCATTAGTGTGTTTTTTAGGGACATCACGCAAAAAAAGAAGGCAAACGAGAAAATTTTGCACAAGACAGAACAACTGGACATCATTGCCGAGATGAACACGGAGCTTCTTAATTATGACGACTGGTTCAAAGTAGTTGAAAAAGCGTTCGGGAAAGTAGGCAAGTGTATTAAAGCGGATCGGATATACTATTTCCAAAACTCCCTCAATGAAAAAACTGGAGAACTGGAAACCAGCCAGCGCTTGGAATGGAGTAATGAAGGGGCGCCTTCCCAAATAAATAACCCCATGCTCCAGAATCTTTCCTTTAGTATGGTACAGGATTTTATGCAACCTCTGTCCCAAGACAAGGCTTTCAAGGCCATAGTCAGTGAGATGCCGGACACAGAGACCAAAAGGCTTCTTCTTGAACAGGACATCAAATCCATTTTAGTATTCCCGTTATGGGTCAATAAGAAGTTTTGGGGCTTTATTGGTTTTGATGACTGTAAAAACGAAAGAAATTGGAGTCAAGATGATACTTCCTTTTTAAGAACAATAGCAACCAACCTTTCCACGGCAATAGAAGCCTCCATGACCAACCAAGAATTGGAACGCTCCTATAATGAAAAGCATCAGATTTTGGAAAGTATTGGGGATGCTTTTTTTGCTGTTGATAAAGATTGGACGGTCACCTATTGGAACAAACAGGCCGAACATGTGCTGGGGAGGAAAAGAAAGGACATTGTGGGCAAAAGGCTTTGGGATGAATATGCCGATGCCGTTGAGCTTGAGTTCTATGCACAGTACCACAAGGCCATGGCTACTGGAAAAATGGTCACTTTTGAAGAATTCTATCCCGCGCTGAATATATGGTTCGAAGTATCTGCCTATCCAAGTAATGAAGGGCTTTCGGTATATTTTAAGGACATTACCTTGCGCAAGGAGACCGATATCGAGATCTTACGGGCCAACGAACGTTTTGAAAAGGTGGCAGAGGCGACCACCGATGCAATTTGGGACTGGGACATTGAAAACAAGGTCTTCTACCGAAGCTATGGTTTTGAAAAACTGTTTGGGCACAAGGTCAAAAGGAGCTTGGACGAAAGCGAGGTATGGGAAGACAGCTTTTATGCGGACGACCTACCTGAAATTAAGTCCAGCCTCAAGGAGAGCCTGCAAGACCCTTCCAAGGAATTTTGGAAGAAGGAATATAGGATTGTCCACGAAAACGGGCAGCTTAAAACCGTGATCGATAAGGGAGCAATTATCAGAAATGAGTCGGGGGAGGCCATCCGTATGGTGGGAGCCATCACGGACATCAGCGAGCGCATCGAACATGAAAGGGAATTGGAAGAACTGAACGAAGCGCTCAAAAAAAACATCAAGGACCTGGAAATTACCAACGACCAGTTGGAGCAGTTCGCCTTTATAGCCTCACACGACCTCCAGGAGCCGCTGCGGATGATCACCAGTTTTTTGAACCAGTTGCAACGAAAGTATAGTGGCCAATTGGATGAAAAGGCAGACCAGTACATCCACTTTGCTACCGATGGGGCCAAGAGAATGAAACAAATCATTCTGGATCTTCTCGAATACTCCCGTGCAGGAAGATTGGAGGAGAACCCCGAGACCATTGATCTTAATGAGCTGATTGAAGAGTACGAAGTACTGCGGAGCAGATTGATAAAAGAAAAGTCGGTAAAGATTGTCAAGGGAAAACTTCCCAAGGTCACCTGTTATAAGGCACCATTGACCCAGACCTTGCATTGTTTGATGGACAATGCCATCAAATATTCAAGGGAAGGGGTGCCCCCGCAGATCAAAATCACCGTGTCCAACAAGAAAGATCACTGGCAAGTGAAGATCAAGGATAACGGTATTGGTATTGATTCTAGCTTTTATGACAAAGTTTTTATTATCTTTCAACGACTTCATGACAGGGATACCTATGGTGGTACGGGAATGGGGTTGGCCATATCCAAGAAAAATGTGGAATCTTGGGGCGGCAAGATCTGGTTGGAGTCCAGAACAGGAAAAGGAAGTGCCTTTTATTTCACTATAAACAAGAAGAAGTCATGAAAACCGTACACATATTATTGGTCGAGGATAATGAAGGGGATATTGTACTGACCCTTGATGCCTTTGAGGAGAGCAAGATCAGAACCAATATCAGTATCGTAAAAAATGGTAACGATGCCCTGGACTTTCTTTTTAAAAGGAACAAGTTTGTAGATGCCCTTCGCCCCGATCTTATCCTTTTGGACATCAATCTGCCCATTTTCAACGGGCATGATGTGCTCAAGAGAATAAAGCAAGACCCTTCCTTAAAGAAGATTCCCGTGATTATGCTCACCACCTCTTCGAACCAAAGGGACATCAATATGGCATACGAAAATCACACGAACAGTTATGTAACCAAACCTATAGATATGGATGATTTTATGAAGGCTGTTTTAAAAATTGAGGAATTTTGGTTACAACTCTCCAAATTGGCCGATTAATATTAAATAGAAATGACCAATGATGAAGGATGACCAACAACTTTCCGTACTGGTAATCGAGGACAATCCCGGTGATTTTATGTTGATCGACGATTATTTGCTCGAAAAATTCAGTGCCATCAAGGTTATCCATCAGGAGACCTTTGAATCGGCCATATCGGAGCTCAAATCTTTTGAGAACATCGACATCATTTTGCTGGATCTTATTTTGCCCGACCTGAAAGGGGAACAATTGGTAGAAAAGGTACAAGAGGTCAGTGGCAATATTCCTATCATTATTTTAACAGGCTACTCGGATATTGAACTGGCCAGAAAGATATTGTCCAAAGGGGTGTCGGATTTTTTGATCAAGGATGAGATCAGCCCGGAGATCATATACAAGTCCATTATCTATGCCCTTGAGCGAAAAAGTTACATCGCCAAATTGAACAAAAACAAAAAGATATATCAGGACCTGTTTGATTTTAGTCCCCAGCCCATGTGGATCTTTGATCCATCAACCCTCCGTTTTTTGAACGTCAACAAAGCGGCCATTGATAAATATGGCTATACATTGGAGGAGTTCAAGAGCATGACCATTAAGGACATTAGGCCAAAAAACCACATGGAGTTTTTGGAAAAAAGTTTGGAGGAACGTAAAAGAGAAAACAGGGACAGCTATGCTGGTGTGTTTTACCATACTTTAAAATCAGGTGAGACCATTTGTGTGGAGATCTATAGCAATAATATTGAATATGAGGGCAGAACGGTACGATTGATACTGGCAAGCGACATCACCGAAAAGCAGGAATATGTGAGCACTGTTGAAACCCAGAACAAAAAGCTTAAAGAAATCGCATGGACACAATCGCACGTAGTCAGGGCACCTTTGGCACGTATATTATCGGTAATACACGTACTGGAACAAGACTGTGTGGAACCCCATGATTTTCCCGATCTGCTAGAGAAAATAAAAATGTCTGGCGATGAACTGGATAAAATTATCCAAAATATTGTTGCTGAAACCAACACAATGATGAATTTGAGTAATTTCGAACATGGAAAAAACAATAATACTGGTAGATGATGACCCAACTTTTAACTGGGTATCATCAAAATTGATTAAAAAGGTTTCTCCAGACCTCAAGGTAATAGAGTTTTCCAATGGTAGGGAAGCCTTGGACTTTTTACAGGATAATTTTAATGAAAAGGACCATTACACCATTTTGCTGGATATTAACATGCCGGAGATGAACGGATGGGAGTTTATGAATGCCATAGAGCAAAGTGATTGGGTCAACAGCAAATCAATATCAGTATATATAGTTTCCTCTTCCACGGATCCGAGCGATATGGAAACAGCAAAAACCTACGGGTTGATCAAAGATTATCTACAAAAGCCACTGAGCTTTGATGTGGTGACCGACATCGTTTCGAGATAATAGATTTTTTGGTGATTTAAAAAGTACTCCATAGGAAGAAAGCTTTTCAGGAAAAAAAGCTGCTGTTATCGGAGAATATTATTTTCCTTTTCCAGCATTGGAGCCGGGTGTCTCTTTGTCCGAGATATGGTCAATGTTTGTATCCTCAAAGCGCAATATAAAGTTAGTACCTTTGCCTATTTCGCTTTCACAAATCAGTTTACCACCGTTCATTTCAACAAAATCCTTTGCAATGACCAAACCAAAACCGGTGCCCTTTTCTCCCTGAGTTCCTGTTCTTATTTCCGGCCGGTCGTCATGCCCAAGTCTCTCGAACCAGTCACTTTGCATTCCCATACCAAAATCTCGCACACCTATTTCAACGCATGTGGCATTGCTTTGTGACCATAAAATAACCTTTTGGCCGTTCTGGCTAAATTTTATGGCGTTGGAAACCAAATTGCGGAGAACCACTTTGAGCATGTTTGCATCCATTAAAAGTGTTGGGTGCAAAATCTGTAGCTCAATGTCAATATCCTTATCTTGGGCCATTCGGGCAAACTCGTGTTTTATGGAGCTGAAAATAGAATTTAAGTCACATAAACTTTTATCCAATTCCATGCCATCCAGTTGTTTATGGGACCATTGAAGTAAACCATTGACCATGGAAACCTTATCGGAAATTTCATTCTTCAATTTTTCTAAAATGGGTTGTAGTTCTTTATCCGTTAAATTGGATTGGATCAATTCAATGATAGCAATGAAATTGTTTAGAGGTGCCCTGACATCATGGGTAAGTAGCGAGAACAGTTTATTCTTGAGTTGATTGACTTTTTCAAGCTCCTCGTTTTGATCTTCAAGTGTTTTTTTGGCGAGTTGGAGATTTTTTGTTTGCTTATCGACTTCATTTTTTAGCATTTGGTTTGCATTAAGCTGTAATTTTAAATGTTCAGACTCAATAGCTTTATACTTAAACCCAATGATCAGCGAAAAAAGGATTAGCTGGATAGTGACTAAGATTGAAGTTATGAGAATGATCGGATAGGTGTAAAAATCAAAATGTCTTTTCAAAAACCAAGTGCCTATGTACAATATTGCGGCAAGTAGAATGGGAGTGTAAGAATACAGATAGTACCGGTTCAATTTATGGGCATGGAACAATCGTAAACCTGAAAATATGTTCAGAAACATAGAGGCCATGGACATAATGGCGGCGAACAACACAAAAAAATCATTCAACCATTCGATTTTAGTTGTCAAATTATTTGTGATATGCAAAATGGGGAGGCTGCCAACGATTCCAACAAATATCTTATAGGCCCTGTATAAATTGGGAAAGGTGTCCTTTTCTATACTTAGGTAATTTTTTGTAAAAAGCAATAATCCCAAAGTTGAGATCATGGCCGTGGTAAGGGAAGCCTTATCTGCGATTATTGAAGCCGTACTGCCAAAAGATCCATCTAAAAAGAAATATAGGCTCCAGTGTAAGGTCAACCCAAAGATGAGTATAGAGTAATAGAGTAAAACCTTATGCTTTAACACGAAAAAAGAAAGCAGGTGATAGATACCGAAAACACTAAAAACAGAAGTGAAGATAATGGTTTCTAGATACCTAAAATCAAGAATGTCCATGTTTGGGAAAGCGGTTGGTTAAGCACATATTTTGTTGGCAGTCCAAAAAATGTGTCCTTTGTTTTAAAGGATTCCAATATATATTTTTTTGATATAAATAGCAAGAATCTAACACTATTGACTCTATGTTTATAGAATGGATGACAGAAACTACAAGCAGTGGGTAAACTTGTCCATGCTGTTTTCTTCCTGCTTTGGGTAAAATCACATTACCGTTTCTGTCCATAAACAAAATGGTCTGTTATTGGTTGGGGACCGATTTATTGTGGTAATCAAATCTGTTTTGGATTGTTAACATAATTATATAGTGCCCATTATTTGGTTGCTAAGTGGTGATTTTCCCAACCAAAAACTACTTTTTTGCCCTTAAGTTTAATATAAGCTTAGTACTTATTTGATTGGAGTTCAGTACCTTTTAATTTATTTTTATCAGCCAAATAAAAATTAAGCTGATGGATGAATTTGAGCGTAAGAATGCAGAGTATAAACGGATAAAAAAACTGAACGAGTTTGACCTCGATTATAGGAATCTTCAGACCGAATTTGAAGGCTTGATCCAGTTGGCTGCCAATATCGCCGATACAGAGTTGTCCTTGATCAACTTAATTGATAATTACTCTCAATGGACAGTAACATCAAACTCTTCGGAATTCATGCAAATTAATCGTGAGGACTCTGTTTGTCAATATACGATTCACACCGAGGAATTAATGGAAGTCCCACGTCTTGATGAAGACGCACGGTTCAGTGGCAACCCTTTTGTTAAAGGAAGTGAAGGATTCAAATACTATCTGGGGATTCCACTTAAAACACAAACAGGCGAAAGTATCGGAGCACTTTGTGTAATAGATTTTAAAGAAAAGAACATCTCCTCCGAAAAGAAAAAATTGTTAAGGCTTGTTGCCGACGAGGTTGTAAAGAGGCTCGAGGACAAAATGAAGTTGGATGCACTGCAAGAACAACTTAACAAGGCCATTGTTCAACGCAACCAAATGGCACACGACGTTAGAGGACCTGTGGGGGGTATTCTTGGACTTACCGTAAGTGCCGAAAATGAAACGCTCGATGATGGGGAATTTGGGATGTACATGGAAATGATAAAGAGCTCGGCTTCCAAACTCATGGATTTTACCGACGATATATTGGACAAACAAAAAGCGCAGCAGAAAGAAAATTATTTTAACCTCTCGGAATTAAAAAAAACACCTTCACGATCTTTATGTGCTAGCAGCCCGTAACAAGCAGATAAACCTTGAATTTATTTATAATGAAACAAAAAATCATCATAAATTTTCAAGAAGAAAACTGCTCCCTATTGTTGGGAACCTTATCGCCAATTCCATAAAATTTACAGCACCAAAAGGGGAGATAAAGGTAAAACTTGACATAATACAGCAAGAAGAAAACCTATTGCTACAGATAGAGGTGGGGGATAATGGAAAGGGTATTTCAAAAGAAAAACTCCAAAAGCTGACAAAGTCGGATTTAGGAGAAGATAAGGGGACGAGTGGTGAAAAGGGATATGGTTTAGGCATTAGACTTGTTACGGATATGGTTGGCAGTATCGGGGGCAGGCTCAATATTACCTCGGAAGAAGGTAAAGGAACAACCGCCATTGTGGAAATACCTATTGGTCTATAACCAAAAAAAAAACAGGTAAGTACCACCACCTTACATTTTAGTCTTAAAATTAATTAAGGCCAAAGATTTTTAATGATTTGTCCTGGCTCTTTTTTTGGAGTTTGGGAGGCAACCCATAGCTGTTTTTTGCACTACTGCCCCAAGTCGGTTTTGGTTGGACTCAATACTTTTTCTTGTTTAGCTGTAACCAAGGTAACCCCCTTGAAAAAAACTTCTTTATTTTTCAAACCTACCTGACCAGTTCTTCAACTTTATTAAAATAGGGTTGAATGAAAATTTGCTGTTAATTCGAAATTTGTAAATTGCAGGGTCAAAAATTTGCATTTCCCAACAAATGAAGCCAGAACATTTGCATAACCTCAAAATCAACGCTCTATCTGATAATGGCACAGAGGACGATTTCAGTATAGTGTACGAGTTCTATAGGCCTAAGCTTGTTGTAATCGTAAATAGCTATATCCCTTCCCAAGAAGATGCCGAGGAAATCGTTCACGATGTTTTTATCAGGCTATGGGAGAAATGGGAAACTTTACAGATTACCACAAATTTTACGGGCTATATCTACAGTATGACCCGAAATGCATGTTTGGACTATTTACGAACAAGAAAGAATAAGCTTACCAAAGATATGTCTGCCGAACAGCAGGAGTTTTGGTTGAACCATAGTGCTTTGGCGGATGATATGGCCTCATCTATTTTGGCAAAAGAGTTACAGGCACTGGTTGATGAAGCCATAGATGAACTACCGGAAAAGTGCAAAAAAGTGTTCAAGAAAAGTCGCTTGGAAGGACTTTGCCACCAAGAAATTTCCAAAGAGATGGAGATTTCCCCAAAAACAGTCGAAAACCACATTACCAGAGCTTTACGACAGCTTAGAGTGGCTTTGAACGAATATTTGCCCACCCTATTTTTTTAATTTTTACATCCAGACTAGGGGATGTTCCTTTTTTTTACGTCTTGCTAATAAATACCGTTCCTGAATACAATGAACAAAAAGGATATTATTGCATTGGTCGAAGGTCGTCTGACCAATGAAAGAAAGCAAGAAGTTGTCAAGTGGTTGCTCAAAAACCCAAAACAACAGCAACGCTATCATATTTTAAAGGCAAAGCATGTGGCCAAATCACTAAAACAGAGCGAGTATGGTAGTTCTGACAGTCGAAAAAGTATATATGCAAAATGGTACAAATACGTGGGGTACGCAGCTTGTGCAGTCTTAATCTTTTCTCTCACATATACATTGACCCTGCCTGTGGATCAAACCGAAACACCGGATGCTTCCCAAATTACATCGGCAACTTCAATTGGCGAGAATAAAACAATCATGTTGTCCGATGGCACCAAAGTAACCCTTAATGCCAACACCACATTGTCTTATCCCAAGGAATTTTCTGGTGAATTAAGAGAGGTCAGTTTAAAGGGCGAGGCATTTTTTGATGTGACCCACAATCCCAAAAAACCTTTTATGGTCGCCACAGGAAATGGGATGAAAATTCAGGTCTTGGGCACAGTTTTCAATGTAAAATCGTACCCGGAAGATTTAAATGTGGAAACAACCTTGGTTTCTGGGAAGGTAAAGGTGGTTGAAGAACGGGACCAAAAAACAGTGGTATTGAACCCATCCCAAAGGGCCACCTATGTTAAAGATGCCGATAAACTTATTGTAGATAATGTACAGACAGAAAACTTTACCGCATGGCGCCAGGGCAAACTTATTTATGATGAGACGCCGATACGCCAGGTAATAAGCGATCTAAAAAGAAAGTACAAAGTTGACATATCCGTTGAGTCACCAGGGATAATGGACTATAAATATACAGGGGAGTTCGATAACCTTGGTATAGAACAAATATTGGATCTTTTCGAAGTTTCCTCACCGATACTGTATCAAATAAAAAATAACCAAATAACACTTTATATGAAGAAATGACCCAAAAAAGAGAGGAGGGTGTTCCCGCACCCCCCTGCTCAATAATTATTTAACCACATAGAAATGTAATTAAACATCGTAAACTCATCAAAATTATGGAAAAAAAGGAACTTTTTTTACCAAAGGTCCCAATTATTAGGATAATGAAAATCTATTTAATCTTAGTGGCACTTACCTTGGCCAAGTTATTTGCTTCTGAGGCAAATGCCCAAAGCATTTCGTTAGAGGCAAACAATGTGAGATTAAAGAGGATATTGAACGAAATCGAACGCAAGAGCGATTACAGTTTTTTCTACAACAACAGTATAGTAGATGTGTATTCCAAAAAATCGCTAAAAGTAGAAAACAAGACATTGGATGCCGTATTGAACGAGCTGTTCTCGGAATCCGACATCGCCTTTAGTTTTGTTAGAGATCAAATCATTCTATTTCCAAAAGACAATCCCGAAATAAAAAACAAAATAGAGCGTCTTTTAAACAAACATGTCGATAAAATGCCGACAGCCCTGAGTCCCGATAAGATCAATGAGCTTATCAGGACCACGGTACAGTTTACCGTTAATGGAAAGATTACGGACAATGCCGGTACACCTATTCCAGGGGTATCTATTTTGGTAAAGGGAACATCCAAGGGTACTACCACCGATTTTGATGGTAATTACAGCATCATGGCAGATACTGGCGATGTTCTTATGTTTAGCTACATAGGCTTTGTAACCCAAGAAATTGAAGTCGGTGATCAACAGACCATAGACGTTGTTCTTAAAGAAAATGTGGCCGCCTTGGAAGAGGTTGTTGTTGTAGGTTACGGTACCCAGAAAAAATCAGACCTCACTGGAGCCGTTGGAGCCGTGGATAGCGAGACCCTCTTAAAAGCTCCAGTAAGCAATCCCCTCCAAGGGATGAGGGGGAAAGTAGCCGGTGTAAACGTGTTTTTAAACTCCGGTTCTCCAACAGGATCCCCTAGAATAGTGATTCGTGGTGTAGGTACCATCAATTCATCAACAGACCCCTTATATGTTGTAGATGGTGTAGTGATGGACGACATCCAATTCATAAACCCCAACGATATTGAACGCATGGAGGTATTGAAAGATGCATCATCCGCTGCAATATATGGGGCAAGGGGTGCCAATGGTGTAGTTTTGATCACAACCAAAAGAGGCTCAAAAGATGAAAAGATTTCAATTGGTTATGATGGTTTTTTAAGTGTGGGCCACCTTCGCAAAAAAATGGACCTGCTTAATGCAGATGAGTGGTTGGAAGTAGTAAGAACAGGTATGGAAAATACACCTAAGTACCGACCCAATGATCCAGCACCAGTATTCACAACCAATGACCCAAATTTATTTGATGCGCAAGGAAACCCGCTTTATGATACCGACTGGCAAGATGAAGCTACGCGTACTGCCTATTCCAACAATCACCAGTTGTCGATTCAGCAAGGGAGTGAAAAATCATCCATAGGGGTGTTTTTGAATTATTCCCACATTGAAGGAATAATGCTGAACAACAAATTGGATAGAATCAGCGGAAAAATCGCTTATGATGTTACTCCAAAAGATTGGCTAAAGTTGGGCGTTAACCTTATGGTGAACGATGTTAAGGATACGGAGTTTGAAGAAGGAGGAGGCGGTCAGTCTCCAAGAAGGACCATGATAGAAATGCCCCCGATTTTCCCTGTTAAATTTCCTGATGGAACGTGGAGCAATAGCCAAATGATCAGCGATGCCTACAACTTGGAATCCATGTCCAACCCAGTTCATGTATTGGAAACACAAGAAAGATTCTGGGAAAGAAACCAGCTTTTTGGAAATTTCTACGCGAATTTTACCATCATGCCAGGTTTGGAGTTTAGGACCCAATTCGGTTTCGATAAAAATATCAGAAATAAAAAGGAGTATTCACCAAGGGATTTGGTAAATATTTCAGCTCCAGATGGTTATGCCAGGATATTTAACGAGAAAAGCACGTATTGGCAACAGGAAAACTACCTTACCTATAACAAGGAATTTGGAGACCATAGAATAAACGCCATGCTGGGGTTAAGTTGGCAAGAGCGCAAGTACGAGTCCTCCAACATTTTTGCCAGAGGATTTAGTGACGACTTTTTCCGTTACAACAACATTGGCTCCGCCAGTAACCCAAGTGCGCCGGAATCCACAACTAACGAGTGGGCTTTGAACTCCTACTTTTTACGTGCCGGTTATACATTTAAAGACAAATATTTATTGACCTTGACAGGAAGGGTCGACGGTTCCTCGAGATTTGGAGCGGACAACAAATACGGATTTTTCCCATCGATTGGAGCAGGTTGGAATATTAGTGAGGAATCCTTTATGGAGGACGTAACCGCTATCAACCGATTGAAATTGCGTGGTAGCTACGGTATCACAGGTAACACGGAGATTGCTCCGTACAGTTCATTGGCCACGGTATCATCGGGTACGGTTTTACTGAACGGTACAAGGGTAAGCTCCAGTTCTGTGAATCGTTTGTCCAACCCAGGCTTGGAATGGGAAAAAACCAGTCAATTTGATATAGGGTTGGATTTGGCCGCCTTTGATTTTAGGTTGCGCTTTGAGTTCGACTACTACGATAAGTTGACCAAAGACCTTTTATTGGACAGACCCGTGCCGTACACAACCGGCTTTACTTCGGTAAGGGATAATATCGGTTCCGTTTCCAATAAAGGTATCGAGGCCATGATTACGGGAGAGATTATCCGTAAAGCCGATTTCGGTTGGGAGACTTCTTTCAACATGAACTACAATAAAAATAGGATTGAAAGTTTAGGTGAGAACGATGAGGACATTGAGCCAGGACCATTTTGGGTTTCAGGAAGTCAGACCATTCTTAGGGTAGGAGAATCCTTGAGCTCTTTCTGGGGTTACGAGCGTTTGGGAACTTGGGGAACCGACGAAGCTGCGGAGGCCGCTGAGGTTGGTGCTGTTCCAGGAGAGGCCAAACGATCTGCAGAAAAGAAAATCCTTGGAAAAGGTTTGCCAGATATCACAGGTAGTTTCATCAACACCTTCAGATATAAAAACTTCGATTTCACTGCAGATATTCAATTTGTGGCCGGTGTGGAGATCATGCAACAATTCTATCACTCCACAGAAGACCGTTCCGGTATTGCAAACGGACTTGCTACCATTCTTTATGATGGTTGGACCGAGAACAATCAGAACACCATGGTACAGGAAATCAGGAACCAAGCCTATGCAGGGCAGAATAGTCAGGTAGATAGCAGATGGGTGGTTGATGGTTCCTACATCAGAGGAAACCTATTCTCTTTGGGCTATAACTTCAATCAGCAGTTTTTGGATATCATGGGCTTGAACAGACTACGTGTTTATGCAAGTTTGGAAAACGCTTTCGTAATCCATTCCAAAGACTTTCAAGGGTACGATCCCGAAGCAACTTCTTGGGGTGGAAACCAATGGGGACAGAACATTTTCTTCTTCCAATACCCCAAGCCTAGGACATTTACCATAGGATGTAGCCTCAAATTTTAATACATAAAAAAAATATCATGAAAATTAAATATATAGTTTTTCTCATTGGAATGATTGTATTGGGCTCTTGTTCGGACTTTTTGGAAGAACAACCCCTTGCCGAACTTGATTCCAACCAGTTCTTTTCAGAACCAGATCAAGCATATAGTGCCGTGAATTCCCTGTATAGGACCGGAGCTCCCAATATGACGGATGGTGGGGTTTACAGTGGAACACCCCTAATGTTGGGCGGATATATGTCAGGTTATTTCTATAATGAGTACGCAGGTCAGGAATTGCATGTGAGCAATTCACAGGAGTTGACCCTGAACGGGGACAACATTGGAGGTTATTTGCAAGACAGATGGAGGGAACTTTACTTAGGGATCTCCAGAGCCAATAATGCCATCAAATATATTCCTGAAACCCCGGGATTGAGTGATTCGGAAAGAACACAATTGTTGGCCGAAGCCAAATTCTTCAGGGCATTTGCCTACTATTATTTGGTAAGATGGTTCGGTCCGGTTCCATTGACAACGGAGCCCTATGAATCTTTGGACAACCTGTATCTGGAAAGAAGCCCGATAGCCGATGTATATACCTTGATCGAGCAGGATTTAAAGGATGCTCTTGATGGTGGCTTACCAACGGTAAGTATGGTGGACAATGGCAAACGTGTTACTGCAGGAGCAGTGGCAACCTTATTGGCTGATGTGTACCTGACCATGAGCGGTAACCCATTGAACGCTGATCGGTATGCCGATGCAGCAGCATTATCCCAAGAAATCATCAACGGAACCTACGGTTCTTATGATTTGGTACAGCATGATGAAGTATCTCCGGGAGTAATCGATCCAGAAAACTCAGCATACAACAAGATCAGAAAAGGGGATGCATCAGCAGTGGAGCATATTTATATCAAAGAATATGATCCGGAGATAGCTACTTCGGTTTATCCAAGATATTCCTATCCAGTGGCACTGGCTTCAGAAGTTCTTTATGACATTACCAATGGGGGATATTTGCCTTCAGAAGGATTTTTGGACCTTTATGACCCTGATAATGACCTTCGAATTCAGGAAAAGCAGTTTTTCCATTCCAGTTTTGAAGATACAGAACAGACTTTTTCACCAGCACCGTATATATGGCACGATGACACAGCAGTTTTTGAAACAGCAAACTCAGGAAAGGATTTTGCAGTTTATGGTTATGCCGATGTGCTCCTGATTGCTGCCGAAGCCATTGCAAGATCCAGTGGGGTAACTTCCGATGCCATTAACTATTTGGCCCAAGTACGCTCCAGAGCTTATTGGGAATCCGATTTGGCCACGATTGAAGCAGACCTTACCGGTTTGGGAACAGAAGCCTTTGTACAAGAGGTGTGGAAAGAAAGACACAAAGAATTGGTGTTCGAATTCAAGACTTGGTTCGATATTGTTCGCACAGGTCAGTTTCCGGTAGCGGATGCACCAGGTAGCATATCCTTTGTAAATGCAGTGGGCCATACCACAGAAAGAGGCAAGCAAATTGAAGAAAAACATATGTTGTTGCCTTTGCCGGGACCTGAACTTCAGCGTAACCCTAGTCTGGGCACCGATAATAATGGCTATTAAATATATTTAATATGTATATGGGGCCCATGGAATCCTTTATGGATGATGGGCCTCGATTTTACCAATTAATATGCTTATGGCAATTCGTTGCATAACATTTTTATGTAAACACAGCGCAATGGTTGTCCGTTAAGCTTGATTCATTTACTCATAAAAACCAAACAAGAATCCATGCAGATAATAGAGAACGGCACGGTCTACGATGCGATCATAGTAGGCTCGGGAGCGGGAGGCGGAATGTCGGCGAAAGTTTTGTCGGAGGCGGGCCTGAAGGTCGCCGTGGTCGAGGCGGGCCCCTTTTTCGACCCGGCGATGCCGGAGCACCAGACGCAGTTGAAATGGCCCTACGAGAGCCCGAGGAGGGGAAAAAGTACCCGGTTCCGTCCTTTTGGCGACTTCGATGCGGCCTACGGCGGCTGGGACATCGAGGGGGAGCCCTACACCCAAGGGGACGGCACGAACTTCGATTGGTTCCGCTCGCGGATGCTGGGGGGTCGGACGAACCACTGGGGGAGGATCTCCCTGCGTTTCGGCCCGAAGGACTTCAAGCACAAGGACGTTGACGGGCACGGCGACAACTGGCCCATAGGCTATGATGACGTAAAGCCGTATTACGACAAGGTGGACAAGATGATCGGGGTGTTCGGCACCAACGAGGGGCTT
>NZ_WUEG01000013.1 GCF_010468565.1 Allomuricauda sp. TY007
TTTAACAAAAAAAGCACTTAGACTTTTTACAGATAGATCTAATCTAAAGGTGGGTCACTTTGGCCCGGCGGGGGTGGGTCACTTTCGTCCGGCCAGCTATGGTCACTTTAACCCGGCGAGGGTGGTATACTATGTCCGGCGTTTCCAAACATGCAAGGTCGATTATTGATTCCGGTGATCGGCATATATTAGAAAGGCTCCATAATTTTCTAATCAATACCGATTTGGATAGAACGGCGAGACTAAGTGACGAGGAATTATCCCTTCGTTTGAAAAAAGAAGTCAGCACAAGCGTTTCTGATATTTTGGACACGTGGATGTATAGATGATTTTTGAGGGTGTAAAATAAACTCTGTCTGAATAGAATTATTTATTAATTTAATTCAGATAGAATTATGACAACAAAAGAACAACAAGAATTCGAGAAAAAAGTACTTGACCAGTTCATGTCTGGCAAGAGCCTTTTTGGAGCAGACGGTGCTTTTGCACCGATGCTAAAGAACGTTATTGAGAAAGCTCTTCAAGCAGAGATGGACTCCCATTTGGATAGTGAGGAACGCTCCAAAGGGAATAAGCGCAATGGTAAGGGAAACAAAAAGCTCAAAAGTGGCTTTGGTTCCTTTGATATTGAAACCCCTGAAGATCGTCAAAGCAGCTTCCAGCCTGAACTGGTAAAAAAACGGCAGACTATTCTAGCGGATAATCTTTCAGAAAAAATCATTGGTCTTTATGGACTTGGAATGAGCTACCGTGACATCTCGGGTCATATCAAGGAAATGTACGACACTGATATTTCCCATACAGTTTTAAGCCAGATCACCGATCAGATCATTCCTGATATCAAAGCCTGGCAAAGTCGTCCTTTAGAACCGCTATACTGCATTGTCTGGCTTGATGCGATGCATTATAAGGTTAAGGTGGATGGGAAGATTACTCATAAAGCACTCTATAATATCCTGGGTATTACAAAAGAAGGAAAAAAGGAAATCCTGGGGATGTACATTTCTGAAAGTGAAGGTGCTAATTTCTGGCTACAGGTGCTCACCGATCTTCATAATCGTGGATTACAAGATATCCTGATTGCTTGTACGGATAACCTCAAAGGCTTTACACAGGCTATCTTGAGCGTTTATCCAAAGGCTCAGGTTCAGCTTTGTATCGTACACCAAATCCGTAATTCATTGAAGTATATCGCCTCGAAGGATCAAAAAGAATTTATGAAAGATCTGAAAAAGGTCTATAGGGCTGTCACTAAAGCTGTAGCCGAAGATGAACTATTGAACCTGGAAGAGAAATGGGGAAGTAAATATCCTGTAGTTATTGAAAGCTGGCAGCGTAACTGGGAGCAGCTCTCCCAGTATTTCGAGTACACAGAACCCATAAGAAAGATTATTTATACCACCAATGCCGTAGAGGGCTTCCATCGCCAAATCAGGAAAGTTACCAAGACCAAAGGAGCATTTACTAATGATATGTCACTACTCAAGTTAGTCTACCTGGCAACAAGGAACATCGAGAAGAAATGG
Organism: Allomuricauda sp. TY007; assembly: GCF_010468565.1. GTDB lineage: Bacteria > Bacteroidota > Bacteroidia > Flavobacteriales > Flavobacteriaceae > Flagellimonas. The sequence continues at coordinate 1,527 of NZ_WUEG01000013.1, forward strand.
ACAGCTCCTTTGCATAATTGGAGCCTCACGATTCAGCAATTTTATATTAAATTTGGAGACCGGATACCGCTGGCCATAAACGCCAATTCCTCTGGGGCTAGCCCCAGAGGAATTGAAACATCAGACAGAGTTTAATTTACAGACCCAACGGTGTAGAATCGAGTGGACGGCCCCGCCATTAAATGACGTAGTGTGCCCCTCAAAAACCACAGTGAACATCTGTATGCTACCCTTCTGACCGAGTGGTGCTTCAGTATCACCCTTTCTCCATAAACCAAACTTTAACTTTTATTATCATATTAAAACACAGCAATAAAATCGTTATTGCTAGATTTGCAAAAAATGAAAGAAAAGCCAGGCATAAAGAAAAACAAAACAATCCTTTCCCTCTTTGGACTGGCATTGCTGCTTTTGCTTTCGCCCTGTAAGGTCAGGAATTTTATTCAGGCTGAATTGGATGTACCTCCAACCGAGGTCTTACATAAAAATCAAACCACAATTTCGGCTACAAGTTGTGTGGCTTTTGATGTTTCTGGGATTGACCATTCGTCTTCAACATCGGTTAAAAAAGCACTTGACAACTTTGTTGATGGGGAATTATTCACTTTTCAGCTTCCAATTCGATATAAAACGAACAGCACTCTTCAACTCAGCAACTCAAAGCTGATTCCTTCCATACCCCTTTACATTTTATATCAAAACATTCAGGTCTATTCGTAATTGATTATTTCATTTAATACCAAACAGTTACCCAACTGTATTTAATAATCAATTATCTATATCTACCAATGAAAATTCAAGGGAAAAAACTTGAAGTAAGCTACTTGTCCGTGGCCATACTTCGCATAATGCTTAGCTTAATTTTTATAGTGGCCAGTACGAGCCATTTCTTTAAACTGGAGCAAACAGTCCAAAGAATAGAAAGTGCCCATTTCGGATTTATGGCCAATATATTGGGAACCCCTGAAATTGCAGTCATACTTTCAGGAATTGCTATGCTAATCGCCGGCATAGCATTATTGGCAGGCTTTAAAACAAGAATTTCGGCTATAATTTTAATTGCCGTTTTGATACCTATCACGTTGACCATACAAGTTGGTCAAACGGCCACTTTAGGGCCTTTGTTTAAGAACATTGCCATTTTGGGAGGTCTTATTTTTTTCAGCATGAATTCAAACAAAATGTAAAAAACAATGAAACGTATATCAATAATCGCAATGCTAATGTTCCTTTTCGCAATAGGAACTGCACAAGCACAAACAGTCAACCATGAAAAGAATAATTATTTGGTGCTTTCAAAGAACATACAACAACTCAAACCCGTGATGCTGACAGCAACCGAACTGGCAAAGCAAGATGGCAACAATTATGGCGAGTTCTATGTGATTTTTTGCGGTAAAACGGTTCAGGACATTTCAAAAAACAATGAATTCGTTTCGCTCACCAAACAGGCAAAAAAACAAAACTTGAAAGTCTTCGTATGTGGACTGTCATTAAAAAAGTTTGGAATAGACCCCAATGATATACCTAAGTCCATAGAAGTAACTAAAAATGGAATCCTAGACGGGTTACTACTTACTAAAAAAGGGTTTACTACTTTAACTATATAACAAGAAATGAAAAATCCAAATATAAAAAATGATGCCGGATCATTAGCCTTGGCAGTAAGGCTGGTTATAGGGTGGACTTATTTTTCTGCCTTTTGGAGAAGAACAATACTAGCTGACAAATTAGACCCGGAAGCAGCAGGTTACATAGGAGAAAAATTCAATCATTTCTTACCTAACGCACTAGGTATAAAACCGATAATTCAATATTTAGTGGAAAATCCGGACATACTATGGATAAATATGGTTGCCTTTACAATCATAGAAGGTATTGTCGGACTATTTATCATTTTTGGTCTTTTTACCAGATTGATGAGTATTGGCGTTTTTGGTCTGGCAATGGGCATACTTCTAGGTTCCGGATGGATTGGCACAACCTGTCTTGATGAATGGCAAATAGGCGTTTTAGGAATAGCAACAGGATTTGTTCTATTCTTAACAGGAAGTGGAAAATATTCTATGGACAACTATTTGATTTCCAATAATTTTTCAATAACCAAAAAGAAATGGTTTGCCTGGCTAGGCTCCGGTAACATTCCGGTCAAGGAAAGTATTTTCCCTAAAGTAGTACTGATCGGGTCTTTGTTTGTTCTTGGAATGACCTTAATAACGAATCAAGTATTTCACGGTGGTTTGTGGGGTACACTCCATAATAAGTCTGTTAAACCAAAACTTGAAATTACAGATGGTAAAATTGAAAAATCCACACTATCATTTGATGTTTTCAGAACAGAAGGTGTTGACGTTTATGGCTCTTGGGTAATAGCCATTGAATTAATGGATGAAAAAAACAATACCATTGTTAAATATTCACAAGAAGACCTTACTGAGTTACATCAGGAGGATATCAATAATTATTATATTGCTAAAATTGAACCAGGAAAACATAGCCTGATTGTACCCCTGGGAGCCAAAGCAAAATTAAACTTGGACAATGAATCCCTATTAGACTTGGAAAGTGGAACATACAGGCTTAAAATTACTGATATAAGTGGTGCATATTGGACACATCCCATCAAAAAATAACAAAACCCGACATTGGTAACCGACCCTCCTTCGGCGGACAGGTTCACACAAGCCTATGAACAGCGGAGACCATGCTTTGCATAAAAAGGCAAGACTTGGGCACTGTCAACCTATTTGGTAGTATATGCGGAAACTTATAGATATAAACAAATTGGCTGTAAACAAAAAAAGAGAAACAAATGGATATTACAACAAACTATAAAGTACCAAAGGACACAAAAATAGGGCACGTACACTTGAAGGTTTCCAACCTACAGCGCTCACTCGACTTCTACTGCGGACTATTGGGTTTTGAACTTACAACGACTTATGGTACTGACGCCGCCTTCATATCGGCAGGAGGCTACCACCACCATATTGGCTTGAACGTTTGGTATAGCAAAAACGCCCCACCAGCAGCAAGAAATACGGTAGGACTATTTCATACGGCAATACTGTATCCAACAAGAAAAGACCTTGCAACTATTCTCTATCGCCTAAAACAAGCAGACTACCCGTTGACAGGTGCTTCGGACCATGGTGTTTCAGAGGCCTTATATTTAGATGATCCTGACGGTAATGGTGTTGAACTATATTGGGACAAACCGAAAGACCAATGGCCACAAAAATCTGATGGCTCATTGGATATGTATACAAAACCCCTTGACCTTGATGGATTAATGAACGAAATAAATTGACTACAGCCAATGGAGTGGATGGCTCCGTCATTTAATAGCAGAGTGTGCCTTTCAGACAGGCTCTGGATAGGCAACGTGGTTCATTTACTTGACTTGATTTGGCAATAATACTCCATCTTACGGAGACAGTTTCCCTAGCTCAAAGTCGTCCTAGGGTTTTGCTAAATAGTGGAATTATCAAATCCTTGAAAGTGAACACTAACCGATATATGGTGAGATGGACCATTATAATTTACAGTAGCACCTGAACCACCCTTACTATACCTTGCCTTGACCTATTGCGTAAAAAGGTGATTTTATCCCAAACAGGTTAATACTTCACCAAATATGAAAAAAAACCCGTTATCCGTCCAAGCCAGTTACATCCTTAATCTCATAAACAATTCATGGGTATTGTTGTCCAATCCATCAATAGGATTTTGGATGGATGTCTCATAGGCATAGCCCAAGTTGAACCCGTTGCTGATATTGAACAGGAACAGCCCGCTGATACTTTCATCATACCTGTAGCTAGCACCAAATTCAAAACGTTCCCCAAAGTCCAATATACCTGTCAGTTCCACCGATATGGGGGAAGCATCCACGTAGCGCAACATCCCCATGGTCTTCAAATCCAAGGTTTTGCCCAAGAGAAAGGTATACCCCCCACTGAGGTAGGCGTGCATACGGTCGGTTCCCAAATAGGCATTTCCATCACGCTCCTGCAAACGATCAGGTGTCAGCAGCTTGGGAGCGGATAAGGATGCAAAATACCTATCGTGCTTTAAATAGACCCCCGCCCCGACATTGGGGGTGAAACGGCTATCGTAGTCCATCAAGGTGCCATCCTGGCCCACGCCATAGGTAATGAGGCCATTAGTGTTGGCATCATAGGAGTTGGCACTTCCCTTGATCCCGAAGTAGAGCCTGTGGTCCCCGTCCAATTGGATGTGGTAGGAAATGTCGATGGCCATCCACGTCTGCTGTTCTATGAAGGTACGGTCGTTGAGGATGGAAACGCCAAGCCCCACGTTCCTGCCGACGGGCATGCCAAAGATAGCACTTTGGCTCTCGGGAGCACCTTCAACACCCGCCCATTGGCTCCTGATGCCCAAGGAGAGCTCGGCAGCCTCCGAGCTTCCGGCAAAGGCGGGGTTGTAGATGTTCATGTTGTAGCGGTAAAAGGTATAGTTGGGGTCCTGTTGGGCGTTTATTGTGGCACAGAACGCCATTGCAACTGCCAGCACCTGTATTTTATTGATGAAATTCATGTCTTTTATCTTGTGTTTTTTGTTCTGTTGGCATTAATAGTTGATGAATATCCATCCTTGCAAGGGAGCGGAGCCATCACCTAAATTGATGACATATAGGTAGGAACCTGCGGGAAGTTTTTCACTTCTGCCCTTGTAGAAGCCTTCCCAGTCGTTTTTGTATGACCTAGTGGACAATACCTCATGTCCCCATCGGTTATAGACTTTCACCACATTATTTGGGTAGTTGTCTATCCCAGGTATGATCCAGGCATCGTTGTTGCCGTCACCGTTGGGCGTAAAGGCCTGGGCAGGTACCAAGGTTGGCGTCACTGGTATATCATCTTCCTCTGGAACAAAAAAGCTAGTATCGTCCAACGGATCTGTATTGTTTGCCAGTTCATCCTCATCCGAATCCCCATCGTTGTCATCATCGGTATCGGAATTATTGCCAATACCGTCACCATCCGTGTCCGTATCCTCGGTTTCATCCAACGGGAAGGCATCCTCATCATCTGGAGTATCGTCGTTGTCATCATCGGTGTCGGAATTGTTGCCAATACCGTCGCCATCCGTGTCCGTATCCTCGGTCTGATCCAAGGGGAAGGCATCCTCATCATCTGGAGTACCGTCGTTGTCATCATCGGTGTCGGAGTTATTGCCAATTCCGTCGCCATCCGTGTCCGTATCCTCGGTCTGATCCAAGGGGAAGGCATCCTCGTTATCCGGAGTACCGTCGTTGTCATCATCGGTATCRGAGTTATTGCCAATTCCGTCGCCATCCGTGTCCGTATCCTCGGTTTCATCCAAGGGGAAGGCATCCTCGTTATCGGGAGTACCGTCGTTGTCATCATCGGTATCGGAGTTATTGCCAATTCCGTCGCCATCCGTGTCCGTATCCTCTGTTTCATCCAAGGGGAAGGCATCCTCGTCATCCAGAGTACCGTCGTTGTCATTATCGGTGTCACAAGCATCAGCTATGGAATCCCCATCCGTATCTTCCCCGGTCAAGGTAAGTATTGCTGTTTCCATTTTAACATTGCCATTAATGTCCGTTGCTGCTATCATGATGGTGTAATCCCCTAAATCGGCACAGTCAAAATCCGTACGGTCAATACTTATGCTTGCTATACCGCAGCTGTCATAACTATCAACTATGAAGGCTTCTGCTGTGATGCTGGCCAACCCTGTGTCATTTAATTGAATTGTAACATCCTGTGTTGTAATTGTTGGCTCAGTAATGTCCACCAATGTGATATTGAAAGTGGTGCTATTGGCATTTCCATTCCCATCATCGGCAGTAAGGGTAATGGTCTGTAATGTTCCGTGCCCACTGATCACGGTGCCCGCAATCGGCGATTGGGTGACTGTCACTGTTCCACAGTTATCCGTTGCGGTCGTCAGGCCAGTATAATCTGGAACGGTAAAATCACAGCTAGCATTTAAGTCTTCCTGTATACTCGTTACAGTGGTCAAAGTCGGGGCCGTCACGTCCACCAATGTAACATCAAAAGTGGTGCTTCCGGTATTCCCGTTGCCATCATCTGCCGTCAATGTTATTGTTTGTACCGTTCCGTGCCCACTGATCACGGTGCCCGCGATTGGCGATTGGGTGACCGTTGCTGCTCCGCAATTGTCCGTTGCGGTCGTCAGGCCTGTATAATCGGGAACGGTAAAATTACAGTTGGCATCCAGATCTTCCTCTCTATCCGATACAGCGGTCAATGTGGGCGGAATAAGATCATTAAAGGTTACATCAAAGGTTTGTGTCCCTATTTCTCCTAAACTATCCTCGATTGAAACTGTGATGGTACTTGTTCCTGCCGTATCCAATACAGGTGTTATTGCTAGAGAGCGGGTATTGCCGCTTCCCGTAATTACAATGTCCGTATTGGCAACTACACTTGTATTTGAAGAGGCTGCGTTAACCACAAATGTATTGTCCCCCGGAAAAGTGTCCGTAATCGTTAAAGCAAGTCCCGAAACCGAACCGTTGATACATTCAGACTGGTTTGTTATTACAGAACCTGAAGGCATATCGTTAGATGTGGTCGTAAAAGAAACCTCACTGCCATAGCTCGTCCCTTCGCTATTAATGGCATAGGCGCGAACGTAGTATGTGGTCCCTGCGGAAAGTCCGGTAACAGCATCCGAAAATGAACCGGTTCCACTTCCAACTTGAACTTTAGTATCGGAAGTGGTGGGATTGGAGCTGGTGGCATACACAAAGCCATGTTCGGTTACCGTGGCTCCACCATCGTCGGTTACATTACCGCCAAGGGTAGCCGTGGTTTCCGTAATACTTGAAGCGGCTGAGGTAGTCACGGTTGGTATTTCAAGCAAATTGATGGTTATTGTAAACGTCTGATTTGTCAATTCACCACCATCTGGGTCGCTCAGGGTAAACCCAAAGCTATCTGAAGTTTGATTACCTACAGTATTGGTGTACCTGAGTCGGTTATTGTTGATATCATCTTGAGTAAATGTTGAGTTTACGATGAGTTCTTCCTCCCCGGCATCGAAAGTATTGTTAAGGTTGGTATCAAGAAACAATGTTCCATATGCAACAGCGCTTGTAATGGTTGCCGTCAATTGGGCGTCATCCATCGTTTCATCATCGTTAAAGTGTAATTTGCCACTGTCTACGTTCCCCGTTTCTCCTTCTGTCATTGTTAATCCGGTATTGGTATCCACAATTGGAGCTATATTGACGATAGCCGTAAGCTGAGTGCTGTTGACGGTGGTCAATCCTCCGGATGAGGCTCGCAGGTTGAAAGTCTCATTACTACTTCCCGAAACGTTATAGGTAATTTGCAATCCGTTAAACGTTGCCACGCCAGAAGAGGGCAATATGGAAACTGCGGCTTCGTCTCCATCGGTGTCCCCAGTACCCGATAGTGTTGCCGACCCTGCCCCGTTCGTCTCTGTTAATGTGATACCTGTACTGTAGTCGGTGTCGACTATGTCGTTTAAATCCACGGCCGCAACAACGGGTTGGGTGGTAAATGAGCTTTGCACGCCATCTTGCACGGAAGTTGGGACCGGTTCTGTGGTAAAGCTGAGTTTTATTGCAATGACATCGCTGGTGACCGAATTTGCATCTACAGTTGGCAAATCGGTGTCAATACTAGCTTCATCGTTGGCCGTGAGCGTGAAAGACTCCTGGTCTGAAGTTGCCGCATAGACTACATCAGTAAAGATTGCCACACCACTAACTGCCACCATATCAACATCTCCGGATAGACTCCCTGCGCTGGCCTCTGTTAAAGTAACCGTCTCAGTAAAATCCACATCGGTATTGCCAAAGGCATCCTGTGCGGAGACCACAGGTTGAGTGCTCAAAGCACTGCCCGATACCGAGCCAGCTGGTTGAGTGGTGAATGCCAATTGTGTAGCAGTAATATCAATCGTGCTGCCGCTGCCATTGGCTACTGGTGAGGTTGAACCCATCTGAGTTTTGGAACCATCGTTCACTAAGGTTAAATCGGTGTCCCCATCCACAGAAAGTACAAAGGTACGGTCTTCACTAAGTCCAGTATTGTCGTTGTAATAGGCATTGACGGTATAGGTCTCATCGAATCCGTCAGCCACAGAAATATTCAGGCCTGAAAAGGTGATTTTACCTGTGCCGGCATTATAGGTTCCTGTTTCGTTGGAAACATCCGGACCATCTAAGCGCCAGGTTACTTTTACGCGTTCGGTATCTGTAGAAGTGCCGGAGACATTTACATCAATCGAGGATACATTGAGAGGGAAACCGTCTCCCCCTCCTCCATCACTGATGTTAAAGTCAAACACATTTACAGCCGCTGCGGAAGAATTCGCGGTAGTGGGAATTCCTACGGGTTCGGTTACACCGGAGCTGGCAGTTAGGTTACCGTCGGCATCATCTATGGATGGCGAAGCTATGGAAATCTGGTCTAAGTTTAAAGTCACATCACTGCCACCAAAACCAGATAGAATAAACTCATCGATATTACTAAAATCACTGTTTGATGTAATATCCACTTGTGTATAATTTGAACTTGCAGTACTGGTAATTGACCCAATTAAATTACCATCTCTATAGGCTGAGATGGTATACGTTCCGGCAAAATTGAACCACTGCGCTGTAAAGGAATTCAGATCAAATTCGCTGCCATCATCACTTTTAATACTTATAGTAGAAGCGGTCTGGGTAAATAGATTTACATTGGATGGGCTATTGGCCCCATTGTGATTAATGGACCCACTACCGGTTCCATTTGACGTAAATTCCCAACAATCCACAACGCCACTTCTTGGCAGTGTTCCATAAGGTGCAACATTATTATTCGTTCCGTCAAATGTCGTTACTCCAATTGTTGGAGCGCAAAGTGCTGCACTCGTAGTAAAACTCTCATCACTCCCATAGCTCGTGCCTTCGATGTTGATGGCATAGGCACGTACATAATAGGTGGTTTCTGCGGAAAGCCCGGTAACAGCATCCGAAAATGACCCCGTTCCGCTTCCAACCTGTATTTTTGTATCGGATGTGGTGGGATTGGGGTTGGTAGAATAAACAAAACCGCGCTCGGTTACGGTAGCTCCGCCATCATCGGTTACGTTGCCGCTGAAAGTGGCTCCAGTGGCGGTGATCGATGAGACGGCTGAAGAGGTTAAGGTTGGGGCTGTTGCTGGTAAAACGGCTGGCTCAAAATTCAGATCGTCAATATCCGCCACCATATTTGTGCCAGAGATGGTCAGTGTCGTTATATTATCAAAGCCTGATTGTGTTGTGAAATCATAGTTTTGATAAAAAACATAAGGTCCGTCATTGGCATTCAAGCTAAAGCTTCCCCCATTATCAGACGTAATTTGAACAGGGGTATCAGACAAGATATCCATCGACATTCCAGTTATCTGAAATGCACTACCGTTGCTTGCACTTATAGTAATACTGCTTATGCCTCCATTAGCATTTTTATCAAATTGAAGTGCATAATCACTCGCTCCACCCTCTGATAAATTAAAGGTATTATTAAATGTAGCATGGCGATAGGTTGACCCATTTCCTGAAATCTGATACCTCACTCCATCAAGTGTAAAATCGTTACTGGTTAAATCAAAGCTGGTGTTATCATCAAAATTTTCATCCGAAGGTGCCTGAGCATGAACAATTGATGAAGTGATACTAAAAAATAATAGAAATAAAATAGAGTAGGCCGTTATTTTCATGAAGGAAAAGTGTTAAGCTTTTTTTAAAACAGGGCAATACTATAACATTATACTTTTTCCTACATATAAATGTTGTGAATGTATATATTTATGATGCTTAAGCTGATATATTTTGTAGGTTTAATATTGTTAAATTATAATTGTTTGAATGCAAACAATTTGGAACCGGCTGTAAGTCGGCTTTGTATTCACCAATTCTGAAAGCATCATATTCTAGCTCCATATCTTGTATTCTTTATACCTTCCATTATTTCTTAGTCTGTTACCAGAAAAAGGCATGGTTTGCATTAAGGCTTCCATCCCTACAAAAAATGATGCAACCTTGGTGACGATCAATAAAATGTATTTGCTTATTTCTGTTTTACCCTATATTTTAACGAGCTGGTAAAAAAGAGTGGCATTGTACCATTGCCTTTTCAGTTAAAAAATGTATTGGACATGTTTGCCATTTCCCATTTACAAAACCAAAAAGTATGCAAATATAATTTAGTCCAAGTTGGTACTGGATAGCTAACCGCTAGACTAGATATATTGATAAAAGAGACCCTGTTTTCTCACAAAGGAAGATGGAATGATAAAAACCATAACTAAAACAATGAACCCCCAATTAGAACCTTTTTTTGATCAATCCATGGATTGTCTCTGTATTGCAGACTATAATGGGTATTTTGTGAGAGTAAATCCTGCTTTTATAAAGCTATTGGGGTATACTGAAGAAGAGCTGGGCTCAAAATTAATTTCCGAATTCATCTATCACGAAGATAGGGAACGTACGGCCGCTCACAGGGAAGAACTAAAAAACAATGTTCCACTGGTGAATTTCGAAAACAGGTATGTGTGCAAGTCAGGAGCTATTGTCTGGCTTCATTGGACATCCATACCATTGGAAAATGAGCGATTGATCTACGCCATAGCCAAGGACGTTACGCATACAAAAAAACTGGAAAAGGAGCGCATATTGCATTTAAGCCAACTTTCCAAAGTAAATGAAAAGCTTAAGCAACAGAACTATAGCACATCACACGATCTTAGATCACCTCTTAACAATATGCTTTCCCTGGTCAATTTATTGGATTTGACCAAAATTGATGATGCGGATACCAAGGAAATACTCAGTCTAATAAAATTATCTGCCGAAGGATTGAAGAATACCATGAACGCATATATAGATTCCTATTCCGAAGAGGACGTTCGGGATATGGTATTGGAAGATGTCGATTTTAAAAATGTTTTTGATAAGGTCCAAAACTCTATAAGCTCACTTATACAAAGGGCTGGTGCTAAATTCCATATAGATTTTAGTGCTATGCCTAGTGTACATTTCAAGGATATTTACATGGAAAGTATTTTTTTGAATTTAATCACCAATTCCATTAAATATGCCAGACCAAGTGTTCCTCCCATCATCTCAATGAGCACAGCACAAGAAAATGGAAAAAAGAAACTAACCTATACGGACAATGGTCTTGGCTTCGATATGGAGAAAGTAGGCTCCCTTATTTTTAAGTTGAACGAGAAATTTCATGGCAACGAAGACAGTAAAGGTGTTGGTTTATATTTGGTCCACGAACAAGTTACCAGCCTTGGAGGAAGTATTTCGGTGGACAGCAAGGTTAACCAAGGGACCACCTTTACAATTCTATTCAAAGCGTGAGCCCCCTCGCTTGCAAATTGATCGTACCATCTACTTTGTTTTCCAAACCAATTACGATAATATTCGGGACATTTTTCAAAAAGCAATTGAGAAATGTCATTTTAAACTTATTTGATTAATCATAATTTTAGTTGAGTTTAAAAACCATAACCATGCTAAATTCTGAGAAAATAGGAAACGAATTCTACCAAAACCTTGGCAAGCTGTTTTATGCTGTGGCCATGGCAGATAACAATGTAAGACCCGTCGAAATAAAAAGGTTACGGAAATATGTTCGACAACATTGGCTGGATATCGATGAAATTGAAGATGAGTTTCATACCGATGCAGCCTATCAAATAGAAATTGTTTTCGATTGGTTAAATGGGGAGGAGAAAGATGGTGAAGAATATTTCAAGGAATTCAAGGAGTTTTATAAAGAACATCCCGAAAAATTCACCGAACCTATCAAAAAGTTGGTTGTTGAAACCGCCGAATCCATAGCCAAATCCTTTGCTGGGAAAAATAGATCGGAGATGTTGGCTATCTCTAAGCTCAAACAGCTCTTTAACCATTAACATGTCTTTGGAAAAATATATAGATCACACCAATCTAAAACCCACCGCCACCCAAGCCGACATAACAAAGTTATGTAAAGAAGCCATTGAACACGGTTTTTATGCTGTTTGTGTAAACGGATGCCATATACCTTTGGCCACAGAAGTTTTAAAAGGAAGTCAAATAAAAACGGCTGCTGTAATCGGTTTTCCCCTTGGGGCCATGTCTACCAAGGCAAAAGTGTTCGAGGCCATGGACTGCATTAAAAATGGTGCAGACGAAATAGATATGGTAATTAATATTGGATGGCTTAAATTAAAAGAGGTTGATGCTGTTAGAGATGAAATCGGGGCCATAAAACAAGCGATTGGCAACAATATTTTGAAAGTGATCATAGAAACCTGCTACCTGACCAATGAAGAAAAAAAACTTGCCTGCACCCTAGCGGTTGATGCAAAGGCGGATTTTGTGAAAACGTCCACTGGGTTTGGAACCGGAGGTGCCACTTTGGATGACGTGGCACTCATGAAAAGCGTTGTGGGCAACAAGTTAAAAATAAAAGCTTCCGGTGGTATAAAAACAAAGAAAGAAGCCCTACAATACATAGAACTTGGGGTATCTCGCATAGGAACCTCATCAGGCCCTGCTTTAATTGAACAATAATAAATTAGGAATGAGCACCCATATAGAAGCCAAACAAGGAGAAATTGCAGAAACGGTACTCATGCCGGGCGACCCCTTGCGGGCCAAATGGATTGCCGAAACTTTTCTCGAAAACCCGTTTTGCTATAATAAAATACGCGGAATGCTGGGCTACACGGGTACATACAAAGGCAAACGGATTTCTGTACAAGGTAGCGGTATGGGAATGCCGTCTGCCATGATCTATTTTCACGAACTCATCAACGATTATGGAGTAAAAAACATTATTCGAGTGGGATCTGCAGGATCCTACCAAGAAGATGTAAAACTCAATGATGTGGTCTTGGCCATGGCCGCTTCCACCACTTCGGGCATGAACAATTCCAGATTTATCAACTCGGATTATTCCCCAACTGCCGATTTTGATCTATTTATAAAAGCCGTTAATTATGCCCAAAAAAACAATATCCCCATAAAAGCAGGCAATGTGCTTTCCTCGGACGAATTTTATAATGACGACCCCGAAGAATACAAGCTTTGGGCCCAATACGGTGTGCTTTGTGTGGAAATGGAGACCGCTGGGCTATATACCATTGCGGCAAAATATAACATTAAGGCTTTGACTATTTTAACCATCTCCGATTCCTTGGTAACGGATGAAAGGCTTTCTGCCCACGCACGGGAAACAACTTTTAAGGATATGGTAGAAATTGCCTTGGCGGCTGCTTTGCCCTAAAATTAGGCTTTAGGCTCATCATCTCCGGCAAAAACATAATCCTTTCCCACAGGCAACTCAAAAAGTTCCAACGAAAAATAAGGCAGGGCAGCGAGCAAATGGTCAAAAATATCCGCCATCACATATTCGTAATTTTCCCATCGCTTATCCGAACTAAAGGCATATATTTCCAAAGGAATACCTTGCGGAGTAGGCTGCAACTGCCGTACCATCAAGGTCATTTTCTTGTTTATAGCGGAATGATTTTCTAGATAATTGGTCACATATTTTCGGAAAACGCCAAAGTTGGTCAGGTTTCTTCCGTTCACCAACACCTCCTTGTTGATTTTGTTTTCTTCATTATAGGCCTTGATCTGTTCGTTTCTTGTACCTATATAATTTTCTACCAGTTGGATTTTTTTAAGCTTTTCTATTTCCTCTTCAGATAAAAACCGAATACTCTTTTGCCTAATAATCAACGACCTCTTGATCCGTCGTCCACCCGAAACCTGCATGCCCCTCCAATTCTTGAAGGAATCCGAAATAAGGGCATAAGTGGGTATGGTGGTTATGGTCATATCAAAATTTTGGACCTTTACCGTGGCCAAGCTAATCTCCACAACATCACCATCGGCTCCATATTTTTCGAATGTGATCCAATCCCCAATACGCACCATATCGTTAATGGTAACCTGAATACTGGCCACAAAACCTAAAATGGAATCCTTAAAAATGAGCAGTACTACTGCGGAAGCAGCACCCAATGCGGTAAAAAATTTCCAAACCGTAGTATCGGTGACAATAGCAAAAACAGTGAGCACCCCCACTACCCATGCAAAAATCATGAATACCTGAACATAACTGTTTATGGGCTTGTCCTTAAACTTGGGACGGGTTTTTAAATACCCATTGACACTTTTAAAAAACTTCCGAAGTATAATCAGAGTCAAAAAAACGAAAAGTATTTTAATGGTCTTTAATGCAATTACCCCAGCATAATCAAAATCTGCAAAGGCTATCGGAACAAACTCCAACAAGATTGTCAAAGGAACAATATGAGCCACATACCGGGGCACTCTGTGCGCCACCAAAAAATTATCAAAATTGTTGATGGATTTTCTGGCCAATCTTACGGACAAGGCACGCAATACCTTCCAAATAAGCAAATCCAACAAAAAAGCAAGCACAAGCACAACGATCATCAACACAAATAGGTTGATGTATGCTGCCAAGCTCTCATTCATCCCTGTCTCCAATAAATAATTGTAAAGTAAGCGGCCCAGGTCTTTGTCCATAATTTCCAGTTGAAAGAAATAAGGTACAAAATTACAGAATCTAATCTTGCTCCCGGTATAAGTGAATCATCATTTTTTCAGGAGTGCCAATGGATGTTTGGCTTTGGAATGATTTCATTAAAAATCAATGGCACTTAACGATTCATCAAGTACCATTGACCTTATTTTATTCCAATAATTTTAGAATTTTATCGAAAACCTCGGTATTTTCATAAATACCATTGAAATTTTCGGCTTTTGGTCCGTATGCAAACAAAGGCACCATAATTCCTGTGTGGTCCACGGTTAAAAAATCACCTTGAACGATACCCTCTTCCATGTTGCCCCCCACGATTCCAAAACCAGAGGTTTCGTGATCAGCTGTAATGATCACCAATGTATTTTTGTTGGCATCGGCAAATTTTAATGCCTCGGCAATGGCTTGGTCAAAATCCAACATTTCTTGAATAATACCGCTAGTACTGTTGGAGTGCCCCCCGTTATCTATTTGGGCGGCCTCGACCATCAAGAAAAAAGGTTCGGCATTGCTTTCCAACACATCCAAGGACTTGGTCACGGCTCTGGGCAGGGTCCCTCCCCTACCATCTGCAACGGAAGGTGCTTTGTTATCGCCAAGGTAAATTCCCGTGGGCTCTTTAAAATCCTTGAATGGTTCCAACTCCTGAGTTGTAAATACCTGCTCAATGGCATTCTTTTCCTTTTCTCCGCCTGCCATAAAGAAATCCAACTTGCTTTTTTTCAAATCCTCAACGATTCCTTGTGTATCGTTCCGTTCAACTCGATGGGCATAAAAAGCAGAGGGAGTTGCTCCATAAATTGCATCTGTGGTAACTATCGCCGTATTGAAACCTTTTTTGCTCATCACATCCACTAAATTTGTCAGGGGCTCAGCCTGTGGCCCAGTGCCTATAGCCCTGTTATTGGTCTTTTTGCCCGTTGCCATTGCGGTTCCTCCTGCAGCAGAGTCGGTAATCAAATCATCATGCGAGGCGGTTTTTACCAGTCCAATGTTTTTTAATCCGGTCAGGGTTAGTTTGCCCCGATTGGCAATCATGGCCGAGCTAATTTGCGCCAATCCATTGCCATCGCCTATCATTAAAATGATGTTGGTCGGTTTGGAATCAACATCATATTCATATTTGGGTTGATACACCCCAACCGTTTTTTCTAAATTGAAAGTGTTTTCATCCAATTTATCCAAATACTGTTTCGCCAAAGCGGGCTGGTCCGTATTTATATAATCCACACCCAATCTTGCCAAACGAGCCCAAGCTGTTTTGGTATCTGGTGTAGACCAAAACCTGAACGGCTTCCCTGATGCCTTTGCCAAACTTATGGCCCTTTTCACTTTCTCCAGATCAAGAGCTGTCATCCGACCGTAGCCATTCCAAACGGAATATTTTTTATAGCTAGAACTTACCAGAGCGACCTTATCCAAGTCAATCTTGTTCAACTCGCCCAAATTTTGATGGTCGAACCAAATAAAATCAGGGTAATTCCTGTACTCTTCAGATTTAGGACGATTGCCCGAAATCACAAACTTGACTTTGCCGTTGTTTACCAAGCTTGGATATTTTTTCAACACTTCTTCAAGTTTATCCAATGTGGTGTATGCCTCAGACTTTAGGTCGATTAGCAACTGGAGTTCCCTAAGTTCTCCTGATTTTTCCAAACTACTGAGCCTATCCAAATACAATTTGCCCAAAGTTTTCCCTTCAACTATTTCATCTTCGGCATGGGTAACGTAGAGGGAGTCGTTTTTTAAAAACACATCGGCCTCTATGGATAATGCTCCATTGCTGTAGGCATACCAAAATGGCATTTTTTGGGCATAATCGTTATGGGAGTGGACTTTATAATCGGTTTGTGAAAAGATTTTCCCCGTAATGAAGAAAATCAATCCCACTAGTAGTAAAAAGGCTGTTCTCTTTTTCATTTTGCTTGATTTATAGCGTTGATCATTTTGTGGTAAATCTCATTGTTTTCATAGATGCCCTGAAAGTTTTCCGCTCCCTTGCCCTTGGCAAAAACAGGGATAAGCTCTCCGCTATGCTGATTGGAATTGAAGTAAACGGTTACCTTTTCCGGCACTTCCTTTTTCTTACCTGTACTCTTGTCTACCTCATAATGTTTCCCGATACTCACACCTCCGGTCTCGTGATCCGCAGTAACCACCAATAAGGTATTCGGGTGCGCTTCCACATAATCCAGTACAACGCCCAAGGTCTTATCAAAATCCGCTACTTCGGAAATCATCATCTCTGCATTTTCGGCATGTCCGCCCCAGTCAATATAAGAGCCTTCCACCATCATAAAAAACGGTTCTTCCCTTTGATCAAAGTAATTCAAGGCCATTGTAGTTGCTTCTGACAAATAATCGCCCCGCCCATCAATTTTTGACGGAATCCCATCATCGGCCAGCACGTAGGCATTTTTTTTACCTTTTATGGTTTCCGAAAGTTCTAAAGTATCCAAATGATAGTTTTTGTCCACCAATTCTTCAAAAAGATTTTTTCCATCTGTTCTCTGGTTGAAGAATTTTTTACCTCCCCCGGCAAAGAAATCCACATTAGATTCGACCAGTTGTGATGCAATTTCCTCGTGCATGTCACGATCGGGAACATGGGCATAAAAACTGGCCGGAGTGGCATGGGTGATCGTGGTAAGACTGATCAATCCAGTTTGGTACCCTTCCCCCTGAAGCCGTTCCAAAATAGTTTCCTGCGGAAGTGAATCAACGGAAACCCCTATGGCCCTATTATAGGTTTTCTCACCAGTGGAGAAGGCAGTGGCCCCTGCGGCCGAATCGGTAATTGTGTAATCTGTGGCGGATGTTTGGTGAAACCCAATTTGTTTGAACCGTGAAAAATTCGGCAAGCTATCACCAAAATAATAGGCGGATGATACCTGTGGCACACCCATTCCGTCACCAATCATGAAAATAATGTTCAAGGGTTCCTCTTTCGCTGTTTCTAAGGGCTCCGCTTCTTTTTTTGATGAATTGCACCCAACAAAAACAAGCGCCCCCCATAAAACCACAAATGCCTGCAATGAAATTCTCATACTTCTGTTCTTTTGATTTATTAAAAATGTAAGCGGCAAGTGGAAAACCAACTTGCCGCTCAGCTAAAAAATACACCTGATCAATATCCTTCATTCTGTTCCAAATATCCTGCAACATTGGATGCACCATCTATGGCATCCTGAGGAATCGGGAACAATCTGTGGTATACGTTGTCGTCTGTTTTTTCTGTCCAAGTATCTTCGTAACGACCAAACCTAATCTGGTCGCTTCTTCGGAAACCTTCCCAGTACAGTTCAAAACCACGTTCGCGGTAGAGTATATCCAAATCAATGGACGGCAATGCTTTCGGGGTTTGTTCTGGGCGCGCAGTCCTTGACGTCCTAACTGTATTTACATCGGCCAAAGCACCTGCATTGTCCCCTATTCTTAATTTGGCTTCGGCTCGCATCAAATAGATTTCCGCCAAACGCATCAAGACAAGGTCAACGCTACTATAGTTGTTACCATCGTTAGAGGTGCGGCTAAACTGGTATTTGGATACGCGATAACCGTTCCTGTGCAATCTACCTTCGTTGGTAAAGTCCACTTGCAAGGTATGGTTCACATAATCCACATCCTTATCGGGTCCATTGCCCTTTCTTTGGATCACAGGGTAAATTCGGTACCCTCCATCACAAGTATAAAAAGCACCATTTTCATCTTTACGTGGTCCCCAGATCACACCTCGGATAATCCCCCTGTTGATTTCAAAATCCTCTGCGGACATACAGTAGTAATGATTTGCATCGTTCTCAGGTGAAACTCCGGTCAAATCCTGAAGCTCGGCTGGTATGATTTGATTCTCCTTATAAAACCTTGCATCTGCCTCCGCTGGATCTACATCTCCATAAGCATCCACCCAAGTTTGATAAAAATCGGGGGTAATGGCCGGCCCGTCGGTTCCATCCGCATCAGGATATTCCGGTCTGGGATACCAAGACCCTGCCAAGGACCAATAGGCCCAACGGCTGTGTTCATTGTTCATGACACCGCGCTGGTCCAAAGCAAAGATCAACTCTGGGTTATCGTGGTTTTCATCATTGAAAAGCTCAAAATACTCAGGCGACAATGAGTACATTCCAGAATTGACAATCTTATCGGTGTACTCTATCACCTTGTTCATGTCCTCTGTGGTAAAATCAGGAGTTCCATAAGGGTCGCGATACACTGCGGCATTCAGGTTCAATCTCGCCAAAAATCCCCAAACAGCGGATTGGGTAATTCTTCCCGGCCCTCTGCTGGCATTTATCACATCAACAACGGAAAGCAGTTCACTCTCGATGTAATCAATGGCTTCTTGTCCCCGGATTACTTCGGCAAGTTCTCCCGAGGCTTCTTTCCTAAAGGCCAACCCCCAACTATCCAAGGTCAGCATGTTTAAATATGCCCTAAGGGCTATCATTTCGTGCAATGCACCTTCTGCCTCGGTATTCCCTTGATCTGCCAATGGCTGCAATACTTCGATAGCGGTGATGGCCCTGGAAATATTTCGTGTCACTTCGTTCCAAGAGCTCCCTACCAAGCTGTTACTTGGGGCAATAGTATGGCGGTGTGCTTCCAAAAACTTTCCGTTATCGTACCAGTCCGTTCCTCCACGGTATGGCAAAATGGCCTCATCCGAAGGAATCAACTGCAATCCAAAATAATTGGTATGCCTCCAAGTCCAGGCAATTTGTCCATACGCAGGAGCAATGGCCCCACTGATGGCCTCTGCCTGACCACTACCTTCCAAGGATTCATCAATAACTTCTTCTTCTAAATCGGTACAGCTTATATTGGACAACAAGCCTATTCCGAACAGTGCGATTATTATTTTATGCTTCATTTTTGAAGTTTTTTTTATTAGAATGATACGTTTAAGCCAAATACAAGTGTTCTTGTTTTAGGGTAATTGAAATAATCAATCCCAAAGGTCTGTATCCCGTCAACGGTCAAGTTCGAATTGATCTCGGGATCAAAACCACTGTAATCCGTAATCACAAACAAGTTTTGCCCCGTAACGGACAAGCGGATCGTGTTGACCAACCCATCAAGCCCAATCAGTTCCGGGTTTAGGTTATACCCCAAGGTTGCATTGTTCAATCTCAAGAAATCACCATTTTCCAGGTATCGGGTAGAAACGGCATTGGAATTGGTGATATCCTCATTGGGGAACTGCGTGGCGATGGATGTGGTATTGAAATTGGAGCTCAAAAGCCCCTTGCTGAACAATGACATGGCAGTGTGGTTATAGACCTTGTTTCCGGATACTCCATTAAAATTCAACCCAAGATCAAAATTCTTGTAATTGAAATTCAGGTAAAAGGCATAGATCAAATCCGGCAGTGCACTTCCCACTACTTTTCTGTCTTCGGAAAGTATACTCAAACCATCTTCTCCTATTCCCATAAACTCTTGCATATAAAAAGCTCCAATAGGTTCACCGTTGATATTACCATTTATCGTGGCATCGGTCTGACCTGCTCCCTGTGCCGCCCCTGTGGTCAGCACCTCGTAAGGGGAATTGGATACTTCGTTCTTGGTATAGGCCAAATTACCTCCGATGTTATAGGAGAAATCCTTTGTATAATCACTTTTATAATCCAATGCGAATTCAATACCGTTGTTTTTGATTTCCATATCGGGAATGTTCGTCCAATATTTATCGGTAGGCTGAACCGGGTCAGCTGGAGTTACCTCCAACAAAATATTCTCGGATACTTTATTAAAGTAATCCAAACTACCGGACAAACGGTTATTGAAAAGACCAAAGTCCAAACCGATGTTGGTCTGCTGTGATACTTCCCACTGGATATCCGGATTGGCCAAACGGGTGTAAATGGTTCCGTATGGGTAATCAGCCAATGTGCTTTCGTCACCGTTCAGCGGATAGGAATCGTTATTGTCCCTACTATCGGTAAAGCTTCGCTTGGTGATTTTTGATGGGATTTCCTGGTTACCTGTCTTACCCCAACTCGCTCTCAACTTCAAGTTGTTGATCGTTGCATTTTCTCTCATGAACTCCTCGTTCATAATGTTCCAACCTGCTGCTACGGAAGGAAAGTATCCGTATTTGTTGTTACCTCCGAACTTGGATGAACCATCCGCTCTCATTGTGGCGGTCAACATATACTTATTGTCAAACACATAATTGGCCCTTCCAAAGAACGATTGCAGCTCATTTTTGGTGGCATAGGTGTTCATGTAGGTCGGTGTTTCCTCAGAACTTATCTGATCTTGGTATTTTGGATCGATACCATTATCCGAAAACTCTTCCATTTCAAAACTCTTTTGATGCACAAAGGTTTCTTGGTAGGTATGCCCCACTAGGAAAGTAAAATTATGCCTTTCGGTCAAGAGGTTGTACGTCAAGGTATTCTCGATAAGGCTATTCTTATTGGTAGTGTAAATACTGTTGAGCTCCCCTCTACTATAACCTTCCAGCAAAGAATAGGGTTTGTACTGTACATCCCTTTCAGTGGAGGAGTAATCCACACCCAAGTTCAACTTATAGGTAAGTCCCTTTACTATTTCAAAGGATGGCGCAAGGTTGGCCAAAATGCGATGGTTGATGGCATCATCACTATAAATTCGCTCCCTTGTCAAAGGGTTGAGCATATTGTCCAATAAAGCTGGCTCACCATCAACATACAATGGCAAGGTAGGGTTCAACTGAAGCATATCCCTTACTATGGCATCAGAATCGGCGCGTAGGTTCTCTGTGCGAGTTGCCGTCATATTAAACTCGACTTTTAATCGATTGTTGAATGCTCTTTGAGTAAGGTTCAATCGACCTGAATAACGCTTTAGGTCATTGCCCCTAAGAATTCCTTCTTGGTCATTAACTCCCAAAGAGGCACGGTACGAAAATTGCTCGGATGCTCCGCTCATGGCCAAGTTCACATTCTTGGTAAACCCGGTTCTGCTAAGCGCATCTTGCCAATTGGTATTGGCCCCGCCATCATCCAAAGTACCGCCTGCGGCAACAACCTCTTGTCTAAATTGATTTGCAGAGAAAACATCCACTTGATTGGCCAAGCTCGAAAAACCAGTGGACACGTTCAAATCCATTTGGGTCCTTCCGGCCTTGCCCCTTTTTGTGGTGATCACAATTACACCATTGGCTGCCCTAGCCCCATAAATGGCTGCAGCAGAGGCATCCTTTAAAACATCGATACTTTTAATATCCTGTGGATTGATGAAGTTCAACGGGTTGGTCGGCACCCCGGTACTGGTATTGTCCAGAGCAAATCCGTCAATTACATATAATGGCGTTGTTCCGGAACGAAGACTACCTACGCCCCGAATGATCACATCTTGTTGTGCACCCGGTTCACCGCTTACGTTGGAAATATTTACACCGGCAACCTTACCTTGTAAAAGCTGACCTGGGTTCATTACAATTCCTTTGTTAAAATCCTCACTGTCCACCGAGGCAATGGAACCGGTTACATCCGTTTTTCTTTGGGTTCCATATCCAACCACAACAACATCTTCCAGCATGGTGGCATCTTGGAGCAGCTGTACATTGATAGTACTCTGCCCGTTTACCGCAACTTCTTGCGATTTGTACCCTAGATAAGAAACCTGAAGCACGGCATCTTCCTCGACCTCAATGGTGTAATTTCCATCAAAATCGGTAATGGTACCGTTGCCCTTGCCTTTTTCCATTACGGATGCACCTGCCAAGGGAACTCCGTTTTCATCGGTTACCTGCCCAGTAACTGTCAGAAAAACCACTTCAACCACTCGTTTAGGTGCTTTGGGCTTTACATCTATGGAAATGGTATTGTTTATTCTTCTAAAAGTAAGGTCGGCGTCTTTGGCCATCAATTCCAAAACAGATTTCAATGAAACGTTTTGGTACGCAATGTTATAGGTATTCTGCAACCTATCCACTTTGCGGTCATACACAAATTTGAAGTCCGTTTGGTCTTCTATTTGTCTCAGCACATCTACTACGGTGGCGTCGTCCACGGACAGATCCACCTTAAAACTCTCCAAATTCTGACCTCTGGCATCGGCAGCAAGCACCGGATTCAGCAGGGACAAAACAATCAGAAAGCAAAATGTATGGAATGTCAACTTGATTAATTGTTTAATAGTTAGTGAATTCATAATTTCACATAATGTTTAAATGGTTATGATTATTTGTAATTATTGAACTATCGACAGCCTATTTCCGCTCGCCAAAGTGTAATGGGCTGTCTCTTTTTTAATGAGTTTGTTTCTATGTCATAGTTTATTGATGTTTGGTTTCAGTATGGTTTTAGTCTGTACATTTTCCCTTTAATTGAATTTTTTTGCTGTTCAGGAACTCATAGCTTATTCCCTTTTTCGCATAAACTATGCTTTCTAGGATGGCACTCAACCTTTCGTTGTTATATGATGCTGTAAGATGGCACTCCCCGATGTTTTTATTATCTACCAAAAAGGTCACCCCATACCATCGTTCCAAAGTCTCGAGTACTTCGGAGAGTTCTGCATCTTCAAAATGAATGACACCATCTTTCCAATGTAGTAATGCAGCGATATCAATTTTTTTCTTTGAAATGGATTTTGATTGCTTATCGAACACACCTTGTTCGTTTGGCATCAAGAAGATTTCCTTTTCCTTAGAAGCCACCTTTACTTTTCCCGTGGCTACGGTTACGGCCACTTGATTGCTTTCGGAATAGGTATTTACATTGAAAGATGTTCCCAAAACTGTGGTCTCCACCTCTCCAGATTTTATGATGAAGGGTTTATCCAGGTTTTCTGCCACATCAAAAAAGGCTTCACCATCCAACTCCACTACCCGCTTATCGGCTTCGAATAGTTTAGGGAACTTTATGGTACTGCCCGAGTTTAGGTACACTTCGGTGCCATCGGCCAAAACCAGATTCAATTTTTGTCCCCAATCCGTGCTCTTTGTTATTTGGACGATGGGCTTCAAGACTTCCTTATGTTGTGTGAAAGTGTAAGCCATATACCCAAGCCCGATCAACAAAGCTAATGAAGCTGCCACACCGCTCCATTTTAGAATTGGTCTCCTTTTGGAAGTATTGATGTCCCTGATCAGTTTTTGACCAATCTTCTTTTTGTGTTTTGGATTTTTAAATACGCTTTGATGGTTCCGGGAAAGCAACCTATGGTCGAACTCCTCCAGAATCGATTCTTCCTTTTTGGTAATGGTACCATTAAGGTATTTTTTCATCAAATCTTTGATCTCATTTTCAGTCATTGTATGTCCGTTTCAACTACTAGTACCACAAACGCACAGGGACGCACACTCAAAAATTCTGTTTTAATGATTACTTAAACTTAATGGGCAGTGCTTAACCTTTAGCTAAAAAAGAAGGCATTTAAAGGAACATTGACTTAACAATGGAAAGGTCCTTACGAAGACGCCTAAGCGCAAAAGAAATCTGGTTTTCGACCGACCGGTGGGAGATGTTCAACTGTTGCGCTATTTCCTTATTACTGATGTTGTGTATCCGGCTCAACCGAAATACCTCTTGGCATCTTTGGGGAAGAGTGGACACACTCACATCGATACGTTTTGAGAGCTCCAGAACATCCTCTTCCAACTCCGTTTCCGAGGCCACATAAACCGAATTTGCCGCTTCTATCTGCGTTTTATTGAACTTGGCATCCCTCAAGGCATTATAACACTTATAACATATGGCCTTGAACAAGTACGATTTGATGTTGTCGACCTCGATACTTTCCCTTCGCTGCCAATAGTCTATCCATATTTCCTGTACCAAATCCTTTGCAAGGGAATCGTTCATTACCAAAGAAGCAGCGTAAACATACATGGGTTCCCATAGCATGGAGAACAGGCTATTAAATGCATCCCTGTCCGAAGCCTTTACGCGGACAGCAAGTTTATACTGCGCTTCATTTGTATGGGGGTGTTTCATCAAAGACAAATTTCATAAAAATAAGAGTGGACGGATATTATGATATTGTAAACTTTACGAAAACTTGTTCTCGTATTGGTTTTAAAAACCATCTCCCATAAAAAGCCATTAAAACCCTTCCCTTTTATCCAAAAAAATTATATTTGCACACCTAAAATGCCAAAGGCCCACGTGGTGGAATTGGTAGACACGCTACCTTGAGGGGGTAGTGTTCGTAAGGACGTGCTGGTTCGACTCCAGTCGTGGGCACAGAAGAAAACCGCAAGAGATTGCGGTTTTCTTATTTTTTAGGCTACGGATAAACCTCAATTCTTCGTCTTTCTTTTTACTTCTGCTTTTTTTATTTATTTTCCGAGAGATTCCTAATCAGTTATAGTTGAATACTTATCCCTTATATAAACAATAGACATGGATGCACAAGTATCAAGTGAAATTTCCATGTTTTATGGATGGTGGCAGCTTTCGGTATGCCTTTTTGCATTTCTTTCCCTAATGGCCATTTGGTACCATATCGGGAAAAAGCAAAATGATTATGGCCCTGTTTGGTTGGCCCTATCCGTACTTTGTTGGGCATTATCCGGACTAGTTGAAATCATTTCCCTTAACTACAACGGACTTTACCCACATTTTAAAGACGGGCTCAGAAGCACCTTATCCTTGACCAACAGTTTGTTTATTTTGATGGCTCTGCCTTGGTTCAAATATTTGCCCAAACAATTGGCTCCTTTGATAAAATCGAAGTTTTGGCCCTACATCATCGGTATTCCTTTTGCATTTGCACTGTTTCCTACCTTGTTCAAAATGTTTCTGGTCCGTGAAGCATACGTCATCAATGAACTCGATGTTGTTTATGCGCTGTTGACCTTACTATTTTTAGGGTTTGTTCTATGGGAATCCTTTATAAAAAGAAGACTCCCCCTCTTGGGTTGGTTGGCATTGATCACCATTTTGGTAACGTTGATGGCCCAGATGTACAAATTGATGGACAGCACCATCAATCTGTTGTTGTTTTCCGCTATATTCAAAACTTCCCTGATCATGCTGTTCTTTGCCCTGGCACTAAGCTGGGTAAAGGAACTTACCGAAACGGTGATACCAGAACCCCATCAGCTAAAACTTTTATTTGGCAAAACCGATAACCAAAAAAGCGGTGGCGAAACCTCCGTGACCTTGATCGGGTTTGCTGGCAATAAAGATAGAATCGTGCGGCTCACCCCTGCCCTCTACCGCTTGTTGAGAACATTTGCCGAACGCAAACTAAATTCAACCGATAATTGGTTGGAAATCAAACCTAAAAACTTTGAAGCTTCCAAAAACTACGACATCAACGACCACAATGAGCTTAAAAGGTTATTGGAAGCTCTGCTGAATGGACTCTTCGGTAAAAAGAATTGGACAAGGGACAAGCACTATAATCCCTTAAAAAGCACTTTGTTCGAAATGTCGGAAAACAGGGAAAGGAAAATTAGGCTACATATCCCAAAAGAAAACATACATGTTGAAAATGAATGATTTAGCTTTTATTTGTCAGTTCTTTGGTTACTGACATTTTAAGATTCATTCCGACAATTCCCAATAAGTTCAATCCAACAATCGAAATTCAGGCAAACTTTCGACTATGGATAAAACTCTTTTGTACAGCACATTATGTATTCCAAGCAATGCAATTTTAGCATCCACATCCGAAAAAGGTCTGGACGAAAAAATAAATGAAGCCTTTATGCCCTTTGCTGTATGGTGGGAAAACCTGATTTTGGCAGAAATCCCCATTTTCGGGCATGGCATTCCAATAATCCTTATCATTCTGATATTGGGGGCTCTGTTCTTCACTCTCTACTTTGGATTTGTCAACATCCGTCATTTTCCAACAGCCATACAAGTGGTCCGTGGAAAATATGATGAATTTGAAAAGACAGCCCCCAAACCAAAACCACAGGTTTATGAAGTTGATGGTGACTTGGTGGATACCATTAAAGATGAAGGGCATTCCGGAGAGGTAAACCACTTTCAGGCCTTGGCCACCGCAGTATCAGGCACTGTAGGTCTGGGCAATATAGCCATGGTTGCCGTGGCCATTTCCTTTGGAGGCCCCGGGGCCACTTTTTGGATGATACTGGCCGGATTACTTGGCATGTCCACTAAGTTTGTGGAATGCACCCTTGGGGTAAAATATCGAGATATTGATACTGATGGAAACGTATATGGTGGTCCCATGTATTATTTGTCGAAAGGGGTAAAAGAGCGAGGGTTTTCCCGCTTGGGCAAATTTTTGGCCGCCGTTTTTGCCATACTCTGCGTGGGGGCTTCCTTTGGTGGTGGAAACGCTTTTCAAAGCAACCAGGCCGCCGCCCAGATTATAGAACGTTTTGGTTTGACCGGTGATGCTACGGGAAGCATCATTGGCCTTGTTTTTGCAATTTTGGCGGGAATTGTAATCATTGGTGGAATCAAACGCATAGCCAAGGTTACGGAAAAAGTGGTTCCCTTTATGGCCATACTTTATGTGGGTGCTGCACTCTTCATTATATTTTCTAAAATTGAATGGGTCGATGATGCCTTTGCTCTCATCATAAAAGAAGCTTTCACACCCGAAGCAACCATTACAGGTGGATTTGTAGGTGTAATGATCCAGGGGTTTAGAAGAGCTGCCTTTTCCAATGAAGCGGGCGCAGGCTCTGCCGCCATAGCCCACTCGGCCGTGAATACCTCGTTCCCAGCGTCGGAAGGACTGGTTGGCCTGTTGGAACCTTTTATTGACACCGTTCTTGTGTGTACCATGACAGCCGTTGTAATCATCCTCTTTAACATGGACGGTGTTTTTGTATATGGCAATGTTGTTGAGGGCCAAGCCTTAATGACTGATGGAAGTCGGTTGGGCGGGGTCAACATTACATCCCTGGCTTTTGAAAATTCCATTAACGGTTCTTCCTGGATCCTAATGGCCGCTGTATGCCTGTTTGCCTTCAGTACCATACTATCTTGGTCCTATTATGGGCTACAGGCCTGGAAATACCTTTTCGGAAGGGGAAAAATAGTTGACTTAACCTATAAAATCATATTCCTTTTGTTTACAGTGCTGGGTGCTGCGATAACCCTGGATGCAGTGATAAAGTTTTCAGATGCCATGATATTGGCCCTGGTATTCCCAAACATGATCGGTTTGCTCATCTTGTTCCCCTATGTAAAAAAAGAATTCAAAGGCTATATGCATTTGATTGCCAAAAAATCAGCATTTAAAAAAGATAATGGCAAGAAACACCTATAAGAGTTTTTTTCCAAGGGAAAATCCTGTCTGCCTTTAGGAATATATCAAGAACAAGGACTTTGACGTTGAACTCTGCAATCCTTTATAACTTTTTGAGGGTTAGTGCAAATTTTATGATAAAAATCTAGGATGGCATCTATTTAATCGTAAATTTGTTTAATCTTTAAACGCAAAAGATGAACAGTGTAAAAACTTCTTTTAGTATTCGGGATATGGAAAACCTTTCGGGAATAAAGGCCCATACCATTAGAATTTGGGAAAAGCGATATAATTTGTTCAGCCCTGAAAGAACAGACACCAATATCCGCACGTACAACATAAGCAGTCTTCAAAAACTATTGAACGTTACCCTACTTTATAACAATGGGTACAAAATTTCCAAAATTGCCAAGTTGGGCGATGAAAAAATACCCGCATTGGTCAATGAGATTGTTTCACAAAAAAGTGAAAAGAACCATGCACTCAATTCGTTGAAACTATCTATGCTCAATTTTGACCAATCCCTTTTCTTGAAGACTTACAACGGGCTTATGGAAGAGAAATCGTTTACGCAAATCTTTAACGAGGTCTTTATACCCCTGTTGAACGAACTTGGATTGTTATGGCAAACCAACACCATAAGCCCGGCCCACGAGCATTTCATATCCAACTTGATCAAACAAAAAATATACATCCATACCGAGAAGCTTCAATTTGAAAATCCCACAAAAAAAGATGAAGTATACGTACTTTTTCTTCCTGAAAACGAGATACACGAATTGGGACTGTTGTATATCAATTACCAATTGGCCCTTAACGGCTACAAAACTATTTACTTGGGGCAGACCATGCCCGTGGAAAGTCTTGAAGATTTACTAAAGTATTACGATGACATCAGGTTTATTTCCTACTTTACCGTAGCGCCCACCAAAGATGACATTGATGGCTATTTTAAACGATTCCGTAAGGTGTTAAAAAAATCGCCCGGTTCCAAACTTTACGCTTTGGGTCATCAGATACAAGAATTTGAGGATGAGCAACCTTCGGGTCCCATCAAAATATTTAAATCCATTAATCAACTGATAGAATCGCTTTAAGCCCAAATGGAAAAAGTAATTGTCATCGGTTCTGGTTTTTCTTCCCTATCCGCCTCATGCTATCTGGCAAAAGCAGGGTTTGAGGTGGAACTATTCGAAAAAAATGATACCGTGGGCGGTAGGGCAAGACAATTGATCAAAGATGGTTTTACATTTGATATTGGTCCAAGTTGGTATTGGATGCCCGATATTTTCGATAATTTTTTTGCTGACTTCAACAAAAAGACTTCGGATTATTACCAGTTGGACAAGCTAAACCCGGCCTATAAAATTTTCTTCGAAGATGATGTTATCACCATAGGTGACTGTATGGATAAAATATGCAGCGAGTTCGAACGCATTGAATCGGGAAGCAGCGAACATTTGAAACAATTTATAGCCGAAGCCCAAGAAAATTATAATATCGCTATCAACAAGGTGGTGTTGAGGCCAGGTCTTTCGCCTTTGGAACTTGTAACCAAAGAAACCGTTTTAAAGGTTGACCAGTTTTTTAAAACCATAAGTCAACAGGTGCGTAAACGCTTCAAAAATCCAAAGTTGGTATCCACTTTGGAGTTTCCCGTACTTTTTTTGGGGGCCAAACCCAGCAAAACCCCATCCTTCTACAATTTTATGAATTTTGCCGACTTTGGTCTTGGCACTTGGCATCCAAAAGGTGGTATGTACGAAATCATCAAGGCCATGCAAAGTGTGGCAGAAGAATTGGGCGTAACCATACACACCAATAGTCCCGCAACACATATTCTAGTATCCGATGGAGAGGTCTTGGGCATCAGAAGCAAAGGGAAAAATCATCTTGGTGATTATGTAGTGAGCGGTGCCGACTATCACCATTCCGAAACTTTATTGGACAAAAAATACCGACAATATTCCGAAGAATACTGGAACAAAAAAACCTACGCCCCTTCCTCTCTGTTGTTCTATATAGGTTTTGACAAGAAGTTGGAAAATATTGAACATCACAATTTGTTTTTTGATACCGACTTTGAAAAACATGCCCAAGAAATCTATGATAACCCCCAATGGCCCAGCAATCCGTTGTTCTATGCCAACTTTCCGTCGGTAACCGATGCCACAATGGCGCCAAATGGTAAAGAAACAGGTTTTTTCTTGGTGCCCATTGCCCCTGGATTGGAAGATACACCACAAGTACGTGACCAATATTTTGATATTGTAATGGACCGATTTGAAAATTTAACCAAGCAAACTGTAAAAAAATCAGTAATTTTTAAGGAAAGTTTCTGTGTAAACGATTTTGTGGAGCAGTACAATTCCTATAAAGGTAATGCCTATGGCTTGGCAAACACGTTGCGCCAAACCGCTTTTTTACGACCTAACCTCAAAAGTAGCAAAGTAAAAAAATTGTTCTTTACCGGTCAGTTGACCGTCCCCGGCCCAGGGGTACCACCATCCCTGATCTCCGGAAAATTGGTGGCTGATTTAATCATTAAGGAAGTAAAAAGATGAAAACTATTTTTGACGAAGTATCCTACAACTGCAGCAAGGTCGTGACGCAGTCTTACAGCACCTCTTTTTCGTTGGCCACCAAAATGTTGGCTCCGTCCATCCGTTCCGATATTTATAATATTTATGGGTTTGTACGCTTTGCTGATGAAATCGTGGACACTTTCCATGAGTATGACAAAGCAAAATTGTTCAATGGCTTTGAAAAAGATATGGAACAGGCCCTTGAGGACAAAATAAGCCTTAACCCTATTTTGAATTCCTTTCAGTATACCTATCACAAGTATGGCATTCCACATCATTTGGTAGCGTCGTTTATGAAAAGTATGCGTATGGACCTTACCAAAAAAAACTATGAGACTTTTGATGAATACCGTGAGTATATTTATGGCTCTGCCGATGTTGTTGGATTGATGTGCCTTTGTGTATTTGTAAAAGGCGACAAGGAAAAGTATGAAAAACTAAAAGAATCGGCCATGGCTTTGGGTTCCGCTTTTCAAAAAGTGAACTTTTTACGTGATCTAAAAGCTGATTACGAGCATTTGAACCGGACCTATTTCCCGAACACCAACTTGATGGAACTGGACGAGGAGTCCAAAAAGCGTATCGTAAACGAGATCAAGGCCGATTTTGCACTTGGGTACTCAGGAATTGTACAGTTGCCCGAACAAGCCAAGTTTGGAGTTTATACCGCATATAGATATTATAAAAAACTGCTTCAAAAATTGCAGGGAACACCTCCTCTGGAAATCAAAAACACTAGGATCCGCGTACCCAATTATCAAAAATTTGGTCTGTTGGCACAATCGTACGTAAATTATAAATTACAATTGGTACAATGAAAGTAGCACTTTGGATATTGATATTTTTGGCAACCTTTTGCTTTATGGAGTTTATGGCGTGGTTTACACATAAATACGTTATGCATGGTTTTCTATGGAGCCTTCATAAGGACCACCATAAAAAAGACCATAATTCTTGGTTTGAGCGGAATGATGCTTTCTTTATTTTTTACGCCGTTGTAAGCATGACGTTGTTTTACTTGGGCAGTTACACCTCGTTTTGGTATGGATGGCCATTAGGATTTGGCATTTTGGCCTATGGCATTGCTTATTTTACGGTCCACGACATATTTATTCACCAACGCTTTAAAATATTTAGGAATGCCAATAATTGGTATGCGCGAGGAGTACGTAGAGCGCACAAAATCCATCATAAACATTTGGGCAAAGAAGATGGGGAATGCTTTGGAATGTTGGTCGTCCCTTTCAAATATTTTAAGAAGAAATAATAGCTATTCGGAAATCAACTTATCCAACAGGCTACGGGTTTTGTCGGAATTCCAATTGGCGGCTCCCGTTTTATCCACTACTACATTGCCCTTTTTATCAATAATATAGGTTACGGGAATACTACCACTTTCCAACTCCTTTGGTGTGGCCGAAGCCTGAAAATATACTGGTAAATCATAGCCTTTTTTCTTTAGAAAAGCTTTTACTTTTTCCTTCTCATCATTGGCCACGAAGGCAAATGCGGCTTTATTCTTATAATCCGAGTACAATTCCACAAATCCAGGAAGTTCTGCAACACATGGCGGGCACCAGGTTGCCCAAACGTTCACCAAAATAACTTCTCCCTGTTTAGATTGAAGGTTAGTTGATTTACCTTCAAGGTCAACAAGGTCCCAATTATAGTTTTTTAATGTAGCTTGTTCATCCTTGTCAACTGTGCTTGGACTGATTACTGTGGCAACGATTTTATTGACCCATACCCGTGGATAAAAGCCCAAAGGGGTAAAAAGTATGAGTACTATGGCCAATATCCATATAGCGTTGCTAATCTGTTCTTTGGTGATTTTCATTCTGCGATTAACCTTTCCATTAATTTATAAACTTTTTTGGTGCTCCAATCCGAAATTCCTTCTTCGTGAATCACAATGTTTCCTGATTTATCGATTAAATAGGAAGAAGGTACCTCGCTGGGATCAATGGGCATTTTTTCACCTATGATCAAATAGGTTACCGGAAATGTAAACTCGTGCTCTTCCATAAAAGCCTCAACAGGTGCTCTCTCCTCATTGGTGATGATGTAAAAATCAACTTCACCTTTATATTTGTCGTATAATTCCTGAATACTTGCAAGCTCTGCTTCCGATGGCAATCGCCATGAAGCCCATAAGTTGATGAAAATTACCTTTCCTTTAGATTTTTCAAAGTTGAAAAAGTTCCATTCTGCATCTTTTAGCTCCCAATCGTAATCGGTGATTTTTTGTTGCTCGCTTTTTTCGATGACTTCGGGAGAAAATGCAAACACCCTGTTCAACCAAATTTTTCCGTAGTAACCGATCGGGGTCACAAAAAACGATAGGATAAAAAGAATCAATACAACATTGAGAATGGTCTTTTTGTTGATCTTCATTGAAAATTATTTGTCAAAAATTAAAAACTCCTGACATCTTTTACAACATCAGGAGTTTTTACAGATTATGTTAGATACAATTAAGCATTCTGTTTCTTAATCAGGTTCAAGGCCGAACCTTCGTTGAACCACTTGATTTGCGCATCATTGTAGGAGTGGTTTGCCTTGATGGTATCCTTACTTCCATCGGCGTGCACTACTTCGATGGTCAAAGGTTTGTCCGGAGCAAACTCAGCTGCATCAACAATATTGAACGTATCATCCTCCTGGATCAAATCGTAATCGTCCTCATTGGCAAAGGTCAACGCCAACATCCCTTGTTTCTTCAAGTTGGTCTCGTGAATCCTTGCAAAGGATTTTACCAATACAACGGCAACACCCAAATGTCTTGGTTGCATGGCCGCATGCTCACGTGAAGAACCTTCTCCGTAGTTGTGGTCCCCCACAACAACCGTCATGATTCCTTTTTTCTTGTATTCACGTTGCGTATCCGGAACTCCTCCATACTCACCGGTCAATTGGCTTTTTACCAAATTGGTTTTTTGGTTAAAGGCGTTTACGGCTCCGATCAAGGTGTTATTGGCAATGTTGTCCAAATGCCCTCTAAAACGCAACCAAGGTCCTGCCATGGAAATGTGATCCGTAGTACATTTTCCAAATGCCTTGATCAAGAGTTTCATTCCTTGAAGGTTACTGGCTTTAATGGGTTCAAAAGGGGTTAACAATTGCAAACGCTCCGAACCTTCGGCCACGATCACATCTACACCGCTTCCGTCTTCGCGTGGCTCAACATAGCCGTTCTCTTTTACTTCAAAACCTTTTGGTGGCAATTCCCATCCTGTTGGCTCGTCCAACATTACTTCTTCGCCATCTTCGTTGATCAACTTATCCGTTAAGGGGTTAAAATCCAAACGACCTGCAATAGCGATTGCAGCGGTCATTTCGGGCGAAGCTACGAAAGCGTGTGTATTGGGGTTTCCATCGGCGCGCTTTGCAAAGTTTCGGTTAAAGGAGTGAACGATGCTGTTCTTTGGTGCGTTCTTTGGGTCTTTATAACGGGCCCATTGACCTATACATGGTCCACAAGCGTTAGTAAAGATCGTGGCATCCAATTTTTCGAATATCTCAAGGATACCATCACGCTCCGTAGTATATCTTACTTGTTCCGAACCTGGGTTGATACCAAATTCAGCTTTTGTCTTCAATTTTTTATCCAAAGCCTGTTGTGCAATAGATGATGCTCTCGACAAATCTTCGTAGGAAGAGTTGGTACAAGAACCTATCAATCCCCACTCAACAGCCAAAGGCCAATCATTTTTTTCTGCTTTTTCCCTCATGGTACCTACTTCGGTTGCCAAATCCGGGGTAAATGGTCCGTTTAGCAAAGGCTTTAATTCGGAAAGGTTGATTTCGATTACTTGATCAAAATATTGTTCTGGATTGGCATAGACCTCTGGGTCAGCGGTCAAATGTTCTTTAACTTTATTGGCTTCATCGGCAACATCGGACCTGTCCGTAGCTCTTAAATAGCGCTCCATGGACTCGTCATAACCAAAGGTTGAGGTGGTTGCCCCAATTTCAGCACCCATGTTACAGATGGTTCCTTTACCTGTACAGGACATGGAAGTGGCTCCTGGGCCAAAATATTCCACAATGGCACCTGTTCCCCCTTTTACGGTAAGAATTTCGGCCACTTTTAATATAACATCTTTAGGTGCTGTCCAGCCAGAAAGTTTTCCTGTTAATTTTACACCAATCAACTTAGGGAATTTGAGTTCCCAAGCCATTCCTGCCATTACATCCACAGCATCAGCTCCACCAACTCCAATGGCCACCATTCCCAATCCACCGGCGTTTACCGTGTGGGAATCGGTTCCGATCATCATACCTCCGGGAAATGCATAATTTTCCAAGACAACTTGGTGAATAATACCTGCACCTGGCTTCCAAAACCCAATTCCATATTTGTTCGATACAGACCCCAAGAAGTCAAAAACCTCTTTACTGGTTTCGTTGGCGTGCTTTAAATCCGTGGCTGCGCCATCCTTGGCTTGGATCAAGTGATCACAGTGAACTGTTGTAGGTACCGCTACTTTATCCTTGCCCGCCTGCATAAATTGAAGCAAGGCCATTTGCGCCGTTGCATCTTGACAAGCGATTCTATCGGGTGCAAAGTCAACGTAATCCTTGCCTCTTACAAATGCTTTTTCGGGTTTACCGTCCCAAAGGTGGGAGTATAAGATTTTTTCGGAAAGTGTAAGGGGCTTGCCCACCAATTCACGGGCTTTTTCCACACGTTCCCCTATGGAAGCGTAAACACCCTTAATCATGTCTATATCAAATGCCATTATACAATTGAGTTTTTAAGATTTTCGTAATTCGGTAAATTTACTAAAATGAGAAGTAATTTGGAATTAGAATCGCACTAAATAAGTGTTGACTTTCTTATTTTTTACAACAATTCCGTGATAATTTTTTCCTCATTGATGCCTTCAGCCTCCGCTTTGTAGTTTTTTAATATCCTGTGGCGAAGGATTCCCAAGGAAACTGCCTTAACATCTTCAATGTCCGGAGAGAACTTCCCATTGATTGCTGCATGGGCCTTGGCGGCCAAAATGAGGTTCTGTGACGCCCTTGGGCCCGCTCCCCAATCAATATAATTTTTTACGTAATCGGACGCACCTTCTTGGTCTGGTCTTGTGCTATTGACCAACCTAACCGCATAATCCACAACATTGTCCGGTACGGGTATACGTCTTACCAAATGTTGCACTTGGATGATTTCGTCGGCATTGAAAAGTGTGTTTATCTGGACCTCATCATCTGCAGTAGTGGATTTCACCACTTGGATTTCCTCTTCGATCGAGGGGTATTTCAGCTCTATGGCGAACATAAAACGGTCCAATTGCGCTTCGGGCAATGGGTAGGTCCCTTCTTGCTCTATCGGGTTTTGTGTGGCCAGTACAAAATAGGGCCGATTCAATTTGTACTGCTTTCCTGCAATGGTCACAGCTCTCTCCTGCATGGCTTCCAGTAAAGCTGCTTGGGTCTTTGGTGGTGTACGGTTGATCTCATCCGCCAAAATGATATTGCCAAAAACAGGTCCCTTTATAAATTTGAAGTTTCGGTTTTGGTCCAACACCTCACTTCCTAGAATATCGCTGGGCATTAGGTCGGGCGTAAACTGGATTCTTTTAAAATCCAGCCCCAAGGTTTGTGCAATGGTGTTGACCATTAAGGTTTTTGCCAGACCGGGAACACCGATCAACAAGGAGTGCCCCCCCGTGTAAACGGATAGTAGTATTTGCTCGATCACTTCATTTTGGCCCACAATGACCTTGGCAATCTCTTTTTTTAAATCTTGGTGCTTTTTTACCAGATTTTCTACTGCAACCACATCCGACATACAATTATTCCTTTACCCAGTTGTTTGCAAAATCGCAGTTCCTACTTTCGGAGTCAACGTGGATATAAGTATCCTCTATATGTTCGTCCATCCATTCTTTAATGGCCTTGAATTGTTTTTCTCGTAGTGCCAGTTCCTGGATTTTCATGTAGTCTTTTGCAAAATCTGCCTCGTGTTCGTCATATCTGTTGGAAATCTTCATGATTTTGAACTTGGGAGCTCCTCCTCTTTGGTCATCTTCACGAATGGGACGTGATATTTCACCATCCTTTAAATCCCTAACTTGATTGTATAGTGTTGGATCCATTTTGGTCAGCTCAAAACGGGAATCAAAGTTTACTGGGTTACGGAGCAATCCACCATCGAACTTGGTCTCTTTTTCGTCTGAAAAGTTCAATGCAGCCTCTGCAAAGGTGTATTTGCCATCCAAAATTTGTTGGCGGATAGTATCCAATTCATTTACGGCCTTATCAATAGCACTTTGAGGAATTTTAGGAATCATCAGGATATGTCGAAGATCCAACTCTTGTCCCCTGATTTTTTCTATATAAATAATATGATAACCGAAACTTGTTTCAAAGGGCTCCGATATCTCCCCTTCTTGAAGACTGAAGGCTACATCCTTAAATTCTTTTACAAACGGAGTTTCTTTCGTCATACTATAAAAACCTCCTTTGGATTTAGAACCTGGATCTTGTGAATACAAAATTGCCTTTACATTAAAGCTAGCATCGTTTTCCAAAACGTCCTGACGAATTTCCTTTAACTGGTCAATGACCTTTTGTTTTTCCTCCTCTGGTGCTTCTGGCTGTTTCACAATCTGTGCAATTTCCAGTTCTGCTCCAAAAACAGGCCTTTCATCTTCTGGAATTTTATAGAAAAATTGGCGAACTTCTTCTGGGGTCACCTCGATTTCCTCAACAATTTTGTTTTGCATTTTTTCGGAGAGCATACGCAGTTTGTTGATCTCAAAAAGTTCTTCTCGGAAACTTTCCATATCGGGCTTTTTATAATAGCTCAGCATTTTTTCAACACTACCTATTTGTTGGGTAAGTTGTTGTATCTGCTGATCACTTTGGGCATTTACCATATCGTCGGACACCAATAAACTATCCTGTACCGCTTGGTGAGCGTACAATCTATCCTCCATAAGTTTGCCCAATAGGTTGCATCGGGTAACATCTTCGGTGGATGCCCCTTGATTTTGAAGGTCTATCAATGTTTTATCGATATCCGATTCCAAGATCACGTAATCCCCGACCACGGCGGCAATACCATCCAATTTTACTTTTTTGGTGTTACTTGTGGAATCCTTTATACCCAATGCTTCGTCGGTTTCCTGCGCTTGTACCATACCGAACAATGCAAAAAATGCAATAAAAAGTCCTTTAATTTTCTTTGTCATAAACCTCAAATTCATTCTTCTTAATAGCTTCATCAATAATTTCGGTTTCCAGTTTTTTTATGTAGTTCAACCGTCTCCTGTTCAATATCAATTGTTTGATGTCCGGCTCCACATAATCAAAAGGAGCTGTTTCGTTGACTTCCAACACATTGGTCACCAAGCCCAAATATACCTCTAACGAATCTTGTAACTCAAAAAATTGTGATTTTTTTAAGTGGGTTTCCTCATTTGCCCGCGTTAAAGGTGGGATTTCCTCGATTACCCGTGATGTACTTATCCAAATAGAATCGTTAAAATGAATTTTGTTAAACTGTACCGCGATAGAATCCAAATACCTCTTATCCGAATCGTCCCATTTTTTTATTTTGGCCTCTACACCGTCCCTGTCCAAAAACTTTTCGGACATACCCACAAACCTGAGCTGCACCAATTTTTCGTTCAGTTTAAAGTTCTCTTTCTCTCGCTCGTAAAACTCCTGTAGCTGTGCCTTGGTAACGGAAGTGTCTTGGGATTGGTTCACCAATGCTTCTATATAAGCCCTTGTATAAAGGTCGGCCCGATAATCGGACACCAAACGGTCAAATTCGGCCAACTTTTCTTCGGGCAGGTTTATTTTAGATTTGGACAACAATAATTGCTTCGATGCCCAATTGTTTATATAATTCGTCACAAATATGGTGCTGTCCTCCGCTGTCATATCATCCCCGATCAAGGAAGCAATGTCCTCTTTGTACAAAAAAGTTTCGTCAACCCTTGCCAAAGGTTCCTTTTCTTCTTCCTTGTTGAACATGCCCTCGCAAGAAGAAACGAGGATTGCTATAAAAGCGCAAAGAAGGAACAGCGTATTTTTTTGGTGCTTAAGCATTTCGCAAAAATAACAATTACAAAATCCCTTACAAGAAGGTTCTAATTTCATTAACAGATTTTTTTTAGTTGGAGATAGATGCCAGAAATTGCTACATTAGTGCAAAACCAAACCAAACATGAAGTACACTACCGAAATTGTTGTTGATGTCCCAAGGGAAGAATTCATCAAAAAGATGGACGATCCCCAAAACATGAGGCATTGGCAAAGAGGTCTTGTCAACTATGAACAACTATCACAAAACCCTGGACAGGAAGGTGCCCAAATGAGCCTCAGTTACAAAATGGGCAAACGGGAAATCACTATGGTAGAGACCATCATCAAAAGAAACCTTCCCGACGAACTGCACACCATTTACGACACCAAAGGTGTGCACAATATTCAAAAAAATTATTTTAAGGAAGAAGGGGGCAAAACCCGCTGGATTTCCGAGTCTGAATTCCAATTTTCGGGATTTGGCATGAAACTTATGGGGCTTTTTATGCCCGGGGCGTTTAAAAAACAGTCCCTAAAATACATGCAAGATTTTAAATCCTTCGCCGAAACCGGCAAATCCGTAACCGACTCATAAAAACCATGGAAAAACTTTTGGACAGAAAAATCAAGATTATTTGGGACTTTAGGGGCCCAACCGCATCACATACGGCCGAACATTACCTTAAACACCTTAAAGAATTTGCTGAAGTCGAGGAACTAAAATACGACCTTGAAGGCTTGGAACATTTTAGCCCTACACATAGTATCGCCTATTTGGTGGTGGACGAGGTCGAACTTAAAGAGGTAAGAAGCATTCTTAAACCTCATCGGGGCCAAGTGTATTCAGGGAAAATTTAATTTTTTATCTATGTGGCTTAGAGTTGCTGTATTGAGCTTGCTCTTGTGGGGCACATCTTGTGCAAAAAACAACCCGACCGACCCTCTGGCCAATGTCCTTTCTTCCGAAGACCCAAAAATTAAAAGGGTAATGGATCATCTGGACAAGCACGAAGTCCAGGTCCGGTATACCCGGATAGACCGAAAAAATGACAGCATTATTTTTACGGATTTTGATTTTCAGGTGGATAAAAACAACTATTTCTACCCTGCAAGCACGGTTAAGTTCCCCGCTGCAGTGGCCGCTGCGGAAAAACTCAACGAAATTGACTCACTTTCCCTAAACACCCGGTTTTTTGTTGAAGGTGATTCCGTAAACACAACATTCACAAAGGCCATTTCTGAAATTTTTGCCGTTTCGGACAATGCTGCCAACAACCGATTGGTAGAGTTTTTAGGGCAAGACGACTTGAATGAAAGAATGCAAAGAAGAGGCGTTTCGCCCATTAGGATAGCCCATCGTTTATCTACGGACAATGCTGATGATGTAACTACAAAACCATTGGTTTTTTACCTAAACGATTCCACGACCTCATTGAGCGAACCCATTATAAATTCGCCCATTAAACCACTTGAATTGAATAGGGTTAAAAAAGGAAAAGGTTTTATTTCGGATGAATCTTTACAAATGGGTCCTTTTGATTTTTCGTTGAAAAACTACTATCCCATCGAGGCACAAACTGCGCTTTTAAAACGTATCATCTTTCCTGAAGCATTCCCAAGGGAACAACGTTTTGACCTGAGTGATGATCAACGCGAATATTTGTTGACCGCCATGCACACACTTCCGCCCCAATTAGGTTATGACCCCGATGAGTTTTATGACAGCTATGTAAAGTTTTTTATGTTTGGCGATAGCACCGAGCCCATGCCCGAACACATCAAAATATATAACAAGGTGGGGTACGCATACGGCACGTTAACAGATTGCGCCTATATCAAGGACACCAAAAACAATGTTGATTTTATGCTCACGGCAACGATATTGGTCAATAGTGATGGTATTTTTAATGATGATGCCTACGAATACGACGAAGTGGGCATTCCATTTTTGGCACAATTGGGTCGGGAACTATACGAGTATGAGCTAAGTCGTAAACGTTGACTGGAAAAATTCACCTCTCTTTGAGCCCTAAGAAAAAGTGGGATATTGACCCAAGAATCAAATTCTTTTCGGCAATATCCCACCTTCCGGACTAGAAGAATCCATAAAAGTCAAGAAACCTCATCCAACCATTTCTGGTTGCATGTTCCAGTTTTCGTTACCCAAGAGCACTTGGTCAAAATCTATACCTTCAATCGGTTTTAGGGTTTGGCTTGCTGCGTTCCATTCTATTTTTCTTCCCAACTTCCAGGATAAACCTGCCATGTGGGCAGAAATAGCCTCATCAAAACCTTCTTTGATGCCACAGCTTACGTTTCCACCATTTTTAATAACACTTAACCATTCCCTCATGTGCAAAAAGGTAGAATCTACACGAACCCCATCAATATAAGTCCACATTAGGCCTTTATCGGCAAAGTACTGCGATGTTGCCGATGATACGGCATCTGTTGCATTCGCTGCTGGGTCGTATTGATAGATAGGTACGTCAGGTCTCATTTTTTCCATTTCCAACATATCGGCATACCGGGTAGACGCCCCATCGGGCCAAACCGTTAATCTATTGCCCAGTTCCATTGTGGCGTCGTGACCCATTAAAATAGTTGGGCGGTTGAAACCGTTGCCCAAGGTAGCACTATAGCAAAAGGTCATTCCTTTTTCCTTGCCCTTGGTTTGACTGCTTCCCGTACTGAAATCGGGGAATTCCATATTCACTTGAATCACATCGGGAACATTTCGGCCATCGTTATGGGTATAAATTCCACCTGAAGCACTTACCGAAGCTGGAATTCCCATATTGAGGACGCAGTTCAAGCGGTCGTAATCGTGCGTCAATAAATCCCCGGAAAGTCCGGAGCCATAGGCCCACCATTTACGCCATCTGAAAAAATGATTTTTGTTGAACGGCACCTTTGGTGCCGACCCCAAGAATTGTTCCCAATCAATGGTATCGGGACTGGCTTTTTCGTGAATATCGTAGTTCCATGCCCCGTTGTCGTCGTTCCTGTTTGTGTTTGTCTGGATCAAGGACACATGCCCCAGCGTTCCTTTTTCCACAATGTCGCGGGCCGTGCCAAAACTTAAGGTTTGTCTATGTTGGTGTCCTACCGCAAAAACCGCATCGGATTTTTCGGCCGCTTCACGCAAGGTATAGGTCTCGCCAACAGTATGCGTCATGGGTTTTTCCACGTAGACATGCACATTGTTATTCAAAGTTTCGATTGACATAGGTGCATGCCAGTGGTCTGGCGTAGCGATTACCACGGCATCCACTTCGCCACTTTGAATCATATCTTTGTAGGTCACATACCTTTTGATTTTATTATCATCCGTAGAGAAGGAGTTGATGAATTTCTCAGCACGTACATCGAATACATCACAAATGCCTACCAATTTTACATTGAGCGGTTCTTGTTTCTCAAAATCCTCCAATCTTTTATTGTTCGGATCTTCTTCGGCTTCCAAACGCATTTCTTCTTTCCATTCGTCCGTGGCAAAGCCCAATGCCCTGGTCAATTGTTCCCCTCGGATACCAAAACCTATAATTCCGATTCGAACAGGTTCACCGCCAATAGCCGGAACAGCAGGGGGCAATGATGGTTTTATATTAAGTTGTTCCAATATTTCCGTGCGTTTATTTCTAGACCCCACAGAGGTCGCCGCTCCTGCCCACCATACAGCTCCGAGTATGGGCAGGCCTCCCAATCCTAGTAAAAGATCCCTTCTAGTCCATTTCATTGTTCCTGAGTTTTAAGTTTGTACTTTCTAAGGTAATCCAGGCCAAAGTATTTGCCTGTTGGTAGTTGGTAAATCACAACACAGGCCACAAGTTCAATTAAATTCTTATTGATCAACCAGTAGTTTCCTTCTGCGTTCATTTGTGTTAAACCGGGAAATGGTGGATGGGCCAAGAAATACAATGCCAGCAGACCAATGCCCACAATGGCCCCGATATTTTCAAAGATTCCAAGGGTAAAGGTGACCCCAACCACCATAAGGGCAATAATGTTCAAAGTATCCACCCAACCTATGGTTGCATCGCCGATCAACATGGTAAAAAACCACTCAAAAGGTCCTTGCGCGGTTGCCAAATACCCAAACGATGTCCATTCGGGATTGTACATCTTCACCACACCTTCAAATAAAAAGTGCCACCCGATAAAAATACGAAGCAGGGTAACACTTGCTTTCAGTTTATTTTGATTTTGGTTCATAGTTATATAGTTAATTGCAAACAATCGTTGCTTCTGATATGTTTTAGAAATCAAGAATTGGGAAATGACACATCTGATCTTCTTTTATTTTGAAATACTAAAAGTACCTAACACCACCACCAAATACCATGACAAATGTCATTTTCAAGGATTAGACCTATTGCTTCTGTTTAAACATCAAAATCGCGACTTTAAACAAATGGTTGAAAAGAATTTTCGTCAAATAAAAGCATGTTGAGATAATACACCAAACTGTGCAAGGCAGAGCAAGTATATTATGGAATCACGCGCCTATGATGATAAGAAGAAGAATATTGCCCTAAGCAAAACCCTTAGGCTGGCTCACCAAACAAATCGTAATCCGAAGCGTCCGTGATTTTGATGTTGACAAAGTCACCGATTTTTACGTAATGTTTGGTCGCATCAATAAGCACTTCGTTATCTACATCGGGAGAATCAAACTCAGTACGTCCCACAAAATGATTCCCTTCTTTTCTATCGATGATACAACGGAAGGTTTCCCCGATTTTCTCTTGGTTGAGTTCCCAAGAAATTTGGGACTGGATTTCCATGATAATATTGGCCCGCTCTTGTTTCACCTCTTCGGGAACATCGTCTTCCAAATTGTAGGCATGGGTATTCTCCTCATGACTGTACGTGAAACAGCCCAAACGTTCAAAGCGCATTTCTTGGACCCATTTCTTTAAGGTCTCAAAGTCTTCCTCTGTTTCTCCTGGGTAGCCAACGATCAATGTGGTTCTAATGGCCATTTCGGGAACGGCTTCCCTAAAATCTTGCAACAACTTCGTCGTTTTGGCCTGGGTAGTACCGCGTCGCATACTTTTAAGTATGGAGTCGGCAATATGTTGAAGTGGAATATCAATATAATTACAGATTTTGGGCTCGTTGCGCATCACCTCCAAAACATCCATTGGAAATCCTGTTGGAAATGCGTAGTGCAAACGAATCCATTCAATGCCGTCTACTTTGGCCAAGGCCTGAAGTAATTCTGCCAAATTTCTTTTCTTATAAAGGTCAAGACCGTAGTAAGTAAGGTCTTGGGCAATCAGAATCAGTTCTTTTACCCCATTGGCCGCCAACTTTTCAGCTTCAGCAACCAATTCTTCAATGGGTGTGCTACGGTGCTTGCCCCGCATTAATGGAATGGCACAGAACGAACAAGGCCTATCGCAACCTTCGGCAATTTTAAGGTAGGCGTAGTTTTTTGGTGTAGTGGTCAAACGCTCGCCAATCAACTCGTGTTTATAATCGGCGCCAAGCGCTTTCAACAAATTGGGAAGGTCACTAGTCCCAAAATACTCATCCACATTGGGAATTTCTTTCTCCAAATCTGGTTTATAGCGCTCGCTCAAGCAACCGGTCACAAAAACTTTGTCCACATCTCCGGACTCTTTCTTTTGAACATACTCCAAAATGGTATTGACGCTTTCCTCCTTTGCATTGGCAATAAATCCGCAGGTATTGATTACCACTACATTGCCTTCCTCCTCATGAGCCACCTCTTTGTTATTGGCACGCAGTTGTCCCATCAACACTTCCGAGTCGTAGACGTTCTTACTGCAACCTAAGGTTACCACATTGATTTTGTTCCTTTTGA
This sequence comes from Allomuricauda sp. TY007, assembly GCF_010468565.1. Classification (GTDB taxonomy): domain Bacteria; phylum Bacteroidota; class Bacteroidia; order Flavobacteriales; family Flavobacteriaceae; genus Flagellimonas. Next base: position 45,761 of record NZ_WUEG01000013.1, read on the forward strand.
GCGATTTTGTGCGCATAGTTCCTTTAAATGGAGTGCAAAAATACAATAACACAGAGCATTACAATCACTTTGAACTATAATATTTATGGAATTGAAAAGAACTCTTACGGTTTGGTTATTCCTGATATCCTTCAGGCATTTTCCTAACCTTGGTCAATTCTTCAAAGGCTTTACCGATACGGAGTAAATGTGCTTCAGAAAAAGGTTTGCCAATAAAAGTCAAACTTTCGGGCTCGCCATCAACTTTATATCCCATAGGAACGGTCAAAGCGGGATATTCGGCCACTGCTGCATAGCCAGCGTGGTAATTGTTGATGCTCAACACGGCATCAAGCTGCTTTTCTTCCATGATATTGAAAAAGGCCCTACCCGATTCCTTTAGATTTTGTTTGATTTTTTCAAATTGCTCAGTTGTGGTCGAATCTGCCAAAATACCATCAAAACGTTCCTGTCCGTAAGGTATCCTCACCAAGGAATCTTGTTGGTTGAAGGCAACCACATCTTCTACTGATTCCACTCGCACGGCATCTTTATCCTTGACCTCCGCACTTATATAAGCAGGCAAATCCTCCCTCATATCCAAATTCAACAAGGTAGTGAACCCTTCCAAAGGAATATTCTTAGCTTCAAATTCTACGATTTGTGCGCCAGCCTCCCGTAATGCTTCGACGTTCGTAGCATAAATGGAATCCCGCTCCATTAAATTCTTCATCACACCCAAACGGATTTCTTGAAGCGGCTCTGGATTCATCCAAGCGGATAAAATACCCGGTTCCGCAGTCACTGATTTGTAGTCTGCTTCATCTTTCCCCAACATGGCATCCAACAGAATGGCATTGTCCGTCACATTTTTAGTCATGGGACCTGGGGTGTCCAAGGTACTCGATATGGGCACAATCCCTGTTCGACTCAATAAGCCAATGGTCGGTTTCAATCCCACTACAGAATTCTGACTGGATGGTGAAAGTATGCTTCCTGAAGTCTCGGTTCCAACTGCACCCACGGCATAGTTGGCCGCTGTAGAAGTTCCACTGCCCGCGCTGGAACCACCCGTATCAAAAATCCTTCTTCCGTAGGGATTTAAGGTCTGTCCGCCTATGGCGCTCTGGCCATTGGGACATACACTACAAATAAAGTTAGCCCACTCACTTAGGTTTACCTTACCTAAAATTAATGCTCCCTTTGACTTTAGACGTTCCACGATAAAAGCATCATCGGTCTGGTTTTCTTTGAGAACAATGGCACCTGCTGTGGTTTTCATTTCGGAGGTTCCTATATTATCCTTCAATAAAATGGGCATTCCATAAATAAGATGATGGATCTCCTTGCTCTCATCCAGTTGACGGGCTTCTTCAAGCACCTTTGGATTCAATGCAATTATGGTGTTTAAGGTGGTTTTGTTCGGCAACTCGTATTTATAAATTCGATGTAGGTAGAACAATACCAAATCTTCGTAGGTGAAAGTTCCATCATCAATATGGTTTTGAATGGTTGGGATATCCTGTTCCAAAACCAAAGGTTTCATTTTTTCGTATTGCGCTTCGGTGAACTGGGATACTTCGTCATACAGAGGAAGAAACACTTCGTTCTTATCCAAGACCTTGCTCTGGATGAATTTATAGCGCATCCTCTTGTTCTCGTGATCTGCATTGGCAGCAACCTCAGCGGAATCGTTATAGGGTGTCCAGAGAACAATATCCTCCTTGGGTTCAGCATTTTTATCTTTACAAGAAATGAATCCTCCGATGAGTAGAAAAGCACATAGAAAATATCTGAACATGATATTATATTTTGAAGAATGAATCGACAAATTCATATTTATTGAACACTTGAAGATCTTCGATACCCTCACCTACACCAATATATTTTACGGGGATCTGGAATTGGTCGGAAATTCCGATGACAACCCCACCTTTTGCTGTTCCGTCCAACTTGGTTACGGCCAAACTGGTTACTTCGGTGGCCTTGGTAAATTGTTTGGCCTGTTCAAATGCGTTCTGTCCCGTAGATCCGTCTAGCACCAAAAGCACCTCGTGAGGCGCGTCGGGGACTACTTTTTGCATTACGCGCTTCACTTTGGAAAGCTCGTTCATTAGATTGACCTTGTTGTGCAGACGCCCTGCGGTATCCACCAAAACCACATCGGCGTTTTCTGCTACGGCGGAATTTAGGGTGTCAAAGGCAACGGAAGCGGGGTCACTCCCCATTTTTTGTTTGATGATGGGCACATCCACCCGTTTTGCCCAAACTTCCAATTGGTCTATGGCGGCGGCACGGAAGGTATCAGCAGCACCCAGCACCACTTTTAGCCCTTTTGCCTTAAACTTATGGGCCAATTTCCCGATAGTGGTTGTTTTTCCCACACCATTTACGCCGACCACCATAATCACGTATGGTTTTTTATCCTGTGGAACTGAAATTTCGGTATCCTCGCCCGAGTTTGTTTCGGAAAGCAAACCTGCAATCTCTTCTCGAAGAATGGTGTTGAGTTCATCGGTGCCCATATATTTGTCACGGGACACACGTTCTTCGATACGATCTATGATTTTTAGGGTGGTATTTACGCCTACATCGGAAGTAACCAAAACTTCTTCCAGATTGTCCAATACTTCATCATCCACTTTGGATTTACCTGCAACGGCCTTGCCCAGTTTACCAAAAAAACTGGTTTTGGATTTTTCGAGCCCCTTGTCCAAGGTCTCTTTTTTATCCTTTGAAAATATATTTTTGAATAAGCTCATCCTGTGTTCTTTGCTAATGGTCAAAGATAGGAAAGTAAGGGGAGTTTTGTTAATACAAAATTTGATCGGGACGGATTACCCTTATGATTGCAGCATAGGCTGGTGAAATACAAAGTCAAGAAAATAAAAAAGCCGCTAAAAAAGCGGCTTCTATATTGTCTACAAGGAGATTTCCTTATTTGCTGTTCAACCAGTCATTAACCATTTCTGGTGGCATAACGGACTCTACAAAAGTGTATGCTCCAGTTTTAGGAGATTTAACCATTTTGATGGCCTTTGTCAATCTTTTGGATGATGACTGAAGTGTTGCTACTGTTTTCTTTGCCATGGCTTATATTTTTATGCTATTTACTTTGTAAAAAGCTATTACTTAATTTCTTTATGAACGGTCATACGCTTAAGGATAGGATTATACTTTTTGATCTCCATCCTATCTGGCGTGTTCTTCTTGTTCTTTGTGGTAATATACCTAGAAGTACCTGGCATACCAGATTCCTTGTGTTCTGTACACTCTAAAATTACCTGAACCCTATTTCCTTTCTTTGCCATTGTATTGTACTTATAATGCTTTTACAACTTACTTTTTGGAATTGATTTCCTTCAAGACAGCAGAGATTCCTTTTTTGTTGATGATTTTCAACCCACGGGCAGAAACGTTCAAGGTTACCCAACGATCTTCCTCTGGAATATAAAATCTCTTCTTGGAGATATTCGCATCGAACCTCCTTTTGGTCTTATTGATAGAAAAGGAAACGTTGTTTCCAAACATCACCTTTTTTCCTGTTACTTCACAAACTTTAGACATCTCCCTAACTATTTGAGTGATTTTATTGAGGCTGCAAATTTATACCATTTTAATGGGACGTACAAAAATCTTTTTCAGAAATTTAAAATTTCTTTGTACAAGAGCTCAAAAGCCTTGTTTACAGACTTTTTGACAACCCTTTCCCGATGCTTGCCCATTACAAATTTTTGGGCAAAAGTAGCTTTTGGTGTGCTTATTCCTATGTAAACGGTTCCAACATCGGCATCGGAATCCCCTTTGGTGGGCCCCGCGTTACCTGTAGTGGCAATCGCAAAATCGGTTTCCAGCTTTTTCTTCACATTGTTGGCCATGGCCATGGCAACTTCTTCGCTGACTACGGAATGTTTATCTATAAGCTCTTGTGGCACGTCCAACAATTTCACTTTCATCTCGGTGGCATAGCACACTATACTTCCCTTAAAATAATTGGATGCTCCCGGAACTGCGGTAATTCTTTCTGCAATACTGCCGCCCGTAAAACTTTCGGCCGTGGACAATGTCATTTTTTTATTGGTCAACAAAGTACCGATTTGTTTCTCCACTCGTCCATCTTCCTCCTCCTCACCATAAATTATATCGCCAATCAAAGGATACAACTTTTTAACCTGTTCCTCTATGCCGGCCATTAAGGCTTCTTTATCCGTTCCTTTGGCAGAAAGCCGCAACCTTACGCTCCCAAGATTAGGCAAGTAGGCAAACTTTATAAAAGATGGCAGGTCATTCTCCCAATCCTCCAGTTTTTCCGCCACGGCACTCTCTCCCATACCATAGGTCATAATAGTTTTATGAACAATATGGGGACGTTCGTATGCTTCAACAATTTTGGGCAATACGGATTTGGTGATGAGATTTCTCATCTCATAAGGTACACCTGGAAGTGAAACAAAGGCGGTCTTCCCTTTTTTTATCCACAAGCCAGGAGCGGTACCAAATTCGTTGTGCAGCACCGTAGCCTTGGATGGAACCATGGCTTGCTCCCTGTTCAAATCCGAAATTGGGGTTGTAATATATTTTTTGAAAAGCTCTTCAATGTGAGACAATACTGAATCGTCCCGAACAAGTTCGTCCTCAAAGAACTCACAAAGGGCGTGCTTGGTCACATCGTCTTTTGTGGGGCCCAACCCACCTGTAATAATGACCACCGACGAACGTTCCCCTGCTTCTTTTAAAGATTTGAGTATATGTTCCCTATTGTCTTGTACGGAAGTAATTTGATAGACCGAGACCCCAATTTTGTTCAGTTCTTTGGAAATGAACGCTGAATTGGAATCTACAATCTGGCCAATGAGAATTTCGTCCCCAATGGTAATTATTTCGGCTTGCATCTATAAATTGAAGTCGTTTTTCAGTTCGGTGACCACTTGGAGCACATCCTTTTTAAGGATGGGAAATTTTTCCTCTATTTCCTGCATACTGCCTGTTGTTTTGCCCAAGGTTTCTATTTCGAGTGCCTTGGCCCTTGTTTGTTCCATGCCCAAAATATCCACGTTGGGTTTAATTTTGTGCGCCAGCTTGTATATGTTTTCGTAGTCCTTACAGCTGATTGCCTTTTCAAGGCTTTCCAAATCTTCTGGAACTTCTTCCAAAAACACAGAAATTACCGAGGTAATGAAATCCTCATCACCTTCGGCCATTTCATTTATTTTATCGAGGTTGTAAATCATTATCTTACATTAATATCAAACAGTTGCTCTCCTTCCAATGTACCGACAAGGTAGTCATTTGGGCTTACTTTACCAACACCGGCAGGCGTACCGGTAAAGATGATATCACCCTTTTTCAGCATAAAATACGTCGATACATACGCTATAATTTCATCTATTTTCCACAGCATTAAAGAGGTATTCCCTTCTTGCATTTTTTCTCCATTTTTTGACAGTGAAAAATTTAGATTGTCCAAATCTTTAAATTTGTTTTTGGACAACCACTTGCCTACCACGGCCGCCCCATCAAATCCTTTGGCCTTTTCCCAGGGCAATCCTTTGGATTTTAATTTGGATTGAAGGTCTCTTGCCGTAAAATCTATACCCAGCCCAATTTCGTCATAATACTTGTGGGCAAATTCTTTGGAAATATGTTTTCCCACTTTTTTGATTTTCACCAATACCTCTACTTCATAATGTACATCTTGAGAAAATTCGGGGATATAAAAATCTTGCTCTTTGGGTAAAATAGCAGAATCGGGCTTTATAAAAACCACAGGTTCATCCGGACGCTCATTATTCAATTCATCAATATGATCAACATAATTGCGTCCTATACAAATCAGCTTCATAATCTGTTATGGGGGTTAACGCTTCTTATCTTAAAATTTATTGTTGAGCTTGCTCAACTTTATTTGGGTAAGTACTTTTTTGGTGTACAGCGGGAAGTCGGCGTTCAAAATCCAACCAAAATATCCTGGTTCTTTTTCCATGACCTCATCCACTGTTTTCCCTTTGTGTTTTCCGAAGGAAAAAATAGGGTTTTCCTCTTCATCCAATCCAATAAAACCGGCAAAATCGAGATTTTGTTTTCGGGTAGTGAACTCCGATAGTTTTTTAACATCGTTTTCCAGTTCGGGGTATCTTTCCAACTGTGCGAGCAGAACTTCATAAGTGGCCATGGTATCGGCTTCAGCACTGTGCGCACCGTCCAAATTCTTATCACAATAGAATTTGTAGGCCGCTTCCAACGTTCGCTTTTCCATCTTATGGAAAATGGTCTGGACATCTACGGAAACCATGCTCTTCATATCAAAATCCACATCGGCCCGGAGCATTTCCTCCGCCAACAGTGGAATATCGAACCTGTCTGAATTGAAACCTGCCAAATCACTATCGCGGATCATGGCATAAATGTCTTTGGACAACTGTTTAAATGTGGGCTCGTTGGCCACTTTTTCATCGGAAATTCCATGAATGGCCTCAGATTCTGCCGGAATCGGCATTTCTGGGTTCACCAACCATGTTCTGCTTTCCTTGTTTCCATTGGGAAAAACCTTTAGGATGGATATTTCAACTATCCTATCCTTCGCTACGTTGGTTCCCGTGGTCTCCAAATCGAAAAAGCAGATAGGTTTGGTCAATTGTAATTGCATGTGGGACGTTTTAAATAAAATTCACTGGGCTTCTAAATTAAGAATAGTGAAAAGAATATGAACGGTTTTCCGTTATATTTCCCTGTTTATGTCCCAAGCTTCCAAATAATCGGCCACGGCTTTTACAAACATACCCCCCAAGGCACCATTTACAACACGGTGGTCGTAACTGTGTGATAGGTACATTTTACTGCGGATACCAATATATTCTCCTTGATCGGTCTCGATGACCGATGGCATCTTTCTGATGGCGCCCAAAGCAAGGATTCCCACTTGTGGTTGATTGATGATCGGCGTTCCGAAAACACTTCCGAAGGAACCGACATTGGTTACCGTGTAGGTGCCATCTTTTACCTCATCGGGCTTCAACTGATTATTTCTGGCTCTACTGGCAAGATCGTTCACGGTTTTGGCCATGCCTACCAAGTTCAATTGGTCTGCATTTTTAATCACGGGAACTATTAAATTGCCATCGGGCAGGGCCGCTGCCATACCTAAGTTGATATTTTTCTTTTTAATCACCTTGTCCCCGTCCAACGATATGTTCATCATTGGATATTTTTTTAGGGCCATGGCCACGGCTTCCATAAATATAGGCGTAAAGGTCAATTTCTCCCCTTCGCGTTGCTGAAAAGCATTTTTCACCTTGTTTCTCCAGTTCACCACATTGGTCACATCCACTTCCACAAAACTTTGTACGTGTGCGGAGGTGGATACACTCTCGATCATGTGATGGGCGATCAATTTGCCCATTCGGGTGAGCGGAATCACCTCATCTCCTGCCCCTACTTGAACTTTGGATTCTTTTGGTTTGTCCGCGACCGTTTCTTTTGGTGCTATGGGCGTTGCCGCTTTTTCAGTATTGACTTCTTGCTGTGGTGCTGCTTCTACTTTGGTTTCGTTTCCATTGGAACGGTTTTCCAAATAGGCCATAATATCGTTCTTGGTGACCCTGCCTTCTTTTCCCGTTCCAACAATGGCCTCCAATTCGTCCATGGAAACATTTTCTTCCTTGGCAATATTCTTCACCAAAGGTGAATAGAATCGTTCCGAATTTGAAAAATCGGGTGCTGGGGCGGAAACAGATTCTTTCACTCCTGCCATTTGGGCTTCCAATTCCCTTGCTGGTACTTCTGCGGTTTCCTCTACCACCATTGCATCATCGGTGCTGTCATCTGTTACATGGTCAGCTTCACCTTCTATTTGGATTACGGCGACCACTTCACCAACTTTTATGACATCATCTACATCGAACCGCTTTTCCAACAACACGCCATCCACTTCACTGGGAACTTCGGAATCCACTTTATCGGTGGCAATTTCAAAGATGGCCTCGTCCATCTCAATGGTATCGCCCACTTCCTTCAACCAGTTGGTCAAGGTAGCTTCTGCGACACTTTCTCCCATTTGCGGTAATTTCAATTCAAATTTTGACATATTCGTATTTATCAAAGTGATTTTGATTTGTATTTTACAAAAATACTAAAGAAATCGACTTATTTTTGATTTATGTTCATTAATTAGCTTTTATAGAGCTTTCAAAAGGCACTCTATTGATGATGCTTCTTCCCAAAGTTACCTCGTCTGCATATTCCAGTTCATCCCCGACCGAGATACCTCTGGCAATCGTGGAAGTTGTGACCTCCAGTCCGTCCAATTGTTTATAAATATAAAAATTAGTGGTGTCTCCCTCCATGGTGGAACTCAGGGCCAAAATCAATTCTTTTACGACCCCATTCTTCACCTTATTGACCAACGATGCTATATTTAGGTCTTGGGGACCCACGCCTTCCATAGGGGATATTTTACCCCCAAGTACATGGTACAATCCATTGTACTGCGATGTATTCTCAATGGCCATTACATCCCTGATATCTTCCACCACACAGACTATGGTTTCATCCCGTTTGGGATTGGCGCAGATTTCGCACACTTCGGTATCGGAAATGTTGTGGCAGTTTTTGCAAAATTTGACCTCGCTCTTCAATTTTAGCAGGGCATGTGCCAACAGTTCGGTCCTTTCTTCGGGCTGTTTTAGCAGGTGCAATACCAGCCGTAATGCCGTTCGCTTACCGATTCCCGGCAATTGCGACATTTCGTAAACTGCATTTTCCAATAGCTTCGATGAAAATTCCATAGCTTCAATTCTACTACAAAATTACGATTTTACCTTTACCAATTTACTTTCGTACTTTGCAAATCAAATTGCAAATATGACAGCTACACAAATTCTGTTGCTTATAGGTGCCTATTTCTTGGTGCTCATCCTTATCTCATACTTTACTGGAAAAAACGATTCCAACGCCGATTTTTTTAAAGCCGGCAAGCAATCCCCTTGGTACGTTGTTGCCTTTGGAATGGTGGGTGCTTCGTTATCGGGTGTAACTTTTATATCGGTTCCTGGATGGGTAGGAGATAGCCAATTGACCTACATGCAAGTGGTTCTTGGGTATCTTTTTGGCTATTTTGTGGTAGCGTTTGTATTGTTGCCCCTGTACTACAAACTGAACCTCACCTCTATTTACGAGTATTTGCATGATCGTTTTGGAAAAGTAAGTCACCGTACCGGGGCGTTTTTCTTTTTTATATCCCGGGTGTTGGGTGCCGCTTTCAGATTGTATTTGGTCGCCATTGTTTTGCAACAATTTGTTTTTGATGACCTTGGCGTGCGGTTTGAGTTTACCGTGGTCATCTCCATCCTATTGATTTGGCTGTATACCAACAAGGGTGGCATCAAAACCATTGTTTGGACGGATACCTTGCAAACACTTTTTATGATTTTGGCCGTAATTCTTTCCATAGTGATGATCAACAAGGAATTGGGATGGAGTTTTGGTGACTTCTTGGCTTCGGAAGAATTGAAGAGTTACAATAAATTTTTGATAACCGACAGCTTTTTGGATAAAAGCTATTTCATTAAATCCTTTGTAGGGGGAATGTTCGTGACCATTTGTATGACGGGTCTGGATCAGGATATGATGCAAAAAAACCTCACTTGCAAATCCTTGAAAGATGCCCAAAAGAACATGGTCTCATTTAGTTTTGTCCTGGTTGGCGTCACATTTTTATTCATGCTATTGGGTGCCCTACTATATATCTTTGCACAAAGAGAAGGCATTGGAATTCCTTTAATGGATGGCACTCCTAAAACCGACCTGTTATTCCCTGAAATTTCCCTAAATGGCGGCTTGGGATTGGCTTTGGCCATTACTTTTATGCTTGGGTTGATTGCCGCCGCTTATAGCAGTGCCGACAGTGCACTTACTTCCCTGACCACATCTTTTTGTGTGGACTTTTTAAATGTCGAAGAAAAAGAGGATAAAGAACAAAAGCGTATCAGAAAACGTACCCATATTGTAATGAGCGTAGTATTGGTGATTGTTATTATCGCATTTAAATATATTCTAAGCAGCAATGTTATTGATAGCCTGCTCACTGTGGCCGGTTATACCTATGGTCCTTTATTGGGGCTTTTTGCCTTTGGCATCTTCACCAAGCATAAGATCAAGGATGGTTATGTTTGGATAGTTGCACTAGCTTCGGTTGCCACCATAGTTTTGGTCGCCAGTGTACCTGCAGATTATTTGGGAGGGTATCAGGTTGGCTATGAATTGTTACCACTCAACGGTTTATTGACATTTATCGGTCTTTGGCTGATCAGGACCAAGGAACCCAAGCCAAAAACTAGTATTGCCCAGTAGCCAACAACACCAAAGTACAGGCCACTTCTACCTCAATCCCCGCATTTTCAAGGATTTTGTAGAACACGGGGTTTTCGGTACCCGGATTAAAAATCACTCTTCGGGGTGTTAGATCCACTATTTTTTGATAATATTCCTTTTGGTTTTTTGGACTTAAATATAAAGTTACGGTATCAATATTTTGAAAATCACCCAAGTTGTCTTTAATTTGTACCCCTGATACAGTTCCCCCACGTATCCCGAATGCGGTTGTTTCAATATTATTGTCAACCAACCTACGAATTGCTGTGTTACTGTATCTTTCCGGGTTTGTAGAAGCCCCTACGACAAGTGTTTTTGACATTTGTTAATTTTTGTGTTAAACTTTAATATAGACTGTAACTTTTAAAAGGAAAACTCGTCTATTATTCATATATTATATTGTCATTGGTAAGACTGTATTTTTATAGTTAATGGTTAGTGTTTAGTATAGCTTATCAATGTATAACCCCGGTATTTTTGCCGGGGTTTCTTCTTTTATAGACTTGCCGCAATTGCCCCTCCAAACCAGAATGCCCTACAAAAATGGGCAAAGCCATCATATTTTATGTTAAGGAATGTTAAAATAATTTTCTTCTGTAACATTCTTCAGTATCGAGCGTCTTAAAAGTAACATCAATCAATCGAATCATCAATCAAAAAACGAACAACTCATGAGACATGTGAGCATTCTTTTTGCACTATTCTTGTGCACTGTATTTCCTTCAATTTCTTTAGCAAACGACCCCGATACGGCTTTAGGCTCCGTTAACGGAACGGTCGTGGACAATATCAGCAAACAACCTGTTGCATACGCAGCGGTAGTCATCAAATCCGAAGATGGGTCAACGACCATTACCGGTGGCATTACTACCGAAGATGGAAGCTTCGAAATTGAAAAGCTGCCCGATGGCACCTTTCTTTTTGAAGTACAGTTTATCGGTTACAAGACCTACTCCCAAAAACTAGTAATAGCCAAAGGAAAACGAAACCTGAACTTGGGAACCGTAATCTTGGAGGAAGAGACTAAGGAACTGGAAGGCGTTGAGGTGGTAGCGGAACGAACCACTATAGAACAACGTGTGGACCGAAAGGTAATCAATGTAGGGAAAGACCTTACCACAGCAGGTGCTTCGGCATCGGATATTATGAACAACATTCCATCCGTTAATGTGGATTCCCAAACAGGCGATATTACCCTACGTGGAAATTCCAATGTACGTGTCATGGTCGATGGCAAACTATCCAACGTTCCCGTTGCACAATTGCTCAAGCAAATTCCGTCCACATCCATTAAATCCATAGAACTGATCACCAATCCGTCTGCCAAGTACAATCCCGAAGGGATGAGCGGCATCATCAATATTGTTTTGCACAAAAATGCAAACATTGGCTTCAACGGAAACGTGAACATGGGCCTTACCAAAGGTATCGAGGCCAAATTCAATAGCTCCATTGATTTAAACTACCGCAATGGAAAATTCAACTTTTATGGGAATTATGGAAACAATATCGGTAAATGGGTCAACGATGGAAGCATTCTTCGAATCGAGGAAAACTCACGCCAAAAGTTTGACTTTTTCAACAACAACAAATCCCATCTCTATAAAGTAGGGGTCGATTTCTATCTGAATGACAAAAACACCATATCCTTCTTTACCAATCAAAATATTTATGAAGGGGAAGGAGATGGCAAAACCCAAGTTTCGTATTTCAACAATCCATCCAGAAATGTGACCCAATTGTTCTTGGACGATTCCAACAACCGTAGCGAACAGTACAATTTTGACTATAAACTGGACTTTAATAAGGAAGGGCATAACATTGAACTGGAGGTGGACCACAACCAGTTTGAAAGCGAACAAGATGCCGATTTTAGCTCCACTGGAGCATCTACCTACCCGGATTATATGGATTTTGTGGATACCGACCGTACCCAAACCACTGCCAATTTAGATTACGTGAATCCACTGGACAGTATTTCCAAATTGGAACTGGGACTGCAATCCAGAAATTTTGAGACCAAAGTGGATTATTCGTCCACTGGTCAGTCCTTTAATTCCAACGGGGACTTGGTACCCACACCATCTACCAAATTTGTGTACGACATGGATATTTATTCCGCCTACGCCACATTTGGACAGTCCTATGAGAAATGGTCCTACCAAATGGGTGTTCGGGTAGAGGATGTGCAGGTAAAAGCGGATACCAATGCGGTACGCTCCTTCACGGATAACTATACCGAAATATATCCATCCACTTTCGTAACATACAAGCCCAACGAAAAAGACCAGATACAAATTAGTTATAGTAGACGAGTGGATAGACCGGGGCTACAGCAAGTAAACCCCATCCGAGAGTTTGCCACCCCTTTGATATCTTCCTTTGGAAACCCAAATTTGGTTCCCCAGTTTACAAGCTCTTATGAAGCCAATTATACCAAAAGAATCAAAAATGGAAGTATTACCGGTGGTGTTTTCTATAGAAGTATTTCCGATGAGATCAACCGGGCCGTTTATGTGGACCGCTTGGACCTGAACAAGACCATTCTCACTTTTGACAATTTTGATAAAACATCGGCCTATGGCGTTGAGTTGTCCTCCAATTATCGTCCAGCAAAATGGTGGAACATCAATGGTAGTTTTGATATGTTCTCGCAAACACAACGAGGCATTACGGAAACATTCAGTACCACAGACCCCGATCCTACCGAAGATGACATTGTTCAGGAAAATGTCGAGGTCGACAACACAGCCTGGAACCTAAGAATGAACAACAGCTTTACAGTTACCAAAAAATTGACGCTGCAAGCCTTTGGCTTTTACCGTGGACGAAACAAAAGCATACAGTTTGATGCCCAACCCATGTATTTTGTGAATTTAGGCGCACGCTACAGCTTCGCCGAGGGCAAGGGTACACTTAGCTTTAACTACAACGATATTTTCAACACCATGCGCTTCGCCTTTGAAGGTGATTACCCATATGCTCAAGAAGGTGCCTTTAATTGGGAAAGCAACAACGTATATATTGGATTATCCTACCGGTTTGGAAGTGGAAAAAACCGTGCCAAGCAACGCAAAAGAAGGGATGACAACACCAAACAAGGTGGTGGCGGAATCCTATAAAACATATTGATGCTTCATATTCGAGTGTTGGTTGGTTATCTTGTGAGAGCATCAATAAAAAACCCCGATCCTTTAGGATCGGGGTTTTATTTTATACTTATTCTTTATTGTGGCGATATCCGCTACCAGCGAATAATCACACTGCCCCATGTAAAGCCACTACCAAAAGCAGCCAGCACCACCAAGTCTCCTTCTTTGATTTTTCCTGCTTCCCATGCCTCTGTTAAAGCAATCGGAATGGATGCGGCCGTGGTGTTTCCATATTTCATGATGTTGTTGAACACCTGATCATCATTCAACCCAAATTTCTTTTGGATGAATTGTGAAATCCGCAAGTTGGCTTGATGCGGAATCAACATATCAATGTCCTGAGGGCCCAGATTGTTTTTTTGTAAACCCTCCATAATCACTTCACTAAAACGGACCACTGCATTTTTAAATACAAATTGGCCGTTCATATGAGGAAAATAGGATGTATCCTCAGGGTCATTATCCTCAATAATGTCGTTCACCCATCTTTTGCCCATTCCGGGCGCAATCAATGAAAGTTCTTCGGCATGTTGCCCTTCGGAATGTAAATGGGTGGAAAGAATTCCTTTTGAAGTATCTTCTTCTCGGGTTAGTACGGCAGCTCCCGCACCATCCCCAAAAATTACGGATACGCCCCTACCCCTTGTTGTCATGTCCAAACCATGGGAATGAAGTTCGGAACCGATAACAAGCACATTTTTGTACATGCCACTTTTTATGTATTGATCAGCGACGGAGATTCCGTAGACAAAACCAGAACATTGGTTTCGGACATCGAGTGCCCCTATAGTTCTTTTTAATCCCAAATCGCGTTGTACCAAAACCCCGGGGCCAGGAAAGTAATAATCAGGGCTCAGTGTGGCAAAAACAATGAAATCTATTTCATCCTTATCAATGCCGGCACGTTCGATTGCCTTTTGGGCCGCTTTTACCCCCATGGATGTGGTGGTATCTGTACCCTTTACAACATGGCGCCTTTCTTTAATCCCGGTACGCTCCTGTATCCATTCGTCATTGGTGTCCATCACTTTGGACAAATCGTCGTTAGTGACCACATTTTCAGGGACGTAAAATCCCAATCCTGATATTCTTGAGTTATACATTATAAAGTGCTTAATATTGAATCTTTAAAAAGTCCTAGGCTAATTAATGGAAAAGTAAAAAATATATCCCAAGAACTGGATATTTATTAAGAAAATTAGTCCATATACTTTTCAAAATGGTTGACCTCGACCTTGGCTTTTAAATCATGTAAGAGGTTGTAAAGTCCAAAAAATGTGCGGTTTATGTACAAAAAGTGTTTGGATCCTCGGTTTCCGTTCATTTTTCGGATTTGCTCATCTTTGGAGTAGCGTTCACTGAGGTTCGCAATTTTCGACCAAAAGCCTTCATCACCAAAATCGAAAGTCTCTTTGTGAAAAGGTGAAGTGAAAATCGTAAGCATTTCTTTAAACAAAGCTTTAAAAAACTGCAATTCCTCTTCTGAATCTGTTGGTGTTAAAATCTCCAGTTCGTACAATTTCTCCATGAAGATTTTATCGTTGTTGATGTTCTCTTCCTTCGCCAATTCAAAATAGGGCACATAAAAATCGTCCGGTATTTGTTTGATACATCCAAAATCAATCGCAATCAACTTACCTTCGGAACTGACCAAAAAATTACCTGGATGAGGGTCAGCATGCACACGCCTTAATTCATGGATTTGAAACATGTAAAAATCCCAAAGTGCCTGCCCTAATTTGTTGCCCAAATCAGCATCGAAATGGGTTTGGGTAAATTCCCCCAAATGGATTCCCTCCATCCAATCCATGGTCAAAATACGCTCGCTTGATAATTCGCGATAGTATTTTGGAAACTGCATGTTAGGGATAACAGTGCAAGCAGTGGTAATTTCATCACTTTGCTCCAGTTCCAAAATATAGTTGGTCTCCTCCACTAATTTGTGCTCTACTTCCTTAAAGTATTTTTCGGAATCCTTACCCTTCAAGTTGAACATTTTAATGGCCACGGGCTTTACCAAGGCCAAATCGCTACTAATGCTTTCTGCAACGCCCGGATATTGGATTTTGACCGCCAATTGTTTACCATCCTTTTCTGCGCGATGAACTTGACCTATACTGGCGGCGTTCACGGAATCTTTTTCAAATTCATCAAAAATGTCCTCTGGATATTTGCCCAAATATTTTTTGAAGGTCTTGCGCACCAAAGGTGCGGACAAAGGCGGTACCGAAAATTGGGATAAGGAAAACTTTTCCACGTAGGCCCGTGGCAAAAGGTTCTTCTCCATACTGAGCATCTGAGCCACTTTAAGGGCACTACCTTTTAAACTTTTGAGCCCGTCATAAATGTCCTCGGCATTGTCTTGATCCAAGGTATCTTTTGAAGTCTCCGGGTCCACCAGTTTTTTACCGTAGTATTTTACGTAGTTCCCTCCTATTTTAACCCCAGTTTTAACCAGCTTTCCAGCCCGTTCAATTTTTCCTGTGGGGATGGTATCCAAACTTTTCATGTGTTCTATGCGAATTTTTCCTTGTAAAGAAATTTTCCAAAGTCCACAATCTTTTCCAAGGGTGTACTTTCAAAAATCTGGAACACGGTGGTCACGGATTTTTCAATGGCGATATCGGTTTTCTCAAAACCTGGAGAACCATCTTCCATCCAAAATTTTAGGATGAAGAGGAACTGAAACCAAGCTCCTTCTGAAAACAAGGGTGCATTATATTTGAAGATTTTCATGTTTTTCTCCTCATTTCGCTCTTCTATCAAGGTAGAGGCGAAATCCTTGAAACTTTTTCGCAATCCTTTCAATTGGGTCAGACCCTCCAGAGAATATTTGTGCTCATTCATAATGAACAACACATAGCTCCTGTTCAAAGTAAGATTTTCGAAAAATGTGAAGAAGAAAGTCAGCATCTTTTCCTCGTTGGTCATGGAGGCATATTGCCTGTTTTTTTGCATTACTCCATAACTATTGTCGAAAAATTTGTTCCATATGGATTGCTGCAGCGATTCAAACGAACCAAAGAACCCATAAAACTCATCTTCTTTGATTTTATGCTCTTTACAGAATTTGAATACCGAGCTTGGCACCTTTTCATGTTCCAAAACAGATTCCATAAAAAGGGCTATGATTTTATCTTCGGTAATTTTGGATTTGCTTGTATTTGCCATTTTGAGTTGTTTTTTGAAGAATTAACAAAGTTAGGGATGCATCATCTAATTTTTTAAAGAAAATGCACTTTCGCTCGAAAGTGCATTTTCACAACCTAACCAATAAATAAACAAACTGTTATAGTAGTACTATTTCATAGCAATTTCCCATAACACTGTAAATATACATTTTTGTTTAACTTTTTTTAAATTTAAATAAACAAAGTTTTGTTAAAATTGATTTGTTTCCGTCAAGATGGATTCTTAATGCCAGTTTGTCAGATTTGACATTGTGGTATTTTTTTTGACCAACAGCAGTAAAAAGTATAAAAAACAAAACGATGGCTACAGGTAAAATCAATGTTTCAGTAGAGAACATTTTTCCCTTGATCAAAAAATTTCTTTACAGTGATCACGAAATTTTCTTGAGGGAACTTATTTCCAACGCTACGGATGCAACCTTAAAACTCAAGCACCTTGCTTCTATCGGGGAAGCGAAAGTCGAATACGGAAACCCGATGATCGAGGTGAAAGTGGATAAGGACAACAAGCGCATCCATATTTTGGACCAAGGTATCGGTATGACCGAGGAGGAAGTGAAAAAGTACATCAACGAAGTGGCTTTTTCCGGTGCCGAGGAATTTTTGGACAAATACAAGGATGCAGGCAAAGATGCGGGCATCATCGGGCATTTTGGACTTGGTTTCTATTCTGCCTTTATGGTCGCGGAAAAAGTGGAGATCATCACAAAAAGTCACAAAGAAGAGCCAGCCGTACACTGGAGCTGTGATGGTTCTCCCGAATTTTCCATTGAACCGAGCGATAAAACAGAACGAGGTACCGAAATTATCCTTCACATTGCTGAGGATTCCATGGAGTTTTTGGAAGAAGCCAGAATCCGTGAACTTTTGACCAAGTACAACAAATTCATGCCCATTCCAATCAAATTTGGAACAAAAACAGAAACGCTTCCCAAACCCGAAGGTGCCAAGGAGGATGACCCTGCGCCAACCAAAGAGGTGGATGACATCATCAATAATCCAAATCCAGCATGGACCAAACAACCTGCGGACCTAGAGGAGGCTGATTACAAAAGTTTTTACAGGGAACTTTACCCGATGCAGTTCGAGGAACCTTTGTTCCATATTCACCTAAACGTGGATTATCCGTTTAATTTAACGGGTATCCTATATTTCCCAAAGCTGACGAACGACCTTAGCATACAAAAGGATAAAATTCAGTTGTACCAGAACCAAGTGTTCGTTACCGATAATGTGGAAGGCATTGTTCCAGAATTCTTGACAATGTTAAAAGGTGTGATCGATTCTCCCGACATTCCTTTGAACGTATCCCGATCCTATTTACAGGCTGATGGTGCGGTAAAGAAAATTTCTTCCTACATCACCAGAAAAGTGGCGGATAAATTGACTTCGCTCTTTAAAAACAACCGCGAGGATTTTGAACAGAAGTGGAACGACATTAAAGTGGTGATAGAGTACGGAATGCTTTCCGAGGATAAATTCTTTGACAAGGCGGACAAGTTTGCGCTTTACCCATCGGTTGATGGCAACTTCTATACTTTCGAAGAATTGGAAGCCAAAATCAAGGACAACCAAACCGATAAGGATGATAAATTGGTGGTGTTGTATGCTTCCAACAAAGAAGCGCAACACAGTTATATTGAAGCGGCCAAAAAGAAAGGATACGAAATCCTGTTGTTGGATTCGCCGATTGTATCACACTTGATGCAAAAGTTGGAAACATCCAAAGAGAACCTATCCTTTGTGCGAGTGGATGCCGACCATGTGGATAACCTCATCAAAAAAGAAGATACGGCCATTTCCAAATTGTCCGATGAGGAAAAAGACCGCCTAAAGGCGGATTTGGAAAAAGTAGTTTCCGATAAGGGATATACTATTCAAATGGAGGCCATGGAAAGCAGTGCTTCGCCATTTATCATCACGGAGCCTGAATTTATGCGCCGTATGAAGGAAATGCAACAAACTGGTGGCGGTGGTATGTTCGGCATGGGCAATATGCCGGATATGTACAACCTTATCGTAAACACCAATCACGAGTTGGTCAGCGAGATCTTGAATACCAAGACTGCAAAAAAACGGGAAAGGTTGATCAATCAATCTTTGGATTTGGCCCGCCTCTCCAAAGGTTTGTTGAAAGGCGAAGAGCTTACCAATTTTATTGCGAGAAGCTACGATATGATCAAATAGGATCATTCAAAATAAATTTTAGGTAAAGGCAGTCCATTATGGTCTGCCTTTCTTATTTTTAGACCAATGGAAACTCCTTGGCATCTTTATGTAATGGCCGGAATGTATATGGTTGCAGGTTTAATGCATTTTATAAAACCAAAAATGTACATGCGCATTATGCCGCTGTATCTTCCGAATCATAGGATTTTGGTTTACCTAAGTGGTATTGCTGAAATTTTATTGGGGATAGGGGTTTGTTTCGATGCTACCCGAAAACTGAGCACTTTTGGTATCATTTTAATGTTGGGTGTGTTTCTATCGGTACATTTTTACATGCTATCGGGCGAGAAAGCATCCGCAGGTATTCCCAAGTGGATATTGATTCTTCGAATTCCCCTGCAATTCTTTTTGATGTATTGGGCGTATTATTATGCTTATCTTTAGAAAAATCCCCATTCGTCAATTCATATAAGGCATCCATCAATTGGGCAGAGGGATTCCCTTCTTTTTGCAATTACTTGCACTCGAATCAAAATTTTTATCATGAAAAAAATTCTTTCGAATGCAATACTACTTCTTTGCACCTTTTCAATCATTGTGAACTGTAGCAAGGATGATGGTCCTTCGTCCAAAGCACTACCTTCGATAACAACATTTACACCAAAATCTGGAACTGTTGACACTGAAGTGACCATTACAGGGAAAAATTTCAGCACTATAACTTCAGAGAACGTAGTTAAATTTGGTAATGTTACAGCAATAGTAACCCAAGCTTCCGAAACGGAGTTAAAAACTTCGGTTCCTGATGGCGCTTCCACTTCAAAAATATCGGTTACGGTAAATGGGAATGCAACTACTAGTACAGATAGTTTTACTGTCAGTGCACCAATAAATCTTGAACTTAATAAATCATCTTTAGAACTTCACACTTCGGACATGGAGCAATTAACAGTATCCGGGGCAGGAGAAAATCAAGTCACATGGAGCAGTGATGATGAAGAAGTGGCCATTGTTGATGAAAGCGGAAATGTAAAGGCCGTAGGAGCAGGTACGGCAAACATTACTGTTTCTGTTGATGAATCCCAAGCTTCAGCAGAAATAATGGTAGAGCCCAGTGTTTTTGTTACCGTAAACCTTTAT
Organism: Allomuricauda sp. TY007; assembly: GCF_010468565.1. GTDB lineage: Bacteria > Bacteroidota > Bacteroidia > Flavobacteriales > Flavobacteriaceae > Flagellimonas. Next base: position 65,760 of record NZ_WUEG01000013.1, read on the forward strand.
AAGACTACAGATTACACAGCCAGTATATGGAAAAACGGCTCAATCACCGAACTAACAGATGGATCTAGCAATGCCTATGCAAATTCTATAGATATTTATAAAGGTGATGTATTCATATCAGGATCTGAATTGGACAAGGAGTCAGAAAACTATATTGCGAAATATTGGAAGAATGGCGAAGTCACTAATTTGACTGATAATACAACCAACACCAGTCTATCATCCATAAAGGTTTATGATGATGATATTTATGTTATTGGGTACGAAAATAATGACTACATCTTTACAGCTAAATTATGGAAAAATGGAAGTGTCGAAGATTTATCTGACGGTATTAACACCAACCATACTTACGATCTTGTTGTTGATAATCAAAACACCTACATTGCCGGGGAAGAATTTACCGAGAACAAAACCTTAGCCAAAATTTGGGTAAATGGGGTCCCTACCATACTAACCGATGGAACAAACTACGCCCAAGCGAACTCCATTTTTGTTTCAGGTAATGATTTATATGTCGCTGGTTCTGATGATAACATTGCAACACTTTGGAAAAATGGTGCTCCCACCCCTTTAACCGAAGAAGATAGTCCTTCTTTTGCCTACTCTGTTTTTGTGGATGGAACCGATGTATATGTTGGTGGGTCTGCATATAATGAAGAAGGAAAGTATATTGCTACAATTTGGAAAAACGGAGTCCCAACCGATTTAACGGACGGCACTATAAACGCTCGAGTAAATTCAGTTTTTGTATATGATGGAGATGTTTACGCTGTGGGTTATGAAAATACAATAGTTGATAACGAAGAAATCAACGTGGCAAAACTTTGGGTAAATGGCTCCCCTACCATTTTAGCAGGAACGGACTATAGCACTTATGCAGTTTCAGTGGTTGTAAAATAACAATCATTTTATATATTTCATATGCCCTGCCATTGGTAGGGCATTTTTTTAATCCTTAATAAGCCCTTTTGTCCATTTGCCTTTTCAACCAAGGGATTTGGGCAAAAAACATAAGCCCTAAAAACAGGAAGCCGTACAGCATTATTTTGGAAGAAGCGTAATGTTGCATCCACCCCCAATCAGTTTGGAACCAAGCCTCCATGTTCAGGTTTTTAAACCACCCCTGACCATTATCGACCCCAACTTGAGACCCAAAGTAAACGAGCAAAGCAACAAAGGCCACGGATAAAAAGGTCAAGAGCTTGCCCGACAACAAAGGCTTATATTCAAAAACCTCATGATGTGCTTCCGCTTCGATTTTTTGTACCACATTTTGGGTAAAATCAACAGAAGGGGACTCCAATGGGGCATCTTCCATGAGTTTATCAATAAAAGCTTCCAGTTTTTTATCCTCAAGTTCATCCATTGCTTTGCAATATTTCTTTTTTCACATTTTTTTCCATAATACTGGCCAATCGTTTTCTAGCCCTGAACAACCGTACCTTTAGTGTATTTACGGGAAGATTGGTCGCTTTCTCCATTTCTTGCAGGTTCTTTTCCTCAAGATAAAACAAAGTAAGAACTCCTGCATCTTCTGCCGATAATTGTGATAGGCATTTATTGATCAATTCGCTCCGTTCGGTCTCCACCATTTTCTGAAATGCCGTGTCCAAATCCGCATAGGCAATTTGATCAATATGTTCCAAATCGGTATGGGTCCTTTTCTTTTTTATTTTTCTAATCCTGTCCAAACAGGTATTATAGGCAATTCTATACATCCAAGTCGATAGCTTGGAATCGCCTTTAAAGGTGGGCAAGGACTTATATACCTTAATAAATACGTCCTGCGACACTTCCTCAGCTTCTTCCCTATTGCCCAACATTCTTATGGATAGCGTAAAGACCAAATCCTTATAACTGTCCACCAAATCAGAGAACGCGCGGGCATTGCCTTTGCGTATTTCTGAAATGAGTTGTTTTTCCTTGTTGGTCAGCATTGTTCATTGGACGCCAAAAGTGCTATTTAGGTTACACAAATAATTATTTTTATAGAAATCATGTAACCTGATTCAAAAAACCCTCGTCATAGCTTATGAACAAAGAAATTACAAATAATCATTAAAAACGAACAGTTATGGGATCAGAAGTTATCATCATACCAATTATTTTCGGGGTCATTTTTGCCATTGCCTACCTTTATTTTTCAACCAGGAACAAAGAACGATTAGCTTTAATAGAGAAAGGGGCAGACGCGAGTATTTTTGTGAGAGGCAAAAGAGACAAGGCGGCTCCTGTTTGGAAAATCATTATCCTTAACCTTGCCTTATTGCTTATGGGCATTGGAGCTGCCATTTTTGTGGCCTCCGTATTGCACTATAGCTTGGGGGTAGACGAGGAAGTAGCTTATCCGGGAAGTATTTTCTTGATGGCAGGTATAGGCCTTTTCGTTGGTTTCACAATGACCAAGAAATTAGATCAAGAGGATTGACTCTTCCACATCGATTAAAATCGATTAAAAATGAAGGACCATCGCTACCAGCGGTGGTTTTTTTATAACTTGCCGTTATGAAAGTTATTTCCACAAACCTCGGCAAGCCCAAAAAAATCGTTTGGAACGACAAGGAAACCACAACCGGTATTTACAAATTCCCTGTTAAAGAACCGATCTTTTTAGACTCCGAAGATGTGCACGGCGATACCGTTGTAGATAGAAAATACCACGGTGGTATATACAAAGCCTGTTATTTGTTTTCTGCCGGCAACTATCCCTATTGGAAAGCAAAATATCCCCATTTGGAATGGGATTGGGGCATGTTCGGAGAAAATTTGACCATTGACAACTTGGATGAATCTCAAATACGAATAGGCAGCATTTATAAACTAGGTTCTGCACTGGTCCAAATAACACAACCAAGGGAGCCTTGCTATAAACTGGGCATTAGATTTAAGGACCAAAATATACTGAAACAATTTATAGACCATGGTTTTCCCGGAACCTATGTTCGCGTTTTACAACCGGGTACGGTACGTATAGGTGATTCCATGCAACTTGCAGAAGCGTCTAAAAACCCTTTGACCGTTCAGGAATTCTATACATTGCTTTTTTCCAAAGCAAAAGACCAAGATGTTTTGGAATTGGCCATAAAAAATGAAGCACTCCCGCCGAACAAAAGAGAAAAACTTAAAAAATGGGCATAAAAAAAGGGGGCTCTCGCCCCCCAATGCACATAAAAATTAACTAAACAAACTATCTTACCTCCATAGTTTTCTTGTAGGTACCAAATTTGTCCACTACAACTATGGTATATTTATCTTTAAAGGCTTTTTCGAAGTTGAATGCCTTTTCAACAACGATGTCACCGTCGATAGCTTCATCAAAAACAAGTCTGCCTTCGCTATCGTATACTTTTAAAAGCACCTTACCTTTAGAAATGTTCAAAAGGTTCATCATAATTTTTTGACCTTTCTTTACAAATACCGGGTCAAGGTTTACTTTTACCAAATTCTTCTCAACCTCGTACTTGGCTACTACTTTTTTACCAAAATCGGTTGTGTTTCCGTTAGCCATTCCCAAAGAGGATATCAAAAGGACTGCTACTACTGTTAAATTCTTTACTACGTTCATAACACTTCGTTTTTTTAAGATTATAGTACAAATGTATGTTGCATTGGCGCACAGAAATACCACCATCTTTTCCAGTTTATGTGCTATATTAACATGGTAAGTGTTTTAACATAGTATTAATGATAAAATAGCATAACTTTAAGTTAACATTGTAGATATTTGCATGCAAATTAGTTTTTTACCTTTATGGTATTAAAAGAAAAAAATTGCGCTAAATGATTCAAAAACCTGCATTTGAAGCAATAGCCCCAAGTTTTGGTCACTCGTTCGCGTTTCAAAAATTCAATGCAAACAATGAGAACAAGAACAATGGTTGGCATTACCACCCGGAATTGGAGTTGGTTTATGTGAACGGGGGGTCTGGCAAAAGGCAAATAGGCAGTCACGTATCTTATTATAGGAACGGGGACCTTATCCTTATTGGCTCCAACTTGCCGCATTGTGGCTTTACCGATAAGCTTACCGGCAACAAGAGTGAGACTTTGGTGCAGATGAAGGTGGATTTTCTGGGAAGTGATTTTTTCAATATTCCAGAGATGAAAAATATTCAAAAATTGTTCGAGGTTGCCAAAGGTGGCATCGCTTTTTCTGGAAAGACCAAAATGAAAGTTGGGGAAAAAATGGAAATCTTGGAATACCAGACAGATTTCCAAAGATTACTGTCCATCCTTAATATATTGAACATTTTGGCCACCTCTACCGAAATGAATGTTTTGAACGCTGAAGGATTTTCCATTGAGACCGAGGTAAAGGACAACGACCGTATCAATATTGTGTTCAATTATGTAAAGGCAAACTTTAAAGAAGACATTAGCTTGGAGCAAATTGCCGATATAGTGAGTATGACCGTACCTTCTTTTTGCAGATATTTTAAAAAAATCACCCACAAAACGTTTACCCAATTTGTTAACGAGTATAGATTGGTGCACGCCTCCAAACTGTTGGCGGAACAGCCCATGAGCATTACCCAGGTGTGTTATGATAGTGGTTTCAACAACTTCTCGCACTTTAATAAGTCCTTTAAGGCGTTTACCGGGCAAAACCCTTCGGAATATAGAAATCAATTGAAAACGGTATTGCAGTCCTAAACCTTTTACTTGAATACATCGTTCAAGACCTTGGCCAGCCGCAATCCTCCTTTTTGGAGCTGTTGGAACAATAAATCGTTATATTCGTAGGAGTAGCGGTATCCCAATTTATCGCCCACTTCAACAGATTCGTATAGTGCTGCGCAAATTTCGTGGGATTCATCGACCCAATCATAAATGGTTCCCTCTTGGATTTTTTTACGTTCCTTGCGGTTCACATCACCTAGTTCAGATGCCAGTTCTGTATAGGTCATCCCATAAGATTCGATAAGGTTTTTGTCCCATACCCGGTGTAAATTGCTTCCTTCGCCAAACCACTGTACTTGAATGTCGTTACCTCCTTTGTCCTCCGCCCTACTCGCGTGCATGGGCTGGTGCAAGTCCCCAATAAGGTGAACCAACATTTTTAAATGGAAAATACGATCTCCCCTCGCATTTTTCTTATCCTTTACCTTAGCCATACATTCCTCAATTGCCATAACAATATCACCATATTCACTTTTTTCCGAATCCTTATACCTCGTCCCCAATGGGTAGTTGACATAATGCCATGCCGAATATTTTGAATAGGCCCTGTCCGCTTTTATATCATCCCCAAACGTGGAGACAAAAGCCAAGCTATGACCATCCAACAAGTCGTTCAAAGCTCTTTTGGCCTTTCCTGTTATATATTCTTGTGCAATTTGTCCAGTGACCCGGTGTCCAGTTTTCCCCCAGATAGTATTACCAAAAACTATAAAGGGAAATAAAAGCAATAGCAATAAGGTTTTTTTCATTTTTTAACGTCTTTTAGAATAGAAGGTGGTGATTATAAAACAAATCACGGCTAATTTTCAGAATGTTTCACCAATGAACAATCTATTCTACAATTTTGGGATTTTTTTAACTATAAAACTAAAAGCCTGTTTACCGTTCAATACTGATACCAGTACTATGTATCAACTCAAGCACCATAAAATAGCCTCTGACACCCCGACGATTTTCCTATATTTGGGCAATTAGCTTACAAATTCTATGGACCAACTACCTTTTACCCAAGACACCGTTATATTTGGGCTTCTTTGCCTCTGTTTAGGTTTTGTTTTCCACACCTCATCCATTAAAACAGGGTTTTGGGGCAAATTTTATCGTGTGATCCCTACGGTACTCATGTGCTACCTCTTGCCTGCTATTTTGGCCAGTGTGGGCATTATAGACGAGTCATCGTCCAACACTTATTATGTGGCCAGTCGCTATCTTCTGCCCGCAGCTTTAATTTTGATGACATTAAGTATTGACCTAAAAGCCATTATGAACCTAGGTTCCAAAGCATTGATTATGTTTTTGACCGGAACCGTGGGCATAGTAATCGGCGGGCCAATCGCCATATTGATTGTTTCCATATTTTCTCCCGAAACAGTCGGTGGTGTTGGACCAGATGCTGTTTGGAGGGGACTTGCCACCATCGCAGGAAGCTGGATCGGGGGTGGTGCCAACCAAGCCGCCATGCTCGAAGTGTTCAAATACAATCAAGAAAGTTACGGAGGCATGGTGCTTATAGACATTGTAGTCGCCAACCTATGGTTGGCCATCATCCTTTTGGGAGTGGGCAAAACGGACAAAATTGACCGTTGGCTCAAGGCCGACACCTCGTCCATAGAAGCGCTCAAGGTAAAAGTATCTACCCACACTGAAAAAATTGCAAGGGTCACCACACTCAAGGATTTCATTATGTTGTTGTTCTTTGCATTTGTAGGAGTGGGTGTAGCCCATTTGGCCGGACATCATTTTGCCGGTTTTTTACAGGATAATTTTGAGGTCATCCGAAATCCGCAAAAAATATTGTCCTCCCTTGGGTCCGAATTTCTTTGGATGGTTGTTTTTGCCACCGCTATCGGAATCGGTCTCTCGTTTACCAAAGCCAAAAATTATGAAGGTGCCGGGGCCAGTAAAATTGGCGGCATGTTCATTTATATTTTAGTGGCGACCATCGGAATGAAAATGGATTTGGGCAAAGTGTTGGACAACCCGGGGCTTATTGCCATTGGACTCATTTGGATCACCATCCATGCCGGACTGCTTATTTTGATGGCGAAAATTATAAAAGCGCCTTTCTTTTTCTTGGCCGTGGGCAGTCAGGCCAATGTAGGAGGAGCTGCTTCTGCTCCCGTTGTTGCCGCTGAGTTCCACCCTTCCTTGACCTCTGTGGGCATTCTTTTGGCTGTTTTTGGCTATGTTGTGGGTACGGCAGGAGCCTATTTATGCGCTTTGTTGATGGAAGTCGCCTCAAATGTTTAAATATTTTCAGAAGATTATGCATATTTGCCGAGCTAAAATTATATGATGAAGCGGATTTTGTTTGTATTGCTTGTTGGAATTACCGTACTGTCCTGTGAACAGCCTACGGAAAACACCATGACCGTTAGTGGAAACATTAAAGGACTTAAAAAGGGAACCCTTTATTTACAACAATTCAAGGATTCCACCTTGGCTGTTTTGGATTCTTTGGAAATAAAGGGAGACGGGGCATTTAGTTTTTCGACCGAAGTGGTCGAACCAGAGATATTTTATCTCTACCTAAAAAAGAAAGACAATAATGACATCAACGATAGAATTACCTTTTTTGGAGAGTCGGGGAACATTGTAATCAATACCGCTTGGAACACTTTTGATACCAATGTCGAAATTTCGGGATCTAAATCCCATGAAAAGCTCTTGGAGTTTTACGAAATGGCTTCTAAATTCAACATCAAAGAACTAACACTGGCACAGCAAGCCTCTACCCCCGAATTACAGGAAGATTCCGTTGCTTTGGACTCCATTCAACGATTAATGAACCAAAACACGATCAGCAGATACCGATATGCCCTAAATTTTGGCCTCAACAATGGGGATTCTTATGCCACTCCCTATATTATGATGACAGAGGCCAGCGAGGCAAATCCAAAGTACTTGGACTCCATCTACAAAGGATTGGACCCTGGGGTGGCTGCATCCAAATACGGAAAGGAATTCAAAGAATTCTTGGATAAAAAGAATTAGGCTTCAAGGCTATTGAGCTGTTCGACCAATTTAGTGGCCTTTTCCTCCAATTCGGTCCGTATGGACTTAAAGTGGGCTTTAGTGTCCTCTATCTTTTTTTGATTGATTTTATCCATGAGGTTGTCGTACACCTCAATGGCTTCGTCTATGATTACGGTTCCTTCTTCAGATTCTTTGTTACCTGAACCGGCTTCCCAAATGTAGACAGCCTCAATAATGTCTCCCAAGACAAAATTGACATCTTTTTTTAAATCACGAATACTTGGCATAATGCGGCAGTTTTGTTTAAAGATACCATTAAATGGTAACTTCTAAAAGTTTAGTTCCTTGGGTATCAATATCTATATAACTGCTTGATGCAGCCACAAGAACAGTTTCCCCTTTTTTAATGGATGCGCTTCCCCAATCGTTGTTAATGGTTGCTTCTCCACCAACGCACATATAAATTGTAAAAGAATCCCTGTCCGTTACATTTTGTTTTAAAGGTTGGGCCAACTCCATAAAATTGGTTTTAAAGTATGGGCAATCCACCATAGGGTTGACAGTATCTGGCAGTTTCGGATAATCTATTTTAAAATCATCCTTTTTTTCATAGTCAATGGCATCAACGGCCAGGCAGGTGTGCAATTCCCTTAGGTTTCCATCCTTATTCCTTCTGTTGAAATCGAAAACTCTGTAGGTTACATCGGAGGTCTGTTGAATCTCGGCCAAAAGTACTCCTGCACAAATGGCATGGATTTTCCCCGTATTGATAAAGAACGTATCCCCTTCCCCTACTTCTTCATAGTTCATCAAATCGGTTAAGGTGCCCTCTTCAATACTTTTAATGTACTCTTGCTTATCTACATCTTTATTGAATCCCACAATCAATTTAGCGCCAGGGTCAGCATCCATAATGTACCACATCTCCGTTTTTCCAAAGGAATTGTGCCGTTCTTTGGCCAGCTCATCGTTAGGGTGCAATTGTATGGAAAGGTCTTGTTTGGCATCAATAAACTTGATGAGTATGGGGAATTCGCTCCCAAAACGTTCCTCCACACTCTTTCCCAAAAGTGCTTCTCCTTGTTCATTCATCAAATGTTGAAGCGAAGTTCCCGCCAAGTCCCCATTGGATACTTCAGAAATATCGCCATAGACTCCGGAGAGTTCCCAGCTTTCGCCAGTAATATCGCTTTCAATGGGTTTGTTTAAAACATCTTTTAATTTGGTGCCTCCCCAAAGTTTTTCTTTAAGGATTGGTTTAAATTTTAATGGATATAGGCTCATCTTATCCTGTATAGGTTACAAAGTTTCGAGGGGTTTCATAGAGTACAACCTCCAACTCCTTATCTTTACTTATATGGGGCCTCAACTTGTTCCATATCACTACCGCTATGTTTTCGGCTGTAGGGTTTAAATTCTCGAATTCTGGAACATCCAAGTTCAGGTTTTTATGGTCCAATGCTTCCTCAACATGTTCCTTGATCAATTCCTTGAGGATTTTTAAATCCATAACAAAACCGGTTTCCTGATCAATTTCCCCTGTAACACTGACTACAAGGTCGTAATTATGTCCGTGAAATTTTGGGTTGTTGCATTTTCCAAAGACCGCATTGTTTTTTTCGTCACTCCAATCTGGTCTGTACAATCTATGGGCGGCATTAAAACTGGCCTTTCTACTTACTTTTACTTTCATTGTGCCGAAGTGTTTTGCATAAGATGATCGTAGAAACGTTCGAAAATAATTTTAAACCATGCAGTGTATGCTTCTGGGTTTTCTGCCATATCCCTTTTAATGTCTTCAGGATGCATCCATTTCCAATCGGCAACTTCATCTGGATTGATATTGGGCTCACCCTCAAAATATCCCACCATCACGTGGTCGAACTCGTGTTCGGTAAGGCCATTGTCAAAAGGGGCCTTGTACACAAAATTGAAAAGTTCCTTGAGTTCGGTGGTAAAGCCCATTTCTTCCATGAGCCTGCGCTTGCCGGCATCAATATTGCTTTCTCCCTCTCGTTGATGACTACAGCACGTATTGGTCCATAACAATGGGGAATGGTATTTATCCTTGGCCCTTTGCTGGAGCATGGTCTCTCCCTTGGCATTCATCACAAAAACCGAGAATGCCCGGTGCAGCAATGCCTTTTCATGGGCCTCCATTTTGGGCATTAAACCTATGGGCTCGTCCTTTTCATTTACAAGTATCACATTTTCCTCTCTCATTTGGTAAAAATATGACCTTTGCGATAAAATAACGGGAATAGGTATTTAAATTCTTCCTAAAAGAAACGCGGGGATTTCATGTTTCCGATATTTCTGATAAAATCATATCTTAAAATGATTTCAAAGGAACCATCGTTAAAAGTGGCCGCACCAAGTTCCGATATCTCACGGTCATAAGCGAGACCGATCATAAATTGGTCGGACAACATGAAGCCCATAAGGCCACTAAACGCGGCATCCCAGCGATAGGCCACTCCACCAATAAATTTTTCGTTCAACATAAAGTTGGCGGATAGGTCCACTTGTAACGGCGCTCCTTGTACCGTTTTGGTCAAAAGTGTGGGCTTAAACTTTAATGATGGGTTTAGGTCCCAAACATATCCAGTAATTAGGTAAAGGTTCATCTGTTCCTTGGCCGTAGAAGCCGAGGATGAATCAAAATGGGTGGTCTCCAACATTCTTGGAGCCGAAATACCGGCATAAAATTTATCGGTATGGTAGTATACACCAGCCCCAATGTTCGGTGAAAATTTATTCTGAATGTCCTGTTGTGATCGTAGTTGTGGATCCACCTCGTACTCATCGAGTTCGGAATAGCGTATGTCCAACATGTGTGCACTTGCCTTAAGACCAAAACTCAATTTACCTTCATCTGAAGTTTGTATGGTATAGGAGAAATCTACATCAAAATAGGTCTCGGAGGTGGGTCCGATCTTATCGTTTACAATAGATAATCCCAAACCAACACCGCGATAACCAACTGGTGTGTGAACATTCAAGGTTTGGGTCTCTGGCGCTCCATCGAGCCCCAACCATTGGTTACGGTACAAGCCTGCAATGCTCAAGTGGCCCCGCGAACCTGCATAGGCCGGGTTAACACTTACCGTGTTGTACATATATTGGGTGTACTGTGCATCTTGTTGTGCATATATGCTCGCCACACCAAGTAGAAACAGCACAAACAACCATTGCATTTTTCCTTTAAACATCTTTTTCTCCACAGTAACCATTCTTTATCTGTTTATGTATAGATAACCTGAAATTTGTTTCATGTTTCCATTTTGATCCTCATAATCTATTACGTAGAAATAGGTGCCAACTGGTAATTTGTTATCCTTGTCCACGGTAACCCTTCCTTGGGAAGTACCATCAAAGACATTACCGCTGGTATTATAGGACTTGGTCTGGAAAACCATTACCCCCCATCTATTGTAAATTCGTACAGTATTGTTCGGGTAGTTTTCTATATATTTTATGGTAAACACATCATGTACCGTATCACCATTTGGTGTAATTACATTGATTGGGTCGGGTTCTTCTTCTGTATCGGTCAATTCACCTAAATCTTGATCTAGGTAATTTGGAATACCATTTTCGTTGGAATCATCGTTAGCATAGTTTCCATCCATATCCAAATCTTCATCTATGGTTTCGATGCCGTCATCGTCATCATCAGAATCCCTAAAATCTGGGATACCGTCGGAATCGTTATCTGGCAAGGTTGCACTTGGGCCATCCATTTCATCGTTTACATCAATGTCGATTACTGTTTCCCCTTCATAACCATCGTCCAAACCATCGTTATCCTTATCGGAACCAATCAGTTCTACATCTGCAACACCATCATGGTCATGGTCGTGCCCTTCAATGACATCGGGGACATTATCATTGTCGCTATCCTCGTCCACATAATCTGGGATACCATCATTATCGGAATCAAGAGGGATCAATCCCACGTTTCCATCAGCTTCATAGACATCATCCAATCCGTTACCGTTTACATCCGTTAAACTTGGGGCAATATAGCCCAAGACTGGCTGCGCCTCAATGTTATCAGGAATACCATCATTATCACTATCAATGTCCAAATAATCGGGTATGCCATCTCCATCGGTGTCCGTAGGGTTGGTTGATGGATCATTATCATTATCGGCGTTCAGGTCTTCAAAACTGTCCACAATACCATCATTGTCACTATCCAAGTCAATTCCTGAAGGACTTACAATAACCGTGATTGTTGCCGTACTGCAATTTCCATTCGAATCACATAGGGTATAATCAAAGGAATCCGTGCCTGTGAATCCTGAATTTGGTATGTAGGTAATATCATCATCCGAGGGGTCACCAACCGTGCCATTATCATTTAAAACAACGGTTCCGTTGGATGGGTCTGTAGCTGTGATAGAACCTGTAGTAGGTATATCGTTATCATTGGTTCGCCAAGAAACAACCGCTTCCACACCTATATCGGTAGATACCGAATCCTCGTTGGTATCCACAATGGGAAGCACATCCACAGTAACCGTTGCAGTACTACAATTCCCGAAAGAATTGCAGATGGTGTAGTCAAAACCATCATTTCCGTTATAATCAGGGTTCGGTGTATAGGTCAAGACATCATCGGTCGGGTCATTGGTGGTTCCATTATCATCAATGTTCACTATTCCGTTTGATGGGTCAGTAACCGTCAAAGTACCTTCGGTTGGTACATCGGAATCATTGTCAAATATGGGCACAGTAATAAAAGTATCCTCATTGACCACGATCATATCATCAGTAAGGCTTGCTGCCTGACTCATACACACCACCGTAAAACGTGGCAGTTCTGTACTATTGCCGATTTTTGTAATGGTGGCTACATACCTCATTACAGTTTGGGTACTTGTAACGGTAGGTCTGGTTTGATCGCCGCTCAACGCAGGACTCCAGCTCACGGTAGCCCCAGAAGGTACACTGGCAGAAATATCCAAAACCACCTCATTATTTGGGGCTTCGCAATCGGTTAAAATAAAGTAGCCTGTTGCATTGGAGCCACAGAGTGTACCATCATAAGTTGCAAAATAAACGCCTGGTTGGGTTGCTTCATAAAATGAATTGGTTCCCAAAACGGTTCCCGTGTCCGATGCCTCAAACCATTGATAGTTATATTCATCACCAGTATCGGGTGCTTGTAGCAAGAATTGTGCATTTGCAAAGTTCATTCCCATAAAGAAAATGAACAGTCCAATGATTAAAGACTTATATGAGGTGTTTGATTTCAAATTCTATCCGTCTTTAGTCCTTATTATTTTACTACAAAAACCACGTTGATCAATGCATTGTAGTCAGCAGGTTGTCCCTGAACGGTATAATTCAAATTACCATTTGCATCGATTGTCATACTTCCCGTGTCGAACACCGTAGGGTCTGCATAGGTTACGTAGTAATACAAATCGGTACGACTATAAGTTGGAATTGCAGCAGGTGCACCCGTACTCCCGACTGTTGGTGAACCATACTGGTTGATATACTCTTGATAAAGATCAAGACTAAAAGTGCCATTGGATGATGCGTCAATTGCAATAGATGGCGGATAAAATATTCTTGCTGCTTTGGATGTAATTGGTGCTATTGCTTGAATTACGTCTTCAACTTTATCTTCTGTGGTTCCATCACCATCCACATCTACTGGTGAATCTGAATCCACTTCTGATGCTTTTTGATCATCTGTTGAAGGGTCGCCATTACACACATATTCTGTGTAATCAACTTCACTAACATCTAATGTGCCATTATTATTGTCGTCAATTCCAGTTTCGACTTTTACTCCTCCAACTGTACAGTTAAGCCCTGCGGGTTCTGCAGTTGTAACAACTAAATTAGCAAGTCCATCAGGACCTTGTTCACCTATAGGGCCTTGCTCTCCTATTGGGCCTTGTGGACCTTGTTCACCAGTTGGACCTTGCAATCCTACCGGACCCTGTTCTCCTTGTTCTCCGACCGGGCCTTGCTCTCCCATTGGGCCTTGCGGACCTTGAATGCCGGGATCACCCTGTGGGCCTTTGTCACCGGTCTCTCCCTTGTCTCCTGTTTCTCCTTTGTCACCGACAGGGCCTTGCTCTCCCATTGGGCCTTGCGGACCTTGAATGCCGGGATCACCCTGTGGGCCTTTGTCACCGGTCTCTCCCTTATCACCTGTTTCTCCTTTGTCACCGACGGGGCCTTGTTCCCCTATCGGACCTTGAGGTCCCTGTATGCCGGGGTCGCCCTGAGGGCCTTTGTCGCCCGTTTCTCCCTTATCTCCCTGAAGACCTTGCGGGCCTTGGATACCGGGGTCGCCCTGCGGGCCTTTGTCACCGGTCTCTCCCTTGTCACCTGTTTCTCCTTTGTCACCGACAGGGCCTTGTTCTCCAATCGGGCCTTGTGGTCCCTGTATGCCGGGATCGCCCTGTGGGCCTTTGTCCCCGGTCTCTCCCTTATCGCCTGTTTCTCCTTTATCTCCAACAGGACCTTGGATGCCGGGGTCACCTTGAGGACCTTGGATGCCGGGGTCGCCCTGGGGGCCTTTGTCACCTGTTTCTCCCTTATCTCCCTGAAGACCTTGTGGGCCTTGGATACCGGGGTCACCTTGAGGACCTTGGATGCCGGGGTCGCCCTGGGGGCCTTTGTCGCCCGTTTCTCCCTTATCTCCCTGAAGACCTTGTGGGCCTTGGATACCGGGGTCACCTTGAGGACCTTTGTCGCCCGTTTCTCCYTTATCTCCCTGAAGACCTTGTGGGCCYTGGATRCCGGGGTCGCCTTGAGGACCTTGGATACCGGGGTCGCCCTGCGGGCCTTTGTCRCCYGTTTCTCCCTTATCTCCCTGAAGACCTTGTGGGCCTTGGATACCGGGGTCACCTTGAGGGCCCTGGATGCCGGGGTCGCCCTGCGGGCCTTTGTCGCCCGTTTCTCCCTTATCTCCCTGAAGACCTTGTGGGCCTTGGATACCGGGGTCACCTTGAGGACCTTGGATGCCGGGGTCGCCCTGGGGGCCTTTGTCACCTGTTTCTCCCTTATCTCCCTGAAGACCTTGTGGGCCTTGGATACCGGGGTCGCCTTGAGGGCCCTTGTCACCGGTCTCTCCCTTGTCGCCTGTTTCTCCTTTGTCACCGACGGGACCTTGCTCTCCCATTGGACCTTGTGGACCAATGGCTCCTCCCGCTGCAACATCCGTAAGAGGAATTGAAACAATATTATTGTCCGAGTCTGTTAACACCAAGTCTGTTCCGACCACCTCCATTCTACTATTTACCGTATTAGTGTCGATAAATGTTAATTCCCATGAATCACCATCCCAGAAGTATATGGTTCCTGTATTGGTATTTACGTAGATATCTCCCAAATCTGCACCAACTGGTGTTATCGCACCGGAACTGGAAACATCCATACCCTTAAGGACCTCACAATTGCATTGATCCTGAAGGGTTACTGTGGTTTGAGAAAAGGCAATTCCTGTAAAAAGAAGAAAAAATAGGGCTAGAATGCTCTTTTTCATGAGGTTACTATTAGTTGAGGATTGTGTTTGTTGTTTTGTTGATTTTGTATTTTTGGTCTACTCGTTCCTATGTAGTTCTACTTACCGAATTTTCAACCTGATACAAATTTACCCCCACTTTTAGGGGCTGAAAATAATTGTTGTGAACAGATGGAATAGAACTGTATAGTCCATAGATTTTGAGGTGACCCCAATATTTTTTTACACTTTTTTAAAGGCTGTTCGTCGATAAGCCCTAAATAGAACAGTGGGTTTAGTAGGTTGAATCTTACAAGTTTACGTAAACAGGAAAGTATCAGGCTTCACTATGAAGAAGTGAACTATCCAATAAAATAGTAACAATATATTGGGATAGAATCCATAAAAAACGACCCCATAATGAGGCCGCTCGAATATTTTATTGCTACAAAAAATTTTTATTCAAAAATAATGAACTCCGACCTTCTATTAAGTTGATGTTCTTCTTCGGAGCATTTTGAGCCATTTACACAGTCGTTTACCAATCGGGTTTCGCCAAATCCTTCACCCTCTAATCTAGAAGGAGAAATTCCTTTGGAAATCATATAATCAACAGTGGATTCTGCTCTTTTTTGTGATAACCAAAGGTTATAGGCATCAATACCCCGGCTATCGGTATGTGAGTTTACCTTAATTTTTAGACTTGGGTATTTTTCCATGGCCACAATTACTTTCTGAATCTCAATTTCAGCATCTGGTCGGATATTATACTTGTTCAAATCAAAGTATATGGTACTCAACTGTAGTAATTTTGCCAGGTCGTCGCCAAAACCTCCGGTGACCAAATCGCGTTCCAAATAAAAATCCACAATTCGAGGTTTTCCATCGGATATTGGCAAATATTCTTCCGCAGGTACATAACCATCCCTTGATGCTCTTACAAAATTACCTTTGGAACAATCCAATTGGAGTATGTAATTACCGTCAGAATCAGTAATAGTAGAAGAAATCTCGTTATTTTCCTCATCGATGATTTTTACGGTTGCTCCGGCAAGAACCTCGTTAGAAATGCGATCCCTAACGGTTCCTGTTACTTCTTGTATGCAATCCAATGTAAGTGGCTCATTTTCCACAAATTCGTAAATATCATCATCTCCCATGCCGCCATCCCTGTTTGAAGCGAAATATCCTGCTTTGTCCTCGGTGTTGTAGATAAAGGAAAAGTCATCTTTTGGAGTGTTGATCGGTTTCCCTACGTTAACTACTGGCTGGCTATAATCGTTATAGGTGATTTTAGTAGCAAAAATATCCAATCCGCCCAGTCCTTGGTGTCCATCGGACGAAAAGTATAGTACTCCTTCTTGGGTTATATATGGGAATGTTTCCCTGGCCATGGTATTGATATTGTCTCCTAAATTTTGGATTGGACCATAGGTGCCATCCCCTATAATCTCTGTCGCAAAAATATCCGATTCTCCCAAACTGCCGGGCATATCGGAAACGAAGTAGAGTTTCTTTCCATCTGGACTCAACATGGGGTGGGCCACGGAATAAGAATCACTATTGAACGGAAGTTCCACAATATTGGTCCACTTTCCATCAATATATTCTGCACTAAAGATTTTTAAGCGTATAATTCCTTCTTCATCCTTCTTCTTTCTTCCATCGAAGAAATTGTTTCGGGTAAAGTACATGGTGGTACCATCTTTTGTAACCACAGATGTGGATTCGTGCAATCGCGTATTTATATCGCCTTCCAGTTTTACTGCCTTATCGTTGGAAACACTATCGGCATTTACTTTGTAAAGGTCTAAAAAATCCCTAGCGTTCCACGTGTGCCTGTACCTCGCAAAATTGCCCGTATCGCGATCGGAAGCAAAAATGAGGCCTTTTTCGTAATAGGCAGCGGCAAAATCTGAATACTTGCTATTGTACGGAAATGGCTTTATGGTATACCTGCCAGAGTTCTCTTCAATTTTGGCCATGTAATCCTCATCAAAATCTACCATGGAAGAGGTCATCTCCTTAAAGTTCTGCATAATTTGGGCAGCCTTGTCATAGTTCCCTACCGACTTTAAACTTTGTGCATATCGGAAAACATCCTCCACTGACATCTCATCTGGATAGGTTTCTTCCAACTTTTTATAAGTATCTGCTGCTTCATTGTACTTAGCGTTGAAATAATATGCGTTTCCTAGCCTTTTCAACAAATCTGGGGAGCTATACCCCTTGTCCAATACTTTTTTGTAAATATCTATGGCCGGGCTAAAGGAGTATTGCCTGTAGCGTTCATCGGCCTTTTCCATAACCCTGGCAGTCTGCTTATCGGGAATACTGTCCTGTTGCGCATTTACGTTGACCAGACATCCACAAACGATGATAAATAATGTGAGTATTCTTTTCAGCATTCTAAACATTATTAAAAGAATCTAGGTGATATGGTTCTTTGGAAAGATTTTAACAATTCCAATCTTAGGAATACTTCAAAAGATCCGTCATTGAACTGTGTTCCTCCCAATTCCGTTGTTTCGCGATCATATGCCAATCCCAACATAATCTGATCCGTTACTTGAAAACCGACCAAGCCGCTCACTGCGGCATCCCAACGGTAAGCTGCACCAAAACTGAATTTATTGGCAAACAGGAAGCTTGCGGAAAGGTCTACCTGCAAAGGTGCCCCTCCTACCGCTTTTGTAAGCAACGCTGGTTTAAATTGAAGGTCTGCGCCCAAATCAAAAACATATCCAGTGATCAAATAAATATTCATACGCTCTGCGGAGAGAAAGTTTACTCCATCGTCCGAGTTATCATTGTCAAAATATTCTGATTCCAGAACGTTTGGAGCGGAAACCCCTGCATAGAACTTATCTGAGTGATAATAAATCCCAAGTCCAAAATTAGGAGTGAACCTATTGTCTATATTATTTTGGTTGACTACTTCTTGGTCAAAATTCCGAAGTCTGTTGAAGTCCAAACTCAACATATTCCCACCTGCTTTCAATCCAAAAGATAACTTGGCGTCCATGGAAACATCAATAGTGTAGGATACAACGGCATCCAAATATGTTTCCTGTACCACACCGTCACCAATATTGTCGTTAACAATGGAAATACCGTATCCCAACCTACTGTTGCGTATAGGTGAATGCAAGTTTAAAGTGAAGGTTTCCGGAGCGCCGTCCAAACCTACCCATTGTGACCGGTATAGTCCAGCGAAACTAAGCTGCCCCCTAGACCCAGCGTAAGCAGGGTTGACACTCAAGGTATTATACATGTATTGTGTATATTGGGCATCCTGTTGGGCGATTGCACCCGCGGATACAATTCCAATAAACAACAACGTAGTTAAAAAATGTTTTTTTACCATTCTATCAATATCTTATCTGCTTATATAAATGTATTCGGAGTCTGTAAAACTTCCCTGCACGGTTTCGTAATTAAATATGTAAAAATACACCCCTGCTGGTAGGTAATCGTTTACGCTCAAAGCTGATTTACCTCTAACACGTCCATCGAAAACATTGTTTACATTATCGTAGTTGTTGCCTTCAAATACAAGGGTTCCCCAACGATTAAATATTCTGATGGAGCTCGATTTGATATACTCGACACCTCGAATGAAGAGAAAGTCATTTTTTAAATCCCCGTTCGGTGTCAACATTTGGTTTACTTCGATAGCTTCAACTACCACCGTAACCGTGGCCGTGTCACAATTGTTTGGGTTGGCCGTTTCACATATCGTATATTCAATGGTGTAAGTACCGGGTTGTGTTCCTGGTGCAACGGATACACTCCCATCTTCGTTTACAGTAAGTCCATTTGTAGGGGTGGAAGTTAATATTACATCGATCAAGGATACTGCCTCACCATTCAAAGTATCGTTGAACAGTACATCGCTATTGGCAATCAATCCACCTCCAGCACCTGCATTATATGTATCATCAATGGCATCTATAACATTATCCCCACCTTGCATTACTTCAACGGTAACCGTAGCAGAATCACAATTGTTCACATCCAAAACATCACAAATGGTATAGCTTATGGTGTAGGTACCTGCTTCGGTCCCGGGCACAACACTTACACTTCCATCTTCGTTGATAATAAGTTCGCCGGTTGATGTGGAGGTCAATAGTACATCGGCCAAGGTCACAGGCTCACCATTATACATATCATTGGACAGTACGTTACCATCTACAATCACACCGTCTTCTTCCACTCTTGCTGTATAGTTATCATCCACTGCATCGATAACATTCCCTGTTCCTTGCATTACTTCAACAGTAACCGTAGCGGAATCACAATTGTTTACATCCAAAACATCACAAATGGTATAATTGATCGTGTATGTACCTGCTCCGGTTCCGGGAACCACACTTACACTTCCATCTTCGTTGATGGTAAGTTCGTTGGTCGATGTAGAGGTCAGTATAACATCGGCAAGGGTTACAGCTTCTCCATTATAGGTATCGTTAAACAGTACATTGCTATCCGCAATCACACCACCTTCCCCTACATTTGTTGTATAGTTATCATCTGCTGCATCCAATACATTTGCGCCTACCTCTATATATATAGTTGCTGAAGCGCAAACACTTGGGTCCGGCAAAACATTACATACTTGATAGATTATGGTAACCGTTGAATTGGATTCGGAAGCTACTGGAGTATAGTTTACATAGCCAGTCTCATTATCAAAAGTAACTGTACCAATTGCATCTCCTCCAGTTCTTGACAAATTTGTAACCCCTATATTGATAGGATTGTTGTTAGGGAGAAAATCATCGTTCTCTAAAATGTTTATTGCCGCTTCGGTTAATGCTGGGGTCGACCCATAATCATCACTGGCATTTGCCGTTAATGGGTCAGGGTCTGTTTCATTTGGATTACCATCACCGTCACAGTCCAAAGCTTCCCAATCTGCAGTTTGCGGCAAGGTCACACTTTCTAGGTTATAATCACATGGATCTAATGGATCCGTACCATCTTCTTTCTCATCACCATTGGTAACACCGTCACCGTCACAATCAGAACTGTTCCAAGTTGAATCAGGGGAAACTGTTTGACTGTCGAGCACAAAATCACATGGATCTTGTGGGTCCGTTCCATCCTCTTTTTCATCACCATTGGTAACACCGTCACCATCGCAATCTGCCTCAAGGTAATCCCCAGTTTGCGGCAAGGTCACACTTTCCGGGTTATAATCGCAAGGGTCAAATGGGTCGGTACCGTCTTCTTTTTCATCTTCGTTGGTGACCCCATCACCGTCACAATCGGCAGTTAAATAATCACCGGTTTGTGGCTGGGTGATATGCTCTTCAATAAAATCGCAAGGGTCGGTCGGGTCGGTTCCATCTTCCTCTTCATCCTCATCGGTAACTCCATCGCCATCGGTATCCGTATCATTATCCAAATAATCCGGAGTGCCGTCTTCATCGGTATCATCATTGGTAGGGTCGCCATCACCATTGGCATCTTCATCCGGAGTATCTATTCCATCACCGTCATCATCAACATCTCGATAATTAACATCCTCAGTACCATCTCTATCTGGTAGATCAGTTGCAGGGTTTTCAATTTCATCGTTCACATCAAAGCCGTCATTTACATCACTGCCTTCATAACCGTCGTCAAGACCATCACCATCCGAATCTACACCTGTATAGATCCAATCGGGTATTCCATCAAAATTAAAATCGTTCCCTTCATTATTATCCGGCACCCAGTCATTATCACTGTCGTCATCCAAATAATCTGGAGTTCCGTCAGCATCAGTATCTTCTAATGAAAGTCCCATTGTTTCGCCACTTTCGTAGGCATCATCAAGGCCATTCCCATTAAGGTCATCTCCAGATGGAGGAATGTACTCAGAGGTAGGTTGCGCCTCTACGTTGTCTGGAATTCCATCGTCATCACTGTCAATATCCAATCTATCTGGGTACCCATCATCATCACTATCAATGTCTTCACTAAAATTGACCGTTTGTGGGTCATTAAAATTATCTAAACATGTAAATTGTATACCGGCTTGTCTAGCCACGTTCGTTTTAAAATTGTCATCCACATCGGCCTGAATTCCAAAACGGAAGACAAAAGAGTCAATGTTTAAGAACTCAACAGCAACATTTACGGAGGGGTGCTCATTTGAAATACCATCATATTCCCGCGTACCTCCATTCACTAAAAAGCCACCTGTGGTATTTTGAACCGTTATTTCATTATCGGCATCGAGGGTATAACTTGCAGGTGTATTGAATCGATTATATTCTTGATAGTCCCCGTTCCCATCAACATCAATAAAGTTTGCACTGAGTTCTTCTAAAACAACGGGGGTATTTGTTCCCTGTTCCACAAAAGAGATCCTAAAATCTACGTAAGGCCTTCTTTCTTCTGATGTTGTGGTGAAATAGATTTCTGGTTTAAAAAATTCTGCATCGGTCTCATTCTGGTCAAAATATAAAATTTCACCATTCACTACTTTTTCAATCGTAACCAGTGCATCCAAACTTTCTTCAACTCCTTGATAACGATAAACGGCTCCTTCGGAAAGCGCATCGCCCGACTCCAAGGTCGGCTCCATTCCAAAATTTAATTTTGGAACCGTACTGCAATCAAAATCTGTACTTACCACGCTGGATTCGTTTTGATCAAGGATTCCATCATTATCCGAATCCATATCCAAATAGTCCGCCACACCATCACTATCCGTATCTATCGGTGTCAATCCATTTCCCACTCCTGGGGAATCTTCATACATATCATCCAACCCGTTTCCATCGGAATCCACACCGGAAGGCAACCGAAAGTCTGCAAAGTTTTGCGCTTCATAATTGTCCAATAATCCGTCGCCATCGGAATCCAAATCCAGGTAATTCGGGATACCATCTCCATCGAAATCGGTTGGGTTGGTAGCGGGATTGTTATCGCCATCGAGGTTTGCATCTTCCACAACATCCAATATGCCATCGTTATCACTGTCGATATCAACACTATCAGGCACGCCATCACCATCAGAATCGGTATTACCGCTCATTAAATAGGTATCTGCCATATTCGTTATTGGATTGATTGCCGGAACAATGCTAGAATATATAGGCAATCCCAAAAATAGAAGTAACAATAATAGTGTGCTCTTCTTGAAATTCAAGAAAGTAATTTTTTCCATAAATGATTAAGTTTTGGTCAACTAATCACCATGGCAACAAGTGGTTCCCGTAATTGTAAGAAAATTGGGGTTTTCTTATTGGTTTTAATATCACCAGTGCTTTCGACACACTTCGATACAAATAGGTCACATAATTAACTTATTTGACCCTCACCTCCTATTTTTATCGATAAAAGGCGATTTCTTCATCATTATTTACCTCATCTGCTTATTTACAAATGGATAATGCTATTGTGGAATGGTCAGCGATTTAAAAACCGGCGAAAATTACTTTTCTTTTTGGTTTTGACTAGTTTTAATTCTTATTTTTTTTCCAATAATATTAACAATCCTGAATCGCACTAAAAATGAGTGGCAAAACATATAAATCCTGTATTTTTGCCGAAATTTTTGTTGATGGAATTTGAAAAGGAAATAGCAAAACGAAGAACTTTTGGCATTATCTCCCACCCCGATGCCGGAAAAACAACCTTGACCGAAAAATTACTATTGTTCGGTGGTGCAATCCAAGAAGCTGGTGCTGTAAAAAGCAATAAAATCAAAAAATCGGCAACCAGCGACTTTATGGAGATTGAGCGCCAAAGGGGGATTTCCGTAGCTACTTCCGTTTTGGCCTTTATTTACAAAGACAAAAAAATCAATATTCTGGATACTCCCGGGCACAAGGATTTTGCCGAGGACACTTTCCGAACCCTGACCGCAGTTGATAGCGTAATTGTGGTAATCGACGTTGCCAAGGGTGTGGAGGAACAAACCGAAAAGTTGGTTGAGGTTTGCCGTATGCGCAACATTCCCATGATTGTATTTATCAACAAATTGGACCGTGAAGGTAAGGATGCGTTTGACCTTTTGGACGAAGTGGAGCAAAAATTAGGTTTGACAGTAACCCCACTGAGTTTTCCAATTGGTATGGGTTACGATTTTAAAGGCATTTACAATATCTACGAAAAAAACATCAACCTTTTTAGCGGCAACAGCAAAAAGAACATCGAAGAAACCATTGCTTTTGACAATCTGGACAATCCAGAACTTGAGAAAATCATAGGTACCGATGCCGCCGAAGAACTGCGCGATAATTTAGATCTAGTTGAGGGTGTTTACCCCGATTTTGACAAGGATGCTTATTTAAAAGGTGAACTTCAGCCTGTCTTTTTTGGTTCTGCCTTAAACAATTTTGGAGTTCGGGAACTGTTGGATTGTTTTGTGAACATTGCCCCATCTCCACGACCTAAAAAAGCCGAAGAACGATTGGTAAAGGCAAATGAAAAAGATTTTTCTGGTTTTGTATTTAAGATACACGCCAACATGGACCCCAAACACCGAGATCGTTTGGCGTTTGTAAAGATTGTTTCCGGTACATTTGAAAGAAATACACCCTATTTACACGTAAGGCAAGGGAAAAAACTCAAATTCTCCAGCCCAAATGCTTTTTTTGCAGAAAAAAAGGAAATTGTGGACATCTCCTATCCGGGTGATATTGTAGGGCTTCACGATACTGGAAACTTCAAAATTGGGGATACTTTGACCAGTGGTGAAGAACTGCACTACAAAGGCATTCCAAGCTTTTCACCGGAGCACTTTAGGTACATCAACAATGCCGACCCCATGAAAGCCAAACAATTGTACAAGGGCATTGATCAGCTTATGGACGAAGGGGTAGCACAGCTTTTTACCTTGGAAATGAACGGAAGAAAGGTGATTGGTACCGTGGGAGCATTGCAGTATGAAGTAATCCAGTATAGATTGGAGCACGAGTACGGTGCTAAATGTACCTACGAGAACTTCCCCGTACATAAGGCTTGTTGGGTAGAGGCCGAGGATGAAAACAACGAAGAGTTCAAAGAGTTTAAGCGTGTAAAGCAAAAGTTTTTGGCGACGGACAAAAAAGGGCAGTTGGTATTTTTGGCAGATTCGCCTTTCTCCTTGCAAATGACCCAACAAAAATATCCTTCGGTAAAGTTGCACTACACCTCCGAATTTGAGTAAGAATTCAATTTAAAGTACAAGCATACACCTCTGAATATGAAATGGTTGCAACATTCATATGTATTTTTTTTGTACATTGATTAGCGTAACCAATTAAATAATCAAATTATGACGACTTCAGTTAAGCCGCCTACTTGGTTTTGGGTGGTAAGCGTTATCGCTCTTCTATGGAATTTGATGGGCGTTGGCAACTATCTCAACCAAGCTTTTAACCAAATGGCACTTTTGGAAAGCATGGATCAGGCCCAGCGTGAAGCTTTTGAGGGAATCCCTGCTTGGGCAACCGCCGCTTTTGCCATTGCCGTTTTTTCGGGGACATTGGCTTGTATCGGACTTTTACTGCGTAAGAAGTGGGCCAGAACTTTTTTTATAATCTCATTGGTTGCTGCTGTGGCACAATTCATCCATTGGTTGTTTATTTCCAACGCTGTTGAGGCCTTTGGGTCATCTACCTACGCCATGCCTGTGGTAATCATCATTATAGGTATTTACCTGATTTTCTTTTCGAAAAAGGGAATTGAGAAAGGTTGGTTAAAGTGAAAAAATAAAAAAGCCCCAAAAATTGGGGCTTTTTTTATGCTTCTCCAGTGGGACCAAAATTTAACGGTATCGCTGGTTGCTCGTAGTCTTGAATGGTTCCGTGTGCCTGTTCAAAGCGACTGACATTATCGTTCAATGCCTTTAGCAACTTTTTGGCATGTTGCGGTGTCAATATGATCCTGCTCTTTACCTTGGCTTTGGGAGCGCCGGGCATCAAGCTGATAAAGTCCACCACAAATTCGGATACGGAATGGTTGATGATGGCAAGATTGGAATAGGTCCCTTCTGCCGTTTTTTCATCCAACTCTATGTTGATCTGTTTCTGATTTTTCTTTTCTTCAGCCATATCACTTTATCTTAAAAAGAAAAACCCCGACCTAAAGGCCAGGGTTTATTTTATTTAGAATTTGAATTCCTCTTTTCGGGCCATGATTTCATCGTACTCCTCTTTGGAACCTACAATGATGCTGTCATAATCCCTCATACCGGTACCGGCTGGAATTTTATGTCCTACAATTACATTTTCCTTCAATCCTTCCAAGGTATCCACTTTACCGCTTACCGCAGCTTCGTTCAATACTTTGGTGGTTTCTTGGAACGATGCAGCCGAGATAAAGGACTTGGTCTGCAACGATGCTCTAGTGATACCCTGCAAGATTGGCGTAGCAGTTGCTGCGACAGCATCTCTTGCGGTTACCAAGGTTTTGTCCTCTCTTCTAAGAATTGAGTTCTCGTCCCTTAGTTCACGTACTGTCAAAATCTGTCCTGGTTTCAATCTTTCGGAATCACCAGCATCCTCAACAACTTTTTTACCGAAAATTTCATCATTTTCGTTGATAAAGTCGTCTTTATGCACCAATTGATTCTCTAGGAAGATGGTATCTCCTGGATCTTGAATCTTCACTTTACGCATCATTTGTCTTACAACAACTTCAAAGTGCTTATCGTTAATTTTCACACCTTGTAAACGGTAAACTTCTTGTACTTCGTTTACCAAGTATTGCTGTACTGCTGATGGTCCTTTGATGGCCAAGATGTCTTCCGGTGTAATGGAACCATCGGACAATGGCATACCTGCACGCACATAGTCATTTTCCTGAACCAAAATCTGGTTGGACAACTTAACCAAGTACTTTTTGATATCTCCTGTCTTGGACTCGATGATAATCTCACGGTTACCACGCTTGATCTTACCGAAGGATACCACACCATCAATCTCAGAAACAACTGCTGGGTTGGATGGGTTACGTGCTTCGAAAAGCTCGGTTACCCTTGGAAGACCACCGGTAATATCCCCTGCCTTGGCAGATTTACGTGGGATTTTTACCAAAATCTTACCTTCTTTCACCTTCTCGCCATCATCAATCATAAGGTGGGAACCAACTGGCAAGTTGTAAGAACGCAATGTTTCGCCTTTGCTATCCTTGATCAACAAGGTCGGGATAAGTTTCTTGTTTCTAGTTTCAGAAATTACTTTCTCCTGGAAACCAGTCTGTTCATCGATTTCAACTTGGTAAGTAACCCCTTGCTCAATGTTCTCGTAGGCAATCTGTCCGGAGAACTCGGAAACAATCACACCGTTATATGGATCCCATTCACAAATCACGGTTCCTTTGGTAATCTTTTCACCGTTTTTGATGAACAATTGAGAACCATAAGGAATGTTATTTGTACTTAGGGTAATTCCAGTTTTTGGATCAATAATTTTAACTTCTGAGGTCCTGGAAATTACAATGTTGGTTTTTCCACCTTCACTGTTTTCTCCTTCAACAAGCCTTAGATCTTCGATTTCGGCGATACCGTCAAACTTGGATTCCAACTTGTTGTCCTCGGAAATGTTACCTGCAATACCACCCACGTGGAAGGTACGCAGGGTCAACTGTGTACCAGGCTCACCAATAGACTGTGCAGCTACAACACCAACAGCTTCTCCTCGCTGTACCATTTTGTTAGTCGCTAGGTTTCTACCGTAACATTTGGCGCAGATTCCTTGTGGAGCCTCACAGGTCAATGGAGACCTTACTTCTATTTTCTCGATTGGAGCGGCTTCTACCCTTCTTACATCTGCTTCATTGATTTCTTGGCCAGCTCTAAGAACAAGCTCTTCGGTCAATGGGTTGTACACATCGTGCAACGATACCCTACCTAAAATCCTTTCACCTAAGGTTTCAACAATTTCCTCGTTTTTCTTCAATGGTTCTACCTCGATACCTCTCAAGGTTTCACAGTCTTCGCTATTAACGATAACATCTTGCGATACATCAACCAAACGTCTGGTCAAGTAACCCGCATCTGCCGTTTTCAAAGCGGTATCCGCAAGACCTTTACGGGCACCGTGGGTAGAGATAAAGTATTCCAAAATTGACAATCCTTCCTTAAAGTTCGAAAGAATCGGGTTTTCGATAATCTCACCACCACCTGCGGTAGATTTTTTAGGCTTGGCCATCAATCCACGCATACCGGTCAACTGACGAATCTGCTCTTTGGAACCCCTTGCACCTGAATCCAACATCATGTATACAGAGTTGAATCCTTGTTTGTCTTCACGAATTCGCTTCATGGCCAATTCGGTCAACATGGCATTGGTTGATGTCCAAACATCAATAACCTGGTTATATCGCTCGTTGTTGGTGATAAGACCCATGTTATAGTTCATCATAATACCATCGACCTGCTCGTTTGCCTCGCCGATCATATCCTGCTTTTCTGCTGGAATGATGATATCTCCCAAACTAAAGGATAGACCACCTTTAAAGGCGAAATCGTATCCCATGGCCTTGATCTTGTCCAAGAACTCAGCGGTTGTAGGTACATCGGTCACCGCAAGAATGTCCCCAATAATATTTCTTAGGGCTTTCTTGTTCAATACTTGGTTGATGAATCCTGCTTGTTCTGGCACTTCCGTGTTGAACAATACACGACCTACCGTGGTTTCAATAATTTGATATACCAACTCGCCCTCTTCGTTAAAGTCTTTGGCTCTTACCTTGATTCCGGCATTAAGCGAAACTTTTTTCTCGTTAAAGGCAATCTCTACCTCTTCAGAAGAATAGAAGGTCAATCCTTCACCTAAAACAGGTTCCTCGGGGGTAGATTTTTTCTCCTTGGTCATGTAGTACAATCCCAAAACCATATCCTGAGATGGTACGGTAATCGGAGAACCATTAGCAGGGTTAAGGATGTTTTGTGAAGCCAACATCAATAATTGTGCTTCCAAAATAGCCTCTGGCCCTAGAGGCAAGTGAACTGCCATCTGATCCCCATCAAAATCCGCGTTAAATGCGGTACATGCCAATGGGTGCAAACGAATCGCCTTACCTTCAATAAGTTTAGGCTGGAACGCTTGGATACCCAATCTGTGCAATGTGGGGGCCCGGTTCAATAGTACTGGGTGTCCTTTAAGGACGTTTTCAAGAATGTCCCAAACTACGGGCTCTTTCTTGTCTATAATCTTTTTCGCAGATTTAACGGTCTTTACAATACCTCTTTCAATCAGCTTACGGATGATGAATGGCTTATAAAGCTCGGCCGCCATATCTTTTGGAAGACCACATTCGTACAATTTCAGTTCCGGTCCAACAACAATTACGGAACGAGCGGAGTAATCCACACGTTTACCCAAAAGGTTTTGACGGAAACGACCTTGCTTACCTTTCAATGAATCGGAAAGGGATTTCAATGGCCTGTTTGATTCTGTTTTTACCGCAGATGCTTTTCTTGTGTTATCGAAAAGGGAATCCACCGCTTCTTGAAGCATACGTTTTTCGTTCCTCAAAATCACCTCTGGTGCCTTGATCTCCATCAAACGCTTCAAACGGTTGTTACGGATAATCACCCTACGGTACAAGTCGTTCAAATCGGAAGTGGCAAAACGACCACCATCCAACGGCACCAACGGACGCAATTCCGGTGGGATCACAGGAATTACCTTCATGATCATCCACTCAGGGTTGTTCTCCCTATTTCCTTGCGACTCACGCAAAGCTTCCACTACTTGAAGACGCTTCAAGGCTTCGGTCTTACGCTGTTTTGAAGTCTCTGTGTTTGCCTTATGACGAAGTTCGTAGGACAATTGTTCCAAATCGATTCTGGACAAAATGTCGATCAAACACTCCGCACCCATTTTGGCAATGAACTTGTTGGGATCGGTATCCTCCAAGTATTGGTTCTCGGTAGGAATGGATTCCAAAATGTTCAAGTATTCTTCCTCGGTCAAGAAATCCATTTTATTGATTTCCTCACCTTCAGGACCTTTGGCAATACCTGGCTGGATAACCACATACCTTTCGTAGTAGATGATCATATCCAACTTTTTGGAAGGCAGTCCCAAAAGGTATCCTATTTTGTTTGGCAGTGAACGGAAGTACCAGATGTGTGCCACAGGAACCACAAGGTTGATGTGCCCTACACGGTCTCTACGTACTTTTTTCTCCGTCACTTCAACACCACAACGATCACAAACGATTCCACGGTAACGGATTCTTTTGTATTTACCACAGGCACATTCGTAATCCTTTACAGGACCAAAAATACGCTCGCAGAACAATCCATCACGCTCTGGTTTGTGCGTTCTATAGTTAATGGTTTCAGGCTTCAACACCTCGCCACGGGACTCGGCCAAAATTGACTCTGGAGAGGCCAATCCTATGGAAATTTTGTTGAACCTTTTTTGTGCGTTATTATCTTTTATTCTAGCCATAACAATATGGTGATGATATAATTAATGTATATAGTGTTCTACTCTTCCAATCTGATATCCAAGCCCAAACCTTTAAGTTCGTGCATCAATACGTTGAAAGATTCTGGCAATCCAGGTTCTGGCATGGTCTCGCCTTTTACGATGGTCTCGTAGGTCTTGGCCCTTCCGATAACATCATCCGACTTAACGGTCAATATCTCCCTAAGGGTAGATGATGCGCCGTAGGCTTCCAATGCCCAAACTTCCATCTCTCCAAAACGCTGACCACCAAACTGTGCCTTACCACCCAATGGTTGCTGAGTGATCAATGAGTATGGTCCAATAGATCTTGCGTGCATCTTGTCGTCTACCATGTGACCTAGTTTCAACATGTAGATGACACCAACGGTTGCACGTTGGTCAAAACGCTGACCTGTTCCACCGTCATATAGGTAGGTGTGTCCAAATCTTGGTACGCCTGCTTCATCGGTAAGCTTGTTGATTTCATCCAATGAGGCTCCGTCGAAAATCGGGGTCGCATATTTTTGACCCAATTTTTGTCCGGCCCAACCCAATACGGTTTCGTAGATCTGACCAATGTTCATCCTTGATGGTACACCAAGTGGGTTCAATACAATGTCCACAGGGGTTCCGTCTTCCAAGAATGGCATATCCTCTTGACGAACGATACGCGCCACAATACCTTTGTTACCATGACGACCGGCCATTTTATCACCTACTTTAAGCTTACGCTTTTTGGCGATATAAACTTTGGCCAACTTCATGATACCTGCAGGAAGCTCATCCCCTACGGAGATGGTAAATTTATCCCTTCTCAGGTTACCTTGAATATCGTTCAATTTGATTTTGTAGTTGTGCAACAAGTCGGCAACCAAAGCATTGGTAGCGTCATCTGTTGTCCAACTTCCGCCGACCAAGTGAGCAAAATCGTCCACAGCGTTCAACATTTTAATGGTGTATTTCTTTCCTTTTGGAAGTACTTCTTCACCCAAATCGTTGATTACGCCTTGCGATGTTTTTCCGCTGATCAAACTGAACAATTTCTCGATCAATTCATCTTTCAGTTGTTGGAACTTCACTTCATAGTCCATCTCCAATCTGGCGATGGCCTCTTTATCCTCGGAACGTTTTCTCTTGTCCTTAATGGAACGGGAAAACAATTTCTTGTCGATAACCACACCTCTCAATGATGGAGAAGCTTTCAAGGAAGCATCTTTTACGTCACCCGCTTTGTCACCAAAGATGGCACGTAACAATTTTTCTTCAGGAGTTGGGTCGGATTCTCCTTTAGGAGTAATCTTACCAATCAAAATATCTCCTGGCTTCACTTCGGCACCGATACGGATCATACCATACTCGTCCAAGTCCTTGGTTGCCTCTTCGGATACGTTTGGAATATCGTTTGTCAATTCCTCTGCACCCAATTTGGTATCCCTTACTTCAAGAGAGTACTCATCTACGTGTATAGAGGTAAAGATATCCTCGCGAACCACTTTTTCAGAGATTACGATCGCATCCTCAAAGTTATATCCTTTCCAAGGCATAAAGGCTACCTTCATGTTTCTACCCAAGGCCAATTCACCTTTTTCGGTAGCATAACCTTCACAAAGTACCTGACCTTTTTTCACCTTGTCGCCTTTTCTTACGATAGGCTTCAAGTTGATACTGGTTCCTTGGTTTGTTTTTCTGAACTTCACCAATTGGTACGTCTTAGAATCCTCATCAAAGCTTACCAATCGCTCTTCATCAGTTCTATCGTACTTAATGGTGATTTTCTGTGCATCAACATACTCAACAACTCCATCTCCTTCTGCATTGATCAATACTCGAGAATCCGTTGCTACTTGTCTTTCCAAACCAGTACCTACGATCGGAGAATCCGGTCTCAACAATGGAACAGCCTGACGCATCATATTCGATCCCATCAAGGCACGGTTCGCATCATCGTGCTCCAAGAAAGGAATCAAGGATGCGGAAATGGATGCAATTTGGTTCGGTGCAACGTCTGTGTACTTCACCTCTGTTGGATCCACAACCGGGAAATCGCCTTCTTCACGGGCAATTACCTTTTCTCTTTCAATAGTGCCATCTTCTGCCAATGGAATATTGGCTTGGGCAATCTTCATTCCTTCTTCTTCCTCTGCACTTAGGTACATGTGGTTTTTGGTGTCCACTTTACCATCTTCAACTTTGCGGTAAGGAGTTTCCAAGAAGCCCATATTGTTCACCTTGGCAAATACGGACAAAGAAGAAATCAAACCAATGTTCGGTCCTTCAGGTGTCTCAATGGGACACAATCTTCCGTAGTGGGTATAGTGAACGTCACGCACCTCAAAACCAGCTCTTTCACGGGAAAGACCTCCTGGTCCTAGTGCGGATAATCTTCTTTTGTGTGTAATCTCTGCCAACGGGTTGGTCTGATCCATGAACTGGGACAACTGGTTGGTTCCGAAGAAGGAATTGATCACGGATGACAATGTCTTCGCGTTGATCAAATCGATCGGGGTAAACACCTCGTTGTCACGAACGTTCATACGCTCACGGATGGTACGTGCCATACGCGCCAAACCTACACCAAATTGTGAGGACAATTGCTCACCTACGGTTCTTACACGACGGTTGGACAAGTGATCGATATCATCAATCTCCGCTTTGGAGTTGATCAACTCGATCAAATACTTGATGATAGTGATGATATCTTCCTTGGTCAACACTTGTTTGTCCATTCCGATATCCAAGCCCAATTTCTTGTTCATTCTGTAACGCCCTACTTCACCTAAGTTGTAACGTTGGTCGGAGAAGAATAATTTGTCGATAATACCGCGAGCTGTTTCCTCATCTGGCGGCTCGGCATTACGTAATTGTCTGTAAATGTGTTCTACCGCTTCCTTTTCAGAGTTGGTAGGGTCTTTTTGCAAAGTGTTGTGGATAATGGCGTAATCGGATTGTGCATTGTTCTCCTTGTGAAGAAGGATAGTCTTCACATCGGCATCAATGATCTCATCGATATGCTCTTTTTCCAAAACGGTATCACGATCAAGTACAATTTCGTTTCGTTCGATGGAAACCACTTCTCCCGTATCCTCATCCACGAAATCCTCATGCCATGTGTTCAACACCCTGGCGGCCAATTTACGGCCCAATACTTTTTTAAGTCCGGTCTTGGAAACTTTCACTTCTTCCGAAAGGTCGAAGATTTCCAAAATATCCTTGTCCCTCTCAAAGCCAATGGCACGGAACAAAGTGGTTACCGGTAATTTTTTCTTCCTATCGATATAGGCATACATCACCGAGTTGATATCGGTGGCAAATTCAATCCAAGATCCTTTGAAAGGAATTACCCTGGCTGAATATAGTTTTGTTCCATTTGCATGGAAAGATTGTCCAAAGAAAACCCCTGGAGATCTATGCAATTGGGATACTACAACGCGTTCTGCTCCGTTGATTACAAAAGTTCCACTAGGAGTCATGTAAGGGATGGTACCCAAATACACATCCTGTACGATAGTTTCGAAATCTTCATGTTCTGGATCGGTACAGTACAATTTTAAACGCGCCTTTAAAGGTACGCTATAAGTAAGTCCACGCTCTATACATTCTTGGATGGAATATCTTGGTGGATCAATGAAGTAATCCAAAAACTCAAGTACAAACTGGTTTCTGGTATCTGTGATTGGAAAATTCTCCATGAAGGTGTTGTAGAGACCTTCGTTTCCTCTTTCGTCAGATTTAGTTTCAAGCTGGAAAAAGTCTTGGAACGATTTTATCTGAATGTCCAAGAAATCCGGATATTCCGGTATGTTCTTAGCGGATGCGAAATTAACTCTTTCAATAGTGTTTGTGAACATCTATGGACAAATTTTGATCGTGAATACTATGTGGGTTCGTGTATGGCTTTATACACTCCTTATATAAATAGGCTAAGGTCTAACCAAAAATGGAAAGACCTTAACCAAGTTCTAATGGGAAAAGCGATTATTTAAGCTCAACTTCTGCTCCTGCTTCTTCCAATGATTTTTTGATACCTTCTGCCTCATCTTTGGCAACACCTTCCTTAACAGCTTTTGGTGCGCTGTCAACGATTTCTTTAGCGTCTTTTAGTCCAAGACCGGTCAATTCCTTAACCAATTTCACTACTGCCAATTTAGAACCACCGGCAGCTGTAAGGATTACATCAAATTCTGATTTTTCCTCAGCAGCTTCACCTTCACCTCCACCAGCGGCAGCACCACCAGCAACGGCTACTGCAGCAGCAGCAGGCTCGATACCATATTCTTCTTTTAAAATGTCGGCCAACTCATTTACCTCTTTTACTGTAAGGTTTACCAACTGTTCTGCAAAATCTTTTAAATCTGCCATTTTTCTATCGTTTAATAAAAATGTTTAAAAATATACTTAGTTTATTGTGCGCGAATTATTCTTTCTCAGATAAGGTTTTAAGGATACCTGCCAATTTACCGCCTCCGGACTTAAGTCCAGAAATAACATTTTTGGCCGGTGATTGCAACAATCCGATGATATCCCCGATAACTTCCTCTTTGGACTTGATGTTAACAAGTGCGTCAAGGTTGTTGTCCCCAATGTAGATGGCCTCTTCAATAAAGGCTCCTTTCAATACGGGCTTTTCTGATTTTTTTCTAAAGTTCTTGATAAGTTTCGCAGGTGCGTTCCCTGTTTCGGACAACATCAATGATGTATTGCCTTTCAACACTTCGGGAAGTTCACCAAATTCCTTATCAGAAGCTTCCATTGCTTTTGCAAGCAAGGTGTTCTTTACGACCGCAAGCTTAATGTTCGCCTTAAAACACGCTCTTCTCAAATTGGAGGTGTCCACGGCATTCAACCCCGATATATCCGCCAAGTAAATGTTAGGATTATCAGTCAACTGTGCAGTCAAGTCTTTTATTACTGTTGCTTTTTCTTCTCTTGTCATAGTTAAAAAAATTGGACTACCAGTTATTGAACTGCTTTTGGATCTAATTGAATACTAGGACTCATGGTACTGGACAAGTAAATACTTTTCATGTACACACCTTTTGCAGCAGATGGCTTCATCTTCACCAAGGTATCAATCAATTCCCTAGCATTTCCTGCGATTTTGTCCGCAGAGAATGAAGCTTTTCCGATTGCAGCGTGTACAATACCAGTTTTGTCCACTTTAAAGTCTATTTTACCGGCCTTAACATCGGATACTGCCTTGGCCACATCCATAGTTACAGTTCCAGTCTTTGGATTGGGCATTAAACCTCTAGGCCCCAAAATTCTACCTAATGGCCCCAGTTTGCCCATAACGCTTGGCATGGTGATGATTACATCAACATCGGTCCAACCGCCTTTAATTTTCTCCAAATATTCGTCCAACCCTACAAAGTCAGCACCAGCTTCTTTAGCTTCTGCTTCTTTGTCTGGAGTCACCAATGCCAAAACTTTTACGTCTTTACCTGTTCCGTGAGGAAGGGTAACAACGCCCCGCACCATCTGATTTGCTTTTCTTGGATCTACACCCAAACGAACAGCCAAATCAATGGAAGCGTCAAATTTTACATTGGTTATTTCTTTTACTAAAGCTGATGCCTCTTCCAAAGAATAGAGTTTGTTCTTATCTATTTTGGATTGGGCTTCTTTTTGCTTTTTAGTCAATCTTGCCATTTCTTAATTGCTTTAAGATTTTAAAAAGGTCTCTGTCCGGCTATTTTCAAGCCCATGGATCTTGCAGTACCCGCAACCATACTCATTGCAGATTCTACGGTAAAAGCATTAAGGTCTACCATTTTGTCCTCAGCGATTGCTTTTACTTGATCCCAGGTTACTGAACCGTTTTTAACCCTGTTAGGTTCGCCAGATCCTTTTTTAATCTTAGCTGCTTCCATCAATTGAACTGCCGCAGGTGGTGTTTTTACAACGAAATCGAAAGATTTGTCTTTGTAAACGGTGATAACAACAGGTAAAACCTTACCTTGTTTGTCCTGCGTACGAGCATTAAACTGCTTACAGAACTCCATGATGTTAACACCAGCAGCACCTAAGGCGGGTCCAACCGGTGGCGATGGGTTCGCAGCACCTCCCCTAACTTGTAATTTAACTACCTTATCTACTTCTTTTGCCATTGTTTCTAATTAAATTTAAAGTGTGTCAATTGGAAGCAACACAGCTTTATATATGTAACAGCTCTTGTTATACTTTTTCAACTTGCATATAGCTTAGCTCCAATGGTGTCTTTCTTCCGAAAATCTTCACCATTACTTCCAGCTTACGCTTTTCTTCATTGATTTTTTCAACAGTTCCATTGAATCCATTGAAAGGTCCATCAATAACCTTAACCGTTTCACCCAACACGAATGGAATCGCAACGTTGTCTGTATTGACAGCCAACTCGTCCACTTTTCCTAGCATACGGTTCACTTCGGATTTTCTTAAAGGAATTGGATCACCACCCTTAACTTCGCCCAAGAAGCCAATTACATTGGTGATGGAACGAATGATATGCACCATTTCTCCGCCAAGGTTAGCCTTTATCATGATATATCCTGGAAAGTAAACACGCTCTTTGTTGATTTTCTTTCCGTTCCTGATCTGAACAACTTTTTCGGTAGGCACCAGAACCTCTTCGAGATAATCGCCAAAACCTGCACGCTCTACCTCGCTTTCGATATAGCCTTTGATCTTGTTCTCTTGACCACTGACCGCTCTAACTACATACCATTTTTTCTCCAGAACCTCAGACATATCAACCGACCTTTATCCTATTAATTTTTCAAAATACAATGTGATCAAATTACTGAACAAGGAATCCACACCCCATGTTGCCAAGGCAAACAAGATAGAAAACACTGCAACGATTACCATAAGATTGGAAGCTTTACTTCTCTCCAACCAAGTAACATTGTTCTTAAGCTCTTCGAATGATTCCTTTATGTAAGTGACCATATTTTTTGTATTTAACTTGCACGGGAGGAGAGACTCGAACTCCCGACACCTGGTTTTGGAGACCAGTGCTCTACCAACTGAGCTACACCCGTTTATAATTACACTGAAAGGTATCCCGAGAAAATCGGAACACCCTTGAGTGCAATTTTATTATAAATTGAATCTTAATCTAGAATCTCAGTAACCTGACCGGCACCTACTGTTCTACCACCCTCACGGATAGCGAAACGTAGACCTACGCTACAAGCTACAGGCTGAATCAAATCCACGGTAATTGTCAAGTTATCACCTGGCATTACCATTTCAACACCGTCAGGCAAGTTAATGTTACCAGTAACATCAGTAGTTCTCAAATAGAACTGAGGACGGTAGTTGTTATGGAATGGAGTGTGACGTCCACCTTCTTCTTTTTTCAAGATATAAACCTCAGCTTTGAATTTAGCGTGTGGCTTAACAGAACCTGGCTTACAGATAACCATACCTCTTTTGATATCGGATTTCTCGATACCTCTCAAAAGAAGACCTACGTTATCACCAGCTTCTCCTCTATCCAAAATCTTACGGAACATCTCAACCCCCGTGATAGTGGAAGTCAATTTCTCAGCACCCATACCGATGATATCAACAGGGTCACCTGTATTGGCAACACCAGTTTCGATACGACCAGTGGCAACAGTACCCCTACCTGTAATGGTAAACACATCTTCGATTGGCATAAGGAAGTCTTTATCAACTTCACGCTCTGGCTCCTCGATCCACTCATCAACAGCTTTCATCAACTCCATAACCGTGTCAACCCACTTTTGCTCACCGTTCAAAGCACCAAGTGCAGAACCAGCAATAACAGGACCATTGTCACCATCGTACTCGTAGAAAGAAAGCAATTCTCTAACCTCCATTTCAACAAGCTCCAAGAGCTCTTCATCATCCACCATGTCAACTTTGTTCAAGAAAACAACGATACGTGGAATACCTACCTGACGTCCCAAAAGGATGTGCTCACGAGTTTGTGGCATAGGACCATCTGTCGCAGCAACAACCAAAATAGCACCGTCCATTTGAGCAGCACCAGTAACCATGTTCTTTACGTAATCCGCGTGACCAGGACAGTCAACGTGTGCGTAGTGACGGTTTTCTGTTTGGTACTCAACGTGTGAAGTGTTGATTGTAATACCTCTTTCTTTTTCTTCAGGAGCGTTGTCAATAGAATCAAAGCTTCTTGTTTCAGACAAACCTGCGTTGGCCAATACAGTGGTAATAGCAGCGGTCAATGTAGTTTTACCGTGATCCACGTGTCCAATGGTACCAATATTTAAGTGCGGTTTGGAACGATCAAAAGTTTCCTTTGCCATTTTAAATAATTTTAATCTTAGTTTATATTAGTGTACAAATCGTTTTTGAGCCAATGACGGGATTTGAACCCGTGACCTCTTCCTTACCAAGGAAACGCTCTACCCCTGAGCTACACCGGCCTATGGGTTATCAGGTTTAGAGTTTAAAGTTACAAGTCTAGCTCGTCAAAACTTCAACCTTCGTCTTGAAACCAAAGTTTCAAGTTTAGAGCGGGAGACCGGGTTCGAACCGGCGACATTCAGCTTGGAAGGCTGACGCTCTACCAACTGAGCTACTCCCGCATTTTTTCTGGACTTTCATCCAAAGATTCCAATATTTCAAAAAACCTTATTTCCCAGCTGTTCCGACGAACAACTTTTGTGGGGGGAGCAGGATTCGAACCTGCGAAGGTAAAAACCAACAGATTTACAGTCTGTCCTCGTTGGCCGCTTGAGTATCCCCCCGCCTTAATTTTCAGTAACTTACGAGCCGATAGAGGGACTCGAACCCACGACCTGCTGATTACAAATCAGCTGCTCTAGCCAGCTGAGCTATATCGGCATTTCACCGCTTTTTACTCACTAAAAAAGCCCGCTATTTCTAACGGACTGCAAATGTATATATTTATATTTTAATTCAAAATAAATTTTGAAAAATTTTCATCACGCTTTCGCCCTCAGTTTTTCCTTCTTTTTTACCAACTGTCTTTCCAAGGAACTACAGGCCGAATCCACAGCCTCTTCAAACGACTTACATTGTTTT
The DNA here is from genome assembly GCF_010468565.1 of Allomuricauda sp. TY007. GTDB lineage: Bacteria > Bacteroidota > Bacteroidia > Flavobacteriales > Flavobacteriaceae > Flagellimonas. The sequence goes on from NZ_WUEG01000013.1 coordinate 104,304, forward strand.
TTTACCATGAATTTGTCCCGAGGGACAAACACCATGATTTCCACGATCTTATTTTCTTTAGCACTTGTGTTTTCAACTTTTAAATATACATCCGATTCAATGACCTTGTCATAGAACAATTCCATCTTGTCCATCCGTTTTTGGACAAAATCGAGGAGTTTACCATCAGCTGCAAAATTTACCGATTGTGCGTTTACTTTCATAAGACGAAGTTTTTAGTACTGTCCTGGACAGTGAAGTTAAACAATACAAGAATTTTATTTCTTGTTTCTTGGATGGGCCTTTTGGTGTGCTTTTTTTAGCTCGGCAATACTGTTATGTGTGTACACTTGCGTAGATGCCAAACTGGAATGACCCAATAATTCCTTTACGGAATTTAAATCCGCCCCCCTATTGAGCAAGTGTGTTGCAAAGGTGTGTCTGAGTATATGCGGACTCTTTTTCACCTTGGGGGACACCAAACTAAAATACTTATTTATGGTACGATAAACAAGTGTTTCATAAATTTTAAGACCTTCTTTTGTTAACAGCAAATATGTGGAATCCGATGCGTTTTCAAGTTCGGAGCGCTTGGTCAAATAGTTTTTTATCTGCTCTGTGGTAGATGGTAACAAGGGAAGAATACGTTCTTTGTTCCTTTTGCCCAAAACTTTTAATGTATGGTTGAACAGGTTTACATCCGTCACCTTTAAATTTACCAATTCGGCCCTTCGCATGCCCGTGGTGTACAAAAGTTCTATAATGAGTTTATCGCGCTCCCCTTCAAAATCTTCATCAAAAGGAATTTTGGACAGAATAGTTTCCATCTCCGTTTCAGAAAATGGAACCTCTATTTTTTTGCTGGTTTTAAGCGCCCTATGTTTCACCAATGGTGAAATGGCTATATCACCAGTCTTCAATAAAAATTTATAATAAGCCTGTAGAGAAGATATTTTTCTGTTGATGGTTCTGTTTGAAATTCCATGGTCGGACAAGTGGACGATCCAATTTCGAATCAATGGATAAGAGACGTTTTCCAGATTGGACTCCCCATGATGCTCCCTGCAGAAACCGGAGAAGGCATCAATATCCTTTTCATACGCTTTTACAGTATGCTCGGAGTAATTTTTCTCCAACCTTAAATAAGATGTAAAAGCTGATACGGACATATATCAAAGGTAGCGATTACGATTAGTCTATATCTAAAACGAAAAATCCCGTTCCAATATTGGAACGGGATTCATATATTTTGTTAAAGCGATAGCCCTATACTTCTTCTTGGTCCCTAAGACCTTGAATGTACTGTGCTTTTTGAATTTGCGCTCTACGCTCTACAGATGGTTTGGTAAACTGTTGTCTTGATCTTAACTGACGCATGGTACCTGTTCTGTCGAACTTACGTTTGAAACGCTTTAAAGCTCTATCGATGTTTTCTCCTTCTTTTACTGGTATAATTAACATGGGCTACAACCTCCTTTCTTTAAAATTTTGGTCTGCAAATATACAAATGATATTCAATGGGTAAAGAAATATTTTGCTTTTTTAAAGGCAATCTATACAATTGTCTTTTTGTATTCCTTTTTATCCACAATGATTTTAGCCAAAATCTCCTTTAGAATTTCTGAAGTACCACCACCAATGGGACCCAACCTACTATCTCGGCTCAAACGTGCCATAGGGTAATCTTCAATATAACCGTAGCCGCCCAAAAATTGAAGACAGTTGTAAATCACCTCATCGGCCATTTTGGTGGACTTTAATTTGGAAATAGTGGCTTCTTTAACAACATACGCACCTTTTTCCATTTGTGCCACTGTGGCATAATTGAATTGTTTGCACACCAACATATCCGAATACAGGTCCACCAGCCTATGCCGCAAAGCCTGAAACTGGTCTATGGTTTTGCCAAACGCTTCGCGCTCTGACATATATTGCAATGCATAGTCCAAGGCAAACTCGGCCCGTGCATGCGCATTGATACCCATTACCAACCGCTCCAAGGAAAAGGCTTCCATAATATAACCAAAGCCTTCGTTCTCCTTACCCAACAAATTGGAAGCGGGAACCTCCACATTATCAAAGGCCAATTCTGCAGTGTCGGAAGCACGCCACCCCAACTTGTTGAGCTTGCTGGCGGTGACACCCTTCGCATTCCTATCCACAACAAACATACTGATGCCCTTGTGGCCAGCATCCTTGTCCGTTTTGGCTGCAAGTACAATGTAGTCTCCGTAAACCCCGTTGGTAATAAATGTTTTAGAGCCGTTTACAATATATATATCGCCCTTCTTTTCAGCAGTGGTTCGCATAGCGGCCACATCACTCCCGCCAAAAGGCTCCGAAACCCCCAAACAACCAATTTTATCACCGAGCACACTGGGTTCTAGATAAGCTTTCTTTTGCTCATGGTCTGCCAGTTTGTTCAAATAGGTCATGGCCAAGTATTGATGCGCCCACATAGCAGCGGCAAAACCACCCGAATTGATCTTTTGTAGTTCTTCCAGAAAAATAGTGGTATAAAACAGGTCTAGGTCCAAACCCGAATAAGCCTCGGAGGTCATAAGCCCAAAAAAGCCCATCTCCCCAAACTTGTTCCAAATAGCCCTATCAATCTTTCCAGTGTCCTCCCATTCTTCAATGTGGGGAACAACTTCTTTTTGCAAAAAATCTTTTAAACTCTCCCGGAACAAATTATGCTCTTCCGTGAAGTACATATCGATCATACCACCTTATTTATAAGGACAAATATAAGGCTATTCTATCTAGTTTTCCCGTAGGAAATTTATTGACTTTACTCAATTCTTGAAATGATTGATAAGCACCATTCTTATCTCGATATGCAACAATATCAAAAGCCAATGACCTACTGATATAAACCAATTGCGATAGCTCCGCTGCACTAGCTTTATTAATATTGATTTTTTGTATCGAAGGCACCTCCAACACTTGGAACCTAAGCAAAGCTTTGTCCGCAACTTCAGGCTTTAAACCATAAACATCGTACAACTGTTCGTTTACCAAGAACCCCCCTAACCTGTCCCGAAATTTTATGATTCTTTCCGATAGTGTTTCCCCAATACCATAAATTGATTCTAAATCTTCCGTCGTTGCAGTATTCAAATCTTGGAGCTTTACTGCTGCCGGTTGTTTTGATGGGGCCTTTTTCATGGATTGATGTTTTGTAACCCAATCTGGAAACTTAAAATATGGTGAGAGTACATTTAACAAGGAATCAGAAACTTGGGTAACGGTTTGAAACTCCTTGGCCGAATTCACGAACTTGCCATCTTCACGAAAAGCAAACAATCTGTCCAATTCCAAAGTGGACAATCCCAAAGTGTACCCTTTATAATCTGTAATATAATTGGGATTGAAGGGAAAAATTTTTATGGATGCTTCAAACTGATGGTTTTTAAGACTATCCACCTTGCTTTGCTCCCCTGTATCGAGAGTAAAATTGCTTTCCCGTTGAGATGGGTTTGCTTTCACGTAATAATACCCTCCTTGAAGCACAATCGTTATCAACAATAAAAAGAAAATCCCACTCCGTTCTTGTTTATTGAACCTGAAGTGGGATTGTTTTCTCATAATATGTTTATGCTAAAACTTAACTTTTAGCCTTTTTAAAAAGTTGACCGACTTTTAATTTCTGTAAATAGCCATCCAGGTCTTTACGTACTTCACCGGACATGATGTAGAGTCCGATAATGTTCGGGAAGGACATGGCCAAGATCATCATATCGGAAAAGTCCAGCACGGCACCCAAGCTTACGGAAGCCCCCACAACCACAAATACCAAGAACAGCATTTTATAGATCATTTCGGCACGCTTGCTCTTTCCAAAAAGGTATGTCCATGCTCTCATTCCATAATAGGACCAAGAAATCATGGTCGAAAATGCGAAAAGGAACACTGCCAAGGCCAACACATAGGGGAACCAAGAGATTTGGCTACCAAAAGCATCGGAGGTCAACTGAGCACCGGCCATTCCCTCCACTTCGTGCATTCCGGTAAAGATCAATACCAAGGCCGTAAGGGTACAAACCACCACCGTATCAATAAACGGCTCCAACAAAGCAACAAAGCCTTCTGATGGGGGATGATTGGTCTTGGCGGCACTATGGGCAATGGCCGCTGAACCCACACCTGCCTCATTGGAGAAGGCCGCCCGTTGGAACCCAACCACCAAAACACCTATTATACCGCCTTTTAAGGCCGAAGGATTCAATGCTCCTTCAAAAATGGCTGAAAATGCAGGGCCAATATTTTGTATGTTCATTATAATTACTGCCAAGGCCGCTACAATGTAAACAGAGGCCATAATTGGCACTATCTTACCTGTTACCCTAGCAATACTGCTAATTCCGCCAATGATGACCACACCGACCAAAATAGCGGTAACAACACCAAACCAAAATCCGTTGCCTGCCAAAACAGGAAACTGACCTGCCAATTGTTCGAAGGACTGGTTGGCCTGGAACATATTTCCACCTCCAAAGGAGGCTCCTACAGCAAGCAGTGCAAACACTCCTGCCAATACTTTGCCAAATCCTTTCAGGTTTCTTTTTTCAAGACCATATCGCAGGTAGTTCATAGGGCCACCGAAAACACGCCCGTCAGGAAGTATATCGCGATATTTTACGCCAAGGGTGCACTCCACAAATTTGGAGGACATCCCCAACAAACCACAGATAATCATCCAAAAAGTCGCTCCTGCGCCCCCTAACGAAACGGCAACAGCAACACCGGCAATGTTTCCAAGGCCTACGGTACCAGAAACTGCAGTAGCCAACGCCTGAAAGTGGGTTACTTGTCCCGGTGCATCAGGGTCGTCATATTTTCCTTTGGCCAGGTCAATGGAATGCTTAAAGCCACGGATGTTGATGAATCCCATTCGGAGGGTAAAGAACAATGCTCCAAACACCAACCAGATTACAATAAAAGGAATCCCTTTGATAATTGGGTCGCCATTGGGATGCAACATTGGGATGGGTTCGTCATATTCGATTTGAGCAAAATAATGTGCTCCCTGTTCTATAACATGCTCCGGGTTCTGGGAGTTGTAGATTACCCCTCCCTGTTTCACCTTTTGCAAGAGTTTTCCTTTGGCGTTGGATTTTATGATTATCTCACCTCGTTTGTCACTGGATATAATTGCAATATCCTCGCCTTTGGCAACACTTGCCTTTTCTTCTTTGAGCCATTCCTTAAGCACAAATTTATCCTGGGTCTCATTGCTCCAATCGGGAATACCGATCAATTTTACATCGGCATAGGCCACAGGGTCGTATATTCCAATGGCGGCAAAGGGGTCCCAAAAAAGAACAGACCCCAAAGCGCTTACTGCCGGGGTCATGGTTCCGTTAAAAATTTCAGTAATCGATTCTGTCTCAATTTCAAACTCCTTTGTAACGGAATTGCCAGCAGCATCGGTCACAACCACACTATAGGGTATTCCTTCCACCAGCCCTTGCGCCCTTTTTGATGTGAGCGGCGTACTCTGGTTGCTCCATTTATAGGTATAGGGCTCCACCCCACCATCAACTTCAAGTTCTATGACCCCATTATTTATGTTATCGGAGACATTATAGGTTTTGCCCACTACGGTCAATTCTTGTGAGAAACCTGTGGTTAGTGCAAAAAAAGACAATAGAGTAATAAAATACTTCATATATTGAAATTAGTTAGTTTTTGGTACGGTAAAGGCAGCAATATCTAAAAAAAATTCAACGCTATCAAATTTTATGTTTTTTTAACTAACCTATCTGAAACATTTGATTTAATTTTCGTAATTGCTCCGCTACTCCAAGAGCGATCAGTTTAATTTTTGGCTGTAATGTCATATCTGCTTCTGGATTGATGATATGTTTTTCGTTCGAATCTACGTAACCTATACGTGTAAAATCAGACAGCGTTTTGTAACCGAATATCCCAAACAAGAACACCACAACTATTAAGAAAAGTGCCAATGCTATTTTGGGGCGTACCGGTCTAATCATAAATTAAAGATCAAATACGGAGGTTCTTTTGGTATAGATCAAGTCTTTAATTCGAAGCCAAAAGGCTATAAAGAGGTACAGAGCAAACCCAAAACCCAAGGTAACAAAGGTTAAATAGATAAAACTGGTACGTACCACACGGGCACGAATACCAAGCCGTTCGGCTATACGGCGACAGACCTCAAAGCCTCTTTTTTGAAAGTAATAAAGCGTATTATAAAATAAAGACATGGTTAAAATTATGTATTTCTATTCAATAATTGTGTGCCAATGGTACATTGCATACATTTATTTTTTGTGCAGTAATTATTGTATAGTTCCAATTTTGCCTGACTTTCCAGAGCATTTTGGGTTTTAGGCCCGATTTTATCAAAATTTTTAATGATGGAATTGTCTTCCTTGCTCAATTGCGATACCAATGCAATCAACTCCTCGTTCCAATCCCTTCCTACATGTTTTGCATAGCAAAACTTGAGAGGCAAAATGGTATTGATGATGACCAGGTCCACAAAATTTTTGGATAATTTCTTTACACGTTTTTTGGAGACCTTGCCAAACGTATAATGATCTTCCCAATAAGGGCTTGCACAAATTTCAAAAGCCTGATAGATGTCTTCCAGCCTGTCCAAATGCATCAATTCGGAAAAGAAATTGTGATTTCCCACATATAAATTAACCAATTGCGAAATCCGAATGGTTGGAAAGTTCATTGGCCGCAACCCAAAGAACTCTGGTTTTGATGCTGGTATATCCAAATCAAATTTACGCTGCAGATAACCATACTCCTTTTTGAGTTGCACATAGTGCGAATCAGTGCATTCATCCACTTGTAAAAGTCCAAAGTGACCAAAAAGCAAAGCTTCCAATTGCAAGGGCTCGTTGGTTGTTTTCCTCGCTATGGAAAAATCCAATTGTTGTGCCCGCTCCAAAAAATATGGTCCATTGACCTTGGAACCAAAGTTCTTGGCCAAAAGCATAAAAAGTACCGCTTCCCAATCATTCTTTGAGGTATCCAGAAGTTTCCATATCAATTTGGATTTGTGCTCCAAGCGTTCAATGTACAATCGGTGCAGCCAATTTTCCATCAAAAAGGAATCTACCTGCCTTACATCTTTTTCACAGTTGATAAAACTCGTCCGTGATTTGTTCATCAGGTTCTGGTAGCCGTCCAAGAGTGATTTGGAAACATAGTTTTTCACTTCTAAAGTGGGTATCTGCGAACCATCCTTTCTAAAAACAGCAATGTCATCCTCCCACACTACGTGGAGAATGACATTGTCATAATTTTTATCGGTTTCATGATGGTGCACATACCAATCGGAAGATTTGAGGTGCATCTCCACATTACCGGCCCAGAGCTGCCCGTCGATTTCAACTTTGGCATTAAAAAAATCGGGGCCAGCCAACCTGTTTTGGGTTCCTGGAGACCTAATTACAATAGGTTCCCCATTGCCCGTGTACAACTGTTCTGTTGGAAGCTTGTTATGCCTCCAAATAAAATAAAGTAGGTCTTCTCGCATTGATTTGGGATAAATGGAGGTCTACTCTGCTACTTCGCCTTCCCACTCCATAAAGCCACCTTCCAGGTTATAAGCATTTTCGATTCCAATACTGTTCATAATGGCACAGGCCTGTCCACTACGGTTTCCTGATCGGCAGTACACGTAATAGTTCTTGGACTTATCCAGCTTTTCCAATTCGTCCACAAACTCCTGTCCCAAATAAATATCGATGTTCGTCGAACCTGGAATATAGCCTTCTTCCACTTCTTCGGGGGTTCGTACATCCAAAATAAAGGCGTTATCATCGTTTTCCAGTTGCTCCGCCCATTCTTCTTGTGATAGATCTGACATTTTTTTCAATTTAGATTGCTACAAAAATAGTTGAATAAAACATATATGTAATAATTGCTTTTTGTACGTCATTCCGAATTCATTTCGGAATCTCATAGTACAATTAATAAATAATTTTATGAGAACCTGAAACAAGTTCAGGTTGACGAAGGTTTTGGTTATGATAAAATCTTGCAATCACAAAAAAATAAAAATCCGAAGCATTACTCCGGATTTCTTATGGTTTTATTTTGAGTTTGACTTATTGAATGCCGCATCCAATGGCTTTTGTCGTTTTAGGGTTGATTTCATTTCCTGCCAACATGGCATTCACGGCATTTTCCACGAATTTTTCGTCCACTTGTGATGCATCTTGGTAGTTATCATCAATGGCTCCAATATATTTCACCATATTTCCTGATGCTGTTTTCTCCAACAAGAAAACGTGTGGTGTGCGCGTGGCACCATATTGGGGGTATACTTTTTGGCCCTCATCCAACAAATAGGGAAAAGTGAATCCTTTTTTGGCCGCACGTTCCTTCATTTTTGCAAAACTGTCCCCTGGCTTGGCATTGGGATTGTTCGGGTTAATGGCAATAACAGGAACACCCTGCGGTTTGTACTTGGCATCCAAAGCGATTATTCTGTCTTCGTAAGCTTGGGCATACGGGCAGGTGTTACAGGTAAATATGACCAGAAAACCTTTGGCTCTATCAAAATCAGATAGCGAAACCATAGTTCCATCCACATTCTTCAAGGAGAAATCTGCTGCCATATCGCCAACTTCGTATCCTTTATCGGAATTATGCTCGGTTGCTACTTTGAACCCCATAGCAAAAGCTGCCACAAAAATCAACAGCAAAGCTGACCATCCTAAGATCTTTGTTTTTTTCATAGCTGATTAGTTTATGAATTTAGTTAACTCATTGTTCAGTTCTTCGTACGTAAAACCACGCTGGTAAAAAGTTCGCTTGTCCTTATTATATATTAAGGTAGCGGGAATACCTCCTCCCCACTCTTCGGATACCTTTGGTATCCAATCGTTTTGTTTGGGGTCGTCCAATATGACCACTTTAGATTGAATCCCCTTTTTTTCCACAAAAGGCTCCAATTGTGTCTTCCACATATTGGGCATATCCAAACTGACCAATATCACTTCAACATTATTCGTCTTTTGCTCCTCTTGCACACGTTCAAAATATGGCATCTCTTTTATGCAGGGTTTGCACCAGGTTGCCCAAAAATTAACAATGTAGGTTTTATCATCTTCCTTGTGCAACAAAGGTTCCAAACCATCAAAATCATAAATGGGGAACTTAACATCCGCACCCACTTCTTCTGCTTGAACAACCATTTCGTTCCCAGCGGATTCAACTTCTTCCTTTTTTTGACCTTTCTTTTCGGCGCAGCCCACAAAAACGGAAACCATCAACCCTAAAGCGAATAACTTATTCATTATCTGTTTTTTACACCTTTAAAAATACACAAGAGTAATTCCTTTTCCCACCATTTAACAAAATTTTATCGATCAAAAATTTGGAACGTCATCAAAAATCAACTTACATTTGTATATACAATTGTTGTTTAGACATGAATGTAGAGGAAATCATTAAAACCACAAAGAAAATCCCATTGGAGGCCAGAACGGTGATTCATATAGCGTTGGTTCAAAATAAGATCAACGAAATATTGACGGGTACCTTAAAGCCTTTTGAGGTTTCCATGCAACAATTCAATGTTCTCAGGATTTTAAGGGGACAAAAAGGCAACCCTGCCAATCTTTCCACCATAAATGAAAGGATGGTCACCAAAATGAGCAACACCACCCGTTTGGTGGACAAATTGATTGCCAAGGGATATGTCAGCCGCTGTGTTTGCCCATCGAACAGGCGTAAAGTGGAAATCATGGTTACCGAGTCGGGTTTGGAAGCTTTGTCCCAAATGGACAATGCTCTGGAAAAGGCACATGGCACCATACTAAAAAACTTCGACCAAAAAGATTTGGAACAATTAAATCAACTATTAGATAAATTTTAGACATAATGAGCAACGTATTAGAACATAGAACATGGCGCTACGCCACCAAAAAATTTGACGCTGAAAAAAAAGTATCGGACAATGATTTGGATACACTTTTGGAAGCAACACGCTTAAGTGCTTCCTCTTACGGACTACAACCTTATCACGTACTGGTTATCTCCGACCAAGAAGTAAAGGAGCAATTGAAACCTGCTTCTTGGGGACAATCACAAATTACAGATGCATCCCACATTATCGTGTTTGCAAATGCAACGGATTTCGGGGATGAATTGGTAGATGATTATTTGGTCAATGTGAGTGAAACCAGAAATATTCCTACAGAAGGCCTTAAAGGGTATTCGGATTTTATGAAATCCAAATTGATGGACCTCCCGACCGAAACCAAAAACAATTGGACCGCAAGACAGGCGTACATCGCCTTTGGAAATTTGATGCAAGCTGCAGCAGAATTGAAAATCGACACCTGCCCGATGGAAGGTTTCGAATCTGACAAATACAATGAAATTTTGGGATTGAACGACAAAAATCTCAATGCAGCCGTTGTTTTGGCCGTAGGATACCGTTCCGAAGATGATGAGACCCAGCATTTACCGAAAGTCAGAAAATCAAAAGAAGAATTATTTACACTCATATAACCCTTAAACCCTAACAATTAAAAACAGAAATTTAAAACAATCATGAAAAAGACAATTTTGAGTTTAACATTGGTTACCCTTTTTACCGCTTCCGCAGTAGCTAACCCAATTAAAAAAGAAACCAAGGAAGTAAAGACGACGGAGAGTACTGTTACCTGGAAAGGTTACAAAGTTGGAGGTTCCCACGCCGGTACCATCAGCCTTAAATCAGGTGCCTTGGAATTCGACGGTGAAAAATTGGTCGGTGGTGAGTTTGTTGTGGATATGGCAAGCATCAACACAACCGATTTGGAGGGAGAATACAAAGATAAGTTGGACGGCCATTTGAAGTCCGATGACTTTTTTGGTACGGCAAATCATCCTACTGCTAAATTGGTGTTCACTAAAGTGAAATCTACCGGTAAGAATTCTTACGACGTAACTGGCGACCTTACCATTAAAGGTACCACCGAGCCCGTAACTTTCGAAGTTTCCGTTTATGGGGACAAAGCAACTGCTTCCTTGAAAGTTGACAGAACCAAGTACGACGTAAAATACGGATCAGGTATCATTGGCACGGCCAAGGACAAATTGATCTATGACGAGTTTGATTTGGTAGTTGATCTACAGATGTAATCAACTCCTGTTTAGTGTGTGGAAATCCCGTCCGAGATATTTCTAGGGCGGGATTTTTTATTTTAAACAAAACATTGTTGCCCCGTTAAAAATTCCTCCCTATATTTGGTGCAATGATTAACAGAATAGCAAATAACTGGTGGTGGATAAACTTACGGAAAACGTCGTGAGCTAAGTCCCCATTATAACCATACAAGAGGCTTGTCATCACGACAGGCCTTTTTTAATTTATATAAGTACCAAATGAGTTACACGCTTAAGACCCATTACAAAAAAATCCTCGCGGACACCATTACCCCCGTGAGCGTTTACCTGAAGATCAGGGACAAGTTCCCCAACAGTATTCTTTTGGAAAGTAGCGACTACCACGCCAACGATAACAGTTTTTCGTATATCTGCTGCAATCCCATCGCATCCATTAAAGTGGAGAACGAAACCATAGAACAACATTTTCCAGATGGCACAAAACAAGTAACGGAAATTACACCTGAAACCGATGTTACCGAAGCTATCCATAACTTCAGCAAGCAGTTCAAAACCACCCAAAATGGTTTTAAATTCATCTACAACGGACTGTTTGGGTATATGGCCTACGATGCTGTTCGTTATTTTGAGGATGTGGAGATTTCCAAAAAGGAAGATTCCGCCGATATTCCCGACATCTATTATGCGGTATACCAAAACATCATAGCCATCAATCATTTTAAGAACGAGGCCTACTTGTTCGCACATTGTTACGACTCTGAAAGCAATGTGGAGGAAATGGAGCAGCTTTTCAACATTAGGACCTTTTCATCTTACAACTTCAATAAAGAAGGGGAACCCGAATCCAACCTAAAAGATGAGGATTACAAAGAACTGGTGGAGTTGGCCAAAAAACATTGTCAGCGTGGCGATGTATTCCAATTGGTACTCTCCAGAAGGTTCAAACAAAAATTCAAGGGAGACGAGTTCAATGTGTACCGGGCACTTCGCTCCATCAACCCTTCCCCTTACCTATTCTATTTTGATTACGGCGACTTTAAAATATTCGGAAGCTCCCCAGAAGCACAATTGATTGTAAAGGAGGGCAAGGCAGAGATCCATCCCATTGCAGGAACCTATAAACGTACCGGAAATGATGAAAAAGATGCAGAACTCGCCAAAAAGTTGGCACAGGACGAAAAAGAAAACAGCGAACACGTAATGCTCGTAGACCTTGCCCGAAACGATTTGAGCCGCAACGGAAACACCGTAAACGTGGAAACCTATCGTGAAGTTCAATATTTCTCCCACGTTATCCACCTGGTGTCCAAAGTAACGGGACAAAAGAAAAAGGACAGTACTACCATGAAAGTGGTCGCCGATACCTTTCCCGCTGGGACTTTGAGCGGGGCCCCCAAGCATATGGCCATGCAGCTCATTGAAAAGTACGAAAAAACAAGTCGTTCCTATTATGGCGGCGCCATCGGGTTTATGGATTTTGAAGGCAACTTTAACCACGCCATTATGATCCGAACTTTCTTGAGCAAGGACCACGAACTATATTACCAAGCAGGGGCAGGTTTGGTGGCAGCTTCCAATCCTGATGACGAACTCCAAGAAACCTACAATAAATTGGGCGCATTGACCAAAGCGCTGGAAATAGCCGAAACAATCTAAGCATGGGAAGAAAGATTTTAATGATAGACAACTACGATAGCTTTACCTACAACTTGGTACACTATCTGGAAGATTTGAATTGTGAGGTGACCGTAAAACGGAACGACCAGCTCACTTTGGACGAAGTGGAACCGTTTGAATACATTGTGCTTTCCCCTGGACCTGGAATTCCGGATGAAGCAGGGCTTTTAAAGGAAATCATCAAGACATACGCGCCAACCAAACGTATTTTTGGGGTGTGTTTGGGGCTTCAGGCCATTGGCGAAGTATTCGGAGGTACCTTGATCAATTTGGACCAAGTATATCATGGAGTGGACACCACCATAACCGTGACCAAGGACGACCCTATTTATAAAGATATGCCCAAAACAATTCAGGTGGGCAGATATCATTCTTGGGTTGTGGACCCCGATTTACCGGAGGTATTGGAAACCACCGCGGTAGACGAAAACGGGCAGATCATGTCGCTTCGACATAAAGAATACGATGTTACGGCAGTGCAGTTTCACCCTGAATCCGTATTGACCCCCGAAGGCAAACAAATGTTGAAGAATTGGTTGGAAAGCTAGCAATACGTCATTCCTGCTGTCATCCTAAGTGCAGTCGATGGAAAGGCAGGAATCCAAATAAATCAAATTTGAATGTAAGATTCCGTATCAAAAGCGGAATGACAAAGAAGAACAATGAAAAAGACTTTAAACAAACTCATCAATCACGAGATTCTTCCCAAGGAAGAAGCCAAACAAATATTGGTGAACATCGCCAAGGGAGATTACAACACTTCCCAAATCGCAGCATTTTTAACGGTTTACATGATGCGAAGTGTAACCATTGAAGAACTTGAGGGGTTCCGCGATGCCCTTTTGGAACTCTGCCTGGCAGTTGACCTAGCCGAGTACGACCCCATCGACCTTTGTGGAACAGGAGGAGATGGCAAGGACACATTTAATATTTCGACACTGGCTTCCTTTGTAACCGCAGGAGCAGGAATACATGTGACCAAGCATGGAAATTATGGAGTTTCCTCTAAATGTGGGAGTAGCAACGTTATGGAATTTTTGGGCATCAAATTTAGTAATGATGCCGATTTTCTGAAAAAGACCATCGAGGAAGCCGGTATTTGTGTATTGCACGCCCCCTTGTTCCATCCGGCCATGAAAAATGTGGCCCCCATCCGAAGAGAGTTGGCCGTGAAAACATTTTTCAATATGTTGGGGCCTATGGTAAATCCTGCATTCCCAAAAAATCAAATGGTAGGGGTGTTTAATTTGGAGCTGGCAAGAATGTATGGTTATCTATATCAGAATACAGACAAGAAATTTACCGTTTTAAATGCGTTGGACGGATATGATGAAATCTCATTGACTGGCGACACCAAAACCATATCCAACCATACAGAAGGTATGCTGGCACCTGCCGATTTTGGCGTGGAAAAGGTTTCACAAGAGGAAATCACAGGGGGCGAAGATGTAGCAGAGTCCGCCCAGATTTTCATGAATATTTTGCAAGGCAAAGGCACAGATGCCCAGAACAATGTGGTTTGTGCCAATGCAGGGGTTGCCATTGCTACCGTGGAAGGTATCACACCAAAAGAGGGTTTTGAAAAAGCAAAAGAATCGTTATTTGGAGGCAAAGGGTTAGCATCACTCAAAAAATTGCAAGAATTAAGTAATAGTTAAATTCGGTGAAGTGTCATTCCTTCGGGGCCCTGAGCGGAGTCGAAGGGAAAGCAGGAATCCGACATAAATAAAAATAGATTCCGCATCATCCCGATAGTTATCGGGAGCGGTATGACAGAAACAAAATGAACATACTAGACAAAATAGTAGCCGATAAACGCAAAGAAGTCGATTTAAAAAAAACGCTAATCACCCTGCCCCAACTGGAAGCTTCGGTAATGATGGAACGCACCTCTATCTCGTTGGCAGAAGTTTTGCGTAAGAGCAACTCTGGCATTATTGCCGAGCACAAGCGCCGTTCGCCGTCCAAATCCGTAATCAATCAAAGCTTGAGTGTACAGGATGTGGCCAAGGGCTATGCCGATGCAGGTGCTTGTGGCATGTCCGTGCTCACCGATGGCAAATATTTCGGGGGCTCTTTGGATGATTTGGTCCTCGCTAGGGCATCCACCAACATTCCTATTTTAAGAAAGGAGTTTATCATAGACGAATATCAAATCGTCGAGGCCAAAGCCTATGGTGCCGATGTCATATTGTTGATTGCTGCCATTCTGACCAGGGAAGAAATCAAAACCTTATCTGAATTGGCCAAAGGGCTGGGATTGGACGTACTGTTGGAAGTACACAACGAAGAAGAATTGGAAAAATCCTTGATGCCAAGTTTGGATATATTGGGCGTGAACAATAGGAACCTGAAATCCTTTGAGGTCAATTTGAACATCAGCAAAACCTTGTCTAAAAAAATTCCGGATGATTTTGTAAAAGTTTCGGAGAGCGGCATCAGTTCCGTGGAAGCCATCCGTGAATTAAAGGAGTTTGATTATCAAGGTTTTTTGATTGGGGAGAACTTCATGAAGACGGACGAACCCGGTAAAAGTGCAAAAGAATTTATAAACAAGATAATCGCATAACATCATTTCGAACTGTCAGATTGAGCGCAGTCGAAATCAAAGTGAGACCTATGAAACTGAAAATCTGCGGCATGAACCATAATCCAGAAGAGGTAGCAACCTTGCAACCCGACTATTTGGGCTTTATCTTCTGGGAACCCTCTTCCCGATATTTTTCGGGGGAGATCCCTAAATTGCCCAGTTCCATTAAAAAAATGGGGGTTTTTGTGGACGCACCTTTGGAAGAGGTTCTAAAAAAAGTGGCTCAATATCATTTGGATGCCGTACAACTCCACGGAAAGGAAAGTGCTGATTATTGCCATGAACTAAAAGAAAGATTTCTGTCATTTCGAGCGCAGTCGAGAAATCTAGAAATCATCAAAGTATTTTCCATCAAGGATGATTTTGATTTTGATGTATTGTCAGATTATGAAGATGTGTGTGATTATTTTCTTTTTGATACCAAAGGAAAACTACCGGGCGGCAATGGATATACATTCGACTGGTCCGTTTTGGAAAAATATCCGTCCAGCAAGCCCTACTTTTTAAGTGGCGGCATTGGATTGGATTCCAAAGAAAAATTGAAAGATTTTTTAAACAGTCCCGCTTCCAAAAATTGTTTCGCCATTGATGTGAACAGTAAATTTGAAAGAGCGCCTGGACTAAAAAACATAGACGATCTAAAAACATTTAAAGCATCACTGGAAAGTGGTCAAAACGATAAAACTGAATATCAATGAAAAGCTATCATGCTGATGAAAGGGGGTACTACGGCGAGTTTGGGGGAGCTTTTATCCCGGAAATGCTATACCCCAATTGCGAGGAGCTCAGGCAAAACTACCTCGGCATCATGGAAGAACCTTCGTTCAAGGAAGAGTTTCATCAATTGCTGAAGGATTATGTTGGCCGACCCACACCACTTTATTTTGCAAAGCGCCTATCCGAAAAATACAACACCAAAATCTACCTCAAAAGGGAAGATTTGTGCCATACGGGCGCCCACAAGGTCAACAATACCATTGGCCAAATACTGATGGCCAAAAAATTGGGCAAGAACAGAATCATTGCTGAAACAGGTGCTGGTCAGCACGGTGTGGCAACAGCTACTGTTTGCGCTTTAATGGGCATCCAATGTGTGGTGTACATGGGAGAAATCGATATTGCGCGTCAAGCCCCGAATGTGGCCCGTATGAAAATGTTGGGTGCAGAGGTCAGGCCCGCAACATCGGGCAGTAAGACCTTAAAAGATGCAACCAACGAAGCAATTCGCGACTGGATCAACAATCCTGTGGACACGCATTATATTATCGGTTCCGTGGTAGGACCACATCCCTACCCCGACATGGTGGCTCGTTTCCAATCGGTGATTTCGGAGGAAATCAAAAATCAACTCCAAGAAAAAGAAGGCAGGGAGAACCCGGATTACGTAGTAGCCTGTGTGGGCGGTGGAAGTAATGCTGCTGGAGCGTTCTACCATTATTTAGATGTTCCCGAAGTGGGCATCATTGCTGTTGAGGCAGCTGGAAAAGGTATTCATTCCGGTGAGAGTGCTGCTACGTCGGCCTTGGGTAAAGTGGGTATTATACACGGCAGCAAAACTTTGTTGATGCAGACCCAAGATGGGCAAATAACCGAGCCCTACTCCATTTCAGCTGGATTGGATTACCCTGGGGTCGGACCAATGCACGCTCATTTATATGCTTCGGGCCGTGGTGAATTTATTTCCATTACCGATGATGATGCCATGAAGGCAGGTTTGGGGCTTTGTAAATTGGAAGGTATTATCCCTGCCATTGAATCATCCCATGCCTTGGCCATTTTTGAAGATAGGAAGTTCAAGGAAGATGATGTAGTGGTGGTCAACCTATCAGGCCGTGGCGACAAAGATTTACAGAACTATATTGATTATTTCAAGTTATAACATAATGTCATTCCTGCGAAAGCAGGAATCCAGAACAGCATTGAAACTGGATCCCGCATCAAGTGCGGGATGACAGACCGAACAAAAACAGATGTCATTCCTGCGAAGGCAGGAATCCAAAAAAAAACAATGATCAAAAACGTTCATCAATATTATGTTTATGTCCTAAGTAATAAGCGTAATGGAACTTTGTATACTGGAATGACAAACAATATTGAACGAAGAGTTTTGGAACATAAGCAAGGAATAATTGAAGGGTTTACCAAAAAATACGGACTGCATATTCTAGTCTATTTTGAAACCCACCAAAATGTTAATGATGCCATTTTGAGAGAAAAAAGACTCAAAAAATGGAAAAGGCAGTGGAAGATTGAATTGATTGAAAAAGATAATCCAAGCTGGAGTGATTTAGCTTATGATTGGTATTCATAATAGATCCCGCATCAGGTGCGGGATGACAAAAAACAAACTAGAAATGAACAGAATCAAACAAAAATTACAAGAGGATAACCCGCCTGCCGGACGGGCAGGAAAAATCCTTTCCATATATTTTTCAGCGGGTTACCCCAATTTGGATGACACCGTAAAAATCATTCAGGATTTGGAGAAAAACGGTGTGGACCTCATCGAAATAGGCTTGCCCTTCAGTGACCCACTGGCTGATGGCCCAACGATTCAGGAAAGTTCCACGGCTGCCCTAAAAAATGGGATGAACACCGCTTTGCTCTTTGAGCAATTGAAAGATATTCGAAAGACCGTCAGCATTCCCCTTATTTTGATGGGTTATTTTAATCCCGTGCTTCAATATGGCGTGGAGGAATTTTGTGCCAAATGTGAAGAAATCGGAATCGATGGACTGATTCTTCCCGATTTACCTCTGGATGTTTACAAAGAGGAATACGAAGCCATTTTCAAAAAACATGGATTGATCAATGTTTTCCTGATCACTCCCCAAACAAGTGATGAACGTATCAAAGCCATTGATGATGCCTCCGAAGGATTCATTTACATGGTGAGTTCGGCCAGTACAACCGGGGCCAAACAAGGTTTTGGAACGGAACAATCGGACTATTTTGAACGCATTGCCAACATGGATTTGAAAAATCCACAAATCGTTGGATTTGGCATCAGCAATGCGGAAACATTTGAGCAAGCAACTAAAAAAGCCAAAGGAGCTATCATTGGTTCGGCTTTCATCAAACATTTAACATCAAACGGAGTGGATGATATTGGTGGCTTTGTGAAGCAAATTCGTTAAATTTCAGTTCTAAAAATCAAGACGATTTGTTCCATGAAAAAAACACTGTCCCTAGTTTCCCTGTTCGCCACTTTTTCCCTTTTTGCACAAGATGATGTAGCCGTAAAATCGCAAGTGGCCGATGCCATTAACGAGATTCGGGAATTTATTGCCATTCCCAACGATGCGCTGGATGCAGCTGATATTGACCGAAACATCATGTGGCTCAAGCGAAAGTTCGGTGACAGAGGGTTCAATACTGCCGTTTTGGACACAGATGGGCTTCCCCTGTTTTTTGCAGCCACGCCAGTGAGCGGTGAAAAACCCACTATACTTATTTATATGCACTTTGATGGCCAGTCCGTAGACCCCTCCAAATGGGATCAGCCGAATCCATATCAGGTTGTATTGAAAGCTCCAAAGGATGGAGGCTTCGAAACCGTTTCTTTTGATGAAATGGACGACGACATCAACTACGATTGGCGTTTGTTCGGGCGATCTACTTCGGATGATAAATCGCCCATTGTGATGCTCTTAAATGCCATGGACCTGTTGAAGAGGGATGGCAAGGAAATACCCTTCAACATCAAGGTTATTTTGGACAGTGAAGAGGAAAAAAGCAGTAAACCCTTGCCCGCAGCGGTAAAACAGTACCACGAACTTCTAGAATCTGATTTTTTAATGATCGTGGACGGACCTGTTCACGCTTCGGAAAACCCTACCGTTGTTTATGGGTGTCGTGGTATCACCACATTGACCCTCACCACATACGGCCCCATCAAACCACAACATAGCGGACATTATGGCAATTATGCACCAAACCCCGGGTTCCAGTTGGCACAATTGCTGGCAACCATGAAAGATGCCGAAGGTAGAGTGACCATTCCTGGATATTATGATGGTATTTCCATTGATGAAAAAACGGATTCCATACTAAAAAGTGTTCCTGATAATGACGGGGCGATAGCGAAGAAGCTTCAGTTTAAAACTGCCGAAAAAGTGGGCGGTTATTACCAAGAGGCTTTACAATACCCATCCTTGAACATTCGTGGATTGGGTTCTGGTTGGGTCGGCGACAAAGCACGGACCATTGTTCCTGAAAGTGCTACCGCCGAACTGGATTTGAGGTTGGTGGTAGAGAGTGATGGAAACCGTCTTAAAAACTTGGTAAAGGACCATATCACCAAGCAGGGATACAAAGTATTGGACCATGTACCCTCCAAAGAAGAGCGCATGCAGTTTGATAAAATTGTAACCGTAACCGAAGGAAGCGTAACTGATGCTTTCCGCACCGATTTGGATAATCCTTATGGCAAGTTTATCGTAAACACTTTAAATAAAAGTTTTGAGGAAGAGGTCATTCAAATCCGAACCATGGGTGGCACAGTACCAATCTCGCCTTTTATCAACGAATTGAAAATTCCTGCCTTTATTGTACCTGTAGTGAACCCTGATAACAACCAACACAGCCCAAACGAGAATATCAAAATTGGTCAGTTGGCCTATGGTATTAAGGCATTTTATGGGATTTTATCCTCGTCTTTGGACTAAACGAAAATTTTACCCTTGGAAAAAAAGCCCCAAAATCGGGGCTTTTTTTTATCTCATACAAGGCACTTATTCATTATTGCCTTTTTTCTTTTGCTGTCCGGGGGCATAAGCTTTGGCATTTTTTGCTCCCGTCATTTTTTTGACTTGACCTGGTGCAGTACTCCTTTTAACCGTTCCCCTATTGGCTGTACCTCGATAGGTGG
>NZ_WUEG01000014.1 GCF_010468565.1 Allomuricauda sp. TY007
CTCGTCTCCCGATTTGAACTGCTTCAGGAAATCGTCGTTGAACAATTCTTCTTTCTTCATAATGTGCAAATATTTAAAATTAGACAAAAAATTAGCGGGGGCATGCCCCCGCTAATTTTCTATTTACACACTTTATGAGATAGTCCTAAAAAGGAGTTGCTTGTACTTGGAAAAAATGGGGTGCCTAAAAAGTATTGAAATACGTCACATTCTGAATTAATTTGAGAATTTCGCCATAATGGTATTCAAGCTGTTATGATAACTTGGATTAAGTTCAGGTTGACGGAAAACCTACCTTTTAAACACCCCATGCTACACTAAGTATTATATGTTACTGCTGTGCCATCTCCAAGTGAATGGTCATTTCCACTTCATTCCCTATGGAGGCCGATTCTTCGCCCACACCAAACTCCAATCGGTTAATGGTACCGGTTAGTTTGAGTCCTGCTTTCAATTTTTGGCTTCGCTGGTCAGTAATTATCCCGTTCACTTTTCCTTCCAAGCTTACCGGTTTGGTAACGCCATGCATACTAAGGTCACCTTTGAGTTTAAAGGTATTGTCCCCAGTTTTTTCAAAATTGGTGCTTTTAAAGGTAATGGAAGGATACTTTTCAGCATCAAAAAAATCAGCACTTCTTAAGTGGTCGTCGCGTCTATCGTTATCCGTATCAATACTGGTTGTTTTAATGTCAACGGTAAATTCAGCCTCGTCAAAGGTATCGGTTGCGGTCGCTGTTATGTCAAAGTCGCTAAAATGGCCTTCCACGGTAGAAATCATTAGGTGTGAAATGCCAAAACCTACCTTGGAGTGTGCTCCATCCGATTTCCAAGTAGATTGTGCCACAACCATAAAAGAGGTTAAGAATGTCAGTACGAGAAATGTCTTCTTCATTGTTGAGTGATTTAAGTGTTAGTGATATTGTTTTTAAAAACTTGTGAGTCATCATTTTTGATGATGCCTTAGCTTAAATATGGACCATCAGAATGTAAATAGTAAATATTTTCCGTGAACGACAAGGGTTAACCCTCAATCAACCAATTAATTATGAATAGCCAGGGGTAAAATGTCGTTTAGGGGGTAAATTTGGTTGTTGGTAAAACTGCTTTTCTTTTACAGCAGTTTTATCTATAGTTTTGGCACTAATTAATTATTGTGTATTGATTTCTAAAAAAGAACTTCTTTTTCAAATAGTGCTACACATACTGGTGCTCCTGTTTTTTTCTTTTGAAAGACATACGGGGAGCATAAATGTGCACAGGGCCATATTCCTTTTGTTTTATGCCGTTGCCACTGTTGCGATTACGTACTACCTTATGCCCAAATTTTTGTACAAAAAAAAGTATTGGCAATTCTTTTTGGGTGCCGGTATAGTTGTAGCGATAATAATTACCATAGAAGAAACAGTTTTGGAACCTCTTATATTCCCCAATACAAAAAGGGCGGATACTTTTCCAGGGATTTATGTCTCCCTTTTAGGGGTTTTGCCGGTAATGTTTATACTTTCTGGTTGCAAATTTGGATGGGATGCCTTAAAAAAACAGGCTCAGATAGATGAACTCGAGACCACCATTCAAGAAAGCGAACTACAATTTTTGCGAAGTCAGATAAACCCCCATTTTTTGTTCAATAATTTGAACAACCTTTATTCCTATGCCCTGCAGGAATCACCAAAGACCCCAGAGATCATTCTTGAAATGAGCGGGGTACTGCGGTACATGTTGTACGAATCCAAGGAACAGTTTGTACCTTTAAAAAAGGAATTGGAGCAATTGGGCAACTTTATTCGGTTGTATAAACTGCAGATAGAGGATAGGGGCGAGGTTCAGTTTGATGTGGACAAGATAGAAGGGGAGTATAAGATCGCTCCTTTAATTTTGATTGTATTTATTGAAAATGCTTTCAAGCACAGCCAGTCCGGCCAATCTTCCGATATCGAAATAGACATATCCGTAAAACTGAACAATGCTACATTGGAGTTTAGTTGCAAGAACAACTATGAACCGGGATTTAGCCTGGATAGTGTTGCAAAGGGGATAGGTTTAAAGAACGTACGAAAACGCCTTGAACTATTGTACCCGAAAAAGCATGTTTTAAAAATAGAAGAGGCCGACAATTCCTATAAAGTGTACCTAAGATTGGAATTGGAAAAAGTATAGGTTATGAGGTGTATTATTGTTGAGGATCAACCGCCGGCACAGCGAATTTTAAGAAAATTTATCCAAGATGTACCCACCTTGGAGTTGGTAGATGTATTTTCCGATGGGTTGAAGGCGATGGAATTCTTGAATACCGAATCGGTGGATTTGATGTTTCTGGACATCCACTTGCCCAAAATCAACGGATTGGATTTCTTAAAAAGCATCCCAGACCCGCCACAGGTTATCTTGACCACTGCTTTTTCCGAATACGCCCTTGAAGGATATGACCTGAATGTTGTGGATTACCTGCTAAAACCATTTTCTTTCCAGCGCTTTTTACAGGCCATAAACAAAGTAAACGCCAAGCACGAGCATATCATATCAAAAAACGATACAGCTCCCCTTGCGGAAATCTACGTAAAATCCAGCCACGAACATATCAAGGTTTTGGTAAAGGACATCTATACGATCACTTCAGATTCCGATTATACCGAAATTCACCTCAAGGAAAAGAAAATATTGTCCAATGAGCCCCTACGGCACTGGGTGGAGTTATTGGGCAGCAGCCAATTTTATCAAATACACAAATCCCATATCATCAATACCCAAAAGATTGATAGGATCTCGGGTAATTTAGTCCTGTTGACCAATGGTGCCAAAATACCCATGGGGAGAGCTTACAAAGACAATTTCTTAAAAAACATATTGCAATAAAAAGGCCTGAAAATTGTTCCAGGCCTTTTCGTTTTTATTCAATCGGTTCTACTTCGCAAAGTAGATGTAGATGGCAATAACGACAATAGTGATAAACCCACTTGCCAGTTTTACATGTTTCCAAGGCTCTATGGATACCTGTTTGGTGTACTCCAGTTGGAAAGGTTCCTTTCTTGGATAGAATTTTCCAATAATCAGCATAATAATAATGTTGGAAACAAACAATATGGCCATTACATGAAGATAATGCGGATATGCCCCAGCTTCTACCATATTTAGTTCAGCGGGGTCGGTAATGCCATTTGCCTTGGCTTCGGCAAGGGCATTGGCCACCATTTTGGGTCCTACAATAAATTGGCTGATGATATAAAGAACAGAACCTGAAAGAATACCGATTTTGGCTGCAATGGCAGGAACCCTTTTTGTTAGATACCCAACTACAATGATCGTGAAAATCGGGATACTGTAAATTCCGTTGATTTCTTGTAGATAGTTGAACAAACTGCCCGCATTGGCAATAAGCGGAGCAATAAACATGGCAGCCAATGCCAAACATACGCCAAACACCTTACCGTATTTTACCACAATCATCTCCGAGGCATTTTTATTAATGTGCTGTTTGTAGATATCTATCCCAAACAAGGTAACCGAACTGTTGAGCACACTATTAAAAGAACTCAGGATAGCACCAAACAGAACAGCCGCAAAAAAGCCCATCAACGGTTTTGGCAGCACGGCCCTTACCAGTTCCGGATAAGCAAGGTCGCTGCTTGCAAGTCCTCCTTCAAAATAGTAATAGGCGATCATTCCGGGCAATACCAGAATGATTGGCCCCAAAATCTTTAAGAATGCTGCCAATAAAAGCCCTTTTTGCCCTTCTGCCAGGTTTTTGGCGCCTAAACCACGTTGAATGATCTGTTGGTTGGTGCCCCAATAAAAAAGCTGGACCAGCATCATTCCGGTAAAAATGGTGGCAAAAGGAACCTCTTGTCCAGGGTTTCCTGTAGAATCGAAACGTTCGGGGTTGGCGGACATTAAGGTTTCCAGCCCCCCAAAAACACTTCCATCTCCTATCGCCATCAAACCAAAAACAGGAATCAGTATTCCACCGATTATAAGTCCAACCGCGTTGATGCTATCCGAAACGGCAACCGCCTTCAATCCACCAAAAACGGCATAAATGGACCCTATGATGCCAATTCCCCAAATACAGATTACCAAGGCGGTGGAATCCGAGACCCCAAGTAATCCGGGTACATCAAACATGCCGCTTATGGCCACCGATCCCGAATATAGGATTACCGGAAGCAATACCACCACATAACCTGTTAGGAACAATCCCGAGGTTATGGTTTTTGTAGTGACATCAAAACGCTTGGCCAAGAATTGGGGTACCGTGGTCAGTCCGCCTTTTAAATAGCGTGGCAGTAAAAATAATGCCGTGACCACAATGGCAAGCGCGGCCAAGGTTTCCCAGGCCATTACCGAAAGACCATCTTTATAGGCGCTCCCATTAAGGCCCACTATTTGCTCCGTGGACAGATTGGTCAATAACAGGGAGCCGGCAATGACCCCTGCTGTAAGACTCCTGCCTCCCAAAAAGTAGCCATCGGAGGATGATTCATCTGTTTTTCTAACGGACCACCAGGATATGATACCCACTAAAAGTGTGAACCCTAAAAACGAAATAAGTGCCATAAAATAAAGTTTGATGTTTCGGCTTTAGACCAAAACGGTTTGTTTAGTCGGTTGTTTGATCAAATATATTGGTTGATAATATTTTCGAACAATTCTTGCTTACCGCTGATCTTTTTGATGTCCTGATGGGTTGCTGCATGTGCGTAAAGATCTTCCAAAGAAAGCTTACCTTCCTCGAATGCCTTCCCAGAGCCGGTATCAAAAGATGCGTAGCGATTTTTTCGCAAGCTAAGATAATTGGAATTTTCTAAAATGGCGTTTGCCGCCAACAATGCCCTGGCGAATGCATCCATTCCTCCAATATGCGCATAGAAAATGTCTTCCAAATCGGTGGAATTTCTTCTCAATTTGGCATCAAAATTAATGCCTCCACCTTGGAAACCACCTGCTTGCAGAATCACCAACATAGCTTGGGCCAGCTCGTAAACATCAACAGGGAACTGGTCGGTGTCCCAACCATTTTGGTAATCGCCCCTGTTGGCGTCAATACTTCCCAAAAGATTATTGTCCGCTGCCACTTGGAGTTCATGCTCAAAGGTATGTTGTGCCAGAGTAGCGTGGTTTACCTCGATGTTCAGTTTAAAATCGTCCAAAAGATCATATTTGGTAAGGAAACCGATAACAGTGGCCGAATCAAAGTCGTACTGGTGCTTTGTGGGCTCCATGGGCTTGGGTTCGATGAAGAACGTTCCTTTGAACCCTTGTTTGCGTGCGTAGTCCTTGGCCATGTGCAGGAAGCGTGCCATATGGTCCTGTTCGCGGCCCATATCGGTGTTGAGCAATGACATGTACCCTTCGCGTCCTCCCCAGAACACATAGTTTTCCCCTCCAAGTTTAATGGTGGCATCGAGCGCATTTTTAACTTGGGCCCCTGCAGTGGCCACCACGTCAAAATCGGGATTGGTGGCGGCTCCGTTCATGTAGCGTGGATGGCTGAAACAGTTTGCCGTTCCCCAGAGCAATTTAACACCGGATTCCTTCATCTTTTCTTGGGCATAATCCGTTATGATATCCAACCTTTTTTCCGATTCGGCCAAGGTACTGCCCTCATCGATCAGGTCAATATCGTGGAAACAGTAATAGGGCGCACCAATTTTTGTGATGAATTCGAAGGCTGCATCCATTTTGTCCTTGGCCTGCTGAACAGGGTCTGTATTGGTCAACCATGGGAAATTTTTGGTGGGTGCCCCAAAGGGGTCGCTGCCCGTGTCGTTAAAAGTATGCCAGTAGGCGATGGCAAATTTGAAATGTTCTTTCATGGTTTTGCCGCCTACCATCTTATTTTCATCATAATATTTGAAAGCTAATGGATTGTCCGATTCTTTCCCCTCGAATGCAATTTTTCCAATGCCTTTAAAAAATTCTTTGTCTCCTTTTGTGATCATAATTGTTAAGTTCAGTTAATCAATATATTCATTTAGGGCCCTTTTCCAGATTTCATAAGCCTGTTTGTATTCGTTCAGTTTTTGGTTGTCGGGTTCATAGGTCAATTGGATAGCGTCTGATGCAGTGGCCTCTCCAATGCTTGCGAAATCTCCAAAGGCATAGGCTGCTGCTCTTGCAGCTCCTACGGCACCAGTGGTTTCCACAATATCAATCCGGCTCTTTGTGAGTGTAGAAATGGTTTTGGAAAATATTCCTGCCCTAAAAAGGTTATCATTACCAGCTTTTATGGATTGAATATCAACGCCGTCGTTTTGTAATATTTCCATGCCATGTACAAACGCAAATGCAATGCCTTCGAGTGCTGCCCGGAATAAATGGGGCGTTTTATGGATGTTGAAATTGAGGTTAAGGATGCGTGAGCCTTTTCTACAATTTTCCAGCATGCGTTCAGCGCCGTTCCCAAAGGGAAGAATGCAAAGGTCATTGGAACCGATCGGGATGGTTTCTGCCTGTTGGTTCATATCATTGTAAGAAAGTCCGTGGGTCAGTTCGTTTTTGATCCAACTGTACTGGATTCCCGTTCCATTTATGCACAAGAGTTTCCCTATTCGCGTTTTTTGAGCTGTATGGTTGGTGTGGGCAAAACTGTTGATTCTTGTATGCTCCCGTGTATTTTCTTGTCCGGATATGGCATATACAACCCCCGAAGTTCCTCCGGTGGCCGCAATTTGCCCTGGCTCCATTACATTAAGGGAAAGGGCATTGTTGGGTTGGTCTCCGGCCCTGTACATTATGGGAATGCCTTCGGGCAAACCACTGTCCAAGGCTCCCTGTTTGTTCACATATCCTTGTTCCGAAAACGAGGGGAAAATTTTGGAAACAAGCTTAGGGTCTATTTCTGCCGCTTCCAAAAGCCAATCGGCAAGGTCGTTCTTTTTAAAGTCCCACATTATCCCTTCGGAAAGCCCCGAGGGGGTGGTAACGCACTTCCCGGACAACCGTAAGGCAATAAAATCGCCGGGAAGCATAAACTTGTGTATTTTTTGGTATGTATCGGGTTCTTTATCCTTGACCCATTTTAGCTTGGATAGTGTAAAATTACCGGGGGAATTGAGCAAATGATCTACACATTTTTCCTTTCCAACCTTTTGGAACAAATTTTCCCCTGTTGCTACAGCCCTGCTATCGCACCAAATAATGGAAGGCCTCAATGGATTAAGGTCTTTGTCCACCACTACAAGTCCGTGCATTTGGTAGGAAATGCCTATTCCTTTAATATTGTTTTTATCGATATTATTTTCTGAAAGTAATTTTTTGGTAGCGATACACAGGTTTTTCCACCAAACCTCTGGATCTTGCTCTGCCCAACCTGGATTTATAGAGGTCATGGACATTTCTTTCTCAGGATATTGGGCCATACAAACAAAACTCCCATCGTCAGCACTGATCAAAGCAGCTTTTATGGAAGAACTACCAATATCAAAACCTATCCAATACATATAACAAGATTAAAATGGCAATGAAAATAGCTAATTATTGTGAAGTGTACCTTATTGTTTCAATAATTCAACATATAAATCAATAATCGTTTGCTAGCCATAATTTAAATGGGCTTGATTCCTCAATAATTGTAATTGGCGGCAAAATGGAGAAGTGTACAGGGGTAAGGTTATGACCTGTTTTGATTGTGCTCTTCATTTTTTTGGTCACTACAAGAGATTGTAATCCATAAAAGAAAGCGAGGATTTCCAATTTTATCATAATTATATGGAATTGACGGCGAACAATATTCTTAATCAAATTAAGGTGTCCCGCCAAAAGTGTGGATTTTGTTTTTGGGTTGCTCAAAAGCTTACCATTTTTCCTAAAATGGTTACCTTAGAGGAGTGTATTTTAATACTATGAAAGAAGAGCTTTTAACAACATTCAACAGCCATTTTGAACAACCCCTTATTGATGAGATTCTTGAGGTGGGGACATTAAAGGAAGTCCCGGCAGGCGAAACCATAATGGATATCGGACAATACATAAGAAGCATACCCTTGCTGTTGTCCGGAGCCATAAAAGTGCTCAGGGAAGATGATGAAGGGGATGAATTGCTCCTATATTATCTCGAACAAGGCGAAACCTGTTCCGTAACCATGGCATGTTGCATGGGGCAAACCAAAAGTGAGATCAGGGCCATAACTGAAACCGAAACCAAAATGATAATGGTTCCCGTTCAGAAAATGGAAGAGTGGATGGGCAAGTACAAAGGATGGAGAAACTATGTCTTTGAAAGCTATCACAACCGTTTGAACGAGTTATTGCAGACCGTGGACAGTATAGCGTTCAAAAATTTAGACCAAAGATTGGTGGATTACCTTCAAAAGAAAGTCGAGGTAACCAACGACAACCGCATACGGAACACACATCAAGAAATAGCTTATGATCTTCACACATCAAGGGTTGTGATTTCCAGATTATTGAAAAAGTTGGAGAAAATGAAGAAACTGGTGCTTCATAGAAGTTACATCCAAATTGTGGATCTATAAGTGTGTCCTTTGTTACTTTGGTTCTCCATGGGTCACCCTATTTTTGTATAAAATCTATCTCATGATCAAACGGTACTTGCCATTTTTATCTTGGATGTCCACATACAACAAATCATTGCTCCGAGGAGACCTGGTTGCGGGCCTTACCGTGGGAATTATGTTGGTACCACAAGGGATGGCCTATGCGATGATTGCAGGAATGCCTCCAATCTATGGGTTATATGCTGCATTGGTGCCTCCATTGGTATATGCTCTTATGGGAACATCAAGGCAATTGGGTGTAGGGCCTGTGGCCATGGATTCATTATTGGTCGCGGCAGGGGTTGGCGCATTACAACTGGTTAACACAGAAGAATATATTTCCACCGTACTTTTTTTGACCCTGCTCATAGGGGGAATACAGCTTCTTTTGGGTATTTTGAGAATGGGCTTTTTTGTAAATTTTTTGTCCAAACCCGTTATAAGCGGGTTTACATCGGCCGCGGCAATTTTAATAGGGTTGGGGCAATTAAAACACATATTGGGGACAAACTTTGCACAGTCCAGTAAAATTTATGAACTGTTGGGCAATATTATTGGAAGTTTGGACAATGTCGACCTATTGACCTTGGGACTGGGCGCAGTCTCCATATTTTTGATGTTTCTACTAAAAAGAATCAACAAAAAATTGCCCGCCCCCTTGTTGATCGTGGTACTAGGCATCTTGGCAGTAGTGATTTTTAATCTGGAAACAAAGGGGATTTATATTGTGGGCGATATTCCAAAGGGCCTTCCCGATTTTCAGCTTCCACAATTCCAATGGGACAAAATGGGACAGCTTATGCCCATTGCCATAACAGTGGCGCTTTTTGGGTTTATGGAGTCCGTATCCATAGCAAAGACAGTTGAAGAAAAACATCCGGAATACGAACTGGATGCCGACCAAGAACTACGAGCCTTGGGCCTTTCCAATATTTTGGGCTCATTCTTTCAGTCTTTTTCAGTGTCCGGCAGTTTTTCAAGGACCGCTGTCAATGATCAGGCCGGGGCAAAAACAGGGATGTCACTCATCTTTAGTACACTTATTATAGCGGGCGTGCTGCTCTTCCTCACCCCATTGTTCTACAAATTGCCCGCTCTGGTCTTGGGTGCCATCATCATAGTTTCGGTGATTGGCCTCATAGATATAAAATACCCCTTGGTATTGTGGAAGAACAGAAAGGATGAGTTTTTCCTGTTGACTGCTACTTTTTTGATGACCCTTTTCATTGGTTTGATGGAAGGAATACTTTTAGGAGTATTACTCTCCCTAATGTTGCTGGTATATAGAATATCCAAACCACACATCGCTGTTTTGGGAAAAGTCAGGGGAACCCATTATTATAAGAACATTGACCGTTTCTCGGAAGATGTGGAAGTGGATGCGGATAAATTGGTCATAAGGTTCGATGCCCAATTGTATTTTGGCAATAAAGATTATTTCAAAAAACAACTCTATCGACTGATTGAGAAAAAAGGTCCCGTCCTCAAGTACATCATCCTAAATGCGGAGCCTATCAATTATATAGACAGCAGTGCTGCGGGCATGTTGGAAAGGCTCATACTTGACTTGCGGAAAAAAGGCATCCATTTTTTTATTGCAGCCGCCATAGGTCCCACAAGGGATATTCTGTACAGTAGCGGAATCGTGGACATTCTTGGTGAAGAAAACCTGTTTGTCCAGACTTTTGATGCGGTGGACAATTGTAGCGAACAAAAGGAGAGGACCCTTATGCAAAAAAAAGTATCCTTACAGTCCAAGACAAAGAGTTTGTAACTTTGGTGACTGAAAAGTATAGGAGGCAAATTTATTTTTGGCAAAAACCATAAGAAATGAAAATTGAACAAATATATACAGGGTGCTTGGCCCAGGGAGCCTATTACATTGAAAGTGAAGGGGAAGCCGCAATTATAGATCCTCTTAGGGAAGTGCAGCCCTACATAAAAAAGGCCAAGGAAGATGGAGCTGCCATCAAGTACATTTTTGAGACCCATTTCCATGCAGATTTTGTGAGCGGACATGTAACCCTATCGAAGGAGACAGGAGCGCCTATCATATATGGGCCTACGGCAAAACCATCTTTTGATGCGGTTATCGCTAAAGATGGACAAGTGTTTAAATTGGGAAAAATTACCATAACAGCTTTGCACACGCCTGGGCATACCATGGAAAGCACAACCTATTTGTTGAAGGACGAAAACGGGAAAGACCATGCCATTTTCAGCGGTGACACCTTATTCTTGGGAGATGTGGGAAGGCCTGATCTTGCCCAAAAAGCGGCCCATATGACACAGGAAGAGTTGGCTGGGACCTTGTTCGATAGCCTTCGGAACAAGATTATGCCATTGGCAGATGATGTGATTGTTTATCCAGCGCACGGAGCCGGCTCTGCTTGCGGAAAGAACATGATGAAAGAAACCGTGGATACCTTGGGCAATCAGAAGAAAATGAACTATGCTCTCAGGGCCGATATGACGAGAGATGAATTTATTGAAGAAGTTACGGAAGGTCTTTTGCCACCACCCCAATATTTCCCCTTGAACGTAAAAATGAACAAGGAAGGTTACGAAGACATCGGTACTGTTCTGGAAAGAGGGACACAAGCGTTAACACCAGAGGCTTTTGAAACTGCCGCAAACGAAACCGGAGCTGTTGTTCTTGATGTACGCCATCAAGATGAATTTGCCAAAGGCCATGTGCCCCGTTCCATATTCATTGGATTGGACGGTAGCTTTGCCCCTTGGGTCGGGGCATTGATCGCCGATGTGGAACAACCTATCTTATTGGTAACCCCTGAAGGCAGGGAAGAGGAGACCGTCACCCGACTTTCAAGGGTAGGTTTTGACAAGACCCTCGGATATTTGAAGGGCGGGATCGAAGCTTGGAAAAAAGCGGGAAAGGATGCGGACACCGTGGATAGCGTGAATGCCCAAGAGCTGAAGGACATGATAGGACAAGGGGTTCCTGTATTTGATGTGCGAAAGGAATCCGAATACCAGGCCGAGCACGTCAAGGATGCCCATTTAACCCCATTGGATTACATCAATGACCACCTGACCGAATTTCCCAATAGGGAAACCTTTTACATTCATTGTGCAGGAGGTTATCGCAGCATGATCGCCGCATCCATACTAAAAAGTAGAGGTATCCATAACCTGGTCGATGTGGCCGGAGGATTTGCCGACATAAAAAATGCGGGGATTCCTGTTACGGATTACGTATGTCCTACTACTTTGAAGTAAGATGGGGATAACTTCTTAAAAAAGCATTAAAGTTGTTTTTGTGTAACTATCGTTACTGACCCTCATAGGTTGGCCGAGGTATTTTAGCCCCTTAAAATAACGATACTATGTCAATATTAAGCTTTTTGTTCAAAGAACAGAACCTCCCTGATGAAATCAATATTTTGGATAGGGAGGAATATAAAACCGCCATTTCCAAAGGTAAGGTCCAATTGGTGGATGTCAGAACCAAGGGAGAGTTTCTATCGGGCCACATAAAAGGAGCCAAGAACATCGATTTTTTTCAAGGAGTTGCATTTGATGCCGCTTTTTCAAAATTGAAAAAGGATGCTCCAGTGTACATTTATTGCCAATCTGGAAATAGAAGTCAAAAAGCAGCAAAAAAGCTGGTGAGTTTGGGCTTCACCAAGGTTTACGATTTAAGGGGCGGATACATGGGTTGGTGCTATTGATCTGGAAATAGTCAATATGAAAACAACATTCCGGGTACAAAACCTCAAATGCGGGGTAGTGTCAATATCATTTCAAAGAAATTATCAGAAATAAAAGATGTGATTGTGGAAAAGGAAAACTCATCGGTCAGCTTTGATCACCAGAGCGCCGATGGGGCTTCCTTAATTAAAGAAACCCTCAAATAAATGGGCTATACCACTATTGATAAGGAAAATGGTTTTGTGGAAAAAGCAAAATCTTTTGTAAGTTGTACCAATGGTAAAATATCCAAATAATGCGATTTCCTCCAATTTTCATATTAATTTTTCTGCTGTTCCTTTCTTGTAAGCAGGGGCCAAAAATATCAGATAAAAAGGTGCCCAAAAATCCAGATTACGCAGAAATAGGCATGTCCTATGCCCAAGAAACCCAAAAAGTGCTGGGCAAAACGCTCATGACTACCATTCAGGAAAAAGGGGTGGTAGAGGCTGTGAAATTTTGCAATGAAAGGGCCTATCCCTTGACCGACAGCATGGCCACCAACTATAACGCCCACATAAGAAGAGTTTCCGATAGGCCACGAAATCCGAAAAATAAAGCTGATGCCTCTGAGTTGGCACATATCGAAACCTTTAAAAAGGCATTGGCTTCAGGGGACACCATTGTACCTATTTTAAGCGAAGGTAATGGCAAAGTACAGTTCTATTACCCCATAGTTACCCAAGCCCTTTGTTTAAACTGCCACGGAACCCCGGGAAAAACAATGGCACCCGATGTAATTCAACATTTGTCCCAACTATACCCGGATGACCAAGCCACGGGCTATGCCTCAGATGAGGTACGAGGAATTTGGAGTATAGTTTTCGATGCTTCGAAAAGCCCCGATTAAATTTTATTTTTTGGCTTTTTGAATCCATGGACCAATTGGCCCCAAAAACCTTTGGGGATATCCTCGTCTCCCGGAAAACCCAATTCAATTTTTCCGCCACTTTCTGGAACATAGTTAGTACGGAAAATATAATCCCAAAGACTGAGACTTATCCCATAATTCATTCCATACCGATATCCTTCTGGTAGATTGTATGCATGGTGGTATAGGTGCATCACGGGATTGTTCAAGATATATTTTAATGGTCCGTAGGTTAATTTGATGTTCGAATGGTTGAAATGCCCAATGGTTATAGCTGCAAAATGTACAATATAGGCCTGTTCGGGTTCAAAACCACCAAGAACCATTACCCCCAAGGTCTTTAAGGGTTTGTAAAGAATGTTTTCCATCCAATGGTATCGCAAGTGCGCAGCAAACCCCATTTCCTTAACACTATGGTGTACTTTGTGGAATTCCCACAACACGGGATATTTGTGGAGTAGCACGTGGGTAAACCACTGCACAAAATCGAGTACCACAAAAAATACCAGTAATTGCGACCATTGTGACCAGTGGACCATATCTACAATGGTCAATGTTTTTGGAGTAATTCCCACATCGGCAAAAAAGACACCAAGTACTTTGTAAACCCCATTTATTACAATGGCAAAAATGAAAAAGTTGAAAAACATGTAAAATGTGTCCAACCAAAAATCCTTTCTAAAAATAGATTGTTCCTTGCGCCAAGGAAACAAAATCTCCAAAACCCAAACCAAGACTGAAATTAGGATCAGTCCCCAGAAATAGTTGGTGTGCCAGGGAACTTCAAAAATGATTGATTTCCAAGTCCACCTGACCGTTCCCAAAAAACCGTTGATAAAGGCATCAAAATAATCTAGCATACTTGTATTGAGTCGTTGAAAAAGCTAAAAACTGATTCAAAAACAAAAGTACTTTAAAAATAGTGCATCTGTGTAACCAAGGTTACTATCCGTTTTGCAATGAACCTCTACTTTTAGAGTAATGCTTTGAAAATCAAAAAGAAGCTGTGCAAGCTGATCCAATTTTTGGTAAATTGTATAGTAAGAATCATAAACTATCAATTATGAAAAAAAACATGGGCGGGGCAGACCGCACGATTCGGATTATTCTGGCACTTGGAGTGGGCGCATTGTACTATTTTAATGTAGTTACAGGAACATTAGCGTATATATTGCTGGCATTGGCGGCAATATTTGTTTTAACGAGTTTTGTTGGTTTTTGTCCTTTGTACACCCTTTTGGGAATCAATACCTGCAAGGTCAAAGATTAGTTTTTTGGTTGATTATGTTAAAAATACGCCCCACAATTTATAGTTGATGGGGCGTTTTTTTGTGCCAAACATGATTCTTCTCATATTTTGTACGAAGACCAACTCATAGATTTGCAGCATATTAAATTCCAAAAACGTGAAAACATTAAGTATATATCCTTTGGTTTCTTGGGAGAACGGTATCATCATGATCGCCGTATTTGCAGTGGTAGTGGTTGCCTTGGTGCTCACCGTCCTCATGATGATGAAAGGTGGGGAAAAATAAATGTTCCATCGTAATCAAGTTCTGTGCAGTGACACTCCGGTCATTGTATAAAATCACTTATTTGTAAACGAGTCAGAAGTATTTGTCTGCCAGATTTTTACCAGTGTGACCTAGGTCACTTTATATCTGAAAACCTAAAGGTAACTTTGGGTAAAATGATATAAAAATGGCCAAAATAGTCATCTTGGGAGCTGGTATAGCAGGTCATGTGGCGGCATCCCATCTCAGAAGAAAGCTCCCCAAAGAGCACGAAGTAGTGGTGGTGTCACCCAATAGTAACTACCAATGGATCCCCTCCAATATCTGGGTGGGAATAGGCAGAATGAAACCGAAGGACATCCTGTTCCCTTTGGCTCCCTTGTATGCCAAAAAGCACATCGACTTCAAGCAGGCCAAGGCCGTTAGTTTTCATCCCGAAGGCGACCAGCAAGAGGCAAAACCCTATGTGGTGGCAGAATATGTAGCAGGGAACGAAAAAGGGACCACGGAAAAAGTGACCTACGATTACCTGATCAATGCCACTGGGCCTAAACTCAATTTTGAGGCCACCGAAGGGCTATCGCCCGGAAAAAACAAAGCCCATTCCGTATGTACCTACATCCATGCCGATGAAGCGTGGAACGCCCTGAGCGACCTTATCCAACAAATGAAACAAGGGAAAAAGGCCAAAATATTGATCGGGACCGGTCACGCGAAATCAACCTGCCAGGGTGCCGCTTTCGAATACATCCTGAACGTGGAACAAGAACTGCGTCGGCACAAAGTAAGGGATATGGCCAAGATCACCTGGATTTCCAACGAATACCATCTCGGAGATTTTGGCATGGACGGTATGCTGTTGAGTTATGGCAGCAATATTATGAAGTCCAGTGAGATGGTTGGAATGGTTTTCGAAGACCGTGGCATTTCATGGATTTTGGGAGCAGGTGTCCATAAAGTGGAAGACGGCTTGGCCCACTATGAAAACCTTGAAGGGGAACAAAAACAGGAATCCTTTGATTTTGCCATGTTGATACCTTCCTTTTCAGGTCATGGTTTTAAGGCCTACGACAAAATGGGGAATGATATCACGGACAGACTTTTTAGGGGATTCATGATCGTGGACGCCGACTACACACCCAAACCTTATGAAGAGTGGAGTGTTCAAGATTGGCCCGAAACCTATCAAAACCCTTCCTATCCCAATATTTTCGCGCCCGGAATCGCCTTTGCACCACCGCACAGCATTTCCAAGCCACGAAAGAGCAAAAACGGTACCGATATTACACCTGCGCCGCCCAGAACGGGAATGCCTTCGGGGATCACCGCAAAATTGGTGGCCGACAACATCATCGAAATGATCAAACATTCAGACAATGAGTTGCACCATAAAGGATCCATGGGAAATATGGGTGCTGCATGCATAGCATCGGCAGGATTTGGGATGACGAAAGGTAGCGGCATCAGCATTACCACTTTCCCAATCGTACCGGATTTCAAGAAATATCCGGACACACACGGCAGAAAATTGGGCAAAACCTTTGGTGCCATTGGCCTTGCCGGACATTGGCTGAAGTTGGCGTTGCACTACGCATTCCTTTACAAGGCAAAAATGAAACCCTTTTGGTGGTTAATCCCAGAATAGAAAATTATGACACGAAGAATATCCAAATACAAACGATTTGTGATGATGAACCCCACCATCCAGTTCTTTAAGTTCATCTATTTGAGCATAAAAGTGTTGGTTATCGTTGCCGGGGGACATGGGGGAACACGGAACGCATAAAACACGTCCTCCTTATTGAAAAGGCCTCAATATGACCCATTTCTTTGGTTACAGGGGCATGTTGAGGTTTGTTTTTTAGGGAAACAGAGCATTTTTCTCGGTAACCAAGGTTACTGTGCAGGCGAATTGCCAAATTTAATTTTGCTTCAAATTAGCTAAGTACATGAAACGAATAATTACATTGACAATACTCATTTGGATTCAGGGACAACTATTTGCCCAAGACCCTGTCAAGATTTCTATGGAAGAAGTATTGACAAAGGTGCAAGAGTCCAATGCCAGCATCAAGGTGTCCGAACAGGAGGCCCAAATGGCAAAATACGATTATAGGTTCTCCAATTCCATCTTTTTGCCACAGATTGCTGTGTCGCATACAGGAATGGCGACCACAAATCCATTGATGGCCTTTGGGTCCAAACTCAACCAAGAGATTTTGACCCAAGCAGATTTTAACCCTGCTTTGTTGAACGATCCCGATCAGATCGAGAACTACGCCACCAAGGTTTCAGTGGAACAACCCCTGATCAATTTGGACGGATTTTATCAACGTAAAGCCGCCAAGACCACCATGGAGGCCAAAGAGCTTCAGGCCCTGAGAACAAGGGACTACCTTAATTTTGAAGCCCAAAAGGCTTATGGCCAACTGCAATTGGCGCACAGGGCTGTGGCTGTACTTCAAAAAGCCTACGAAGCCGCAAATGCCAATTTAAATATGGCACAGAACAGTTACGACCAAGGCTTGCTTCAAAAAGCGGATCTGTTGGAAGTAAAGGTTCGGGTAACCGAGGTTTCCGATCAGTTGAAGACAGCCAAGAACAACGTGCGGAATGCATCGGACTATCTATCATTTTTGATGAACGAGCAAGGGGATGTGATCTACGAGCCATCCAACGAATTGGTGCCGGACAATCTTGGTGAATGGGTCGATGTCTCTTTGGAAAACAGGGCTGATGTAAAGGCCATGGATTTGGTGTCAGAGGCCTACAAAGCAAACATGAAAGCGGATAACATGACCTTTTTACCAAGGCTGAATGCCTTCGCCAGCTATGAAATGTACGATGACCAAATTTTTCAGGCCGATGCCAAGGGATACATTATTGGTGCAAGTTTGAGCTGGGATGTTTTTAAAGGATTCCAACGCTTTGCCAAAGCAGGAAAGAGCAAAACAAGTTATGAAAAAGCGAAACAGGAATACGAGCAGTACGTCGCCAAAAGTACTATGGAGCTACAACGCACCAAACGGATGGTCGAGGATGCCGCGAGCAGGCTCCAGACCTCAAAATTGGCTATGGAGCAATCCGAGGAATCATTGAGGATACGCACCAACCGATTTAAAGAAGGTCTTGAGAAAACAACGGACCTCTTGATGGCCGAAGCCACTTATGCCGAAAAGCAACTGGCCTATTATCAAACCATTTTTGAATATAATCAAGCACAATCCTTATTAACATTTTTAACCAAAGAATAATTACAAAATGAAAAACACTACGATATATAAAGGTTTCATGTTAACCCTGACCTTGGGATTTTTCCTAATGGGATGCGGCAGTGATGAAAAACAGACGGTAAAAAGCGCAGAAGCAGTTCCCGTAACGATTGCCGAAGTGGAAAGCGATGACAGCAACACCATATTGGCCGGTAGTGGTCAAATACAAGCATTGAACAGTGCCACCTTGAGCACGCGAATGATGGGCCATGTGGAATCGCTTCCCGTGAAAATAGGTCAGCAGGTAAACAAGGGAGATTTGCTCATTTCCATCAACAATATGGACCTACGGGCCAAAAAAGCACAGGTGGAAGCCTCCATTACCGAAGCAACTGTGGCCTTTAACAATGCCAAGAAAGATTATGAAAGGTTCCAAAACCTTTTCAATGAAAACAGTGCTTCCCAAAAAGAGTTGGATGATATGACGGCCCGCTACGAAATGGCCAAAGCCCGATTGGAAGCCGCAAACCAAATGAAGAACGAGGTTAACTCCCAGTTCGCTTACGCCAACATTCGAGCACCCTTCAGCGGAGTGGTTACCAATACTTACATTGATGAGGGCGATATGGCCAATCCAGGTGTTCCGTTGGTATCCGTTGAATCCCCAGGAGGATTTGAGGTAGAGGCCAAAGTGGCCGAGAACAACATTTCTGCCATTAAAGTGGGAACCAAAGCCCACATTTTGGTAAAAGCATTGGATACCACGATTACTGGAAAAGTGTCCGAGTTGAGTGCATCTGCACAAAATACGGGCGGACAATATGTGATGAAGGTTGTATTGGATAAAACAGAAGCCAAGATTTTGTCAGGAATGTATGCCACCGTTAGGCTCGAGGCGGAAAACGAGAGCGAAGGTAGAACAGTTGTGACCGTTCCGTCCAAAGCCTTGGTGCATAAAGGTCAGTTGACCGGGGTTTATACTTTGGGTCAGGATAATGTAGCCCTGTTGCGCTGGTTGCGACTGGGTGACACCTACGGTGATGAAGTAGAAGTGTTGTCCGGCCTATCCGAAGGAGACCAATACATCGTTTCAGCAGAAGGAAAGCTTTACAACGGGGTCAAAGTAAGCATTCAATAAACCAAAAAAGCTAACAATGAAAGACGGACTTGCAGGAAAAATAGCCAAAGGGTTTATCAGCTCCAAGCTAACGGTGCTCTTAATGATCGTGTTTATGGTCATTGGGGTATATAGTTCCTTCCTCATCCCGAGGGAGGAGGAGCCACAGATAGATGTGCCCATGGCAGACATATTTGTGGGATATCCAGGAGCCAGCCCAACCGAGGTGGAATCCCGGATCACAAAACCACTCGAAAAAATCATATCGAACATTAAAGGCGTAGAATATGTGTACACCACCTCCATGCAAGAGCAGGGGATGGCCATTGTGCAATTCTACGTGGGAGAAGATATTGAACGATCTTTGGTGCGTTTGTACGATGAGATCAACAAGCACATGGACCAAATGCCGGCTGGGGTTACCATGCCTTTGGTAAAAACCCGTGCCATTGATGATGTACCCATGCTGGCCCTTACACTTTGGAGCGAGGAGTACGATGATTTTCAGCTAAGGCAGATCTCAGGAGAGCTCATCAACGAGATCGAAAAAGTAAATGGCGTTTCCATCACCAAAAAGATAGGAGGGCGCAGTCCCCAGCTTCGTGTGGTGGTGGACAAGGATAAAATGGCGGAATCCCAAATAGATATGTTGGCCGTAGCCCAAATGATCAAGGCAAACAACCAGCAGATGGATGCCGGGAATTTCCTGTCCAATGATACCGAGTTCCATATCAGCACAGGAAATTTTTTGGAGACCAAAGAAGATCTCGAAAACCTGATTGTAGGCACCAAACAAGGTCAACCTATCTATCTAAAGCAGATATCAAAGGTATTGGATGGCCCAGAACTGCCTAAAAACTATGTTTCCCTTGGGTTTGGGGCAGCCAGTGAAAAAGCGGAAGTTTATAAATCCGAATATCCAGCGGTAACCATTTCCATTGCCAAGCGGAAAGGAGCCGATGCCATGAAGATTGCCGATGTGGTGTTGGAAAAAGTGGACCACTTAAAAACTACCTTGATTCCAGACGAAGTGAAGGTCGAGGTAACCCGTAACTATGGGCAGACCGCCTCTCAAAAAGTATCGGAATTATTGATGCACTTGATTGGTGCCATCATTGCGGTGACCTTTGTGGTCATGTTGGCCATGGGATGGCGAGGTGGACTTGTGGTGTTCCTATCGGTGCCCATTACCTTTGCGTTGACTTTGCTCAGCTATTATATGCTGGATTACACCTTGAACCGAATTACCTTGTTTGCGTTGGTTTTCGTAACGGGTATTGTGGTGGACGACTCCATCATTATAGCGGAGAACATGCACCGCCACTTTAAAATGAAACGGTTGCCGTTCAAGGATGCTGCGATCTATGCCATCAACGAAGTAGGGAACCCGACCATTTTGGCCACGTTTACGGTAATTGCATCCGTATTGCCCATGGCATTCGTGTCTGGGTTGATGGGTCCTTATATGTCGCCCATGCCCATCGGAGCTTCGATTGCGATGTTGTTGTCACTGTTTGTAGCGTTGACCATCACCCCCTATTTGGGATACATTTTCCTAAGGGAAAAGGACAAAAAGAAGAAAAAAGAAAAGAAACCGGTCGAAATTCAAGATACATTTATCTACAAAGCCTATTCGCGCTTTGAAAGCCCTTTGATAGAGAGTAGAAAAAAAAGATGGCTGTTCTTGGGCATTACCTTTTTCTTGTTGCTTGCATCCATTGGAATGTTCTTTACCAAATCGGTAACGGTAAAAATGCTTCCTTTTGACAATAAGAATGAGTTCCAAGTGGTGATAGACCTTCCCGAAGGAACCACCTTGGAAAGAACGTCGGCAGTTGCCAAGGAAATAGGAGCGTATTTGTCCACACGTCCAGAAGTGGTCAACTATCAGAGTTATGTGGGAACATCTGCACCAATCACATTTAATGGTTTGGTAAGGCATTACGACCTTCGGGGGGGCAGTAATATGGCCGATATTCAGGTGAATTTGGTGGACAAGCACGACAGGAGCGAACAAAGTCATGACATTGCGAAACTACTAAGGCCAAGAATTCAGGAATTGGGCAAAAAATACGATGCGAACATCAAAATTGTCGAGGTGCCACCGGGACCTCCCGTATTATCTACCATTGTTGCTGAGGTTTACGGTCCCGATTACGACAAGCAGATTGCCTTGGCCGACAAGGTAAAGGGCATTTTGAACAACACTACCGATGTGGTGGATGTGGATTGGATGGTCGAGGATGATCAAGTGGAGTACGATTTTGTGATCGATAAGGAAAAAGCGATGCTTTACGGGGTTACCCCGCAACAGATTGTGCAGGTGATGGCGATGGCGTTCCGGGAACAGCCTGTAGCGCATATTTACCGAGAGGATGCTTTTGATCAAATTGGGATAGTGTTGTCCATAAGCGAGAAGGATAGATCCAGTTTGGAGGAGATCAAACAGTTGAAGATAGCATCACAGCAGGGCTATATGGTTTCCGTTGGGGATTTGGTACAAGTAAAAGAAGGCATCAAGGCGAAGAGCATCTACCGGAAAAACCAAAAAAGGGTGGTGTATGTGATGTCCGATATGGCAGGGGAACTGGAAAGCCCGGTCTATGCCATTCTGGGGATGACCGATAGGTTGAACCAATTGGAACTTCCGCAGGGCTATTCCATCAATGAACTTTACATGGAACAACCCCAGTTTGAAGACGATTATACCGTAAAATGGGATGGGGAATGGCAGATAACCCTTGAGGTGTTCCGCGATCTGGGAATTGCCTTTTTGGGTGTAATCGTAATCATTTACATGCTGATTGTAGGATGGTTCCAAAATTTTAGGGCACCTATGGTGATGATGGTTGCCATACCGCTTTCATTGATTGGTATTGTGCTCGGGCATTGGATGTTGGGTGCGTTCTTTACGGCCACTTCCTTTATCGGGATGATTGCGTTGGCGGGCATCATGGTGCGGAACTCGGTATTGCTCATCGATTTCGTAAACCTGAGATTGGATGACGGGATACCCCTTAAACAAGCCGTGATCGAAGCGGGTGCCGTGCGTACCACACCTATTTTGTTGACCGCGGGAACCGTGGTAATTGGAGCTTTTGTGATCTTGTTCGACCCTATTTTCCAAGGATTGGCCATTTCATTGATGGGAGGAACCATTGTTTCGACCATACTGACACTTTTGGTGGTGCCATTGGTGTATTATATGATTGAACGTAAAAACTACAAGTAAAAATGAAAATGATCATTGTTACCACCGTTGAAGAATACGAAAAGGAAGTGTTCAAACTCTTCAAAAAGGCAGGCATAGAAAATTTTAGCGGGTCGGACATAGATGGGTACAAAAACACCCCTCCGATGTTCTATACCAATAGTTGGTTCCCCAGTGAAAAGGGTGGGGCGGCATCCAACCTATTTTTTTCCTTCACCGAGGAAGAAAAAGTGACTGAGTTTTTCAAACTGTTGGAAGAATTCAACCAAAATAGTGGGACCACGAACCCCATTAGGGCGGTCGAGGTGCCGATTGAAAGAACTGTTTAAAAAATAAAATCATGAGAAATAGAATTGTAAGAGGCGTAGCAGGAACCTTTATCCTCATCAGCCTTATTTTGGCCATTTATGTGAACATCAACTGGCTTTGGTTTACTGCTTTTGTAGGGGCCAATCTGCTTCAGTCATCTTTGACAAAGTGGTGTTTGCTGGAAGATATTTTGAAGAAATTCGGAATATCCGATACCAACAAAAGTTGCTGACAGTACTTATTGGGTTTGCTATTTAGGGCATTTTCGTGATCTTTGTCCAAAACCTCACGAAAATGCTTTATCAACCTTGGCCCTGGTATGTATCGGGCCCACTTATTGCCATTATTATGGCTCTGCTCATACTTATGGGCAAACGTTTTGGAATGTCCTCCAACTTGGAGACATTCTGCTCCATCGG
This sequence comes from Allomuricauda sp. TY007, assembly GCF_010468565.1. Taxonomy (GTDB): domain Bacteria; phylum Bacteroidota; class Bacteroidia; order Flavobacteriales; family Flavobacteriaceae; genus Flagellimonas. Next base: position 22,857 of record NZ_WUEG01000014.1, read on the forward strand.
TGGCGCAGGAAAATTTTCTGATTACTTCAAGGTGGATGTGAAATCCAAACGGTGGAACCTGTTGGTGGTCCTCGGTTCCGTCATTGGCGGATTTTTGGGAGCACATTGGCTATCACCGAATCCTGCGGTAAATATTTCGGACGAAACCGTAAACAAACTGCAAAAAATTGGTTTCGATAGTGCTGGTACGGCCTATTTGCCCACAGAGCTTTTTGGTATGGAATCCCTTTCCGACCCAAAAGTTTGGACTATTCTTTTGGTGGCCGGTTTTTTGGTGGGATTTGGAACCCGTTATGCGGGAGGTTGCACATCAGGACACGCCATTTCTGGGTTGAGCAACCTACAGCGCCCCTCATTGATTGCGGTCATCGGCTTCTTTATCGGCGGACTGATCATGGTTCACCTATTGTTCCCCTTAATCTTTACAGCATGAAAAACTTGGCATACATCATCATAGGTACATTTTTGGGAATAGTGCTTTACAAATCGGAAGCCGCATCGTGGTTCAGGATCTATGAAATGTTCCAGTTCGATTCGTTTCACATGTATGGCATTATTGGCTCTGCTTTGGCAGTTGGGGTCGTTTTGGTTCAATGGATCAAGAAATCCAAGGTAAAATCCTTTTTTGGGGAACCACTGAATATTGAAGATAAGGAAAGATCTTTCACAAGATATATTGTTGGAGGGACGCTCTTTGGTATGGGTTGGGCCTTGGCAGGTTCATGCCCCGGGCCTATCTACATTTTGGTAGGAGCTGGTTACTGGCCTATAGTTATTGTACTGATCGGTGCGGTATTGGGAGCTTTTGTTTATGGTGTTTTTAGGAGTAAATTACCACATTAAGGTTGACTTAACGGTATTTTAGGCGAAACAACGAAAATCAATGGTTCGTTGGATGCTATCGCATAGCTTTGGCTGTCCCAAACTTACTTAATAGTCCTACATGAAACTTACCGCGTTTATCATAGACGATGATTTGGTGTCGCAATTTGCGACCCGATACTGCATACAGCAATCCCAGGGCAATTTTGATATTGTTACTTGCTCCAGTGGGGAAGAAGGCATACAGGCTTGTTTTAGTTCAGTGGAAGAACACGATAGACTTCCAGATATTATCTTTTTAGATCTTGTTATGGATGGGATGAACGGATGGGATTTTTTGCAAAACCTTAAAAATTTGTTCGTGGAGCACAATCTTCCAAGTGTATATGTGCTTTCGGCCTTTACCAATGTCAAAGACCGCACTATAGCCAAGAACAACGAATTGATTTCTGGTTACGTGGACAAACCCTTGTCACGTTCCTATTTTGAGAAAATACTAAAAGAAGAAGTAAAAAAACGGGCTTGACCTCACCTCTCCAACGACTTATAGGGAAATCACCCCTAAATTGAATCCCCACTGTTGCATAAAGTTTTTAAAAAAACCTATTTTTGCAATCCATTTTTATGGATGGCCCCGTACCTGCCTTTCAGCAGACGAGGTTCAATGGATACCCGCCTGCCAAATGGCTTTCGGCCTCATAGTTCAAGGGATAGAATAGAAGTTTCCTAAACTTTAGATCCAGGTTCGAGTCCTGGTGAGGCCACTAGGGCGGGCAGGGAATAAGTTTCCTAAACGTTAGATGCAAGCCTGCCTGTCGGCAGACAGGTTCGATTCTTGCCGGGGCTACTTTTTCATTTTGAGCCATCTATTAAAGACCTTGAAACTTGACCCTTGCCGCTTGCAATCAGTTTGGAATTTTTGTGTTTGGTTGCTAAGGAATATGTTGCACAGCCATGGAGCAGTCAACTTAGGATGGACATGTGGCTTTGGGATGCTTGCACAGCACGTAACTTGTTTCGCTCGCTAATGTTTAAATGCATATAAATTCTTGATTGTCTAAGTACAAACTTGTCAATTACAACCTAAGATTACCAATCAATCTTCAGAAGAAGAATTTACATTGGTTTGTAAAATATTCATGTTGGGATGAAAAGTGCGCCAGCTGTGCCAAAACTCCTGATAGGCGTTGATCTTTTTCAAGGGTGGTATGGAATCATCGATGGGTTCGCCCCAAATAGTGTATCTCTGTTTCCCGATAAGGGTATCGTTCCGAATACTGAATAGGGTGTTATCAGGTCGCTCGTGGGCATAGAAGCTCAGGGTATCTTGGGCCAATGCCACAACGACCGGCCTTCCACCAAGTTCCAGGTTGACCACCCGTTCCTCCTTAAGTCGGTTCCAGTCCACTGCCTTGCTGTCATTTCCACTCTCGATCCCCACTATCCATGACTTTTCTTTCCAAGATAAGGTATCGGTCCGGGTCAGGTCGCCCCGTTCGATTCCAAAATCATAGTCATCGAGATCGTCATATTCCTCATTGAAGGTGGAATCCCGTTGCATGACCAAACTATTGGGATAGCGTTCCAGCCACTGCTTTAGGCTGGACTGTTCGCTCCTGAGTTCAGGCAAGGACCGACCCTTCAATGGTCCTGCAATGGCTTCCCCACTGACCTGTCGCCACCAACTACCGGTGGTCTCGTCCTCGAACATGGCATTGAAATGGTCCATGCCCACCAATCGGAACGTTTCAGGGGCACCATTGACCACTGGTTCAAAGATGCGTCCGCTGCGACAAACCGAGCAATAGGTCACCATAATGGGCTTTCCCCCCAGAGTGTCCAGTACTTGATGGTGGTAGGCGATGAGCTGTATCGGATAGGCCTTGGCCTCGTTGTTGAGTTCTATGCCCAAGACCAGCTTGTCCAAGGGGATGGAGTTGGAAGTGGAATCGGCGAGGCTCAATTGCCCCGGTTGATAGAACATCTTATCCGCGGCCATTCTAAAGTTGAATAGGTATGCCACGGCCAAGCAGGCCACAAGCACCCCGAGCATCAACCATCGTTTGGACACATAGGCCTTATAGGCCCCAATGGCCATTAGGATCACAAAGCCCCCTCGGAAGGCCCACCGCCACTTGTATAGAAAATAGGCCAGATCAATGCTCTCCATTTCCTGGCTCCCGGGCATGGGCATTATAAAATATACGTTCAGTATCTCAAACAGGGCCAGGCCAATGGCCCCAATATAAAACCACTTTTTCATCTTGGTCAGTTTTTGGGGTCGTAATGGGCATAGCCTTCCTCGGCCCGCTGTTTACCTCTATTGATATAAAAATTACGGTCAGAGGGCGCGGAAGTCCCCAGTCCGTCCACGTATCGATTAAACATACAAAATATTGCCGAGATCAGGACCGTATCGTGGATCTCCCTATCGGTGGCCCCCAGTTTCCGGGCCTGATCCACTTGCTCTTGGGTAACATGCTTCCCTCCTTTTTGGACACTCCCGGCTATGACTAGGAGGGCCTTTAGCTTATCGGAAATGCCACTGTTCCTATAATCATCCTTGACTTGATCGATAAATGCAACATCACATTGTAGGTAATGTTGGGCTATGCCCCCATGGGCATGCTGGCAAAAGAAACAATCATTGAGGGAGGAAACATAGGTGGCGATCAGTTCCCGTTCCCCCCTGCTCAAGGAGTTCTCCGAACGCAAGAGGACTTCCGCCAGATCGTTCATGGGTTGGGCGGTCTCCGGCCTAAAATGCATCAGGCCACGGATTCCCGGAAGGTTTTCATCAATTTTGATATGTGCCATATTTAACTTTTTTGATTCAATACATATCCTTTGGTGGCAAGCCGCTCCCCCATTTCAGCATACATCTTGGGATTGGTCGGGGTCCAAGTGGCCAAGCCATCCACATAGCGGTTGAACATACAAAAAGTGGCCGCAATCAGGACCGTATCGTGCAACTCTTGATCGGTCGCACCCTCTTTACGGGCCAACTCAATATCCTCTGGGGCCACTGCCCTTCCGCTCTGTTGTACCTTTTCCGCTATTCGGAGCAGGGCCTTCACTTTGGAACTGATCTTGGCGGTTTCCATATTTTCCAGCACTTCCGAGACCAACTGACCTTCATTTCCAAACAGCGACCGAGCGGCTGCGGTATGACTGTCCGAACAGAACTTGCAACGGTTTAGGGAGGAAACATAGGCCGCTATGAGTTCCCGTTCCGCAGCACTGAGCGTGGAAGGTCGGCGCAGCAATACTTGGGCAAGCTCGTAAAGCGGTTTCCCGGTCTCTGGCCGAAACAAGGCCAAACTGCGTATGCCGGGGACATCGGGTGAAACTGAAATGTGTGCCATAAGGTGTATTATTATTGGTTTTTAAATGGGTCTATTATCGTTAAAGATCATGGTTCACTCGCAGTGGCCAACTCTTTGGCACTGTGCCTGTCCACATAGACCAGGGCCAGACCAAAGACGAACACTACGGAAAAGAACAACAGGGCATTGCCATATCCCCCCAACATGCTGACCATGCTTCCCAGGGAGAACACCGCCACGGTGGTGAAAATCCTGCCGAGGTTAAAACAGAACCCTGTGGCCCCGGCCCTGATGGCCGTTGGAAAAAGCTGTGGGATATAAAACGAGAGCAGCCCTTGGCTGATCCCAAAAAACAGGGACAGCAATGCCGTTTCAAAATAGATGACCCTTGAAAATTCATGGTTGAGCCCGAATAGCAAAAATGCCATCAGGGAACATCCCGAAAAGCAGAGGAGCATGGCCTTTCTGACCCCCAAGGTCTTGGCCACCCAACCGGATAAAAATCCGCCCGTTATCCCCCCGATTCCCAAGAGCATCATGACCAATCCCCGTTCTTGCTGTCCATCACTTCCAACAAGCAGGCTCTGTACCCATGTGGGATACCATGAGAAAACAGCCCACAGTCCAATGAGCATGGAACCGAACACCAACGAGCCATGGATGAGTTCCTTTCGATGATGGGTGAATAGCTGTATTCGGTCACGGAATGAGAATCCCCTATCCGCTTTTGCCCAAGACGGGGATTCCTTTAGGGAGATAAAGGCCACGACTGCAAGTAGTGTCGGGACAATGCCCATCAAGAAGCCTTCCCTCCAACCGGACAGGATATTGATGAGCCCGGAGCTGAAGATCCCCACGGGAAATCCGATGGACACGATACCGATCACGATGTTCCTGGAGGATTTGGGCCATACTTCGGAAAGGTAGGTCACCGAGATCACCATGACCCCGCCAACACCAAATCCTGCCAACAATCGAAATGCGACCAGGAGTTCCCAACTGGGCACAAAGTAGATGAGCCAGGTAAAGAGACCGATACAGGCCAATGACAACGCAAAGGACCTTAACCGTCCGATATGATCACTTATGAGTCCCCAACTGAAGCCTCCCAAGGTCCAGCCAAGCAAAAAAATGGAATTGATATAAGTCTCTATCTGTACTACCGCCTCGGCATCGCTGGCCCGATCTTGCATAAGTGAATCCAGCACATTGGGCAGGTAAACGGACATCAAAGTGGATACCTGTCCCGCCAATACATTGCTTATAAAACAACAGATGAACAGGATCCAGGCAAACTTTCCTATCCTTGGTTTTCCCATGCGGTTTGAATCAGTACCCATCATCGTAACAATTCGTCAAAGGTGATGCTCAAATAGTATACGGCCCCCACCGTTGGTGAACCATAGGCTTGGTACACTTGGTTGTTCAACAGGTTGCTCGCCCCCAACTTAAAAATGGATTTTAGGGACAGCACTTTATAGCTGACCTGTGCGTCCACCATGGAATAGGCGGAAATCCCGCCGGGACGCAATTGGTTGAAGGTGCCGTACCAGTCATAGGCATCCTGCCATCGCCAGGCCACATTGAATCCCAGGTTCCTGTTCACGGTATCCTTGCCCAACATGAGGGAGGTCCTGAACTTGGGCGTATTGAAGGCAGGGATGTCATTGGGATCGGCATTGCGCAGGTTGAACTCCGCCCATGTACCATTGGCCTTGACCGTAAAATCCCCGGGCAGCCTGTAATTGATGCCCAGAGTGGCCCCTTGTGTGGTCACCCTTTCGGTGGCATTGGTGTACAACTGGTAAAGATGACTGTCCCCATTGAGCAGGTCTATGGCCGCATCCATGTTCACTTCCCCACCAGCCAGCACAGGACTTTGGGGTTCTATGACCACTTGGTTCAAAATAAAATCGTTATAGCTGCTGAAATAGTAGTTGGCATCGATCATGAGATCTCCCCCGATCAACCCTTTATAGCCAATTTCAAAGGTCTGTACCCGCTCCGGTTTGATATAGCCCACATCGGACTTTACCAAGAGGTCCTTGGCCTCTGCCACGGCATCCCCAAAAGGGGTGCCACTGTTCACCAGTTCGTTGAACCTTCCAAAGAAGGGGCCCAAGGAGGCGGTCGTAAAGGAATTTTGATATACCGTCAGGTCATCACTGTTATCGGGCACCCCGCCCAGAATGGTAATGGGCCCGGCATTAAGCCTGATATACTGGTCCCCGGGTGTCGGGTTCCGAAATCCTGTTTGGTAGGAGGACCGGAGATAATGCTTCCCGGCAATGTTATATACTGCGGAGGCCCTGGGCGTCAACCTGCCCTTAAAGTTTTGGTTCTTGTCATACCGCAGGGAACTGGTCAGTTTCAGTTTGTCCTCGAACAATTCTTTTGAAGCTTGTACAAAAGCCCCGCCTTCCCTAATGAGGATGGGACTGTCCGCATCGTCGAACAACGTACCATTGGTAAACATATCATAGTACCTGAAATTACCGCCCACCAGAACATCGATTACCTTGGTATGGTTACTTAAGTCGTACTGACCTTCAATATGGTACAGTTTACTTTGGCTTAGGATGCCTGCCCCACTCAACCCTTGTATGCCGATATACCGTTCCTTTTCCCGGTTGAATTCGTCCGATCCCGGCAGAAATCGGCCTTGATCGGCAAATGCCCGGGCGGCATCATGGCTGCCCGCTGTCACCCCTGTAATGTTGCCGTTATAGGCCTCGGAATACCGTTGGTACCAAACATCATCGGCCTGATCCGGGCTCACCACATTGCCATTGAGGTCCTGCACCCAGGTTTTGTTGATCAATTGCCCCAATCCCTTTCCGTTATAGGAATCCTTGGAATCTTCGATACTGGCATAGGCACGGACAAAATAATCAGCTCCCTTGAGTTCCAATCGGTGCTGTTCGAACTGAAAATTGTCCAGTTGGAAGCGGTTACTTCCCGTATAGGCCGCTCTACCCTGGTTGAAATTGTACTGATAGATCAGCTCGGCATTGTTGCCCACACGGTAGTGCAGGGCCCCGTTCAGTTTCAGACTATATACATCATAATCCATCAGGAAGCGTTCCTCATAGCCTGTACGGGACACTCTTCCAATTCCGCTCAGGTCCCTTGTCTCGTCGTCCCCATAGATGTTCAGGGCATCCCTGGCGGGATTATTGGCTCCACGCTGCTCCGGGGGAGTGCCATCGTCCACATCCGTATAATTGGTTGCAAACCAGTCAAGTCCCGTAAAGTAGGAAACATTGAATTTGTAGGCAAAACGGTCATTGATGGCCTTGGCAAATCGGATGGACAAATCGTATAGCGGTTTGGGATTACTGTATTCCTCCCCAAAATGATTTAAACCAAAGCGGGTGTTCACACTGAGGCCTTGGTATTTAAAGGGATCCTTGGTATGCATGGAGAGCACACCGTTGAAGGCCACTGGTCCATAAAGGGCGGAGGCCGACCCTGGGATCAGTTCCACACTTTCCAGATCGAGGTCACTGGACCCAAACATATTGCCCACTGCAAAGGTCAGGCCCGGGGTCTGGTTGTCCACCCCGTCCACCAATTGCAGAAAGCGTGCATTTCCAGTATCGTTGAACCCCCTGGTATTGATCTCTTTATAGGTAAGGCTACTAGTCACCATGTCCAGGCCCTTGAGGTTCTGCAACCCGTCATAAAAATCCAGTGAAGGTGTTTCCCTGATATCGACGGTACCCATCTTTTCAATGCTCACTGGGGATTGAAAGATGTTTTCCGGGATACGTGAAGCGGATATGACCAATCCCTCCAACAGTTCATTCTTGATATCGAGGTTGATGGACACCGGATCAGCGCTTTCCACAAGCACTTCTTGGGTCTCATACCCGATAAAGGAGATGGTTATGGCCACCGGATACCCCTGGGTTATGTTCAGTTTAAAATATCCGTTCCCATCGGTGGTGGTACCAATCGTTTTTCCAGAAATCGTGACACTGGCCCCTGACATGGGTTCATTGGTCATTGCATCCAAAACGGTCCCTGAAACCGTGTTGGACTGGGTAAAGGCAAGGAAAGGAATCAGAAGCAACAATAACGTATTGATCTTGTTTTTCATGGATTTTGGTTGTTAGGAATTTGGTTTGGTCTTCTTTTGTTTCAATTGTTCATAGGCCTCGGGAATCCTCACATACCCATTTTTGTTCAGGCGGTCAGCCAATTCCTGATAATAAGAGGCATCTTTGGGCAAATGGGTGGCCAAGCCGTCCACATACCTGTTGTAGAGGCAGAACAGGGCGGCGATCAGGACCGTGTCATGGATTTCAAGATCTGTTGCCCCGTGTTTCTTGGCGCGGTCAATGGCCTCCGTACTGACCTGTTTTCCTCCCATCCCTGTCAACCGGGCCACATGTAGAAGGGCCTTCATTTTCTCATCTAGGGGGGTGGAGTCAATATCCTTTTTGGCCATCTCACATAGGGATGGGTCATCATAATAGGTGTTGGTCGCGGCGGTATGTGCCGTGGTGCAGAACACGCACCCGTTCCCTGATGAGACCACCGTGGCGATCAGTTCCCGTTCCCCTTCGGATAAGGTGGAGGGTCCCCGCATCAAGATCTGGGTGAGTTCACGGATCGGTTCAGCGGTTTCCCTACTGTATTCGAGCAGTCCGGTAATCCCGGGCAAATGTTCTTCAAGTGGTATATAGGACATCTTCAGTTGTTTTTCAAATTAGTATTGGTCATTGGTTATGCTTCTCATTTTATAGTCATCATCGCGATGTACACTTCTTGTGTGTACACTATGGAATGTTTATGGTAAGCACTTGGGGGTTATAGGGTCGAAAACCGATTGAATCTCCCCGGTTTTAAGCCTATTCAGGACATCTTTTAGCTAAAAAGCATATGTGTCCACATCGAAAAAATCAAATATATCTTTACAGTCGATAAGATTTGATTAATCTAAGTTTAATACTATTATCAAAGGGTTAATCCAGTTAATATCGAGTAAATAAATATAAATCGGATATTATCTATTGGATATCCATAGGAATGGAGTAATAGATTTAAATAAAAATCTGTGTTGATGGAAAGCTCTTAAAAAAGGTTTGCAGAGTATGGTAAAACCACAAAAAAATACCATTCATGGGATGGGCTTTTAAATTTAACTAAAGTTCAAATAAAACTGTACTCCCTCATAAACAAATCACTTATTTAAGGCAGTTTGTATATATTTTAAAAGACGAAAAGACAAATCGTTCACAAAAGTTCACAAATTGTCAACATTTTGAAATCAAAAAGTGGAAACCCCAATAAAACTGGGGGTCCGAGAGGAAAGTTCGATTTTTGCCGGGGCTACTTTTTGACTTTCATAACTCCTAACACTAGCATGTTAATGGGGCAGATGACTCCAGGTATAAAAGTATAGGTCCTTGGGCTCGATTCCAACATAGAGGTGCGTTACATGGACCATGAGAAGAGAGTCTTGTGCTAATTGAACATACTATATAATATTCTGGTGTTTTCAACCTGCCAGATTAATGTCCAATCAATAAATTTCTGTCCGAATTCAATTAAAAATACATCAAAATCCACCATTATCGGTCAATTTTGCATCGACCGTGGAATAGCTCAGCCATTCCTTAGAATCTTTTCCATTTTTTTACCTCTAGCCAGCTCATCCACCAATTTGTCGAGATACCGGACTTGTTGGGTCAACGGGTTTTCAATTTCTTCAACCCTGTACCCGCAGATCACTCCTGTTATCAGGTTAACGTTCGGGTTCAATGTGGCTTCTTTAAAAAAGGTTTCAAACGTTGCTCGTTGGTCAATAAGGTTTTTTATTTTTTTGTTGTCAAAACCTGTTAGCCATGTTATAACTTGATGTAATTCTTCTTTTGTCCGACCCTTTTTCTCAATTTTTGTAACATAATGCGGATATACCGATGCAAAGGTCATATTCGCCATTCGTTTATCGTGTTCGGGAGTAGTTTTCATTTTATCAGAGTTTTTCTAAACGCCCTTTTCTTTTTACAATGTTTTTATAGTCCCATTGTATTTCTCGTGATTTTTTTAACCATCGTGTCAAATCCGCAGTTTCAACTTCAAGAACACTGGTATAAAAAATAGAAGCATCTTTAAATTTCTTTCCTTTCACATTTAAATACGCTTCGTTAAAATCCGCACCGCTCCAAAACATGAGTCTTATTCCTTTTTTTTGTTTGCTGTACCCAACAATTGGATTACCGTCCAAAAACCAAACAGGGTGGGAGTGCCAGATTTTATTTTCCGCTTCGGTAAGTTCGTTGTTTATTGTTGTTGCCAGTAAGTCGCAGATTTCTTTTTCAGGGAGTAATTGGTTATCGTTATATGTTTGAATTTCTTCTTTCATATTCGAGTATAAATTAATAGTTCTCAAACTGTTCCCAATAGTAAGAGTGCGCCAAATGTAACCATGGGGGTTGGTTTTTGTTATACCTAGGAAGATACACAAAAAAGAAGAATAGGTTGGTATATTTGAAACTTTACCCTTTTTTAATACTATCTTCTAGTCGATTGGGAACCCTTTTAGACACAAATCCGATATGGTTCTCTTTGTTTGGATGTGCAGGTTATGCCTTTACCATTGATGGCGAATGCTTATCAAAGCTATCCAATATAAACGTTGAAAACAATGATTCGTAGATACTAATCCGACATTTTTTATGCATGAATTTTGTAGGATTCAGATAAATAACTAAAACCTTATATTTGCCATTTAAATAGCATTATCCAGATTGATAAAAAATAACAACAAGGGGCATAATTTTAGCATTTCCAAGAGGTATACTCCTATTCAGTTGGTGGTTTTTATACTTATCTTTTTCTCCACTTTGTGGGCACAAGGCCAAACAAATAAAATAACAGCACCAAAAGTTTACTCAACGTTCGACTCTATTGTTGGGGAGCAAAACATGGCATTGTACAATGGCCCTATATTCAAGGAAAGGTTTACAGGTGCTTCCGATACACATGCATATTTTTTAGAAAATAATTTTTTAAAAGGGGACATCGTCTTTGATGGACAGCCCTATTTTGAGCAAAATCTCAAATACAATGTTCATTTGGATGAGCTTTTGATTACCCCAAAATTTAACCCGACCGGGCTATTGGTCCGACTTATAAAAAACAAGGTTAAAGAGTTTACAATCAATGGGCACCGTTTTATACGCTTGCCATCCACTTTTAGGGACGGCCAACAATATGGATATTTGGAGGTTTTGGAAAGCGAAGAGGGAGATTTGTTGCTAAAAAAGTATAGAAAGAAGAGCGTACAATCAAGACAGGAAAGTCAAGTGGTCACTGAATATGAAGAAAGCATAGATTACATTTTGTTGTATAGGGGAGAACTCTTTGAAGCAAACACAAAAAACCAATGGAGCCATGTTTTTGTTGGGCAAAAGAAAGAGCTTAGGGGTTTCTTTAAGCAAAATAGGATAGCATTTAAAACTGACAAGGATACTTTTTTTAAACTGTTGTTCAATAAATTCGTAAACCCAACAGAATTATGAGAAATTATTTGGTCTTGATTCTGTTTGTCTTGGTTTTCAAGATATCATATTCCCAATTCAACGAAAAGGAACTATCTTTCACTTTTGAGAATGTTTCCCGTTTAGAAGCTCTGCAAAAAATTAATTCGGACACAGAATATCAAATTTATTATCTGCAAAATTGGTTTACAGACAGTTTCATTCAAAAAAAATATACCAATAAAAATATAGAAGATATTATTGCAGACCTATTGGAAGGCACAACGGTGAATTATTTTCTGTATCCACCCAATAAAATAATCCTTACCAACAATAACAATATTTACAGTAACCTTCCCGAAGGATTTTTTGGAAAAGATTCAGCGAAAGTCCAGACCGTGTCAGCTTCCAGAAAAGTGACCCCAATATTTTATGCAAAAGGAGATGAAAGCGTCTCCAAAAATGTTGAAACCATTAGGGTGGGCCGAGAAATTGGTGCTCAATCAAAGGAAACGTACACGCTTAGCGGCTATATCACAAACTTTGAGTCTGGAGACCCAATTCCAGATATGGCCATTTCAACCAATGATGACCGATTGCTTGCCATAACCAGTTTTGAGGGGTTTTATCGTATTGAATTACCAATAGGCTCCAATATTTTAAAGTTTAGGGCACTGGGCATAGAGAGAGCCGAAAAGGAAATCATCATTTTTAATGATGGCATTTTGGACTTGGAGTTTAATGAAAGTCTTGAGCAGTTGGATGAAGTGGTAGTGGAGGGAGATATTTACAAAAATATTGAAGAAACCGTAAGCGGAACAGAAGAGATTGATAGTGAAGAAAGCAAAACCATTCCTTTGGTCCTTGGTGAAAGGGATGTCCTAAAAGTTGCAACGGCATTGCCAGGAATATCATCGGCCGGTGAAGGGGCAACAGGATTTAATGTTAGGGGAGGAAAGGCAGACCAAAATTTGGTGTTGTTTGATGGTGCCACCATGTACAACCCACAGCACTTCTTTGGAATATTTTCAGCCATTAATCCTTTTTCAATTGGGCAATTGGAGGTGTATAAGGGAAACATTCCAGCAAAATTTGGAGGTCGTTTATCTTCAGTTTTCGATATTAAAACAAAAGATGGCGACAATTCCGAGTTTAAGGGTGAAGCCTCATTGGGCCCTGTAACGGGCAATTTGGTTTTGGAAACCCCGGTGGTAAAGGGAAAATCCTCGTTTATGTTTGGTGCCAGGGGAGCTTATGCCAACTGGATCTTGCGATCTATGAAAGAAGAATCTTTGAGTAAAAGTCGTGCAACATTTTATGATGGAGTGGCCAATTATACCCATCAGGTGAACGAGAACAACAAAATAAAGGCTACGGCATACTACAGCAAGGACAATTTTAGTATTTCCTCTGATTCCCTTTACATTTATGATAACAGCTTGGTGTCACTAAGATGGCAGCACAAGTTCAACGATAAGCACTTATCCGAGGTTCAGATTGCCAATAGCGGTTACACCTTTAATATAGAATATGAAAGAGGGGCCAACAATGATTTTGATTTAGGTTATAAAATCAACGAAACAGAAGCGAGGATAAACTTGGATTACTTGCACAGTACCGACCTCAAATTTAACTACGGTGTAGAAGGAAAGTTATATTCGGTAGCACCTGGAACTTTGGAACCTTTAAACGAAGAGTCTTCGGTGGAATACAATTCCTTGGAAAAGGAGAGGGCTTTGGAATCAGCGGCATATATATCGGCAAATTATAGCATAACCAAAAAGTTTGCCGTTGATTTAGGGTTAAGGTATTCCACGTTCATGGCTTTGGGAGAACAAACCCAGTACGAGTACGAAGAGGGGGCTCCGAAGAACCAAGGTACTGTTCGGGACACGATACAATATGGCAACAATGAAGTGATAGAGACCTACGGTGGCCCGGAGATAAGAGCAGGAGCACGATACCTTATTACCCCCAGCCTATCTTTAAAGGCAGGATACAACAGGTCCATTCAATACGTTCACATACTCACCAATAACACTACAATTTCGCCAATTGACACGTGGAAACTCTCCGATTTGAACATTGAACCCCAAACAGGACATCAATATTCCTTTGGAGTGTTTAAAAATTTGGATGCCAATGCCTACGAAATAAGTTTGGAAGGGTTTTATAAAACAAGCGACAAGGTATTGGATTTTAAAACGGGAGCACAGTTATTGATGAACGAGAATGTGGAGACCGAAGTGTTGCAAGGAGAAGGGAAATCTTATGGGGTAGAATTCTTGTTAAGAAAAAACAGGGGTAAATTAAACGGTTGGCTGGGGTATACCTATTCACGCTCCTTTTTAAAGTTGGACAGTGAATTCGAAGAGGAAAGAGTGAACAATGGAGAGTTTTTTTCCTCGAATTTTGATAAACCTCACGATTTGAGTATGGTAGCCAATTACAAGTTTACCAAAAGATTCAGTCTGTCGGCCAATTTTGTGTATCAAACCGGTAGGCCTGTTACCGTTCCCGTTGGCAATTTCACTTTTAATGATGCCGAATATGCTGTTTATAGTGATAGAAATAGCTACCGAATCCCTGATTTTTATAGGTTGGATCTTGGTTTTAATATAGAGGGGAACCATAAGCTCAATAAGGTTGGGCATAGCTTTTGGACCATTTCTGTATACAATGTTTTGGGCAGGAACAACCCTTACTCGGTTTTTTATGTTACAGAGAATGGAAATGTTGAGGCTTACAAGAGTTCTATTTTTTCGATACCGGTTCCTTCCATAACCTATAATTTTAAATTTTGAAACCGCTCAGTATGCCAACAAGAAATCGTTTTATCTTTTTGTTAGTCACAGGAGTCTTACTGGCCATTGGCGCCTGCACTGAGCCTTTTGAAGTAGAGACAACGGACTTTGAAGATATACTTATAATCAATGCCAGTATTACCACAGAGACCAAACAGCACGAAATTTTTATTACCAGAAGCTACGAAGAAGGCGATGACGAAGTGCAGGTTTCCGGGGCAACGGTGGAGATTCTGTTAAATAATGCCAGTTCAATTCAATTTGAGGAAGCATCGCCTGGAGTATACCGATCCACTGTTGCGTTTGCGGCAGAGTCTGGGATAGATTATCAATTAAAGGTCACGGATGAAAAGGGTGAAACGTTTGCTTCGCCCCAAGTACAATTAACGGCCCCAACAACAATAGATGAGATAACCGCCAAGAGGGTTTTGAACGAGGATGGAGAAGATGGGGTCGAAATTTATGTGGATGGAACATCTACTGGCGACAATGAAGGATATTTTAGATATGAATACGAAGAAACCTATAGATGGGAATCTTTTTATAAACCTTTGCAGGGCTTTAGGATTGTTTCCGAGTCACCGCCGCTTCTCGAAATCGTTTACAAGGAAAAAGAGGAAAGGGTTTGCTACGTAACGGAAACATCAAATAATATACTGATTGCTGAAACCAATAACCTTTCGGAGGACAAAGTCGAAGATTTCCCTGTTCGGTTTATAGAGCGAAGGGATAGGAGAATAGCCCATAGATATAGTATTTTAGTGAAGCAATATGCCCAAACCAGTGTCTCTCATGAGTTTTATCAAACCTTGAAGAGCTTTTCCAGTAGTGATAATCTGTTTTCTCAACCCCAACCCGGTCTTATAGTTGGGAACGTTAGGCATGTGAGCGATGATAGTGTTAAAGTGGTAGGTCTCTTTGAAGCGGTCTCCTTTACCACAAACCGGTTCTTTTTCAGTTTCCAAGAAATTTTTGGGAACGATATCCCATTTTTGGATGATTGTGAGTTCGATCGTTACAGCTCACTTTCCGACCCCGAACTTTTTCAACGGGTTCAGAGTGGTCAATACAAATATATTGGGGAAGACCCGCCCTTCGTCTATCAAGTTGCTCCTGCTAGATGTGTGGACTGCACCTTATTTGGCTCCAACGAAGTACCGGATTTTTGGGTAGAACAATAATTGTATATGACAATGCTAAAAAAGTATGTGTTACAAATAATGACCTTTTTTCTCGTTGCGGTTGCTGCGGGCCAGTCCAATGTGTCTAATTCCATATATTCTAATTTGATCAAAGATATTGGTACGGAGGGCGTCTATGTCCATTATAATACCAACCTTCTGTTCACGGGCGAGTATCTTCATTTTAAGTTGTATGCGCTCAGCAAAAAGGATCAATCCCTTTCAAAAACAAGCAAGATTGCCTATGTAGAACTTTTGGACGGGGAAGGCGAGCGCAAAATAATTCAAAAGGTAAAACTGGTCGAGGGAATGGGACAGGGCGACATTTTTGTGCCGACCAATTTGGATTCTGGTCATTACACCTTTGTGGCCTACACAACCTATATGAAAAACTGGCCAAGCGACACCTTTTTTGCAGATGATGTTGTTGTTTTGAACCCCTATACCAACGATCAAAAAGTGTTTTGGGAATCGAAAGGCAAAGACTCATTGGATGATGGCCTAAGGAATTTGAACAAGGAAGCTAGAAAAACCTTGAGAAAGGATTTGGGGTTGACCTTGGATAAATCACAATATGGGAAAAGAGAAAAAGTGAGGTTAGAGGTTGAATCCAAATCAAATAAATACGGAATTTACTCAATATCAGTACGGAAACTATCCAAGGAACTTACTTATGGTGACAGAATCTCGCCAGTAGATTACACTAAGAAGTATAGATCCGTGGATTTGGACGAGGCAAGCAATGATTATTTACCCGATTTAAGGGGAGAAATGGTTGCAGGTCACCTATCCAGTAACAGTGACTTGCAAACAATGAACAAAAAGGTGGTTTTTTCCTTACCAGGAAACCAATATTCGTTTAAAATGGTCACTACCGATTCAGAAGGTAAGTTTAGGTTTTCGTTACATTCGGAAAACTTGGATACAGAATCAATTTTTCAGGTATGGGGTGTTGATAAGGATCAATACTCGGTTGAGGTTGCCCCGGTTCCCGAATTAAATTTGAGTAAAAGACCATCAAAACGTTTTGTTTTAAATAAGGTTATGAAAAAATTGATTGAGGAACGAAGTACCCATAATCAAATAGAAAACGCATATTTCAACAGCAAACCCGATACCGTAAAGTTGAATAATAATTTTATACCCATCTACGGCAATGATTTTATAGAGTACAATTTAGATGAGTATACACGCTTCCCCACTTTTAGGGAAACTTTGGTGGAGATAGTGGATAATGCCTGGATCGCTTCAAATAATGAGGGAGAGGAGAACATTTTTGTCAGGGATTTTGAGGCCACCAATATGGATGTGGGGTACAATCCGTTAATAATTGTTGATGGAATTCTGCTCCAAAACCATAAGGATTTAATAGACTATGATATAAAAAAGGTAGAGACCATAAGATTGGCCAGAAACCAATATGTTGTGGGAGGCCAAATTTTTCAAGGAGTTTTTGATGTAAAAACATTTGATTCTGATTTTGCAGAGAATTATCAGAAAACATATTTAAATGAGATTTCCTTGCTAAGGCCCAAACCTCAAAAAAAGTATTTCAAACAAAATTATGGGAACAAAACCTTTGGGACAATTCCAGATTTTAGGCAGCAATTGTTGTGGGAGCCTAATTTGGAGCTAGGGGAACCTACAACTACTTTGGAATTTTATACATCTGACCTCGAAGGGGAATTTGAGATTGTAATAGAAGGATTTACAGCTAGAATGCAGCCTGTAAAAGCGGTGACAAAGTTCAAGGTTCAATGATTATTGCCTTAATGTAATCTTTTTACGTACTCCCTCCTAAACCCTTTTTTAATCCTACCTTCAGGTTTACACCATATTTGGTCGATAAAATCATTTCAATTTTGACAACCCAAGATTTTTTTTATAATTTTTCAATGCAATCACATTTGTTCTAACTTAGGACAAGAAGTAACCACAGCATCATGGATAACCTCAAACGCGTAATTGTAGACTATAAAAAATTGACCTCGGAGGTGCTTAAGCTTTTGGTGGAAAAATACCCCGACGGATATGGAGACGATGATGTAATCAACTTCAAGAACTTAAAGGGGGAATCCATAGAAGCCGTAGAAGTATCCACTCAGGATACCAAATACCTTGTAAAGATCAGTTCCAAATTGGAGCGGACCATGGCCGATTTTGACGAAGATGATAGCGAAGATTATGATTCGGAGGATTTTGAAAAAATCCCTGAGGGCGATGAGGACTTTTCAGATTCCGAAGAGGAATAACCTCTTATTCTTTTAGATTTTTAAGCATTTCATTGGTGGTCTGGTCCAAATTGAACCGTGGTTCCCAGCCCCATTGCTCTCTTGCGGCAGCATCATCAATGCTGCTTGGCCAAGAATCGGCAATTTCTTGCCTAAAATCGGGCACATAACTTACTTTAAAACCAGGAATATGCTTTTCAATACTTTTTGCCATATCCTTTGGCGTAAAACTCATTCCCCCTAAATTATAGGACGATCGCACCTTAATTTTTTCCGTAGGACTATCCATTAAACTTATGGTGGCCCTTATGGCATCGTCCATGTACATCATCGGTAGTTCGGTATCTCCGTTCAAAAAACACTCGTATGTTCCTTTGTTAAGGGCTTCGTGGTAAATTTCCACGGCATAGTCCGTAGTGCCTCCACCTGGCATGGTTTTCCAGCTTATCAATCCTGGGTAGCGAACACTCCTAACATCGACCCCATATTTTTTGTGGTAGTACTCGCACCATCTCTCACCGGACTGTTTGCTGATGCCATAAACCGTGCTAGGCTCCATTATAGTGCTCTGTGGCGTATCTTTTTTGGGTGTATTGGGGCCAAATACTGCGATGCTCGAAGGCCAGAACACCTTGGATATTTTCTTTTCCTTGGCCAAGTTGAGCACATTAAAGAGCGAGTTCATGTTAAGGTTCCACGCACGCATCGGAAATTTCTCCGCGGTAGCGCTCAGCATGGCCGCCATTAAATAAACCTCGTCAATTTCGTAATGCATCACCACATCCTCGATCGCGGCATAGTTGGTAGCATCCAGAAGTTCAAAAGGGCCGGACTGCATCAATGCGTTGCTACCTTCCCTAATATCGCTGGCAATCACATTTTCAGCTCCGTATTTGTTTCGGAGTTCAAAGGTCAGTTCGGTTCCTATTTGGCCACATGCGCCGATTATTAAAATGGGTTTGTGCATTAAAATCAAAGTTAATTTAGTTTCACGGCAAAGATACCCTTTATTAAAATTTGTACATTCGCTTATGCGAAAATTGTTAGGCATACTTATCCTATTCTCAGTTTTGGGAGCATGTAAAAAAACTGAAAAAGCCATAGCTGAAGTTGAAAACCAGGAATTGGAGTTCAATTATCGGAAAATGCCCGAGAAAGTCAGTATAAACCCCGATGCAACAGCAATTGTTGAAGAATGGCAGCAGTTCAAGGATTTGAATGCAAGTATGGATGTGCTGTATAAAGCCACAAACAACGAAGATTTGTCCCTGGCCATTGACGACCTTATCGAAAAGGAGAAAAAAATGGCCGATGGAAAATACCCGGAACTGTTCGATACCTTTCAAGTGAAGAGTAGGCAAAGGGTACTGCGTACTTTTTTATACAAAACAAAGGCAAGTATTCTCGAAAATCAACCAACCACGGAGCCAACTGTAAAAGTATTGGAAGCGTACAACTCCATACGCAAACAGTTGAATGTGATCATGAACAGTCAGTTGGACAAAAAATTGATTTTGGATGAAGCATAAAATTTTAACAATGGGACTGTTACTGGTTTCCATGACCATCCTTGCCCAGAATGCGGAAAAGAAAAAGGTGAACGAGGTGTTGGATAGTTGGCATTTGGCCGCATCCAACGCAGATTTTGATGCCTATTTTGGCAAAATGACCAAAGACGGTGTTTTTTTGGGAACCGATGCCATGGAAAATTGGCAGAACACGGAATTTAGGGCTTTTTCCAAACCTTATTTTGACCAAGGAAAGGCATGGAGTTTTACTGCGGTCCAACGCAATATATACCTGGACGAATCAAAGAATTTTGCTTGGTTCGATGAACTGTTGGACACCCAAATGAAGATATGTCGCGGTTCCGGAGTGTTGAAAAAAGTAAATGGGCAATGGAAAATTGCCCATTATGTATTGTCGATTGCAGTGCCCAATGAAAATGTGGACGAACTCATCCAAATCAAAGAAAAAAGGGATAACGAACTGCTTAAAGAACTAAAGAAGAAGCAATAGTCTAGTTCTTAGCTCCTTCTGTAGCTTCTTTTTTTCTCGATTCCAAAGCCTGCTTGCTCAAACTTGCTAAGTTAAAGTTAGGTGCAATTTTAAGGGCCTCGTCGATGGAAGCGATGGCGACATCAATGTTTTCCCTGTCTTTGTTAAAGTCAGCCAAACCTTTTAAATGATAAAATGCAGCTTTTAAGGGAACCTCATAAGGTTGTTGCCGCTCATAAAAGGCATATTTCATTTCATCGGTGGCATTGGCAATACCATATTCAATGTTGGTGGTCGCTCCACTTATATCCCCTGTTTGAATTTTAAGGTCGGCCATTTCATACGCCAAGTAAGGAGAAGGATTTCGTGAATTCAGCTCCTCAAAATGTTCCAATGCCCTTTTGGGCTGATTCAAAGACTTTAAGGAAAAGGCCTTGATTTGTACGGCAAGGTCGGAGTCATCTGCATTTTTCTCCACACCTATGGTGTTTAGGGCCTGCATGTGCTGACCGTTGTTCATATAAACAAAAGCCAAAGTGTCTCTTCGCTCTTTGGACGGGGACAATACGTTTAGGTGCGTCAAAGCACCGATAACACCGTTTACGTCACCCTGCAAACGCATTTCTTTGTAATAAGCCTTGTAATGTTCTACAAGCGCATTGTTGGTTTGGGAAATACCGCTAAACCCCACCAATAGGAGCAATAAGAGTACAGTCTTTTTCATGTGTTTATTTTTGTTGTTTTCCAATGGTCACATGTAACACCCATATAATCATTCCACTAGTGACTAAATTTCCGTTATGGATGTTTCATTGATCTTTAATTTAGTGCGCCAAATCTAACAAAATATTCCTAACCAGCCTGTTAAGAATTCGATAAGTAATTGCAGGGGTTTTTAGAGCCCTTTTAGGAAATGATGGAGGTGGTAAAAAGATGGCCCTTATCCAAAAAATTCTTGCTCAAAACCATTTTGCCTTCTTTTTTGATCGATTCTGTTTTGTACGATGGAGCGGGCAAACCTCTTTTTTGGGCTTCTTCGAAATAATACACTTGTTTTTTGGGATGATGCGGGTATACGCCGTTGAATACTTCGCCCCAATATCCTTGTTCCATAATGGTAAACATCATGTGTATGCAATCGTTGAGATGAATTAGGTTGATGGGATGATTGCCATTGGTAAGATTTTCTCTGTCCGAAAGCATTGTTACAGGGTGTCGGTCGGGGCCAATCAACCCCCCAAACCTTATGATGGTAGTTTTGAACCGCTCTTCATTTGCCAATAGGTTTTCGCTCTCCAAAAGTTGTTTGCCCGATTTGGTGGCAGGTTGGGTGGGGGATGCTTCTGTAATCTCTCCTTCCGCATTGCCGTAAACCGCGGTACTGCTCACAAATAGGATATGAGAAACTTCACTTTTTTTGATTTCTGCCATCAGGAATTTCATCTTTTCCACAAAGCTTTCGGTATGCTTGCCCCGTAGTTTGGGTGGCACATTGATGATCAAGGTTTTGATGTCGGAAAGAAATCCTTCGATGTCTCCATCGATACCTGTTTCGGATAAACGTACTGAAAAAGGAGTTATTCCCTCATCTTGTAAAACTTTTAATTTACTGGAAGATGTAGTGGTTCCGTGAATGGTGTACCCTTTTTCAATGAGATGTTTGGCCAAGGGCAACCCAAGCCATCCACAACCCATTATTCCTATCTTTTTAGTCAAATCGCAAGGTTTTTATGGTCAATATAGCATCATTTAGTACAAAGGGCATGGGAATACTGCTTTTTGGCCGCTCCGGGATGCTAAAATCAGGATGAGCTAAAAGATCATTGGAAGCTTCATACAAAGTGAGCTCCAAAATGGAATCTTTGGGGAATTCCAGTTGCAATTCCGTGAAATCGTTGTTGGTAATATAGTGGGTGATCAATCTACTCTTTCTATGTTCCAAAAAATAGGAGGATAAGGCAATCCGGTTCACTTTGGCAGACGTTATGCCAATTGGATTTGTAAATACCTCAAGACGATTTACATTTCTTTTTGGGGTGACACAGAGTTCAATAACCCTGTTTTCTCCGATGATGGTATCCATTACAGTATCAATGTATGGCAGTGGAATATCTTTTTTGGGAGCGTCGGCCACATAGTTCAAATTTGTACGGTACTTACTGGAAATAGTCTCTGTGTTGGGCTTTCTTTTATCATCACCCAAAAACTGGCCGTTCCAATCAATCAATACGTTATCGTAAGTGGCCCAAAGCGTGGAATCGGTATCTGCATTGTAAACGTACAACAGACTGCTTGGTTTTGGTCTTTCCTCGTTAAAATCGGATTGAATATGGCTGGAAATGCCAAAAGCGAAGAAGAGGAACAAAAATAAATATGCCAACCTTCCTTTGCTCTTTAATTGACCAAAAAATGGAAGTACCAAGAAAAATAGAAGTGTTGTAAAAAGGGTTGTGGCAACCATCATTTTTAAACCAAGGCCAACAGGGAACATTTTGATGAATGGCGAATAAATGAGCACTGCGGGCAATGCCAAAAACACCATTAGGAACGGATTGGGTTTTTCTTGATGGATGGTCACAAGAAGTCCTGCCAACAATCCGAACAGGGGAACAATAAAAAAGCTGGCACCTTTTAAATATTGGGCTACCAATCCGCAGATGAGCAACCAAATAAATAGGGGTGCCACCAATAAATTGGGCGTACTTGTTTTTCGGAATTTATGATAGGTATAAAAGCACACGAACAGGGAAAACATGACATAAACGGCAATGTAGGTATGGCCATTATAGGTAAATCCATGCAGCATGTCCTTAAAACTTGGATACCACCAAGTAATTATAGACCAACAAAAATAACCTACCAGTCCGTTGACGATTAAAGTGATCAGTACAGGTACAAACCCTTTAAAAATATCCTTGGTATTGAGCTTTTTCTTTTTGAACCCAGAAAAAAGTAATAGGACAAATGCGAGGACTGCAACACCGAACATGGGCCAAATCCATTCAAAAGGATAGGAGACCATGTTGTAGAACGGGAGGTTATAGTAAACTTCATCGTTCAAACTTTTTAGGTTGTTCAGATCGGCATCACTAAAATAGGTGAGCAGGGGCATTAAATAACTGCCTTGGTGTGCCAAGGTATTCCTGTCCAATCTTTCGTAATTGTCCAAAGCGGTATGATAATCAAAATGGTCATCAATAAACGCAAAGTTGAAACCTTCGATATCGCCATCTTCCCTAAAAACGGTGAGGTCCGTATCGTTAGGGAGCATCTTGTAAATGCTATAGGCCAGCGAATTTGCCACGGGATACTTGGGATTGGCTTTTTTAAACTCTTTTATTAAAGAACCGTTGCCCCTGTTGGTTTCAATAAGCATGTAGCTCGGACCGCCACTGCCCCGGGCTTCAAAATTTAGGGCGAGTCCCACATCTTTGGCCCAAGGGTGCTTGTTTACAAAAAGGTCGGCTCCATTAAGCCCAAGCTCCTCGGCATCGGTTATTAATATGATGATATCGTTCTTGGGAACCTTATTTTCGTTCAAAAATGCCCGGATACCTTCCAAAATCGTAGCGACACCACTACCGGCATCACTAGCTCCGTAGGAAGAATGTGGACTGCTATCGTAATGCGATAATAAAAGCAATGCTTTTCCATTTTCACTCCCTTCGATTCTGGCCAAAATATTGGTAGCCCTGCTCAAGTTGCCCCAATCACCTGCGGTATAGCCTTCTTGCGTAATGGTCTCCAAGCCCATTTTTTTCAATTCGGAAATAATGTAGCTTTTGGCTCTTTTATGTCCTGGAAAACCAACAGCATGGGGTTCTTTGGATAGCTGCTCTACATGGGTCAAGGCCCTATCCGTAGAAAAGAATTGTAAAGAGACCTCCTTATTGGGTTTATAGGAAGGCATTAAGGATTTAAAACTCCAATACACGGCAAAAATTAGTAGAATTAGAGCAAGGGTTCTGGAAAATTTCATGGCTTAGTGTTGTTAAATCTTAAATGTATGAAATTATGAAAGGTTCTTACATTTTGATATGTAAAATTAGGTTATTCGCTAAAAAAGTCTATATTTATTATTTAACTTTAAAATCTAACCATATGGCAATCAAAAGCTTTCAAGGCGTTCGAAGCAAGGAGGAGAACAAGAAAAAGTACAATGCCCCAATTTTGGTGGAGGATTACATGACCAAAAAATTGATTACCTTTTCTCCAGACCAGTCCATTTTGGAAGTGATGGAGACTTTTGCCAAACACCATATTTCCGGTGGCCCGGTTGTGGATAACAATGGTTTTTTGGTAGGCATTATTTCCGAGGCGGATTGTATGAAGCAAATTTCGGAGAGTAGATACTTTAATCAGCCTATTTTGGATAAGAGCGTTGAGCGTTTTATGACCAAAAATGTGGAGACCATTCCGCACGACATGTCCATTTTTGACGCAGCAGGTGTTTTTGACAGGCACAACAGGCGTAGATTACCCGTAATGAAGAACGATATCCTTGTGGGGCAGATCAGCCGAAAGGATATTGTAGTGGCAGCGCTTAAACTAACTTCCCATAGTTGGAAATAACAGGGGTTTACTCTCTTTTCACGATCATGTAATAATCATTATCAAGTGGCAAGTACCCTAAATCATATACAAAGTAGTAGGTACTTCCCTTTTTGGTAGTGTAAAGGTTGGTGATATATTCAAAATCAAAACCTTTGTCCAGCAACCGCATTTTAGTGGTCTTAGTTTTGCCGTCGCGAAGTGGAAAACTATCCAATATCCTGTAGTTTTTGCGAAGTTTATTGTTGATGTTGCGTACTAAGTTCTTACTATCTCGGTTCAATCGGTTGTTGTAGTCGTTTCTACAATGGTCGGAACAGTATTTTTGGTCGATGCGGCCTACAAGTTTTTCACCGCAAACCAAGCATTTTCTTTCGGACATAGGATAAGATTAGGTCACCACAAGATCATACTTTTTTAATAAACCGATCAATCCATCTCTGCTGAAACGGGTTTTCCTTAGCTGGTTGATGGACGGATCTATGTTAAAATTTAGGGCCGAAGTAAAATCAGCTTGCTCTAGGTTGGTATTCTCAAAAAGGGTGTTTTCAAGGTCGCAACCAGAAAATTCTGCTTGTTTTAGATGAGCCTCTGAGAAATCGGTTTGATGAAGTTTGCAATCATTGAATTGGATGCTGGGCAGATGCATCCCTATAAATGACGCTACGGATAAATTGCAGCCCACAAAATTGAGTGATAACAAAAGCTGGTTACAGGTCTCAAATTGAAGACCGACCATTTTACATTCCTCAAAGGTAACATCGTTAAAAATGGTGTGGGAAATATTGGTGTTGGTAAGATCACAGCCTTCAAAAGTGCATTCCACAAAGTTTTGATTGTCCAAAAAACCCTTGGAGAACAGGCAGTTCACAAAACGGCAATTTTCGTAATCGCCCTTGGGCAATTTAGTTTGCGTATAATCCTGTTTTATAAACTCCTGATCGGTCCAAAACATTTATTATCTAGTTAAAGTTAAAACCCTTCAAACTTGCCTGACGGCAGTCAGGTTTCATTGCAGTTACTTTAGTTTTTATAAATAGTCCTCTCTCCGGTCTCCCCAAAGGGGAGAAGTTTCCTTTCTTTGGGGGGATTAAGGGAGGACATCGCACCAGATGCAACAAAGAATTCCATTCTTTTGAAAATTATGGATTTTAAATCCATAGTGGTGTTTATTCGAGCATCAATTATTACTTTCTCTTATAGGCAAAAAGAATTTCTTCTTCATTGCCATCCTCTTCAATAAGGACCCAAACATTCATCTGGTTGTCACTTATCTTTTCCATGGTGAGTCCTTCAAAATATACTTTGTTAGGTTCCAATTTAACCAACTTAAAATCGATGGTTTCGTCCTTTTCTTCCCAACCTTTCATATTGCCATCAAAGTGTTTAAGTTGAAGAATGAGGGAATTGTCCAATTGCTGAATGTGTCCCGATTCATAAAAGGAGACTTTGCCGTTATTCACCATTCGGAACACAAACATCATGGAATTGCCCATGGGCGCACTCCAAATTTCTTCGGCAATACCTCCAAAGGCTTCCCCTTGCCAGTGGCCTTCAATCCAAGAAACATCTTTGAGATTAGCTTTGGGCGATGATCCGCCTTCGGGCAGATGCATGGTTTGTTGCGCGGAAACAAGTCCTGCGCTGAACATAAAAATAAGTGCGATTGATTTCATGATTGGTTTTTTTGATTGATGAAACCCCATCCATTAATTGGACAGGGCGAATTTTACGTTTACAGTGGTCTCTACCCTTATTTTTTCAAAATCGATGTCCAAGGGTTGTGCTTGGCCCATATCTGCGGAAACGGCTTTCATTTCCATCATCGGGGCTTGGTTGTACCGAGGATAATACTGCGAGTTGTCGGCAATATGAATGGCCATTCCCACTTTTTGACCCAATGGTTTTGTTAGGGCTTCAGCTTTTTGCATAGCTTTTTTTACGGCCTTTGTTCGTAGTTCCAGCTCCAGCTCGTCCATTTTGGAGTACTCTGTTTTTTCAATATTGGTGTTGGCGATGTCCAATTGTTCCAAAGCCACCATCACTTCGCCCAATTCTTTTCCAGAATACACGACCAAGGAATATTGCTTGCTTTTGAGTACTTCTTTTTGGCGTAAGAAATATTTTTTAAAGTTGCTGCCCATATCCTTGATCACGAGTTGCTCGTCCAAATCTATGCCCATGGCCTTAAAGCGCTGTGCCATTTGGTTTTCCTGTTCCTCAACGGAAACACGTCCCTTGGTGTCTTTTTCTTGTATAATGATGTTCAGATAGATTTTATCCGGGGTCACCAAGGTGTCCACTTGCGAAGAGGTTTCCAGATAAGGGGTGTCCAAAAAGTTTTTGGATTGGGCAAAGGTTGTCATAGTAATTAAAGCTGTTGCTACAAAGATTATAGTCTTTTTCATGATGTAATTTTATTAAAGTTAAATACTTCTCCCTTATGTTCAAAACCTGTGCCGTACTGTTAATGATGAGGCAATCCATAAAAATGTATGGGTCAACTCAATTAACTTGAGTACATTGTGGGTATGAAATTTATTTTGGCACCCGATAAATATAAGGGTTCGTTAACAGGACGCGAATTTTGTGAAATCGTTGCCCGTGGCATCAAAAAAGTTTTTCCGAATGCGGAAATCATAAATAGGCCTTTGGCCGATGGTGGCGATGGTACCATTGATGTTGTGGCGGACTATCTGAATGCTTCAAAAGTATCCGTAACAGTAAAAGACCCACTTTTTCGGGAAGTTACCACACAGTATTTGCTTTCGGAGGACAAACAAACAGCTTTCATCGAAATGTCCGAAGCATCGGGCTATAAATTGCTCGATACATCCGAAATGAACTGTATGTACACCACAACTTTGGGTACTGGTGATATGATTGCTGACGCTTTGGAACAAGGAGCCAAAAATATTGTTTTGGGTATTGGCGGTAGTGCCACCAACGATGGAGGTATGGGAATGGCCAAGGCTTTGGGCTATTCTTTTTTGGATGCTGATGGAAATGAATTGGAACCCATTGGTAAGCATTTGAGGGATGTGGCAAAGATTGACCGAGAACATGTGAACCCGAAGTTGTCCGATGCTAAAATTCAAGTGGCCTGTGATGTGAACAATCCCTTTTATGGACAAAATGGTGCAGCTCATGTTTATGGTGCTCAAAAGGGTGCATCAACAGAAGAAATAGTGTTTTTGGACCAAGGATTGCAAAGCTTTGCCGAGGTGCTACAATCCACTTTTGATATTAATGTTCAAAAGGTTGCCGGTGCCGGTGCTGCTGGTGGAGTAGGAGGTGGAGCTGTTGCTTTTTTGAATGCCGAACTGGCCTCTGGAGTTGATTTGGTGATGGAACTTGCCAATTTTGATGAAGTGCTGCAAGGAGCCGATTGGGTAATTACGGGTGAGGGGCAGTTGGATGGCCAAACCTTTTCTGGAAAAACCATTAACGGGGTAGTGCAATCCGCCAAAAAGAAGCATATTCCCATAGCGGCATTTTGTGGTTCTATTGATGTTACCATCGAGGAAATGCAACAAATGGGACTGGATTATGCTGTTTCCATTCTCAATCAAGTAGGTGATTTAGATGATGCAAAGGCCAAGAGCGCCGAAAACCTAGAATTGGCCAGTTACAATTTTGCTAATTTGATAAAGTTGAGCAAAGGCTAATCCAAATAACTTTT
The DNA here is from genome assembly GCF_010468565.1 of Allomuricauda sp. TY007. Taxonomy (GTDB): domain Bacteria; phylum Bacteroidota; class Bacteroidia; order Flavobacteriales; family Flavobacteriaceae; genus Flagellimonas. Next base: position 50,942 of record NZ_WUEG01000014.1, read on the forward strand.
GCCCATCTTGAATTCCAAGGACTTTTTTACGGTGTTCCATTCACTGTTTAAAATGGAGAATACTACGGTATCCCGAAGATTTCCAGAGTCATCAACGCGATGGTTTCTTAAAATACCATCTTGTTTTGCCCCTAAACGGAGAATGGCGTTTCTGGAGGGATGGTTGTGAAAGTGAGTGCGGAACTCCACGGCTATACAGTTGAGGTTTTCAAAAGCATATTTTAGCAAAAGGTATTTGCACTCGGTATTTATGCCCGTTCGCTGTACTTTCTTGGCGTACCAGGTTGCTCCAATCTCTACTCGTTTGTTTTTTGTATCCACATTCAAAAAGCGGGTGCTCCCCACAATGGTGTTGGTTTTTTTGTTGACGATGGCAAAGGGCAAAGCGTTTCCCTTTTCCTGTTCGGAAAGTGCCACATCCAAATACGAATCTATAGTTTTGGGAGAGGGAACCGAGGTGTACCAAAGCTCCCAAAGTTTTCCGTCTGATGCGGCAAATGCCAAATCCACTTTTTGCGATTTCTGCAGGGGGACAAGCTTTACCAATTCGCCTTCCAATTGAGTGGGACGTAACCAAGAATCCATAGGTTGAAATTAAACCCCAAATATAAGTTTTAATCCCATTAAATGGGTTTAATTCCTTGATGCTCTGCATCGAAATGGGTTAAGGTTTTGTTTGTTTGAATACCATGCAGGCTTGCCCTGTGGTAGTTGATTGTATGCATTTTAACAAAGAAAAAAGCCGGGGAAACCCCCGACCCTTTCATCAATCAAAAAACGAAATTATATCAACTATTCCGATTCAAATTCGTCGATAATAAAGAAGTTTTTGTTCTTCTTGTTCACGATATAATTGCTTTCCAGTACATCGTAATGCATGGTTTTGTCATCTACATTAATATCAAAACCTTTGTCGGTCTGCACTACTTCAAAATCATTGTTCTCGGTACCTTTATATTTTAGCACCATAAAATCGTCGTAGCTTTTATCGGAATCACTGTCAATAGCTACCAATTTGGTAACAAAAGGGGAGGATAGTTTTCTGTCCTGATTGACCATTCCTCTATCCTTACTGTCCAGTGCCATACCGTACTTTCTGCGTTCCATCACTTTTACGCTATATTGTTTTTCTTTTCCATCTTCGGATATGGTAAAGGTCTTAAGCTGTGTGGTAGCCTTCATGACCCCGGAGTTTTGGTTTTGACCATATCCTGCAAATACGGTTAGGGTTGCGAATGATAGTATAGTGAGTAAATTTTTCATAGTATTATTTTTTGTGGTTAATAAATCAGTTTTTCGGATGAATTGTTTATCTCTTACTTTTACTTTAAGTAAGATGTGAACATCCAGTGTCTTTTCTCCAGCTCGGTCATAAACTCGGTCAACATGTTTTCTGTAACAACATCGCCGGTTTCAAGGGCTGCATTTACACCGTCCAGCATACTGTCGTGCAAGATTTCGTAGTCGTGCATCACTTCCCTTACCATTCCCAAGGCAGATAGGTTTTTGTCCTGTTCTTTGATTTTGGAAAGTTCCATGGTTTTCTTTAGGGTAAAGTTGCTTTTTACACCAAATACTCGGATTCTTTCCGCTACGATGTCAATGTTTTCCTTAACCGTGTTATATTCATTTTCAAACTCTTCATGGAGTTCAAAAAAATCCGGGCCTTCAATGTTCCAGTGAAAGTTTCTGAGCTTATTGTAGAATACCTGATAGTTGGCCAGTAATGTATTAAGGCTGACAACAATTTCTGCGGTTTCTAAATAAGTGAATCCCAATTTTTTAAAGGTTTTATTTTTTGCTTTAATAGCTTCCATATAATATGTTTTTGATTTGTTTAATGTAAAAGTACAAGCCAGTGTCCGGGAGGATTGATTGAAACGATGCAAATCTTGATGCAATTGGTTTTTGAATGACTTTTAAGGGGTAAATCAGTATAATTCAAGTCCGAACAGCCATGCCTTAGGTTGTAGTTACCAAAATCACATCAATTAATAAGATGTTCGTATAAAACAGAAAACCAACTATTTAACCAGTTTTAACGTTTATTGGGAAGTATTGTGGTTAGATAGGTCATTTTCCCCTGCAACTATAAAACCTTTGCATAAGGAAAGGTAAATATCTGATGATATATCCATAACGTATTCTTTTTCGCCATTAAAAACTTTTTGAGGCTCCCCGTTTTTAGAGTCATGCTCTTGAATGTATATGGTGTCCAATTTGTCGTAAAGCATTTTGCCTAAACTAAATCTTTTGATCACCGTGTATTTATTAATACTTCGAATGGACATTGGGTTGGGGTTTTTGGTTATTTTTTTGACACTAAAACCATAATTAAGTCACATGTAATTAAGTGTAATCACTTACATACGTTTACAAACGAAAACAAACAATTACAACCCGAATATCATTTTTAAGTGCTTCTAAGTTTGCCCTGTCGGACAATGAGAGTTCGATAAACAATTTTTAAAAACTTAAATCTTACTATTATGAATTCACTTAGAAACAAAGTACAATTGATCGGCAATTTAGGGAACGACCCAGAAATCATCACTTTGGAAAATGGGACCAAATTGGCCAAGTTTTCCATTGCCACCAACGAATCCTATAAAAATGTAAAAGGGGAAAAAGTAACCGATACGCAGTGGCACAATATTGTGGCCTGGGGAAAATTGGCAGAGATAACCGAGAATTTCCTTTCCAAGGGCAAAGAAGTAATGATAGAGGGTAAACTCACCAATCGCTCTTACGAAACCAACGATGGTGAAAAAAGATACATTACCGAAATTAAATGCAACGAATTGTTGATGCTTGGAAAGTAAGTTAAAACAATCCACAACGACTTAAAAGGGGTAATGGCCCCTTTTTTGTTTTTATGTTAGGGTAAATGCATTTTGAGTTGTTACATAACCAAACGCCAGAACTTTAGTAAATGAATAAAGTAATTTTTAAAACGTATTTTAATGAGGATAACAACTCTACTTACGGTACTGTTTGCTTTGGGTCTGGCGACCGTTGTTTCGGCACAGGACAACCCAGTTTCTTTCTATGAAAAACTAGCTCGAAAAGATGCGCAGCTTGAACAATCTTCAACCTTTTCCAGTTTAGAAGACGAAAAAGACTTTTGGTACGATCAAGTTCGCTATGAAAAGGATTTAAAGACTCAGGATAGTAAAGCCTACAATATTTATATGAATACAAAAAGGGCAGCCTATTCCGAACATGCAGAGTCTTGTAGAAACCAATGCACACATAGTGACTACTATTACCAACAAGCTAGTTTCTACTTTACATATAAAAGTAATCAAAGCTTATCAAAAGAGGCCATTGGTACAATAGTCCAAGTAGCTTCACCCCGAAGCTTACAATAATATATAAGTCTTTTTAGTTGGTTGATAAAAGCGCCCCGATTTTTTTAAGGGGCGTTTTTTATAGTCAAATAAAAAAAGATATTGGGAATATGGCTACGCCACTTTTTTCATCAAATCAAAGCAAGGACACTTTTTACAGCGTTTTTTTTCGCTTTTCTTATATTTTTCGCAACACTTGGATTTTACCTTGCCCGTTGGCGGTAATTCCCTAAGTTTTGCTTTTTTGAGTTTCTTTTTGTCCTTTTTCTTTCCCATGGATAGAACCGAAATAGGGCACGAAAATAATTATTTTAAATCAATCTAAATAAATAATTAACACAAATATCTTCTCAATGGTTTAAAAATGAAGGGAGAGGCCTAAAGTGTTTGGTCCAAAAGAAAGGTTCCAGCTCACATTTTTTGGCTTTTGGTCATTATACTTTTCATCGTACTTGGAGTCGAGGTATTTGTCGATGGACTCCACAATAAAGATGCTGAGCACTGTACTGAAAGCCACATCGGAAACCCAGTGAAAATCATCCAAAACACGCACAAGCCCCGGAATCATACCAACGGTGTATAGGCCGCCCTTGACCCACGGGCTTTTAAACTGTTTGGCAATCGCGTAGGCGTTGCTAAAGGCCAGCATGGCATGGCCCGAAGGAAAGGAGTCGTAATCGTATACCCTATCCAAATGTAAGGGGTCGAAGGTTGCAGAACCAGCTCCGCTTTTGGGTCGGGCCCTACCAATGATTCGTTTACTTACTTGTTGAAGAAAACCTCCGGCGGTGGCAGAAGAGATCAGGAGCACTCCTGTACGTCTCAGTTTTTCATTCTTGGTGAACAGACCTGCTAGATATACTCCCCCTGTGAGCATATAATTGTTTTCAGGGCTCCCGTACTCATGACCGTAGTCCATGATGACATCCGGTATATCCTGATCAAAACCATTTTTCCATCTGTTGAGTTCATCATCAACGGTAAAAAGAAGCAACGTTCCCCCTGTCAAATAACCAAAATTGGCCCAATCGTTACCTTTCCAATGAAATGGTCGGGAATAGGAATATCCGACTCCGCCGAACATATTCCCAATATCGTAGGTAAAGTTGTTCCAAAGGTTTTTCTCTTTTTTTGGTTGCAATTCTTGACCTGTCATGGAAGTGGTCAATAAAATAAAGGCGATGTATCTAAAAAATTTCATGAGGCTGTAAAACAAAGGTAGTCGTCAAAATTATGCATAAATATCTTGTGCCAGGCGAAAAGTGTTGGCGTGAGCCTCCACTATAATTCTAATCTCAGGCGAATAACCGCCGCCCATGCTACATTGAACAGGAATCTCGGCATCATTACAAGTTTGAAGCACAAAACGGTCCCGTTCCTTGCAACCATCCAATGTCATGGAAAGGGTACCCAATTTATCGGATTCCAAAACATCCACTCCACAGAGGTAGAAAATAAAATCGGGCTGTACTTGCTCCAATAATTCAGGTAAAGTTCTTTTTAGTATGGATAGGTATTCTTTATCCGTAGTACCTTTTTCCAAAGGAATGTCCAAGTCTGAGCTTTCCTTTTTAAAGGGATAGTTGCCCTTGCCATGCATGGAAAAGGTGAAAACAGAAAGGTCGGTCTGAAAGATTTCAGCGGTGCCATTTCCTTGGTGAACGTCCAAGTCTACAATCAAAACTTTTTTGGCCAATTGGTTGCTCAAAAGATAGCGTGCTCCAATGGCTTGGTCGTTCAACATGCAAAAGGCCTCGCCCCTGTTCGAATAGGCATGATGCGTTCCACCCGCAATGTTCATGGCGATGCCATTTTCAAGCGCAAATTCACATCCTTTTATAGTGCCGTCAGCTATGATGCGTTCCCTTTGGACAAGTTCATTGCTCAAAGGAAAACCAATCTTTCTAGCTTCTCTTTTGGATAACTCCAAATTGACCAAATCTTCGAAATAAGCTGCGCTATGAGCTGCCAAAATATGATGATCTTTGGGAAGGGAAGGCTCAAAAAAGTTGTCTTCTGTGCAGGTGCCCTCATAAAGTAATTGCTGTGGCAACAGCTCGTACTTGATCATCGGGAAACGATGCCCTTCGGGCAATGGATGCTTGTAAATGGGGTGATAGGCAATCTTGAGCATTTAAGCACCTTGTTTATGCAATGCCAACTGTATGCGCTTTCGAGGCACGTCCACATCCAATACTTTTACTACCACTTGCTGATGAAGACTTACGTGTTCGTTGACATCCTTTACAAAAGTATCCGATAGGTTGGAAATATGAATCAAGCCGCTCTCTTTGATTCCAATATCCACAAAGCAGCCGAAATTGGTGATGTTGTTGACTATGCCCGGCAACAATTGACCTTCGCGCAAATCGGTGATTTCCTTGATATTTTGGTTAAAAGTGAACACCTTGGCCTTTTCTCGAAGATCCAGTCCGGGTTTTTCCAACTCCTTTACAATATCCTCCAAGGTGGGCATTCCTATGGTGTCAGTGCAATAGGTTTTTAGATTGATACCTTGCAGGGCCGACTTGTTCCCAACAATCTCTTGGGGTGAAACACTTTGGTCCTTCGCCATTTTGGAAACCAAGCCATAACTCTCAGGGTGTACTGCGGAATCATCCAAAGGGTTATCGCCATTTTTGATGCGTAGGAACCCAGCACTCTGTTCAAAGGCCTTGCCGCCCAAGCGAGCTACTTTTTTAATTTCTTCCCTACTTTTGAATGCTCCGTTTTCATTTCGGTGGGCCACAATATTCTCTGCTAGTTTTGGCCCAATGCCCGATACGTAGCTTAACAGCGATACACTTGCCGTGTTGATATTTACTCCAACTGAGTTTACACAGCTTTCCACCACGGTGTCCAAGGATGTTTTTAGTTGGGTCTGGTCCACATCGTGCTGGTATTGCCCAACCCCGATGGATTTTGCATCAATTTTGACAAGTTCAGCCAAAGGGTCCGCCAAACGACGACCGATGGAAACCGCTCCTCTGACCGTAACATCGTAATTGGGGAATTCCTCCCGTGCAATTTTGGAAGCGGAGTAAATGGATGCCCCGGCTTCGCTCACCACAAATACATCAATGTCTTTTTTAAAAGGTACACGCTTCACCAATTGCTCTGTTTCGCGAGATGCCGTTCCGTTGCCAATGGCAATGGCCTCGATTTTATAGGCATCCACCAAGGAGCTTATTTTTTTGATGGCACCCGAACTATCCCGTTGTGGCGGATGGGGATAAATGGTTTCGTTGTGCTTTAAATCGCCCTGCTCGTCCAAACAAACCACTTTGCAGCCTGTTCTAAAACCGGGGTCAATGGCCAAAATGCGTTTTTCACCTAGCGGGGCACCGAGCAATAACTGTTTTAGATTTTTGGAAAAAACCTGAATGGCCGAAGCATCCGCTTTTTCCTTGGCGGTTTTTAAAATTTCTTTGGATAATGATGGGAACAAGAGCCTTTTGTAGGCATCTGTAATGGCCAATTCAATCTGCTCCGCACATGCATTGTTGGATTTGATCAAGCGGCGTTCCATGTTTTGGAGTGCACGGTCATCATCAATTTCGATTTTCACCCGAATGAAGCCTTCTTTTTCCGCACGCATAATGGCCAAAAACCGGTGTGATGGACAGCGGCTCAAGGATTCGCTCCAATCAAAATAATCACGGAACTTTTGGGCTTTCTCGTCTTCTTTTTTGGTTTTAACTACCTTGGTGGTGATCAAAGCGTGCCGCTCTAATTGACCGCGAAGTTGATTTCGGATATCGGTACGCTCATTAATCCATTCCGAAATGATGTGTCGAGCACCCTCAAGGGCATCATCTTCGTTGATGACTTCCTTGCTGAGGTATTGGGAGGCGATGTATTCAATTTCATCGCTCCGTTGCGCCATTATGATTTTGGCCAAAGGCTCCAATCCGTTTTTGCGAGCAGTCTCTGCTTTGGTCTTTTTGCTCTTCTTGAAGGGAAGGTACAAGTCTTCCAAACTGGTCAAATCGGTACAGTTCAGAAATTTGGCTTCCAGTTCCGTGGTAAGGGCATCCTGTTCCTTTACCGCTTTGATGATGGCTGCTTTCCTTTTTTCCAGTGCTTCAAACTGCGCTTTGTACTCCACAATGGAACCAATCTGGACCTCGTCCAAATTGCCCGTACGTTCCTTACGGTATCGAGAAATAAAGGGAACGGTGCAATCTTCGTTTAAAAGTGCCACGGTGTTCTCCACACTTTTTTCCGAAAGATTGGTATGGCGAACGATATAGGGGACAAGTTGCATTCTTAATGTATTTTAAGCAGGGTTGATTTAGGAGGTTTTCATAACCTTGGGCCTGAAAGGATTAAAATTTAAATAAAATGTATTCGTCCTGTTTCTTGTTGTAATAACCCCAGATATATGATTTATTAAATTTAAAAACAGTTTCCGCATCCTTGTTATTTATTTTATCAGCTACTTCCTGTATCTTATCGAAAACGTTTTTTGGAATCTCTCCTTTTTTATGGTTTAAATCTTGGTCGAACAAACACTCGATTCGAGTAGCTTTTGTTGATGAATAACTTCCGTAGGCAAAAAATGTCGGATTAAATGTAACGGTAAAGGCACCAGCGGCTCCTACGGGAAAACCAAAACCGGGCATCATCATGGGAGCACCACCTCTATGTATTTCGCTTTTTGAACCCATGGTAATTATATAGTGGTCATTATGTTTTGTGACTGCAATTCCAATGTCTTCCCTCTCAAGCCTCCTTAAAAACTTACTAGTCTTTTCCATTTCGCGATATTTGCTGTAAGTGCCATTTTCTTGAATTACAGGGGTGTTTTTGAACGAGATTTCTTCTCCTTTTTCAACCGTCACACTTTTTAGCTCCTTTTTACCATCCAGTGATTTTACCGAAAATGTCATTTGATTTTTTGTGGATGCGATGTGAAAAATCTTGTCTTCCAGTATAAATGAATTTGAGTTCGCAGAGGCTTCAGAAAAGGTTGGTTTTTCTATTGATGTTAAAGAATAACTCAAATCTTTTGTGGAAATGTCAATGATGTGAGTATACTCCTCAGTCTCAGCAGTCAATTTAAATCCAGCCTTTTCAGGATACATTTTTACAATTTCGCTTGTAGTTTCAATGGAATTGGGAGATTCGGGGTCAATTTTGTCTACTTTAAATGAGTAGGTGCTTCTGCCTGTTTCTCTTGCTCCTCCCCAAGCCATTATCCTATTGAGGTTTTGCTCGTTTCCAAAATTGTCAATAAACCTTTCTTGTGAAAGATCGAGTGTCTCCTTTGTAAAAGCATTTCCTTCTTCAAAAATGTACAAATTTAATAAGCTGCTTTCCTTGGTCATGGTTATCAGATGAAACTTAGAAACGTTGCTATATCCTTCCACATAAACCTCGTCTTTTAGTTTGAAATCGTAAAGGGTTTCTTTCGTTGTCCCATTTTCAAAATCAAAAAGTACACTTCCAAACCTTTTGTCCTTTTTGTCTTTTAAAAACAATCGGATTTGGTAATTTTTGATGGAGTAACCAATTATTTGATTATATTTTTTTGGAAGTCCTTCCGATGTGAACCTATCAATCAATTTTAGATCTGGAGTGTATAAGAAGCCATACAGTTTATTTTCATCATCTAGGAAAATGGCCAAATTCCCAGTCCGGTCATCAACTATAGTAAAGGCTGTGTGAACCTTTCTACTTCCATCTTTCAAATCGTTGGGTATTTCCAATAATTTTTCTTGTGCGCTGCTAAATTGAACCAATAACAGCAACAACAATAATAGAATTTGATTTTTCATGGAATGAATAACTGATTAATTTATGGTCTCCCCGTTGCTTACGTTTTGTTCATCAGGATTTACAAATACGAGCTTCCCGTCTTTGTCCTCCGTCATCAAAATCATACCCTGACTTTCCACACCGCGAAGTTTTCTTGGGGCCAAGTTGGCAACAACGGTAACTTTTTTGCCCACAATGTCTTCGGGTTTAAAACTATTGGCAATACCCGATACAATGGTTCGTGTGTCCAGACCAGTATCTACCTTCAACACCAAAAGTTTGTTGGCTTTGGGCATTTTTTCAGCTTCGATAATGGTTCCCACACGCATATCGAGTTTGGAAAAATCATCAAAGGTGATGGTGTCTTTTTGTGGCGCTACTTCCTTGTCCATTTGTGCGTTGATTTTTTTAGTGGCTTCCAATTTGTCCAATTGTTGTTGAATCTCTTTGTCCTCTATTTTTCTGAAGAGCAATTCGCTTTTGTTGATGGTGTGCCCAGCGGAAAGCAAAGTTTCGGTTGTGGCAACTCCGTCCCAATCGGTCTCGACTGCGCTCGACCTGACACCGTCTTTGTCATTCTGAGCAACGTGAAGAATCTTTTTCAATTTCTCCGAAGTAAACGGTAAGAAAGGCTCACTCAAAATTGCTAATCCCGTCGCAATCTGAAGAGCAACGTACATAATGGTCTTTACACGCTCTTCATTTGTTTTGATGAGTTTCCAAGGTTCTTGGTCGGCCAAATATTTGTTCCCCAATCGCGCCAGGTTCATCAATTCTTGGCTTCCTTCGCGGAAACGGTAGCGCTCCAAAGAACTGGAAAGGATTTTTGGATACTCTTTCAAATCATTCAAGGCCTGTTTGTCGACCTCGGTGAAGTCTGATGGAGCGGGAACTTCGCCTCCGTAGTATTTATGTGTTAAAACTGCGACCCGGTTTACGAAATTTCCAAAAATGGCCACGAGTTCGTTGTTGTTTCTGGATTGAAAATCCTTCCATGTAAAATCGTTGTCCTTGGTCTCGGGTGCGTTGGCAGTCAAGGTATATCTGAGCACATCCTGCATATCCGGAAACTCTTCCAAATATTCGTGCAGCCAGACCGCCCAGTTTTTTGAGGTGGAAAGCTTATTTCCTTCAAGATTCAAAAACTCATTGGCCGGAACGTTGTCAGGTAAAATATAATCGCCGTTTGCCTCCAACATACTCGGGAAGATGATGCAGTGGAACACAATATTGTCCTTACCGATAAAGTGTACCAATTTGGTGTCCTTGTCCTTCCAATACGGTTCCCAGTCCTTGCCCTCGCGTTCCGCCCATTCTTTGGTGGAGGAAATGTAGCCGATGGGCGCATCAAACCATACGTACAATACTTTACCTTCGCCGCCTTCAACGGGAACGGGAATGCCCCAATCCAAATCGCGGGTCACGGCACGGGGTTTCAGCCCTTCATCTATCCAGGATTTGCACTGTCCGTACACATTGGGTTTCCAATCGGATTTATGTTCTTCCAGAATCCATTTTTTCAAAAAACCTTCGTAGCGGTCCAATGGCAAAAACCAATGTTTTGTCTTTTTTAAAGTGGGAACGGTACCCGTAATGGTCGATTTTGGTTTGATAAGGTCTGTAGCATTGAGCGATGACCCACAATTTTCACATTGGTCGCCATAGGCTTCCTCGTGTCCACATTTGGGACATGTCCCGATAACGAATCGGTCCGCCAAAAACTGTTTGGCCTCGTCATCGTACAATTGTTCGGTTTCCTCTTCGATAAAGTCTCCTTGCTCGTACATTTTTTTGAAGAATTCCGAAGCGGTTTCGTGGTGAATTTGTGCCGATGTTCTGGAATAATTATCAAAGGAAATACCAAAATCAACAAACGATTTTTTGATGACGCTGTGGTACTTGTCTATAATTTCTTTTGGGGTAACGCCTTCTTTTTTGGCCTTCATGGAGATGGCCACACCATGCTCGTCACTGCCACACACAAAGGCGACATCGTTGCCCTTTAATCGTAAGTAACGGGAGTAAATATCAGCAGGAACATATACGCCGGCCAAGTGGCCAATATGGATTGGGCCATTGGTGTAGGGCAATGCCGCGGTAATGGTATATCTAGAAGGAGATGTATTTTGAGCCATTTAGATTTAATTAGGCCCCAAAAATACTGATTTTAACGGGATACACATAAAAAACGAAACCCTCGAAAATGCGACCCGATTTGGGGTGTGGGGTACATTGTCGAAGGGTTCCGAAAAATGAATTGAAATGTGTACTGTTTTCTTTAGGTAATCATCACTGATTTGCTCATCTTTTTATCTCCGACGGAGATTCGATAAATGTATTTTCCAGTGGATAGACTATCACGCATACGCTCTCTTATATTTATGTCCACAGCACCTTCCAACATCATTTCGTTGAACAGGGTTCCTAAGCGCTGTCCCAAAATATTGAAGAGTTCGATATCCACGTGGGCAGCTACGGGCATTTCCAAATGGATATGTGGATTTCGTGGTGATGTTGCAGGATATACGGCTGCGTGCTCTATACCGTCCAAAATATCAATGTTTGGATTATCGGGGTCTTGACCTGGAGGTGTCTCTGGCAATGTTGGTGGGTCATTGTCCATGGCAATATCATCAAATTCCTCGCCGCTGCAGTTGAAGCCCAAATCGATGGCTTGATAAGGGTGGCCCAATAAATGTTGCTCCACGGATTCCCTTGGAACACAAAGCCATTCCGCCAGTACGGTTCCGTAGAGGTTTCTGAAATCCATGGTGTACTCCAAGTTTCCGCGGTTATTGGGTTCGTCCAAGGAGGGATGGTCGCCCACAAAGGCGCTTCCACTCAAACCCGATCCAAAAAACAGGGTAGGGGCGGCCTTTCCATGGTCGGTACCATTGGAACCGTTTTCAAAGATTCTTCGGCCAAATTCGGAAAAGGTCATGCTTAACACTTTGTCATCCTGTTCGGTAAAAGCGAGATCTTCGTAAAAGTTGTTGATGGCAACGGAGAGGTTGGACATCAATCGTTCATGAACAATAGGTTGGTTACCGTGGGTGTCAAACCCTCCCAAAGAGATCATGTAGACTTTTGTGCCCAAGTTTCCTTTGATCAAACGCGCCAAGAGTGCTAATTGCCTTGCAAAACCGTTGTCTTGGTACTCCACTTGATTTTGACCTGCCATGTAAGCGTCATGAATGATGCCTGCATATTCATAAGTAGTATTGGCCACGCCTCTTAGAAATTTCAATTGGTCGCCGTACATACAATCATCAAAAGGGGCATTTTCGATATCGTAAAAGGCACCGGTTTCAGCAATTTGCTCTAATTGATCCACATTATTGGTCACAAAGGCATAATTGGTTTCTTCTCCTTGAAAAATCATATTGGCCAAGTTCCCAATTTGAATGGCTGCAGGCGCTGGCGGTGGATTGATTAAATAATCTTCATAAAGGTGTTCAAAATGCCTGCCCATCCAACCGGTGTTCTCTCCAGAGAATCCAGTTGTAGTCAAATCGGTATTGGCAAAAATATCGGAGCCTGTAAAATGGGACAGACTCTGGTTTTCGTAACCAACGCCATGCACGGCTTTGAACTGTCCGTCTCCCCAAAGCGGTTCCAGGGCACTCATATAAGTGGGCACCCCAAAATCATCGGTAAGTTTCAGGACCTTGCTTTCCGGGATATAGATGTTGGGCCTGGCATTGGCATACGTATCATATTGTTGAATGGGAATCACGGTGCTGAGACCATCGTTCCCTCCCGATAATCGAATCAGGATTAAAATATTGTCGGTTTCGGCAGCAGCCACAGCGGCGGTCAGTGGTGATGGGGAGGAAGCCGAGATCATATGGCTTCCCAAAAACATGGAACCTGAACCTGCTATGCCCAACGCTTGCACAAAGGAACGTCGACTCCATTTTTTGTGTTCTAAATCATGGCCTTCGTGTTCGAGGCCTTTGTGGGGGGAGTTATCGTGGGTATGGTGATTATCGCACATAGTGATGGGGTTATTTGAGTTGAAATTCGGGTTCACGGGACAAATGACGCAGTAAAAGGTACACTTGAGAGGGACCGGTCTCCCATGCAAGTAAAGTCCATGAAGGTGTTGTGCCCCCTTCATAATAATTAACGTCCACATCGCTCCTGAAAGCGAGGTATGCTCTTTCGTAGTCGGCATCGGTCAACAGGCCCTTGGGCACAAATTTTTCAATAATGGGTTTGGCCACTTCGTCGGGGTTGTTGCTCGTAAGCCCGGCATTACCGGAAAGTTCCAAGCCCAAATCCCTGAATTGTTCTGGGTCGTTCTCATAAAAGCGTTGCAAGAACATCTCAACTGTCAACCATCGACCAATAATAAAGTTGGTATTGATCCATGTTCGGTCACGTTGCCACCCTTCCACTTCTGGAGGTTGAAAAAAGCGTTGCCCAATCAAGGCGCAGGAATCGATCATGTTCAAGACTGTTGTGTCATCATAAGTGAAGCTTGTTTCCTTCAATAAATTAAAATAAAGGTCGGCCGGACTCTTAATAATGACCCCAATCGCGGTTTCATCAAAAAAGTGCTGGCTTTTGAACAATTGACGGAGTACGGGCGCTATTTCAAACCCACTGCTTATAAAGGTCTGGGCCAGACCATCGATTATTTGTGGAGCGATTCCGTTTCCATCATCTCCAGTGGAATCGGGATGGACAAAGAACTCGTACAGTTTTTTGCAGATGAACCACCCTATCTCGTCAGGTCTTTGGTCAAAAAGGATGTCGATGACGTCATCATACCCCCAATTACCTGTTTGACCGAATATGGTTTTGTTCCCTGTATTAAAATCCTCTGGATTGAAAGTAACTTGTGTGCACCCTTCCTCGCCACGTTCGGTATATCCGGATAATGCAGCAGAGGTTTGAATAATATCCTCTTCAGTATAATTGTTTCCTTCGCCCAAAGTAAAAAGTTCGTAAAGTTCTCGGGCATAGTTCTCGTTGGGATTGTCGCCTCGGTTCCTGGCACCATCCAAATAGTAGAGCATGGCACTGGTAAGACCAACTTCGCTTGTTAAAGTCTTGAAATTGCCCAATGCATTCTGCTGTAAGCAGAGTATATAATAATATAGAAAGCCTGGACAGTTATACGATTCCAATTGGGTGACAAAGTGGTTGCTCCAAAAGAAACTCATTCGATCTCTAAGGCCATTGTCCAAAAGTGTGTTTCCGTAGGTGGTGGTAAAATCCTCTATTTGTGCCCTACGCAGTTGTCTGGCCAAATCATCATCAGCAGGATAGTTGGCATCGTTCCAATCTGCCCATTCAGGAGCTGGAATAATCGGCGCGGCAAGCGCTTGATCAACCAAACTATTGACGAGGGCTTCCGCTGTCTGTCCCACAGCAGCATTTATGGTCTGTACTGAGGCACTAAAACCAAGCCTTCGGTACAAGTGGGCGGCACGTACTTCATCCAATGGAGAGGTGTACTGCGCCAAAGTTGAGGAATTACAATTGATAAAGTACTCCATAGCAATGTCTGGCGTTAATTTGTTACATAGTTTGGGGGTAACTATTGCTTATGCTAGTGTTGGATGTGGTTCAATTGAGCCAACAAAGTACAACCTTAACGAACTAAAGTCCATGAACGACCAATTTTTTCGATAAAATGCTTAATTTTTTTTGATTTTTACAAATTGTATGGCCAATCATAACACATTTGGAAAACTGGGAGAACAAAAAGCAGTAGCTTTTTTGAAGGCTTCTGGATACGAGATCAAAAAGCTTAACTATCGGTATCTCAATGCCGAAGTGGATATAATTGCCGAGAAAGACGACTTCTTGGTCATTGTTGAGGTAAAGTCAAGAAACATAGGCTTTCTGGAAGATATATCCCATGTTATCACGCCCAAAAAAATCAAACTTTTAACCATGGCAGCCAACCATTACATGGAAGAATTGGATAGGGATCTGGAGGTTAGGTTTGATGTGATTACCGTGGTAAAAAATGCTGATAATTTTGAGATTGAGCACTTTGAAAACGCATTTTACCATTTCTAACCATTTGTTTGTTTTGTAACAATATGTTATTTTTGTTGAAAACCAACTGGAAAAATGAAAACAATATCTGCAGTAGTTGAGCACTACATCAAGAAAAAGCCGTTTTTGCAAACCGCTTTGGCACAGGGTATTATTAACCTAACGTCTTTATCTCGACAGATAAAACCCGAAATTGCCGAGGAATTGGGAAAGGACGTAAAGGATGGGGCCATTGTGATGGCACTCAAGCGCCTATCCGATGATTTGGAGTTCAGGGCTACCCATAAAATTGTAAAAGTTCTCAAAAATATCGGTGAGATAACGGTACGCTCCAATCTTACCGATTACACATTTTTGGCTTCGGACACCATTTTGCAGCAACAAGCTAGATTGCTGGAAGAGGTAAATGTTAATCAAGATGTATTCTATACTTCATCGCGAGGAGTGAACGAGATCAATATTGTGATTAGTAATATAATGGACGGTGTTGTGGAAAAGTACTTTAAAATGGAACGTTGTACCCAAAAGGCAGAAGGACTATCATCCATTACCGTAAAATTGCCAGCGGAGAATGTTTCGGTCCCTGGAATCTACTATTTCATCTTTCAGCGATTGGCCTGGGAGGGGATTGTGCTTTACGAGGTTATTTCCACGACCAACGAGTTTACCATTTTGGTGAACGATGAACAGGTAGACGTAGCTTTCAAAACAATAAAAGATTTAAAATCCCTGTAAATTGGTTTTCCTTTTATGGTCCTAAACTAAAAAGTCATCTTCTTCGTTGTAGAAAAAGACACTTTTTGGAAAAATGACCAAAAAAAGGATTCTTTACGGTTTTTTGGGCCTGATAGTACTGTACTTGTGCTATTTGGCCTATGTTTTTATTCTTTCTCCCAAAACCAATCTCCAGTCCATTTATCTGATTCCGAAGGATGCAGTTTTCATTATTGAATCGGAACAACCCGTGGAAAGTTGGGAAAAAATCAGTAAGAGCGAAGGGTGGCGCCATCTCAAAAAGAACGCATATTTCTCAGATCTTACCGAGAACATTCAAAAAGTGGATACGGTTTTCAACGACAATCATAAGCTCTTCGAGTTTTTTGACAATCGTTCCCTGTTCATTTCCATCCATATGATTTCTCCCAAGGATTATGGGATTTTCTACGTGCTGGACTTGAAGCGCATCGCCAAACTGCAACTGCTCAAAACCTATTTGAACACTTTACTGGACGATGGCTATGTGTTGAGCAAACGAACCTATCACGAGCACGAAATTTTGGAAGTGCACGATCGTGAGAGCAAGGAAACCATGTATCTGGCCTTTATCAAAAACCAATTGGTGGCCTCGTACACCCATACATTGGTGGAAGCTTCCATAGATCAATACTTGGAACCCGTTTTGGGGCGAAACCTCAATTTTTTGGAAATCAACCAAAAAGTGGGGCACGAAGATCTCTTCCGAATGTACGTGCAGTACCATTATTTTGATGATTACATTAAAGTGTACTCCGACAGGCCTTCCGATTGGGTACAACGGGTGAGCGAAAACTTTTTGTTCTCGGGCTTTTATTTTGATTTGGACGAAAACAGCACATTAACGGCCAACGGATATACCAACATCAGTGCCGTGAACGAATACTATTTGGAGGCGTTGCAAAAATCGGGCAAGGCAGAACGCTCTATTCCCCAAGTGGCGCCGAACAGCACGGCACTTTATATCAGCTACGGGTTTGATAGTTTTTCCGAGTTCTACAAGAATTTCGAGATGGTCCAGCAGAACGATCCAGAACAGTTCGAGAGCTATCAAAAGGGAATTGCCAAAGTGGAAAAATTCCTCAAAATCGATGTCAAGGAAAATTTTGTGAGTTGGATAGGGGACGAAATCGCCGTGCTTCAAATTCAATCACACATTACCAAAGGCAAGAACGATATGGCCTTGGTGCTCAAAGCAAACGATGCCAAAGATGCCAAGACCAATCTGGATTTTGTGGTGGAGCAGATCCGTAAAAAGACACCTGTAAAGTTCAAGGCGGTCAACTATAAGGATTATGAAATCAACTTTTTGTCCATCAAGGGTTTCTTTAAGATATTGTTGGGCGGTAGGTTCGATGAGTTTGATAAACCCTACTTCACCCAGATTGATGACTTTGTGATCTTTAGTGACAGTCCCAATACCCTAAAGGGTATTATTGATAAAGTATCGGAGGGGGATATTTTGGCCACTTCGGAAGAATTCAAAAATTTTGACAAAAAGTTCGATTCAGAATCCACTGTGTTCGTGTACAGCAATGTGCCTTTGCTGTTTGATAATATGTATGCCCTGACCGATGCTGCCACCAAGCAAAAAATGCGCAAGAACAAGGATTTCATCATCTGTTTTCCTCAGGTGGGATTGCAACTGACCCCTGAAGAGGATTTGTTCGAAAGTAGATTGGTGCTCAACTATCAAGATGTGCAGGAGGTGAAAAAGACATTGGATATGGCCCAACCCGACACTGAGGTTGTGACCACAAATCAAAGTACAGCATCCACAGAAATCACCGATGCGGTTTTTGATTTAAGGCCCATTTATCCCAATGATTTGAACGCGAGTTCCTTCAGTAAGACCTATGCCAATGGGAACATCCGTTTTGAAGTGGACCTTAAAGATGGTCTAAAACATGGCAGATATGAAGAATTCTATTCGGATGGCACCCGAAAAATCCGCGGCCGCTTTCGGGATGATGAGCAAGTGGGCACTTGGCGCTACTATGACAAAGAAGGCAATCAAGTTCATAAAAAGCGGTTTTAGATTTCTCGTCGCTACGCTCCGTCGAAATGACTGATGATGTGCGATCGTCATTTCGAACGCAGTGAGAAATCTCATTTCCCTTTCCGAGCGTAGCGAAGAATCCTTTTTAAATATCCTAATCGGTGATTGGAGCAGTTCTCCAACAATCATTACCTTGCTTGTCCAAACCAAACCTCCAAAAAATGAAAAATATCTTGGTTGCAGCTATACTTCTCGCTGTATTCTCCACAACTATTACTGTCAATGCACAACAAATCAATTTTCCAGAGCGCTACGCAACATGGAAAACGGCGGAAAAGAATCAATTCAAGTATGATCAAGAAAAGTTGAACAAAGCGGTTGGTTTTGCCAATGCCAACGAGTATTCCGGGTCACGAGACTTACGAATTGCCATCTTAAAAGGGTTTGAAAAGGAACCTTTTCATGATGTATTGGGCCCGACAAAAAAGCGAGGCGGTCCAGCAGGTATGATTATGAAAAATGGCTACGTGCTGGCTTCTTGGGGAGACACCAAACGTGTGGATATGACTTTCAGTGTCACCAAAAGCTTTTTATCCACTGTTGCTGGACTGGCCGAAGACCAAGGATTGATCAAGAGCACCAAGGACAAAGTGGGGGACTATATTTGGGATGGCACTTTTGATGGTGCGCACAACTCCAAAATAACTTGGGAACACCTATTGCAACAAAATTCTGACTGGTCAGGGGAATTGTGGGGCGGTAAGGATTGGGCGGACCGTCCACCGAGTGAAGGAGGTCTGGACGATTGGAAATTCCGAAAACTCAATGAACCCGGTACCGTAATGGAATACAACGATGTTCGCGTAAACGTATTGGCCTATTCCTTGACCCATGTGTGGAGAAAACCGCTGCCCATGGTCCTCAAAGAAGAGGTGATGGACAAAATTGGAGCAACCACTTCCTGGAGATGGTTTGGATACGATAATGCGTGGACGGTTGTGGATGGAATCAAAATGAAATCCGTAACCGGTGGCGGGCACTCCGGTGCCGGGCTTTTTATCTCCACTGAGGACATGGCCCGCTTTGGAACCCTGTTCTTGAACAACGGAAAATGGGAAGATGAGCAGATCATCAGTGAGGATTGGATTAAAAAAGCCACTACCCCATCAGTGCCCAATGCAAATTATGGGTATATGTGGTGGCTCAACCAACAAGGTGACCGCCATTGGGATGGCGTTCCCGAGCATGTGTTCTACGCTGCTGGTTTTGGGGGCAACTTTATCGTGGTGGATCAAAAAAGTGGTTTGGTCATCGTGACCCGTTGGCTGGAACCTTCAAAAATTGGGGATTTCGTGAAGCAGGTTTATGAGGCTTTTTAATTTGAATGTATTCCCAGACAATTGTATGTAATATCCGTCACCCTGAACTTGTTTCAGGGTCTCATCAGTTTTGATATTGTAATCAATTCAAAATGACACGAATCACACTGATTTTCACAAATTATTATTGATTTCATTTTGAGCTGTTGCTTGAGCCCGAATCTTTGACTACTTGGGATTTCTCGTCGCTACGCTCTGTCGAAATGACCACGAGTGCTTAATTGTCATTTCGAACAAACGTGAGAAATCTATTTTTAGACGGTATGTTACGCAGAAACATTGTTCCCTTGAGGGGACTTTAGGGGAGTAAAAGGCTCCAACATCTTCAACGCCTTATCCACGCTGGTGATCCTTTCAAAAACCAACAATAATCGAAGCCCGTTACGAGTCTGTTTTTCTTTGAGTTTTACCAGTTGAGGATGGGTTTGTGCATATTGCAATATTTGGGTGAACACTTCACTTTGGTAAAAACTGGATTGCTGGTCGGCAATAAAGTAACCAATGAATTTGCCTTTTTTCATGATGACCTTTTCCAGACCAATGTGAGTGGCGATCCATTTAATGCGGACGGAGTTCATCAAATCCACGGCGGGCTCGGGAAGTTCGCCAAAACGGTCTGCCAATTGCGCTTCAAATTTTTGTAGGCCTTCTTCGTCCTCCACGTCGTTCAATTGGGTGTAGAGGTTCAGGCGTTCGGTGATGTTGTTGATGTAATCATCGGGGAAGAGCAGTTCAAAATCCGTGTCCAACTGCATCTCTTTCACGTACACTTTTTCCTTGTCGCCCTCAACTTCATCATACAATTCCTTGAACTCGTTTTC
Organism: Allomuricauda sp. TY007; assembly: GCF_010468565.1. Taxonomy (GTDB): domain Bacteria; phylum Bacteroidota; class Bacteroidia; order Flavobacteriales; family Flavobacteriaceae; genus Flagellimonas. The sequence goes on from NZ_WUEG01000014.1 coordinate 71,019, forward strand.
CTTGAGCTCATCTATGGTTTCAGCCAATATTTTTTGATAGGTCTCAAATCCAATCTCGTTGATAAACCCACTCTGTTCACCACCCAAAAGGTCTCCCGCACCACGGATTTCCAAATCCTTCATCGCAATATTGAAACCACTTCCCAAATCGGTAAATTGCTCCAATGCTTCGATACGTTTTCGGGCCTCGGTGGTCATCACTTCATAAGGCGGTGTGATAAAATAACAGAATGCTTTTTTATTGCTTCGCCCCACACGTCCGCGCATCTGGTGCAGGTCGCTCAATCCAAAATTATTGGCGTTGTGAATAAAAATGGTGTTGGCGTTGGTCACATCCAACCCGCTTTCAATAATGGTGGTGGAAACCAATACGTCAAACTCACCGTTCATAAAAGCCAGCATCAATGACTCCAATTTTTTACCTTCCATTTGTCCGTGGCCGATTCCAATTTTGGCATCGGGCACCAAACGTTGAATCATCCCGGCTACTTCTTTGATGTTTTCAATGCGATTATGAATAAAGAACACCTGTCCGCCCCGTTGGATTTCATAGGACACGGCATCACGGATAATATCCTCGTTCAATCGAATCACGTGGCTTTCGATGGGGTAGCGGTTCGGTGGCGGCGTATTGATTACGGATAGGTCACGTGCAGCCATCAAACTAAATTGAAGGGTTCTCGGAATAGGAGTGGCCGTAAGTGTGAGCACATCTACATTTTCCTTGATGGAACGCAGTTTTTCCTTGACCGAAACCCCGAATTTTTGTTCCTCGTCCACAATTAATAAGCCCAAATCCTTGAACTGTACATTTTTGTTGACCAATTGATGGGTCCCGATTATAATATCGATTTTACCATCGGCCAATCGCTCCAATACATCTTTTTTCTCTTTTGCGGTTCGGAAGCGGTTAAGGTAATCCACTGTTACGGGCATCTCCTTTAAACGTTCCCTGAACGTTCGGCTGTGCTGAAAGGCCAAAATGGTGGTCGGTACCAGAACAGCGACCTGTTTGCCGTTGTCCACGGCTTTAAATGCGGCACGAATGGCTACTTCGGTTTTTCCAAAACCAACGTCTCCGCAAATCAATCGGTCCATTGGTCGCTCGCTTTCCATGTCCTTTTTTACATCTTGGGTGCTTTTTTCCTGATCGGGAGTATCCTCGTAAAGGAAAGATGCTTCCAGTTCATGTTGTAAATAGCTGTCGGGAGCGTATTGAAAACCTTTTTCCAATCTTCGTTTGGCGTAGACTTTTATCAAGTCGAAAGCAATCTTTTTGACCCGTGCCTTGGTTTTTTGCTTCAGCTTTTTCCAAGCAGCTGAACCCAGTTTGAATATTTTTGGTGGCGCCCCGTCCTTACCGTTGTATTTGGATATTTTGTGCAGCGAGTGGATGCTCACATAGAGAATATCACGGTCGCCATAAATCAGTTTGATGGCTTCCTGCTTTTTGCCCTCCACATCGATTTTTTGCAACCCGCCAAACTTACCTATACCATGGTCAATGTGGGTCACATAATCCCCGATTTCCAATTTGTTGAGTTCCTTCAGCGTGATGGCCTGCTTTTTAGCGTAGCCATTCTTTAAATGGAACTTATGGTAACGTTCAAAAATTTGATGGTCGGTATAACAGGCAACTTTCAAATCAGGATCCACAAAACCTTGGAACAATGGAAAAATGATGGTCTGGTAGTGAACCGTTTCATCCACTTCATCAAAAATATCGTGGAAACGCTTGGCCTGTTGCTCCGTAGAGCAGAATATATAGTTGCTGTAACCTGAGTCCCGATTGTCGTTGAGGTTTTCAATAAGCAGGTCAAACTTTTTGTTGAAAGCTGGTTGGGGTTTGGTGTTGAACTGGATTTCGTTACCCTGAACTTGTTCCAGGGTCTCACTGGAAGCCCCAATTTCAACGAACAAATAATCTTTAAGCTGCTCTTTCAGCAAAGCTGCATCCAAAAACAATTCCTTGGGTTCCGCATGTTTGATTTCCTCGCTCAACTTGGCAAAACTCTCCTCAGCTTTTTCAAAAAAGGAATCAATGCGATCGTAGATCAGCGCAGGGTTTTTCGCAAATACCACGGTATTGGCCGAAATATATTTTAAGAAGCTTTCCCGTATTTCTTCGGTAAACTTATTTTCTACGTTTGGGATAATGGTAATTTTCTTCACCTTGTCCGTGGAAAGCTGGGTTTCCACATCAAAAGTTCGAATACTGTCCACTTCATCCCCAAAAAACTCGATACGGTACGGTTCATCGTGAGAGAAGGAGAAAACATCCACGATACCTCCACGAACAGAAAACTCCCCCGGTTCGGTCACAAAATCCACCCGTTTAAACTGATATTCAAACAGCACTTCGTTCAAAAAATCCAACGAGATTTCGTCGCCCAATTTAATTTTTTGGGTGTTTTTGTCCAGTTCCTTTCGGGTCACCACTTTTTCAAAAAGGGCATCGGGATACGTAACGATTATTGCCGGTTTCTTTCTGGAGTTGATGCGGTTCAAAACCTCGGCACGCAGAAGTACGTTGGCATTGTCCGTTTCTTCAATTTGATACGGTCTTCGGTAGCTTCCGGGATAAAAAAGCACATCTTTTTCACCAATCAGTTGTTCCAAATCGTTCAAAAGATAAGCAGCCTCTTCCTTGTCGTTCAAAATCAGCAAGAATGGTGATTCGGCAGACTTGAAAGCTTCTGAAATCACAAAGGAAAGGGATGAACCTACAAGCCCTTTAAGGCTTATTTTTTGACTATCACTTCGAGCGGAGTCGAGAGGTTGGGCAATAATTTCCCTCAGTTTCCCGAGTTGGGGAGACTGTTCAAATAATTTGGGAATTAGGGTTTTGGTCAATCCAAAAAACTTTGCGGCAAAGATAAACCGCGAAAACTTGTGTTAAAAATGTTTTTTTGAGTTTCTTGTTTGCCAATTTGAATACCACGTCATTCCGAACTGTAATCCCCGAGCCGAGTCGAACGGGGTAATCCGGAATTTTCAATTATGTGTTGACACGGATTGCACGAATTATCTCAAAATTCTATTGTCATTTCGAGCTGTCACCCCGAGCGCAGTCGAGGGGGCAGTCGAGAAATCTTAGATTACACTAGATGAGATGCTGAAACAAGTTCAGCATGACAAAAAATCTATACCTTAATAATACTATCCTCCACAATGGCATACACTTGGTCGCCTTTCTTGGGTTTGAGTGCGTGCGTTCCCGTAAATTGACCAAAAGCGGGAAGTATCATTTGATTTTCAGATTTAAAAAAGCAGGGCAATTTGATGCGATCCTTACCAAGACCTTTTAGTTTGATGGACGGATGGATATGCCCACAAAACGTAAAGTAACCCTCTCGCTTCCCTGGATGGTGTGTCAAAAGGAAAGAATCGATAATCAACTCTGGAAATATCGAAACCTTAAGTTTTTCGAATTTTTCGGGAGCAATAATGTCGTGATTACCTGCCACCAATAGGATTTCGGCAGGTGTCTTGCCTACCCAATTTTCAAACAGTTCCCATTCCTTGTTCAGCGATGAATGGAACAAATCGCCCAAAAAGCAGATTTGAAAAGGCTGAAAATCGGAGACTATTTTATCCAAAAGCAGGAAGTTTTTGTGAATGGCCTTTCTAGGAACAGCTGCCCCAAATTTTCGGAAATGGGAGACCTTGCCCAAATGCACATCGCTAATCAGCAAGAGTGATTTTTCCTCCCAAAACAGTCCGCCCAAAGGGTGCAGTTGAAATATTTGATTGCGTATTTGAATATTTTGCCTCATTTGCCTTCGATACTACAAATTTAGTTCAATTGTCATTTCGAACCGAGCGAAGCAAGTGTGAGAAATCTGAAAATAGATTTCTCAATCGTCGTTACCCTCCTCATATCGAAATGACCTTCTTCATCGGTCGCTGAGCGCCCGCCTGCCGGACGGACAGGGAGTCGAAGCGATTTGCGATTCTGTCTACACTTCAGTTAAGTAACCGATTGACAAAAGGGCGCTCAGCATCCGCACAGAATGACAATTACTTGAGTGTTCATTGCTATTTGGTCAATTTATTTATCATCCGTTGGATGCGGTCTGCCAATTTTTCATTGGATAGTTTTTCTCGCAATCTGTCGGTGATTATCGGGAAGGATAGGGGCGTGGGCTGTGAACATTTTTTCCAAACAATCTCTTGTTCCGCGATTCGTTCCAAAGCCAAGCGCAGTCGCCCCTCCTCCAATTGGTGCTCAAAGGTTTCGGTGTAAGCTTGCTGATAGAGCAGATTATCGTCCTCAAAATCACGGAATACATCGAACAGCAATTCCGAACTGCTTTGCAGGTGTTTTATTTTGACTCCTTTCTCGGGATAGCCTGTAAAAACCATTCCGCTGATGACGGCAATGTCACGGAACTTTCTGCGCGCCATTTCGTTGGAGTTTAAACTTTTTTGAAGGTCGGACAACATATACTCCGGGGTAAAAAGGTTGTTGTCCAAAATTTCCTGAATGTTGATTTCCTTGTCCGATAGCAGCTCAAAACCATAATCGTTAAAAGCCAGGGAGCAGGTTATCGGCATTAACAAACTGATACGATAGGCCAAGAGACTGCTCATTCCTTCGTGAATGGCCCTGCCTTCAAAGGGGTAAAACATATGGTGGTAGCCATCACGGGTCTTAAAGGTTTCTATCAAAAATTGATGCGGCTGTGGCACAATACTTTCTTCTCGTTGTTTCGCAAACATTGGCTGCAATACTTGAATTTCTTCTGATTGTTTCGAAAATTCCAACTCAGCGGTGTACAATTCTTGTCGCAACAATTCCGACATCTTTGCAGAAAAACTCAAACGTCCTCCCATCCAGCTGGGCACTTTGTTGGTTCTTTTTTTGGAATTTCGAACGTGTGCAGCCATCCCTTTGATCCTAATAAATTCCAGATTACGTCCTGCAAAAGTGAAAACATCGCCGGAGCTCAATTTGGAAATAAAATATTCCTCGATACTTCCGATGTACCCTCCTTTTTGATAGCGCACCGAAATAGTGGCATCGCCCACAATGGTGCCAATTTGAAAGCGGTGCCGCATGGCCACTGCCCTGCTGTTCACTTTGAATTTGCCATCTTCTTCAACCTCCACCTTTTTATACTCGTCGTAGCTTTTTAGGCTTTGACTACCCATCACCAAAAAATTCAACAGCCATTGCCATTGTTCTTCGGTCAAGGTCTGGTAGCAAAAGGTCTGTTTGATCTCGGGATAGATTTCATCAGGATAAAACCCATCCGAAACCGCCAAGGTGGTCAAATATTGAATGAGGACATCAAAACTGTTCAAGTATGGAATGCGGTCTTCCACGGCACTGTTCAATACTGCTTTTTGCATGGCCGAAGCTTCGACCAACTCAATGGCATGGGTGGGTAAAAAATGGATGACACTTTCTTTGCCCGGTCGGTGGCCACTACGCCCCGCACGTTGTAAAAAACGGGCAACGCCTTTTGGACCACCAATTTGGATTACCGTTTCCACAGGCGCAAAATCCACTCCCAGGTCCAGGCTCGATGTGCAGACCACGGCTTTTAGGCTTTCATTCCGGATGGCCTGCTCCACCCACAGTCGGGTTTCTTTGTTGATGCTGCCGTGGTGCATCGCCATTTCGCCGGCAAACTCCGGATATTTCTCCAGTATTTTTTGAAACCAGATTTCGCATTGGCTTCTTGTATTGGTAAAGAGCAAGGTGGTTTTACTGTTGTTGATAATGGGCACCACTTGATCTAAAAGATGCAATCCCAAGTGTCCGCGCCAAGGAAAGGTTTCCATCTTTTCAGGAATAATACTTTTCACCGTGATTTTTTTGTTGAGGTTGGCCTTTACCAAAACCGAATTTTCCAATTCTGGCGATGTTGGCCCCAACAGGACTTCGCGAGCTTGCTCCAGATTTCCGATGGTTGCCGATATGCCCCAAATGCGTAATTCCCTGCAGATAGTTTTTAATCGGGAGATTCCCAATTCCATTTGAACGCCTCGTTTGGTGCCCAAAAGTTCATGCCATTCGTCCACCACAATAGCGGAGCAGTCCTTGAAAGTTTTAGCGTAGCCTTTGGAGGATAGCAACAACTGTAAACTTTCCGGAGTAGTAATCAATAGATCCGGCATATGGGTTCGCATTTTTGCCCGTTCTTTTGCCGAAGTATCGCCCGTTCGAATACCCACGGTCATTTGGGTTTCCAAATCTTGGGTAATGCGCTCTGCAGATTGTTTAATTTCCTGTGAAAGTGCTCGCAAGGGAGTGATCCAAATGGCTTTCAGCCCCTTTTTGTGCTTGTTCTTGTAATTAGGATGGTTTTTAATGTAATTGAGCACGATCGGAAACCAAAGTGCATAGGTTTTTCCACTGCCCGTAGGGGCGTTCAAAAGGCCGTGTTTTCCTTCCAAAAAGGCTTTCCAAGTCTCTTTTTGAAAAGGGAACGGTTCCCAATTTTGTCCTTGGAACCAATCTTCAGCAATATGAAACAATTCAGGATTTTGCAGGGCAGTAGTGCTTTGGATTGAAAATTACGAATTTCTTTATTGGGTTTATACCCTCTTTATTGCGATAAGATTTATATTTGTGCCACAAAATTTGAGATATGCCAATTTTAGATCTTTACGAGCACGGAGACCATAGGAATAACTTGGCCCATTTTGCCACATTGGCAAGTTTGGCAGCAGCCGATGGGGACATTAACCCAAAGGAAATGGCCATTTTGGAAAAGTTTGCCTTTAAGCTCAATATTAGTGAAGATGAGTTTAAGGAGGTGATGAAAAAGGAGAACAAGTATCCGATTGAAACTCCGCACAGTGGCGAGAAAAGATTTAAAAGGTTATTTGATTTCTTCCAGATTATTTTCTCAGATCACGATATTGATGATGAAGAGCGCAGAATTGTGGAAAAGTATGCAGTTGGACTAGGTTTTTCTCCAAAAACAGCAGCTCAGATCATTGATAAATCCATCAAAATTTTTAGAGGGGAAATCCCGTTCGAGGATTACCACGAATTGGTAAAAAGGGAAAGTTAGGCCTTGGCCATAAATTCTTCTGCTTTTTCTACCATTTTTTTACTTCCACAGAAAAAAGGAACCCTTTCGTGCAGTTCGGAGGGCCTTATATCCATTATGCGCTGAAAACCATCACTGGCCTTACCATTGGCCTGTTCGGCTAAAAATGCCATGGGATTGCACTCGTACAATAAACGGAGCTTACCGTTTTGGGACTTACTGCTTTTCGGATACATGTATATACCGCCTTTGATCATGTTACGGTGAAAATCCGAAACAAGTGACCCAATATATCTGGAAGTATAGGGTCTGTCCCCTTCTTCCATCTGGCAATATTTGATGTAATCTTTTACTCCTTGCGGAAAATGAATGTAGTTCCCTTCATTAACGGAGTAAATTTGACCGGTTTCCGGGAACTGCATGTTGGGATGGGACAAGTAAAAAGTACCCAGAGCAGGATTTAAGGTAAATCCATTGACGCCATCACCCGTGGTATAGACCAACATGGTGGATGTTCCATAAATTATGTAACCCGCGGCAATCTGATGTTTTCCCGGCTGCAAAAAGTCTTCCAGGGTAACTGGGGTACCCACTGGTGTTACCCTTCTGTAAATCGAAAAAATGGTTCCTACCGATACATTTACATCAATGTTGGACGAGCCATCCAAGGGATCAATAAGTACAACATATTTGTTTTGATGTTGCTTGTCAAAACTATTTATGCTGATAAAATCGTCTTCTTCCTCCGAGGCTATTCCGCAAACAATTTCCCGGTTCTTCAGTGTTTGAATAAACTTTTCGTTGGCAAGAACATCCAGTTTTTGCTGATTCTCACCTTGAATATTGGTTTCTCCCGCTGCTCCAATAATATCGACCAAACCTGCTTTGTTCACTTCGTGGTTCACTACTTTTGCCGCCAAGCGGATACCGTTCAGTAATCTTGATAGTTCTCCAGAAGTATATTGAAATGAATTTTGGTTGGCGATAATAAATTCACCGAGGGTGCGGCGTTGCTTCTCAAACATGGAAAAGGATGTTTTATTTGAGGACAAATATCGGGCATTTTGTGAAACTACAACGTTTTCGGAAGACTTTAATTGTCTAATTTTATAACTTTGAGTTTTATTTGTAACAATTATGGAGTACACAATCAGAGAAGCTCGACCAGAGGATATGGAACAGGTGCTGAACTTGGTTCAGGAACTGGCCGATTTTGAAAAGGAACCCAATGCGGTAGAGATAACAAAAGATGATTTGATAAACGACGGTTTTGGTGCCCAAAAAATGTTCCATTGTTTTGTTGCCGATACCCAAGATGGCATTGCGGGCATAGCCTTGGTGTATCCCAGATATTCCACATGGAAAGGTCCCGCGATTCACTTAGAGGATTTGATAGTGTCCGAAAAAATGCGAGGAAGCGGTTTGGGCACTGCTTTGCTGGATGAGGTGGTCAAGTATGGTGCCAGTTTGGGCGTAAAACGAATTTGTTGGGAGGTTTTGGATTGGAATGAACCTGCCATCGAATTTTATGAAAAGAAAGGGGCTAATGTACTGCGCGATTGGGACGTGGTGCAATTGGACGAAGAAGGAATCAAAAATTATATAGAAAGCCTTAACTAGGCCGACTAAATTCTAGAATATAAAATACATGAGGGTATTTAAGTTTGGGGGAGCATCCGTTAAAGATGCAGATGCGATCAAAAATGTGGTCAACGTTTTACGAGAAGTAGGTTACAACGACACCTTAGTGGTGATTTCCGCAATGGGTAAAATTACCAATGCCATGGAAAAGGTGGTGGAATCTTATTTTAACGATAAAGACGCCGTTCAAGAATCCTTACAAGAAGTAGTGGAATATCACAACAGCATATTGTTGGATCTATTCCAAAGCCCCAACCATCCGGTTTATGGTAAAGTAAAGGTACTTTTTGAGGAGGTAAAAGGCTTTTTGGCTTGGAACAAATCACCCAAATATGCATTTGTTTATGATCAGGTGGTTTGTTATGGCGAATTACTGTCCACTACAATAGTAAGCGCATATTTAAACGAGATCGGTATTTCCAATACCTGGTTGGATGTCCGTACCCTTATCAAAACCGATAGCAGTAACAGGGATGCCCAAGTAAATTGGGAGCGCACACAACAAGAAGTGGTTTCCAAAGTGGATATATCCAAACTGAATATCACTCAAGGTTTCTTGGGTAGCGATGATAACAACTTTACCACCACCTTGGGCAGGGAAGGTTCCGATTATTCTGCGGCAATTTTGGCCTATTGCCTCAACGCCGAATCGGTAACTATTTGGAAGGATGTACCGGGAGTTTTAAATGCAGACCCAAGAAATTTTGAAAATGCGCAATTGTTGGATCAAATTTCTTATCGTGAAGCCATTGAATTGGCATTTTATGGTGCTTCTGTAATTCACCCCAAAACCTTGCAGCCTCTACAGCGCAAGGAAATTCCCTTGAAGGTGAAATCCTTTGTGAATCCTAAGGACAAAGGAACCACAGTGGGCAAGGGGAATGGCATAGAGCCCAAAGTGCCCTGTTTTATCGTAAAAAAGAATCAGGTGTTGCTAAAATTGTCATCTCTGGACTTTTCTTTCATTGTTGAGGACAATATCAGCGAAATCTTCAAGCTGTTCCATGATCATAGGCTCAAAGTGGATCTTATCCAAAATTCCGCCATTAGCTTTTCCGTTTGTTTGGACAATAAATTCCGGGGATTACCCCCTTTGTTGGAAGAACTCAAACGAAAATTCAAAGTAGTTTGCCATGAAGATGTATCGCTTTATACCATTCGTCATTTTAACGACGATTCGGTCAAATCACTTCAAAATGGAAAGTCCGTACTGGTGGAGCAACGTGGCAAGGAAACGGTTCAATTGGTTGTAAAATAAAACCTTAGGCTTAATATTTAGGTAAAAAGTGCTCTAGGGTTTATTTTCTATCTTTACACGTACCTAAATACTTTTTCTATGGGCTTGGTTTCTGCTAAAGAGGTGGCGAAAGTCATTCATCTGGATAAATATGGCTTTTTGGGCACATTTGTAGGATGGCTTTTAATGGTAGCCACTAGAATTAGCACCATCAATAGATTTTACGACAAAAACAAAGAGCTTTCTGGTCCAGAATTTCTCGATGCTATTTTGAACCACTACGAAATCGACTTTGAAATTCCGGAGGAGGATATCAAACGCTTGCCCAAGTCAGGGCCGTACATCACCATTAGCAATCATCCCTTGGGAGGGATTGACGGGGTGCTGTTGCTCAAATTACTATTGAAGGAGCGACCCGATTATAAAATAATCGCAAATTTTTTGTTGCACCGCATAGAGCCGTTGAAGCCTTACATAATGCCAGTGAACCCTTTTGAAAACCACAAGGATGCCAAGAGCAGTATTGTAGGTTTTAAAAATGCGCTCCAACATTTACGTGATGGACATCCGCTTGGCATTTTTCCGGCGGGAGAGGTGTCTACCTACCGCGATGGTAAATTAGTGGTGGACCGACCGTGGGAAGAAGCTGCCATAAAACTGATCAGAAAGGCAGAAGTGCCCGTGGTACCCATATATTTCCACGCTCGCAACAGTCGATTGTTTTACCGACTGTCCAAGATAGACGATGTATTCCGAACGGCGAGGCTCCCCTCCGAGCTTACCTCACAGAGCCGAAGGCCCATTAAAGTACGTATCGGTCAGCCCATATCCGTAAATACCCAGAATGAGGAACAGACTTTGGAAGATTTTGCGGAACTTCTTCGGAAAAAGACCTATTTATTGGCCAACGCTTTTGAAAAGGAACGTTTTATAGACAAGGTCCCGACTTCTCTTAAAATCCCAAAACCACCCCAGAAAATTGCCACTGCGATAAGTGCAGAGGTGTTGGAAGGTGAGATTGATAAACTACGGGAGAAGGATTGCCGCATGTTGCAAAGCAAGAACTATGAAGTGTTTTTGGCCCAGGCCAAGGATATGCCCTTTTGTTTGAACGAGATTGGACGACAGCGTGAGGTTACTTTCCGGGAAGTGGGGGAAGGCACCAACAATGCCATTGATTTGGACAAGTTCGATTCGTACTACCACCATTTGTTCCTATGGGACAACGATAAAAAGACCATAGTTGGTGCTTACCGTATGGGCTTGGGGTCGGAAATCTTCAAAAAGTACGGTATTGATGGTTTTTATCTTCAAGATCTATTCAGATTTGAACCCGAATTATACGGAATGATGGAGAAATCCATTGAAATGGGCAGAGCTTATATTGTAAAAGAGTATCAGCAAAAACCGATGCCCTTATTCTTGCTCTGGAAAGGAATTGTGCATACGACCTTGAGGCATCCGGAACACCGATATTTGATCGGAGGAGTAAGTATCAGTAACCAGTTCTCCAATTTTTCAAAATCGTTGATGATCGAGTTTATGAAATCGAACTATTGGGATCCTTATGTGGCGCAATACATTCGACCTAAAAAAGAGTTCAAGGTAAAACTAAAAGATGCCGATAAGGAGTTTGTGTTTGATGAGACACAGGCCGACCTGAACAAGTTTGATAAACTGATCAGCGAAGTGGAGCCAGGCAGTTTACGATTGCCTGTTCTGATTAAAAAATACATTAAGCAAAATGCCAAAGTGGTGGCATTTAACGTGGATCCATTGTTCAATAATTCGGTGGATGGGCTAATGTATATTCGTATTGCAGACCTTCCAGAAAGTACCGTAAAGCCTGTTATGGAAGAATTTCAGGCCGAGCTGGAGCGTAAAGTGGCCGAGGGCAATGGAACTGTGGAAGAAGATTAATCCATTCCAACTTTGTTGCTACGTTTTTCAAACAATAAGTTATCCTTCCAAACCCCGTGGATTTTGCCCACACGTTCCCGTTTTCCAATATAGCGGAAGCCTACTTTCTTGTGTAGTTTAATACTGCCTATATTTTCTGGAAATACGCCTGATTGTATAGTCCAAAAACCGGCTTTTTCACTTTCTTCGATCAAATGTTGCATTAGTAGTCTGCCAACGCCCATACCACGACTTTTATCGGCAATGTAAACGCTGACTTCCCCAACGCCACCATAGACACATCGGCTGGAAACTGGAGAAAGCGCAGCCCATCCCATAATTTCCCCATCTTTTTCGGCAATCAAACGGCATTCTTTGGTGTGCGCTTTGTCCCACTGTTCATAGCTGGGTGCCGTTGTCTCAAAAGTGGCAAGGCCTGTGGAGATTCCTTCGGAATAAATTCTGGATACATCTTCCCAATCCGATGCCTTCATTGTTCTGATAATCATAGCTGATTTGTTGATTGTAATATTGCGATGGATAAGGGTGTAAAAAAGCTGGCTAAAATTTGATTTTCGTCAACCTAAACTTGTTTCAGGTCCTCATGATGCTTTGTTAGTCTACGCAATGGGATTCTGAAATGCACCTGTCTGCCGACGGGCAGGTTAAGAATGACGTTTTAAAGCATTTTAGACAGCTTTGTTAATTTTATTTATAAACTCTTAAACCACTTTTGGAAATGTTCCCCGACTAGGAAAACAGGTTTTTGAGTTCCATTGATAGCGCCAATCAGACTTATTAACCACAAAATAAATGGGAAAATCCAGGCTATAAGATTGATTACGGGTATAATGCCCAAAACTAAACCAAGTAAGCCAATTCCAAGGACTTGTCTTACATAAAAAGAACCAATCTCTGTTTTGTTGCTACTGTTCATTATTATTGCTATAATCCATCCAATAATTGTTAAATGGGCAATAATAGCTACCGTTTTACCACTTTCAGGATTTTTGGGATCAAAGGCTTCTTTTACATCCTCCTGAAAATCTTTGGCTGCTTCTTCGGCTTTATCGCCGAAGTCTTTTTTCTCTTCTTCTGACATGTTTAAAAGTGTTGGTTAATTAACTTTAAAAGTAGCAAATAATTCAATACCTAAAGGAAGGCTTTATCAACAGGTTCCCAAAGTTCCAATTTGTTGCCTTCGGGATCCAATATCCAACCAAATTTCCCATATTCATATTCCTCTATTTCTCCCACCACAGTGACTCCTTCCTTTTTTAGAACCTCGAGTAGTTCCACCAAGTTTTCCACCCTAAAGTTCATCATAAACTGTTTTTCGCTGGGTTTAAAATATTCCGTTTTTTCATCCATCGGACTCCATTGGGTAGAGCAATCATTGCCTTCTTTGTCCTTCCACCAAAATGTGCAGCCATATTGGTCGGTGTTGAGCCCTAAATGGTTTTTATACCATTCCTTGATTTTGTTCGGGTCTTTGCTTTTAAAGAAAAACCCTCCCAGTCCCGTCACTCTATTTTTCATGATTTTTTTATGTTTTGTTCGTATAGGGCAATCCAATCTTGCGGTGTCATTTTTTGACAAAGTTTGGCAATCAACGCATAAGGTATCTTATTGATGTTCTTGAATCGAATACAGCTTTTGCCCATATCCAATTTTATTTTCACGTGTTTTGGGTGTTCAGTATTGAACCAATCAAACGGGTTTTTGGCATAAACACCTAAATAATGAAGTTAACAAAACCTTTCTTTGACTTTGTCAACTATGGTCTGTGCCAACTTTTCCTTACTCTCAACCGTCCAACCAGCTACGTGCGGAGTGAGCAGCACATTTTTGGCTTTGCGTAGGTATTTAAAAGCTTTGGGCTTTTGCACGAACATGTTCTCAAAAGATTTTTTTTCGTATTCCAATACGTCCAATCCTGCACCATTTACTTTTCCAGATTTTAAGCCTTTCACCAAATCCTTGGTCACTACACATTTGCCACGGGCGGTGTTCAACAACCAAAAGGGTTTATGGAAGCCCTTGATGAATTCCATATTCACCATACCTATGGTTTGTTCGGTCTCGGGAACGTGCAAACTGATGACATCTGAACGCTGTTGAAATTCCATAATCCCAACCTGACGGGCATTTTCGTCCCCAACGCCTCCGACAATATCGTAACAGATGACCTCTACATCAAAACCGCGTAGTTTTTTGGCGAAGGCCTTGCCCATGTTCCCATAGCCAATAATGCCCACGGTTTTGCCATCCAGTTCCACACCACGGTTGGCTTCGCGTTTCCAGATTCCTTTTTTTACCTGACGGTTGGCCTTGCACATATTGTTCATTAGGGAGAGCAACATGCCCAAAGTATGTTCGCCTACGGCATTTCGGTTGCCTTCCGGGGCCGATGCAAGAAATACTTCTTTAAATTTGGCGTGTTCCACATCAATATTTTCCAATCCAGCGCCCACTCTTCCAATGAATTTTAGATTGGTGGCCTTGTCCAAAAACTGTTGGTCTATGGTAAACCTGCTTCGGATAATGATTCCATCGTACAGGTGGATTTTTTCTTCTATTTGCTCTTTGGTCGAAGTGTAATCTTCATGATTTTCGAACCCAAGCTCGGCAAACTGTTCGAGGAGCAACGGGTGATTGGTATCTAGGTGGAGAACTTTCATGGGGGCAAATATACAACTCCTAGATTTTTGGGTAGTGGGTCTGTGTTTTTTCGTGTTGGACTTTTCCGGTATGCGCAGTACCCATCTTTTCAAAAAGAAGTACATGTACCTCTTCGCCTTCTTTGGTCATGGGGTTGTGTTCTACGCCTTTGGGAACCACGATGATTTCTCCTTCGTTCACCACTTCGGTTCTATCGCGAAATTGCATATACAGTGTTCCCTTTATTACTTGGAACAGTTCATCTTCGTTTTCGTGGGCATGCCAAACAAATTCTCCTTGGAGTTTTGCCAACAGTACTTGCATGTCGTCCACTACGGCAATTTGATGTGGATGCCACTTTTTGGTAAATTCAGTGTGCTTTTGTTTTATATTGATGGGTTTCATACCTTGGATTTATATCCCCAAAATCACTTTGGCAATCCAAAAATAGATCAAGATGCCAAAAATATCATTGCTTGTAGTGATAAACGGGCCCGTGGCAATGGCGGGATCAATATTTCTTTTGTGAAGGAACAGCGGGATAAATGTACCGATGAACCCTGCTACCACAATTACCACAATCAATGAAAGTGAAATGGCCAATGCGGTGGCAAAGGCACCTTTCCAAATCCAAGTGAAGAGCAAAAGCAAAATAGCTAAAATGAATCCATTCAAGAGGGCCAATAGCATTTCTTTTAGCAGATGGTTCCGAACGCTTCCCTTTAAATCGTCGTTGGCCAAGCCTTGTACTACAATGGCACTGGATTGTACGCCCACGTTGCCTGCCATGGCCGCGATCAATGGAGTAAAAAAGAACAAAACGGCGTGCTTGGAGATCATATCTTCAAAAGTGCCCATAATGGCCGCAGCACCAAGTCCGCCCAAAAGGCCTAAGGTCAACCAAGGGAGTCGAGCACGGGTCAATATCCAAATACTATCGCTCACTTCTACGTCCTGTGAAATACCAGCCGCCATTTGGTAATCTTTGTCCGCTTCTTCACGGATTACATCCACAATATCATCAATCGTAATCCTTCCTACCAAACGTCCGATTTCATCCACCACAGGAATGGCTTCCAAATCGTATTTAGACATGACCTTGGCGACTTCTTCACCCTTTTCGTTTACGTTTACGGAATCCACTTTTGGGATGTATATCTCTTTGATGTGGCTCTTGGCGGGAGCGGTAAGCAAATCTTTTAAGGAAAGCCTGCCTTTGAGCTTTCCCTCGTCGTCCACCACATAAATGGAATGGACCCGGGTTACATTTTCCGCTTGGGCGCGCATTTCCTTTACACAGGTCGTTACGGTCCAATTCTCGTTGACCTTTACAAGCTCCTTGGCCATGAGCCCACCTGCGGAATCCTCCTCATAGCGCAATAGGTCCACAATGTCCTTGGCATGTTCTCTATCTTCGATTTCCGAGATAACCTCTTGTACCAGCTCCTTCGGAAGTTCGTTGATGATATCCGCGGCATCATCCGTATCGAGCTCCGCCAACTCACCGGCAATTTCTTTTGCAGTAAGGTTTTTAAGTACGGCCTCACGGATGTCCTCGTGCATTTCGGCAAGGATGTCCGAAGTTTTTTCGCTGTCCAGAAGCTTAATCAGATAAGTTGCCTCCTCAACCTCAAGTTCGTCCGCTATCTCGGCAATATCCGCATAGTGGAATTCCTTCATCATGATCTGAAGCTCGGCGTCCTTACCATCTGCAATCAGTTGCCTGATTTCTTCTAAAAGTTCGTCTGTGAGTTTAAACGGGGTCATTGGCTATCTTTTGTGTCAACGTTACAAAGTCAGCTACACTCAGCTGTTCTGGGCGCTGGTCAAAGATAGTATCTTCTTTTAGATTATCGGAAAGGTTGAAGACTTTAAGACTGTTACGTATGGTTTTACGTCTTTGGTTAAAGGACGTTTTTACCACTTTAAAGAAAAGGCGTTCATCGCAGGGGAGGTTCAGCTCTTTTTTCCGTGTCAGGCGCAAAACGCCTGAATCCACCTTTGGTGGAGGGTCAAAAACGCTTGGTGGAACGGTAAACAAATATTCAGCATGGTAATACGCCTGAACCAATACGGATAGGATGCCGTAGGTTTTGCTCCCTGGTCCTTCGCAAATACGTTTGGCTACCTCTTTTTGGAACATTCCCGAAAACTCTGGGACTTGTTCCCGCATTTCCAGCATTTTAAAAACTATCTGGCTGGAAATGTTGTATGGAAAGTTGCCTGTTATGGCAAACTGTTCGTCTCCGTAAAGTTGGGTCAGGTCAAACTGGAGAAAGTCAGCTTCAATAATGTTGAGGCGATTGTTATTTTTTAGGATATCCGCATGTTCCAAAGGAAAGCTGTGGTTGAGGTAGACGATGGATTCGTCGTCCAGGTCCATGGCTACCAAGTCCAAGTCCCGTTGTAGTAAATGTTTGGTTAGCACCCCCATGCCTGGCCCTATTTCCAACACATTTTTGTATCCTTCCAACGAAAGGGTCTGAGCTATTTTTTCGGCCACAGATTCGTCCTTAAGGAAATGCTGTCCTAAATGCTTTTTTGCCTTTACCGCACCATCTTCCTGCACATATTTGTTTTTGTGAGAGGGGCTGTTGGAGTACTTCTTCTTTTTCTTTTTGGACACAGAGGGTTTTTTTGCAAGTTAGTTGGAATTTTCGATATAAATCCATGCTTCGTCCCCAGATTCCAAGGGGAATTTTTCCCGTTTGTAAGCACTGGTCTCGTAAATATCCGCTTTTTTAAGGTCGGAATCATTTACTTCATACGCCATTCCCGCTACTTTGTTTTCAAGATTATTGGTATGGACAACTAGGGGGTATTGGCCATAAACAGCATTTTCCAGTTTTTTGAAACCAAGGGCTGCATCGGGCTTTCCTGTCAGCAAGCGACCAAAAATGTGCTTCTGCACTTGCAGGTCTTGAAGCGTACCGTAGGAAAACAGGTATTCCAAAATTTAAGGTATTTGTTGACTGATGACTTCCAGCTCTGTTCTAAAGGCCACAAATTTGTTGGGAAACATTTTCTGCGCATCCCCGCGCAAACGCTCCGCATCTTCTTTGTAATATGCTTCCAAAGTATCCCTGTTCTGAGTGGTATATTGCACGGAATAGGTAATGCCACCCATATCTTCCTCAACCAAAACCTTGACCATTTTGGCGTGCGTAAATTTTCCTGTGGCGAGCATATCGGGCAGGTGCTTGTCTTTCATCCAATCTAACCATTGGTCGTGGACACTTTCGTCTATATTGATGGTTACGTTGTATATGAGCATTTGCTTCGTCTGTTATATTATGGGTGAAATTAGTGTAATTCTGAGAAATCTCGTTATAAGTTTCCCGCCGGAGTTTATGCTGGGCAAATCATCGAAGTGCAGGAATGACAGATTAGTTGATTGCATCCCCTCGCAACTTCCTAAAATTCTTCCGGGCCTGTGGAAAATAATAGCTGTCCTGATAATTATAGATGATCTTCTCGTAATGGCTCTTGGCCTTTTCGGGTTCGTTCAAGATATTTTCGTACAGTTCTCCCAGAGCAAAGTGGGCATCATCGGCCAAGATTCCATCGGCATAGAATTCCACAATTTTTTGATAATTGAACTCGGCACTTTCATAATTTTTCTGTTCAACTTGGAGTTCGGCCTGTTTCAGCAAGGCTTCGTCCTCGATTTTTTCGCCTTTATGGTTTTGTAAAATATCTTCAAGTGCATCAATGGCTTCGGTATTTTTATTTTGATAGGCCAACAGGTCTGCTCTGGCATATTTTTTCAAAGCGGTTTGGGTGGAATCTTCGAGGGAGTTGTCCGAAATCAAAAGGCTCAACTGCATGGCATCGTTGGCAATAAGTTGGGATGTGGAACTTCTCAGTACTTTAAGTTGAGTGAGTGCCCAATCAAAATCCCCTTTATAAAAACTGGTCTGTGCCACTTTAAAACGTGCATCTTGTCCTAGCACATCGTTCTTCATGCTTTTTTGCACTTGGGTAAATAAGATTAGGGCCTCATTGAATCTTTGGTCGAACACCAGAATGTCACCAAGTGCCAATTTTATATAAGCCATGGTCATTCGCCCCATGGGAAGTTCCAAACTTTGTTTGAGCATCGCAATGGCAGGTTCGGGCTGCTCTTTTTTGAATGTCAAGAAATTAGCATAGGCAATTTGTAGTTGAAGGGTTCTGCTCTGGTTGCCATATTCTTCTATCAGGTCCTCAAATTGTTTTTCAACATCTTTCAATACTTTTTCCGTGGGATTTTCCAAAGCAATGTCAATTAAGCTAAGCTCTGCATTAAGTTTGGTCCGTGGGTTTTCGGTATTGTCCACAATAAATTCGTAGATGGATGTGGCGGTTTCCAAATCCTTATCCTCCAAAGCTATGCTTCCTAGGTTTTCCAGTCTATCTACAGACTGGCCTTCGCTTCGTTTGTAAATGGCTTTTTCTTGGCCAAAGGCACTGCTATACTGTTTTTGTTGAACAAAAAGCCAACTTAATAGCTCGTTCCAGAGAATATCGGGCGCTTTTTGCGCATTTTGAAGCAGTACTTTTCGCAACAACACATTGTTTTCGTCGGATGGGTCTTCGGAGATAAAATCATCAATGTTTCGAAGTACATTGGAGCGCGATGTTCGTCCTTCCCAAATAAGGTTGAGGTAGGATTGGTACATTTTTGCAATATCTCCTTGTTCCCCATAGATACGCGCCAATTGAAAATCATAATTGAGGTCCGGCTTTAGCTCCATAGTTTTTGTGTAGGCCTGGATGGCATAATCCAGCAGTGCATATTTTTGGAACCGATAGCCTACACTGTACCCGTAGTTTGGATTGTCCTCTATTTTATTGATAGCCTTATCATAATAGGCATTTGCCTTTTCAGCTTCATTTTTAAGGGTGAAATTGTACCCTAATTCGATATAAAAAGTGGGAAAGGCGTAGCTGTCCTCTATTTTTTGAAGTAAAAAAGCTTCGGCATCATCATAACGTTCCAATTGTTGGTAGCAGGACACCAATCCTTCGGCATAGTCGGTGCGCCTTGGGTTGGACTCTACCAATTTTTCATAGAACACCACGGCTTTCTCAAAGTCTCCATCATTAAAGTATTGTTTGGCCAAGAAATCTTCTTGTGCCATTCCAATACAACTGGATAAAATCAATATGAGAAATAAAAGACGTTGCAAAGGCATATTTATTATCTAGTAATAACTAAGAGTATCTTGTCATTTCGAACATAGTGAGAAATCTCATTCCAAATTAAAAATTATGAGATTCCTTGTCGCTTTGCTCTGTCGGAATGACAATTGTACTCAAAAAAGAATAGATTGTAAATCCAAAGTAGCTTTATTTCAAATATAACGCAGAAATGTGGGGGATTCTGTTAAGCGAATCCAAATAAATGGTTGAAATGTTTAAGCGATGGTGTCAAAACCGCAATACGGCACCAATACTTTGGGTATTTTTATGCCTTCCTCGGTCTGATAGTTTTCCAAGATTCCCGCCAAAACCCTTGGCAAGGCCAAAGCGCTCCCATTCAAGGTGTGGGCCAATTGGCTTTTTCCATTTTCATCCTTGTAACGAAGTTTTAGACGATTGGCTTGGAAGGTTTCAAAATTGGATACAGAACTGATTTCCAACCAACGATCTTGGGCTGTTGAGAACACTTCAAAATCAAAAGTCAATGCAGAAGTGAAGCCTAAATCGCCACCGCAAAGACGCAAAATACGGTATGGCAATTTGAGTTCTCGTAGTATGTTTTTAACATGCTCGACCATTTCGTCCAAGGCTTGGTATGAATTGTTGGGGTGCTCCAAACGTACAATCTCCACTTTGTCGAACTGGTGCAAACGGTTCAACCCGCGAACGTGTGCCCCATAACTTCCAGCTTCGCGACGGAAACAGGGGGTATAGCCTGTGTATTTGATGGGAAAATCACTCTCTGCCAACAAATCCCCACGGTGCAAGTTGGTCACTGGTACTTCGGCAGTTGGGATAAGGTACAGATCATCTGCCTGTACGTGGTACATTTGGCCTTCTTTGTCGGGCAACTGGCCTGTGCCGTAGCCTGAATCCTCGTTGACCATAAGCGGCACTTGCATTTCGGTGTAGCCCGCTTCGGTGTTTTTGTCCAAGAAATAGGCGATCAATGCGCGTTGCAAGCGAGCACCTTTTCCTTTGTATACAGGAAAACCTGCGCCTGTGATTTTTACCCCAAGCTCAAAGTCGATGATGTCGTATTTTTTTGCCAATTCCCAATGCGGAAGTGCTTTTTTGGACAAGGTTGGGATATCACCTTCCTTGAAAATTTCTTCGTTGTCCTCCTCAGAATTACCAGCGGGAACAGACTCGTGGGGAACGTTTGGAATCAAATACAATTGTTGCTGCAATTCATCGGCAGTAGTGTTTAGGTCGTCCCCTAATGTTTTTGATTTTTCTTTGAGTCCAGCGGTTTTTTCTTTAAGGACATTGGCTTCTTGTGCTTTTCCTGTTTTGAAAAGCACACCGATTTCCTTGGAAAGTTTGTTGGATTCGGCCAAGGTAGCGTCCAGTTCGGTTTGGATGGAACGTCTTTTTTCGTCGAGTTCCAAAATGGATGATATCATAGGTGCTGCATCGATGTTTCGCTTTTTTAAAGCGATGATGATACTTTCCTTGTTTTCCCTGATGTTCTGTATTTGAAGCATGGCCTTGTTTTGAGGCGCAAATTTAATCCAATCTTAAGAAGTGCCCAACTTTATTCCTTGGGAGTGGGCAGAATCCAATCGTTGTGGGCAAAATGTTTCCACGGAACGTTGGCCAAATCCACTTTGGGGTCGATAAACTGTTGATAAGGTCTTTGATTTACCTTGACCTTGTTTTCTACAAAAACTTGAATGTTTTGGCCTTTTTTGGCGTGTTCTTTTTTAAGGTGTTGTGCAAACTGCCAAATAAAATCGGGATAGCAAGCAACCCGTTGTTGTTGTTTTGTGGTGAGATAATCGTTAAGGTTGATTTTGATCGTGTCTTTCGTTTCTGTGTTCACTATTTTGTACGAGATGCTTCCGCCACGGCTACGCAGCATCATTCTCCAGCTTAACCGGTGGCCCTCTTCGGTCCAAAGTACATCACCCATAAAAAAATGGTGGCGCAGGGGCAAAACCAATTGAACCACAAAGTAGATGCCCAAAACCGTCAAAACCACATTTTTGGTCTTGGGGATAATGATTTTGGTCTCTGGTAGTATCTTTTTGGTTCTAAGAAAAATGTTTCTGATGGTCTGTGGTTCAAAAAAGAAGACCGTAAACGCAAGTGATAGGTAGGGAAAAATACCTATCTGAAATACAATGCTGTTGAACAAATGGAAGAAAATGGACAGTACAAAGGCAATTTTTCTGGTGGGTTTCCAAAGTAGGGCGGGTACAATCAGCAGATCAAAACAAATACCGAAGACTGCTACTATTTTGTGTACCCATTTTTGTTGGAGGAAATCGCCGATTACATAGTAGTCCTTTTTGGAGCCCATCAACACTTCGATCATGCTAAAATCCAACCAATCCGCATACAGTTTGGCCACCGATGCGTAGGTGTACACGATGAAGAGTTGCAGTATGATGGTCCATCGAACCCAGTTGTACATGGTCTGGGAACGGAGTTTTGGATGTAATTTGGCATCTAAAGATGCATCTCGGTTGGCGGGCAGAAATGCCATAATGTAGGCGAGCAACATCAGCAAATAATAGTGGTTGTTGTAGGATGTTTTCTGCATCAGATACACCCCTGACCACAATATGGCAAATACCAATGCGCTAAAACGGTATTTGTATCCCAAGGCAATCAAAAGGCCTAAGGTGCCCATTACGGCAAAATAAATGTACATGCCGTTGCCCGGCAAGGGCTGCAACCATTCAAAACCGATAAAAGAAAAGGTAAATTTTGGTTCCACCAAAGTTCTGCGCACCCAGCCTGTGGCTATGGCACCATAACATTCCGCGCTGACCAACAATCCATAAAATACCCTGAAAACTACAAGTTGTGCGTTGTCAATCTTCCTAAATAGAAATTGGTTCAACATTTACTTGGAGATTAGGCCCAGCGAGTGATTCTTGTCCTTCTTTAATTGTTCCTTGAGCTCTTCAACGGAGTTGAACTTATGCTCGTCTCTAATGCGGTGTAATAGATCTACCTGGATTTTTTTGTCGTATAGATTTCCATCAAAGTCAAAAAAATGGACTTCTATGCTTTTTTTAGAACCATCCACGGTTGGGTTGAAGCCGATGTTCATCATCCCGAAATACTCTTTTCCATCGATGTTGCTTTTTACCACGTAGACACCATTTTTAGGGATGAGTTTATATGCTTCGACTATATGGAGATTGGCTGTTGGAAAACCAAAATCTTTGCCCAAACCTTTGCCTTTTTTTACCGTTCCCGTGAGCATGTAGGCATAGCTAAGGTAGTTGTTGGCGGTTTCCACATCGCCTTCCAAAAGCGCTTTTCTGATTTTGGTTGAGCTTACGGAAACATCGTCAATTTCTTGGGCTGGAATCTCCTCCACTTCAAAATCCAAAGTATTTCCAAAGGAAATAAGGTCTTGTATATTGGCATTTCGGTTACGCCCAAATCTGTGGTCGTACCCAATGATGATTCTTTTTGATTTAATATTGTTTACGAGGATATCCCGAACAAAATCTATAGCTGAGAGCCTTGAAAATTGTTTGGTAAAGGGGTGAATGATCAAATAATCCAGTCCCAAAGTCTCTAAAATCTGTTTTTTCTCTTCGAGGGTATTCAACAGTTTTATGTCCACATCTTTTTGCAGAACCATGCGTGGATGAGGGAAAAAAGTGAGCACTGTGGATTTTAACCCCGTGTTTTTGGCATTGTTTGTGAGACGTTCCAATATCTTGCGGTGCCCAAGATGTACACCATCAAAAGTGCCGATAGTTACCACTGTATGGTGTGGAATGTGCTTAAAATCAGAAATGTTATGGATTGTTTCCAACGCAATAAAGAAATAAAAAAAGGCTTACATTTGAAATTATACTATGCCCTAACCGTGTATGAAAGCTAAATTACATTTTGTTTTTTCAATAGCCATATTTTTTAGCTGCTTTTGCATTTACGGGCAGCAAGGTTATTGGAAAAGCATTCCCAAACAGTCCAACCTGCGAAGTGCTTCCCTGACAGATATTTCAGGTGCCAAGAAGGTTTTGTCCTTGGATAGAGAAAGATTTTTCAAGGAAATGAAACCTTTTTCATTAGCAAAAACGAATCGAAAAATTGTTTATCTGCCCAACAACGATGGGGATATTGTTCCTTTTGCATTGAAAGAAACTTCGGTACTGCATCCTGATCTTGCCAAGAAATACCCGAATATCAAATCGTACACGGGGGTGAGCTCCGATGGTAGATACAAAGTGAAGCTAAGTAGTTCGCACAAAGGTATTCAAACTATGTTGGTGGATTTGCAGAACAACAAAACAGCTTTTATGGAGCCAGTTTCCAATAAACCTGATGCCTATGTTTTGTATGATAAAGAGGATGGTCTTTCCTCAAAAATGAATTTTATCTGCGAGACCAGCAAGGATTTGTTCGGTGTGGGAAGTAAGTCATCGGGCACTACGGCAAAGACCATTGTTCCTTTGGTGGATGATCAAGTGTTACGTAAATACAGAATTGCAGTCTCTGCATCGGGAGAATATACCCAAGAAATGGGTGGAACTGTGGAAGATGCCTTAGCGGGAATAAACGCGACATTAACACGGGTCAACGAAGTGTTTGAAACGGATTTGGGCGTTACTTTGGAGCTTGTTCCAAACAACGACGAAATCATTTTTACCAATGCGAATGCAGATCCTTATGATAATAGTTTAAATTCGGAGGTACAGTCCACTATAACTTCCATTATCGGAGAGGAAAATTACGATATAGGTCATCTTTTTCATAAAGTGAACGAAGGCTTGGATAATGGAAATGCAGGGTTTATTGCTTCAGTTTGTGTGGATAATAGAAAAGGAAGTGCTTTTTCATCAGCATTTAATCCGCAAGGAGATGCGTACGACCTTGACTTTGTGGCCCATGAGCTCGGTCATCAATTTGGGGCCAACCATACATGGTCGTTCGAACCCGAAGGAACAGGGGTGCAAGCAGAACCTGCAAGTGGTTCCACAATAATGGGGTATGCGGGAATTGTTGAAGGCAATAATGTAACATCTCAAGGAGACGATTATTTTCATTACAATAGCATTCTTCAGATAGCTACGTACCTCGCGACAACCTCATGTGCCCAAACCGAAGCACTGGTAAATTCGCCACCAGTGCTTACTCCGGTCAATGATTTTACGATTCCAAAGGGGACGGCTTTTGTTCTGGAAGGCATTGCCACCGACCCCGATGTTGGGGATGTGCTTACCTATACTTGGGAACAAATTGATGATGGTGTGGTGACAACTTCATCTTTTGGATCCACCAATCCCGGTGGCGCCAATTTTAGATCATTACCCCCCACCACGGAGCCCATACGATATTTTCCAAGGCTATCGGAAGTGGCCCAAGGAAATTTAACGCAAACCAACCCCGCTACCGGAAGTGCATGGGAAACCGTTTCCGATATAGAACGAAACCTTAGGTTTGCCTTTACTGTTCGGGACAATGCAGCGGGAGGGGGACAGGTGGTTTCCGATGTATTGGATGTTAGGGTCATTAAGGCTGCTGGTCCTTTTTTGGTTACTTCCCAAGCAGTCAGTGAGGTTTATCAGGCAGGCTCGACCCAAGAAATTACTTGGGACGTGGCCAATACAGACGTTGCCCCCATTAATGCCCTAAACGTGGATATATTCCTCTCTTTGGATGGAGGACTTACCTTTCCGATAACACTTTTGGAGAACACCCTTAACGATGGTTCCGAAGAAGTGCTTTTGCCAGGAGATGTTACGGAAACTGCTCGAATTATGGTGAAGGCAAGCGACAATGTGTTTTTTGCCGTAAACGCCACTGACTTTACCATTGAACAATCCGAAGTGGTCCTAAATTTTGAAACGTTGGAATATGAGGTTTGTCAACCAGATGATATAGTGATTCCCTTTGTGTACGAAACTTACGCAGGATTTAACGAAAACACTACATTTTCTGCAGATGTACCGGCAGGTTTATCTGCTAATTTTTCACCGACGGAGGCCAGTGCAGATCAAACCGCTGTAGATTTGACCTTGTCCAATACCAATAGTGTTGCCCCAGGGGTATATGATATTATTGTCAATGCCACTTCCGTATCGGTGACCAAAAGTGTGGTTGTTTCCCTATTGGTACAAGATGGTACTTTTTCCAATGTAGCACTGTTGTCTCCTGCTAATGGTGAAGGCGGAGTTTCTTTGGATACAGAACTCAATTGGGAAGAGAATCCATTGTATTCAAGTTATGATGTGGAAGTGGCAACAGATGCTGGATTTGTTGATGTTGTAGAGTCGGCCAACATACCCTTTACCAATTACAGAACCACCAATTTGGAGCCGGAAACCGAGTATTTTTGGAGAGTTAGGCCAAACAACGGGTGTGGAACAGGAACTTTTGGAACCACATTCAGTTTCGTTACTACGCAAGTGGACTGTAAAAATAGGGAACCTAACGATTTGCCGCTTGCCATTTCAGCTTCAGGAACGCCTACCGTTACCACATCGGTTCTATTTGTAGAAGATTTGCCCATTTCAGATGTGAATGTAAACCTGGAGTTGGACCATACCTATGTGGAGGATTTGATTATTACCCTTACATCTCCGGAAGGAACCGTGGTAACGTTAATTTCGAATACTTGTGGAGAGGCCAATAACATCAATGCGGTTTTTGATGATGATGGGAGCCCTATAACATGTGGGGATAGTCCCGCCATTTCTGGAACGGTAACACCTTTAGGGTCATTGGCATCATTAAAAGGAGAATCCATATTGGGTGAGTGGGTATTGGAAATACAGGATACTGCTGCAAGTGACGGGGGAAGCTTGATAGGTTTCTCTTTGGATGTCTGTATAGAAGGAAACTACCGTCCAGATGAAGACGAAGATGGAGTTTTTGATGATGGGGACGACCTTTGCTTGGGAACGCCCAAAGGTGTGGAAGTGGATACCAACGGCTGTGCCATTTATAGGTTTGCTTCGGACAATTTTGAAATTGAAATTGAAAGTGAAACTTGTAGAAGCAGCAATAATGGGTCGATAACGATCACTCCTTTTGATACCTCCATCACCTATACAGCAGTTTTAAATGGAGGAAGTGGTACGGAATCATTCGATTTTACTAATTCCCAAACCTTTGCCAATTTAACGGCAGGGGAATATTCCCTTTGTATTACAGGAACCAATGGAACGATTACCTATCAAGAAGTCTGTTTTAATGTGGTAATTTCCCAGCCCGATGTACTGGATATAGATGCGGTTATAGATTCAGGTATTGTAAGCGTGGAATTGAATGGGGCTTCATTTTATAATGTCGAATTCAATGGATTGGTGACACAGACCGAAGCATCCAAGGTTCAACTTGCTTTAAAGGAAGGTGTCAATACATTAAAGGTGTATTCAAACTTGCCATGTCAGGGAGTGATTGAAAAGACGCTGTTCTACTCTTCAAGACCAATTATTTCCCCGAACCCGGTAGATGCCGTTACAGAGGTTTATTTGGCGGGCTATGAAGGAGATGTTGGTATACAACTATTTACTGCCAATGGTAGATTGGTTCGAACCGATAACAGAAAGGTTTATGGCAATGATTTACAGTTGGATTTGTCGAACCTCCCCAAAGGAATTTATTATTTAGGTGTAGAAAAGGCGGGGGTAAAAGAAATGTTTAAACTTATAAAAAGATGATTCGGAAAATAATTGGGCTGTCCATAGTGGCTTTGTTGGTTTCTTGCGGGGGGGATGATGGTCCGCCTCCCGCTCCAAAGGGAGCGGCGCTGGTGTTTCCCGAAGAAAATTCTGAGTGCACTACAGGGACCGATATCAGCGAAACATCCACTCAGGTCACATTTCGGTGGATGGCGTCCGATAATACGGAAAGCTATACATTGAGCGTTGTAAATTTGGACACCAACGTCCCGCAAAATATATCTACGGCATCCACTTCAGCAAGTCTAACCATAACAAAGGGAACGCCTTACGCTTGGTCTGTAACGTCTCGGAACTCAACATCGGACCAAATAGCCTCCAGTGCAACCTGGTTGTTCTACAATGCAGGTGCACAAACTACCTATGCACCTTTTCCTGCGCAATTGGTAAGCCCAACATCAGGCTCTACAGTGCAAAAGGATATCGCAAACGAAGTACTTTTGGAATGGTCCGGCGCAGATGTGGATAACGATGTCGAATCTTTCGAAGTGTTTTTTTCGGATACCGATCCACCCACAACATCAGTTGGGCTCACAAATGCAAGTACCATGGAAATACCTGTAGGTGTTGAATCCGGAACTGTTTATTATTGGAGGGTGGTCACAACAGATTTAGAGGGGAATAGTTCCGATTCGGGGGTGTTCGATTTTAAAGTTCTCTAAATTATTTGCCATTGAATTGGTTCATGGTGTTTTTTACACCAGCAAACACAAACGAGCGGATAAGGTCTGTAGATTTTTCCAGTCGTTCCGGCATGGCCTTTTGCTGTTCATCATCCCATTTGCCCAAAACATAATCAACTTGGTTGCCTTTACTAAAATCAGAACCGACACCAAATCTAAAACGGTTGTATTTGGTGGTCTGTAGCACATTTTGAATATCTTTCAGTCCATTATGTCCACCATCACTGCCCTTGCCCTTAAGGCGAATGGAGCCAAATGGAAGGTTGATGTCATCTGTAATGACCAGAACATTGTCCAAGCTTATATTTTCCTTGTCAATCCAATATTTTACCGCTTTTCCGCTCAGGTTCATATAGGTGGATGGTTTTAGGCAAATCACACTTTTTCCCTTATGCTTAAAGGTGGCCACGTCTCCCAACTTGGCACTTTCAAAAGTAAAGCCTTCTTGCTCGGCCAAATAATCAAGAACCTTGAACCCTATGTTGTGACGGGTTTCATCATATTTGGCTCCAATATTCCCCAGGCCGACAATCAAAAATTTTTTCATAGGGTCAGTTTCTTGCAATAGTTGTTTTGATGAGCCAAAAAGCTGTTTGATAAAATTGAGCATCTACTTTTTTCCATTTGTCTAAAAATACAAAAGCATCCCAAATTTTTACCAAGGTAAAAAAGGGATGCTCTTACAAATTTTTCAAAGTGCTATTCTGCAGCTTCGGCTTCAGGAGCCTCGCCACCTTCAGTAGCTTCTCCTTCTACTCCTTCTTCATCTTCGTCTTCAAGCTCTTCATCAACAGAAGTTCTAGAAGCTTTAACCTGAACGATAGCGGTACTATCTGGGTGTAAGAATGTGTAGTCGTCGTTAAGAATGGTTTCCACAGCAATGGTTTGACCGATTCTCAACTTGGAAATATCAATGGTGATAAAGTCGGGTAGCAAATCGGGCAATGCTCTAATGGAAAGTTTTCGCTTTCTAAACAGCAAGCGACCACCATTTTTCACCCCTGGAGAGTTTCCTTCCAAACGTACCGGGATTCTCATGGTGATTGGTTTGTCTTCGAACAATTGATAGAAATCGATGTGAAGGATATTGTCCGTTACAGGGTGAAATTGAATGTCCTGTAGTACGGCGGCAAATTTTTCGTCCTCCAATTCAATTACCACGGTGTGCGCATTTGGGGTGTACACCAAGTCTTTGAACGCGATTTCATCTGCTGAAAAATGCACTGGTTTATCCCCTCCGTACAGCACGCAAGGGACCTTTCCAGCATTACGTAAAGCTTTGGTCGCAACCTTGCCCACGCTTTCTCTTTGGGATCCTTTGATTGTAATTGACTTCATTGTTATATATTAAATTGATTTACATTAAAAATTTTGAAGATATTGACGTGTTGTGATGTACCCGGTGCATAACATCTGCAAAAAGGTCGGCACAAGACAACACCTTTATTTTTTCCTTATCGTGATCAATCGGAATGGAATCGGTAACGATCAGTTCCGATAATTTTGACTCTTCTATTCTTTCGTATGCTTTGCCAGATAGTAATCCGTGTGTTGTAACGGCACGTACGCTCTCGGCTCCTCTTTCCATCATCAAATCGGCGGCTTTGGTAAGTGTGCCGGCAGTATCGACCATATCATCCACCAAAACTACGTTTTTGCCCTGAACATCACCAATAAGTTCCATGTGGGAGATTACATTGGCTTTGGCCCTTTGCTTGTAACAGATCACTACATCGCATTCCAGAGCTTTGGAATAGGCGTAAGCCCTTTTGGAACCGCCCATATCCGGTGATGCAATACAGAGATTGTCCAATCCCAATCCTTTTAAATAAGGAAGAAATAGGGTGGAGGCAAATAAATGGTCCACTGGCTTTTCAAAGAACCCTTGAATTTGATCTGCATGCAGGTCCATGGTAATGATTCTTGTTGCACCAGCCGTCTCCAACATTTTGGCCACCAACTTTGCGGCGATGGGAACGCGTGGCTTGTCCTTTCTATCTTGTCTGGCCCAACCAAAATAGGGCATCACGGCCGTAATGTGCCTGGCTGAAGCTCTTTTGGCAGCATCCAACATTAACAACATTTCCATCAAGTTTTCCGAGCTTGGGTTGGTAGAACCGATGATAAAAATCCTGGCTCCTCGAATGGATTCCTCGAACGATGGTTGGAATTCACCATCGCTATAGCGTGAGAATTGGACTTTTCCCAATTCTGCACCGTAGGAAGCAGCGATTTTCTTGCCCAGCTCTACACTTTGGGTACAAGCAAAAATTTTAGGTTCCGGAACTTGATAGGCCATTACAATCTCTTGTTAACTAGCGTTTTAAAGTACTTTTTTGTAAGGAGGTGCAAATTTAAGAATTAATTCGGGTTGCTAAAGGATAAATCAAAGTATTTTTTGGTGATAAATAAAAAATATTTTTTAGCTTTGCACTCGCATTTAAAAAATGTGGTGCCAATGCCTTGGTGGCGGAACTGGTAGACGCGCTGGATTCAAAATCCAGTTCCTTCGGGAGTGAGGGTTCGATTCCCTCCCAAGGTACAAAAGGGATAAGCCGAGATTAGCGTCTCGGCTTTTTTTTTGGTATAATATTGGGTTTTTTCAACTATTTTTTATTGTTGATTCTCTTAAATTGTTGGGCATGGGCCAAATCTTTGAACGTTCCCACTTTGACCTTATGGGTAATCAAGTCACCAAGATTCAATACTTTCCATTTCAGTAGAGGTAAATCTTCCAAGAGAAAACTTAACTGCTTTCCAAAAGTCTAATTTTTGTAACAAGCTTTTTTGAGTTAAATATCGCTAGGGTTAGGCCATCCCTGCCCTTAATTGTTTTTTGAACATTTTTGTTAAAAAACTGTGAAAAAAAATTTAGTAGGAATGATGCTTGTTGGGTTTTTATCCGAGCCCTTATTCTGCGTTTGCTCCGACGGATTTTTACATTCCCAAAACGTAAATGTTGATAAAAGTGTTAAGAACCTAATGGGAGCAACTTAAAATTCAACAGAAGAAAATAGGAATTTTACATTCAAGCTATTTTTTACAACTCCAAACCGTTTTCTTCATGCAGATTACTCACATAACCAAAAGGGACTTTAGTACGCAAGAATTTGATTTACACAAGATTACCAATGCAATCTTGAAGGCTATGACGGCAGTAGACCATGGCCAGATCAACGATGCGCAGACCATTGCCAGTAACGTGAACAAGGTGTTATTGGAACGAAAAAGTCAGGATGAACATTATTTGCCTACAGTTGAAGAGGTACAAGATGTGGTGGAGAACGAACTTATGAACAGTGAGTTCCACGATGCCGCAAAAGCCTACATTATTTATAGAAACAAAAGGGCACAAATGCGCGAATCGGATATTTTCGAGAAACGCATCAACCTAAAGCCCTATGAGTATCCTCAATTGTATGAGTATGTTCCGGCAATCCGACATTCGTATTGGATACATACCGAATTTAATTTCACCAGCGATATCCAAGATTTTAAATCTGGTTTGAACGAGGTGGAGCGCAGCGCCATAAAAAACACCATGCTTGCCATTTCTCAAATTGAGGTGGCGGTAAAAACATTCTGGGGCGATATTTACCACCGTATGCCCAAACCGGAAATAGGTTCGGTAGGGGCGACATTTGCTGAAAGTGAAGTGCGTCACCACGATGCCTATTCACATTTATTGGAGATTTTGGGATTGAACCAGGAGTTTGAGAACCTGAAGAAGAAGCCGGTAATCATGAAGCGGGTGCAGTATTTGGAGACTGCACTTAAAAATGCAAAAAGCGAGAACAACAAGGAGTATGCAGAGTCCATTTTGCTCTTCTCTCTTTTTATTGAGCATGTATCCCTGTTTTCCCAGTTTTTGATCATCATGGCGTTCAACAAGCACAAAAATGTATTGAAGGGAATTTCGAATGTAGTCGAGGCCACCTCAAAAGAAGAACAGATTCATGGAGATTTTGGTATCGATGTGATCAACATCATTAAAAAAGAGCATCCGGAATGGTTCGATGATGAATATAAGACGATGATCCAGGATATCTGCGAAAAGGCATTCGAGGCGGAAAGTAAAATAGTGGACTGGATTTTTGAAGAAGGTGAATTGGATTTCTTGCCAAAGAACTTGGTCAACGAATTCATCAAGAACAGATTCAACAATTCATTGGAGAGCATCGGAATCCCCAAAATATTCGATGTCGATCCAAAACTATTGGAGCAGACCGAATGGTTCGATGACGAGATAATTGGAACAAAACACGGAGACTTTTTTGTAAAAAGATCCATCAACTATAGCAAAAGAACACAAAGTATAACAAGCGACGACCTATTTTAATTATGGAGAAGAGAACACAAATAACCCCGACCACCGATCAAAAGCAGGACAACAAAACACAAGAACTTGTAAATGCAAGAAAGGATACTTTGTCCAAACTTAAGAGTGAGGAAGACAAAGGATTTGAATGGTTGAACGAATATAGCCGAAAGTTTTTGGCATCTGGTTACCTTACCGAAGGGGTGAGTCCCGAGGAACGCATCCGTGAGATTGGTGACAGAGCGGAGGAGATTCTGCAAATTCCAGGCTATTCAGATAAATTCTACGGGTATATGTCCGAAGGTTTCTTCTCTTTGGCCTCTCCAGTATGGTCCAATTTTGGAAAAAAGCGCGGACTGCCCATTAGCTGTTTTGGGTCTCATATTGATGACGATATGGGGAACATCCTGTACACCCAATCAGAAGTCGGGATGATGTCCAAGCTTGGTGGGGGAACATCGGGTTACTTTGGTAAAATAAGACATAGGGGAGCTCCTGTAAAAAATAATGGACAAGCTTCTGGAGCAGTCCATATTATGCAGTTGTTCGAATCCATGGTGGACGTGGTAAGCCAAGGGTCGGTACGTCGCGGTCGTTTTTCTCCATATTTGCCGATTGACCATAAGGATATCATGGAATTCTTGGAAATTGGTACTGAAGGTAACCCTATACAGCAATTGACCCATGGGGTAACGGTGACCAACCAATGGATGCAGGAAATGATCGAGGGTGATGTTGATAAAAGAACCGTGTGGGCCAAAGTATTGCAACGCAGGGGCGAAATGGGGTATCCTTATATATTCTTCTCCGACAATGCCAATGATGGTGCTGCGGATGTGTATAAAGACAAGAACCACCGTATACACGCCAGTAACCTGTGTACCGAAATTATGCTGCCCTCCAATGATGATTGGTCGTTTGTTTGTGTGCTTTCCAGCATCAACCTGATGCATTACGACAAATGGAAGAAAACCGATGCCGTGGAAACCATGGTTCACTTTTTGGATGCAGTAATCACCGAGTTCATCGAAAAATTGGAAGCCTATAGGGATTCTTCAGACAGGGAAGACCAACAAACTTTCCTATTTATGGAAAGGGCCTATAATTTTGCAAAACAAAACCGTTCCTTGGGACTGGGCGCTTTGGGATGGCACTCTCTTTTACAGTCCAAAAGATTGGCCTTCAACAGCCAAGAAGCCTATAACCTGAACAGTGAGATTTTTAGGGAAATAAAAGAGCGTTCGTACAAAGCATCCGAGCAATTGGCAGACCGCTTTGGTGAACCAGAAGTATTAAAAGGTTATGGAAGACGCAATGCAACATTGAACGCGATTGCGCCAACCACCTCTTCGGCCTTTATTTTGGGCCAAGTATCCCAGGGAATCGAGCCTATTTGGTCCAATTGCTATGTAAAGGATATTGCCAAAATAAAGACCACCATCAAAAATCCATTTTTAATGGAATTGTTGGAAGAAAAAGGGAAAAACACCCCTGAAGTTTGGAAGAGTATCCGAGATATGGATGGTTCCGTACAGCATTTGGAATTCTTGACCGAAGAAGAAAAAGCTGTGTTCAAAACTTATTCAGAATTAGATCAGTTGGATATTGTGTACCAAGCGGCCAACAGACAAAACCATATAGATCAAGGGCAGTCCGTGAATATTATTGTACACCCAGATATGCCTACCAAGGACATCAACAAAATCCACGTTACCGCATGGAAGCTGGGTCTAAAATCCTTGTACTATCAGCATAGTATGAACGCAGCGCAAAAATTCAAGCAAAAGAAGGATTGTGTGAGCTGCGAGGCATAAAAGCAAATAACAACCAATAAAAAAAGGAGGTTCGAATTAACGAAACCTCCTTTTTTCTTCAAGCTAACTAGAAAAGAGATTACAGTATCTTAATGTCTACAGAAGTCCTGCTTTGCCAACCGGTAACATCGGTTACGGAGAATGAGCAATGGTAATCTCCTGTATCAATATCTTCTGGAATGTCAATTGAAACGTTGATTTCATATGAAGTGGTGCCCTCTTCAACATCAAAATTCTCTATATAAATCATAGGGTTCACTGCGTCCTTAATAGGTTCCAATTCACATTGGGCGCCTTGGTCATCGTGTGTATGATGGTCAAAATTGTGATGGATGTTCAAACTGTAAGCAGCAAGCGCAAGATTATCTGTCGCTCGAGCCTTAAAGGTGTAGGTGTTTCCCCTTTCCAGGACTTCACAAGCTTGGGGAAATCCACCATCGTAATCAATTGTTATGGATGGTTTTTCCTCATCAACACCGCTATCGTCACTACTGGAACAAGATACTAGCAATATTATCAAAGGAAGAATCTGTAAGTATTTGATAATCGATTTCATATTCATTTTTTTAGAATAATTAGCCGCATGGCACTTGGATACCATGCGGCAATTGGTTTTATGATGCAGTTACATCAATATGTGTTTCGTATTGTAGAGTGTTCCCATTCTCATCTTCGATAGTGAACAACATATGATATTCACCGGCAGGGGCAGTTGCGGGAACATCAATATGCTCATGGAACTCGACTTCGTTTTGTTCGTGGTAGCCTTCCGAATAGGTGTTTTCAAAATCCCATTCCACTTCGCCTTCACCTACGGACAAGTCGTGTCCGTGAATGTCGACTGTAATTTCATGGATTCCGTTTACCGCATTGATCATAAATTCTGCATGCATATCTGTACCGCGAACTACGGTCTCATCAATGGAAAATGCACTTAATGAGATGGCGTCCATAATGTCTACATGGCCTTCAACCTCGGTGCTGTTCCCCAATTCATCCGTAACGGTCAATGTAATATGGTATTCACCAGAAGGAATGTTCGATGGGATGTCAACATGCTCATGGAATGTCGGGTTGATTACCAAGTAACTGGCGTCGGTAAAGGTCTGTTCAAAATCCCATTCCACTTCACCTTCTCCTACTTCAAGGTCGTGTCCG
This sequence comes from Allomuricauda sp. TY007, assembly GCF_010468565.1. Taxonomy (GTDB): domain Bacteria; phylum Bacteroidota; class Bacteroidia; order Flavobacteriales; family Flavobacteriaceae; genus Flagellimonas. The sequence continues at coordinate 106,279 of NZ_WUEG01000014.1, forward strand.
TGAATGCTCAATTCGATACTGCTTACCGTTCCGGGAGCATTGATTTCTGCTTCCAGATGGATATCCGAACCTTTATAGGCCACTTGCTCTGTCGAGTGTGAACTCCCCTCACCATACTCGAAATTCGAAATTTCGGGTGCAGCTACAGCATCGCCCCCATCATCGTCACTGCTACAAGAATGTAAAGCAAAGGCTCCCAATGCGATAATCGCTAAAGATTTAAAATTTGTTTTCATGTTGTTTCTGTTTTTGGTGTTAAACTTCATTTGATTTAATTAAAATGGTACGGTCATCGATATAGATAGGTTCCTGCCAGGTTCAGGAACATCGATGAGCCTATAAAAACTGGTATGATCGTAGTATTCGGTATTGAATACATTGTTTAGTTTGATGCGTAATTGAGCTGGTTTCCCCTTGCCAAAGAGTTGGATTTTTGTGTTGGCCGAGAGATTGAGCGCTTGGTACCCATCGGTAACTTCTTCTGGAGGTACTATGTCGTTTTGAGCCGCGGTTACCCTAAAATCAGCCGTAACCTGAGGCGATTGCATAAATGCGACATCCTTGAATTGATAGCTGGCTGAGAATAACCCTGAAAGTGGTGGCGAAAACGGAATGGTAAAACCTTTTTTAGGTCCACTGGTCTGTCTGGAATACACATACTCGGCAGACGCATCCAACCGCAGCATCGGAGTTACGTTGATTCCGGCACGAGCTTCACCGCCAAACCGGAAAACCTTGCTTTGGGTGTACTCGTAAATTTGCAAGGTTTCATAATAATTAGGAGTTGGGTTCAGGTAAATGAAATTCTCAAAGAAATTCACGAATGGACTTATCCCAATGTTGAATTTTGAAGTGGAATGATCAATGTCGATATCCAATTGATAGGATTGCTCGGGGTCTAGGTCAATATTTCCCCTTTCGTATCGGTACATGTGATAATTTACCCCGTCGGAAGCCAGTTCGTTGGCCAAGGGCATTCTAAAACTCTTGCCAAGGTTTATTTTATAGGTGGTGTTTTGATGGATGTAACTCAATCCAAGGGAACCGCTCAAATTCCCGAATTCAAGACTTTTGTCGTGGGAACGTTGCACATACACATTAGATGTGGAACCATCGGGATTGTCAATTGGGGTTTGGAACCAATCAAAATGGGGTTTGGTGTCCATTACACCAGCATCGTACCTGAGGCCACCCTGTAGGTGCAGGTTCTCGTGTATTTTAAAATGGTCGTAGATAAAAATACCTGCCGAATATCTTTCATACGCTGGAATCAAAAATCCCCATCCGCCAATATTGTTGTTCTGTAGCTCGGCGTTTACGCCCAGGACGATATCGTGTTCCTCGTTCGTATTGTAGGTATCCTTGATGTTCAGGGAATAGGTGTTTTTGGTAAATATCCGTTCCCTACTATTGGGCGGTTTCGGCATATGGCCATGTGGTACGGGCTCCGAATTTTCATCCCGTTGGTTATTTTGGTAGCCCAAGTCAACATCCAAGGTGTGCCTGTCCAAATATATGGAGGTGTTGTTGGTGATTTTAAAGTGGTTCACCCTATGATAAGGAAGGTCCACATCCCTGTTGGAGCTGTCGTAATCTATGCTCGAAGAACGAACTTCCAGCCCATGGGCGTTGGCAAAAAACCCGTTTTTGGCATTTACATTGCTGAAAAAGGTTTCAGATTTAAAATTATCTGAGACAAAACCTATGCTGAAACTGGCGTTTATTTCCTCGCCCGCTGTGTTTCTGAGGTTGTTTTCATGAAGCTCAAAAATGTAGTTCTCATAGTTGATTTTGTCCGTGGGGACTTTATAATCGTCATAATCCCTATAAGTTAATCGGCCTCGATAGAACCACTTTTCCTTTCTGGACTGGATTCCGGTGGAAACACCGATAAGGTCATTATTGGTCTCTCCCAAAAGATTGATTTCTCCATCGAAAGAATTGGGGAGAGGGAGTTTGGCGGGTTGAATGTCCACCACGCCTGCAATAGCATCCGAGCCATAAACGAGTGAAGCGGGCCCCTTAATAATTTGGATGTTCTCGATTCCATACTGATCAATTTCGAGGCCGTGATCGTTGCCCCACTGTTGTGCTTCGTGCTTAATACCGTTTTGTACAACACTTACCCTATTAAAGCCCAAACCACGGATAACAGGTTTGGATTGCCCGGAGCCTATGGTTATGGTGCTAACCCCGGGAATTTTTTTTAGGGTTTGCATTAGGCTGTTTTCCCGATTGCTTTTTAAGAACTCTTCATCTATCCCTACGGCTATGGTGGAGAGCTCCTGAGCTTTGCGCTTTTCTGTTTTTCCGAGCAGTTCCACACCATCCAGACTGGTAACGGACTCCTTTAACCGGATGACCAGACCTTCGATATCCCCATCAAGGATTTGGATTGTAAATTGGTTATGGGCATAGCCAATATGTGTAATCTCGAACTTAAAGGTCCCTACGGGAACTTCTCTAATGATGAATTCACCATTATCTGCCGAAACCGCGTATAAACTTTCTCCTATAATGTTGGCCCCCGCAATGGGTTCCGAGGTATTTGCATCTACCACAATACCTTTTATCGTGTGGTGCTCTTGTGCAGATGCTTGTGTACATAGGCTAAAAAATAGCCATGTAACCAGCATTTTTTTAATCATCGTATGAATACTATGGGTTCTCAAATGGCTTCTGGGACAGAAGCATTATCGTCGGCTCCCATTACAGTGATTCCAAGAAAGCTAGAATGTGCAGATTAAGGGTCAAATCAAAAAGAATATGTGCGACGTATGTTTTAGCACATATCTTGATATAGAAAACGAATTGATACAGACCATTGACTCCCAATTATTGGGAGCTGAACTACTTTCTGGAAAAAATGAACGGGATATTAAACGGCTGGAGGTGGCCGAGAGAAAAGGAGGCTTGTAGCTATGCTGCTAGAAACCTGAAAATTATATTCAGAGCCTATTTCCTTTTGAAGAACAAACTCAATGTTCTTGGCCAAGGGCTCTAAGGAATCATTTAAGATTCCGGGGGCATGGGTGTCGGAGGCAATATTGTGGCATATGGCACAATGGTCCATATAGTCCTCCTTGTCGTCATGGTGCGTTAATGCATGAAGGCCTACAAGCTTCGTTGCCAAGAAAAGGACAAGAAAGGCATAGGTGACGCTATTTAATAGGCGATTTTGTTTCATGCGGATACAAACTTATTAAAAAACATTGTATCGGAAGTGAAATTCTTCCATAGTAAGGTATTTTTAAGATTTTATAAAACTAATTGCGTCAATTTTACCATATTTCTTGTCCTGATGTGCTGTCATCTTTAGACTTTTAATTGTGAAGGTAGATGTTCCTTACCATTTAAAAAGTTTGGATAGGTTTGGTTTAAGTGGTCAACACCTAAAAAAGATTACAGAGAGGCGATGCTTCTTTCATCGGTTATTGGTGTTTTCACAACAAAAGCAACTTTTCATACAACATAACTTCCCATTTTCACCCTGTTCTTGATATGTTTGGGTATGTCTTACTACGTAAGGCCAACCTCATCAACTAAAATATGAACCAACCCCAATCCTCCCTGCTTTATAGGTGTTTTTTGTTGATAGTAATTTTTCTTGTGTTTGTTTCATTTCAAAATGCATATTCACAATCTTCTGGAGATATTGATCTATCCTTAACAAAAACCATTGACAAGTCGCCACCCTTGGTGAGCGATAATGTTAGGTTTACCCTTACTGTTACTAATGATGGTCCAAGTGAGGCGACCTCTGTGGAGGTTACCGACCTTTTACCTTCAGGGTATACCTATGTAACGGATAATGGCGAAGGTGCGTACAATGAGGCCACTGGGATATGGAATGTAGGGTCTTTGGCCAGTGGAGGTACCATAAGCCTAAATATTCTGGCTAAAGTAAATGCTTCAGGCGACTACGATAATGTTGCAGAGATAACCGGACACGACCAAACGGATATTGATTCAACACCGAATAACGATGCACCCGGTGAGGATGACCAAGACGAGGTTTCTGTAATACCGGAACCTTTGGTGGATGTTTCCGTGACCAAGACTGTAGATGAGTTTATCCCCGAAGTGGGAGAGGAGATAGTTTTTACCATAACCGTTCAAAACGATGGACCTAGCGATGCCACCAATGTGGTGGTCACCGATGTTTTGGCCTCGGGTTATCAATTGGTGAATGCAGTACCTTCAGAAGGGACATACAATGCATCCAATGGCTCTTGGGTTGTCGGCAATTTGCCTAATGGGGATGCGGAAACCTTGGAAGTGACCGTACAGGTTCTATCAACGGGAAATTATACCAATACGGCCGAGTTGACCAATGTAGCTGAGAAAGATGCGGATTCAACCCCTAATAATAACAACGAATCTGAAGATGATCAACAGACCATTGAACCCATTCCAATCCCTGTTGCAGATCTTCTTTTGCGTAAATCCGTGAACGTGCTGAGCCCCTATGTGGGCCAAGAAGTTATTTTTACGGTGAACATAACCAATCTGGGACCAAGTGATGCATCAGGTGTTGAGGTAAAGGATCTTTTGCCCGATGGATATACCTATGTTTCCCATACAACTACGGCAGGAATTTACAATGCAACCTCTGGAATGTGGGTGCTCAACGGTGATTTGGCAGATGGAAGCACGGATACCTTGATCATTGTGGCCACGGTAAATAATTCGGGAGACCATTTTAATGTTGCCGAAGTATTTGCTTCCGATCAATACGACCCGAATTCCATTCCGAACAACAATAATGTTTTTGAAAACGACCAAGATAACGCTGGAACCACGCCCATTCCCTCTGCCGATTTGGCCTTGAACGTAAGTGTGGACAATGATTTCCCCGATGTTGGGGCACAGATAACGTTCACCATTGCCCTGATAAACGAGGGGCCGAGCAATGCCTTGGGCGTTGAAGTTAAAAATGTACTGCCCGATGGGTTTACCTATATTTCCGATGATTCAGGAGGACTTTTTAATTCATCCAACGGAGTTTGGAATGTAGGTACTATTGCTCTTGAATCCCAAATGGAGTTGAACATTGTAGCCGAGGTGAATCCTTCCGGAGCTTATACCACTACTTCAGAAGTGGTGGATGCAACCTTTTTTGATGCGGATTCAACGCCAAACAACCATATACTTGCCGAAGATGATCAAGACGAGCAATCTGTAACACCAAGGTACATTACCGATATTTCGGTTTCAAAAACGGTGAACGATATGAACCCCGAAGTGGGCGATGAAATTGTTTTCACCATTGAGGTAAGCAATAATGGTCCCAACGATGCTTCAGGATTAATCATTGAGGATAAACTTGAAAGTGGGTACGCATTTGTGTCAGCAACCGTAACATCGGGAATCTATGATGAAATCGCAGGTTCGTGGGATTTGCCGGCCGTTTCCAACGGCTCAACCCAAACTTTGGAAATACGGGCAAGGGTGCTTTCCAGTGGAAATTACCAGAATACAGCGGAACTTACCGCTTTGGATACGTATGACCCAGATTCAACCCCAAACAATAATTTAGGTTCCGAGGATGACCAAGAAACCGTAATTCCGGATCCTGGTGGATTGAGTGATTTATCCCTGAGTAAAACTGTGGACAATGCCAATCCCAATGTGGGGGATGTGGTTCGGTTTGTGGTGAGTGTCACCAACCATGGTCCATCAGATGCCAGAAATGTTAAGGTCACCGATATGTTGCCATCTGGATACACCTACGAATCACATACGTCAACGGCTGGGGTTTACAATGTTGATTCAGGGATTTGGAGCGTAAACAGAACTATTCTGGATCAGGACACAGAAAGTCTGGAAATTTTGGCCGCGGTCAATGCGCCAACAGGAGCCGAAGACGAATATTTGAATACAGCTTTCATTTCGGAAAGTTTGTATGCCGACCCGGACAGTGACCCTTCAATGGGGCTGGATGAAGATGATTTTGCAGATGGTATTGCAGATGATGACGAAGCTACTGCCTTTGTAGCGCCTCAAACTACAGACATCACAATCATAAAAAATGTGGACAATACCATGCCCAACATTGGTGATGAGGTTGTTTTTGAAATAACCGTAACCAATCAAGGTATGGATGATGCCACTCATCTTGGAATTGAGGAGCAGTTGCCTTTGGGCTATAGTCATGTAAGCTCGGAAGTAACAGTGGGCACGTACGATGCTGCATCATCTTTTTGGGAAATTGAATCGTTGCCCGTTTCCGAATCCGCAACATTGTTGCTTACGGTAAAGGTCTTGGATATTGAAGAATACCTAAATGTGGCAAGTTTGGCCTATGTGAATCAATGGGACACCGATGAAGCAAACAACTTTGCCGAAGCTTTTGTGGAACCTAGCTGTTTGGTGGTGTACAACGAGTTTTCGCCCAATGGGGATGGGGTTAACGACTATTTTAAGATTGATTGTATTTCCCGTTATCCCGATAATACGCTTCAGGTATATAACAGATGGGGCAACATTGTTTTTGAGAAACGTTCGTACAACAATGATTGGGACGGTACGCCCAACGGAAGGGCCGTTGTTCAAAAAGAAGACCAATTGCCGGTAGGAACCTATTATTACGTACTGGATTTGGGCGATGGGTCCGAACCACGAACAGATTGGTTGTATATAAATAGATAAATATGGGGATTGTTTCAAAAAAATATATAACCAAAGGATTTAAGCAAGTTTGTGCATTGCTGGTCGTGATGTGTTCAATTTCCATGTATGCGCAACAGGACCCTCAATTTACCCAGTACATGTACAACACCATGAGTGTGAACCCGGCCTATGCAGGCTCTAATGGACATTTAACCGCTTTGCTGATGCACCGTTCCCAATGGGTTGGGGTAAATGGTGCGCCAAATACCCAAGTACTGGCGGTAGATTCACCTTTGGAAAACAAACTTGGGATAGGGGGAATAATTGCCCGTGATGCTTTGGGGCCTTCTTCCGAAATTTCCTTGGACGGAAACGTTACTTATACCATTCAACTGGACAGTACCAACAGAAAACTCTCCTTTGGCATGAAGGTTGGCGGGCGCATTTTTGATGTGGATTTTTCCAAAGGACTCACTGATGAAGCCGATGTTGCCTTTCAAAACAATATAAAGAGCAAATTTTTTCCAACCATAGGAGCAGGGATATATTACGATTCAGGAAAAGGGTATTTGGGTTTTGCCATACCCAATTTCTTTTCGCAAAAGCATTACGATGGGGAAGAACAGGAAATTGCTGCAGAGCGTTTACATTATTATTTTATTGGTGGAAAAGTGTTTGATTTGACCCCTGATGTAAAACTGAAACCCGCTTTCTTTGTAAAATGGGTGCCAGGAGCACCTATAATAGCCGATGTATCGGTAAATACGCTACTCAAGGAGACCTTTACCTTTGGTTTGGCCTATCGGTGGGACGATTCTTTCTCTACCTTGTTGGGTATGCAGATCAACCCAAATTTTAGCGCAGGTTATGCCTACGACCTTACCACGTCCAATTTGGCAAGCTACACGGGAGGGTCGCACGAGCTGTTTGTAAGGTACGAGTTCAAATCCTCCCAAAAACAGAAAGAAACGCCAACATTTTAAATAGTGGGCAACATATCTTCACTTTAAGAAGTGTACATCGGCAAAAAATAGTCATTATCTTTAGCATTGCAATAGAAAGTAAGCTGCTAAAATTGATTTGCTATGGAGAGGAATGAGTTGTACCCCGTTTTTTTGAAAGTTTCAAACCTGAACGTACTAATTGTGGGAGGAGGCAATGTTGGATTGGAAAAGCTGACTTTTTTATTGAAATCCAGTCCCAATGCCCAAGTTCAGATGGTAGCTCCAGAATTTTTGCCAGCAACATTAGAATTGGCCGAAAAGCATGATGTGAAAATTACAAGGCAAGCCTATTCAGAAAATTTTTTGGAAGGAAAACATATAGTTGTTGCCTGTACGGACAAACCAGAGGTGAATGAACAGGTGTACCAGGACTGTAGGAACAGGAGTATATTGGTAAATGTAGCGGACAACCCACCATTTTGCGATTTTTACATGGGCGGCATTGTGACCAAGGGCAATGTTAAGGTCGCCATTTCAACAAACGGAAAATCTCCGACCACGGCCAAACGGCTGCGTCAATTTTTTGAGGATGTTCTCCCCGAAAATATAGACGATCTGGTGAACAACCTTAACGAATACCGCAAAACCTTGAAAGGGGATTTTGAGCAAAAGGTAGAGGCCTTGAACGAGTTCACGAAAGGGTTGGTGAACAAGAAGGATTGATCACTCGATAATCGAGACTTAAACCTGACTGCCGTCAGGCAAGTTGCTCTGAGGCTTGCCTCGAAATCAAAATTACTTTCCTGCCAATGTATCTTGGGCCTGCCTTTGTCGGCAGACAGGCTTGCCCGGGGTAGTTTACAGCTTCAATTTTTGAAACGAGTTTTACAACCGCTTCATGGCTTCGATCAAATCATCTTTTTTTCTTGGTGAAATGTTTACTTCCAAATCATTGTCCATGATTAGGCGGCCGCCTTCGGATTTAACATATTTTTTCACCTTTTTTAAGTTGATAAGGTAGCTGTTGTGCACCCTCATAAACTGGTGTTCCGAAAGTAAGTTTTCATATTCTTTTAGGTGTTTGCTAACCAAGAGCGTACTTTCGTCCTCGAGCATAAAAGAGGTGTAGGAACCATCGGCTTTGCATGCGATAATGTCGTCAATGGCGATAAATTCCATGCCCGATGTTGTGGCCAAGCAAATTTTCTCGGGTCTTATCTTTCCTCTGGAAATGCTTTGCATTAAAGTATCCAGTTGCTCCCGGTATACGTTGGTATCCATTCTGGTTCTGGCTTTTTCTACAGCTTGTTGCAGCTCATCCAAGTCAATAGGTTTTAACAAATAATCCAACGAACTGAATTTTATGGCTTTTATGGCATATTTTTCAAAGGCTGTTGTAAAAATGACCTCAAAGTTGGGATCCTTGATTTGATTCAATACATCAAACCCTACCCCGGATTGGAGTTCGATATCCAAAAAAACGATGTCCGGGCTATATATGGACAACACTTTTACCGCTTCATTAACGGTGCCGGCCATTGCAATTACTTCAACATCTTTACAAAATTCCTCCAACATGGATTTTAGGGTTTCCCTGCTGTGTTTTTCATCTTCGATTATTACTGCTTTTAGAATCATTGGGTTGTTTTTAGGGGTTATATAATCGTATTGTTACTTTGGTTCCGCTAGGTTGGCTATTGGAATCGAACTTGTCTATGATTTCTATGGTGTTTTTATGTTGATCGGATTTGTCGAGCATTTTTAGTCTTTTTTTGGTGATTTCCATTCCCCTGGATTTTTTCTTGCCCACCCCAGATTTGAAATACTGTCTCCCAATACCATTGTCCTCGATTTCTATAACGTAGTATTCTCCTTCTTGCAAAAAGCGTAGTTCAAGGGTTTTTTCTCCATCTTTTTTACCCACCAATCCATGGATTATCGCATTTTCGACAAATGGCTGAACCAGCATTAGGGGAATTTCAACACTATCCAGATCAATGGGGTCATCTACTGTAATGGTATAGGAAAATGCATTATCAAACCGTAATGATTCAAGTTCCAAATAGGAATGTAACAGCTCTATTTCATCGGCAAGGGTTACCGTGGTCTCGTACGAGCTCTCCAACACGTTACGTGCCAATTTACCAAACTTTGTGAGGTAATTTAAAGCGGCGGTTTTATTGTTGATCAATATTAGGTGTTGGATGGAACTTAGTGAATTAAAGAAGAAGTGAGGGTTCATTTGTGCGCGTTTAACACTGATCTCTTTTAGGGACACTTCTTTTTGAAGCTCCAATTTGTCATCATATTCCAGTTTAATTTTGTAGGCAAGCCCCAGGGAGAAGATAATGATTTCTAAAATAGAACCGCCCATCATGTAATACTTGTTAGGGATAAACCAATAGGCCAGTGCTCCCAACATAAATATAAATGAACCCACAACAATGAATATGGCTAGCTTGTCCTTGGCTTTGTACAAAAGGAAGAGCATTGAGAAAAGCCCAAAAAGGGTCATAAACAATCTTTGAACGTTTAGAATGTTGCCCTGTATTTGATGTAAACCCAAAAAATAAGTCAAAAAATGTACTACTGTCACGAAGATTAAAAATACTACAGCTAAGCTGATCATACTGTTAAGTTGGGGATAATATTGTGCTGTTGCCAAGTAGTATTTTGCAAAGAGCAGATAAAATAAATTAATAAATACTTGAGAAATCATCACAATCCAAAAGCCTGCCTTACTTTCAAAAAGGGTATTTAAAGTAGGTATGTCAATTCCTGCAAGATAAGTAGCCGAGAAAAGTACGTATAATGAATAGAACAGAAACTCAACCTTTTTGATGTTAAGGTACACAACAAGAAAAATCAAGAACAAAATGGAACAGGCCCCTAAATAGAATAGGGAAGGGGTTAACTTATTTATATCTTGTCCAGTATAGTAATCGGTGTAAAACCGGTTCGAGGTATTGGAAAGATATTCAAAATGGGCCGGATTTGAAGGTGGGGAGTACATGCGACATTTAATGTACAAATACCTGTTCGAAATTAAATTTTCTTGTTGGAACAAAACGCCGTTGGGATAAATCAAAGAACCGTTTCCCTCTTTTGGATTAAACTGACCAAAGTTTTTTTGGCCAATGGAGTCTCCACTAAGATAATACAGCGTTGCTTCGTTAAAAGGGGTTGTCCTTAAACGCCATGATTTTTGGGTGTGAAGCGTATCGAGTTCATTCTTAAAATCAACTTGAAACCAATAGGTAGGGCCAACTTCCAACGAAACATTATGAACAGGTTTAAAGGAATGATTGTTTAGAACTTCTGTAAGTTTTAAACCTGAATCATCAGCCATAAAATATGAAACAGGGAGTTTTTTGGTGGCTCGGTCCAACTCGATTGATTGGGCTGATAAGGCCGTAGATAAAAGAGATAAGAAAAGACAAATGGTTCTTGAAAAAGGCTGTACTGTTTTAAAGAAGATAGTGGAAGTTGATTGTAGTGAATGACAAACAATAAGACTAATAAGGAAATTGTATTGCTTTTGTTTTGGAACAATATAGTTTGTCATTGGAATCATTCAGAAAGGAGGAAATTTAGAGATCAACCTTCTTAGGTCAATTTTTCAGAACATTTTTTTCTTTCAATTATTGTAGGAATTAATTTATTTTTATATGTTTGGGTAAAGTGCATAATACAGCTTGATTTACCAAGGTTTATTGGTGAAGAAAGTGATAATGTTAAGGTTTGGCTCATAAAATAAGGGTGTTATGATTTTATATACTCATAAGTAAAACTTTAGTCTACCTTGGCATTCATTCTTTTAATTACTAATGTTAACGAACCCTTTATCTGTTTGTGGACTTTCTTCAAGATAATGGTTTCTTCAATCTTTTCGATTTTTAGATAAAAACTTTTTAACCTATTAAGTTAAACAATTTTTTTGGGGGAAGAGTAAATATGGCCTTAAAAACAGACAGTTGATCGTTTTAAGTTGAATAGATCGAGACATATCTGCATAGACCTTTAACAAAAATAACTCACCACTTTCTTTTCTTATTGAACTGTTGCGCAGCATAACCCCATACTTGCTCTCAGCTGAAGAAAATACTTATGGTGAGTTTGTGATTAGTGATTTAGTATTGCTTAATAGTTAATTTTTTGAATTGTGGGCTGTACTGTCTTTATCGCCAGAACTAAAGACAAGAACATTAAAGTTTCTGTACAGCCCAACATTCTTTGTTTGTTATGGGTTAAATCTACTTCGGTTTCATTAAAAAAAGTGGTGCAATTTGATGAATGCATGTTTTGAGTTTATGGATGGCCGTTATGGATTTATCTGTATATTTAGAAGTGGAAAAAAAGTGTAAAATGGGATTTCTATTTTGAGGAAGATCCCATTTTACGTTTACATGAGAACACTAAAAAATCATTGCATGCTTTGTAATGGTTTTTATGTAGTTGCAAATAACCTTTCCTTATTAATCTGTTCCATGGGTCTGGTTACGGTACGTACTTTTTTTCGTTGGGGCATTTTTGCAACATAGTGTCCTTTAAAATCTATGGAAGCTATATTACTTAAGTGTCCCAGCACATCTTCAAAATCATGTATGTTTATTCCGGCCTTTTCCAAACTTTTGTGAATGGTATAATTGTTTGGTGAGGCTCCCCAATTACCATAGATCCTTTCATCACTGAATTTTATGATCAAGATTTTAAGGTTTTTCAAATGATAAGTGGGGATATGAAAATGGGATACCCCATCTTTTAGTGATTTAAAGGTGACATATACTTTGCCAACATTCTTGTAAACACTCGCTTTATAGCCCATGGCTGCATTGTTCAAGGGTAGTTTAAAGCAGGTGTCCTCCGATTCCAGATAAAAAAGGATTGGGTTTTTGTGGAGTACTTCTTCAGTAATGTGGGGAGCCTCTATGCTTAAGGACCAACTGGGCAATTGTTCCCTAATGTCAAACGATAACAACTCTACGGTATTCGGAGCCATAGGTTTATAATCGTCCTGCAGAATCTTTGTTAAAGAAACGGATTTGTTTAAAAGATAAAGTGGGTATCCAATAATTACGGCTGCACAAATCAATGTCCAAATAATGGTCAATAAATGCATAATTCATTTTTTTGATTAAGAATTTGGGAACTTTAATCTTGTACCAAGAAACGAATAAAAATGGAAGGTTTACCCCTATAATATACGGATGGTGCTTCTCAATTGACGAATGCAAAACCATCGATTAAATGTCTGTTTTAATAGATGTAATGCACAGGTGCTATCAAAGAATATTTACTCTTAGATTTTAAGTTGGACCATTTTTCCTTTTAAGAATTTCCCTTGTCGACGTCCATCTGCCCAACTACCCCCATAACATCGTAGTTGGCAATTTTTCTGGTACTGTAATTTCTCTTTATGTGGTTTACATACGTGTGAATTTCTAAGGTATAATAGTTTTCAAGCTCAAAAATGGGGTCTCTGTTAACTTCAAAACTTTCATCAATTTTCATTTTTCCATAAGCTCTGGCGTGGTATACTGTTTTGTGGCTGTTGTTTTCGGAGTCCATCCACTCTATGGTAACCTCAATAAAATCATCCATTCGTTCCCTAAGTTTATAGGTTGCATGTTTAGGGATTTTTCCAAATTCATATTCAGATTTTACGAGGTCTAAAATCCACTTTTCTAGAAAATTTCCTTTCATTGTAAATTAAGTTTTAGGTGTTCTGATTTGGGCCCATAACTGGGCTTTTGGTTCAAATTTTAATATTGAGGTTGATGGTTGTGCTCCCTATTTTGAGGTATAGGAACCTTGTTTCACCAAGGCACCGTTTTTATAGTATGGTATTGTACTATCTGATTTTATGGGAGCATAAAAAAACAGAAGGTTACTGGCAGTTGGGCAATCTTTTTGAAGGACTGCTCTTTATTAAAAGATTTATTCGTCCATATATAATAATTCATTAAACCAGTTGAGTGCCTTTGCTCGGGCTATTGAACTTTGATCGTTATCATCAAAATCAAATCCGTGGCCGACCCCTTTGTAAAGGTTGAGCTCTACAGGTAATCCTCTTTGTTTTAGGATATCGACCATGCAAAGTGTGTTCTCCGACAGATAACCCTCCGTAGGAACTTGGTACAGCATTGGCGCATAGGGTTGAAAGATATTTCCATCCAAGGCATTGTCACCACATGGGCTGGCTCCCCAATAATTATACCCGCCGGAACCTCCATAATAGAACACACCGCCAGCAAAACCAATGCTAGGCTTAGGTTCAGGAGGCATTACGCCCGAAGAGGTATCGTATTTTTTTCCCTCAAAACTTTGGGTCCATTCCCATCCTTTTGGCGTGGTGTCGGTATTATACAAGGTTGCCGCTACGGCACTGGCACCATCGGAAAACCCCAACAGACCTATGTCTTTGGGTCTTACGACGGGGCTACCATCGGTGAACGTTAAATTCTTGAGCATGGCCAATGCTGCGTTTGCATCCCTGGGCCTTATAAATTGTGAACTTATTTTAAAGTTGTCGGGAGCGGTGGTCCATTTGCCCGTTCTTGTGGATACGCCCCTGCCCGAGTAGCTGTCCACAAATGCGCCAACTATACAGTTTTCATCGAATAGTTTACGCCATTCGTTGAATTGGCCGGACATGATTCCTTTGCTGGAATCGTGGTTTGTCCACATACCATCCGAACCATGCATCACAACCACGGCAGGGTAGTTTTTTTTATTACAATTTTTAGGGATGGATAAATAAACGGGAACAATGCCATTATTCACTTTTAACTGAACAATGGTGTCCGAAGTTGTGGATGAAATTACAGTTTTGCCATTCACAGGGCCAGATGGGAAACCATTGTCATCATCACTGCAGGATGATGCGGCGCCCAAAAGGGCCAAGAGAGCAAGTAGATTGAGTTTTTGGAACGATTTAAGAAAATTTTTCATAGTCATATTTGTTTTAAATTAATAGGTGCAAGTGCAATTGGAAATTCCTTGGAAGAGGTCAATGCCCAAGGTTATTACATGGGTCCCGGATGAGTATCCCAATATTTCGGTCATAACAGCTTGATAGGAATACCCAAAGTAAAAATCCCCCTTTTTAAGCCCAATAATCGGAGCTATATAAAGTGGAGACCCCAATTGATCGTTTAAAAATCGGTAGGTTATTCCAGCATAGTAATAGTCTAAAAAATCAAACCATTTGAATTTTGTATTGATGTCCGTAATCGATCTACCATCATTTTCAAAATATTGGAAAAAGACAGAAGGCTCAATTTCAAAATCGGTCCTTCTATTTTTTCTAAACTTATATCCGGAATACAAGTTATAGTTCCGCAACTTATTGGGTTCAAAAATTGGATTGAACTTTTCAAAATCTTTATCTAGAATATTGGAAACATTCAGGCTAAGGTAGAATCCACCACGCCTGTACAAGGTCCCCACATCAAAATTTGGATTGCTTGAAGACCGATCGTTTATAATCGCTGGGTCTTTTTTTGAATTTGGGTCAAAGTTTTCAATATCAAACCTAATTTGATTGAGATTAAAGGAGAGGGCAAAGGAGAAATAATGGTCCTCATATTTATCAATGGTCAAGTGGTGCGCAAAGGAAACCTTACCACCACGCTGTTTGGTTTCCCCGTTGGAATCGTTATAGAGCACCATCCCGATTCCAGATCTGTTCCCCAGTCTCACATCGGCGGACAACGATTGGGTGTCAGGAGCATCCTTGACACCCACCCATTGTGTAAGACCGTTCATTCTCACCTTCACAAAGTTGCCGATACCGGCATAGGTAGGCGACATCAAAAAAGGATTGTCGGATAAGTATTGCGACAATTGGGGCACGGTAAGTTCCTGCCCCTTGACGAGGAATACATTCATTAATATTAAAAAAACTACAATTTTTTTCATTGATTTCAATTTTATCTGTACAGCGTAAAGTGTCCAACAAACTCACGCCCCGATCCATCATTTAACTTCACGATATACCAATAATCGCCAGAAGGCATAGGTTTGGAATCGTATTCACCATCCCATTCATCGGATTGTCCCATGATTTTGATTTTTCTTCCGTACCTGTCAAAAATGTAGGTTTCAATATCTGGGAACAATTCAGTGTTTTTGGGACTCCAATAATCGTTTTGTCCATCATTGTTCGGAGTAAAAAAGTCTGGAATTGATATATCCACTAAATTCATCGTGGTACTTTGCACAACCTCACATCCATTACTATCCACCACTCGAATCGGGAGAGTCCCACTTCGATCAATGGTATAGGTATTAGAATCGGTTCCTTCATTATCGTCAAAATAATAAGTGTAAGGCGCTGCTCCACCAGTAACATTTGCGGTTATTTGATTCACATATTCACTTACCAGCGTTAACTCTAATTGCTCAAAGCTTACAACTTCAAAAGGAATCTCTGTCAAACAACCATTATGGTGCATGATGGAAAGCGTATGATTTCCTGGAGTGATATTTCCAAAGTCAGGACTTAGGACAAAATCATTTGGATCTGTGGAATCCAAGGCATAGAGTACATCATTGCTGATGGATTGGTCAAATAATGTAACTGTAATAGTATTTGATGGAAGATTTGAATCACACAAATACATCACTTCAACCGAAGCACCAAGGTTTGGCCCTCCAGATTGGATTCCGAAGCTGGTAGTGGTTTGGCAACCCGTGTCATCAATTACGGTCATTTCATAATTGCCAGGAGCCAAATCGTCAATATCAAACGAATTTGTATTGAAAACTATAGGTTCCCTATTGTTCAACTGAACTGTAACAGGCAAAACTGCATCCTCAATAGCTACGGAGACAGAACCATTATTATTTTCCCAACAGCTTTCATGCTGAACATTTGTGGTTACATTGAATCCAGTTATTGCCACTTCAAAACTTGTCTCAGCATCCGGGCAGATAGCACCACCAGAACTAAATACATATATCGTTTGTGATGAGGTAATAACATCTCCAGCAAGCATTGGGATTCCTGTACCACCACTTTCAGTGAAATAGTTTCCATTAACTAGTTCCGGTAAAATGTAGGAGTTGCATACTTCTACATTGACAGGATTGTCAACTAGTGGTGGTTCTACGACTGTCACGGTGAAGTCGTAGTCGTTGTAGCAGTCGGTGTCCGTCGGGGTGAAGGTGTATGTATGTGTGTCGTCCCCGTTGTCGGCCACGGCCCAGCTACCGGCCACGGAGTTGTCGTCGTCGGTGGGCAGTGATGCCAATGAGGGCCCACGCAGACGTCGTCGGTGGGCAGTGAAGCGAAGACGGTGTTGGCGAAGCGAAGACGGTGTTGGCCGCCCCCGTGACTGTCACGGTGAAGTCGTAGTCGTTGTAGCAGTCGGTGTCCGTCGGGGTGAAGGTGTATGTATGTGTGTCGTCCCCGTTGTCGGCCACGGCCCAGCTACCGGCCACGGAGTTGTCGTCGTCGGTGGGCAGTGATGCCAATGAGGGCCGCAGACGTCGTCGGTGGGCAGTGAAGCGAAGACGGTGTTGGCGGGTATTGAGATAGATAAAACCATCTCATCCGTTGTTGTACAGTTATCTATGCTAGTGGCAGAAAGTCTGAGAGTGACGCTTCCCGTACTAATGTCGTTGGTTCCTGGTTGATATACTGCGTTGAGTATTGATGAATCAACAAAACTGCCATCACCGGTAGTGGTCCATTGCAGGATGTCATAACCTGATGCAGTGGCTCCTGAAAGCGTAAAGTCTTCATTGCTACATACCTGTGCATCGTTTCCAGCGAAAGCTTCTGGGGCTGTACGATATGTGATTTCAACTGTATCGGAAGTTTGGCAGTCATTGGGACCTGTGGCGGTCAGGGTGAGTGTAACGATATTACCAATATCTGATGCAACTGGTTGGTAGACAGCGTTCAATACGGTATTGTCCACATAATCTCCGTTTCCATTGTGACTCCATTCCAAAGTGTTATAACCAGATGCAGTTGCATCTGATACAATAAAATCAGTTTCTCCACAGACTTTTGCATTTTCTCCTGCATCTATAGTTGGAGATGTGTATATGGTGATTGTTTGTTTTACGTTAATGGAATTACCTGCAGCATCGGTTACTCTATAGGTGCGTATAATGGTTTCGGGATTGGAGAGGTTGTCAGAGGTGTCATCAATCCATGTTACCGTAGGGACGCCACAATTATCATTTTCATCATCCACTACCGTAGGGTCTGGGTCTGGTGCTGTATTGCAGACGGTAATGGGGTCTGGGTTGGATGCGGTAGGGGGTGTGTTATCGCCATAACCAATTGTAAATACTTCTCGATGATTGAAGGTTACATTATCGAAGTAAGCGTTTCCGTCTCCATCGATGCTTGTGGCTTCTATCTCGGTAATGGTGCCTGTTGTAAAGTCACCATCAGTGTCAGTATCTATCAATAATTTGATGGCGCAAGCATCATTGTTGGTCAATATGTTGGATCCTGAAAGATTTACGCGAACACTTACTCCTGATATGGGGGTTACACCACCGAGTTGATTGCTCTGCACTCTCCATTCCCTTTCTATTCTTGATGTAATTCCGGTTGGGTCTGTTGGGAGTTCTGTGAATATTTCGTTTACATTTCCGTTGTCGTTGGCCCAAAGGAGGTAGTTGTAATTATAAGTTGGCCATCCGGGAATGGCTGGTCTGCTGTCTGGATCTACATTGTCTTCAATAAAATCTGTGTTTGTGGAAATGGTGACAATGGCATCTGCATTTTCACTTTTGGAGATGCGCTGATCTAATGTATAGCGAAGTTTTATTCCGCCATTTACAGCATCGTTGTCATTGAACCGATCAGCGCCAATTCCTGCTATATCATGCTTATATGTTGCTTCGGCTTCCCAAATAATGTCTCCGTTGGCAGCTAAGTACCTGTAGGTGTCATTGCCTACAATGCTTCCCAATTGGGGGCCATTGTACAGGGTAATGCCATATTTTATGGCCAGATAGCTTTCGGCTCTTTGGATATAGTTGCTGGGTAGGGATTCATCAGCCAATAGCACTTCTGCAATATCACCGGTAAGGTTACGGTTGGGGTCGCTGCTGTTGAAGTGCATTCCCAATCTGTTAAAAATTGAAAGACTCAAGTCTGCGGAGTTATCAAGCCTATTTTGAGAAATGTCAAGAATGCCATTTACATAAGTGGTCAAAGCTTCCTCTTCAAAGTTGATAACTTCTCTTCTAAAAACACCTATGGTTGGTTGTGCCAAAAGGTCAACATTTCCACTTTGGAAATAATCACTTCCCGGGGCTGACCATGTACGACCTATGGAAAAACGATTCCCATCTGCAACGCCCAATGATAAATTTGTGGTTGAACTATGATATGTGTCCATATCGCCACCAAATAGAAGACGTTGGGTCTCTGCTGAATTTCCTGCTCCTTCTGCTTTGAATACAATGAACACGGTGATATTGTCCCTGGAGTTGGAGCGAAAATGCAAGGCTTGACCATTACCACTGCCATCGAACCGTACTACGGGGTTAAAGTTGATGTTTTCTGTACTTCCTCTTCGAAAAACCGGCAATCCAGGAATGGAACCAGTTGGGTCGAGGTAATTTGGAGAACCAAAAGGATAATCAAATCCATCGGGATATGGGAGTGGATAATCTGATGGAGCTGGATGCTGAACGGCATCCTGTGGGGTATATGTGACCAGATCGTACCAAATGGAAACAGGTGTGCCATCTGCTGGCGGCAATGGGTTGGGATCCCAAAAAAAATTATTGCCAGGAGCAGCGTTAATGGCCCTTCCCGCTTTAAACCATGTATCTACTTGATTTTGACCATAAGTTTCACTTTTTGAAAGGAATATGCATAGTATAATTATGCACTGGAGTGTATATTTCAGCAAATCACCGAAGAGAACACAGGGTTCTTTTTTGGCTGATTTCTGTTGAAAAAAGAAATGGAGTAGAAGTTTCGTCATAACGAGTAGGTTTTAAAGATTTCTTGATGGGGCCAGTTCAAGAAATAGATTTGGTAAGTATAAAATAAGGTACTTTATACATACACAGGGTCAACCAATTAACCTATGCAGGGTTCCAATTGATGAAAGGCGTAAATGAGTTTACGAATGAAAAATTGCCCTTATGTAGAAATAGTCAATTTTGTAAGTATTGTCTTGTTATTTTTAAGAATGATTGAATTCTGAAAGAATGCAGAAAATGATAAGCTGATAAAAAAGGCCGCCAATTTTTTATTGGCGGCCCAACCATCTCTGTTAGTGAAGAACCAAAGAGTTACACCAAACCTAGTTCATACATTGATTTAAAAATATGGGCAGGATGGTTATTTTATCAGGTTTATTTCTACTCTTCTGTTTTGCTTTCTTCCAATTTTTGTTCCATTGGAGGCGATTGGTTTTTCTTCACCATACCCAATGGCTGTTAATCTATTGCCTGAGATTCCCTCGTTGATCAAGAAATCCCTTACCGAATTGGCCCTGGCTTCCGATAGTTTTTGGTTGCTGGCTTGGCTTCCAACACTATCGGTATGTCCTTCCACGGTAAATTTGGCATTGGGGTATTCGTTCAAGATTTGGATAATATCTACCATCACAGTAACAGATTCTGGTTTGATCGTTGCTTTTCCGGTATCAAAAAGGATGGTCTTGGCATAATCGTTCAACTGTTTTTGAACTTCCTGCGTTACTTCTGGACATCCATTATTGCTTACAGGACCTGCTACTTTAGGACAGTCATCATCCATATCGGCCAATGTGTCGCCATCAAAATCTGGACATCCTTTAAGTTCTGGGCTACCTGGGTCGTTGGGACAGCGGTCGTCTAGGTCTATAATTCCATCCCCATCCGTATCGGGGCAACCATTGAATTCTTCAAGTCCCGCTGTGTTCGGACATTTGTCATCCTTGTCTAGAATACCATCTCCATCGGTGTCGGGCCATGGGCATCCATTGTTTTCTTGTGGTCCAACTTCATTGGGGCAGTCATCGTCTTTGTCCAAAAGGCCATCACCATCAGTATCTGGCCAAGGACAGCCCGTATTTTCTATGGGGCCAGGGGTTTCTGGGCAACGGTCCATATCATTTTTGAGCCCATCACCATCTTTATCACGTAATTTGTTTTGATAAATGGGGACCTTTAGTCCGGCATAGACATCCAAGGATTTGGTTTGACCAAAAATAGATGTTAGGATGGATCCCGATCCCAGATAGAATGGACCAGCTCTAAGACCAGCACCCCAACGAAAACCTATTTCCCGCATCAAACTTATTGGGGAGTAGATGCTCAACCAAGCAGTTTCCAGTCTTGGGGTCAATGAAACTTGGTTTTGGATATGATGTGTATTAAGCTTGTTCTCTCTCCTTAACGATATATCGGAGTTTAGGTTCAGGTAGAACTTTGAATAGATGTTCCAATCCACATTGGCATGCAAAGCGGTGGGCAATCCTGTTTTGGATGATTCTTGCAATCCGCCGATGGCATCAAAATTATCTTTTAATGCATCTTCCAGATCATCTCCTTCAAAATTATCAATGCTCTGTACCTTGTTCAGGTCATAGGTTTGTTGTTCTCCTCCTTTGTTGTTTATGCTACCTATGTCTGTGATGGACGCACCAAATTTTAGCTTGTATTTATTGATGCCCCTGTTGGATATTTTATTTCCATTGAGGTCCACTAACTTTTGATCTTCATGGTCGGGTCTCCATTCATATACAAATCCGATATCTGCACCAAGGCCTGTGGACTCTCCAAAATTGAATGCATCTCCCAAACTGTCGTCACCTCCAACATCATAACCGTGGGTAAGGGTTCCATTTGTTGCTACTTCTTCTGTGGCAGCATTATAGTCCACAGTTACTTCGGAACCATTAAGATAGGCATGGTGTATGCCGGACAAATATTTAAGGGTAAGACCTCCCTTTAGGAAATGCTCGTCCTTGTCCATCAATATCCTTGCATAGGTGGCACCTATTTCTGTCCAAAGGTTGAGCTCTCCGGACAGGTCTCCTTCATTGATGGAAAAATCCTCATTTTCATCAAAACCTCCTTCTTTGTCAATGGTAGAACCATCTATATCATCCACATTGGCAAAAATGCGGGCTCTTGTATAAAGGGCTACCGAATGTTTTTCGGAAAGACTGAGCATGGCCGATGGCCCAAGAATATCCAAGTTGGCCGCTATAAAGTTGTTGCTTTTTGGAGTTGTTTTGGCATCGTCAAAGGTTTTGTCTATGTCATTGAATGCATCTCCCAAAGTGGCGCTTAAATAATTGTTTCCAAAAAAGGCACTTACACCTATTAGGTTAATGTCCAGCTTTAATCTGGAATCTGCAATATTGGCCGGGTTGGAAAGAACACCGTGCACTCCATTGTAATTGTCTGTGAGCAAACCTTCATAAGATTGTGCTCTGAGCATGTAGACTGAAAATAAAAGTAAAATGCTCAAAAGGGTATTTTTTGAATGCATGTTTTAAAATTTTAGTCCCTATAACAAGGGCGGGTTATTAATTATTTTGATTAATAGACCCCAAAGAGAATACAAAAAGAGGTAGCGTAGAGGGTACAATGCACGAAAGGCCCTTTTGAATTGACGGATGGGGGAGTTGGGTTTATCTGGAATTTAATTTGAAGGAATATTCCCCAGAAAAATGGATGGAAAAAACACAGGTGTTGGAAAATAAAAAACCATTACAACCAAGGAACTGATCTAGTTCCTTGGCGTAACGGAAACCTCAACTAAACTAAACACTTTTATGACCAACAGTCGTCAAAAGTGAATTGCTATATGTGCATGCGTTAAAAATTGATCTTGCTTTTTCAATTGGCTTTAACGCTTGATTGCAGAACAAACATAAGAGCAAAAATTAAATAAAAAGGACCCAAATTTACGGATGCCCTGTTTCAACTAACGAATGGCCTTTTTGATTTGACAAAGAAATTTTGAGACATAAAAAAAGCAGCCTCAAGGACTGCTGTATATAATCTAAATACTACGGTTTTATTCGGAGATTTCCTCTACCGATGCACTTGGTGCATTCTTTTTAACGGAAGAAATACCATTTTCCATGGCAGATTCGCTGGAATACATTTCGCTATTTCCAATGACTTGTCCGTTGGATGCTTTCAAGTTAAAGAATGGGCTTCCATCCTTTGCGGTGTTTCTTTCAAAATTTCCATCGTCCTGAGAATGAGTTCTTACTGACTCGATTCCATTTTCGCAGGCAGCTTTGGAGGAATATCCCTGACTGGTTAAAATTACTTGGCCGTTTCCGGCTTTTAAATTAAACCTGTACTTACCAGCTTTATCCGTTTTAATCTCAAATTTTCCCATATTCTTTATGTTTTAAGTAATAAATCTAGATATTTTATTAAAAATTGACCAATAAATGAGGGAGAAATTACCAATAAAATAAGCTTTTACTCTTTGATAAAGGGTAAATGGGAATAGCATACATATTTTTCAGACAAAAAAGGAGGCCGACTGGCCTCCTTCTGAATTAATGTAAGTTTATGCTTTACACCCTGATCTGACCGTCTCCAAATACATAGTATTTGTTGGTGACCAATTGTTTAAGTCCCAAAGGACCACGGTGATGTAATTTATCCGTACTAATGGCAAGTTCCGCACCAACACCCATTTGTCCACCATCGGTAAATCGGGTGGAGGCGTTTTGGTAAACGGCTGCACAGTCCACATTTTCCATGAACGTTTTGGCTACGCCATTGTTCTCTGTCATTATGGAGGCAGAGTGTCCACCGGAATTTTTGTTGATTTTTTCCACGGCTTCATCAATATTATTGACGGCACCGATAACGCATTTCATCGCTAAAAACTCTTCTTGCCAAATGGATTCGTCTGTAATGGTATCCTCATTGGTCAATGTTTTTTTGACTTCATCGTCCACGATAATGGATACATTGTTTGCCGTAAGTACTTGTTGAAATTCCTTCAGCTTGTCTTCGTAACCATCAATTTGGGTATCGACCAAAATTTTGTCCAATGCGTTACAAGCCGAAATCTTATGGGTTTTTGCGTTTAAAATCACTTTTAAACTTTTTTCCCAATCGGCATCTTTGTGCACGTAAAGGAAATTGTTTCCTCTACCGCTTATCAAAACCGCACATTTGGCATGCTCTTTCACAAAAGCGATCAAACGTTCACCGCCTCGGGGGACAATAAGGTCCAAATCTTGGTCCGGATTCCTAAGGAACTCCTGTGTTTGGGTTCTGTCCATTTCTAAGAATTGGATAAAGTCTTCGGACAGTCCGTTTTGGGTCAAGGCTTGGTGCCAAAACTTAACAAGGGCCTTATTGCTATGGTAGGCTTCTTTACCTCCTTTTAGCAATATTTTGTTGTTGGCCTTAAATGCAAGTACGGCAGCCTCAACGGTTACGTCGGGGCGGGATTCGTAAATGATCATTATAGTGCCAAAAGGTGCTGTACGGTTGATGATTTTTAGACCATTGTCGAGTTCTCTTGTAGAAATCTCCTTGTTAACGGGGTCATCTTGCAAGCGAACCTCTTTTACGGCCTGGATCATTTGATCCACTTTCTTTTGGTCCACTACCAAACGATCGTAAAGCGCTTGGTCGTCGCGATTAAATGCATCAAGGTCTTTTTTGTTTGCTTGGAGCAATTCTTCTCGATTTTCATCAAGAATTTGCTCCATATCTTGTAATACTTTATTTTTTAAATCTGTTTTTAATAACTTCATTACTCTGGTTTTGAAACTTCTGTTCCTACGTTTTTTCCGTCTATAATATCTAGGATTACGTTATCCCGCTTACCGTTAACAATGTAGGATGGAATGTTATCGGCAGCTGCTTTTTGTGCGTAGCTCAACTTAGATCCCATGCCTCCACGGCCTTCACCTTCTTCTTTGTTTCCTTCTTCGATATATTTGTCCAAGTCTTCTTTTGGCTCAACTTTATCGATTACTTTGGAATCCTCTTTCTCGGGATGTCCATCATAAAGTCCGTCAATATCCGTCATAAGGATCAATTTGTCGGCTTTCATTAATTGTGCAAGCAAGGTTGCCAGCTCATCGTTGTCCGAAAACATGGACATGGATACGGAAACGGCATCATCCTCATTGGCTATTGGGATTACTCCTTCGGAAAGGAGTCCTTCAATGCAATTGATCATATTGTCGCGGTGTACCCCTGGGTTAAAATCCCTTTTTGTGGGAAGTACTTGGGCACACTTCATCCCATAATCACTAAAAATGTTATAATATTTTCTCATCATTCTGGGCTGCCCAATGGCAGAATACACTTGCCTACGTTGGGTTTTGTCCTTGATCTTTGCTTTTCCCAGCACCTCTTTACCGGCAATTACCGATCCAGAGGAGACCAAAATGGTCATGATGTCCCGTTCGTACAGTTCTGCAATTTGTTGTACCAAATTGTTTAGCACAGGTCTTACTATTCTGTTGTCTTTGTTGGTCATCACATTTGTGCCTACTTTGATGACCACTAGTTCTTTATACATGTTTTAGTATTCTTCACCCAGTTCCACAGCTCTGCCAAATGCTGCAAAGGCGGCTTCTTTGATTAATTCGTTTACATTGTTGTCTTCCATAGAGTCCAAGGCGGCCCTGGTTGTTCCTCCTTTGGAGGCTACCATTTCCATCCAAGTGTCGGGGTTTAGGTTGTTTTGGTTGAACAACTCTACCGCACCCGTAAAAGTTTGGCTCACCAATACTTTGGATACATTTTCGGAGAATCCCATTTGCAGGGCGGCTTCCATCATACTTTGCATAAAATAGAATACGTATGCCGGTCCGCTTCCGGATATTCCGGTGGATGCATCAATGAATTTTTCATTTTTCACTCGGAGCGATTTTCCTGTGGTGTCCAACAGGCCTTCTACCATAAAAAGCTCCAAACGGGATACTTCCTCGGCAGAAACATAGCTGGTCAAACCCTTCCCAACCTGTGCCGGCAAATTTGGCATGGCCCTTACCACTTTTTTTATTCCTAAAGCATCTTGAATATAGTTTATGGTGACTCCTGCCATTATGGAAATGAACAATTGTTCGGGGTTCACCAATTTTTTCATGCGTTGGAAGAGTTCTTCGGCATGGTAGGGTTTTACTGCCAAAAAGATGATGTCCGCTTGCGGAACACAATCTTCGATTTTGTCAATGGCATCGAAATAGGCAATTTTACCTACTTCTTCCAATTTTTCTTTTGATTTGTCCAGCACCATAATGTTGCGTTTCTTCAACAATTTGGATTTGGACATACCTGTGGCATAGGTAAGCCCCATGTTACCTGCGCCAATAACCAATACTTTCATTTGTTTTATTAAAGGGTTATTAAATTATAATGGTGTTATGCTAATACATTACATTCTTCGCAATCTTTGACCTCACCATAGTAAGTTTCACGGTATTTGTGCAAAGTGCGAACGGGAAGCCCTATAATGTATTGTTTAATATACGTGACCTGGGTGGTAAGTTCCCCCATTTTAACGCTATAGCGTTTTTCATATCTGGTTTCCCTTTTAATTTTTGAAAGTCTCATTTTATTGTTGTTGATACTTTTGTTTTTGATGTTATTGGTCTTCCTGTTCGTTCAGGAATTGTTCCTTGTATTGTGCCTTTTTTAATGTTTTACGGCGTTCTACGGATTTTTTAGTGTATTCTTGACGGCTTCGTATTTGGTCCAAACGCTTGGTGTTTCTATATTTTCTTTTGTAGCGTTTTAGAGCCCTTTCAATACTTTCGCCTGGCTTAACTTCTATTTTTAGCATATAATGATTTATCTGTTCAATCTCATTTCTAAATGGGTTGCATTGAACCCTTTTTCTTCAAAAAATTTTTTGTTCGGATATTGGTTTTCACTGGTAATGTGAATGGCAACGTCCCCTTTGCAATATTGGAGCGTATAGTCCAATAGTTTCTGTTCGATGTTGTTACCCCTATGATTTCGGTGTATTACAAAGAATACAAGAAAGTTTTCGGGGATATAGTCTCCCATACCTGTTTTGTTCACAACAGCTAAACCTAGAATTTCATTTTTTTCTTCCATGGCAAAAACATATCCCCCCAATCCGGGAATGTCTTTGGTGGAATACTGAATAGCTTTTCTAATGGCTTTTTTCTCTGCCTTTTTTCCCTCTTGATGATCAAAAAGGAAGTTGGCAAACCGGTTTGCTTCCATGGTAGAAAGTCTAGTATAGGCATCGTAGGTCTTGATTACCATGCTTTTGTTTTGAACGATAATGGATTTGGTTTTTTTGTTAACGGTTACAAATAGGGCTGATGGAAAATGGCGGAAAATCTTTTTCCGTAATTTCCATTGGAATGGGGTCAACTTCCCGGGTTAGGGGAAGATAATTATAGGGTAGGCGGTATAAACTTATCTGGCTGGTTTCTAAACACCAGATAATTAAAACTTAGGATCCTGCAATTTTTTCTCTCGTGGAGCTTGACGTTCATCGGGGCAAAGATAATAAATATAGCCCTTAAATCCCAATAATACTGGGGTTTATGTTTTTTGTAACGTTTATTTCAAGGTTTTGGACGGAAATTAAAGTGGTGATTGGGTCGATTATTGTAAGGATTACTTAAAGATCTTGCATTTAATGTTAATTGTTCTTAAAAGTCAACTTTTTCAACGGATTATTTAACCGTTATAGATTTGGTCAAAATTTCAAATATTTCCATTAAATCCAAGAATGCTTCCAATCAACAAGCTTTAACCCTTCCCATTTAAAAAGCGACATAGGAAACGAGAAGGTATGGACGGTTTTATAAAGATTGGCTGCCCCATGCGACATACGGCATTTCCAATTGGGGTTGCTTTAACCTATAGGTTGCTTTACTTTCTTCTAGACCATCAAAACCAAAAAAAACGTACTACCTCCAATAATTGTATGTGATAGGAAAAGGGAGTAGGAGGTAACCTCAATAACCGTGTTGGTCTATTTAAATCATTCCGCACATAAGGCATAAGGTTACTAGCTCCACGCTATTTTTGCACTGGGTTTTTTTGAGCATGTTCCTTCTATGTGTACGGACAGTGAGAATAGCTATCTTCAATTCCTCCGCAATTTCCATATCATTTAGACCCTTAGCCAAAAGCTTGGCTATTTCCCTTTCCCTTTTGGTAAGGGATTGAGCTGTTGCATTACGTACCTCCTTTCCCATACTGGGATCAAAAACACCTTTGTTTGCAGAAACGTTCAAGTAATTTTTTCCCTCATCAATGCTGAAATAGGACACTGTATCATTGTGTTGAATGCCAAGGTGGGTAATATCGGTATGTATGCCCAGTTGGTGTTGTGTTGCACCGTCTTCGGAAAGTGACAATGGTGATACCTGTATCATCATATCGCGTTTTTCACCTCGATGGTTTTTATAGGGATATGTATACACGTATTTATAAAGTAAACGTTCTTCCTCGGAGAGAAAACGATTAAAAAAATCGCTAGTGGCCGCTTCCTTTTGCACAATGGAAGGAATAACCTCGGGCAAGGCCATGTCCAACAACATATCCATGGTAGTTTTCTCAGGGTTAATGCCCAACATACCTTCTACTCCAGGAGAAACATATTCCAACTCAAAGGTAAATGTATTGACAATGTAGAAATAAAATTGGCCCGGTGTAAAAAGTGCGGCCATGCGCACCAAGTTTGTCGGGATTTTAAACCGAGAAGGCTTTTTTATCCGGTCTTTATATCCCTTTTTCCATGCCTGGAATACAGGAACAAGGTTTGGATCCATGTGCTTAAGTTGTTAGGTCGGTTCAGCGATTAAATTAGGGATTTATGTTAAAATTACCTAAAATGCGGTATTTACATGGAGCTTTTTATGAGGTAGTTTTGGAGTGAATAGGCATTTGGTCCAGGCATATAGCCTTTTTGGTCCCAATACTTAAATTTCAATAATTTAAACGGTATGTTCAAAATACTTCCGGTCCTTATTTTTATAATTTCTACCTTTTCGTTGACGGCACAGAATAATTCCCCATGCACGGAATGTGAGGGCATTGCCGCGATGCCCAATGTTAAAATTGACTGTGACGATATAAGGGGATCCCTTGCCGGTTATGAAAATATGGAGCAGATAATCAAGTGTTTGGAGTGCAGATGTAAGAAAGCGGCAGAGAAAGAAAAAAGGCAAGCTGAGATTGAGACCATGCATGTCCAAAAGAATGCTTTGGACGATAAGGCCCAGAAAGTATGGGAAGAAGGGCATAGGGCCAGCAACAAATTAACGGACAACAATCCAAATTTTGAAGCGGACAGACAAGAGGCCATTGACAAATTGGAGGCATTCATAACTTATAAACAACAAGCTATTGGTGTCCAAAAAGATATCAATCAACGTTTTGGGGGAAATGCAAGCACCAAATATGCAGAAGACGACATTTTAAGTGCACAAAACACCATTGCTCGCCTGCAGACCAAGAAAAAGAAAAAGACTTTGGTTCTGTCCAGTATGGATGCAGGGGCAAATTCCGATAATTATAAAAATCCTTCTACGTTCAATAATGATACAGCTTTAAAAACAGGGAATAACCAGTCCGTTTCCACAGCTACTTCGGATTATAACCGTCAAGGTGCCAGTCAAAACCAGGCCTACCAGAAAAAAATGATGGATAGGCGTCGGCAAATCGCCTCAATGCGACAAAGACTGGCCGAACAGCAACGCCAATCGCAAAATTTACAAAATGCCGCAGACCAGACCATGGACCAATGGGCCCAACAGATACAAAATGGCGGAACCAATTATATAGATGGAGTACAGCCACTAGCGGAAGAGTTTGCCAGACAGGGCAATGTGGAAGGAGCGGTGGGTGCTGTGGTAGTAGGTACGGCTGCATCTATAATCGCCGATCTGTCCCAAAGAAAAAAGCAAAGAGAAGCAGAGGAACGCGCAGAAGCAGAGCGGCAACGTCGCTTAAAATTGCAGCGGGAAAGGGAACAACGGTACCGGGAAGAACAGGAGCGTTTAAGACGCGAAGCATTTAAAATGATTGTCGACCAGCGAAAAAATATACTGCATGCCTTCAGCGAAAGCTTGCCGCTCCCCTTGTCGAGCAGCAATCTGCAAACCAATCAAATCTATTACTTTTTTTATGCCACGGATTCCAGTACCATGGACAAGAAAAATACCACTGTTTATGTTTCCAATGTCTTTGAAATAGCACAATACAACAACGGCACTTGGCCTTATCAACGAAGAGTGGATAAGGAAATTGCCGCACTGGCTCCGCATGCGCCTACCATGCAAGGGTATTACCTTACTTTGGACGATGCTAAAACCATGCGCAGCGAATTTGTAAATAGTTTTAAGTCCATTGAGGGCGTAAGTATCAAAGAAGTAGAATATGAGGGAAAACCCAAAAGCGAGATAAAATCCAATAATAACTCCAATCCATTGGGCGTTCCTTTGGGGACACTCAAAAAAGAGCACAAAAAAACTATGGGCAGACCAACGCCGAAAACCACAGGAGGGCTGGGTGTTCCAATAAAAAACAATTGATAAGTACAAACCAATGAAAAAAAGTATTTTCTTATTGTCATTATTACTAACCATTGGCATGCAGGGGCAAGATGCCGTTACGTTGCTCAAATTTGAAGAAGCCGAAAAGGCTTTTAACTCGGGCGATTTTAAAACGGTACTGGAAAAGCTGGACGAAGTGGAGGCCATGGCGCAACCCACATCAAAAACCCTTTACTTAAGAATTGCATCCCTAAACCATCTGTTTGATGGGGACAAGCTTTTCAACAACCCGGAACAATACGAGCTTTTGGAGGGACTTAGGAACCATGTAAATACATATTTGGAGGCCATGGCCAACTACGAACTTGATGATAGGTTCAGGGAAGTGTACCAAATTGGGGAAGACCTCAAAAAATATCCCAAGGACAGAGCGGCCTGGGAGAAATGGAACCAAGAGGAAGACGATAGAAGAAACCCCAAAGAGTACTACCCCAGTGGCGCGTTAAAGTCGATAACCAAAACTACGGAAGGTTCAAATACCATTGCCTGGCAGGCCTATTATGAAAACGGCCAACTCAAAGAAGAAGGAGAAAAAATAGGGGAAGAGAAAAAAGTGGGCCCATGGAAACATTACCACGAAAATGGACAATTGGCCGCCCAAGGAACCTACTGGGATGGAGGAAAGATTACCGGAAAAATAGGAAAATGGGTTTATTATTACGACGATGGAAAGACCAAAGAAATAGCCCACTACAGGTCGGTATCCTATACCAGTGGAAGGGTTCGGTCCCATTTATGGGGACCATACAGAAGCTGGTACAAAAATGGACAGCTCAAGGAGCAGGGTACTTATAAGGAAGAGGTTACATTCTTACTTGGTACAGGATATAATGAAGACAATAATGAGAAAACCGGTATCTGGAAAGAGTATTATAACAATGGCCAACTCAAACTAAAAGAGGGCCATGGTGACCAATATGTTTATGAAGCCTACTATAAAAGCGGACAACTAAAGGCCATAAAAGAGTATGTAAAGGTGAACCGAAAAATATTGCTAAGAGAATTGAGAACCTATTATGAAGACGGTGATTTGAAGTCGACAAAAAAATATAGTCTATTAAGCGATAGCAATAAAGCCAGTTGGGAAGCATATCATCCCAATGGAAAACTGAAAGAAGAGGGAAAGTATAAATATGGCGACAAACATGGTAAATGGAGCTACTATGACCAAAATGGGAACTTAATAAAAGAAGAAAGATTATAGAAAAGGGTAGGTCTATACCGCTTTAATCCCCAAAATAACCTTTGCCAATAGCTTATTGTACAAAGCCCCTGATGTTTAAGTCAATTGTGAAAAAAATGGAATTTTTCACTTAAAAATTCTGGATAAACGTAGTAAGACTTTCCGATGGTTGGAGTTTTAATTTTTTTTTCAAGCGACTTCTCAATACCCTTAAACTCTCTTTTTTAATAATCATGGTCTTGGCTACTTCAGAAGATGTCATGCCCAGCTTTATGAAGGCCAAGTGTTTTATATCCTTTTTTGAAAGATCAGGGTAGGAGTTTATGATTTTCTCGTAAAAATCGGGATGAATTTTTTTAAAGTGGACCAAAAAGTCTTCCCAGTCCTCATCCAAGTTCAAGGTTTCTTGAATGTAAGATAACACGCTCCTCAGTTCTTTTCTTTGGTTGGGTTCGACCTCCAAGATTTTCTTTTCTATTTTTTGGACGATGGTTTTCTTTTTCTCCAATAAAATTGAAGATAGGAGCAGGTTCTGCTGAATAACCTCTCTTTCCCTTTTCTCCATTTCTGCAATTTTCCGGTCCTGGATGTTCCGGGTACAGCTCAATACCAATACAACTTTGTTCTTCCTATCAAAAATAGGTTTGGTATACCCCTCAAACCATTGGTATCCATTGTGCTTTGTTTTAAACTTTAATTCTAGTTTATGGGGAGTTGAGGTTAAACCCTCCGTG
This sequence comes from Allomuricauda sp. TY007, assembly GCF_010468565.1. Lineage (GTDB taxonomy): Bacteria > Bacteroidota > Bacteroidia > Flavobacteriales > Flavobacteriaceae > Flagellimonas. The sequence goes on from NZ_WUEG01000014.1 coordinate 138,269, forward strand.
GAACTTGAAATATTTTTTAGGAGGATAGAGTGATGGTCCGGATGGATAAAATCAAAGGGGACCTTTTCCTTGAGGTTTTCAGAAGTGTAGCCCATAATGCGCTCTGTGGAAGGGCTTGCATATAGATAACGACCATCTGCTGGATGGTGCAAACAAATGACATCAATGGTATTTTCGGCAATAAGTTTGAGTTTATCGAGCCTTTGTTCCGCCAATAGCCTACCAAGCGCTTTCCCATCAAGGTTTTTGTCCTCGTCAAGGAGCTTTAAAAGATGCTCGGTTTCCTCTCCTCTGTTTTGTATTCCATTCGTTCTGTTCACCTACAAGTATGTTAGTTTTCAGATACCTTTAGTTTGTTGTTCTAATGCAGAAATGCAAAACAACTACGTCCATTTATAGAAAAAAGTGAGGGTTGATGTGGCGAAGATAAATAAAGCTCAAAAAAAGACAACTATTTTTTAGAGCAGTACGCTTTGTCAACACCTTTTACAACCATTAGGGGCAACAGTATTAAATGCCTCTTTTTGATTTAATTGCCACCCGTTCAAATAATTTTTTATGTAACGTTAACGGTTTGTTAACGGTTTTGGGATTCTGTGTTTGCCCATGGCGCAGTGTCCCATTATTTTCGATCCATCAATTCAAAAAACGAACAATTTTTAAATTTTATATCATTTATTCACATGAAAACAACAAAAACAGTCTTATGCCTACTATTGGTCTGTATGGGTTTTACTGCCCGATCACAACAATTGAAAAAAGGAACGTACTATCGCACGGCCAGCGATGGCACCATTGAAGTTTCCGACTGCTGTGACAATGGCAAGTTAACGATTACCTTCAAGAACACGGACGGAACCGAAAATACCAGGGAACTGAAATCCGTGCAAGGTACCGATGGGCTCTACCTACATGTGGGCGATGGCTTTTTCTATTTTATAGCCGAGAGCGATGGGTATCTTGAGCGATACATTTTCAACGGCAACTTTAATTATGCTACCGCAGATCCGGCTGATTATTATGAAATCCTGTCTCAAGATCAATCCTTGGTCAATTCCAAAAAGAGCTCTGCGGAATTGAGACGAAATATGCTGGAAAGCGGAAAGGAAAAATTCTACTTTCCAAGACTATTGTGTAAATATGCCAAAGCTCCGGCAGAGGAAAGATTTCAAATCGAAAAACCCTATAAGGGCATCAGTTCATTCGGTAAAAAGGATTTTGTGCACATCGAGAGGGTCGATAAAAACATCATTGATGTAACCATAGGGGTAAGAATAAAAATGTTTGCCAAATCTCAAGGTGCTACCAAATCTTTTTATAGACACCACTTAAATCCAAACTTATTTATTTATTATGGCACTCCAACGTATTGGGGAAGAAGCACCCCTGATGAGTATCTGTACTTTGGTGCAGATGGCCAGCATTATATCTATGATGAGGGACAAAAGACCATATTTCTGTTCGGTGACGATAAGAAAAAGAAATACAGCGATCAGGAAATCACAGAAAATGAGTTCAAGGCCAAAGACGATATAGAACAGAAGTTCAAGGATCAGCGGGAAATATTTATGAATAGCTGGGTTGATAAGCCAAAAATGCCCACTGCTGCCATGAACGATGATGCCATAAAGGCCGAAGCCCTGAAAGCACTCCAAAAACATGCCAAGGAGAAGGGCTGGAAAGAAAACTTTACCGACCTTGTAATTACCTCCGGTAGCTGGAGCGATGTGATCACAACATCCTATATTGGGCGTATTGTAGAAGTTGCCGCAAAAGCCACATGGCCTGATGGTCACTGTACGTTCCAGTATTTTGACTTGATGTCCATGCATGAAAACGGGGAGTATGGCAATACACTTTTTCACTACGCCACAGGAAACCAATATGATACCGATTGTGAGTAATCAGCGGGTACATATTGCCCTTACATGATTTTTAAATCCAAGACCACTATGCAGCGCAATATCTGCATGGTGGTTTGTTTTTTAATCGGTAATGTTCAAAGCATGAAGCTATTCTTTTCCATCACTGCAATTATTTTGTTGTCCGGCACTTCTCTATGGGGGCAAGAAAACCGGGTAGCGCTGTTCTCTGGAAACCCTGAAGAACGTGTTCAACCTTTTGACACTTTGATCTATGAAGACATGACCTCCATGGTGCTGAAGATTGCTAACGTTGGGGATTTTGAAAAATATGATAAGTTAAGACTGATATTGACCTGCGAACTTCGGAATGGAGGACGTAAAGCCTTGAAACCCAAAAAATATTATGCGCAGCATGAAATAACATGGAACCATGCATCAGTGAAGAATACAGATTCCATTAAAGTTGTTGTTTTTGATGAAAATGGACATTCGGACTTTGATGAAAAAATGAAAAGGAAGTTCAAGAACTTTTCCATCAGTCCAACACGGAGAAGATGGCTAGAGTATTGGGCAGCTTATCAGTACCAATTTGAATTATATGGTTTTCAAAAATCAAATAAAGGGAAAAGTATATCCGATCATGGAAACTTTTCTGAAGAGCAATACATACAAGATGAGATTTTAGGTAGGAGCAGCACTTTCTATGTTCGTTCATTGAGGAGAAAAAGACCCCGCGTAGGAGCCTTGCTTATTTTAAGATAATTCTTTGGGGAAGCAACTTACTGACATATAGCATAACCATTGAAACTCCAAAATTTGAAGTACACCACGGACAAGTAGAAAAGATTATCTTACAAAAACAACCAAAACGCAGTGAAAGACACCATACCAATATCATTTTTAGTATTGATCCTTATTTTGGTTCCATTTTTGGGTTGCAATAATGTTCATGGATCAAAATCCCACCATTATCGAAATAGCCAAGTTTCATCCACACGGGACATTTATTCAGATAGTATCCTTAAATATATAAAGTACAACTATCCAACTTTGGCGTTGATGCATGTCAATGTTGTAGATGGAACCGGTGCGGTCTTAAAGGAAGATCAAACCATTGTAATTAAACACGGTTTGTTCGAAGCCATTGGCGGGCCTACCGAGATTAAAGTTCCAAGGAATGCAAAAATCCTGGATCTTAAGGGAAAAACCATTATCCCGGGCATTGTGGGGATGCACAATCATTTACATATTCCAAGATTTCCCGATGTAGGTGACGTAGCGGCTAAATTATACCTAGCATCAGGAGTGACTACTATTCAGACCTGTGGAGCGGCCTCTCCAAATAATGAAATAGCACTTTCAAATACTATAGAAAAAGGGATGCAAATTGGACCGGATATAATTCCCAGTGCACCCTTCATCACGGGAAAAGGTGGCAATCCCAATATGATTATTCCAAGAAATGAAAAGCATTTAAGGGACACCATGCAACATTATATAAATCAAGGTATAAAATGGTTCAAGGTGTATCGCAATACAAATCCTGATGACCTAAAGGTCATTATTGATGAAGCCCATAAAAATAATTGCAAAGTAAGAGGGCATCTATGCTCCATAACCTTTGAAGAAGCCACTAAATGGGGAATCGATGGTATTGAGCATGGCTTAAACAGTACGAGTGATTTTAGAACCGATAAAACGTACGGTATATGTAATGGCGGACGTGAGTATATGGATGAACTTATAATAGAAAACCCAAAAGTAAAAGCATTACAGCAATTGATAATCGATAATGATGTGTTTCTGACATCCACACTATCCATTTATGAAGCCAGTATTCCCAATAGGGCGTATGCAGATGAAAGAACATTAAAGGCCATGTCCCCATTTTTATTGAACGAGTATAAAGAACGAAGGGACAACTTTGACAAGAGCATAAAAGATACCATCAGAAACAATAGGTTAAAACGAATTATGCAATTTGAATACCAGTACTATAAAATGGGAGGTTTATTATGTGCGGGTGTAGATGCGGGCAGGTATGTGCTTCCGGGTTTTGGTGACCAACGAAATTACGAATTGCTCATTGAAGCCGGTTTTTCCACGCCAGAAGCTATTCAGATTATGACGGGCAACGGTGCAAAAGCATTGGAACGTTCCAATATTGGAACCATTCAGGAAGGTAAAAGGGCCAATTTTGTAATCCTAAACGGAAGCTTGGAAAAAGACCCTACTATTATTGAAAAGGTCGAAACTGTTTTTAAAAATGGCGTTGGCTATGATCCTGATTCAATTTTGGAAACCATAGAAGGGCAGTTTGCAAAAGAATGAATCACAAACACAAACTATTGATATGAAGACTACAAATTCAGTAAGCAAGACAAAAACGTTGGTTGTTTTTATAGCGACCATTATTTTGGGGTATCTGCTTTTTATTATACCCGATGTTTTTTTGGGGGTCACCAAAATAAATGGAGGCAAAATCGGCATCAACTTGCTTTATATTGCCCTCTTTCAATTGATATCGGTCACAGCTCTACTCTACTTTTCCCTCAAGATCCTTAAGAAAAACTTTAGAGATATTGGCCTTAGTTTCGAAAATCTGGGGAAAGATGTACTCTTGGGCCTCCTTTTCGGTGGCTTGTGGACCATTCTTCAATTTGTTTTCATTATTCCCAATACAGGTGGAATAAACCGTCCGGACATTTATGGGATGTCCAAAATGTATGATGGCACCCTGGTCGGAACCTTGTCTTTTGTGGCGTTGGGGGTAATCGGTGGTGGAATCACTGAAGAACTTTTTAACCGCGGCTATTTCATCAATGTACTGAAAGAGACCTTCAAGAACCCAAAAACAGGGCTGTGGTTTTCGGCAATTTTGTCCATTTTGATTTTTGCATTGGGACACATGCCTTCTAGTCCATTGGATTGGTTCGATATTTTGGTGCCCACGATACTATACACAGTATTGTTCATTTGGACCAAACGCCTTACGGCTTCCATAGTGGCCCACGGAGTCTACAATATGTCAGCCATTATTTTAACCTATTATATGTATTTTCTCTAAGAAACAAAGTTTGTGATTGTCAACTCGTTGGTAGAAAAGGAGTTAAACCATTAAAATAGTGTAACAAAAACTAAATAAATCACTCTTTGGCTATGGAAGCTGATCAGCTTCTTTTTTAATTCATCAAATCAAAAAAAGAACAATGACACACAATCAAACCAAAAAACCATTTCGATTACTTTTAATTTTAGTATTCACCTTTCTGACTCATTCACAATTATTTGCCACTTGGTCGATAATTGCAGTAGACCGTAAGACCGGTGAAATAGGCATTGTAGGCGCTTCTTGTACTTTTGATGTGTCCGGTATAGCATCAATCGTCCCAAGAAAAGGAGCCATAGTGGTCCAGGCAGGAAGTGATTATTTCGCACGAATGAAAGGCGCAGAATTAATGAACCAAGGAAGTAGCCTCGAAGAGATATTGACGGCCATGAAAGATGAAAGATTCAATCCCGAAAGACAACAATATGGTGTGATTTTAATAAACACCGATGCAAGTCCCCTTGTTTATTCAGGTGCTGAAATCAAAGATTGGAACGGAGAAGAGGTGGGTAACGATTTTGCAGTTATGGGGAATATCCTTCCGGGGCAACAGGTTGTTTTAGATGCGTACAAAGCCTTTGATGAAAATAGGGACAAGCCTTTGGCCGAACGACTGATGTTGGCCCTAAAAGCTGGTGAAGAAGCTGGGGGCGATAAAAGATGTGGCTCTCAATCCGCCAGGTCAGCTTTTATCATGGTATACAACCCCAAAGATGATGCTATCTTTAAAATGGCCATTCAAGGCATAGAAAAAGGAGGAAAACCCGCCGTCACCTTGCTCAATCAACAATTTGCCCGTTGGAAAAATCAAAAAACAACCCAAAAGCAAGAAGGAACCGATAAAACCTTTAAGTCCTTCAACGGTAAACGTATTTCAAAATCGGAAATGGATACATTTATAGATGAACAGATGAAATTTCTGGAAATTCCAGGCTTGTCCATAGCTTTTGTTAACGGGGATAAAATGGTGTATGATAATTACAAAGGCGTAACCAACTTGGACACCCAAGAAAAAGTAACCAAAAACACCCTTTTTGATGCTGCTTCCATGTCAAAGACTGTTTTTAGCGTTTTTGTATTGAAAATGGTGGACCAAGGTTTACTGGATTTGGACACTCCGCTATATACCTATATGGAATACCCTGATATTGCTTATGACGAAAGGTATAAAAAAATAACGGCCAGAATGGTACTGTCCCATACCTCGGGGTTTCCCAATTTGAGGTATTTGAACGATAAAGGGGAATATAATCCCAATAACAAACTTACCATCAGCTTTGAACCGGGGACCCAGTTTCAGTATTCCGGGGAAGGTTACCAATACCTATCCAAAGTCATTGCCCATTTAAAAGGTATTCAAGAAAATGAGTTGCAAGACCTTATGGAAACTGAAATTTTTGAGCCCTTGGAAATGGATGAAAGCAGTTTTGTATGGAACGATTATTTAGAAGCTCACAGGGCAAAAGGGCATTTTAGAGGAAAAAGGAACGATGGTTGGAGCATAAATGCCAATAACCCCAATTTTAACCCCGCTGCCAGTTTGCAGAGCAACGTTAGTGCATTCAGTAATTTTTTGGTTGCCATTATGAACAACACCTTGCTTTCCGATAAGAGTTATCAAGAATTGACCAAGATCCAATCCACATCTTCGGCAACGGAAAAAAGTAAATCACGCAACTATGGCTTGGGAATTGTAATCGAGCCTTCGGCGGGTGGTACAAACTACATGCATGGAGGCGATAATTTGAGTTCCACTGCCCATTACATGTTCAATAGGGATCAAAAAGTAGGATATGTGTTTTTTACCAATTCCGAAATGAAGGAAAAATTCAATGAGAACTTGTTGGATTTTCTGTTGGAGAAAGACTAGGACATTTACTCGATTGTTATACTATCAACTTCCTGAAAATCATGCAATTTAAATTTCAATTGCTTTTTTTGATATTTTGGTCAGAAGCCAAAAAAAGGAGCTTTAATTAAAACAGTATAAATTATGTATCACCCCAGACTTTATGGAGACTTCTATGATATGGGACTCAAATATGGTAGCCTTCTTTTGGACAAAGCTAATTTTAACTTGCCAAAAATAAGTAAGGAAAAGCATGACTTCGGCCTAGAGTCGTATAAGGAGTTACAAAATTTCTATCCAGAAGTGATAGAAGAAATTAATGGCTTTGCTAAAGGAATAAATGATAAACCTGAACAGGTAGGTGCCTTTTTATTAAGTCTTGGGGTGTTTAATTCAACAGGGCAATGCAGTGTATTTGCATTTAAGAACAACAGTTCGGTTGTTTTTGGGAGAAATTATGACATGCTCTATGCGTTTAAAAAGTTTACAGAAAGCAACTTAATTGCCCCTAAAGATAAATATGCCTATATCAGTCAATCTGATGTTTTTATAGGACGTTCGGATGGGGTTAACGAAAAAGGGTTGGCCATTGCCATGTCTTTTGTAAATGGTAATAAAGTTCAACCAGGCATCAGTTTTCATTTTATGATAAGGAAAGTTCTGGAAGAATGTAAATCAACAAAACAAGCGATTGAATTAATACAAAACGCAAAGGTTTCTTCAGCAAATAACTTTTTAATTGCTGATAAGACAGGAGATATTGCAGTCGTAGAATCTTGTCCTCAAATGGCATGTGTTAGAAGGCCAAACCCCCACGAAAACTTTATAACCATAACAAACCAATTCCAATTAACTGAAATGAAGGAACACGAAAAAGGAGGCGTTGCATGGAGTAAAAGTTTAGAGCGTTACGAAGGTTTGGAAAAACAATTAAGTGCCCTTACAAAAATAGACCTTACTAAAGCAAAAGAAATCTTATCCAATAAATGTGTTTGTTTAGATTTAAAAAAGCAAGGCTTTGGCACTATTTGGTCTGTTGTGTCCGAACTTAATGAATTAACGATCGAAAGAGCCGAGACCAAACCGAAAGTTTCAAATTATAAAGCTGACACAAGGCTCAATTGGTGGTTGGGAAAGAGAGATGGTAAAAAAATAAATACTCAGGAAAAATAGAATAAATGAAAAAGCAGCTTTTTACAATAATCTTGTCTTTTTGTCTGTACTTAGGCCTTGCCCAGCAAAAATCTATTTCCATAACCATTGATGATGTACCCAATACCACAAAGTATCAAAAAGACGGTTTTACTCCGGTGCTATTGAACCTGTTGGACTCCTTGGATGTTCCCTTTACCATTTTTATCAACGAGGATAAAATTCTGCAAACAGATGCAGTAAACCGTAACAAGGAACTCTTGGAATCTTGGATCAAAACGGATAAGGCATTGATTGGAAACCACACCTATAGTCACCCCAGATATTCCGAGGAGGGTTTTAAAAGTTTTGTAAAAGATATTGAGCAAGGTGAAAATTTGACAAGACAGTATGCTGCCAAGTACAATAAGGGGCTTAAGTATTTCCGGTTTCCGTTTAATGATATAGGCAAAGATTCCATCCAGCATACACAAATTAGGGAGTATTTAAAATCAAAGGATTACATAATAGCCCCTTTCACCGTAGAGAGTTCTGATTGGATGTTCGATTTTGTTTATCAGCATTATTTGGACAATGGCGAAGTAGAAATGGCCAAGGCCATAGGGGAACAATATGTTGAAAAGACTATCGCCTTGGTCAGGTTTTTTGAAGAAATGACGAAAAGTTTATACGGACGCTCCGTAAAACATATCTATTTGTGCCATGACAATGCCATTAATGCCGATTATTTGGGGGAAATCATCACACGGCTAAAACATGACGATTACAAAATCGTAAGTTTCAAAGAATCGCTCACCGACCCGATTTATGATCAAGAAGACCACTATTACAAAAAGTGGGGCATTAGTTGGCTATACCGATGGATGGATACACAGGAAGAACGTGTAGAATGGATGAAGCAGGAACCTGATTTATCTGAAATACAGGACGCTTATCAACAAATCCTTGAAAATTGAAGCCTATTGAATTGAAGGTATCATTTTCAACAAAAGTTAAGCTCAACCATCAAACATTCATTATGATAAAAAAACTGTTTATTGTACCATTACTGGCAATACTGTTCTCTTTTTGCTCCCCGAAAAAGGTAACATTTGAAACGGATGAACTCATCGGGGTATGGTCCGGATTATTGTTCCAGACCGAATCAAAGTACGATTCTTTAATCTTATCACCTGCAAATGACCCCACCGAAGCCCGCTTATACTCGAAGGGCAAGGAAACCGTTCACCATATCATCAAAAAAGGAACAGATTTAAATTTCAAGGATTCCTCAGGTCTCCGTTTTGATGCTTTTCTGTCCCATAATGAAAAAACTTTGCATGGAGTGCTTACCCATGATCTTTGGGCACAAAGCCTCAATTTTCAAAAAAAGGGAATGCAATGGGTCGCCAAGATTCATAAACCGGAAATAATCGACACTGATTATCTCGTCTATTTGGAATTTTATAAAGATTCTGCAGGCACGGTACAGGCCAATATTCAGAGTAACAAGGAAAATAGGGAGCTGCATTTTACCATCGATAAGGTTTTGATCGAAGGGAACCATATCAACTTCAACATTACGAACGACCGTTTCGGGATTTCGGCTGAGTACAATACAGAGAAAAGGAATATATCCCTTAAGTATGGCAACGCTGGGGGGAAAAGGGAAATTCAGTTGGAAAAACTCAACGATGATCAACTGGAAGGCTATTTGCCAAGATCGCCCCATGAAAACTATGTGTATGAGATTCCCAAGGCTCCCGATTCCGCCATGCAAACAGCTTCTTTGGAAGATGTCGGCATCAATAAGTCGCTTTTGGACCTCATGGACCCAAAGAACAACAAGAACCTGGAGCACATCCATAGTATTCTGATCACAAAGAATGGAAAACTTGTGTTTGAAGAATATTTTCACGGATATAGCAGGGAATACCTTCATGATATACGGTCCGCTTTTAAATCCATGGCATCCTTGGCGGTGGGGAGGGCGATGATGAAAAGTGATGGATTAAAGGTTGAAAATTCCATTTTGGACTACTATCCTGAATACGACATTAACGATGGTCGGAAGAAAAAAATTACTGTCCATCATGCATTGACCATGAGTACGGGCATACAGTTGGAGGATGAAGATAAGATGCAATGGGAGCACGATGACTGGGTGGGGTACAAACTCAACCTCCCCATGGAGCACGAGACAGGAACCGTTTACGAATACTCCTCTGGAGGCAGCAACCTTTTGACCGAGGTCATTCAAGAATCGGTGGGTACCTATCTTCCTCTTTTCTTTTATGAGGAACTATTGTTGCCCATGGAAATCCATAACTTTCAAATGCTCACATCGCCACAAGGGAGAGGATATTTGGCAGGGTCATTTTATATGCGGCCCATCGACTTTACCAAGTTTGGATTATTGGTGCTCAACAAGGGAACATGGAACGGAGAACCCTTGATTTCGGAATCCTGGATCAAGAAATCCACGACACCCCATATAAAAGGAAGTTGGCCCAAAAATTCCGATTATGGGTACTTGTGGAGGCTGTTGGAACGTGAAGTAGGTGGAAAACAGATGAAGACCGTTGAGGCTTGGGGCAATGGCGGCCAGTTTCTTATCATCATTCCCGAAATTGAAATGACCATTACCATGACAGGGGGCAACTATAATTTATTTCCAGAAATGGAGGACCGTCCTTTTTCAATTGTAAACAAATACATATTGCCCGCCGTTCAATTAAAATAAGTGCTTACATCATCAAATCAAAAATGATATAATAAAATGAAAAAACAGCTTCCAATAATCAATTTCGCTTTTCTGATTGTTTTGACCTGCTTTTTCTTTTATGACAGACAGGTCAAAAATGTGGAAACATTCAAAGAAATCCAGGCAGAAAGACTCAGCATAATTGATGCAGAGGAAAACTTGTACATTTCAATCAGCAACCCCGAAAAGCAAGCATTGGCCACTACCCATGGTATTCCACACAACCCAGGTTCAAAAAGAGACTTGCCCGGGATCATATTTTTTAATCGTGTTGGGGATGAAGTAGGTGGTATCTATTATGATGGAACGGATGAAGAGAATTTTGCAGGCATCACCTTTGATCAACAAAAAAATGACCAAATAATGGCCATTATGAAAGATGAGTACTTGGAAGGGGGCGAGTGGAAAAGGTGGTATGGAATGTTCTTTAGGGAACGGTCCGATTCAATTCGGGTGGAAAAATTGTACGAGCAATTTCTTGAACGTACAAAATCAATGACAAAGCCAGAAAAAGATGTTGAATATTTGAAATTTAAAAAACATCTGGACTCCGAAATCAATGTGTACAGAATGTTCCTGGGTCGTGAAGAAAACAAGAATACAGGTTTGTTCATCTATGATTCAAAGGGAAATGAACGGATTAAAATTTATGTAGATGAATTGGACAATACCCGGTTTGAGATTATTGACAAAAATGGAAATAATACAACCTATTAAAAAACTCTTCGGCAATGGCAATAATTTTAGTTCATCGGGTCGTGCCCAGAGAATTATTGAATTTTTGGAAGATGACTGGTTTTACGTATAAAAAAAATAAGTTGATGAAGTTAAATAAAATACTTAAAAACATGTTATTGGCCGTTTTTGGGGCCATTTCAATGACCACATTTTCACAGAACGTGTCTTTCCAAAATGCAGACGGTTTCTTTTCCATAGGCACCCAATCTAACCGAACTGCATCCATAACCCTGGTCGATGTGGACAAAGATGGTGATTTGGATGCCCTTGTTGCCAACGGACGACATTGGGCAGAACAAAATTACATCTACTATAATGATGGAAAAGGCGGTTTTAAAATGGCACGGCCCATCGGTAATTTTCTGGACGCCTCATATGCCATCAAGTCGGCCGATTTCAACAATGACGGTTTCATGGACATTGCCGTTGCCAACGACAATGTTCCAAACGCACTGTATTTCGGTACTGAAAACAATCGCTTCACGGAGCGACCGCCCTTTGGGGCCATATCACCATCACGGAACCTCGAAATTGCCGATGTGGACAATGATGGCGATATGGATTTGGTCATATCGAACAGAAAGGCCAAAAACGAGATTTGCTTGAACGACGGTCAAGGTAACTTTACAACTGTTCTCCATTTTGGTGATGGGTTGGACCAAACCATCCAAACATTGGTGACCGATATCAATAATGATGGTCATCAGGACCTGATAACTGCAGAGAGACAGGGCAATAACAGAATCTACCTTGGTGATGAAAAGCTGTCATTCACCCAGGTTCTGGAATTTGGCAATGAAAATGTTGAAACACGTTCCATAGCCATTGCAGACATGGATAAAGATGGCTTTTTGGACATAGTTACTGGAAATTTGGAGGCAAAAAACACCATTTATTTGGGCAATGAAAGGTTGAACTTTGACAAAACCCTTGAATTGGGAAGTGAACGTTCCACCTATTCCATACAAGTTGCCGATCTGGACCAAGATGGCCACATGGATATTGTGGAAGGGAATTCCGAGGGGAGGAATTATGTGTTTTTGGGTAAGGAAGATATGGATTTTCAAGAAATTGGTCTCAGGGAAGACCTCGAAGATGATACCTATCATATTGCCATTGGAGATTTGAACAATGATGGACTACCAGACATTGTGGAAGCAAATTCGGGAGCTTGGAATTTGTATTACAGAACCTTAAAAAGCAGATGAAGTAAATCTGTGAATGGAACTCCTGGAGTTTGGCCGATCAAGCAATGGAACAAAAACCCCAGCAATCTTAAGTAAAGAAACTATAAGTCAGGGTATTTGCTGCGAATTGGTTGTCAGCACTTTAATTTGCATAATAGTCTGTTTTTTCTTGCCTTAAAATCAACTTTCTAAGGTCGAACTTACCTTATACTAAAAACAGTATCTGTTTAGATTGCCGCAACAACAAAAAAAGCCCCGATTTCTCGGAGCTTTCTGCGGTCTGGACGGGACTCGAACCCGCGACCCCCTGCGTGACAGGCAGGTATTCTAACCAACTGAACTACCAGACCAATGATTTTATCTTCTTAGACTCCGACAACAGCCGGATTCAAATCTTGTTCATTGCTTTTTTAAAGCGAGTGCAAATATACACTCTCATTTCGGATATGGCAAAACATTTTTTTAAAAAAAATGATCAAGCAAATTTCTGCCGTTCTATCATAAAGGAATTCAAGACTTGGGAGAAGTCCGAGCGAACATCCACTCCCACATATTTGATTTGATATTGCGCGCATTTCAGTTTCAGGTCCTTTTGGTATTGCAGCACTTTTTCTGAATATGCTTTTTTAATGGAGTCAGCGTACAAATCTATCTGTTCGCCTGTTTCTACATCCACAAAACGTTTGGGTGTATTGTCAAAATCAAAATGGAGCTCATGTTCCTTATCCAACAGGTGAAAAAGAACTACAGAATGTTTATTGTATTTAAGATGTCGCAGCGCTTCGAAGAGTTTTTCCTCCTCTGTTTCTGTCTGAAACATGTCCGTAAATAGAAAAATCAGGCTTCTGCGATGGATTTTTTCCGCAATCTGATGCAGGAAAGTATAGGTTTTGGTCTCTTTCGTATCTTTTTTATGGGAAGCAACTTCGTTCAATTTGGAGTACAGCATCTGAAAATGGCGTTCACTGTTCTTTTCCGAAGCATGGAAATCGTAGGTATCTGAATAAATGCTCAAGCCGACCGCATCGCGTTGTTTTTTCAAAACCTGCATCAAGGCGGCAATGGAAAGTACCCCAAAACCAATTTTGTTGAGGTTGTCCAAGGCATATTCTTTAACCTCGGGATAGTACATGGAAGTCGAGTTGTCCAGAATCATATGGCAACGGAGGTTGGTCTCGTCCTCATAGCGTTTGGTGTACAAGCGATCTGTTCGGGCGAAGAGTTTCCAATCAATATGTTTGGTGCTCTGCCCATGGTTGTAAATTTTGTGTTCTGCAAATTCGGCGGAAAATCCATGGAACGGACTTTTGTGGATACCACTGATAAACCCTTCCACAATTTGGTGGGCCAAAAGCTCCAAGTTTTGGAAAAGGGTCGCTTTGCTAAGTTCCGATCGTACGTCCATAATTGATTTCCGCAGACAAGATAAAATAAAAAAGGCTTGGCATTTGCCAAACCTTTTTTAAAATCTAATTCCAAGTTTTGTTTTACAGTGCTGCATCAATAGCATCTGTATAGGTTTTTTTAGGAGATACGCCTACTTGACGGTTTACTACCTCACCATCTTTAAAAACCAAAACGGTAGGGATATTACGCACACCGTATTTAGCGGCAAATTGTTGGTTGGCATCAACATCAACTTTCCCAACAACGGCTTTACCATCGTATTCTTGTCCTACTTCTTCAATGATTGGACCTACCATTCTACAAGGTCCACACCATGCTGCCCAAAAATCTACCAGGACAGGCTTGTCACTTTTTAAAACAACTTCGTCAAAAGTTGCATCTGTTATTTCTAGTGCCATCTTATTTATTTTAATATTATGCAAAGTTAGTCAAATAATGCCCATGTAACTTACATAGGGCGTATTCGTTTTAATTATTGCGCCATTGACAATAATTATGATCTAATTCAATTTGTAATGAATTTCATGTGCCTCCAGTTCGGAAAGTAACTCGCTGTTTATCTTCACCTTCTGTTTTCGGCTCGATAGTTTGAGTTTGATTTCCTCTTGCATCTCATAAATTACAAAACTTATCGGGTGGTCACCTTTATGTAATGTTAAAGTGTCCTTTAATGTTCTGATGCGTTGCTCTTGCAGGCGATCTATGTTCAGTTTGATGGTGAGTTTTTTAGCAAAGGCATCCATTACGTCCTGAAGCTGTTTAAAATCGTTGAACTGAAGCCTTGGGTCTCCTTTTTTGCCCGTATCACGGTTTACCCAGCCCTCGCGCACGTATGCCCGCACGTGCACAAAGGAGTTGATCATTAAGAAGTGGCGGAACTTTAAGTATTCTTCCCCAAAAATCCTTAGTTCGTAAGATTCATTATAATCTTCCAATGTAAAGAGCCCCCAGCCCTTCCCATTTTTGGAAATGCGGTGTTGAACATCGGTTATGACCCCGGCCACCGTGAGTTCCCGATTTACGTGCTCTTCCAAACGAGCAAAATCGCTTACCGTATTTTTACAAAAAGCCTTGATTTCTTTTTTAAAATCATCCAACGGGTGCCCCGAAATATAAATACCGACCACTTCTTTTTCGCGGCGTAGCTTTTCCATGGTGCCCCATTCTTCACATGGAGGAACAATGGGTTCCGGAATCTGAACCTCGCTCGCATCCCCAAAAAGACTCACCTGCGATGAGTTTTGATTTTCCTGAAACTTGGAACCATACTTCACTGCCTTTTCCAAGAAGGTTATACCATCGCCATCATCGTGAAAATATTGTGCACGATGGGTATCACCAAAGGAATCAAACCCTCCGGCAAGCGCCAAATTTTCGAAGGCTTTTTTATTGGCAGCACGCAAATCTACACGTTTAGCCAAATCGAAGATAGATCGGTAAGCCCCACCTTCTTTTCGGTTTTCAACAATGGTTTCCACAGCGGAGCGCCCAACACCTTTAATGGCTCCCATGCCAAATCGTACCGCATTGTCCTTGTTCACGGCAAACTTGTAATAGGATTCGTTAACGTCAGGACCCAATACTTCCAGCCCCATACGTTTACATTCCTCCATAAAAAAGGTGACCTGCTTAATGTCGTTCATGTTGTTGGACAGCACGGCCGCCATATATTCGGCAGGGTAGTGGGCCTTTAAATAGGCGGTTTGGTAAGCAATATATGCGTAACAGGTGGAGTGACTCTTGTTGAATGCGTAGGAGGCAAAAGCTTCCCAATCCTTCCAGATTTTTTCCAGTACATCACGTGGATGCCCGTTTTTCTCGCCACCGTCCAAGAACTGTGGCTTTAGTTTTTCCAGCAAGGCAAAAATCTTTTTACCCATGGCTTTTCGGAGTACATCCGCATCACCTTTGGAGAATCCTGCCAATTTTTGGGAGAGCAACATCACCTGCTCTTGGTACACGGTAATCCCGTAGGTTTCCTGAAGGTATTCCTCCATTTCGGGGAGGTCGTAGGTAATCTCCTCTTCACCGTGTTTACGTGCAATAAAACTGGGAATATATTCCATGGGCCCAGGTCTGTACAGGGCGTTCATGGCAATAAGGTCATCAAAAACCGTAGGTTTCAGGTTTTTCATGTGCTTCTGCATCCCGGGTGATTCGTACTGGAACACCCCAACGGTTTCCCCGCGTTGGAAAAGCTCGTATGTTTTTTCATCATCCAACGGAAAATCATCGGGAACCAACTCTATTCCCGTTCTTGCTGTTACGATTTTGACGGTGTCCTTGATCAAGGTCAAGGTTTTCAATCCCAAGAAATCCATTTTCAACAGACCGGCACTTTCCACTACCGAGTTGTCGAACTGGGTAACGTAAAGGTCAGAATCTTTGGCTACGGATACGGGTACGAAGTTGGTAATATCGTCTGGAGTAATGATTACTCCACATGCATGGATTCCCGTATTTCGCAAAGACCCTTCGAGCACTCTAGCCATTTTTAAGGTCTGGCCTTCCAAATCGTCGGTTTCGGCGATATTGAGGAGCTCGTTTACTTTTTCGAGTTCCTCGGAACGGAACTTCTTTTTCAGGTCGGCTTCGTCCACTCCAAATATCTTGTTGAGCTTGGACATGTTTGGAATCAATTTGGCAATACGGTCGGCATCGCCCAATGGCAAATCTAACACACGTGCAGTATCGCGAATGGACGATTTGGCGGCCATGGTACCGTAAGTAATAATCTGCGCCACTTGGTTTGCACCATATTTATTGATAACGTAGTCCATTACTCGGCTACGGCCCTCGTCATCAAAATCAATATCGATATCGGGCATGGACACTCTGTCCGGATTCAAGAACCGCTCAAAAAGTAGGTCGTACTTTAAGGGGTCGATGTTGGTAATCGTTAAACAGTATGCTACCACCGAACCTGCTGCGGAACCACGACCTGGTCCTACCGAAACATCCATATTCCTTGCTTCCCGGATAAAGTCCTCCACAATCAAAAAGTATCCTGGGTACCCCGAGTTTTTGATAATCTCCAACTCAAAGTCTATCCGTTCCCTGATTTCATCCGTAAGTTCTCCGTACCGCTTTTCGGCTCCTTTGTAAGTGATGTGCCTCAGGTAGGCATTCTCACCCCTGTTTCCGCCATCCACATCATCTTCAGGATCTTTGAATTCTTCTGGAATACTGAATTTGGGCAGCAAAATATCACTGGCAAGATCGTAGGGCTCAATTTTGTCCACGATTTCCTTGATGTTCAAAATGGCTTCGGGCAAATCCTTGAAGAGCTCCTTCATCTCGTCCGAAGATTTGAAGTAATACTCTTGGTTGGGCAATCCATAGCGATAACCACGACCCCTACCGATGGGGGTGGATTGCTTTTCCCCATCTTTCACGCATAGTAAAATATCGTGTGCTTCGGCATCCTTTTTATCGCAATAATAAGTGTTGTTCGTGGCGACCAGTTTTACGTTATGGTCTTTGGCCATCCGAACCAAAACTTGGTTAACACGATCTTCGTCTTCTTGCCCGTGACGCATGATTTCGATGTAAAAATCGTCACCAAATTGTTCTTTCCACCACAATAGGGCTTCTTCTGCCTGGTTTTCGCCAACATTCAGGATTTTGTTGGGCACTTCACCATATAGGTTTCCCGTAAGGGCGATGATGTCTTCCTTGTATTGCTCAATGACCTTTTTGTCGATTCTGGGCACGTAGTAGAAACCATTGGTATACGCAATGGAGGACATTTTTGCCAAATTGTGATAGCCTTTTTTGTTTTTGGCCAAGAGCACAATTTGATGTCCGTAGTCCTTGACGTTTTTATTGGTGTGATCCTCGCAGACAAAGAATTCGCAACCTACGATTGGAGTAATCTCTTTTTCGGTAGGCTGTTCGCCATTGGCTATAAGTTCCTCGTTTTTGGCCTTTACCGCTTTGTTGTGTCCCATGACTTCTTTAACAAAGTGAAAGGCGCCCATCATATTGGCGTGGTCGGTAAGGGCTACCGCAGGCATGCCGTGGTTGGCAGTGGCTTTTACCAAATCTTTTATATTGATGGTTGACTGAAGCACCGAAAACTGTGAGTGGTTGTGTAGATGAACAAAGGGTTCGTCCTCCAACGTCTCCACGTTTTCTTGTATTTCTTCATCCGATACGCCTCCTGTATCTTCGGCCCAAAGGGCATCAGCAATTTCTTTTGATGCGGCCTTTAGGTTGATGTGCTTTAACCCGATAAGCTCTATTTCCTGCGGATTGGCTTCGGAGAAACGCTCAAAATAATCAGGTTGAACATCGAGTTCTTGGTAGGAATATTGTTTTTTGCGGACCAATTCCAAAAAGCAACGGGTCGTAGCTTCCACGTCGGCCGTTGCATTGTGCGCCTCGGCAAAAGGCTCGCCGAACAGGAACTCGTGGAGTTCGGTCAACGTAGGCAATTTAAATTTACCGCCACGCCCTCCTGGTATTTTACAGAGTTCTGCGGTATGTTCCGTACAGGTATCGAGTACTGGGAGTTCGGTCAAAGGACTTTCCACACTTTCACGGTGGAACTCGCATCCCATAATGTTGATATCGAACCCCACATTTTGACCCACCACAAATTTGGTCTGTTGCAATGCCTTGTTGAAAGCTTCCAAAACTTCGCTTAGGGGAACACCTTTTTCTTCAGCCAAAGCAGTGGAAATGCCGTGTATCTGTTCTGATTCGTAGGGAATGTTGAAACCTTCGGGTTTTACCAAAAAGTCCTGGTGCTCAATTAAATTACCAAGTTCATCATGCAACTGCCATGCAATCTGAACGCATCTTGGCCAGTTGTCGGTATCGGTAATCGGGGCGTCCCAGCGTTTGGGCAAACCAGTGGTTTCCGTATCAAAAATCAAATACATAGGCTAATAGTCTCGGTCAAAAAAAGAATAGATAAAAGTACGGAAGAAGATAGATTTGGTGAAATAGAGTTTTTAGGAGTTATCAACTAAAAAAAAGCCGGGAATACATCCCGACTTTTTCTGATTGTATCTGCTGACTTTTGGAATTACGATACTGCTGTTTCAAATATGTTGGCTGTCTCCAAGGTTTCCCTGATGGCATTTCTGTGCTTCATCAATAGGCTTTCCGTGGATGGTGGCAGCACAAAATCTTTATCGTGCAATATATCATTGTATGTGGCGATGGCTTCTTTCTCGCCTCGATGCACTTCTTCCAACATGGCTTCTTCATTGTTGGTAGTGAACAACGATTTAAAATCTATCCAAGATCGGTGCAAGGTTCCTTTGGTGCTTCCTCCTTTTTCTGGGGTTTGTCCAAAGGACATAATTTCAGCTTTTAACTCTTGGCCAAAATTGTATCGCTGTTTGGCACTGTCCATAAAGAATTGTTTAATGGTTGTATTGTTTACCTTTTCAGCTGCTTGCTTGAATCCTTTTTCAGCATCGTATGTTCTTTCCAAAAGTTCGTTCAATTTGTTCGACATTTCTACAGTGTACTTCATAATCTCTCTTCATTTTATCGGTTAATGGCCATCGGCTTTCGATGATTTCTATATATAAGATAAGGTTAAGTGTCAGAATAACAAATGGTTGCAATGGTTTATAATAGGTTTAACGAGATAGGGTTCAGTTGTTAAAAGTATTTAACTTTTTTTACCGAAAACACTGTGCTATAAACAAATAAATGTATATTTGCACCCGCTTAACGGATAAGCGATTAAAAAGAATTAATAATCAGGGTCGGGCACCCTACAAATTAATGTGATATGCCAGTTAAAATTAGACTTCAAAGACACGGTAAAAAAGGTAAACCATTCTATTGGGTAGTTGCCGCCGATGTTAGAGCAAAAAGGGACGGTAAATTTTTGGAAAAATTGGGTACTTACAACCCAAACACCAATCCAGCTACAATTAATCTAGATGTTGATGGTTCTGTAAAATGGTTGCAAAATGGTGCACAACCAACAGATACTGCAAGAGCAATCCTTTCTTACAAAGGTGTTCTGTTGAAGCATCACTTGTTGGGCGGTGTTCGCAAAGGAGCATTGACCGAAGAACAGGCCGAAGAAAAATTCAACGCTTGGTTGGAAGAGAAAGAACAAAAAATTCAAGACAAGAAAGATGGATTGACCAAAGCCGAAGCCGAAGCCAGAGCCAAAGCATTGGAAGCTGAGAAGGAAGCGAACGCTAAGAGAGTTGCCGCTGCTTTGCCAGAAGAAGAGGAAGTAACTGAAGATGCTGCCGAAGAGACTGCCGAAGCGGCTACAGAGGAAGCCACTACCGAAGCTGAAACACCTGCCGAGGAGGCTCCTGCTGGTGAAGAAGCTGATAAAAAAGAAGAATAGAAACATAAGGCGATGCGCAAGGAAGACTGTTTCTACCTGGGCAAAGTCGTTTCAAAATATAGTTTTAAGGGCGAGGTGTTGGTCAAACTGGACACCGATGAGCCCGATATCTACGAAAATATGGAATCAGTACTTGTTTCATTAGGGAACAACCTGATTCCATTTTTTATTGATAGATGCCGATTGCACAAATCCAACCTACTTCGCATTGATTTTGAAGAGGTAAAGGACGAACCAAGTGCTGATAAACTTATTGGTTCCGAATTATACCTTCCTCTTACCATGCTGCCTCCACTTACAGGCAACAAGTTTTATTTTCATGAGGTAATCGGTTTTACCCTAATGGATGAGGTTTATGGAGATATTGGTGTTGTGGAATCCATTAACGATAGTACTTCACAAGATTTATTTGAAGTAAAAAAGGGCGACAAGGAATTGTTGATTCCTGTCAGCGATGAAATAATCAAAAAGGTTGACCGCAAGAACAGGACAATTTTTGTGAAGACCCCCGAAGGTTTGGTAGATTTATATCTAGGTTAAAAACAAAAAGGAGGCATTAATTTGCCTCCCTATTAACTTAATAAAACTAGATGAAACACTATTTTTTCCACTTGCCGCCACCAAGATAAAAACCTAATGATATGCCCAAGTAGGAGTTTTAGTTTTTATTTAAAAATGAAAAGCAAAACCGATTAATCCTTGAAAAGCACTGTCTGCCTTATCTTCATCTAAAGTCATATTGTATCGAATTGTTGGTTCAATACTTACATTGTTTGCGACAAACCATGCATAACCTCCTTGAACGCCAACCCAACTGGCACCATTTCCATTAGAACTTGCCCCAGTATAATCCACTCCTAAAGGTATCTCATCTATAATATAGTATTTGACCCCCACTTTGTAATTGAATGTGCCATCCATATCATCTCCCCCAGAATAACCTAAACCTAGTTTTAAAGCTAAATTGTCGGATACAAAGTAACCTCCCTCTGTTCCGATAGAATACAAGGTATACCCATTAGTTGAGACCAGGGAAAAAGCTGTGCTACCAGTCGTCCACGAACCCGTGTTGGCTTCGATAATCCAGCTACCTTGACTCAAGGAGTTTGAGTCATTTTGTGCATAAGTTGTTATTCCAACTAAAAGGAACATTGCAAAAAAGATTTTTTTCATAATCATAAGTTTAGATAATTTGGTAATGATTTTATTGGGGCCTTTCCCCGTAAAGTTGTCGGCGAAATAACTATATTCTATTCAAGTATTGCCTCCAGAATTAACGAATGCCTTATATCAATTTATGAATGCCCTATTTGAATTGATGTCCGTAAATCAAGTACACATCATTAACGTATCTTTGATGACATGAAACCTTTTAAATTCAAAGAGTTTACAGTTCACCAAGACCAATGTGCCATGAAGGTGGGAACCGATGGTGTATTATTGGGCGCATGGACATCTTTGCATAATGATCCTGAATCCGTTTTGGACATAGGAGCAGGAACCGGTCTTATCGCATTGCAACTCGCACAACGCTCATTGGCCGAAACCATAGATGCCATTGAGTTGGATGATGCTGCCTATGAGCAGTGCGTTGCTAATTTTGAAGTATCACCATGGGGAGACAGACTGTTCTGTTATCATGCAGGTTTTGATGAATTTGTGGATGAAATGGACGATAAGTACGACTTGATCATTTCCAATCCGCCTTTCTATTCCGAAGATGTGGCCAGTAGAAATGAATCACGGGACAAGGCACGGCAAAGCAGTTCGCTGCCTTTTGAGGAATTAGTTGAGGGAGCAGCAAAACTTTTGAATGAAGATGGGATTTTTGCGGTAATCATTCCCTTTAAAGAGGAGTCTTATTTTACCGATGTTGCCAAAAAAGAAAGATTATTTCCAAACCGAATCACTCGGGTAAAGGGAAATCCCCATACCGATTTTAAAAGAAGTTTGATAGAATTCAGTTTTGATGAAAGCGAACCACACATTGATACCTTGGTCATTGAAGAAGGTAGACATAAATACACCAAGGAATATATCCAATTGACTCAAGCATTTTATTTAAAAATGTAACAATAACTGAATGAAATGTTATATTTACTTAAAATTTATTCTAAATGAAGCCCGATTTATTTGAAGCCCCAGATTACTACAATCTAGATGATTTGCTTTCAGAGGAGCATAAACTGGTTCGTGATGCGGCCCGCCAATGGGTAAAGCGAGATATCTCCCCGATTATTGAGGAATATGCCCAAAAGGCGGAATTCCCAGAACAGATTATTGGTGGATTGGCTGAAATAGGTGCTTTTGGTCCCTACATCCCTGAAGAATACGGCGGGGCAGGTTTGGACCAAATCAGTTATGGCTTGATCATGCAGGAAATAGAACGTGGCGATAGTGGAGTTCGCTCTACAGCTTCCGTGCAGTCCTCATTGGTCATGTATCCCATATTCGCCTACGGTACCGAAGAGCAGCGCAAAAAATACCTGCCCAAATTGGCAACAGGGGAGTGGATGGGCTGTTTTGGACTTACCGAGCCCAACCACGGATCTAATCCAGGAGGAATGGAAACCAAATTCAAGGATGCTGGTGACCATTACCTGTTGAACGGTGCCAAACTGTGGATTTCCAACTCACCATTTGCCGATGTGGCCGTTGTTTGGGCCAAAAACGAAGAAGGACGAATCCACGGACTTATTGTGGAGCGTGGCATGGAAGGCTTTTCCACACCAGAGACCCATAACAAATGGTCGTTGAGGGCGTCGGCTACGGGCGAGCTTATTTTTGATAATGTAAAAGTGCCCAAAGAAAATTTGTTGCCGGGTAAAAGTGGACTCGGTGCACCATTGGGTTGTTTGGATTCCGCCCGATACGGCATTGCATGGGGAGCTATCGGAGCTGCCATGGATTGTTACGACACGGCACTCCGTTATGCCAAGGAACGTGTTCAATTTGGGAAACCCATTGCGGCATATCAACTTCAGCAAAAGAAATTGGCCGAAATGATTACCGAAATCACCAAGGCCCAATTATTGGCCTTTCGTTTGGGACAATTAAAAAATGAAGGCAAGGCTACTACCGCCCAAATTTCCATGGCTAAACGGAACAATGTGGAAATGGCCATTAAAATAGCTCGCGAAGCACGGCAGATGTTGGGCGGAATGGGAATTACGGGAGAATATAGCATTATGCGCCATATGATGAACCTCGAAAGTGTAATCACGTACGAAGGCACACACGATATTCACTTGTTGATTACCGGGGCCGACATTACCGGTATTCCTGCTTTCAAATAATCGATTCAAGAAACTTTTGCCACCCTGACTTTGATGGATTTACTGATAGGCGTCTGGCTCTTATCGGCAAATTGATTGTAGGGAACCAGCATATTCGTTTCAGGAAAATAGGCGGCCATGTTTCCTTTTGGGATTTCATAGGGCACAACTATAAATTTTTCTGCGGTGCGTTGAATACCGTCATAAGTGCTGTACAGATTGACTATATCCAATCGGGTAAGCCCTTTTTCAACCATATCCTCTTTATTCATAAAAACCACACGTCGTTCATTGTGAATGCCACGGTAACGGTCGTTCAATCCATAAATGGTGGTATTGAACTGGTCATGCGAGCGAATGGTCATCAGCAATAACTCATTAGCTTGCAATTGATGGTTGGGCAATGGGGTAATGGACAATTGTGCCATTCCATTGGGTAGCATCCTAAAATCACGCGTACGGACATTGTTAGGTAGATAATAGCCAAATCCTTTGGATTGTTCGCTGGTATTCTCGAACCCCTTCACGGTTTTGTCTATCAACTTTCGGATAAGATTGTAATCCTGACCCAACTCATACCAATTCATGGAATGATTGCCTCTAAAATAAGTATGGGCCAAGAGGGCAATGATCTCAGGTTCACTTTTAATGTGATCGGAAGCAGGTTTCAACAGTCCTCTGCTCTGTCGAACCTTGCCCGTACTGCTTTCCATCGTCAAAAATTGAAGCTCGCCGTTCTTCTCATCTTTTTCGGAACGGCCAAAGGTCGGCAACAACAATGCAGTTTTGCCCGTAACCAAATGGCTTCGGTTCAGTTTGGTACTGATTTGTACCGTCAAATCACAATTTTGAATGGCTTCGGCAGTATATCGTGTGTCTGAAGCGGCCATCAAAAAATTGCCGCCCAAACAAACAAACACTTTGGCCTTTCCTTCATGCATGGCTTTGATGGCCTCGACAGTATCGTATCCTTTTTCCGTAGGTGGGTCAAAATTGAGGTGCTTTTGGATTTTTTTGTTCAAACTTTGGCTTACGTAGTGCATAATGCCCACCGAACGATCGCCCTGCACATTGCTATGCCCACGCACAGGACAAGTCCCGGCAAAGGGTTTTCCCACAGCTCCCTTGAGCAATAGAATATTCACATATTCCTTGATGCAATCCACTGCATTTTTATGCTGGGTAATGCCCATGGCCCAGCAGATAACGATTTTGGTGTTTTCGGCCAACAATTGTACAACCTGATCAATTTTTCGCATGTACACCCCCGTTCTTTTTTGAAGGCTTTCCGTATCATAACGATCCAAATCTTTCAGCAGGTCATCATAGCCATCCACATATTCCACAATAAATTCATGGTCTAGGACATTATTGTTTTTGGCATCAAGAGCGACCAATTTTTTTAGAATGAGTTTGGTCAGCGCAATATCCTCATTGATTTTTACAGGCAAATGGATATCGGCCATGGCCTGTCCGTTGCCCAACATGTCCGAAACACTTTGCGGGTTTTTAAAGTTGACCAATCCCGTTTCCGCCAATGGGTTTATACTGATGACCTTACCCCCATTCTTCTTGCACTTTTCCAGCGCAGCCAGCATTCTTGGGTGATTGGTCCCGGGGTTTTGACCCACTACCAGAACCACTTCAGCACCATATAGGTCATCGAGTTTTACCGAACCTTTTCCGATTCCAAGTGTTTCGGAGAGGGCAACACCCGATGATTCATGGCACATATTGGAGCAATCGGGCATATTGTTGGTGCCAAAGGCACGGGCGAACATACCATAGAGGTAGGCAGCTTCGTTGCTAGATCGGCCCGAAGTATAAAAAATGGCCTTATTGGGGTTTTCTAGCTTATGCAATTCTTCAGAAATCAATTCAAAAGCATCTTGCCAAGTAATGGGTTCGTAGTGCAGACTGTTGGGTCTTAAGACCATCGGTTCTACGAGGCGACCTAGTTTGTTCAGTTCAAAGTCACTTAATCTGGAGAGTTCCTCAACGGAATGTCCCGAAAAAAAATCGGCTCCTATATGTTCCCGTGTGGCTTCATCGGCCAAGGCTTTTGCCCCATTTTCACAATATTCCGCAATTTTTGATGGATGTTCGGGAACGGGCCAAGCACAACTAGGGCAGCGAAACCCATCTTCTTGGTTCATTTCCAAAAGGGTTCGCATGGAACGCATAATGCCCATTTCCTTAAAAGTGTGCCGTAATGCTTCCTTTACTCCCAAAAGGCCAGCAGATGTATGCATGGGATCTTTTAGGCGGAGTCCAGTGAATTTGATATCCCCAGTAAGGGAAATATTGCGGGTTATCTCTTTTTGCATGTCCTAATATAGGATTTTGGGGTGGGATAATTATTTCTCATGACTTTGGGCAATCCTATACTGAACGGAATTACCTTTGGTTCAAATTTGAATTACAATGGATTTCCTATGTAATTTAGCAAAAATCGAGTATTTTAAAGCATGTTCGCCCTTGTAGATTGCAATAACTTCTATGCCTCTTGTGAACGGGCTTTTCAGCCCCAGTTCAATAATGTCCCTGTGGGTATTCTTTCCAATAACGATGGTTGTTTTATCTCGCGTAGCGATGAAGCGAAGGTACTTGGATTGCCCATGGGCGCCCCGGAATTCAAATATAGGCAGTTTTGTAAGGATAATAAGATCAAGGTGTTTTCATCCAATTACCCTTTGTATGGTGATATGAGTACGAGGGTCATGAACATTCTCGGAACTTTCACTCCCGATATGGAAGTGTACAGTGTTGATGAAGCCTTTCTAAAGTTTGATGGTTTCAAAGATTATGACTTTGATACTTACGGCAGGGAAATCCAACGGACTGTTCAAAAATGTACGGGCATTCCCATCAGTATAGGAATTGCACCCACGAAGGGATTGGCCAAGGTCGCCAATAAAATCGGCAAAAAACTGAAATCAAAAACCGGAGGAGTATATGTGATCCATTCCGAAGAAAGACGGATAAAAGCATTGAAATGGACTAAAATCGAGAGCGTCTGGGGGATAGGACGTGGAAACCTGAAACGGTTACAGACCAGAAACGTGAAAACAGCCTATGATTTTACCCAATTGCCAGATGAATGGGTAAGGAGACAAATGGCCATTATCGGTCTTAGGTTGAAAAAAGATTTGGAAGGTAAGCCAACATTGGACTTGGATGATGACACTCGCGATAAAAAAGCGATAGCCACCACCAGAAGCTTTGAGAACACCTATTCCGATATTGAGAATATAAAGGAACGGATATCCACCTTCGCGACCAGTTGTGCCGAAAAATTGCGGAACCAAGGGAGCAGTTGCAACTATTTGGTGGTGCTTTTAAGAAGCGACAGGCATAAAAAAGACGAACCACAGGATAAAAGCAGTCTTATCGTTACTTTGCCCTACGCTACGGATTCCAGCCTAACCATAAGCAACTACGCAGTTAAGGCTGCGGTTGCCCTATTCAAACCTGGAATCAAATATAAAAGAGCGGGAGTAATTGTATCGGGACTGGTACCCACCAATGAACGGCAATTGGACCTGTTCCTGACCGAAAATCCAAAACACCATAAACTTATGCAGGTTATGGATGGGATCAATACCAAATATGGCACTAACAAAATGAAAATAGCCAATCAAGATTTGGAAAGAACTTGGAAGATGCGACAAAATCATCTTTCCCCTAGATACACTACAAATATCAACGAAATAATTGTGGTAAAATGACTTCCAAGAAAACTTCAAATATGGATGCCCTGACTTTTTTCACGCCTGATGAGAGTAAAGATGTGAACATCCCTATTTCCAAAAATACCATATCTGCGGGATTTCCTTCACCTGCGGATGATTTTAAGGAAAAGCGCATCAGTTTGGACAAAACTTTGATCAAGAATAAAGAAGCAACCTTCTATGCACGGGTGAGTGGAGAATCCATGATCGGGGCAGGGTTGGATGATGGGGATTTATTGATTATAGACCGCAGTTTGGACCCAGAACACGGCAAAATAGCAGTTTGTTTTTTAGATGGAGAGTTTACCGTAAAGCGACTGCATATCAAGAAGAACACCATTACATTGATGCCAGAAAATAAAAGCTACAAACCCATTGAAGTTTCCAGGGATAGTGATTTATTGATTTGGGGAGTGGTCACTTATGTGATCAAGGCATTATGACAATTGGATTTTGAAGGCTTTTTATGCCAAACCCGTCAATTCGAGTAAAATTCCGAAGGAATTTTGTGTCGAGAATCGGTTTTGGGCTTGGAATGCTGGTTCTCGACCTGCCTGCCGGCAGGCAGGTATAATTTTTCTTCCGAAAAATCACTTGAACTGACAAATTTCAGTCAACATGTATAATTGGTTTATATCATATTGGATAGCTTTCTGAAGTCAAAGGCTCACCTGAAAATAATTAGCGAATTTAAGAGATGTGATTTCAAAAAGGAGGTTTAGAAACACATAAATCCAAAACCTTTACTATCTTTGCAACGTTGTGTTGGATTCCAGTCACGATGATTGGAATCAGGTTGAAGCATCAAAACTGATGCTCGCCAATGAAAGGCTTTCCTTTTGGAAGGCTTTTTTTGTTTGTGAAACCCAATTTTGAATTTGATTCAAGATTGATGGTCGAACAAATTCCGACGCAGGTCGGAATCTTCCCCAGTAAATCATAAAACATTTGTGATAATTAGTGCGATTCGTGTCGAGCCATTTATCCAAGGAAAAGATTCTTCGCAAAGCTTTTCTAGTGTGTAGTCGAAAGGCTTAGAATAACAATTAGATTTCTCAATCGTCACTGTGTTCCTCATTTTCGAAATGACCAGTTAATCTTTTTTTGTGGAGGATGTCATTTCGAACCGATCGTAGGAAGCGTGAGAAATCTCAAGCTTGACAAGTAATATCAACTTCCCGAAACACTATGTGCCACATGATGCACCAGCGAAGCAGCCAATTTTGCCGTTTGTCCGTCAATATCAAATTTCGGATTCATCTCGGCAATATCCAAGCTGATTAATTTTCCAGAGCCGATAATCGTTTTTAAACACTCCAAGACCATATACGGACTAAAGCCCATGGGCGAAGCGGCACTGACACCAGGGGCGTAGGCAGAAGAGAAGCCATCCAAGTCGATCGTCACATAAATGTGGTCCACATTTTTGGCAAAGGCATTGATCCAAGTATTGATTTCCTCCACTAAAGGCGCTTGAAAAGTCTCGTTCATTACATAGATAACGTCCAGATCTTTGGCTGTTTGAAACAGGTTTCGGTCATTGGCATCCTTTCGGATACCGAGACAGAGGTAGTTAAAATCAATCCCTTCTTTTTCGCAGTCCTTGGCAATCTGATAGAATGGTGTTCCAGAGTTGTTCTGTTCCGTGTTCTTCCGTAAATCAAAATGTGCATCAAAATTGATGATACCGATGGTTTGCCCTTCCTTTTTTGCATCCAGATAATTTTTGACACCGAGGTAATGGCCGTAGGCCATATCGTGCCCACCGCCCAAAACAATGGGAAAATGTTTTTTCTTCAAAAGGTCTGTTACTGCATTTGAAAGTGCTTTTTGAGCAGATTCCATATCACCTTCACTGCAAACAATGGAGCCAACATCGTGCAACTTTACATTACTGCCCAAGTGATTGGGCATTTTTCCAAAACTACTTTTTATTACATCGGGTCCTGTAACAGCTCCGACTCGGCCTTGATTTCGTCGAACACCTTCGTCGCAGGCGTAGCCCAGCAGGGCAATGGATTTTTTTTGGGCTTTGGGAATTTCGTTCAAAGGGGTAAAGTGAACCTTTTCATGAAGGTACAACCATTTATTGGACACTCTTCCGGTCCAAAGGTTTTGATTTGGGATTTCGTAATGTTTCATAGTATTAAAATAGGTCGTCCAAAATATCCGGTTCCACCAGATGAGGTAAAGTTACTTTTAAATTTGGAGAGCGTTCCATTTCCCGCTCAATGGCAAAGCGGGCTTCTTTGTTCCTCGCCCAGCTTCTACGGGAAATCCCATTGTTCACATCAAAAAAGAGCATTTTTTTTAATCGAATGGAGGCTTCCTCGGAACCGTCCAGTACCATGCCAAAACCTCCGTTGATGACTTCTCCCCAGCCAACACCGCCACCATTGTGAATGGAAACCCAGGTGGCACCCCTAAAACTATCGCCAATCACATTTTGAATGGCCATATCGGCGGTGAATTTGCTGCCGTCGTAAATATTGCTGGTCTCCCTAAAGGGAGAATCCGTGCCGCTTACATCGTGGTGGTCTCTGCCCAACACCACGGGAGCGCTAATTTCTCCTTTGGCAATGGCCGTGTTGAACGCATCCGCGATCTTGCTCCGCCCCTCGGCATCGGCATAGAGGATTCGAGCTTGTGAGCCCACCACCAATTTGTTCTGTTCCGCTTCCGAAATCCATTTGATGTTGTCCTGCATCTGCTGTTGGATTTCTTCTGGAGCTTCGGATTTTATCTTTTTCATCACCTCAAGGGCAATGGCATCCGTTTTTTGAAGGTCTTTTGGGTCGCCCGAGGTACAAACCCATCTAAATGGACCAAATCCATAGTCGAAGCACATAGGCCCCAAAATATCCTGTACATAGGACGGATACCTGAAATCGATGTTGTTTTTGGCCATCACGTCGCCGCCTGCGCGGGATACTTCCAGCAAAAAGGCATTTCCGTAATCAAAAAAGTAGGTGCCTTTTGCGGTGTGTTTGTTGATGGCATTAATCTGTCTACGAAGCGATTCCTGTACTTTTTCCTTGAATGCTTCAGGATTATCCACCATCAAGTTGTTGGATTCTTCAAAAGAAAGTCCAACGGGATAATAACCTCCTGCCCAAGGATTGTGTAACGAGGTTTGGTCGGAGCCTAGATGGATAAAAATATCCTCTTCGTAAAAACGTTCCCAAACATCCACCACATTGCCGATGTACGCCAAGGAAACCACTTCTTTGTTTTCCACGGCTTCTTTGGTGCGGACAACCAGTAGGTCCAAATCCACTAACAATTCATCCACCCAACCTTGGTTGTGCCGTTTTTTGGCCGCTTCCGGGTTGACTTCCGCACAAATGGTGATGCCCCCAGCTATGTTTCCAGCTTTGGGTTGTGCCCCGCTCATGCCTCCAAGTCCAGCGGTCAAAAAAATCTTGCCTTCGGGTGATTCATTTTTTTGCAATACTTTTCTGAAAGCGTTCATCACAGTAATGGCCGTGCCGTGGACAATACCCTGTGGGCCGATGTACATATAAGAACCTGCCGTCATTTGTCCATATTGGGTCACGCCAAGCGCATTGAAACGCTCCCAATCGTCCGGTTTGGAGTAGTTGGGAATCATCATGCCGTTGGTGACCACCACTCTTGGTGCTTCTTTGGAGGATGGAAAAAGTCCCATCGGGTGCCCAGAAAACATATTGAGGGTTTGCTCCTCGGTCATCTCCGCCAAATATTTCATCGTGAGCAGGTACTGTGCCCAGTTTTGAAACACCGCTCCGTTGCCTCCGTAGGTAATTAATTCTTCGGGATGTTGTGCTACGGCAGGGTCCAAATTGTTCTGAATCATCAACATAATGGCGGCAGCCTGATGTGTTTTGGCAGGGTATTCCGAAATAGGCCGGGCATACATCTCATAATAGGGCTTGAACCGATGCATATAAATACGACCGTAAGTTTTTAGTTCCTCGGCAAATTCTGGGGCGAGTTCTTGGTGCCAAGCCTCGGGAAAATAACGCAGCGCATTCTGAACGGCCAGTTTTTTCTCTTCTTTGGAAAGGATATCCTTGCGTTTTGGTGCCGGGTTGCCGTTTTTGGGGTATGCTTTGGTGGCGGGTAATTCCGAAGGAATTCCTTGAAGAATTTGTGATTTGAAATGATCTTTTTTCATTAGTAATTAAGAATGATTTGTCATTCCTGCGAAAGCAGGAATCCAAATTAGGGTAGTGGATTCCGCATCTTGCTTCGACTACGCTCAGCAGCCGTGCGGAATGACAAAGTTATTTGCAAACGTTAATTCCTTTTTTCCACACATCAGAAGGCTTTAATTGTCCTTGATGGTAGGTGATTTCTTGATAGTTGTCCGTTGGAAAAATAATAAAGTCTGCTACAGCACCAGTTTCCAGTTTTCCTCTGTCTTCCAATCGTAAAGCTGCAGCAGCTCTGAAAGTGATACCTGCCAAAACTTCGGTGTTGGAGAGTTTTTCAAAAGTTCCCAAAATGCTGGCTTGGGTGAGCAAATCGCCCATCGGAGCAGAGCCTGGATTATGGTCGCTGGCAATGGACAAAGCACCACCTGCATCCAAAATTTTACGTGCAGGGGTGTAAGCGCATCCCAAACCAATGGAAGCCCCGGGCAAAGCCGTGGCTATGGTATTGCTTTTGGCCAACAATTGAATCTCTTTTTCGGTACTTGCCTCCAAATGGTCGGCGCTTACTGCATCGAAGTCCACGGCTACTTGACTGCCGCCTGTGGTAAATTGATCGGCATGTACCGTGATGTCAAATCCCATTTCCTTCGCTTTTTGAAAATAGGGTTTGATTTCCTCTGTGGAAAAAGCACTTTCTTCCACAAAGGCATCTATGCGATTGGCTAAGTTTTCGGTTTTTATAATTGGGAACAATTCATTTATGATCGTGTCCAGATAACCTTCGTCCTTATTCCAATCTTTCGGTTTCATGTGGGCTGCCAAACAAGTCGGGATCAAAGAAGCATTTGTGTCTTCGTTAGCCTGTTTGATGGCGCGAAGCATTTTGAGCTCTTCATCCACGGAAAGGCCATAACCACTTTTCACTTCGATGGTGGTAACGCCATTTTTGAGATGTTTTTTACTTCTGGAAAGAAT
Source organism: Allomuricauda sp. TY007 (assembly GCF_010468565.1). Lineage (GTDB taxonomy): Bacteria > Bacteroidota > Bacteroidia > Flavobacteriales > Flavobacteriaceae > Flagellimonas. The sequence goes on from NZ_WUEG01000014.1 coordinate 170,767, forward strand.
CCCTTCGACCAATTCTTGCTGTGATGCTTTTCGGGTTTGGGTCACGGTGTCCCAGATGCCGCCACCGGCTTTGGCGATTTCTAAATAGGTTTTTCCAGCATTACGGTAGGCGTAATCGCGGGCACGGGTCCCTCCAAAACAAATATGGGTATGGGAGTCCACAAAGCCAGGTAGGCAAACATGGTTTCCTTCGATATGATGAATGTCGACATCATCGGATTTCAATTCATTAAAAACACCGACTTTGAGAATTTTTCCTTCGGAAACCAAAATGCCCCCATTTTCAACGATGCGAAGTTGCTCATCTTTGAGCGTTCCTTTTAAAGGAAGTCCCGTCATGGGAAGTAATTGGGCAAAGGGTCCTATCAATAGTGGTTTGTTCATTGGTCACAATCATTAGTTGAAGCAGTGCACTTTAGTGCAAGACTTCCAGTTTCTACAAACATTATCGTCATAAGAGTTATTAAGTTATAGATTATTGAGTTGTTGAAGCATATTGTCTAAATAACTGAATAACCTAATAACGGTTTACAATTTCATTACTCTTTTAAAAATTATGGACTTCAAATCCACAGAGGTTTGGTTTAATACATTTCAAATGCTTCAAGATGTGGGGTGTTCCACTTCAGTTGTTTTTGGTCCATCACACGGTCTACCAAATCGATGATTTCCCTGTTTTGAATGATTTCGATTCCTGTTTCAATATCGTCTGCAAAAACACGATCATTTTCGGCAAAGGCGACCTTGGTTCTAAGAAATGTATGGATTTCATCCAACAGAACGCCCGATTTCAACGGTTTTCTGTACTCAAAGGCTTGTGCTGAGGTCAACAATTCGATAGCCAGGATTTTCTCCACGTTTTCAATAATGCTGAGTGCTTTTCTACCGCTGATGGAGCCCATACTTACGTGATCTTCCTGTCCCAATGAAGTCGGAATGCTGTCCGCACTGGCGGGGAAACACAAACTTTTGTTCTCGCTGGCCAAGGCGGCCGATGTGTACTGCAAAATCATATAGCCCGAATTGATGCCCGTGTCCTTCATGAGCAATTTGGGAACACCTGGACTGTTGCCCTCGAGTGCCAAATAGATGCGTCGGTCGGATATATTTCCGATTTCCGAAGCGGCCAATGCGGCATAATCCAAAGCCATGGCCAAAGGCTGTCCGTGGAAATTCCCACCGCTGATGGTCAATTCATCATTGATGATTACAGGGTTGTCGGTTACCGAATTGAGTTCTATTTCCAATAATTCCTTGAGGTGGAGCCAAGCATTGCGCGATGCCCCGTGCACCTGTGGCATACAACGAAGGGAGTAGGGGTCCTGCACCCGTTCGCAATCGATATGGTCTTCCAAAATCTCGGAACCTTGGAGTAGGGTGCGTATCCTGCCCGCTACGTGTTGGTTGCCTTTGAAAGGTCGCAGTTCATGCAATTCTTCATAAAATGGTTTCATAGAGCCTTGAAGTCCCTCCAACATCATAGCGCCGATAATGTCGGCATGTCGCAAACAATATTGTAGTTTGTGAACCACCATTACCCCATGTGCAGCGATAAATTGGGTTCCGTTGATCAAAGCGAGTCCTTCTTTTGGGCCCAATTCCAAAGGTTGCAATCCATTCTGTTCGAAAAGTTCTTTTGTTGGAATGGTCTTTCCTTCGTATTCTACTTTACCCAAGCCAATCAATGGCAAAAAGAGATGGGACAATGGAGCCAAATCCCCAGAAGCACCGACCGAACCTTGTGAGGGAACCACGGGAATGGCATCGTTCTCCAAATGCCAAAGCATCCGTTGCAAAGTAGTTTCAGCAATACCCGAAAAACCTTTCGCCAAGGCGTGGATTTTAAGAATGAGCATGATTTTTGCCAACTCCGTGGAGATGGGTTCTCCCACTCCCACACTATGACTCTTTAGTATATTGGATTGAAGGATTTTGGTGTCTTCCTTTGATATTCTTGTACTGCACAAGGGGCCAAAACCCGTATTGATGCCGTACACGGTATCGCCTTTTTCAACAATACGCTGTACACGTTGGTAACTGGCATTCACATTTTTGAGGCATTCATCGGTAAGAATACCTTTTATGGAGCCATGGGCCATACCCAAAGCTATGCTTGCGGTTAAATGGTCTTCACCAAATTGAAATGTTCGGTCTATCGCCATGTTTTTTCTTTTGAATAAAGTTAAAGGTTATGATTAATAATTGCCAATACTTATTTTCGTAATAATCAATAAGTATGAATTATCAAATAGAGCTTCGACATTTTATCTATTTTTTGGCCGTGGCCGAAGAGCTTCACTATAGAAAAGCAGCCGAAAAACTGTTTATTTCACAACCTGGGTTGAGTACGCAAATCAAACAGATGGAAGAAATTTTGGGCACCCAATTGTTTGTTCGGGACAAGAAAAAAGTAAGCCTCACACCTGCTGGGGAGTTTTTAAAAAAGGAGGTGGAATTTATCTTGAATCACCTCGAACAGACTAAAAAACAGGTAAAACTGATTGGGGAAGGACAATTGGGGGAGGTGCGTATTGGCTTTTTGGGTTCGGCCATGCAAAATGTGGTGCCCAATTTATTGTTGGGACTGAAGGAAAAGTTTCCAACAGTCCATACCACTTTGGAGGAGCTGTCCAATCGAGCGCAAATCAATGCGATATTGGCGGACCGATTGGATTTGGGCTTTGTGCGATTGTCCCGCGTGCCCAAAGGATTGGATGTGAGACCTGTTTTTGAGGACACTTTTTCCTTGGTGCTGCCTGGGGACCATCCTTTGGATGAAGACAATTTTAAGAACATCAATCAAGTGGCGGATGAGGATTTTATTCTTTTTTCCCAAGATTATAGTCCCATGTACTACGATACAGTTCTGAGTATTTGTGAGGATAGTGGATTTGTGCCGAATGTTTCCCATAAATCAGTGCATGCTCAGACCATTTTTAAGCTAGTAGAAAATAAGCTTGGGATTGCGATTGTGCCGACAACGCTTCAGCATGGATTTCAGATGAAAGTAAAATTCATAGAAATGAAAAAAATAAAACAACGTGCGGTGTTGAGCATGGTCTGGAAAACGGATAACAGAAACCCTGCGCTTCAAAAATGTATGGACCTCCTTTTGAAATTATGATAGCAAGGTTTTGCAGCGTAACTTTGGAATTCAACTTAATTCAGCAATATGATTTTTGATTTGATCAAGCAACGAAGAAGTATTTTTCCTCCACAATATATTGATAAGCCCATAGCAACGGAAACCTTGGAAAAGATTTTGGAGGCTGCCAACTGGGCCCCAACCCATAAGAAAACAGAACCTTGGCGCTTTAAAGTACTCACTGGGGAAAAGAAGCAGGAATTGGGCGTTTTTCTTTCCAATAAATATGAGGAAGTTGACCCCAAACCGAAACAGATGAAGATTAAAAAATTGCAATTCAACCCTTCCAATTCTGGAGCTGTGATCGCTATCTGCATGCAGCGAGATCCCAAAGAGAGTTTGCCCGAGTGGGAAGAGGTAGCCTCCGTGGCCATGGCGGTCCAAAACATGTGGCTGTGCTGTACCGAACTGGGCATAGGCAGTTATTGGTCTTCTCCTGGACTCATCAAATACATGGATGAGTTCTTTGATTTGAATGAGGGTGAGAAATGCCTGGGCTTTTTCTATATGGGCTATTTTGATGGAGAAGTAATTCCATCTGCTAGAACCCCAATTACCGATAAAGTGGAGTGGTTTGACTAACTAAACGTAAACAGGTCGCCTGCGTACTTGATGGTAATGTAAACGTAAAATATAGCGTAAAGAAGCGTTACGACAAACTTCATGAAAGTACCTGTCAAAAAACCCAAAAACGAACCGAAAGCCGCCTTCATGGCGGTTTCTTTATTGGCCTTGTTCAGCAATTCTCCGACCAATGCACCAATAAAAGGCCAAATAATAATGCCCAATGGTCCAAAAATGGGAACAAATATAGCGACCAATAACCCTACAATGGTACCCCACATCCCAGCTTTACTGCCGCCGAAACGTTTGGTGCCCATAGCGGGAATCACGTAGTCCAAAATGGTTATGGCAATGGCAATAACAAAAGTCACACCCAAAACCCACCAGTTGTTAGGCACGGCTTTGGTCAAGTAGAGCAATAACAGTCCAACCCAACTTATGGGCGGACCGGGCAAAACAGGCAAAAAACTGCCAAATATCCCGACCAGCATCAAAAGAAAGCCTAAAATAAGTAGTGCAATGTCCATGGCTGTGTTTTATTGTTAGACAAATGTAACTGACAATTGTTACAAACAAAATCAAAATAAAACCCTACTCTTAATTTTTTCGTAGGTACATTTGAAACCGATTATCAAAAGGTCGTGAAACCGAATATAGCACATACAAAATCAAAGTTCATCCGAATGGGATGTGCCGTAATGTGCATGTTTTATATAGTTGGGCTTTTCAATGGCCTGGTGTTGGAGACCCTTCACGAGGTATCACACGTTTTGGCTCCTAAGACCCACCATCATAATTTTACATCAGATCACGAAGCTATTGATTATTCTTCGTTAGAGGCTATGGCAGGGCACTCGCACGAAGCTTTGGAAGCCTTAAAACAACTCTTGGAGGCCAATCAGTCTAATGAGCAGGAATCCAAAGATGATATCAGTTTTAAATTGGACAAGCATTTTGTTGAAGAAACCCATGTTTCAACCGAAATAAAAACCTTGCCGATTACTGAGCGAAATTGGGTTTATCGATCCAGTACTTCTTTTTGGGACGTAGGTGTAACCACGCCTCCTCCCCAACATAGTTGAATTAAGCTAGGCCGATTTTAAGGACAGGTTCCAATCTTTTGGAACTGGGTCTAGTGCTTCCATTGTTCAGACTTATTTACACAAATCAAATTAAAAGACAACGACATGAAATATTTTATGGCGGTATTGTCCATGCTGTTCATGGGCATTATTGCTGCGCAAAACGTACAAGGAAAACTGGTGGATGAAGCTGGTTCCCCGATAGAGGACGCTGGAATTTTTAACAAGACCAGCGGACAACACAGTCACACCGATGGAACAGGACATTTTGTTCTGGACAGGACTTCGGTAAACGATACCATTTATTTTTCAAAACTTGGGTATGCCACCCAAACCAAAGTGGTAAATCAATCTGATTTACAGAACCCGATGACCATTGTCCTTAAAGAGAGCTCTATTTCTTTGGATCAAGTGGTTTTGGTATCCGAAGTGGATGCCTTGAGTAGGGTGGTGGATGTGGATGTGAAAACGAATCCCGTAAAATCCTCACAGGAAATTTTGCGAAAAGTCCCTGGCCTGATTATTGGCCAACATGCTGGTGGGGGCAAGGCCGAGCAAATATTCCTGCGGGGCTTTGACGTGGACCACGGAACCGATGTTGCCATTAATGTGGACGGTATGCCTGTGAATATGGTCTCCCATGCCCATGGTCAAGGGTATGCGGACCTTCATTTTGTGATTCCGGAGACCATTGAAAATGTAAACTTTGGCAAAGGACCTTACTACGCTGACCAGGGGAACTTCAATACCGCCGGTTATGTGAATTTGGGGCTTAGGAAAAGCTTGGACCAGAGCATGCTGTCCACCGAAGTGGGACAGTTTGGTGCCCGTAGGTTTGTAGGGATGCTCAATGTGATGGACAACCAAAACAGTAATGCTTACTTGGCTTCCGAACTGTATTTGACGGATGGCCCGTTTGAGTCGCCACAGAACTTCAATCGAATCAATATTATGGGTAGATACCGCTATGCATTGTCCGGTGATCAGGAGCTGTTGTTGACGGCTTCGCACTTTTCCAGTAAGTGGGATGCATCCGGCCAAATACCACAACGTGCGGTAGACCAAGGCTTGATCAGTCGTTTTGGAGCCATTGATGATACCGAAGGAGGGCAAACGAGCCGAACCAACTTTGTTTTGAACCATAACAAGAACTTGGGAACGGGGAAATCGCTCAATACGATGGCCTTTGTATCGCATTATGATTTTGAACTCTATTCCAATTTCACCTTTTTCTTGGAAGATGCCGTGAATGGGGACCAGATCAAACAGTTTGAAGACCGATTGCTGGCGGGTGCCAAGACGGTTTTTCAGAACAATTCGGCCAATTTGGGCGGCATGGGATTCAAATACAATGCGGGAATCGGTTTCAGATACGATAATGTGGACGATAACCAGTTGTCCCATACCCTGAACCGTCAAGAACTATTGGAACGTTTGGCATACGGTGATGTGGACGAGGTCAATGGTTATGCTTTTGCCGGAGCAGAGTTCAAATCGGGAAAATTTACGTTTGAACCCGCACTTCGATTGGATTATTTCAGGTTCGATTACATCAACAAAATGAGCGAGCTATACGATAGCCGTAGTGAGGAAAAAGTGGCTTTTAGTCCTAAATTCAATACTATTTACAGTCCGTCGGAGAATACTCAGTTGTTCTTGAAAACAGGAATTGGGTTTCACTCCAACGACACCCGAGTGGTGGTAGCGAACGGAGGCGAGGAAATTCTTCCGGCCGCTTACGGTGTGGATTTGGGAACCATCATAAAACCAGCTGATAAATTGGTTTTGAACGCCACCTTGTGGACTTTGTTCTTGGATCAGGAGTTTGTGTACGTGGGGGATGCAGGTATTGTGGAGCCCAGTGGAAAAACTAGAAGAATGGGAATTGAAGTAGGGGCAAGGTATCAGCCATTGGATTGGCTTTATCTATATACAGATGCCAACTATACCCATGCCCGTAGCACCGAAGCCGCTGATGGGGAGGATCATATACCCTTGGCACCCGATTTTACCATGGTCGGTGGTCTTACTTTGGGAGGTAATCAAGGCTTTTCAGGGGGATTGAACTATAGGTATATCGATGACAGACCTGCCAACGAGGACAATTCCATCGTAGCGGAAGGCTACTTCGTGTCCGATGCCACCTTGAATTATACTGTAAATAATTGGACTTTTGGACTGATTGTGGAAAACCTGTTCGACACCGAATGGAACGAAACACAGTTCGCTACTGAAAGCCGTTTATTCAACGAACCCAACTCGTTTGAAGAGATTCATTTTACCCCAGGCACGCCTTTCTATTTGCGTGGAAAGGTTACCGTAACTTTCTAAATAATTATCCGCCAGTATACTACGCTGGCGGCTTTTTTCTTCATTTTTCAACTAAAAAATTAGTTTAAACTAAATATTTAGTTATATTAGCAGTGTCATTTTGAACTGAGCATAGCGAGAGTGAGAAATCTCAAACCATTTTTGGGTTTATGAGTTGCAATTCCACAACTCATTTTCGAATTGTCAGACTGAGCGCAGTCGAAGTCAAAATGAGAAATCTGAACTAATTTTCAAGGATTCAGCTCAGATTTTAAGGAATATGAATTGGATTCCCGATTTCTCGGGAATAACAACTAAAACGTATCAAATGAAACAACTTACCAAGGCAGAAGAAGAAGTAATGCAGCTCCTTTGGAAAATTGAAAAGGGGAATGTAGCCGCCATTTTAGAAGAATTGCCGGAACCCAAACCAGCCTATAATACCGTATCCACCATTGTCAGAATTTTAGAGGACAAAGGCTTTGTGTCGCACGAAAAAGTAGGCAAGGGGCATGTGTACTTTCCTTTAATAAAAAAGGAAGAGTACAGTAATCAGAGCCTGAACAAATTGATGGATGGATATTTCCAAGGATCGTTTAGCAGCATGGTATCCTTTTTTATGAAGAAAAACGACATCAGCTTGAAGGAACTCGAAGAAATCATGAAGAACATTAAAGACAACGAGCAATGATTACCTATATATTGGAATCTTTAGCGTTTCAACTGGTCTTTTTGTTGACTTACGACCTTTTTCTAAAAAAAGAGACCTTTTTTCAATGGAACCGCGCCTATCTGTTGGGCACGTTTGCCCTTTCACTCCTATTGCCTTGGGTAAAGATCCAAGCGCTGCAAACCACTATGCCACAGGAGTTGGAGACCACAACTGTATTTCTCACGCAATTGAACGGAGTGGTGCTCGGCCCTGGCGCAGAAGAAACCAGTTTTCTGGAACGTATCTCTTGGCCGTATTTGGTTTTGGGCGTGGGGAGTATATTGGCCGCTATTTGGTTCGTGTACAAGTTGATTCAAATAAGTAGACTCCGCCGTAAAAGTGTTGTGGAGAATTATCAAGACTTCACAAAGGTTACAGTACCTAAAAGTACTTCCGCTTTTTCCTTTTTCCGAAGCATTTTTATGGGCGAGGAAATCAAAAAGGACAAGGAGCCCAATATTCTGGCTCACGAATTGGTGCATGTAAAGCAATGGCACACCTTGGACCTCCTCTTTTTTGAAATGGCCCGAATCGTCTTCTGGTTTAATCCCTTGGTGTATATCTATCAAAAGAGAATTGCCGAATTGCACGAGTTTATTGCGGATGAAAAAGCCGTCAAGCAAAACAAGGTGGCACATTTTGAGATGCTGTTGTCCGAAGCGTTCCAAACACATAACATCAGTTTTGTCAATCAATTTTTTACGAAATCATTAATCAAAAAACGAATAGTCATGTTACAAAAAAAGAAATCCAAAGCCGTATGGCAATTAAAGTACGTATTGTTGTTGCCCCTAGTTTTTGGGATGTTGGTTTACACCTCTTGCGAGAGCGAAAATGAATCAAAAGCAGAAGAGATAGGAGTAGTTCCAATGGAGGAGGAAATGGTTGTTGTTGGTTATGGCGACGCAAATAATATAGTCACTTTAAAAGTGGGTGACATCGGATCGTTAACGGAAGACGAAAAATTTAAGCGAGATCAACTTTTGAAAGAATTAGGTAATAGCAAAGAGGTATCTACATTGGAAATAGTTGATAGGAAAAATATCAGGCTTAAAATGACAATTAACAAGGATGAAAGTATCTCTAATGAAGGGACTGTTTCTATTCCATTTGGCGTAATAGATGAAGTACCCGTTTTTCCAGGTTGCGAAGACGCTGATGATAAAAGAGCATGCTTTCAGGAAAAAATACAGGCACATATCCGCAAAAACTTTCATTATCCCGAAGCTGCCCAACAACTTGGGGTCCAAGGAAGGGTCTCTTCCATATTCATAATTGATACAGAAGGAAATGTAGTCGATATACAAATGAGAGGCCCACACGAACTTTTGGAAGAAGAAACGGAACGGATTTTGGCAAAATTACCACAAATGCAACCAGGCAAACACGAAGGTAAGACGGTCAAGGTACCTTTTTCCATTCCCATAGTTTTTAAGCTCCAAGGGAATGATGAAGAGGAAATCAGTGAGCAAAGAGGGGAAGGACTTGGGGTTCCGTTTGCGAACGTTGATGAGGTTCCAGTCTTTCCGGGATGCGAAGATGCTGATGATAAAAGAGCTTGCTTCAATGAACAGATTGTGAAGCATATTAAAAAACATTTTAATTACCCTAAAAAAGCTCAAGAATTGGGTGTTCAAGGTAGGGTGAGTGTGATTTTTGTGATTGGGAAAGATGGAATAATTACAGACATAGGGAAGCGTGGTCCACACGAGTTATTGGAAAATGAAGCTGTCAGAATAATAGAACGCTTGCCTAAAATGAAACCAGGAAAGCATGAAGGTGAAACAGTAAAAGTTCCTTTCGCTATACCAATAACCTTTAGGTTAAAAAGTCAGACTAAGCAAGAATCTCAACCTGATGATTCTCAGAATGAGGGGATGAAAGTAGGGGGTGTTTTGTCCGATAGAAACAATGTGTCCTACTTCATCGGCAAAGTAACGGACGAAGCATCTATGGCATTGCCAGGGGTAAATATTTCCATTGAAGGTAAAGAGGAAGGTGTTGTTTCAAACTTTGATGGGAACTTTAAAATTGCTGTTAATGAGGGTGAGATGTTGAAATTCCAATATATAGGTCTTCCCAACAAGTTGGTCAGAGTAGAAAAAAGACTTTTTTAATGGATATAATGATAACAGTAAATGCTGAAACTAAGGGCTAGCTATATACTAATAATTTTGTTCTCTTTCAAAGCCAGTGCACAATCATCGGCTTTGACCATTGCCGATAGTTTATATGCTCAGGGTAATTACACCTCGGCCATCAATGCGTATGCGAAGGTGGGGAACAAAAAATCAAATCTTCAGATAGCAAGGGCCTACAACACCATAGGAAATTATGATAAGGCCATTGCCCAATATACGGCCCTATTGGACAACAACCCTGAATTTGACCTGGCACGCTTTGAACTGGGCAAACTATTGTTCAAAACCAAAAATTATGGCCCAGCATTAGAAGCCTTCAATATTTTGACGTCTTCAAAACGGGAAAATCCCGAATATTTCTACTATTTAGGCAGAACCTATGAATCCGTGAAAGAAACGGACAAAGCGAACAAAGCATTCAAAACCGCTTTGGAAATGGATAGCACCCATTTACGTAGCTTATATTCTTTGGGCAAATATTACGTAGGTCAGGAAATAAAGGATTCTGCCTTGGTTTATATCGATAAGGGCCTTCGGTTTTATGAGAACGATGTGGTGATGGTCAACTTAAAGGCATTGGCTTTCTTTAACAACGGACAGTTTCAATTGGCCATTCCCCATTTTGAGCGATTGTTGGAGTTGGGCGAGGAAAAACCCTTTGTTTACGAGAAATTGGCCTTTTGTTACTTTCGAAACTGGGAGCCGGAAAAGGCACTGGAAGCCTATCACAAGTTGAGGTCATTTCCCGATAAATTGGCAGTTGCCTATTCAGGATTGGGCAAAGTGCATTTTGAAGAAAAGGAGTTGGACAGTGCGCAATACTATATTGAAAAATCCATTGAGGAGCGAATGGCTTCCTTCCCGCAGGAATATGCAAGCCTTGGTCGTATTGCCCGCCTGAAGGGGCAGACCAAAAAATCCATGGATTACTATGTAAAGGCTTGGACAGAGAACAAAGACAACTTTTACAATTACTATCAAGTCTGTGTCTTGGCGGACGAGTATTACAAAGACCCTGAAACACGCTTGGGCTATTACGAAAAGTTGTTGGAGATGTACCCAGAAATGGTTTCCTTTCTTAAGGAACGGGCCAAAAACCGCATTATCGAGATAAAAGAGGAAATCCACTTTGCCAGCAACTGATTTCTTCAAAATATCGTAATTTCAGCCAAATTATCAGGGCTGTCATGCAGAAGTATGTTTTATTGATCATTTTTATGGGTTTGCTCGTATCCTGCGAGCTGTTCGAGTCCAAGGAGGACAAGACCCAAAAATTGGTGAATGAAGAGCTTTTGGCCATCGATTGGAATGATGTGGATCAATACCCCCTTTTTGAGGATTGTGATGAAACCGCCCCAAAAGATGCCCAGCAAGAGTGCTTCCAAAATGTGATAACCGAGTATTTTTCCGAAGCCTTGGCCGGACTCAAGTTTCAGGTTAGGAATGATATGAACGATACGGTTTATATCGATTTTTTGATTGATGAACATGGTTTTATCTCCGTGTTAGGTGTCGAAGAAAAGACCTCCGTATTGAATGAGATATCCGATTTCAACAGCAAAATTTCCGAACGTTTGAACGATTTGACCACCGTGGCGCCCGCATTAAAAAGAGGAAACCCGGTAAGTCTGCGCTTTAGGCTCCCACTGGTACTAAACACCAACTAATTTGGCAACAGAAAAAATAATATTGGGAATAGACCCTGGAACCACCATCATGGGTTTCGGCATCATCAAGGTTATCAACAAACAGATGCACTTTGTGCAAATGAACGAGTTGATGCTGCGAAAGTATGATGATCCCTACACCAAACTCAAACTTATTTTTGAGCGTACCCTAGAGCTCATCGACACCTATCACCCCGACGAAATTGCCATTGAAGCCCCTTTTTACGGCAAAAATGTGCAATCCATGCTAAAATTGGGTCGCGCCCAAGGTGTAGCGATGGCTGCTGGGTTATCCAGGGAAGTCCCGATTACCGAGTATATGCCCAAGAAGATAAAAATGGCAATCACAGGGAACGGTAACGCGAGCAAAGAACAAGTGGCCCGAATGCTCCAGAGCGTCCTAAAATTGAAATCCTTGCCCAAAAACCTCGATAGCACGGACGGATTGGCCGCAGCAGTTTGCCATTTCTACAACGAAGGCAGGGTAGAGGTCGGGAAAAGCTATACGGGTTGGGAGGCTTTTATCAAACAGAATCCGGATAAGATCAAATAACAATTGAGTGAGCGGAATTTACATTCACATTCCATTTTGCAAGCAAGCTTGCCATTACTGTGATTTCCATTTTTCCACACAATTGGGAAAAAAGGAAGCCATGGTCCATGCCATTGCCAAAGAACTGGTTCTGCGTAAAACGGAGGTTGATGATGCCATCGAAACCATCTATTTTGGAGGTGGAACACCGTCGGTTCTTACAGCCGAGGAAATCGAGCAACTTATTAAAGCCGTTTATGACAATTACAAAGTAATTGACCATCCAGAAATCACTTTGGAAGCCAATCCCGATGATTTGGTGTCATCTCGAGCGCCCGCCTGCCGGACGGACAGGCAGTCGAGAGACCTCTTTTCAGAATATAAAAAAGCAGGCATTAACCGCCTCAGCATCGGCATTCAATCCTTTTTTGATGAAGATTTAAAGCAGATGAACCGTGCCCATAATGCAGGAGAAGCGGAACAATGTATCAAAGAAGCTACGCAGTATTTTGACAACATCACTGTCGACTTGATTTACGGGATTCCAGGAATGGACAATGAGCGATGGAAAGCCAATATCCAAAAAGCATTGGATTTTGGTCTGCCACATATTTCCAGCTATGCCTTGACCGTGGAACCTCGAACTGCCCTTAAAAAGTTCATAGAGAAAGGGGTTGTTCCCGATGTGGATGATGAACAGGCCCAAGAACAGTTTCATATTCTGGTGGATATGTTGGAAGCAGCCGGTTTTGTCAATTACGAAATCTCCAATTTTGGTAAGCCTGATTACTTCTCCAAAAACAACACGGCTTATTGGTTGGGCAAAACCTATTTGGGAGTGGGACCATCGGCCCATTCTTTTGATGGAAAACAACGAAGTTGGAATATCCGAAACAACCCGACCTACATTAAAAAAATAACCGAAGGTGCTTTGCCCATGGAAATCGAAACACTTTCCACTACGGATAGGTACAACGAATATGTGATGACGGGCCTACGGACTATCTGGGGCGTTGATTTGGGTAGAATTGCATCAGAATTTGGAGAAAACCACCTGAAATATCTCAACCGACAATCCTCCAAATTTCTGAAACAAGGTTTACTTGTTTTGGAAGGTGGAAAATTGCTCACGACCAAAAAAGGCAAGTTTTTGGTAGATGGTATTGCGAGTGATTTGTTTTTCCTGAGATAAGCTAGTGTATTTCTTATCCCTTAATTTAATGAGTTGCGCAAATGGTCATTTTTTAACGTTTTTTAAATGTCTAAAATACCAAAAGTTTCAGTAAATGGAATATCAATAGAGATAATCTCAAATTTTGGATTAGTTCTTTTTTTCAAGAGCGCACGTGTACTTTTTGAACGAACATCAGAGGTTACAAAATGTGTGATTGATTTGTCCAAGTCGGCTTGAGCAAATAGTTTGGAATCATTCGGTATTATTGCTCTTGGAGATAACTTTTCTTCACTTACCTTGTTCTCTGTAAAAATTATATTCGCAAATTGTCCTGTTTTCTGGGCTTCTTTTAAGTTAAACGGAACGATTTGAATATTTTTTAAAGGTATGTCTTCTAAATTTCCCAGGACACAGTATTCTGCTATTGAAATTGTAGAAACTTTTAGTATGATGTCGTTTTCTAAAAAGTATCTAAAATATCCAACTGCATTTTTATGAAGTGGGTCTTCATCGTTAAGAAGCCTGATGAAAAAACTTGTATCTAATAAGACACTATGCTTCATAACCTCCTCTTAAGTTTAAGAGCCATTCGTCAGGATTAACATTTTTCCAGCTATCCTTGGCTTTTTTGATAAGAGAATTCAGGTAGTCATTATCAAATTTTGGTTGATAATCAATAAGCTCGATTAATTGAAGGGATTTGGTGTCAACTTCTCCAGTCTCAATATTTTGTTTGCCTTTAGCTCGAACACCATATTTTTTATAAAGTAAGTTTTCTTCTCTTTCTTTTAGGAATTCTTCTCCAGTCTCAATTGATAAGTATCCGAAATCATCTGTGTCTAAATGTATATTGGCCTTGCTTTTACCGCCAGCATCTTTTAAAATACCATAAAAATAAAATTCTGCATCAACCCAAATATTTTCTGTTCTGATGAATTTTGTATTCGGATTGATAGTTAATTCATAACTATCATTTAGCGACGTCTTTATTTGAAATTCGTAATTTTTTTGACGTGATAGATTTTGAATATTTTCAATTGCTCTAGCAGTCTTTAATTCAAGAAAATCGATTGATTCGTTTGCCTGAACTTGAGATAAAACTGCGCTAAATCCAATTACGGTTTGAATTGTGGTTTTGAATAGGTGTCGAACAGAACCCTCTTTAATGTCGTAGGTAATAATTGGTCTGTCTTTTTTGTTTGTAGGAAATAGCAAATCCTCAACATTCTGCAAAATGGATGCAATATGTTTAATGTCATAATTGTCAGGGCTTAAATCTTGGTTTCCAGACTTACCAACAACTCGAATTTCTATTTCTCCAATTTTTTCCACATTTCAAAGATATAATTTATTCAAATTTATTCTGGGTCAATATGTTGTACAATGTTTCAAGATATTAAAATACAGTTTTAATAGAATAATACCCATTGATTTCCAACTTTGGACTTAGGTATGAAGTTAACCGATTTTAACCAAAAAATAGCGAATTATTGCATTTATCAAATGAATTGACTTAATTACCAAAAACTAGTTTAGCTTAAATGATTGCCTCAATAAAACACAACTCCCGAAACTATAAAATAGACTTGACCAAACCCCTTGATATTTCCATACCGCTCAAAGGTGGCGACAAAAACGTGAACGCTTGGTATTTGGACCCACCAAAAATCACACCGCACGAGGAGGATGGATTTGTGGGCAAGGTAACCGAGGGAGCGTCCACCAATTTCAACGATATTTGGTTCAACCCACATTCGCACGTAACGCATACGGAGTGTTTGGGACATATATCCGAAGAGTTCAACTCCATCAATAAAAAGCTGAAAAAGTTTTTCTTTTTGGCTGAGGTAATTACCGTAGCGCCCGAGCATATGGGAGAAGATTTTGTGATTTCGGAAAAGCAAATAAAATACGCTTTGGGCAACAAAAAAAGGCAAGCAGTGGTTATCCGTACCATGCCCAATTTGGGCTATAAGCGTTCCAAAAAATATTCGGACACCAATCCCACCTACTTAACTGAGGCAGCAGCCAAACATCTGGTAAAAAAAGGGGTGGAGCATTTGCTCGTGGACCTTCCGTCCGTGGATAAGGAAAGGGATGGGGGCGAGCTTTTGGCGCACAAGGCCTTTTGGAACATGAATGGAAAACCGAGAACCAAAGCGACCATCACGGAGTTTATCTACGTGCCCAACCCTGTAGAGGACGGCACCTATTTTTTAAACCTGCAAGTAGCACCATTTGAGAACGATGCAAGCCCAAGTAGGCCCGTTTTGTATAAAATTGAAAACCAATAAATGAAAACAACACTTAAACTGGAAGAGGCCATGATGTTATTTTTTGGTTTCTTTATTTTTATGCAGCTAGATTTGCAATGGTGGTGGTTTCTGGTGCTGATTCTAGCTCCTGATATAGGAATGTTTGGTTATCTTTTTGGAAACAAAACTGGAGCCTTGGTTTATAACATTTTTCACCACAAAGGAATTGGAATATTGCTTTATATTGTCGGCGCAAGTTTTTTGGATATGCCAATTTTAAAACTATGCGGAATAATTATATTTTCACACTCCGCTTTGGACCGAATGTTCGGTTACGGATTAAAGTATGAAACAGGATTCAAGTTTACCCATTTGGGTGAAATAGGAAAGTAACATGGGTGAAGTTGTAGATATTGTTTTAGGGTTGATTTTGGGTGCAATACTTATGTATTGGCTCTTTTCCCTGTTCCGAAAAAAAAGGAACAAAGAAATTACCGAAGAACAATCCACCGTAATCCTGAACAAGATACGCAGCGTGTGCAAACTCGTTTCCGTTGAAGGGGATTTTGCAGAGATTTATCATTACGAGAATACCAAGGACAGCTTTATGAGCCTGTTCCGAAGTAAGAAAAAGGCATTGATCATTATCAAAGCAAAAGCACACATCGGTTACGATCTGAACAAACTGGATATGAAGGCTGAAAACGACAAAAAGAAAATCATTCTAAGCCATTTTCCAGAGCCAGAAGTATTGTCCATAGAGCCCGACCTACAATTTTATGACATTAAAAATGGTATCTTCAACAGCTTTTCGCCCACGGATTTAACCAATCTCAATCAAGAGGCCAAGGAGCATATCAAACAGAAAATACCAGAGAGTGGGTTAATGGAAACCGCAAAAAATGAAGCCTTGCAGGCCGTTTTGGTCGTGGAGAAAATCGTAGAGACCATTGGGTGGACATTGGATTATTCCGCCTTGGAAATATCGAACAGGGAAAAACAATTTATAGAAGAATAACATGAAAACAAAAATCATAACCTTGCTTTTGGTAGGTGTATTGGCCTCCAGTTGTGTAGAAAACAAAAACGATATGAATAATTTTGACCACACATTTGCCCACGTGGTATATTTTTGGTTCAAGAATCCAGATAGTCAAGAGGCGAGAGCTACTTTTGAGGCTTCTTTGACCAAATTTTTGAACAATTCCCAATATGCGAAAACAAAGTTTATTGGGAAACCGCCAAAGGCGATTCGCGACGTGGTGGACGATTCTTTTACCTACTCCTTGATTTTATCTTTTGAATCTGCCGAAGATCAGGCTGCTTATCAAGATGAAGCACCGCACAAGGTATTTATTGAAGAGTGCGAGGACCTTTGGGAGAAAGTTATCGTTTATGACTCTCAGGGCATCAAGCAATGAATGTAGAGGAGCTTAGGGGGCTTTGCATATCCAAAAAAGGAGTGACCGAAGAATTTCCTTTTGATGAAAGCACTTTGGTGTTCAAGGTAATGGGCAAAATGTTCGCTTTGGTTCCTTTGGAACGACTACCATCACAATGCAATTTAAAATGCGACCCCGAACGCGCGGTGGAACTTCGAGAGGAATATGATGGAGCCATCAATCCGGGCTACCACATGAGCAAAACGCATTGGAATACACTTTTTATAGAGCAATTGCCCCCAATGTTGGTCAAGGAACTTATCGATCATTCGTATGATCTGGTCGTGGCCAGTCTCACCAAAAAACTTCAACAAGAGCTACAAAATTTAGGCTGATATTAGATGCAGGATTTACAAGGTTTTTACACTTCTCAGCGAGAAAAACACCAACAAGAACTTCAACAGATTAAAAAGAAATTGGGTCTATTGGCCACCTTGCGATTAGCTGTTTTTGTGGCGTTGGCACTCGGGATTTATTTTTTGTGGGGCACAACGGCCATTTTTGTATTGTTGCCTTTGTGTATTGTACTTTTCTTATATCTGGTTACCCGTTTTAGCAATGTAAAACGGCACAAGGAATACTTGCAACGACTCATTGCCATCAATGGCACGGAATTGGATATTTTGGCCCGAAGGTTTCACCATTTGCCTGATGGAAAGGAATTTTTGAAACCCGACCATCCGTATGCACAGGATTTGGATTTGTTTGGTAGGGGTTCTTTTTATCAGTATGCCAACCGGACCACTTTGCAGCAAGGAAGAGAAGTGTTTTCTGGACTATTATTGGACGGATATCCAAAGGATATCGCCCAAAAACAAGCCGCGATTCAAGAGTTAGCTAATTTGCCCGAGTGGCGGCAACATTTTTCAGCATTGGCTGGGGAGACCCAACCCAAAATATCGCCCGATGTGGTCTCTGACTGGATGAAAAACCACAAATCGTTCATGCCCAAGTGGGCGAGAATCGTTCCTCCGATTTTTGCCTTGTTGTCAATTTTGTTAATCACTTTGGCTTTTATGGGTCAGGTGCCAGAAAGCTTGATACTTTTTTGGTATGTTTTAGGTTTGGGGATTGTTGGTCGCTATGCAAAGAACATCATTGCATTCACCACAAGGGTGTCCGAAGCGCAGGAAACCATCCAACAGCATCAACGGTTGATTTCTGAATTGGAAGAGCATACCTTCAACTCGGAATTGCTTCAAGAACTTCAGAAGAAATTAGAGGTAAAAGGCGAGAAGACCTCAAAAATACTGAAACGTTTCTCCCAAAGTACGACCATGCTTGAACAACAATTCAATTTGATTGTTTCATTTTTTGCCCAAGGTCTTGGTCTGTACAGTGTTTATTATGCCCATGCTGTTGAATCTTGGATTTCAACCTATGGGGGAGCGGTGGAAGGATGGTTTGCTGCCATTGCCCAGTTTGATGCCTACATCACCTTGGGAACTTATGCCTTTAATCATCCCGATCATACCTATCCAAGTTTAGTGCAGGGGGATATCGTGATAAGTGCAAAGGAGACCGGGCATCCTTTGGTAGACCCTGAAAAAAATATCTTGAATGATTTTAAGATAGGAAAAGGACGTTTCTGTATAGTTACTGGAGCCAATATGGCTGGTAAAAGTACTTTTTTACGTGCCGTGGGCCTGCAGATCGTGATGGCGAATATGGGATTACCTGTTAAAGGAAAAGAAGTACAATACAATCCTGTTCGCTTGTTGACCAGTATGCGTTCCTCGGATTCTTTGGCGGACGAGACTTCCTATTTTTATGCGGAGCTCAAACGCTTGAAATACATAGTTGAAGAGTTGGAGAAAGAAGATTGCTTCGTGATTCTGGACGAAATCCTAAAAGGCACCAATAGCGTGGACAAGGCTGAAGGTTCCAAAAAATTTGTGGAGCGTTTGGTAAAAAATGGGTCCACGGGAATGGTGGCCACACACGATTTAAGCCTTTGTACCCTTGCCGACGAACTTCCCGAAGTGGAAAACCGCTATTTTGATGCACAGATCGTAAACGGCGAATTATTCTTCGATTATAAGTTCAAAGAAGGGGTTTGCCAGAATATGAATGCCTCTTTCTTATTAAAAAATATGGGAATTGTTGACTAAAGCCCCTTTACCTGTACGTTGTGGAAGGAATCGGCTTGTAAGCGCAACAACTCCTCTGCTTTTTGCTTTTTGTAGCGGTATAGTTCTTCCTCGTTTTTTATGTCTGCATAGATCTGCTGATTGATTTCCCCATCGGTAGACAATAATAATTTACGCTGCTCCACTTTTTGGGTCACCCATGTAGCCACTACACTTTCCTGCTCTTCAAATTTATAATCGTATTCGCCCTTTGGGGCCAATAATTTGGCAATGATGGGAGCTGTCTCGATGGCCAAGAACAATAAAAAGATAAAGAATGATGGAAACCACGGCAATTTGCCCAAAGCATTGATGCGAGCCATCAATCCGTCAAAGCCATCAATAATGGGTTGGGAATTGGCAACTGCGGTATCGTAATCGGTTCGGAGGGCGGCAATCTGTGCTTCGATGTTTTCAATTTTATCGCTGTTTGTTTCTTTCAAGGCATTGAGTTCAGCTAATGCTGCGTCGTGTTTTTCGCGTTTTTCCTTGTATACTGGGCCTTTACCCAACAATCCTGTGCCAGCAGTGCCTTCGGCCTCGGAAATATAGGTATCGTAAAGGGCGTTGGTCTCTGCCTCTTTGGTCGCAACCTCATTCTTCAGGTTGGCAATGTCTTGGTTAAGGCTTTCAACTTTCGGGGTGTACTGGAGCGCCAATTGTTCCTTGTTGTCCAAGGTCATGGCATTTTTCTCCTCCAAGAGCACTTGGTTGATTTCTTTCTCAAAAATCTTCATCTCCAACGGTTTGGAAATCACTACGGCGATGATCAGAGCCAAGACGATTCGAGGAGCTGCTTGAAGCAGTTCCCCTTTAAAATTGTCACGTTTTTTAATGGTGGAAACAATGTATCGGTCCAAGTTGAAAATGAGCAAGCCCCATATCAATCCGAAGAAAATGGAAGTGTAAATATTGTCAAAAACCGTGTAAAGGGCATAGCCCGATGCAATAAAAGCCATTACTGCGGTAAAGAATACGGTGGCACCGATGCCGGCGTATTTGTTGCGTTCCCCATTGGAACAAGTCTCTAGGATTTGGGTGTCCGCACCCGAGCAGAAGATGAAAAAGCGTTGTAACATAAAGTG
Organism: Allomuricauda sp. TY007; assembly: GCF_010468565.1. Taxonomy (GTDB): domain Bacteria; phylum Bacteroidota; class Bacteroidia; order Flavobacteriales; family Flavobacteriaceae; genus Flagellimonas. Next base: position 191,005 of record NZ_WUEG01000014.1, read on the forward strand.
TTCTCTTTGATTGATAGATTATTAGAACGCAATTTTTATGGATTTGTTACATAAAAAGCCCCAATTAAGGGGCTTTTAACATTGTATGGGATGAACATCTAGTTATCTATTTCAATGGGGTCCACCGAAAGTCTTACGATTGGCTTTTTATCCTTGGAGCCTCTTGAATCTATATTTATTTTGTTATTGTTTTCCATAATCTCAATGGCCTTTTTAGCGGTTATTTCTTTTCCATTGAACATAAATGTTGCTCCCTTAGCTGCCATTTTCTTGATGTGCTCCACTGGTTTTGGTGGTACAGGAGGTGCTGCTGGACCGGGTGGCACTATAGATTTTATGTCTTTTACGTTTGTAATGGCTGAAGGAGGCATTGGAGGTTTTGTGGCTCCGGGAGCTGGTGGTGCCGGCGGAGGAGGTGGGAAATCAGGAAAGGGTTCGGCATCCGCACGTTGTTTCTCGGACATTTTACCATAGATTTCTTTTAAGCGTATCACCTCACTCTTTTTAATTGTCATGTGGTTTCGGTCCATTTCATTGTACTTTTTGGCCAAAGTATTGTACTCTTTCATTTCCTCTCGGGTAGCGCTTTGTTGCTGGAATTGTGCGTTATTTTCAACCATTGTCATCCTGTTGGCATGTAACTTGGTTGTGGTTGGAGTGATAGGAATCTTTTCCTTAAACTGATTTTTTTCCATGATGACCTCATTGGCAAATACCTCGATTAAATCAATGCCAGTGGTTCTTATTTCTTTGGACAAATCATTTATAGTGTTGAGATGTACAGATTGGTCAGCAGTGATTTCCACCTTGGCTATTTCAAAGTCATAAGTAGATAGGTACTCTTTATTCAAAACTTGGGCAACTTCGTTAAACTGGACAATGTCATTCTGGATTTGTACAGTTTCATTGCTCAAAAGTTCCATGGTGATGATATGGTCGGCAGCAACCTCTCTTTTAATTTGACGATGTTCACTAAACCCAAATAACAATAGGGCCGTAAGGGGCAGAAGCAAAAGACTCCTGAATACAAATGATTTTTTGGATGTGTTTGTTTTCATGACTGTAAAACGTTTTTTGATTGATGAATAATTTATGGCATTTGCAATGCCGATTGACTGATGTGTTTCAATATCGTATGATAAGTACGACAAGATGGTGTTTTGATAATGTGAATATTCTTTGTTTTTGTTGACTACGGCTTTATCCGCCAAAAATTCATGGTTTAGCTTGATGGATGATTTAAAAAAATAGATGAAAGGGTTAAACCAAAACACAACTTGAGCCAGTTCGATAAAAATGATATCCAAACTGTGCCGCTGAATGGCGTGGGTCTCCTCGTGCAATAGAACTTCCTGTGGAATACTGTTTTCCTCGTGTTGTTTTTGGTTTAAAAAGACGTAGTTCAAAAATGTATGTGGGGGTAGTGATTGATTCAAAAGCACCTTGGTCACAAAATTTTCCTTGAACTTGGGGTTCTTTTTGATGCGTAAACGTATTCGGAACAGATTTGCAATAAAGCGAAGTCCGAATCCAATAACTCCCAATCCATAAATGAGCCACAACATAAGTTGCCAGTCAAAAAATGAAGTCTGTGGGATGGTTTGTGCAACAACGGCATCAGAAATAGGGTCAGTGCTAGGAGTAATTGAATTGATGGTGGGTTCAACGGCATCAATATATTCGATAAAAACCAGATTGGGAATTATAAAAGATGCCAGTAATGCTCCCAAAAGAAAGAATCGTTTAAAATGGTGTATGCTCTCTTTTTCCAGCACCAATTTGTAGAAGACCATGAATATGGCCATGCAGGCAGTCGATTTTAAAAGGAAGGTCAACATCATTACTTCTTTTTGATTTCGTTGTCGATCAACTTTTTCAATTCTTCCAACTCACTTTTGCTCAAGTTGGTCTCTTTGGTGAAAAATGAGGCGAATTGGCTAGCACTGTCGTTAAAGAAATTTTTTATAAGCCCGTTCACGTGTTTCGAAAAATAATCCTTCTTCTTTACCAAGGGATAGTATTCCCTGCTTCTACCAACGCTATTGTAGGCTATAAAGCCTTTGTCCGCTACACGCTTTAAAAGCGTTGCCACTGTTGTGGTCGCTGGTTTCGGTTCGGGGTAGGCATCCAATATGTCCTTCATATAGGCCTTTTTCAATTTCCAAACTATATTCATTAACTCCTCTTCGGATTTAGATAACTGCATTTTCAAGTTTTTTACAACTACTGTTCTACAAACATAGAATATAAATTTTAATTCTACAAATGTAGAGTTTATTTATCATGATAAGAAGTCATTATAATATCCTAAAATGTTAAGTTTGCCTTCAAATTTGAATATCATGGGATTATTGGAGGACTTACAAAACAGAAGTGGAAATACTTGCGAATTATGCGGGGCAATAGAAAATTTACAGGTATATGAAGTTCCTCCAATTTCCACAGGAGGGGTGGACGGTAGTCTTCTGGGCTGTGCCACTTGTATCGATCAAATAGAAAATCCTGATAATGTGGATTCCAACCACTGGAGATGTTTGAACGATAGTATGTGGAGCGAGCACGATGCGGTTAAAGTTGTGGCTTGGCGTATGCTGAACAGATTAAAATCCGAAGGATGGCCCCAAGATCTTTTGGATATGATGTATTTGGAAGAAGAAACATTGGAGTGGGCCAAAGCTACGGGTGAAGGAGAAGAGGAGAGTGAAAAAATAATCCACCGAGATGTAAACGGCAATATCTTGGAAAATGGCGACAGTGTTGTACTGGTAAAAGACTTAAAAGTTAAAGGTTCCAGCATGGTCGCAAAACAGGGAACCGCCGTGCGACGGATTTCCCTGGATCACGAAAATGCCGAATATATTGAAGGCAAGGTAGATGGTCAACAAATTGTGATCATTACCAAATACGTTAAAAAACTTTAGGCCTTCATCTCCGTATAATATTTGTAGAAGTAAGGTATGGTTTCAATGCCCTTTAAAAAGTTCCAGACCCCAAAATGCTCGTTGGGGGAGTGGATGGCATCGCTGTCCAACCCAAAGCCCAAAAGAATGGTCTTGCTATCAAAAACATTTTCAAAAAGGGCCACAATGGGAATACTTCCTCCGGTTCTTTGTGGAACGGGCGTTTTGCCAAATGTGGTTTCCATGGCTTTCGAGGCCGCTTGGTAGCCATCACTATCTATCGGCGTAACATAGGCTTGTCCTCCATGGTGCGGGGTAACCTTTACTTTGACACTTTTTGGTGCCAGTGACTCAAAATGCTTGGTGAATAAATCCGTAATCTCGTGCCAATCTTGGTCTGGAACCAATCGCATGGAAATTTTGGCGTAGGCCTTACTGGCAATTACGGTTTTTGCACCCTCACCTGTGTAACCTCCCCAAATACCGTTCACATCCAAGGTTGGTCGTATTCCAAAACGTTCCGGTGTGGAATATCCCTTTTCTCCATGAACATCATCAATGTCCAAGGATTTTTTATAAGCTTCCAAATCAAATGGTGCTTTGGCCATTTCTGCCCGTTCCTCATCAGATATGATTTCAACCTTGTCATAGAACCCCGGAATGGTGATATGGTTGTTTTCATCATGTAGTTGAGCTATCATTTTGGACAACACATTGATGGGGTTGGGTGCTGCACCTCCGTAAATTCCCGAATGCAAGTCCCTGTTCGCTCCGGTCACTTCCACTTCAACATAACTAAGTCCGCGTAGGCCTGTTGTTATGGAAGGAGTATCGTTGCTGATCATTCCAGTATCGGAGATCAAGATGATATCGTTTTTGAATTTTTCGCTGTTTTCCTTTAGGAAATCTTCCAAATTATCACTTCCTATTTCTTCCTCGCCTTCGATCATGAACTTTACGTTGCAGGGCAGTGAGTCATTTTTTATCATATATTCCACCGCCTTTACGTGCATAAAAAACTGGCCTTTATCGTCACAGGCCCCACGGGCAAAAATGGCACCATCTGGGTGTAGTTCGGTTTTTTTGATCACGGGTTCAAAAGGAGGGGAATCCCAAAGGTTTATAGGGTCTGGGGGTTGCACATCGTAATGGCCGTAAACCAACACTGTTGGCAGGTTTGGGTCGATGATTTTGTCGGCATACACCACGGGATACCCATTGGTTTCGCAAATTTCGGTGTTTTCGCAACCTGCTTCGTCCAAAGATTTTTTTACAGCTTTAGCGGCTTCCAAAACATCCTTGGCGTATGCCTTATCGGCACTAATGGAGGGGATTTTTAAGAGGTCGATCAACTCGTTGATAAATCTGTCCTTGTTGGTGCTGATGTAATTATGTATGTCTTTCATATATGAATTAAAAAGGACCCTAAAAGTACAAAAAACAAGTTTTTCGGGGCAGTGGATTTGCAAATCGGAAAATTGATTTATATTTGCACTCCATTTCGCGGGTGTGGTGGAATTGGTAGACACGCTAGACTTAGGATCTAGTCAAGTCTAAGCTCTTAAAATATTGTTAAATGCGGGTATGGTGGAATTGGTAGACACGCCAGACTTAGGATCTGGTGCCGCAAGGCGTGGGGGTTCGACTCCCTTTACCCGCACTTTTAAGTTTTCTGAAACTTACGTTAAAAGCTCCTCAATTTTGAGGGGCTTTTTTTGTATTGGTACAACATAGGTAAAACATTGGCCTTTTTTTACTGTCGACACTAGATCTTTTTACATACTAATTCAAAGGGCGTCAAATTTAATTTTAGCTCTTTCCCTTGCCTTCTTTTAGTTGATTTTGATTATTTATTTTGGCCAAGGCAATTTATTTTTCCAGAAACTTTTTCTGATAGTTGGTTTAGGGATAAAACAGACTTGATCTTTTTGTTTCGGTTTCCACAAGGGAATTTCGTTCGATACCTTCCAACAAAGGAACTTCCCTTTCGATCATAGGGTCGAACCATTCGATCTTCTCATTGGCCCATTCCAGCCAAAGCAATATATCCTCGGTCAGTTCATCGTTGGATTCCTTGTGGCTTTTGAATTCTTGGACATAACTTCTGAGCCTAACGGTCATCTCATGTCTTTTCATGTCCTTGAAAAGTGATTTCAGGGATTGAAGTTCTTTGTCCTTCCGGTCTTGAAGTTCCTGTTTGATTTTTTGTTCTTCTTGGTACCTCCTTTGCCATTCTTCTGCTTCGATTCTTTCTTTTTTCAACTGTTTGGCCGTCAACTCTAGTTTGGTCAGTATTTTGGCGAGTTGTTCCTCCAAAAGTTCATTTTTACTGTCTGCCCAATCTTTTCTCAAGATGTAATCTGCTTCCATTTTTAACATTAAAATACCGCTTGCTTGGTATTCATAATTTGTCCATCGCTCTTTTTTGACAAGCACTCTTTTTGATTTTTCACGACAGCGTATATTGATTTTTTCGTCAAATACTATGGCATAAGTGCTATATCCATCAATTTCAATGGCATGACCTCTTTTCCTAAGTAATTTGATCAAGGAATTCATGAACCTTAGTGCCCTGGGAACCATCTTTTTTGAAACCTCAATGTTTAAGTTTCCTTTGGTTGTATGGATTATATCTTGATATTGATGGTTGGGTTGAAAGTTCGAAGTTGCAAGGTCGGATTTTGCCTTTTGAACGAGAATGTCAGGTTTGTATATTTTATTTGGAACGGAAAGGGGTAGGGAGGGGTCGTTAACAATTTCGTTTTTCAAGGCACTGTATTTGCTATTGAAATGGACTTTTTTATCATTTTCTCCTATCCTCTCATAAAGTGGAAACGCCGGACATAGTATACCACCCTCGCCGGGTTAAAGTGACCATAGCTGGCCGGACGAAAGTGACCCACCCCCGCCGGGCCAAAGTGACCCACCTTTAGATTAGATCTATCTGTAAAAAGTCTAAGTGCTTTTTTTGTTAA